>NZ_AFPJ01000036.1 GCF_000220505.1 Microbulbifer agarilyticus S89 | reverse complement strand
TGTGCGGGTAAGTCAGTCGCTACTGCTCATTGCCGCTCAGGATCTCAACATCTGCCTTGCTCAGCAAATACTTCTGCACCGCTGCCAACTCTGCACCGCCCTGCATAGAAGACAACTGCTGCATCAACGCATCACGCTGTTCCTTGCTTTGACGGGTGAGATCACCGGAGCGTACAGCGCGCAATTGCACCACAACCACGTCACCACTCGGCAGTGCGAACTGCTTCAAGGTGCGTGCACCGGGGCGCGGCTCCGCCATTGCAAATACCTTGTCCACCACTTCACCACGGGCACCAAAGCCACCACGGCGGGTCTTGTCACTGGTTTCAAGGGTCAGGCTTTCCGCTTCGGCCACGGCCGCCAGACCACCGGTCTCACCCGCCCGGGATTCAATTTCCCGGGCTTTGTTCGCCAGCTGCTCACTCGCCTTGTCGCGCTTCAGACGCTGGACAACCTCAGCTTTTACTTCCTCAAGGGGTTTCACACCTTCAGGCTTGTGCTCGACAACACGCAATACCACCGCTTGGTTTTCGGTGAGATTCAATACGTCTGACGTGTTACCGTCTTCAAGCACTTCCGGGGAAAACGCTGCGTTAACTACCTGGCGCTCACCGACAATACCCGGGCCACCCTGACGGGAGAACAAAGGAGATGTCTGTACACTTACGCCCAACTCTTCTGCCGGTGCCGCCAGCGTCTCAGCGTTGTACGCCAGGTCACCCAGACGGCTCACTGCATCCACAAACTCGCGCTCGGCTTCCGCGTTACGGATGCGTGTTTCAATAGCGGTCTTGCGCTCAGCAAACGTCGGTGGCTCGGCATCGGCAACTTCAATCAGCTTGATGAAATGGGTACCTGCATCGGTTTTCACCGCACCGGACACTTCACCAACCTGCAATTGCGCGAGGGCTTCCTCAAACGCGGGCGGGAATACATCACCAGAAGTGAAACCGACATCACCGCCGTCCTCACTGGACAAGATGTCATCGGAGTACTCTTTTGCCAGCGCCGCAAATTCAGCACCGCCGTCCAGTTTTGACTGAACTTCCGCCACCTTTGCCTGTGCAGCCTCGTCATCTCCCTCGACCAGAATATGCGCCGCATGGCGACGAATACTGGCCTGGAAATTCTTCACTTCCTGATCGTATTGCGCACGCACGTCCTGTTCAGAAATATCGATATTCGCCGCGAACAAGTCCGGCGTCAGCTCGATATACTCAACAGATACCTGCTCGGGGCGCTGGAATGCAGACTGATTTGCATCGTAGTAGGCCTGCACCTCACCGTCCGCAACGGCAACGCCTTCGAGCAGCGGCGCCGCAGGCAGGGTCACGTAATCAAAGTCACGCTCTTCCATCGACACGGCAACGATATTTTCGGCATCGGCCCGGGTGCTGAACGCAGTTTGCGACACACTGTCGATGAACTGCTGCATCACCATTTCCTGCTCCAGCAGCTGGCGGAAAACCGTGGGGCTGTATCCCATACGGCGCAGACCGTCGCGATACACTTGTAAGTCAAACTGACCGTTTACCTGGAAACCAGGCATCTGCGTGATCTCTCTATCTACCGCAGAGACACTCATCGCCATACCGCGATCGAGCGCGGCCTGGCGCATAACCGCACTGTTGACGAGCTGTTGCAGCACCGGGCCACGCAGCTGTTCGTCGGTCAGCAAGTCAGTCGGCACATTGTCGCCATACTGGTTTTCGATCATCGCGCGGCGATTCTGGATCGCACGCTGCAGGTCAAGCTGAGAAATCTTTTCGCCGTTGACCTCTGCCACCTTACTGGCAGAGCCACCGCTGGCACCGGTGAAAAAATCGATCCCACCAATCACCATGATAAATCCGAAAAACGCCGCAACGATAATGGCAGCGGTTCCCTTCAGGTTGTCACGCATGGACTGAAGCATATCCAGCTCCGAATTTAACTCTTGTCTGTATACCACCGGATCAATAGTTATTCTTATTTCAGCACACAGCAATGTTGCAAGTGCTGATCAGGGAGACATCCCGTTGATCCTGATTACGATTTCAATCTTGCAGAAACAAAAAAGGCGCATCCATCTGATACGCCCCTTTGAAGCATTTTTTACAAAGCTTCTTAGTTCACCGCGTCTTTCAAAGCCTTGCCAGCTTTGAAGTTCGGGATTTTAGCGGCAGCGATTTCGATCGGATCGCCGGTACGCGGGTTGCGACCAGTACGCGCAGCACGCTCTTTCACAGCGAAGGTACCAAAGCCAACCAGAGCAACCTGATCGCCTTTTTTCAGAGCGTCGGTAATGCTGTCTACCATGGCGTCCAGAGCGCGGCCAGCAGCTGCCTTAGGAATGTCAGCAGACGCGGCAATGGCTTCAATCAGTTCGGACTTATTCACGCTATATCCCTCTATTCTTTTCTAGGTCTAAATGGTCTATGAAACTAGATTCTGAATCTGGAAGTAGTTCCCAGAGTTCAATTCCAGGTGTGTTCGTCAGGTCTGTTGCATCCCTGAATAACAAGGTGCAAGCAAGTATTTTTTCGCAGTGGATTTACCAATCGACTGCGGTTCCCCCGTAGCACAACAAGCCACGTTTTATACCAACTGCCTGTTGGTGGGTCAAGGAACCATGCGGCTTTGCGGGCAGTTTGCCATTTTTCAGCCACACTTGTTCAGTCAACGGCCGGCAAGCTTAAATTTTAACCACCAGCAATGGCCAGCGGCGTACTCTAAGCGACTTGATACCATCGTTTCAACGGTTTTCTGTGCAAACTTAACCACCTGAATACGAAAAGACCTGCCGCCTCCACATCGACGACAGGTCTCAGAGTCAATTTCAGGTCAGGCTAATAAACGGTAGGGCACCACCGGCAATCAGTGCGTCTGAACAGAGCGCTGGGAGCGCTCATCCGCTTTTTTCTGTAACGCGGAATACTCTTCATCGCTCAGTGCGTTGGGCGAAGACTCCAGCGCATACTCAAACACCTGATCAATCCACTTCACCGGCTTAATCACCAGGTCCTGTTGAATATTGTCAGGTATATCCTTGAGGTCACGCTCGTTGTCCGCCGGGATTAACACGGTTTTGATACCCCCACGGTGCGCAGCCAGAAGTTTCTCTTTCAGGCCGCCGATGCGCAGCACTTCGCCACGCAGGGTAATTTCACCGGTCATTGCCACATCGGCACGAACAGGGATATTGGTGAGCACCGATGCCAGCGCCGTGCACATCGCGATACCCGCAGACGGTCCATCTTTGGGCGTGGCGCCCTCAGGAACGTGGATATGAATGTCACGTGTTTCATGGAAGTCCGGGGCAATACCGAGTGATTGGGCACGCGCGCGCACGACGGTCAGCGCTGCCTGGATCGACTCCTGCATCACATCGCCGAGGGAACCGGTCTTGATCACACGCCCTTTACCAGGAACCGCAGAAGACTCAATGGTGAGCAGCTCACCGCCCACTTCGGTCCAGGCAAGTCCAGTCACCTGACCGATCTTGTTTTCCTCTTCCGCGCGCCCGTAATCAAACTTGCGTACACCCAACAGGTCTTCCAGCTGATCCTGCTTAATTACCACCTTGTTGGTGGTGGATTTACGCACATGCTCGGTAACCACTTTGCGGCAAATTTTTGCCATCTCGCGATCTAAACCACGCACACCCGCCTCGCGCGTGTAGTAGCGAACCACGTCGCGCACCACCTCATCGGTAATTTCCAATTCCTCAGGTCTCAAACCCGCGTTTTTACGCTGCTTGGGAATCAGGTAGCGCTGGGCAATATTCAACTTCTCATCTTCGGTGTATCCGGGAATCCGAATCACTTCCATACGATCCAATAAAGGACCAGGAATATTCATCGAGTTCGAGGTGCACACGAACATCACATCGGAGAGGTCGTAGTCCACCTCCAGGTAATGATCATTGAAAGACTTGTTCTGCTCCGGGTCCAACACCTCGAGCAAGGCAGAAGCCGGATCGCCGCGGTGATCCATACCCATCTTGTCGATTTCATCCAGCAGGAACAGTGGGTTCTTCACCCCAACCTTGGAAATTTTCTGCACCAACTTACCGGGCAGCGAGCCAATATAGGTGCGACGATGCCCGCGGATCTCCGCTTCATCACGCACACCACCCAGGGCCATGCGCACATACTTGCGGTTTGTTGCGCGTGCGATGGATTCACCGAGTGAGGTCTTACCCACCCCGGGCGGCCCGACCAAACACAGAATCGGCCCCTTCACCTTTTTCACGCGCTTCTGCACGGCAAGGTACTCCAGGATACGCTCTTTCACTTCTTCAAGGCCGTAGTGATCCTTGTTCAGGATTTCTTCCGCCTTGATCAGATCATGACGTACCCGGCTGGCCTTTTTCCACGGCACGCTCAACATCCAGTCGATATAGCTGCGCAACACGGACGCTTCCGCAGACATGGGCGACATCATTTTCAGTTTGCCCAGTTCCGCACGGGTTTTCTTCTCTGCTTCAGCGGACATGCCGGATTCGGCAATTTTCTTCTCGAGCTCTTCAATTTCGTTGGGCTCTTCGGTGATCTCGCCCAACTCCTTTTGAATCGCCTTCATCTGTTCGTTCAGATAGTACTCGCGCTGGCTCTTTTCCATCTGCTTTTTCACGCGACCGCGAATGCGCTTCTCTACCTGAATCAGGTCGATCTCTGAATCCATCAATCCCAGCAAATGCTCGAGACGCTGTTTGACGCTGATGGTTTCCAGCAACTCCTGTTTCTGCGCCAGGTCCAGCGACATGTGTGCAGCGATCGTATCGGCCAGGCGGCCCGGCTCATCAATGCCGGACAGCGAGGTCATCACCTCGTTGGGCACCTTTTTACTGACGCTGACGTATTGCTCGAACTGCGACATGGCAGAGCGCACCAGCGCCTCTGCTTCCGCCTCGGAAAGCTCTTCCGACTCTATTGGGGATACAGTGGCACGGTAGTGCCCCTCGCCTTCCTGAATTTCTTCTACCTTCACTCGATGGCCACCCTCCACCAGCACCTTGACGGTACCATCGGGTAGCTTGAGTAATTGCAGTACGCTTGCCACGGTGCCGACGCGATACACATCATCCGCGCCAGGATCGTCTTCCGACGCCTGTCGCTGCGCCACGAGCAGCACCTGCTTGTCGCTGCGCATTGCGTCTTCCAGCGCATCAATGGATTTCTCGCGACCAACAAACAGCGGGATCACCATATGCGGGTAAACCACGACATCGCGCAGTGGCAGCAGGGGGTATTCGTTCAAGGTCTCGGATGGCTGGTCCATATAACTCCTCTCGGCCTTCAAGCGGCCTGCGCCGCCAGATTGGCAGCTTCACCGTACATGCTGCGTCGCCTCCAGTGCGGACGCGCGATACGACTAGCGCCAGTTCAACAGCTAAGGTGGGGGCGTCGCCCAGAATAACAAGCCCACCCCGTCGTACGCAGCAAAATTAGTTTAATTTCGCCGTCCTGATGATGGTTGCACAAAACCCAAGTTCTCCATGACGCCTCAGACATAGAACAAATACTATCCAAACGGCGAAAAACTAGCCGCGAAAAGCATCTCTAAACCCAGCGGGCAACCACGTGAATCAGGCGCCAAATGCCAGGCACAAAAAAAGCCCCAAACTGGGGCTTTTTTGTGGCGCAAGGCCGTGTGCTCAGGGTGGCGCAATCACTCTTCCGGTGCGGCCTTCTGGGCTTCCACCTGCTCATATACCAGCAGCGGGGCCGACTCGCCTTTGATCACCGCTTCGTCAATTACGACTTTCGCGACATTATCCATGGACGGGATGTCATACATGGTTTCCAGCAACACCGACTCCATGATCGAGCGCAAACCACGCGCACCGGTCTTCCGCTCCATGGCTTTGGTCGCTACGGCGTCGAGCGCATCCGGACGGAAGTCCAGCTCAACACCTTCCATGTCGAACAGCTTACCGTATTGCTTGGTCAGCGCATTGCGCGGCTCGGTCAGAATTTGCACAAGTGCAGCCCGGTTGAGCTCCTCGAGTGTCGCGGTCACCGGCAGGCGACCAACAAACTCCGGGATCAACCCGTAGCGCACCAAGTCTTCCGGCTCCAGATCCAACAACACCTCACCAAAGTTGCTGTTGCTGTCTTTGGATTTGACCTCTGCAGAGAAGCCGATACCGCCTTTCTCTGAGCGATCGCGGATGACCTTGTCCAAACCGGCGAAGGCACCACCACAGATAAACAGGATATTGGAGGTGTCTACCTGCAGGAACTCCTGTTGCGGATGCTTGCGGCCGCCCTGAGGCGGTACCGAGGCAACCGTACCTTCAATCAGCTTCAGCAAAGCTTGCTGTACGCCCTCACCGGAAACGTCCCGGGTGATGGAGGGGTTGTCTGATTTACGGGAAATCTTGTCAATTTCATCGATGTAGACAATGCCCTGCTGTGCCTTTTCTACATCGTAATCACATTTCTGCAGCAGCTTCTGAATGATGTTCTCGACATCTTCGCCCACGTAACCGGCTTCGGTCAGGGTGGTGGCGTCCGCGATGGTAAACGGCACATTCAGCAGGCGGGCAAGGGTTTCCGCCAACAGGGTCTTACCACTACCGGTAGGGCCGACCAGCAGGATGTTGGACTTACCCAGTTCAACATCATCCTTGCCTTTCACGCCCTTGCCAGTGCGCAGACGCTTGTAATGGTTGTATACCGCGACTGCCAGTACCTTCTTGGCACGCGCCTGACCAATCACGTACTGGTCAAGAATCTCGGTGATTTCCTGAGGAGTAGGCAGTCGGGAATCGTCGCCTTCGACGGACTCCTGCACTTCCTCGCGAATGATATCGGTGCAGAGCTCAACGCACTCGTCACAGATGTATACAGAAGGACCAGCAATCAGCTTGCGTACTTCTTGCTGGCTCTTGCCACAGAAGGAACAGTAAAGGAGTTTGCCGTTATCTTCTCCGCTGTTCTTATCAGTCATCTAAGTACTCCGTGCTCTGACAGCCAGCCAAAATGCGGTGGCAAAAGGGGTTCGTAATCAAGATGCGGTCTTTTGGCAGGTTTTTCAAGCTTTTTTGTTCTCTCCCGGGATCGGGGCTGCGCAACACACCGCAGTAACTGCGCGAAGCGCACAGCCGCTGCGGAACATCACTCCCCTACCCGGGATGTTTTTGGGGAATAAGTGCGCGCCAGTTGGCGTATCGGTATTACTTGGCTAAGCCCTGGCGGTGCGCCAACACTTCGTCCACCAATCCGTACTCCTTGGCTTCGTCCGCACTGAGGAAACGATCGCGATCCGTGTCACGCTCAATTTCCGCCACGGTGCGGCCGGTATGATGCGCCATAAGTTCGTTCAGGCGCGCGCGAATTTTGAGAATTTCCTGGGCATGGATATGAATATCAGAAGCCTGCCCCTGCGCGCCGCCACTTGGCTGGTGGATCATCACACGCGAATTTGGTGTGGCGTATCGCTTCCCTTCTGCGCCCGCGGTCAGCAGGAATGCACCCATACTGCACGCCTGACCGATACACATGGTGCTCACATCGGGCTTGATGAATTGCATGGTGTCGTAAATCGACATGCCCGCGGTTACCGACCCACCTGGCGAATTAATATACAGGTGAATGTCTTTATCGGGATTTTCGGCTTCCAGGAACAGCAGCTGGGCCACAACCAGGTTGGCCATATGGTCTTCTACCGGTCCCACCAGAAAGATCACGCGCTCTTTCAGCAGACGGGAGTAAATATCAAACGAACGCTCACCTCTGGCGGTCTGCTCTACCACCATCGGCACCAGGCCACCGGTGGCAAAAATGTCTTGAGAACTACTAGGACGGTCAATATATGCCATGGATACGATGCTTCCTTTTTCGGCGTATTAGGCGGGTCAGAACGCATGTGCTCAAAAAAAGCACACTTCTGAAAAATTTGTTCAACCTGAGCTTAACTGCTCGGCGGCGATAATGCCAGATTGACTCTCAGCATCTCTCATAAACAAAAACGGCCACCCGAAGGTGGCCGCTTTCAACGAGATACGCGTGTAAATCAAGCTTGCTTTTGCGGCTTGATCACGTCGTCGTAGCTGCTTTCAACTTCGCTGACTTTCGCCTTGTCCAGGACGAAATCAACAACCTGATCTTCCAGCACGACAGACTCAACACCAGCCAGCAGCTCGCGGTTATTGAAGTAGTACTCAACCACTTCTTCCGGCTGCTGGTAGGTGGACGCCAGCTCTTCTACTTTTGCCTTCACGCGATCCGCGTCAACAGACAGTTTGTTTTCCTTGACGATTTCGCCAACCACTAGACCCAGCACAACACGGCGCTTGGCCTGATCTTCAAACATGGTGTCCGGCAGCATTTTTGCAGCGTCTTCCGGCTTGATCTGACCACCGAACTGCTGAACCATCTGGCCGCGTAGGGTCTGAACTTCGCCAGCAACCAGCGCTGCGGGGATCTCTACCTCATGCTTCTCGAACAGCTGGTCCATGACCTGAGTCTTGACCTTGTTCAGCGCAGCGTTCTTCAGCTCACGCTCCATGTTACCGCGCACTTCTTCGCGGAACTTCTCTTCACCGCCTTCGGCAACACCGTAGCCAGCAAAGAATTCATCATTCAGTTCAGGCAGCTCAGGCTTTTCAGAAGCAGTCACCTTGATGGTGAACACTGCATCGGCACCTTTCAGGTTTTCTGCCTGGTAGTCTTCCGGGAAGGTCACTTCCACTTCTTTTTCTTCGCCCGGCTTCATGCCCAGGATGCCGTCTTCGAAGCCCGGGATCATGCTACCGGAACCCAGAACCAGCTGCTGACCTTCAGCCTTGCCACCTTCGAACTCTTCGCCATCTTTACGACCAACGAAGTCGATGGTAACGCGGTCACCTTTTTGCGCCTTGCGCTTGGTTTCTTTCCAACCGGACTGCTGCTTGCGCAGTACGTCGATCATGTTGTCGACGTCGCTATCAGTCACTTCAGCGGTCGGGCGCTCAACAGCGATTTCAGCCAGGTCGGTCAGAGCAACTTCCGGGTATACCTCGAAGGTTGCAACGTACTCCAGGTTTTCACCCGGAGTTACATTTTTCGCTTCAATGCTCGGCTGGCCGGCAGGCTTCACCTGCTCTTTCTGAACCGCGTCGTAGAAAGAACGGCTCATTACTTCACCCAGCACTTCTTGACGAACACCGGCACCAAAACGCTGACGCACAACCTTCATCGGCACCTTGCCTTTACGGAAGCCGTTGATGCGTACGGTCTTTGCCGCTTGCTGAAGGCGCTTATCAACTTCCTTATCCACCACTTCTGCCGGCAAATTTACCGTTAAGCGACGCTCCAGACCGGAAGTTGTTTCGATGGAAACCTGCATGTTAATCCTCGTGAGACTCTTCTCTTCACAGAATGCCGGGCTACGGAAATGTCTAACCAGCACCAGCGCTTAGCGTTGCGCCGAATCTTATCCGGCCGCCAAATACAAACAGCCCGTGCCACCGCCTTTACCCAGCGAAACGCGAAATACATCGGCGCTGCGGGCAACGAATGAACACGGACTGCGAAATATTTAATTGGTGGGGACGGGGAGACTTGAACTCCCACACCTTGCGGCACCAGAACCTAAATCTGGCGTGTCTACCAATTCCACCACGTCCCCAAACCCAAACTCGCGGATAACTCTTTGATTTTCCTGCATTTTTGAGGAAAAACAGGTTAGCCGTCCAGCGAGGGGAGCAGATTGTGCCACAGAGGACACAGGGCTTCAATAAGTGCGTTAAAAACAAATGGGGCGCCCATTGGCGCCCCATCTTTGGCACAGAAGCCGGAGCGGCTTATACCCGCTCTACGATGGTGGTAATACCCTGACCCAGACCAATACACATGGTCGAAACGCCCAGGTCACCGCCTTCATTTTGCATTACGGACAGCAGGGTGCCGGTGATACGCACACCGGAACAACCGAACGGGTGGCCCAGTGCAATAGCACCACCGTACAGGTTGACCTTCTCGTCCATTTTATCCAGCAGGTTGAGGTCCTTCAGCACCGGCAACGCCTGAGCGGCAAATGCCTCATTCAGCTCGACCTTGTCGATATCGTCGATGGTCAGGCCTGCGCGCTTCAGTGCATTCTGCGTCGACGGTACCGGGCCGTAACCCATGATGGACGGATCCACACCCGCCAGAGCCATCTCACGTACCTTAGCGACCGGAGTCATACCCAGTGCCTGGGCGCGCTCTGCGGACATCACCAGCATCACGGATGCACCGTCGGTGATCTGCGAGGAAGTACCCGCGGTTACCTGGCCGTGCTTGGGATCAAACGCCGGCTTTAGCTGCGCCAGACCTTCCACGGTGGTTTCCGGGCGAATGGTCTGGTCGGTCTCTACCAGAATCGGCACGCCGTCGGCGTCGTGGCCTTCAATCGCGATAATCTCACGGTTGAACTTGCCCTCTTCGGTCGCCTTGGCAGCGTGCTGGTGAGAACGCGCACCGAACTCGTCCATCTGCTGACGCTGGATACCGTGCATCATGGCCAGGTATTCCGCGGTCATGCCCATGGAGCCTGCCGCCTTTGCCATATGGCGACCCAGCATCGGGTTCGGGCTGACGTGCTCCATCATGTTCAGGTGACCCATGTGCTCGACACCGCCGACCACATACACATCACCCACGCCCGCCTGGATATTGGCAGCGGCGGTGTGCAGGGAAGACATGGAAGAGCCACACAGGCGGTTCACGGTTTGCGCCGGAACGGTGTGGGGCAGGCCAGCCGCCAGCGCGATAAAACGCGCTACGTTGAAGCCCTGCTCATCACGCTGCATGACACAGCCCCAGATCAGGTCATCAATCTCTTTCGGGTCCAGCTTTTCGTTGCGCTGCAGAAATTTCTTCAGCAGCTCCGCAGACATGTCGTCTGCGCGCACATTGCGGTAAACGCCATTTTTGGATCGACCCATGGCGGTACGCGCATAGTCGACGATTACGGCATCTCTAGGATTCAGACTCATGGATACTCTCCTTACTTGTTGCCGTAGTAGGTTTTACCGCTGGCAGCCATTTCACGCATACCCGCGGTCGGCTCATACAGCGCGCCCAGGTCGCTGTACTTCTCGGCGATCTTCACGAAGTTGTCCAGGCCGATGCTGTCCAGCCAAGCGAATACACCACCGCGGAACGGCGGGAAGCCGATGCCGTAGATGAGCGCCATATCCGCTTCTGCCGGAGAATCCACGATGCCCTCTTCCAGGCAGCGCGCCAGCTCGGTCGCCATCGGCACCATCATACGCTCGATGATTTCGTCGTTTTCGAACTCGCGACGATCGGCCACGTGCGGCTTCAGCAGCTCGTAGGACTCTTCGGTAGCGACTTTCTTCGGACGGCCCTTCTTGTCTTGCTCGTAGACATAGAAGCCTTTGCCATTCTTCTGGCCGTAACGCCCTGCTTCGTACATTACGTCGGACGCTGCGGTAAAGGTTTTACCCATACGCTCCGGGAAACCTTCCGCCATTACCTGCTCGGCGTGTACACCGGTGTCGATGCCGACCACGTCCATCAGGTAAGCCGGGCCCATCGGCCAGCCCCAGCGCTCCATCACCTTGTCCACCTGCTGGAAGTCGGCGCCATCGCGCACCAGCATGGCGAAACCAGCGAAGTACGGGAACAGTACACGGTTTACCAGGAATCCTGGGCAGTCGCGTACCACGATCGCCTTCTTGCCCATCTTGTTGGCGTAAGCCACAACGCGGGCAATTGCGTTTTCAGAAGTTTTCTCACCGCGAATCACTTCTACCAGCGGCATCTTGTGCACCGGGTTGAAGAAGTGCATACCCAGGAAGTTTTCCGGACGCGACAGCGGCGCAGCCAGGCTGTCGATCGAAATGGTAGAGGTGTTGGAAGCGATTACGGTGTCGCTCGAAACCTTGCCTTCCACCTCGGTCAGAACCGCGTGCTTGACCTTGGGGTTTTCCACCACCGCTTCAACTACCACGTCGATGTCGTCGAAACCGTCGTAGCTCAGGGTCGGCTCGATGCGGTTCAGCACCTCACCCATCTTGCTCGCAGTCATGCGGCCGCGCTCAACCAGCTTCGACAGCAGCTTGTTGGCCTCGTTCAGGCCCAGGTCGATGCCGTCCTGGTTAATGTCCTTCATCTTGATCGGCGTGCCCTTGTAGGCAGACTGGTAGGCGATACCGCCACCCATGATGCCCGCGCCCAGTACGGCAGCGCGCTCGATCTTCTTATCCGCTTTCTTTTCCCAACCTTTGGCAACCTTGCCAACCAGCTGGTCTTTCAGGAACAGGCCCACCAGGGATTTCGCAGTTTCGGTCTGCGCGCTGGCAATAAACTGCTCCTGCTCGATTTTCAGAGCCGCATCGCGGTCAAGCTTGTAGCCCTGTTCGATGGAGGTCACTGCATTGACCGGAGACGGGTAGTTGCGACCCGCCTGCTGGCCGACAAACGCTTTGGTGGTAAAGAACGCCATCAGCGCTTCGGTATCATTCAGCGGAATCGGTGACTTCTTGATTTCACGACGCTTCTGATAGTCCAGTTCACCAGCCGCTACCCGCTCCAGCAATTTCAGTGCGGCGCCGCGCAGCTTGTCAGCCGGAACCACCGCATCAACCGCGTGTGCAGTCAGAGCCGCATCCGGGCGCTGCTCTTTACCGGCAGCAATCCACTCGGCTGCAACGTCAACACCAACCACGCGAGGCAAACGCACGGTGCCGCCCCAACCCGGGATCAGGCCCAGCTTCACTTCGGGCAGGCCGACCTTGGCCTGGTCACCCATTACGCGGAAGTCACAACCCAGGCAGACTTCGAAGCCGCCGCCGAGCGCGAAGCCATTGATGGCAACCACGGTCGGGAACGGGAGATCTTCCAGTCGGTTGATGTTGTCGTTGTTCTTGTTCATCAGCTCGGCGATGCCTTCCGGGCCTGCGGAAAAAGCTCCGCCAAACTCGGTAATGTCTGCACCGACGATAAATACATTCTTGCCACTGGTGAGCAGCAGGCCTTTGATATCGCCCGCTTTTTCAATCGCGTCCAGAGCGTCGGAGAATTCCGATACGGTGAGTCGATTGAACTTATTGACGGACTCGCCTTCCAGATCGAATTTCAGTTCCGCGATGCCGTTGTCCAGCATCTGAACGGATAGCGCTTTGCCACTAAATAACATTATTGACCTCATTGATTGGTGACCCGGTGTCATTGCCGACAATGTACCGGTCCGGGGGTCGGGTTGTGCAAGACTGAGATTGGACTCGCTGCAGACAGCGTGCGATACCAGTGTTGCCACTTCATGACGCATTGTCCGAAATCAGTCGACGCGCCAAGTATAGCCAGATTCAAACGTGTGTTTGAATACCATTTCTGCCATATCTACTGTCCGGTTTAGTGCAAACATTGTGGTGAGACCGGAGTTTTGATCAAAATCTGACCCATTCGCTCATAAAGTCAGGAATTTGTTTCACGAACAGACAGTCCACGGACAGCCGGCATCTGCGACACGAAGCATAGCGGGAAAAGCGTGTGGAGAGAGTGCGCCGGCGCAGCAAGGAAACGATATCGGCGACACATGGAGCCGCCGGCTACCGGCTCATCGCACAGGCGGATGAGCAACATACGAGAGTCACACCATATCTGCGAAGGGGTTTTCTGACTCCAGAGAAATTGCGCCAGCACCATCCGGCAACTTGAGGCTGAAGGCATCCAGCTCGATGGCCGATTCATCGATCAGCCCCTCACCGAACCGGTAGATCGCGTCCAGGTCTCCGCGACTGGCGCGCGCGTCGTACGCCGCGGCCCGCTCGGCCACCGCTTCATTGCGTTTCTGGTAGGCAGTGAACGCAGCGCTGCCGTGGCGCTTGGCGAGCATACTCTCGGTAATATGGGGTGCCAGCACACTGGCGGTCGCATTGTTACCGCCAAACCCTTTGGAGTTGAGGAAGGCCACATCCAGGGATTGCGGGTCGCGCTCCACGTGCTCCAGCGACAGGGAGAGATTGTCGTGATGCACATCGTCAGCCACCCGCTCGATGGTGGTAATACCGGGCAGAATGCCGCGATGGAACATACCCAGGCTGGTAATCAACTGATCGCCACTGGCCGCCGCGACGGTGTGCCCCACAAAAGCTTTCACCGCACATACCGGCCAGGCTTCAATACCAAAGGCGCCGGCGAGACGGTCAAAGATGGCCGACTCCGTAACCCGGTTCTGCGGTGTGCTGGAGCCGTGCGCCTGGACAAAGCTGCGCTGGCGCAGGCTTTCTTCACCAAGAATGGCACGCGCCTCGGCCATTGCACGGGCAACGGTGAGGTAATTACCCGGGCCCGGTGCAGAGATGGACTTCTTGGCCCCATCCGCATTCACGAAAACGTTGGCCACCGCACCGTGAATGGGCGCACCCAGCTCGAGCGCGAGCTCATCGTCCATCAACACCGCCCACTGGCTCCCCTCGCCGAGCGTAAAGCCACAGTTATCGCCAAACGGGCGACTGGCACGCCGGAAGTCGATATCACCATCAAAAATCTTGCGCAGCCCGTCCAGGTTCGCCAGCGCACCCATGGTGGTGTATCCATCCACCACTTCCGGCACCAGAGGCGCCTCGGCCGCACCCACCACCGCCACGCGCGCACGGCCGCAGCGAATATCTTCCACTGCCGCGCGCAGATTGTAGAGATAAGTGGCGCAGGCACCGGCCACGGCGCCGGTGGTGCCGACACTGCCCAGGACATAGGCGTTTACAAAATCCGCGGGCATGCTGGTAAGTCCCAACGCCAACTGCTTTGAACTCACGCGCCCACCACGCAACCGCGACTGCAGCAGGCCACCATTGCCATTGGGGTCCAGCTGACTCATGGCAGAACTTGCATACACGGAGATCTTATCCGGGCCCGCCTTCGCCGCAACCGCATCCCAGTCAATGCCCAGGGACTGCACCGCGTCCGACGCACCGAGAATTGCCAGCTGCAGGCCGCGCGGGTGGAAACGAGAATTGTACTGCTGGCCTGGCTCAAAGCCCGTGGGCAACTGGCCAGCAGAAGCAACAGAGATTTCGCGGTGACTATCGAGCATGACCGACAAGGCGCCGGCATGCACCCGCACACGACCGCTATCCAGCGGCTCTACCTGCCAGTCAGCGGGCAGCGGGCTCGGCAGCTGTCGCGCCGACATTTCGAAAGTAAATCCGCCCGCATTCGAGAGCGCAGCCGGCTGGTGAAAGTGACACTGGCGATAGTCGTAGAAACGCGACTCCAGCTCCCGCACCAGCGTGCCCTGCAATACCTGCTGCTCCAGCGCGGCACTCAACGGCCCCTGAGCATCGTCTCCGGTGCGCAACCCCATCAGGGCAGCGAGGTCAGACAGGACATCGATTCGCTCTTCCGAGGCGAGGCTATCCAGCACCATGCGCTTGTAGCCACGGTGAAACGAACTGCGACCCGCGGGGTTGAACCCTCCAAACGCAGTGATAACAGGTAGGCGCTGCATCCTGACCTCCAGCCTAGTATGGAAATGCGAAACGAAATTACCCGGCAAATTCGGATGGGCGCCAGTTTAGGGGCTGGTGATTCGGCCTCGTTATGGGCATACTGGCCAGCAATTTTGACCATCTGGCCATGTTCGATAGCGGCATTTTCTGCCGGGCAGCGGCCAGCAAACCGGTATCTATGTGGCAAACTTACCCGACTGCCGCCATCTGTCGCGAACGGGCCAGAAATTGCACACATAAGGTCATATTTGAGAGTTACCCATGCCCACCGTCACTTTTGTTTTGATTGATCAGATGCTTTCCACCGGCACCATATTGCCTCTGGAAATGTTGAGGGGTGCCGAGAGCCGCGCCCGGGCGGAAAAGGAATTGGTATCGTTGAACCTGATCACCACCAGCGTCGATGGCGCGCCGGTGAAATCCCGCTCCGGGTTCAACCTGGCACCGGATATGCCACTCGATCAGGTACCCGACAGCGACATCATCTACCTGCCGGCACTCTGGCGTAACCCGCGCCCGGCGCTCAAACGCAACACCGCGCTACTGGCGTGGCTGCGTGATCAGGCAGCGAAAGGTGCGGTTATCAGCGCGGTGGGCACCGGCGTGTGCTTTCTTGCTGAGGCCGGATTACTGGATGACAAACCCGCGACCACCCACTGGCACTATTTTGAGCGCTTTGCTTCGGACTACCCGAGAGTGAAGCTAAAGCGGCAGTATTTTATTACTCAGGCGGACCGACTGTTCTGCGCCGCCAGCGTGAACGCACTTGCTGACGTCACCGTGCACCTGATTCGCCAGCTGTTCGGCCCATCTATTGCCAGCCACGTCGAGCGCAATTTTTCACACGAGATTCGCAGACCATTTGAAGAGATTGCTTACTCGGAAGGCGCGGTACATCTGCATCCAGACGAAGAGATTGTGCAGGCACAAACCTGGCTAAAACAGCACTGCAGCGACGACGTAAAGCTCAGTGAAGTGGCCAAACATTTCGATATGAGCGTGCGCTCTTTTAATCGCCGTTTCAAACTGGCCACTGGGCAAACGCCACTGCAATACCTGCAGAACGTTCGCATTGATATGGCACGCGAACTGCTGCAATCCAGCAACCTATCGGTGAACGAAATTGCAGAAAAAGTGGGCTATCAGGATATGGGGCATTTTACTGCCCTGTTCAAGAAGTTTCTCTCAACGACACCCAGCGAGTATCGCACCACCGTGCGGGCAAAATTGTTCCGGGTAAATACCTGAGTCAGTCGCGTCGCTGTAAAAAAATAACATCGGCGCCGACAATCTCTAGTTCGGCATTAAGTTTGCGTGCCAGCCACGAAAAGGTGGGCACGCTGAAAAAGACAATATGCGTTGGATCGCGGATATAGTGCCAGCTGGCAAAGCGCTCCTGCGAAGCAACAAGTTTGGTCATTAGCGCCAGCACACCGCCACGATTCAGTCGCTGCCACAAGGAGGTAATCACCTCCCCCGGCTCACTCAAGTGCTCAACCACTTCGGTGCTGACAACAAAATCATAAGACTGCTCGAGCACAGCACTTTCTGGATGGTAGTAAAGATCGTAAGTCGCAGTAGGATGCCCGTTGCTGCTCAACATGTTCGCCAGCAACGGCGCGGGACCACATCCGAAATCCAGACCATGTGCTCCCGCGGGCAACCTTGCCAGCAACGGATCCGCACATCGGCTCAAGAATTTTTCATAACCGGGATCCTGCAGATGATTTTCATGCAGGTCGTAATAGGCCTTTTCTTCAGTGGCCGATAAATGAAACCGACGAGGGACGTACACCAGCGCGCACTCGCCACACTGGTAGTAGGCGCGCTGCTTATCCTGGTGATACAGAAATGGCTGTGCCGCCCGATGGCGACACAGGGGGCAAGGCTCAACCGGCTCTTGCGGGGATTGATGCAGTGCGGGCTCGATCACTTTATACGAGCCGTTTTTCGCAGATCACTTGATAAAGCCGGACCAAAGTGGGGGCGCGTCAGGCTGCCTGCCCACTCTTGCCCTCAACCTCAATTGCCGCACTTTCTGCCGCGGCTTTTTGTTCCGAGGTTTTGGATTGCAGCAAGTTTCCAGTAGAAATTTCTATCTTGCGCGGCTTCATAGCTTCCGGAATTTCTCGCACCAGCTCAATGTGCAGCAGGCCGTTGCCAAGCTGTGCATCAACCACGCGTACATGATCCGCCAGCTGGAAGCGACGCTCAAAATTACGCGCGGCAATACCGCGGTGCAGGAAGTTGCGCTGGCTATCATCGGCCGGCTTTTTACCGCTGACGGTCAGGCGATTTTGCTCGACTTGAATATCAAGTTCAGACTGATCGAAACCAGCGACGGCCATGGAAATTCGGTAAGCATCCTCCCCGGTCAACTCAATGTTGTATGGGGGATATGCGGGCTGGTTCTGCTCGGTTGCGGTCATGGAATCCAGCAGGCTGGCCATACGATCAAAACCGATAGCGGAACGATACAGGGGGGAAAGATCTAAATTACGCATTGTCATATCCTCAATTCAGAGCAATAGATATAGAATGTGCTCGTACCAGTGCTCTACACGCGAGAGCTGTACCAAGCGTTTGTTTGCCGCGACGTGCGCCCACGCATAAAGCAAAGCTTTATATTTGCAACGCGCCTTAACCGCGGCAGCTGGTGGAGACACCTCTGTCGAGCCTGCCTCCTGAAAATAGATATTGGGCCGAAGCAAACAGCTTCAAGGATAAAAATAAAAAAATTATGAAAAATAGCGCACCCCAAGACAACCTGCGGGATAGCGGGCAGAGCGCAGAACCATTGCGCCTGTTTATTGGCATCGCACCGGATAAAAATACCCAGCGTTTTTTAGATGGTATTTGCGCGGCCAGAGAGCAACAGGGAATGCCGCGAAAACTGCGCTGGATCAGCCACACCAATCGCCACCTCACCCTGGCATTCCTTGGGGACACAGACCCGGCCCACCTGGACACGATCGAGGTACGACTAAAAGACATCGCCCGACACACTGCGCCGCTCGATGGCCGAATTGTCAGTACCCACCCTTTCCCCAAACCCCGCGCGCGAATGTTTGCCGCCGAGTTATTGCCTTCGCAACGCCTGCTTGACCTGCATCAGGCATGCCAGGCGCTGATGCGTGCGATTGGCAAAACGCCAGAAAAAAAGGCCTTTCGCCCACACTTCACTCTGGCGCGCAGCCCGGGAGGCTTTTCCAGCCAGCTGCCGGAGCCTACGGACCATATCTGCCACCTGAGCGACATCACGCTCTATCACAGCTTGCTCGCGCCCGGCGGCAGCCAGTACCAACCATTGCTGACACTGCCGCTGGCAGGTGCATCCGCCCCCGCGGGCAGCAACTGATTCCCAAGACGCAAAAAAAGCCCGCCCTCGAGCGTCACGAGGGCGGGCTTTTTTGCGTGCGAAATCCGCTACAGACTAACTAGTCAAGCTCAGACAGCAGGTACTCCGGATACATCACCAGTCGCGGGCGTGACAGGCGACGCGCATCGAAGATAAACACGTAGCGCTCGCCGTTATCGTCGGCGGGTATCGTGCGGCGGAATCGCCAGGAATTGACCTTGTACGTCTGGCGACCGGCCACCACCGGCAAAATTACCCGGTACTGATCCTGCCCGAGGAACTCAAAATCAACAGCACCCTCACCCTTGGGTTTCAGGGTCAAATTGCGGAACGTATGCTTTCCGGTTTCACCCTCTGCAAGCTCACTCAGCAGCTTGTCGAGCCGAGCGCGCTCACCGCGCACATATTCCAGCATCTCGGGGTCCACCTCACGGGCGCCGGTAGCCTCCGTCGATCCGCCCGCCGCAGCCGCATTGGCATTGATCGCCACCGTCGCTGTATCGCCGGTTGCGGCCAGGGTCGGCTCGGGAACCTCTGGCGCAGAAATTACCACTGCCGCCTTCTGCGGCTTGGGTGCAGGCTTGTTGGCTGCGGCCCTGGCTTTCTCCGCTTTGGCCGCCTTCGCCTCGCTCAACATTTCCTTGACTAATGAGTCTACCAGCGATTGCTGCGCCTCCAGGCGCGACTTGCCACCAGCGACCGATTCACGTACATCAGCCAGGCGGGTTTCCAACTCAACGTAATTGGACTCGATAAACTCCACACGACGGTTGCGGCTATCAACGCCACGTTCCGCCATATTCAGCGCGTGTCGGGCTTTTTTCAGCGCGCGCTCGGTATCACTGCTCGCAGCACCCTTGTGCTCGCGCTCAGCGGTTTTTACCGCCACCAGCGACTCTTGATAGTTCTTGCGTGCGGCGCTAAGCGACTTTTGCGCACGTTCTAGCTTGTACTCATACGATACAATTTCGTTCTCAATATCTTCCAATTCAACCAGTCGGTTTTCCTGAACTTGCTCCATACGGGCAAGCCTGTTCTGCTCCACGGTCAACGACGACGCTGCCTGCAGCTCCACACTCCAGCCGACTACCCCCAACAAGCCCGCAAAAAGCAGCGAGCGGCCACGGTTTACCACCATTGTCAGAATCCATTGTTTGATTTTTTACTTCTTGAGCGCACCTGGGGACGTACCCCCTCACCCAGATATCTTGGATGCCCGCACGATCCTGGAGCTCATCAGAGGCCCCATGGAAACCACGAACAGGCTGAGATTTGGCATTCTACACCGACAGGAGCCGCCACGCTGAGACGCACCCCTTCACTCTGAGAACACACACCTTCAGAACCCATGCGCGCAGTAAACGACTACGCATGCGCCAATTTACCCCAGCCGATTTTTCGCAGCAATGACCATGCCAACAAGATTACTGGGCTTAGAGTGACCTGTGCTGCAATTCACGGTTTTCCGCGCCTGCCGGTCTTTTGCCAAAAAGTTCCAAAAGTACTAACAATTTTTCATGACATTTTCTTGATCGGGGTGCTTGATTTTTTTTCTCAGAATCGCATTATGACTACAGGGAGTTGATCCCGACCGGATTGAAAACCGACCCGAGCGCAAAACCTTATTTGGCTGCGGTGGCAGCCGTTAACTCGCGACCTCTGGTGATTCGATTTTCAAGCCTGTCACTCTCTCCCTACAGGGCGCCCTACCTTCTTTTAGCAAACCGCACATCGCGGCCTGCATGGACCCTTTATAACCGGAGGTATGTGCCCATGAAATCAGCGCCTTACGATAACATTGTATTCCGCGACATCGATAAATCTGCATCTCTTGCGGATACCGTATCCAAAAAGCTAAACAAGCTGGAACGTTATTGTGGCGACATCATACGAAGCCGTGTGGTCCTCGAAGCCCCCCATCAACACAAGCACAAAGGCAAGCAATACAAAGCTTCCGTCGAACTAGCTGTGAGCGGAAATCCGGTGACGATTTCCAACGAAAGTGACTCTATTCATCGCGCCGTTAACGGAGCCTTCGATTCCGCAGAGCGCTGCCTGAAAGAGCGCGGCGGCCGTCGCAAATCCCGTCGATACCAGACCGCCGTTGTCGACAGCGAGATCGAATAAGCAGATTTTTTGATTTGCATCCGCAATCTGGATAAGTCACAGAGGCCAATTTAAAAAAAGAGCGGGGAAGTAACACTTCCCCGCTCTTTTTGTTTGCACACAACCGAGTGAAAAAAGCTGCGGCTATTCTGCAACCGGCGTGCGCATTGTGACGAACTCTTCCGCCGCAGTCGGATGAATCCCGATGGTCTGGTCAAACACGGTCTTGGTTGCACCGGCCTTCATTGCCACCGCAATCCCCTGAATGATCTCACCCGCATCTGGGCCCACCATATGGGCGCCAATCACGCGGTCATTGCTGGTATCGACCACGAGCTTCATCAGCGTGCGTTCGTCGCGACCGCTCACCGAATGTCGCATGGCACGGAAGTCCGAGCGGTATATCTCAACCGTAACCCCTGCCTGGCGCGCCTCTTCTTCACTCAACCCGACAGTCCCAATGTTCGGCTGACAAAAAACGGCCGTAGGAATGTTGTTGTAATCGATCTCCGCTGTCTTACCCGTCTGCCAGTGCTTCACCAGCGCCATGGCTTCGGCCAACGCCACCGGAGTCAGCTCTGGACCTCCAGTTACATCGCCCAGTGCATAGATCGACGTTACACTGCTCCGAAAATTATCATCGATACCGATAGTGCCATCCTTTTGCAGCACCACACCCAACTCTTCCAGCCCGAGCCCCCGGGTATTCGGCTTGCGTCCGGTGGCATACAGAACCGCATCGACTTCCAGCACGCCACCGTCGCTATCCTGAACACGCAGACTGCCATCGGGCGCCTTTTCAATTGAAGCAACCTGATGGTTGAAATGCAGTTGCACCGATTTCTTGACGATTTCATCGCGGACAAAATGGCGTACGTCGTTATCGAACCCTCGCAGAAACAGATCGCGGCGATAGGACAGATGGGTCTCCGCCCCCAGCCCGGCAAAAATGCCGGCGAACTCGACCGCGATATAACCGCCGCCGACCACGAGCACGCGCTGCGGGAATTCCTCCATAGAAAACACTTCATTGGAGGTGATGACATGCTCACTGCCGGGAAATTCAGGCACAAATGGCCAACCGCCGGTAGCAACCAGCACCCGCTCGGCGGAGTATTGCGTATCACCGACCGTCACCTGCTGGCGGCCAGTCAGCTTGCCACGACCATCAATGACGGTGACCCCGGCGTTGCTGAGAAGCTTGCGATAGATACCATTTAAGCGCGTGATTTCCTTCGCGTTGTTATCGCGGAGGGTTGGCCAGGTGAACTGCGCCCCCGTCTGCCCCTGCCAACCAAACGCCGTCGCATCGTCAAACGCTTCGCTGTAGCTGCTCGCGTAGACAAAGAGTTTCTTGGGCACACAGCCTACATTGACGCAGGTACCACCCATATAGCGGTCTTCCACCACCGCCACGCGCATTCCGGTTGCTGCGGCCATTCTTGCCGCGCGCACGCCGCCAGAACCCGCACCAATCACGAAAAGATCGAAATCAAACTCAGACAAAACCTGCTCCTTTTGACGAAAAAATAGCCGCCACCTCAACCCAATTTCCCGTTGAAAATGCCGACTGGTTCCGCAATCTACGCATAACTGACAATCGGAACTTAAAAGCCGTTGACATAGCACTGTCGTTTAGATACTTATGTGATGTTTATCACAATAACAAGCCTGATAGCGAAAACAACAGCAAGGCACTTAAAAATGAAAACGTCAGATTTCGCAACAACACACCTGAGTGAAACCTCCCAGCAAGCCACGTCCACAGTGTCCAAACTGCGTAATTTCGTTGCTCTATGCGGCGCGATGGCAGTGAGTATATTGCTGACCTCCGGCAACGCAACCGCCAAAACTCACCCATCTTATTTGACCCAAAGCTATTGCGATGGCCTGGTGGATCAATTTGTTGACTACGGCATGCGCAGTCTCGGGAAGTATGTAAACGAAAACTTCAATCTCGAGTACAAAGGCGGTATTCGCAACACCATCAATTTCCTGAAGCAGCGCTCAGAGTGGCTGTCGGAATGCGATGACTTCCTGAACGATACGGCGAACACTTCGGTGTTCCACAACGAAAAAAATACCCAAGAGATCTTTGCTGCAATGGATGCGCTGGCGAAGGAATTACAACTAGTGCGGGAAGGTGTGGAGTTTCCGGATGAAACCGGTGTAAACAACCCATTGCCGTTTATCAAAAGCCGCTACGAAACCCTCGCGACTTTGATGGATCAACATCACACCAGAATCCTGATGAAAAAACAGTTTCAGTAAGCTGCACAGCTATCCTGACTCGCGACTGACCGGGGGAGCGGCTGCTTCTCGCGCCCCCGTGTTACTCGCTCCCCCGCTTGCGCTCGGTGTTACTTCCCTCGCGCGCAACTGGCTCTTTCTCTGATGTGCCTGCCATCTCGGCCTCCGGCCAATTGACCCGCTCGCGTCCCAATAAACGCTCCTTCAGGCTCGCCGCAATGCGCCGCGTCAGCGCACCCAACCGGGGACGCTGCTTCTCCGAGAAGGGTATCGGGCGGCAACTGTGTACCGCAGCGAGACCAATGCGGGCCATAAACAGGCTGGCGCCCATGCCCTGCCCGAGCCGCGCAGATACCGTGCTCAACATACTATCGCCCACCAGCTCCGGCCACAGCTCACTCACCGCGTACTCGCTGGCACCACTATACGCCACAAGCGCGAGTATTTTCTTGAATAGGCGCCAGCGCACCACTACTGACGGGCGCACGCCGTAAATCTGCGCCACATCGTCGATCATGCGCATGGACTGCCGCAAGGCCACCAACACATCCAACGTGGTGAACGGGCTCAGCCCCACCAGTGCGCCAGTGGTGGTGGCGTGTCGAACGATGCGCCGCAAGGCCTCCTGGTCCAGCGCTTCAAAAAAATTGAGCTCCAGATGGCGCAATAACTCACTATTGTCGTAATAGTCCGGCGTTTCTTCCTGCACGCGGGCAAGTAGCGCCCCTTGCGGTTTTCCGTCAAACAGCTCTCGCAACTGGCGATTCAGTGGCTCAACGGCATCAGTGGCGCGACTGTCGCGCACCTCAGCCGCCAACTCCTGTGTTTTTTGCAGTTTGCGCAGGGGCCGTCCAGCGCGAAAGTATTCCCACACGGCACTTACCATCGTTAATACGAGTGCCCCGATAATCAGCCCCGCCAGCACACCAAAACCCCAGTGCATATCGGCCGCCCAGTAGAAGAACTGGCGCAGCTCCCAAAATATCGCACCAAACGTCAGCGCTAGCGCGGCAGCCAGCGCAGGCTTCCACAAGCGCAGGCGGAAAACGGGCAGGCGCAATTCGGAAAATGCGATGGTATTGGGGAGGGATTCGCCGGTGGTGATGGAACGCGGCAGCTGATCGGCCTCTTCCGACAAGGATTCGACACGGGTACTCGCGCGGTCGTGTACGGTATTCTCTTCCGCCTGCAAGTTTTCTATGCGGGTTTGCCGGCGTGGCTCCTGGCTGGAACGTTTGGCATTGGCCCCTGCCGCGTCTTTGTTATCCGCTGAGTCCATTACACCTTGTCTCCCAGCAATAAGTTCAACAATGCATCAATGCGGATATGCGGCAGATAGCCCTCTCGCGCGATGCCCACCGGCGGGCGCAACTGTGGCGGCAGCCCACCCTGATAGTGTTGCCAGCCGTTTTCTTGCGGCAGGTGGGCGAGTATTTCCGCATTTTCAAAGCCGAGGTAATCACCATCCATTCCATGCCCCACCAGCATACGGCGACCGTTCCTCACCTGCTCCGTGGAACAACGGACGGCCGCGATCGCCTCACAATATAGCGGCAACCCGCGGTGACGGGCCCCGGAGAACACTTGCTGCAGTTGCTGCCCCAGCAACTGGCGCAATGCATCGTGGTCCGCCGCCAGCACCTGATCTACCTTGGTCGCGGCAAACACCAGTCGGTCGATACGCGGGCGCCACAGCTTGCGCAGCAGACCACTGCTACCGTAGCGGAAGGTATCGGCGATGTGTCCAAATGCCAGGCGCATATCTTCCAGTGCTTCCTCACCCGCAAACAGGGTTCCGATGAGGTCGACCAAGACTAGCTGGCGATCAAGATGCCGAAAATGACTCTCTACGAAGGGCGCGACACTCTGCTCGACGTAATCGCGATAGCGTGCCTCCAGCACCCGGTACACACTGTCCTCGGGCAACGCGTCCAGTTCGGCGACACTCTGGTGCCCCAGGGTCAGCAACGGGAAGAAGCCATACTCATCATTGTCGAGTAGCGCCCTTCCCGGCTGCAGGTAGCTGAGCCGCGCACTACCGCGACAGTCCCGCAGAAATTGTCGGTAATTCTGCCACAGGCTATCCAGCGCACTCGGATCCAGGCGGTCTGCAGGATTCAATTGCGCCAGACGGGCCATCAGCTCCGGCGCCAGGTTGCGGCGCACCTGCCCGTCCAGCAAATCGCGCTGGTGGCGGCACCAGGTGGCAAAATCCATGCGCAACAAGGGGAGATCCATCAGCCACTCACCGGGGTAGTCGCGAAACTCGAGGATCACCCGCTGCTGGTAGTTGCGCCCCAGGCGCCGTCCTTGCAGCTGCAAATGCAGCTCCAGTGCGGAAAGATCGCGCGTGGATTCCGGCCAGCGTGGCGGCGTGGCGGTCAGCGCACCGAGACAGCGTTCATATTCAAACAGCGGTAACCCGGCGTCCACCGCAGGGTGCAACTCAGCCCCCAGTAAACGACCATTCAGCGCCGGCGCAAAGCCGGGGAGCTGGGCCCGATCGGGGTTGCTCAATTGATAGATAAGACTGGTGATTAAGGTGGACTTACCGGCACCACTGAGGCCAGTGATACCGATACACAGGCGCTTGTCGAGCAGACGCTCGGCGGCCCAATGGGATTTATCCAGCGCCTCTTTGCCGAGCTGGCGCAGCTGCTTCTTCAAACCGCGCAGGCGGCTTCGTCCCGCGCGGCCATCCTGATCTGAACTCACTAAAACTCCGTTTTTTAGCGGAAAGCTGGGGTCAATCTACCAGAGCGACATCTCCGGAGCCCATTACCGAGAAGGAATCGCTGGCAGGGCGTTTCAATACAATGTCGCCGGACCCCATGACCGAACCGCCGGCCCTGGTGGCCTGTAACTGGCGCCCCATGAAGTCACCGGACCCCATTACCGTGATATTCACGCTGGCCACCTTGCCGCCGACCACTACATCACCGGACCCCTTGATCTGGGCATTCATGGTCTCACCGATAAAATTGTCCATCCGCACGTCGCCAGAGCCGGTCACCGCCGCCTGCCCCTCAACCGCGAGGATCGTGCCGAGGATCACGTCACCCGAACCGGTAACACTGGCGTTCAGTGATTCCGCAGCGACTTTTTCCACGCGAATCAGGCCTGAGCCAGTCACGCGCAAATCCAGGGCGGCGCTCTCCAGCGTATCTGCCAGTGCCTCACCGGACCCGGTCACGCGTATCGCAGACAGTTCCGGCAAGGTCACGCGGAACTCAACGTTCGGCTCACTGCTGACAGTCACCACCCCAAACAGGCTTTTGCGATCCGGCTCCACGGACAGCGACAGGGTATCGCCACTGACCTCGGCCTTGGCGTATTCGAGGTCTTTTTGCTCACCGTGCGCTGTCACCGAGAATTCCGCCCCCTGTGTCACCTTGAGGTTAGAGCCACCCTTTAGGGCAATCGCTGAAAACCCTTTTACTGAGAAGGTCTTGGCCTCTTCCGCCTGGCTAAACGCCGTGCAGAGGGCTAACAACGGCGCCAGAATGGCGACCGAAATGAAGCGGGACAGAAGTGGCGATCGATTACGCATGGTCTGTGTACCTGTAGTCATAGCTCATTTGCATTTGGGGCAGCCGAAATTGGCCACCACCTTGGTTCATTACCGGTATGACGTCGCTACCTCTAGGTTTGGATGCAGCAAGGCCAAATTCACCGAAACGGAGCTATTCCATGCCATTCTCGAAGCCGAGATCCGCCAGTGCTTGGCGAATCTTGGCAGCCTCCTCGGCCAGCGCCTCCGGCTCGGCCTGCTGCTGCAGCGCAAAGTCCAGATCGGCAATTTCGTTGATCGGTACCAGGTGGTAGTGGGTATGTGGCACCTCGATACCCGCCACCATGACCCCGACACGGCGCGGGCGGTAAACCTGCTTCTGCGCCTTGGCCACCTTGCTCGCCACATCCATCAGGTGCGCACAAGTTTCCGCGGGGACATCATCCCAGTGATCAATCTCCGCTACCGGAACCACCAGGCAGTGGCCCGGCTTGATAGGAGCAATGGTCATAAAGGCCACCACCGAGTCGTCGCGCCAGACAAAATGCCCCGGGAGGTCGCCGTTAATAATTTGGGTAAAGATGCTCGCCATCAGAATTTCCTTCTCGATTAGTTTGGCCGTGATTACTTTGGCCTTGCGCGTTTATCGCTGATTTTACCAGTGCCGCTTGCCCTGTCACCAGCTTGCCCTACTGCAGGCCAATTCGGCGTCACGCCCCGCTTAACTCGCAAGAGCTAACCCAGAGGAAATCCCCCGTCACAATTGCCTTAAAAACAGGCACTTGTGGTATAGCCCGCCCCAAAATTGCGCTTGATTACACGCGGCCTACAACACCCGTGGAAGAGTGTGACAATTTGTTTCCGGTTTGTTGGCAGGGGTATTTCCATCCCGTAACCTTGCCGCCCATATCGAAACAGGCAGTCCCAAATCCACCGGCAGCGAGATTTCCCACGTCGATTTGCGGGAGAGACTTTTGCCGAGGCGGATCCATAAAGCGGCATCAACAAGATTATCGGGACGCCCACAAAAACTCAGAATGTTCGTCTCACAGGGGGAGCTCATCCATGTCTCAGGTATTATCTGCGCAAGCACTCAGTCCTGCCGGTTTATATCCGCTCGGCAACCCGGCGCAATGCAATCACGGCCAGGTGTGCGAATGCGCACCGGAAGCCGCGGACGGTAGCCTGCTCAGCATGATGGGTGGGCGGGAATTTGTCACCCGGCTAGTCACCGATTTTTACCAGGCAATCGGCAAGTTCATGGCCGCAGAAGACGTCGCGGATCATCACAAGCAACTGAGTCGCCAGACTCAATTCTTGTGCCATGCGCTGGCGGAGCAGGCGGAACCCTTGCACAGCGGCCGTGCGCAGTTTCTTGCCCAGGGCCTGAACCCAGATCTGTTTGCTGCACTGCTCGAGTACTTTGAAGGCCACTTGCTCGAACTCGGCTACCCGGCGGCATTCAGTGGCCAACTGGCGCGCACAGCGGGCGACCTTTATGCTCACTGCCAATATTCCCTCAACCCTACACCGCGCACTGCCGCCATCTGAGGTGCGCTGCCGGCTATAACGGCACCACTTGCGCATCAGCCGGCAAGGCTCCGCTTCACTTCACGCCCCCGCATTTCAATGACCAGCCGTCCACCAATCGGCGGCTCGGTTGCGGGCGCAGCAGCCCGCCCATACAATGCACGCTCATAAAGCCTGTTGCGCCGTTTGCGTACAGACCAGCAAGCGGAACGCGCTATAACTCACGCTCAATACACAAGAGACTGCCAATGAAAATTGCTAACCACAGCGTTGTGGAGATCAACTACACCCTGAAAGATGCCGAAGGCACTGTGATCGACACTTCTGAAGGTGGCCAGCCGCTCAAATACCTGCAAGGTGTGGGCAATATCATCCCCGGACTGGAGCAGGAAATGCTGGACAAGAGTGCCGGCGACAAGTTCAAGGTGGTAGTCGCGCCGGAAGAAGGCTACGGCCCACAAAACCCGGAACTGATCCAGACCATGCCAAAGAGTGCCTTTGGTGGCGTTGATGAGCTGAAAGTTGGTATGGCTTTCCGCGCGCAGAGCACCGATGGCCACCCGATCGAGGTGGAAATCATCGATATCGACGGCGACCAGGTCACCATCAACGGCAACCACCCGCTGGCGGGTGTTGAGCTGCACTTTGACATCGAGGTGGTTTCCGTACGCGAAGCCACTCCGGAAGAAATCGACCACGGCCACGTGCACTGATTCGCTTCCACACTTCGGCAGGGCGGCCCCTTCGCCCTGCCATGCTCCTCCCCTTCCCTGATCGAGCCCTTTGAGCTGGGGCGCCCGCGAGTGAAGTAACACTGGAACCTCTATGCCTGAAAAGAACTTGAGTGACGCCTACCTGCAACGTTTTGGCGGAATTGCGAGACTCTACGGCAACGACGCCCTGCACGCCCTGTACCAAGCCCATGTGATCGTTATTGGCATTGGTGGTGTGGGTAGCTGGACCGCCGAGGCACTTGTACGCAGTGGCGTGGGCAAAATTACCCTGATCGACCTGGACGATATTTGCATTACCAATACCAATCGCCAGATCCACGCTCAGGTAGGCAGCATCGGCGAAATTAAGGTCGAGGTCATGGCGGAGCGACTGCGCCAGATCAACCCGGAAGTCGACGTGGTTACCCACGAGGATTTTATCGCCAACGACAACTTTGCCGAATTTCTGGCACCGGAAAAAGAAACTATTGATGTGGTGATTGATGCGTTTGACAACGCACGAGTCAAAGCCGCGCTCATTGCCTATTGCAAAGCGCGCAAGCTGCGCCTCATTACCGTAGGCTCCGCCGGCGGCAAGAAAAACCCAGCGGCAATCACCTGCGCCGACCTTGGCCGAACCGTCAGCGATCCGATGCTGGCGAAGGTGCGCCAACACCTGTACCGCTTTCACAATTTCCAAAAGTCCAGCAAACGCCAGTTTGGTGTGGATGCCATCTATTCCAGCGAACCTATGGTGTACCCGCAGCCCGATGGACAGGTTTGCCAGCAAAAAAGCACCATGCAAAATGGGGTAAAACTGGATTGCAGTGGCGGCTTCGGCGCGGCCACAATGGTCACGGGCACATTTGGATTTGTTGCCGCAAGCAAAGCGATTGAACGCATTGTGCAGCGCGCTACCGCCCAGAGCTAGCGCACACAGGCCTCCCGATCAGGCGCGCATCAATTCGAATGCGCGCTCCACCAGAGCTCGAAAGCCATTGCCGCGGGACTCACTCAGTTGTTGCGACAAACCTAATTCATCAAAAATCTGGTGCAACTGGGAGGGCGCTACCGCATCGTCCGACACGCCATCAATCTGCGACAGCATCAACGCGCCCAATCCTTTTACAATCCGGCTATCGCTGTCGATGGCGAAGCGATGCACACCCGCCTCCCGGCGGTGCACCAGCCAGGCGCTGGATTCACAGCCCTGTACCAAATGTTCCGTGGTACGAATGTGATCTTTGCGAGAAATTACCTTCGCCCAACGCATAAGGGTGCGATAACGATCTTGCCAATTCTGTTGCGTGCGCAGTGCGTCCAGATCCAACTTGGACAGGTCATCAGGTTGCCAGGAGTACGCCTCAGCAGAATCTTTGCCGGAATCGGCGGCAACCGGCGGCACAGTGGTGTCATCCAGCTGCAGCACTAATTCTTCAACACCAGCCACCAGGCGATCAATATCCTCCCGCGAGTTATAGGCCACCAGCGATGCACGCACCGTGGCGGTATGGCCCGCGGCATGCAACAGCGGCTGGGCGCAGTGATGCCCGACGCGCACCGCGATATCCCGCCCATCCAGCCACTGTGCGATATCAATCGCCGCGCAGCGGGGGTGCACAAAACTGGCAATGCCCAGATTGTTGCGCGGACCGCTTAACAGTTCTAATTCAGGTATCTGGGACAGTCGGTCGTGCAGGTAGGCAAGCAGGGTGTGCTCGTACTGCGCCATTCCCTGTCGGTCCTGCTTGCCGAGGAATTCCAAACAGGCGCCCAGTCCGGCGATTGCCGCCAGTGATGAGGTGCCCGCTTCAAACCGGTGCGGCAGATCGGCGTAATCACTGGCGAGCAGATCAACACTGGTAATCATCTCACCCCCGCCCTGCCAGGGCGGCAGGTCGCGCAACAGCTCCTCACGTCCGTAAACCAGGCCGATGCCCGTGGGGCCGTAAAACTTGTGCGCAGAGCACACAAAGAAATCGCAACCAATGGCCGCCACATCCACCACATCGTGCGCTGCCAGTTGCGAGCCATCCACGATCCATCGCAGATCGCGTTGTGACGATGTTGCAGCTGAAGATGTTGCAGCAATGGTCGCGCGCAAGGTCGCGAGGTCGGTGCGAAAGCCGAGCGCATTGGAGCCGCCAGTGATGGATACAACTCGCGTGCGCGGCGACAACACCTCTGTGATCCGCTCAATTTGCGGCACGCCGTTGGCATCCGGCACAAAGCGCAGCACCAAACCATACTGGACCGCCAGCATTTGCCAAGGCACAAGATTGGCGTGGTGCTCGGCGGTTGACAAAACAATCTCATCGCCGGCGACCAGACCACGGCACAAGCTATTGGCCAGCAAATTCAGGCCTTCGGTAGCACCGCGGGTAAAAACAACTTCTCGTGGTGACTGCGCACCCAGAAAGCGCGCACTTGCTGCCCGGACCTGCTCCACCATCTCGGTGGCCCGCCGGGCCAGGCGGTGGCTCGAGCGATGGGTATTGGCATTGCTATGCAGGTAAAAATCGCGGATTGCATCAATGACGCAAGCGGGCTTCTGCGTGGTCGCCGCATTATCCAGATAAACCAGCCCCCGGTTTTCCTCCTGGGAAAACAATGGGAACTGCTGCTTAAATTCTTGCGAGGAAAAAGTCATTGTCGGTTCACAGTCCAAAAAGCGCGCGCGTATTTTCCCCAGTCTGTTCGATAACCAGCTGCGGAGAAATACCGCGAAGCTCTGCCAGGGTCTGCGCAATTTGTGGCAAATATTCCGGGCTGTTGCGCTCCCCCTGACGGCCTGCCAGAGGCATGTCCGGCGCGTCGGACTCCAGCACCAGATGTTCCAGTGGAATATCTCTCAGGGCCTTGCGGGTTTTCGCTGCGCGCTCATAGGTAATGGTGCCGCCCGCCCCCAGGTAGAATCCCAGGCGCACATATTCCTCGGCGATCTCCCGGCTGCCGGAAAAAGCATGGATCACCCCACCCTGTTCCAGGGAAAACTTTTTTAGTGTCCGCAATACATCCGCATGCGCCCGCACACTGTGCACAATCACCGGTAAGGAAAGTGCCCGCGCAGCTTCCAGTTGCGCCTCAAATACCGACAACTGTTGCTCCAGAGGTGTCTCGATATTGGCGTCCAGACCGCACTCGCCCACGGCGACACAGCGCGACACTGCACCACTGCGCTGTCGTTCATGCTCGACCCGCTCAACGACGGCGCGACGTACATCGGCAGGCGCAATCGCCAGCTCTTTTACCCACCAGGGATGCACACCGACCGCGCCGTACCAGGCGGGCTCGGAGTGCACAAGGGCAAACAACTGTCGCCACTGCGGAATACTGACACCAGGGATCACCAGGGATTGCACCCCCGCCTGCCGGCAGCGCGACCAGACCTGAGTGCGGTCCGCGCTGAACGCTTCAAAATCGAAATGGCAGTGGCTGTCGATAAGCGCCATGCATGACCCCGCCTGAGCGCAGCCCTTCATGGGGAGTGCGCAGCTAGAAAAGGTGAATTGTAGGTCGGGTGCCACGCAAAAGCGACGCTGGCGTTTCGCCGGCACTGATGCCGCCGCGAAGATCAGACTCGCCGGACACACGCTCCCAGGATTGCCGTATGGGCGTCACACGGCGATAATCCGGCTGGCTCCCACTCATCCCACTCCACTGCTCTATTCCGGTGCCGAGTCCACTGCCGAGGTTTACGTTGGAAATTTTGCTGTCCATCGCGCTGTTCGTATTCTCCACCAGTATTACGCCGGGGCCGAACAACCTGATGATCATGTCTTCGGGCCTGAACTACGGTGTCGAGCGGTCATTGCCGCACATGCTCGGTATCTGTATCGGGTTCCCGGCCATGATTATGGCGATCGGCTTTGGTTTGGGGACCTTGTTTAAGCAGTTTCCGTTCCTGCATGAAGTGGTGCGCTGGGCGGGCATTACCTACCTGCTGTATCTGGCCTGGAAAATCGCCAGCACCCGGGATGTGGGGGCAACGCCCCGGCAAAAGCCGTTTTCATTCCTGCAGGCAGTCGCGTTTCAGTGGGTGAACCCGAAAGGATGGATAATGGCGGTGGGCGCACTCGCGGCCTTTACCACCCCCAATGGCGAGATACTGCTCGAGGCAGGCCGCATTGCACTGGCATTTATCCTGATTGGAGGCCCGTGCATCGGTATCTGGCTAATGTTTGGCGTCGGTTTGAAACGGATTCTCACCGAGCCGAAACATTTGCGGGCCTTTAATATGACAATGGGGCTGCTGTTGGCAGCTAGCGTGATACCCATGCTAACTACCGAGTTCTCCTGAGTAGATCGAAAGCCAGTCCAGGATCTTTGCAGAATCAGCCCTGCGACAACTCGGACTGGCGCGCCAGCTTGCGCCCCTCCTCCAGCTCCACACGAAAGTTCTTCACCATTTGCCGCAGGAACAGGCGCGGGGCCAACTTATACAGGTAGGCACCGAACAGCGACTTGTCGCGCGGGAACAGGCGCTCCTTGCCCGCAGCCAGTGCATCGAGAATACGCCCCGCCATCCAGTCGGCACTGCGCACCTGTCCCACCGTACTCTGGGCATGCCGGGCACGCCCGCCATCACCCGAGAGTGCATTGGCATCAATATTGGTCGCCACAAAGCTGGGATAGACCATCAGCACAGTCACGCCGTCCTCGCGCACTTCCTCACGAAAAGTCTCGAAGTACTGGTGCAGGGCACTCTTCGCTGCACAGTAGCCCGCGCGACCGAGAACCGGCATCCAACCCGCCATAGAACTGATGTTCAGCACACAACCGCCAGCGGCAGTGAGCGGCGCAAGCAACCCCTGGGCCAGCTCCACGGGCGCGTGATAGTCCACCGCCATCACCCGGCGAATAACCGCGTTACTGGTTTGCGCAGAAAGGCTGCGGTGGGTAATACCCGCGTTATTAATCAGCAGATCCACCTGAGGATAGGCATCGTGCAACGTCTCACACAGCTGGGCAACGGATGCCTCCGCCGACAGATCCGCCACGTACACATCGATACTCACCAGCGGCTGCACCAGTTCCGCGGCGCGCCGACGCAGGGCATCCTCATTCACATCCACCAACACCAGGCGCAAGGCAACCGAGGCAGATTGCGCGCGCTGTGCCAGCTCCTGCACCATGGCCCACCCGAGACCACCCGCTGCCCCGGTGACGACCGCAACGCGCTGTCTATTCACGCGTTTGGCAAATAAGTCTTTCATACTACTGTCCTGTGATTTGTTGCCGCTAGCTGTGTGCTATCGCTCGTCGATAAATCAGAACAGTGCGTGATGCGGGCACTGTTGAGATCCACTTTCCGGCCCAGAGCATGCTCGGCAAAAAAGGCAAACGCCTCCGCGGATGTTTTCTGTGGCTGATAGCCAAGCTCTGACTTCAGGCGCGTGTTGAGCAGCACCGGTCGATATTGCAAAAAGCGCACCTGCGCGGGATGCGCATCCCCCAGACGCAGGCCAAAACTGAGCGCCAGCAGCGTCTTCAACAACCACACCGGAGGACGACGCAGGGGCTTATGCAGCAGCCGTGCAATTTCTGCCGGCGTCAGGGCACCGTCGCCCGCCAGGTTATAGATACCGTCCGCATCGCGGGTAACGCCGTATTCGATCGCGCCCACGACATCCTGGTCCCAGATGAACACGAAAGGAGAATTGTGTGCACCGGGATCGAGAATGCTGCGCCCGGAAAACAGCGCGCTGATTTTGCTATTTGTGGTGGCGCCAACGATGGAACACGGGCGAAATATCAACTGCTTGAGCTGGGGATGACGCTGGCGATATTCAGCAAGCATTTCTTCAATCAGGCGCTTGTGATCGGAATAGGCAAATTCCCGGTTTCCCCGCAGAACATCGCTCTCCCGCAGCCATGCAGGGTTATCCGCATGATAGCCATAGGCAGCACCGCTGCTGGTGAGGGTAAAGTGTGCAACGCCCGCACGCACGCACGCGTCCAGCACATTGCGCGTTCCCTCAACATCGATTTGATATTCTCGCGCACGATTGCGCCCGGCAGACATCACCGAAGCCAGATGCACCACATGGGTAATGCGCTCAGCCCGTAACACCTCCACCAGCGACGCGTCGCAGATATCCAGATTAAAGATCGGGAAACAGGCCTCTCGATGCGCAACATCCACACCCACTACGGACATATTCCTGCTCAGGGACTCTCCCAAGAGATGCCCGACATAACCGGCAGCGCCGGTAATTAACACCCGTTTCTCAGTCATGCTTTGCTCTTATTTTGTAGGAATCGGGGCGGCGTCGAGGCTCACTGCCGTGTCAAAACTTTTGTAATCTTTACGCAGATCCGCCGTGTGCCCGGCCATTGCATTCAGATAGGTATCCTTGTGCACGTAGTACGCCATGCGCTCTAGTTTGAGGTACTGCATCCCACCATCCGCACGCTGCCCAGCCTGCGCTTGTTTTACCGATTTCAACTCGCGCGCCGACTTGGCTCCCTCCGCCAGCTGGCGAATGTACAGCGCGACCATTTCCGCCTGACGGTTGCGCCCTTCCCAGCCGAGGCCCGCAGCCTCCACCATGCCCATCAAAAACAGGTTGTCGTATTCCGGGTGGAACACGTTGAGGTACAGGCGCGGTGCAAAAGATTCCCAGTTCAAATGCTCGCGGTCGATAAACGGGTAATGCAGCTTGTAGCCGGTAGCCATCACGATCATGTCGTAGTCCGCGGCTGCCCCATCGACGAAGGTGACTCTGCTTCCCTCCACTGCCGCGATATCCTTACGCACATGGATGTCGCCGTGGCCAATGTGATGCAGGATCAGGGAATTGATCACCGGATGGGATTCGAACATCTTGTAGTCGGGCTTGGGCAGACCGTACTGCTCCGGCGTTCCCAACATGAGCCTGGAGATGGCTGCGCTAATCCGCTGCTGGATAAAGCGCGGCAGCTTGATCTTGCCGCCCAGCGCGTCGGTCGCCTTGCCACCGATAAATTTCGGCAGGAAGTAATAGCCGCGGCGCAGGCTGATATCCACGTCTTTTGCACGATGCGCTGCGTCCACCGCAATATCCGCACCGCTGTTGCCACAGCCAACCAGCAACACGCGCTTGCCCTCGAAAATGGCGGGGTCGCGATAATCGGCGGAGTGCAGCAGTTCACCAGTGAATTCGCCGGGCAGATTCGGCATATTCGGGTGATGCAGGGTACCGTTGGCAATCAACAGCCCGCCGAACACCCGGGTCTGCTCATGGCCCTGGCAGCGCGTGGTAATGTGCCAGTCGTCGCCGTCCCGCTCACAGCGCACCACTTCGGTTTCAAACTCGTAATGGCGATACAGGTCGAACTCGCGTGCGTAGGCCTGAAAGTACTCTTTCATCTCGCGGTGATGGGGGAACAGCGCGACATCATCGCCCATCGGAAACTCCGCGAACTCGGTCATGCGCTTGGAAGAGATCAGGTGGGCCGATTCATACATGGTGCTGGTGGGGCTGTCGATGTCCCACAAACCGCCCACATCGCTGTGGATCTCGAACCCCACACAGGGAATACCGTGCTTGATCAGGTTACGGACGCTGCAGAGCCCCATTGGGCCCGCGCCAATCACTGCATAGGGTTTCATTATTCTTTTCTCACTTGCTAGATAGACCGCTGGAAGCTCTCTCTGGTGCCCCACACCCGGGGACGGAGATTCCGTTATTGATTGAAAGTGAATATAACGTGACAACCGGATTGGCCGTCGTCATAATCGGGCACTCTCTGGTTAATTTCGGACAGTCATTTTGAACACCGCAGATACTAGAACCGTCACATTAAGCTATACACGCGCGATTCTTAGCGCGCTGGGACAACTGAACCTGTCACTACCAGAAAGCGCGCAGGCTCTGCTGGCCGCCATTAACGAGGAAGAGCGGGTTCCCATGCAGGTGCAGGAAGAGATCTGGCTCGCCGTGCAGGAGGCCCACCCGGACCCGCTGCTCGGCGTCCGCCTGGGCCAGGCCATGCAGGGCAGCCAGATGGGACTGGTGGGCTACCTGCTGATGACCCAAAAGAACCTCGGTGCCGCCGTCGATCAACTGCTGGTTTACCATCCCCTACTGGGCGAAGGCGGCCAGTTCGAATTGCGCCGCAGCAGCTATTACGTGGATGTCTGCTACCACCCCAACTATCTGCGTTGCGCCCGCCTGCGCGTGGAAACCGTACTCTCCACCCTGCTCTCACAGGCACGGGCGATGACCGGCCGAGAGTTCCAACCGCAAAGTGTTCAGTTTGCCTACCCGACGCCCTCGCTCGCGGTGCAGCAGCAGTACCAGCAAGTGCTGCAGGCACCCGTGCAGTTCAATGCCGAGGTCTCCGGTATCCGACTGCGCACCCAGGACCTTGAGATTCCCCTGGTCGCCGCCGACCGACAGGTAATGGCCCGCCTCAAACCGGAAGCGGACGCCCTGCTGAAAGCCCTGACCAGCAAAAGCCTGCAACTGCGCGTGGCACACTTGCTACAACAGGAACCGCAGCTCAGCCGCGAACAGGTCGCCGCCCGGCTGTGCATCAGCCCCCGGCACCTGGGAAGAAAACTGCTCGAGGAGAACGCCAGCTTCCGCGCCATCCAGGACGAAGTGCGCAGCCACTACGCCTGCCAGTGGTTGCGTGAGGGACAGAAGACCAACGTCGATATCGCAGCAGCGCTGGGCTACTGTGACGAGAGCGCATTCGGCAAGGCCTTCCGACGCTGGACGGGACTTTCACCGAAGAATTTTAAAGCTCAGGAATAAGGCCTAGGAATAAAGCCCGCGAATAAGGCTCAGGAATAAGACCAAGAGAAAGACACAAAGCGCAGAGTCACGGCTGCGGCCTCAGGCCGACGGGATCTCGAGGTGACGGGAGAAAAATTGTTGCAGGGACGGCAACAGCGGCGCCAGCGACTTGTAGCGCCCCTCCGCCGGAGACATCTGGGCAACTGCCGACGCCAACGCGCCAAGGCCATCCTCAAGCGCCAGCAGATCTTCCAGCGGGTTGATCATTACGCGAATAGTAAAGACCACCGCGCCGGTGTTGGGCAGTCGACGCAGTGACTGGCGCTCGATGCGCAGGTATAGCGACCTCACCGATTCCGCTCCCACTTCCTCGTCCAGCCCTGGCGCCATGCCTCCGCGCTGTAACAACAGGGGTGAATCCACCACCGACCAGTTACTGCGCCACACGGAATACTCGGGCTTCAGGTGATCGAAGAAGCGTGCCATCTGCGCGGCCAACTTATCGCGAAAGCCGGGTACCGGTGCATGAATCTGATTCAGCGGCCTGCCGATCTTCTCTTCCAGGCGCCAGTAACTGGGCGCTGCCAGATAGGCCGCTACCAGCCGATAACCATCCTCTCCCGGCAGCAGCAGGCAAACGTCGTCGGCAATCCAGCGGCCAGCATCGCGTAACGGGGTGCCAGAGCTCAGCACCGACGTGACACCCGGCCAATGCAAATCCCCGCAAGCGCCCCGCCAGGCGAGCGTACCCGTAGCGGTGGCAACATAGCCCGAGTGCTCCTGTATAAGATGCCGGAACAGCAGCTCCGCGAATTCACGCTGGGCAGGTATGGACTCCGGCAACTGTGCATACACCTGCTCACCCAGCCGGTGATAGGCAGCGGTCTTGTTATTCAGGTAATGCGGCAACTGCGAACAGGGAGTAATCCAGGCGCGGGGCTCCAGCTTGTTCAGCCCCATATGGACAATATCGGGGACTTTGAGAAACGGCAGGCAAGCAGAGGGCTCGGCAAAATCCTGAGCGTAGCGACGCGCCAGGATTTCGCGCGGAACTGCACCGGTCGGAGCGGTGACCGGGACAGCATTACGGCAAGTCATTATCGCCACAGGCTGATGCCCGTTCGCGACAACATGCTTACCACACAGGAAAACAGCTTAGTGCGCTGCGGCGAACTGCTCACTGCGAGCCTGCTGCAGTGCTGCCAGATCACGCACCCAAACCACGTCCGCAACCCCGACCTGCTGACCGGTGTAGTGACGGATCGCTGCACCCACCTTGGCCAGGTCGTCGCTATTGGCAGCGTCATCGCCGGTTTCCAGCGGCAGCTCCACCCAGGCCTGGCCGTTTTGGTCAATTACCGGCTTGCCCAAATCCTCTGCACCAGCAGCATCCAGCTGGCTGTCATCGGCAGCGCTAACGTGACGATCGATGGCCGAGGAGCCACCGGCGGGCAGGTAGATAGTGCCGTTAGTGAAATCCACCGCGAAGGCCACAACCCCTGGCAGAATACCGAACAACAGCGCCGCACCATCCAGAATCACCACCACCGGATCCACGCGGCCGCCACTCTGGCCCTTACGCTCCGGGTACAGGAAGTATCCGCAGGCGGTCAGGTTCATCACCATGGTTAGCAGGCAGAATGCGGCCAGGCCGCGCTTTATGGATCGGTTCATCGTTTTGTCCTCTGATAGATACCGGCAAATCTACATCCGGCGGAACTGCGCATAAACTGCGCAAAACAGTGGGCGCAAGAATACCCGATTTGATGAACCCGCTGAAAGTGGCGTCGATTCACTCTTTGTGCACTAAGTCGCAGGCATAACGAGGCATCATCGGTATTCTGGGCATGAAGTTTTGCAACATCATACACTGCGGCATTTGTTGACCGCCTGTTTCGGCACATATACCCGGTACACCTGCCGGCACATTGGAGAGCTCACATGACGCACTTTGCGCGCACCTTTCTTCGCCCATTGGCACAACTGGTCGTGGCGGCCCAGATTGTACTGATCACCGCCTGTGCAGCCCCCGGCCAGACCGGCGACGACCAGCGTCGCCATATTCAGCAAACTGAACGCCAGGTCCTGGATGAGCTCTACAGCATACAGCCCGAATTACGCAGCGAGTTGGCGCAGGCACCGGGCTATGCGGTGTTTAGCAACGTCAACGTAAACCTGCTGCTTGCCAGCGCCTCAACCGGTTACGGCGTCGCGGTAAACAACAGCGGCAAGCGCACCTATATGAAGATGGGCGAAGTCGGGGTCGGCCTCGGCTTCGGGGTAAAGGATTTCCGTGCGCTGTTTGTATTTGACTCCCCTGAAGTCATGGACCGTTTTGTGGAAAGCGGCTGGTCTTTCGGCGGTCATGCCGATGCTGCTGCCAAGGCGCAGGACAAAGGCGCTGCAGTCGGAGGCGAAGTGGTGGTAGACGGCATGCGGGTATATCAGCTGACCGAAAGCGGCATTGCTCTGCAGGCCACCCTCAAGGGCACCAAATACTGGAAAGATCGCGCACTGAATTAATTCGATCGATTTGGCGGGGCTCGCATCCAGGTAGCCTGTATATGTTGCCCAACCAGCAAAAAGATAACCGAATCCGCGCCAAGTTGATCACTTAAGCAGCACCAAGCACCGGTCACTGCCTAAACTTTAAACAGCACCTGCTGAGGGATGTCAGGGAGCAGTACAACATTTCTGATGGCGCGCTTGTGGTTCGCGCCGAGCTTAGACCAGGGCAGTGAGAAGTCGTCTTCGGTCCGACGCCAGAAATTTCAGGGAGCAGTAGTCTCAGCAGGTGCCGCCAGGGAATGGCAGAGGCGCGGCGTTCGCAAGAGCGTCGCGCCTTTTTAATTTTCGCGCCCTGCCAAGCCCTTCTGGCGCTACATTCCCGTCAGGTTTACCACACCATTTCGATATTTTATGCTCGACAACCAGGCCTCGGCAGAGGTTTTTCCCAAGTTGTAATGAACACCCTGATCCTCGGCGCCAAAGCGGTATCCTTCAGCCCTCTGGATCCACAGCCAAACCCTGCATGCACCTGCATTCAGGGCAAGGTCAGAACAAAATCACTATGGAGCTTTTCCATGCACATCAGTAGCGCTTTTGACAGCGGCAACATCAAAGTCATCGACAAAAATAGCGACCCGATTGAGCTCGCCATCCGCATCGACAATGAGTCTGACTTCTACCAATGGTTCCACTTTCGCCTTGAGGGGGATATTGGCAAAAAGTATGCGCTGCGCATCAACAACGCCGGCAAGGCCGCCTACCCGGAAGGATGGGAAAACTACCGCGTGTGCGCCTCTTACGATCGCCATCACTGGTTCCGACTCGATGCTCAATACGATGGCAAGGTACTCGACTTTACCGTTGAGCTGGATCAGCCCGCCATCTACCTGGCCTACTTCGCACCCTACTCCTGGGAGCGCCACCTCGACCTGCTTGCATGGGTACAGGCCGATGATCGCGTGCAGGTAGAAACCCTCGGGCTCACCCTTGATGGGCGCGACATGACCCTGCTGACCATTGGGGATGCCGAAAAAGCAAGCAACAAAGTATGGATGATTGCCCGTCAGCACCCCGGCGAAACCATGGCCGAATGGTTTGTGGAGGGTTTCCTGGAAACACTGCTGGATGAGGCCAACCCCGCCGCGTTGCAGCTGCTGCAGGACACGGTTTTTTACGTTGTGCCGAATATGAATCCGGACGGCAGCGTACGCGGCCACCTGCGCACAAATGCAGCTGGTGCCAACCTCAACCGTGAGTGGCAATCGCCCAGCATGGAAAAGAGTCCTGAGGTTTTCCTGGTGCGCGAGCGCATGCTCGCAACGGGCGGCGACATTTTTCTCGACATTCATGGTGACGAAGCGCTGCCGTTCAATTTTGTCGCCGGCTGCGAAGGGGTACCAAGCTACGACGAAAAACATGCGGCACTGGAGTCACTGTTTAAAGACTCCTTTGTTAAGGCCAGCCCCGACTTCCAAACCGCGCAAGGCTACCCGCTGGATAAACCGGGTGAAGCCAACATGACCGTTGGCACTAACTGGTGTGGCCATCAGTTCCGCACCCTGGCGCTGACCCTGGAGATGCCGTTTAAGGACAATGACGACCTGCCCGACCCCGTCGAGGGTTGGTCTCCGGCGCGCAGCCGACAACTCGCGCGCGATATATTTACGCCGATTCGTGAAACTCTCGCGTTTATGAAAGGCAACAAATAACAAAACCCTCAATAACATCGATAACAACGCAGACCTGAAAAGGAAACACGATGCAGAACCCGTTACCCTTGCAGCGACTCGCCCTACCCCTTGCGCTGTCCAGCCTGATTGCACTGGGCGCTTGCAGCAAACAGGAGGCGCCGAGCGCCACTGATGATGCACCTCAAACCGTGCAGAGCAGCACCACTGAATCCGCAGCGCCCGCCGAAGCGAGTGAGCAGCTGGCAGCGGAAGCCGCCAGCGCCCCGACACTCAGTGCGCAAGAGCAAACCGAAATCTCTGAGCTCGCACAAGACCTGCATACCCACGTAGCGGTCCTTGCCTCCGACGAATTTGAAGGCCGCGCCCCAGCGAGCAAAGGCGAGGAGTTGACCATCAACTACCTGGCAACGGAGTTCGAAAAACTGGGCCTCAAACCCTGTGCCATCGACAGTGACGGCAACCCCAGCTGGTTCCAGAAGGTGCCGGTGGTGGAAATGAACATCGAAAGTACACCGCTAATGATCAAAGGCGAGAACTTTGAGAAGTCACTCGCCCCGCTCACCGATATGGTCGCCTTTACCCAACACCAAACCCCAGAGAGCCAACTGAAAGACAGCCCACTGGTCTTTGTTGGCTACGGTATCGTGGCCCCGGAAAACGACTGGAATGATTACGCGGGCCTGGATATGAAAGGCAAAACCGCGGTAATCCTGGTTAACGACCCAGGCTACGCAACCCAGGACAAGAACCTGTTTAACGGCAATGCCATGACCTATTACGGTCGCTGGAGCTACAAGTTCGAAGAAGCGGCTCGCCAGGGTGCAGCTGGCGCTATCGTGATCCACGAAACCGGCGCTGCAGGCTACCCATGGGAAGTGGTGAGTGGCAGCTGGTCCGGCGCCCAGATCAGCCTGGCCGCAGATGACAAAAATGCAGACCGGGTTGCGGTAGAGTCGTGGATTACCGACGACGCGGCCAAGGCTCTGTTCACCGCTGCCGGCCTCGATTTTGACGCAGAGATGGCCGCCGCCAAGCAGCGTGGTTTCCAGGCCAAGCCGATGAATTTAACCGCCAGCGTAGACCTGAAAAAGGAATTGCGTACTTCCGACTCGCGCAACGTCGTTGCCAAAGTCGAGGGCAGCAAATACCCGGATGAAGCCATTATTTACACCGCCCACTGGGATCATCTGGGGGTAAATGAGAACTCCGAGGGCCACGACCATATTTTCAATGGCGCAGTAGACAATGCCACCGGTACCGCCGGCTTGCTGGCAATGGCCCATCAGGTCACCAAGCAGCCGCAACCCCCAGAGCGCTCCATGGTGTTCGTCGCGGTAACTGCCGAAGAATCTGGCCTGCTCGGCTCCAAATTCTATGCTGCAAACCCGGTTGTGCCGCTGGAAAAAACCGTTGCCGGTATTAACTTCGATGCGATGGGTGTACTCGGCCCGATGCGCGACGTAGTTGTGATGGGCTACGGGAGTAGCGAGCTGGAGAAGATGCTGGAGAAAGCCGCGGCGAAACAAGCGCGTTACCTGGCCCCGGAAGAACATCCTGAACGCGGTTACTTCTACCGCTCCGATCACTTCAGCCTGGCAAAGAAAGGCGTACCGATGCTGTACTTTACTTCCGGTACCGACAGCTTCGAGCACGGCCGCAAGTGGGCGCAGCAAAAAGGTAAAGATTACCTGGCAAATGCTTACCACAAGCCCGGCGATGAATACGATGCGGAGTGGAACCTGGAAGGTGCCGCACTGGATCTGGCGCTCGGACTGGACCTCGGCCTGGAACTTGCCAACAGCCGCGACTGGCCAAACTGGTATGAAGGGAACGAGTTTCGTGCGGCCCGGGATGCCAGCAGCGATACCCGCAAATAAACGATTCGGATAGCAATTCCGAAAACAAAAAAGCCCGCGAAATTCGCGGGCTTTTTTTATGGCTGCGATCAGCGACAGCAGCCATGATTCGAACGGCTAGTACTTAAGCGGTTACCGCCTCAGTCTTTTTCAGTTCTTCGTCACGCAGCTCACGACGCAGAATCTTGCCGACATTGGTTTTCGGCAGGTCTTCGCGGAACTCGATGTTTCTGGGCACCTTGTAGGCGGTCATGTTTTCACGACAATAGGCGACGACTTCTTCCGCTGTCAGAGAGGCATCTGCCTTCACGACAAACAGCTTCACCGCTTCGCCACTGCGCTCATCAGGAATACCTACCGCCGCAGCCTCGGTCACCTTCGGGTGTGCGCTGACGATATCTTCAATCTCATTCGGGTACACATTGAAGCCAGAAACAATGATCATGTCTTTCTTACGGTCAACAATCTTGATGTAACCGTCGTCCTGAATAACTGCCATATCTCCAGTTTTCAGCCACCCCTCGGAGTCAATGGTCTCCGCGGTCGCTTCCGGACGCTCCCAGTATCCTTTCATTACCTGGGGACCGCGCACGCACAGCTCACCGGGCGTATTGTTCGGCAGGTCATTGCCATTGTCGTCAATGACTTTGACTTCGGTACTCGGAACCGCGACACCCACGGTACCCAGCTGCACGGCTTCCGCCGGGTTGAAACAAACAACCGGGGACGTTTCGGTCATGCCATAACCTTCGGTGACCACACAACCGGTCACCTGCTCCCACTTCTCAGCGGTTGCACGGGTCAGGGCCATACCACCGGAACAGGTGGTGTGCAGTTTGCTGAAGTCCAGATCGGCAAAACCCGGGTCGCGCATCAGGCCATTAAACAAGGTGTTCAGGCCACAGAAACCGGTAAAACGAATACCCTTCAGGGTCTTCACAAAGCCCGGGATGTCTCGCGGATTCGGAATCAGCAGCGAGTGGTTACCGGTGGTAAACAGACACATGCAGTGAATGGTGAAGGCGTAAATGTGGTACAGGGGCAGAGGTGCGACATAGTACTCCTCACCCTCTTTCATGGAGTCGCCCAGTGCTTCGCGCACCTGCTCCATGTTGGCAACCAGATTGCGGTTGGTCAGCATTGCGCCCTTGGCAACGCCGGTAGTACCGCCGGTGTACTGAAGCACAGCCAGGTCGTCCGGTGTGCGGGACACGTCTTGATGCGGGGCCTTGGCACCGGCGGCCATGGCATCACGGAAGTTCACCTGGTTCGCGAAATGGAAGTTCGGAACCATCTTCTTAACGTGCTTGGCAACGGTATTGATCAGTACGCGCTTCAGTGGCGGATGCAGATCGGCAATTTCAGATACGATCACCTGCTCAACAGAGGTTTCCGCAACTACCGCCGCGGCGGTATCGGCGATATTTGCCAGAACCACCAGCGCCTTGGCACCGGAATCATTGAGTTGATGCTTGATTTCACGCTGGGTGTACAGCGGGTTGGTGTTCACCACCACCAGGCCGGCGCGCAAGGCACCGAAAACCACTACCGGGTACTGCAAAACGTTCGGCAGCTGAACCGCAATGCGATCGCCCGGTTTCAGGTTGGTGTGATTCTGGAGGTAGGAGGTAAATTGGGCGCTGAGGCGATCGATGTCGCCAATGGTCAGCGTCTGCCCGAGGCAGGTAAATGCGGGCCGGTCTGCAAATTTGGCCGTAGCATCGGTAAACACTTCAAGAATGCTGCGTTCAATGTCCAACTTGTATCTCCCAATTCTGTTGTTTTTGTGATTTCGCCCGCAGGACGCGACCCGGACCCCGACAGGAGGCCGGTAGCAACAGGACTAACGGATTATCGGCGAGTTCACGGAACGATGGTACCTGAAGGATATTCCATGTCCGTTTATAGACGAATTCCGCGGTTCTGGTCTGACCGGGCAAATAATTATTGTAAATTTTGTTCGTTATCTGGTGGATGTAACTGTGATAGGCAAAACAGACGCCGGACTTTCATCGCTTGATCGGCGTTCACCTGCCTCTAAATTATTTTTACGCCAACACCCTGTGTGTCGGGCAGTATCTGGATCTTTAAAAAACCAAGGCCTCAGTGTACCGCAAATAGGTCCGCAAGGGCCGCGGCCAACTCTCGATTCCCAGTGTAGCGAATGTCGCCAAGCAGAAATGCGTGCCGCGCACTTAGCCTGCCGCCAATAATGTCTTGCAGCGTATCGTAAGACATTTCCAGGTCCAGATCCGAGGACGCCGCCAAGCCTTCGATCTGCTGCGCCTCGATGGCTACACAGTCACTTCCATCCAGGCTGTCACGCCCGGAATCCCGCTGTACCTGCAAATAGAAATCACTGCCATCCGGCAATCGAAACTGTACTCGAGTGCTATGAGGCAGACAAGTAAGCTGCCGCAAACGCTCGAGAATGTGCGCCGGTAATTGCATCGTTACTCCGGTTTCGCAAGACCTGCACCCCACCGCCGTTGGTAAAGCCCAGATCCAAAAACACCGCCGCTGTTACCAGCGGCGGTGTTCGTAGGTCATGAGGCTCAGAATACGAAGTGTTCCGCATCCAGGCTCATGAGGTTGTCTGCGCCACTCTGCATAGCGGCGGCATGGGTCGCGGTACGCGGCAGGATGCGGTCGAAGTAGAAACGCGCAGTTGCCACCTTGGAGCGGTAGAAGTCCTCTTCGCTGGTGCCCGCAGCCAGTTTTTCATTGGCTACTTTCGCCGCCAGCGCCCACAGGTAAGCCTGCACCGCATAACCGGAGTACATCAGGTAATCCACGGAGGCGGCACCAACTTCGTCCGGGTTTTCCATGGCTTTAACACCAACGTTCATGGTCAGGTCGCCCCACTCCTTGTTCAGTTCCTGGAGCTTGGTGACGAAAGGCGCCAGCGCTTCGTTGTCCAGTTCTGCCTGGCAGAACTTGTGCACGATCTTGGTGAAGTTGCGCAGCAGTTCGCCCTGGGTCATCAGAACCTTACGGCCCAGCAGGTCCAGTGCCTGAATACCGGTGGTGCCTTCGTAGATGGTGGAGATACGGCTGTCGCGCACGTTCTGCTCCATGCCCCACTCGGCGATATAGCCGTGGCCACCGAAGCACTGCAGACCCAAGTTGGCAGACTCGTAACCGGTCTCGGTCAGGAACGCCTTGGCAATTGGCGTCAGGAACGCCAGCAAATCGTCAGCGGCTTTGCGCTCTTCTTCGGTCTCGGCGGCGTTGCTGAGGTCCACCTGCTTGGCACACAGCAGTACCAGCATACGACCACCTTCAGCGAAGGCTTTCTGGGTCAGCAGCATGCGGCGCACGTCCGGGTGCACGATGATCGGGTCAGCCGCGCCTTCCGGGTTTTTCGGGCCGCTCAGGGAGCGCATCTGCAGGCGGTCTTTGGCGTAGGCCAGAGACTTCTGGAAGCCAGCTTCCGCGTGCGCAACACCTTGCAGGGCGGTACCCAAGCGCGCGGTATTCATAAAGGTGAACATGCAGTTCAGGCCTTTGTTGGGCGGGCCGATCAGGAAGCCTTTCGCGCCGTCGAAGTTCAGTACCGCGGTCGCGTTGCCGTGGATACCCATCTTGTGCTCAAGAGAACCACAGGCCACACCGTTGCGCTCACCGACGGAACCATCAGCGTTCGGCAGGAACTTGGGAACGATGAACAGGGAAATACCCTTGGTGCCCGCAGGTGCGTCAGGCAGACGCGCCAGAACAATATGCACGATGTTCTCGGCCATGTCGTGCTCACCGGCAGAGATAAAGATTTTGGTGCCGGTAATGGCGTAAGAACCGTCGTCGTTTGGCTCGGCCTTGGAGCGCAGGATACCCAGGTCGGTACCACAGTGCGGCTCGGTCAGACACATGGTGCCGGTCCAGGTGCCTTCTACCAGCTTGGTCAGGTAGGTTTGCTTCTGCTCGTCGGTACCGTGCGCATCCAGCGTGTTCATGGCGCCGTGAGACAGGCCCGGGTACATGCCCCAAGACCAGTTGGCGGTGCCAACCATTTCGCTCAGGATGGTGCCCAGAGAGTGCGGCAGGCCCTGACCACCGTGTTCAACGTCGTGTGGCATGGACGGCCAGCCCGCTTCAACGAACTGCTGGTAGGCTTCTTTAAAGCCGTCGGGGGTGGTGACTTCGCCGTCTTTCCAGGTACAGCCCTGCTGGTCACCGCTCTGGTTGATTGGCGCCAGAACGTTCTCACAGAACTTGGCACCTTCCTCCAGGATCGCATCCACTACGTCCGGGCTCGCATCTTCGTAGCCCAGAGCCGCATAGTGCTGATCCCAGTTCAGCAGTTCACGCATAGAGAAACGCATGTCACGCAGCGGAATTTTGATCTCGCTCATCCTGAATACCCTCGTTAACGATTTTTACACTCGAATTTTCGCGTCCATATAGCAAGTTCTAACAAGCGGATGACGCGTCGGGAAGCTCGGCACTAAGCCGTGACTCAACTATTGGTTTTATTCATATTAGTAGCAAATAACCAATAGCCACTATGGCGAAAAGTGTCCAAAGCACTAACAAATTACGGCGACAAAATTGATAGAAACAGCCTGACGCACGAGTCAAATTATTTGCAGGGGACGGGAAGAAATGGCGCTCCGGTCACTTAACGCAGCGCTGACTCACTAGCCACAAACCCTCAAAACAAAGGAGAAAACGCTCGTTCATTGGGAGGAACCGACGGCCCGGCAACCGGCCGTCGACAGTGGAGGTCAGCCTTCGACAATCGAGGTCCGAGGACTCTTGCGATATTCACCTGGGGTGACACCGGTCCACTTTTTGAAGGCCCGGAAAAATGCGCTGGCCTCATCGAACCCGAGCATTTCCGCAATCTGCGTGTTGGAAAGATCGGGACAGCTCAGATAATGGAAAGCTGCCTCCATTCGACACTCGTCCTTCAACTTTTGATAGGAGGTGTTTTCCTGCTGCAATTTCCTGCGCAGGGTGGTGACCGACATATTCAGACGCTCGGCAACCGCTTCCGCCGGCGGCATGGATTCGCTTACGTCGCGATTCAAAATGGTTTTTACTTTGGTCTTGATGCTGTTTGCGTTGCCATCACTAATTACCAGGTGATACGGCGCAGTGCGAATAAAATCTTCCACCGTCTGTGGACTCTGCACCACCGGATAATCGAGATAACGGCTTTCATATTCCAGCGCATTACCCGGCTGATCGAACAGCAGCTCACCTGCCTCGCTCTGCGCGAGGGTCTGAAATTCTTCAGGGCAAGGAAACGAGAAGTGCAACTTGGCCAGTGGAATTTCGCGCCCCACCAACCAGCAGTAAAAACGGTGCCACACTGCCAGCGTGGTACGGATAACACTTGGGGACGTATCCGCAATCAGGGTCTCGAATTCGCCCGGCTGCAGCGAGCTGATCCCCTCAATCACAACCTTGTCCCGGTCGCCTTCCTGTGACAGTACCGGTTTTACCCGAAAACCGCGGCAGATCTCCATAAACTCTGCACTGAGCGTTATGGCCTGGCGCACCGTCGCACAGTTCACCACCGTCAGACACAGTAGGCGAAAGGAACCCGAACGCACGCGGCCACCGCTGAGCATACCGAACCATTCGTCCTGTGCCAGCCACATCACCCGCTGGTACAAACGACCGTAAGTTACCGCCGAAAAAGCGGCAGTATCTTCCAGGTCACGCTCGGAAATACCGACTGCAGCCAGCAGCTCTGCGCGATCGCACCCGCGATTCGCAGCCTCTTCCAGCAGGCGTTGGACATAGGCAATGGGAATGCGAATGTCATCGCCCTGAGAGTGGCCCGTTCCGGCAACCAATGATTGTGAATCGCTACCCATGCCTTACTCGCGATCAGCGATCGTCGTGGTGACGATTCTTGGAATTACGGTTGCGCAGCCAGTTCAGCAGCGCACCGAATCCGAGCGCCACCGCAACGATCACGGCGAGGAAAATCAACATCAGCACCAGGTAGCTGAGCAGATCCTCTACCGGCAGATCCCAGCTCCACACGGCTGCGGCGATAAAGGCCAAACAGGCGAGAACGCTGGTGACAAACGAACGGCGGCGTTTTCTAGCCATAACAAACTACTTTCACTCAGACATGGATGATTGGTCAAAGAAGAACGCCACACTACCCTTTCGGCTGCAGGCGCCCTGCGCGACACAATCGACAGCGCCGACCTTTATACTATAGCGATAGGGTGCACACACTATCGAGCGGTACAGGCGAGAGATTCGACAGCCCGGCCACCGCCGCGCCCTTGTCAGGCAGGGAGTTAGGCTGGACCGTCCGCCAACAGGCCATTGCGCCGAATTCTTCTTCTGGTACGCATGGCAGGCCCGGCCAGATCTGTCGACGGCGCCGAATCCTGCAACATTGGCCTACCCCTGTCAACGCAGGGCGTGTGTAAGTTTGCAGTCCAACATTGCCCGCGGGCAGATTTATCGCCCACTCGAAAGGCTCGTCGAAGGCTATGCACAAACGACTTCTATTCCGCGCAGAGGACAGGGAAGCTCTGCGGCGGCTGGGTATCTGGGTTGAATGGATGATGCTGATCGCAGGTTCTATCTTGCTTGGCGTGCTGGTTTTTGCGTGAATTATCCTTAACCCGCTCTCCACCTAGTCCCCGCTCACGATACCGCCGCCACTCAAGCGGGAGGGATCCAGCAGCACCTCCAGCTCCGCGCGCGAAAGTTCCGTCATCTCCTCGGCCACGTCCAGTATCGGGCGGTTCGTTTGGTAAGCCTGCTTGGCGATCTCCGCAGCCTTGGCGTATCCAATCACAGGATTGAGTGCGGTAACCAGAATCGGGTTGCGCGCCAGCGCTTCCTGCATGCGCGCTCGATTCACGGTAAAGCCAGATATCGCCTTATCGGCGAGCAAGCGCGAGGCGCTTGCCGCAAGCTGGATACTCTCCAGTAAACAAAACGCAATAACCGGCAACATCACGTTCAACTGAAAATTGCCGCTTTGGCCGGCAATCGTGACAGTGGTGTCATTTCCGATAACTTTCGCCGCAACCATCGCGGTGGACTCGGCAATGACCGGGTTTACTTTGCCCGGCATAATACTGCTACCCGGCTGTAACGTGGGCAGGGCAATCTCACCGAACCCCGCGAGCGGCCCGCTGTTCATCCAGCGCAAGTCGTTGGCGATTTTCATCAATGCAACTGCCAACGTTTTTACCTGGCCCGACACTTCAACCGCGGTATCTTGGCTGGCAATCGCCGCAAACGGATTTTCCGCAGGCCGCGGTGCAATGCCACAGTCGGCGCCTAACCTGAGTGCAAACTCTTGCGCAAACTCATTGTGCGCATTCAGGCCCGTCCCCACGGCCGTCCCCCCCTGGGCCAGAAACTCCAAGCGAGGCAAGGTGCATTCGAGACGCGCGCGGCACTGTTTTATCTGCGCACTCCACGCAGAAATTTCCTGCGATAAGGTTATTGGTACAGCATCCATTAAATGGGTGCGTGCGGTTTTCACCACATCACCCACCTCTTCTGCTTTTTGATCCAGTACGTCACTGAGATGGACCAGTGCAGGCAGCAATGCATTCTGAATCGCAAGCAGCGCTGACAGATGGATGGCCGTTGGAATCACGTCATTACTGCTCTGACACATATTCACGTGATCATTGGCACTGACGGTCTCTCCGCTCGCTTCGCTTGCGAGGTGCGCGAGCACCTCGTTCACATTCATATTTGTGCTGGTGCCGGAACCCGTCTGAAATACATCCACAGGAAACTGTTGCGCGTAGTCTTCGTCGGTGAGGCTGTCACAGGCCTGGATAATTGCCTTGGCCTTTGCACCGTCAAGCAGCCCCAAGTGTGCATTGGTTTGTGCGGCGGCACGCTTGATTGCAACCACCGCCCGCACAAAGGCTACGGGCATCGTGTAGAGACTTACCGGAAAGTTTTCTACGGCGCGCTGAGTCTGCGCGCCATATAGAGCCTGCTGCGGTACTTTGATTTCCCCGAGGCTGTCTTGTTCGATGCGAAATTCAGAATCCGCGTCCGACGGATTTGCCCGCATACTTTTGTTCTGCACCGGAGGCTACCTCCTGAATTCCCCATAAACTCACCCCGGCTCCGCATGCGGACCGGGAAACCAATATAGCTTAGTGTAACCGAGAGGCAGTTAGCAGAGAGATATTTGGCAGAGAGGTATTTGGCAGAGAGGTATCTGGCAGAAAGGAATTTGACAGAGAGGACAAATTTAGAAGAAACGTCCAACAGCGAAGAAAGTGAGCAGACGAAAAACAGTACAGGGCAAGTGCCCTACACGCTGACCTTGCCTTCCTGGGTCCACTCGCAGCGTACCTGCATCTCGCCACAGCCTGGCTCGTGATACAGACCTGCAGCTTCCCAGGTGAAAGAATGGGTTCCGGATAATTCGGTCTCAAGATGCACGGTAGCAGACACCCAGTACATACTGCGCAGCAGCTCTTCGAACTTTTGGATCCAGTGATTCCACTCGTACTCAACCGCGCGATAAGACGCACCGAAATGGATCACATCGGTCTGGTACTGGGACTGTTTGACCTTGATAGTGGGTACCGAAAACATGTCCCGGCACAGGAAGGGCCACTCGTCGGCACTGGGCAATGCGAGCACAGCTTCACGGTTGACGCGACGACGGTCGCTGCCCCCGGTGAGACTGTTGCTGTCTTTAATACAGCCGTAAACGATAGATTCTTGATCGCCCTGAATCACGCTGCGCTAACCCCTACGCTTCCCCACCAGCGGATGCTCCGTCAGGCAGGTCAATTCAATACTTACAGTTCAACAAATCAAGCGCCAACTGTAACGGGGCAACCGGGAGAATTCTACTGTCAGATGCCGCGAAATTTACGACCCGATCGCATTTCCAGCAGATCGATTAAATTTCGACGCCCCACTCCCGCAGCTTTGCCATCAGCCCTTCTTCATCGAGCACTGGCAAGTTCAATTCTTGCGCCTTGTTTAATTTTGAACCAGCACCGGGGCCGGCAACCACCGTATGCGTATTCGCAGAAACGCTACCGGCAACCTTGGCACCCAAACGTTGCAGATAGTCTTTCGCTTCACTGCGCGACAGGGTCTCGAGTTTTCCCGTAAGCACCCAGGTTTGCCCCGCCAGCGGTTGGCTGCCGGATTCCTGGACTTCCGCCTCCCAATGCACGCCGGCCTGCTGCAATGCGGCGACCTCTTCAAGGTTGTGAGACTGCTCAAAAAATTCCGCCACGTAGTGGGCTACCACCGGTCCCACATCCTCTACCTGCTGCAGAGCTTCGCTATCTGCCTGCATCACCTGATCCAGATCACCAAAGTGACGGGCCAAGTTTCGTGCAGTGGCCTCACCCACCTCGCGCACCCCAAGGGCGTACAGGAACTTGGGCAACGTGGTGTCTTTGCTGCGTTCCAGCGCGTCCAGCAAATTCTGCGCGGACTTCTCCCCCATGCGCTCCAGTCCCATCAGAGGCTCCAGAGACAGGTGATACAGGCCGGACACTGAATGCAAAAGTCCTTCGTCGACAAGCTGTTCCACCAGCTTATCGCCCAGGCCATCGATATCCATGGCCTTCCGCGAGGCGAAATGCTTGATCGCCTGTTTGCGCTGCGCGCTACAGATCAAGCCACCGCTGCAACGAGCCACGGCCTCGCCGGGGGTTGCCTCCACCGGCGAGTCGCACACGGGACAGTGGCTGGGAAATTCGATATCGCGTGCATCTTCAGGGCGGCGGCTTTCGACCACAGAAACCACCTGTGGGATCACGTCCCCCGCACGGCGGATAATCACCGTATCGCCAATTTTTACCCCAAGGCGTTCAATTTCATCGCGGTTGTGCAAGGTGGCATTGGAAACCGTAACGCCGCCAACGAATACCGGCTGCAGGCGCGCCACTGGGGTTACCGCACCAGTGCGCCCCACCTGGAATTCCACATCCAGCAACTGGGTCATTTCTTCTTGCGCAGGGAATTTATACGCGGTGGCCCAGCGCGGGGCGCGTGCAACAAAACCCAGGCGCTTCTGCAGGGGAATACTGTTTACCTTAAACACGATACCGTCGATATCGTACGGTAACTCAGTGCGTTTCTCGCCAAGCTTGCGGTGGTAATCAATACACTGCTGAATATTTTCAGCGACGGCCATTTCCGCATTAATGCGAAACCCCCAACTATTGAGTTGCGCGAGAATGTCCGAGTGGCGCTCGGGCAATTCCCCACCCTCGACCAGCCCCACACTGTAGGCGCACATCTCCAGGGGACGCTGCGCGGTGATACGGGAATCCAACTGGCGCAGGCTACCGGCCGCAGCATTACGCGGGTTAACAAACAGCTTTTCTCCCGCCGCCCGCGCCTTTTCATTGAGCGCGTTAAAGCCAGCCTTGGGCATATAAATTTCGCCGCGCACCTCAAGTACTTCTGGCACATCATCCGCAAGCAGTTTGAGCGGAATCGAGTAGATGGTCCGCACATTCTGGGTGATATCTTCACCCACAGTGCCGTCACCCCGGGTCGCCGCGCGCTCAAGTAACCCTTTGCGGTACAGCAAACTGACCGCAATGCCGTCGAGCTTCGGCTCACAGGCGTACTCTATGGGTTGCGCACTGTTGAGTCGCTCGCGGATACGGCGGTCAAAATCTTCCATATCCTCATCACTAAACGCGTTGTCTAGCGACAGCATGGGCATTTCATGGCGAATCTGGGTGAATGCCGCCAGAGGTTGCGCGCCGACACGCTGGGTCGGCGAATCACTGCTAATCAGTTGCGGGTAGGATTGTTCCAGCTGTTGCAGCTCGCGCAGGCAGCGGTCGTACTCCGCATCCGGCAAGTCCGGCGCGTCCAGCACGTAGTATTCGTAGTTTGCGCGATTGAGGATATCGTGCAGCTGCTGAGCGCGCTGCTGGGCTTCCGGGGGAATCGTTTTAGTCATTTTTTATCCGCAAAAAACGGGAGCCGAGGAATTCTCACGCTCCCGTCGTCGTCATTCGGGGTGGCTGTCAGGCCTGCGCGCGCGCCAGAGCCTTGCGACGCTGAAATTCCATCACACGCTGACGGTAGTGTTCCGCGGTCTGCGCGGTAAACACGCTGCGATTCTCGTCTTTGAGTTCGCCGCCTAACTGTTCGGCGATATTTCGCGCAGTGGACAACAGGGTATCGAATGCCTTAAGCGCTTCCACTTCCGCTGGCAGTGCCAGGAACAGACTGACCCCCGGGGTGGTGAACTCTTCCATATCCGACATATCGAAGGTGCCGGGCACCACGATATTAGCGAGACTAAACAGCGCCGGCCCCTCTCCCGCCTCGCCGCAGTGATAGTGGAAGATATTCATATCGCCAAAGCGCAGGCCACTGGATAGCAGCACACGCAGCAGGTCATTGCCTTCAAAGCAATCCCCGGAAGGTGCCATGATGTTCAGGATCAGCACTTCCTCTACCGCACGCTCGGTACGCGCGCTTGCGCTGCGCTTGCCCGAACGTTTCGAGCGATCGCTCTCTGCCCGGCGGCTAGCCGAGTCACTGGACGAGGGCTCTGAGGAATCGCGACTGGCTGCCGCGGACTTCTTCAGATCCGGGAATTTCAATTCCGGCAGCTTGAGATCAGGCGCAGCCCAGGATTTCTTCGCCGGACTCTCCTCTTCTGATTCTGCAGCGCCTTCCGGCACCGTCTGCAAGGACTCCAGGCTCACCGACTCATCCAGCGACGGCTCGCGACGCTCAGGAAGCAGCGGTTCTTCATCATCGGCCGACAGCGCTGCAAGCGGGTCGGCCGCAGTCACTTGTGCACCGGCTTCTGCGTCTTCTGAAGGATAGGGTACTGCAGGATCGAGAACTGCAGGATCAAGCGGTGACGGGGCCCGCGCGGCCTCACCCTCTGCCATTTCGTTAAACGACACGTCCGGCTCGGTACGCGGCACAACAACCGACTCTACCGAGTCCATCAGGGTGGGCACCTGCTCTTCGAGATTCAGCGATGCCTGTTGCGGCACGTCCGGCACCGGCGCCGTGACGGGGCCCGGCGCCGGCTCGGGAGCAACCGCATCTGCGCCCTCCCCACGGTCGGGCTTGCTGCCCGCGAGGGGTTTGCGCGATGAGTGGAAATTCTTTTGTACCTGCCGGTTCACCTGACTGGCATCCTCCGGCTTGCGCCGCTGTACCACACGCACACTACCGGGGAGCTCCGCAGCGATTTGGCGGCGTTTTTCTGCCTCTTCCGGATCGATGTATTCCAGCTCCGATGCGTCGGGCGCTGCAGGTGCTTCCTGAACAGGCGGCTGCCAATCAGGCTCTTCTTTTCGCTGGCGCGGCGGCGACAACACATCGTCATCTACCATTTCCTGACGCATGGAGCGCGCCAGGTTGCGCGAAACTTTCACCGAGTCTTTGTGCTTCAGATAGGCGCGACGCGCACCATCGAGCACCACACCGAGAATGACCAGTGCGAGCAGGTTAATCAGCCAGTTATCCATTTTCTTGCCCCTCTCCCTGTGCCACTGTGCGAGGACATTCTTGTCCCTGAATCGACCGACACTGAATCTGGCAATTCAGATTCCAAACGTTGTAGTCCATCGGGATCTTCCGACTCAAACAACATGCTTCCTTCATCACGCAGACGCCAGCTCCGCTGCCTCTTCCACATCCACAGATACCAGACGGGATACACCCGGCTCGTGCATGGTTACACCCAACAGCTGGTTGGCCATCTCCATGGCAATCTTGTTATGGGTAATGTAGATGAACTGCACGTGCTCAGACATTTCTTTTACCATCCGCGCGTAACGCCCTACGTTGGCGTCATCCAACGGTGCGTCTACCTCATCCAGCATACAGAAGGGTGCCGGGTTCAGACGGAAGATGGAAAATACCAAAGCAATGGCCGTCAGCGCCTTTTCACCACCGGACAGCAGGTGAATGGTGCTGTTTCGCTTGCCCGGTGGGCGCGCCATGATGGCGATACCGGTATCGAGCAAGTCGTCGCCGGTCAGCTCCAGATAGGCATGGCCACCGCCAAACACCTTCGGGAACAACTCCTGCAGGCCGCCATTCACCTGATCAAACGTCTCTTTAAAGCGCGTACGGGTTTCCTTGTCGATACGACGAATGGCATTTTCCAGGGTTTCCAGCGCGTCGGTCAGGTCATTGTACTGACTGTCCAGATAGAACTTGCGCTCGGATTCCTGCTTGTATTCGTCGATGGCCGCCAGGTTGATCGGCCCCAGGCGCGAGATGCGTGCGGCCACCAGCTCGATATCCTGCTGTACGGCCTCCATGGTTAACTCTTCTGGCAGCTCTTGCAGAAGCGCGTCGAGTTCGTGCCCCGCTTCCTCGAGCTGCTCGACCAGGCCATTGCGCTGGGTTTCAAGGGTTTGCGCGGCCAAACGCTGCTGCTCAAGCTGTGCGCGCACGCCCTGCAATGCCGATTCAACCTTGTGGCGCTCCTGCTCGTGGTTGCGCAGGGTGGACTCCACCTCTTCCATTTTCTTGCGCGCTTCACCGAGCTCGGCCTCAACCTCAATACGCTGGCCGAGCTTGTCTTCGAGTTCGGCCTGGAAATCCTGAGACGGATCCTGCGCATCTTCCATCTGGCGCTGCAGCTGTTCACGACGCTCCTGCAGGCGCTCGACCTGTTCACGCAGAACTTGCAGGGTACGCTCCAGTGACACTTTCTGGGTGCGCACGGACTGCTCACGCATTGCCAGCTCGTGAGCACGGTCTTTATCTTCACGGGCGCGCTGACGCGCAGCGTCCAACGCCTCGCGCAATTCCTCACGCTTGGCCAACAGGGTTTCGCGACGATCGGTGTCGTCACTCATAGCCTCTACCGCTTCCTGCAACACGATACGGGCTTCCGAAATGGATTCGGATTCCAGCTCTTTTTGCTCTTTAACTTCCGCGATTTCTGCTTCAATGCGGCGGCGACGCTCGTCCATCTGCTCCTGGCGCGCGCGTTGCGCAGACAACTGGCTGCGCAGATCGCCGACGCGGCGACTCAGCTGTTCGGCGTTATTACGCCCCTGCTCAATCGCCGACTCCAGCTGCGAAGTGCTCGCGCGCTGCTGCTCGCGCTGTTCGGACAGCGCTTCAATTCGTGCTTCGCAGGCTTCCAGTTCCGCTTCCAGGTTTTCCAATTCCTGCTTGCGCGCCAATACACCGGATTCCGCATCACCACCCCGGCTGACTTTCAGCCAGTTTGGACCAACCCAAAGGCCGTCGCGGGTGACAATGGATTCGCTCGCCTTCAGCTGATCGCGCTGCGCCAGCGCACTGTTCAGGTCTTCTGCGGTGTAGATGCCATCGATGAGGCCGGTAAGCGCAGCGGGCCCATCGATCACGTCCGCCAGTTTCGGCAGTGCACTATTCGCCACCGCCGGAGTGCTGTTGCCGTCGACGAATACCGCCTGACCACCGTCAAAGCTGGACAGGGTTTGTTGCAGAGAGTCAATCTGGTCGACGCATACCGCCTGCAGCTGGGAACCGAGTACGGTTTCTACCGCGGTCTCCCAGCCGGCGCTGGCACTGATTTGCTCGGCCAGGCGTGGGCGGCCCTGCAAGTTGTTCTGCTCCAGCCAACTGGCGACATTCTTACCCTGCCCCATCGCGGCCTGCTGCAGCGCTTCAAGGGACGCCTGGCGGCCGCGGCTGGTTTGCAGCTGCAGGCGCTCTTTATCCAGATCTGCGGCGAGTTCGGTTTCCTTGCGGCGCAGGTCGGACAACTCCTCTACTTGCTGGGCAATCGACTCGCGCAGCTCTTCCAGCTGCATCTCCAGCTCGGCGAGCTCTTCGTTCTGCTCTTCCAGTTCGATCTCATCTTCGGAGACCGATAGGCTCTCGCGCTCCAACTGCAGCTTGGTAATACGGTCCTGCAGGCGCTGCGCCGAGGTTTCCAGGTGCTGGATACGAGACTGCTGAACTTCCGCGCGCTGGCGGGAGCCAGATGCGCCCTGGTTGAACTGGTCCCAGGCGTTCTGCCATTCGCGCATTTCGTCTTCGGCGGTCAGCAAGGTTTGTGCAGATTCTTCTTCTGCGGCCTGCACCATTTCCAGGTCCGGGGTAATCACTTCCAGTTCGACATCGAACTCTTCGGCTTTTTCCTGATCCGCAGCGAGAAGTGCCACCGACTCGCTGTGCTCCTGCTCGGTGCGGGCAAAATCAGACTGCAGGGATGCATTGCGCTCGCGGGCATGGGAAATGCTTTGCTCGAGGCGCGCGATGTCGGCGCCGATCGAATAGAAACGCCCCTGCACTTCATTAAACGCATCGGAAAACTCGTGATAGGCCACGCGCTGCTCTTCGATACCGGTGTCGAAACCCACCTGGCGGGTGACCAGCTCTTCCACCGTCAGCTCAAGTTCGCCAATTTGCTGCTGCTTGCCTTTTGCCTGGTCGTCCAGGTCTTTGTATTTCAGGCCCTGCAGATGGGCCTTGTGCGTGCGCTCTTCTTCTTTGAAGCGGCTGTATTTTTCCGCTGCTGCCGACTGGCGCTCCAGACGCGCCAACTGACGATCCAGCTCATCGCGGATATCGGTCAGGCGCTCAAGGTTTTCCTTGGTGCGACGCATGCGGTTTTCGGTATCGCGGCGACGCTCCTTGTACTTGGAGATACCCGCGGCTTCCTCAATAAATACCCGCAGCTCTTCCGGCTTGGCCTCGATCAGCTTGGAGATCATGCCCTGCTCGATAATGGCGTAGCTGCGCGGGCCGAGACCGGTACCCAGGAACAGGTCAGTCACGTCGCGGCGACGACATTTTTCGCCGTTCAGGTAGTAGTTATTCTGCCCATCGCGGGTAACCTTGCGCTTCACGGAAATTTCGCTGAACGCAGCATATTCCCCGGTGAGTTTGCCGGCGGAGTTGTCGAACACCAGTTCGATGGAGGCCTGGCCCACGGGCTTACGACCACTGGAGCCGTTGAAGATTACGTCGGTCATGGAGTCACCACGGAGGTTCTTCGCAGACGACTCACCCATTACCCAGCGCACCGCATCGATGGTATTGGACTTGCCACAACCGTTAGGGCCGACCACGGCGCTCAGGTTGGAAGGGAAGTAGACGGTGGTCGGGTCGACGAACGACTTGAATCCGGCCAACTTAATGCACTTCAAACGCATGGTCTTTTAACTCGGTAATACTCGGCACCCGTGCAGCAACTTTGCTCTGCCGGGCGCTCTTCGTTGTGCTTTGAATAGGTTCAAACGGGGACCGGAAAGGGCCTGACTAGCCAGTCCACGCGAATCACCCGTTTGTCTTTGCAAACCGACGATTGTACATGGCTACGAGCCGGGTTTCAGCGCTATTTTTGGCCGAAAATTTGGCGGGAACGGTCGCACCGAGCGGCGCGACCGGCAGATGTGATATCGATCAGCAAACAATCAGATCTGCTGATCAATCACAATAGATAGGGGCTTGGACCAGTCTTCCCTGGTCAGGGTCTTGACCTCGCCCTGCCAGTCACCAGGCGCCGGGCGGGCATTGCCGCCGACCGCCAGGCGGGCAACCACCTGCACCCGGTCAACGGTCTTGAGGCTGCGCCCGGGCATCATTGCCCGTGACTCATCCAACACTACCCGTGCTGGCAGGTCCGCGGCAGTGAGCCGCACGATCGCCAGGGGCATTGGGCTTTCCGCGGTGCGCGCGTAGACAAACACTGGCGTGGAGGGGGTGTATTTGACCCCGTCGCCGAGTGATACAGAGACCGCAATACTGTTCTCACCCACCGACTGTGCCTGAGGGGAAGCCTGAGAGCTCGCCTGTTCCGCGGACTTGGATGCGACCGAAGTGGACTCCGCCTGCGCCTCACCAACCTTGGCCAATGCCGCCTCGGCGCGCTGCACGCCGGCGGCCAGGGCCTGGGACGCATTGGAGCCCGGAGCCAGCTGATTGAGTGCGCGCTGCCAGTGCGACTTCGCGCCCGCATAATCCTCTCGCTCGAAGGCAGCAATACCCGCCAAACCGAGGGCGGTGGTGTTATTTGGCTGCGTGGCCAACACCTGATCCACCTCGCGAATCACTTCAGCGGTGATTTTCGAACCATTGGCGAAAAACAGCGCCTGGGCCATTTCCGCACGAATATTCACCGCCTCCGGCTCCTCGGCCACGATGTAACGATACTGCGCCAAGGCCCCCTGAATATCGTTGCTCACCAGCAGGCGCTGGGCCAGCATGTAGCGGCTATTGAGGTCTTGCGGATGACTTTCGACACGCTTACGCAACTGCTGGGTAAGACGCGCCTCGACCACCATATCGGATACGCCAGACTGGCTGGCCACAATATCCCGATACAGCGCGACATCATCGTGCGCCCCCCAGTAGAAATATAACCCGAGTGCCGCCAGTGGCACTGTGAAGGCCAGTGCAAACAACAGCCCACGCCCACCATCCCGGCGCTGTGTCAATTGATAACTGCCACCCTGCTCTTCCGCCAACAGCTTGCGAGCCAGCTCGGTCTTCAGCGATGCATACTGCGCATCATCGATTGCGCCGTCTGCGTGAGATTGCTCAATTTCTGCCAGGTGCTCGCGGTACAGGGCCGCCTGCGATGCACCATCCGCACCCTCACCCGATAATTCCGCACGGCGCAATTTGCGCTTTCTGAGCGTCGCCACCATCGGCCAGGCAATAACCAGTGCCAGCGGCAACAACAGCAGCGCCAGTATCATCCACAAATCAATCATTACGCTTACTACCACCTTGTTGCTCGTCATTCAGCAACTGCGCAAGCCGCTGCGATTCTTCCGCGCTCAACTCGGCGCCCTCGTCTTCCTGTCGACTTCCGCGGCCATTGCGCGAGCGCGCGACAATCAGGATCAGAGACAGTAGACCCAGCGCGGCAAACACGCCCGGCGCAATCCACAGCACCATGGTGTTGCGCTGCATCGGCGGCCGATACAGAACAAAGTCACCGTAACGGGCAACCATGTACTGGTTGATTTCCTCGTCGGTGTAACCCTCCTCGAGCAGGCGGCGAACCTCGCGGCGCAAATCGGTCGCGACCATGGAATCTGAGCCGGCCAGATTCTGGTTCTGGCATTTAGGGCAACGCAGCTCCTCAATCAACACCGCATACCGTGCCTGCAATTGCGCATTCGACAGCCTCTCTACCTCGACGGCGGCATAGCTGGGGGCGAGGGGCGCGACCATTATGACAAGTAGAGTCAAACTGGCGGCGATCGCCCGGGTGAGCGGCGCGCTGATACGTTTTTTCTGCACTGATTCTCTCCGGCGGAAATTGGCCCGATTATAGCAGCGCCTTCGCCCTCAGACACCCATGACAACAGGCCCCGAACGACACTGACTCCGGCGACCATAAAGCCGCTAAACAGGCATAACTCATTGAATTGAAAAAAATTTTTCAAAAAGCGTTGACGCCCCAAAAAATATCATTACTATACGCAGCTCCTGACGCGGGGTGGTTAGCTCAGTTGGTAGAGCGGCGCCCTTACAAGGCGTAGGTCACAGGTTCGACCCCTGTACCACCCACCACTTTCCTTTAGGTCTGCCAGGCAGATTTGACAAAGGGATGTCAGGAATGCGGACCGGTAGTTCAGTTGGTTAGAATGCCGGCCTGTCACGCCGGAGGTCGCGGGTTCGAGTCCCGTCCGGTCCGCCATATACAGAAGAGGCTCACACGAAAGTGTGGGCCTTTTTTGTTTGCGTCTCTTTGTTTATGCCCTACGCACATAAACAAAATCGATTTCCAGCTGGTCAGCCAGACAGCCAGACGTCTAGACTGCCACTTAGCACCGCACCCCTAAACCGACACCTGCACGGCAAAGCCCTCACCGACAAGCTTCTCACGCAACGCCGGCCAGCAATCCTCCGGCAGTGACACCAACATCTGTACCCGATCCGCGTAAATTACCTCACCACAATCACCGCGATATTGAGACACCAAAAAACGCAGCCGCGACTCTCCAGCAAAATCACAAACGACTTTCGCTGTAAACACGGGCACATGACTCTCGAGATCTGCAGCCTGTAACGCAGTACCAACCGCGCCACGATAAGCGCGCATCAAGCCACCGACCCCAAGCTTGGTACCGCCAAAATAGCGCGTAACGATAGCACCAACGTTACCAATACCCTGCTTCAGCAGCAGTTCCAGCATTGGCCGGCCGGCACTTCCGCCGGGTTCCCCATCGTCATCGAATTGCATGACTTCTGGGTTGGCCGGATTGCCGATCACCAACGCAGTACAGTGGTGCGAAGCGTCCGGATAACGGGCGCGTACCGTTTCGAGCTGACACAAAAAAGCCGCTTTATCGGTTACCGGCCCGAGCCAGCAGATAAAGCGGCTTTTCTTTTCTTCGGTCTCAGCGACAACGGGCAAGCAAGGAGTCTGATAGCTCACCAGAAAAATCGTCCCATTCTTGATTCTGCAATCGCTGGTACAAAGGCTGCAGCTTGGTCTGCCACACTTTGTCGTCTACAACACCCACATGCTTGCACCGGATAGTGCCACCAGCGTCAACCAGGAAGGTTTCCGGCGCACCGAACACACCCAGGTCCAGAGACAACCGGCCTTCAATATCCGACACGGAAAATACATACGGGTTCTGGAATTTATCCAGCCACTTCTGCGCGGCCTCGTTATCGTCTTTCAAATTGATACCGACAATCGGCACGCCCTGCTCTGCCAGTTGGTTCAGGTATGGGTGCTCAACACGGCAGGAAACGCACCAGGTAGCCCACACATTCAACAGCAACGGGCGACTGGGGAGGTCGGACTTTTTCAGTTCCCGGTTGGATTCAACATCCAGCAGAGCAAATTCCGGCACTGGCTTGTTAACCAGTGCTGAAGGCATGTCCTGCGGGTTCAGGGACAGTCCTCGCCAAAACAGTACCGCCAGTGCGGCGAATACGATGAGCGGTAGAAAAAGCTTGAGTCTCGCCATCAATGATCCAATCCGTAGTTATCCGTTCGCGCGACCCAAAATTCGGTCAGGGACACGCTGCTTCCGCGCCTCAGGCGCCAGCCAATGAACTGGTACCGCCTTCGGCTTTGATATTCGCTGCACGCGCCGCCCGCACCTTGCGATAGCGTTTGTCGGCCACAGCAATTGCACCACCGAGCGCCATCAATACCGAGCCCAGCCAAATCCACACGACGAACGCCTTGTAGTGAAGGCGCACCGCCCAGTCGCCAGCCAAATGGTTTCTATCCATCGGATCGCCCAGCGCCACATACAAATCCCGGAACAGGCCAGTATCAATCGCGGCCTCGGTCATGATATTGCCACCGGATAGATAGCTGCGCTTCTGCGGAAGTAACTCTGCTACCTGGCGACCATCCTGGCGGACGATAATGACTCCTTCAGAGGCGCGGTAGTTGGGCCCGCGGACCTGGCGCACACCTTCAAAGGTAAACTCATAGCCAGACATTTCTGCGCTCTGGCCCGGCGACATACGCAGGTCTTTCTCCACGCTATACACCGTGGTGAGCGCCACCCCCAAAACAGAAATAGCCAGACCGATGTGCCCCAGGTGCATGCCGTAGTAGCTTGCGCGCTGGCGCTTGAGACCTGCAATAAGACTATCCGCGTTGCGCGACTTTGCCAGAATATCGGCACCACTCGCGGTAATCACCCAGAGCCCCGCAAACAACCCAATAACCACACCCCAATGGAAGTCACCTGCCAGCAGCGCCGCCAGAGGCGCACCCAGCGCGGCGATCAGCGCGGGCATCACCCAGGCTTTGACCAACTTCTTACCCTGGGTGTCTTTCCAATTTGCGTGAATCCCCATGCCCAGCAAGATGCACAGCACGATCATCAGAGGTACAAAGAACAGGTTGAAAAATGGGGGGCCCACACTGATCTTGCCCCAGTTGAGCGCGTCCGCCAACAGCGGGTACAGAGTTCCGGTCAACACCATCGCCATAATCAAGATCAGCACAATGTTGTTGCCCAGCAAAAAGGTTTCCCGAGAACGGAATGAGAATACGCTGCCCGCGCTCACCGTTGGCGCACGCAGGGCAAACAGCAACAGCGAAGCGCCCACGACGATAGCCAGGAATGCCAGAATAAAGCCTCCGCGCAATGGGTCGGTGGCAAACGCGTGAACCGAAGTCAGTACCCCGGAGCGCACCAGGAAGGTCCCGAGCAAGCTCAGGCTAAACGCGAAGATGGATAACAGGATGGTCCAGCTGCGGAACAAGCCGCGCTTCTCAGTGACGGCCAGACAATGCAACAACGCGGTACCTACAAGCCACGGCATAAACGAGGCATTTTCCACCGGGTCCCAGAACCACCAGCCGCCCCAGCCGAGTTCGTAATACGCCCACCAGCTGCCCAGTGCGATACCCAGGGTCAGAAACGCCCACGCCACCGCAGTCCAGGGGCGCGCCCAGCGTGCCCAGGCGCTATCCAAACGCCCTTCCAGCAACGCCGCGATGGCAAACGCAAAGGCCACCGAGAAACCCACGTACCCCATATACAGGAGTGGTGGGTGAATAATCATGCCCGGATCCTGAAGCAGCGGATTCAAATCGTTTCCGTCACTGGGAGGGAAAGGCAGGATCCGGTCGAAGGGGTTGGAGGTCATCAGAATAAACAGGAAAAACCCGATCAACAGCATGCCGAGTACCGACAACACGCGCGCTACCAGCACGTCCGGCAACTGCTTGCTAAACATGGCAACCGCAGCAGTCCAGCCCGCCATCATCAGCAACCACAGCAGAATGGAACCCTCGTGACCACCCCATACTGCGGTCACCTTGTACATCATCGGCAGAATGCTATTGGAGTTCTGCGCAACGTAGGCAACGGTAAAGTCGCTATTGATAAAGGCGACCGTCAGGCAGACATACGATAACGCGGTAAACGCCAGCACCCCGAAAGACAGGGGGCGTGCAGTATCCATCCACAAGACACGGCCAGCATAGGTACCAAGCAGTGGAACGACCGCCAGCGCAATGGACAGCAGCAGGCCGACAATTAGCGAAAAATGCCCAAGTTCAGGACTCATATTTTTGCATCTCCCTGACAGCTCGCATCTCCCACCATGGAATCTGCCACTTCCGGCGGTGTATAGGTTTCGTCGTGCTTGGCCAGCACCTGGTCCGCACGCACGTAGCCGTCCTGCTGAAGTTTGCCGGTTACCACCGCAGCCTCACCTTCTGCAAACAGATCCGGCAGTATTTTGTCGAACACCACTTCCAGTTCCGCCTCACCATCGGTAATCGCGAAGCGTACATCCAGCGAATCGCTATCGCGCACAATACTACCTGGCACCACGCAGCCGCCCGCACGAATACGCTTTTCGAACGGCACTTCACCCGCCGCGAAAGCGCGGGGCGCGTAAAAGTAGTCCATATTTGCGCGCATGGCATAGGTCACAAACCCAACGGCGGCACTCGAAAGTATCACCAGAAGTACGACAAGGATCAGGCGTTGTTTACGAGCTGGATGCATGGTCTTCCTACTAAAAATCGAAAACGCTAAAAATTTGAATCGTTAGACAAGTGAAAGCCTGTGCGCAGTTACTCGACTGTTTCTACTGCTCGCTGCGACGCAGCGCGCGCCGCGGCCGCACGCCTGCGGGCCTCTTCCTGGCGCAACTGCTGCTTAAACTCCCGGCGCAATGTGCGCTGGCGCAACACAGGGGCAACTGCCAACGCAACCAACACCAGTACAGCCACCCCGTATGCGGCCCACACATAGGGCCCGTGACCGTTCATCGCGAAAAAGCTGGCCAGGCTATCAAACTGAAATTCCATCAACCGAATCCTCGCTCGCGCTTCAGGCTTTTGTCGGAGCCGGCGCTCCGAGCAATTCACGTACCCACTGCGTGCGCCCTTCCCGCTGCAGAATCATTGCGCGCGTATGCAAAGTGAGTACCCAGGCATAAAACAGGTAGAAGCCGGCGATCATGGTGATCAGCGGGTAGAACATGCTCGGATCGATGGTGCTCGCTTCGGTCAGCTTCAGAGTAGCCGGCTGGTGCAGGGTGAACCACCAGTCAACGGACTTGTAAATGATCGGGATATTGACGGTGCCGACCAATGCCAGCAACGCACTGGCCTTGTCCCCGGACTGTTCACGACTGAAGGCACCGGATAGGGCCATGACGCCCAGATAAAGGAAGAACAGAATCAGCATGGAGGTGATACGGGCATCCCACACCCAGTAGGTACCCCAGGTGGGCTTGCCCCACACGGCACCGGTAAACAGGGCAATAAAGGTAAGCGCCGCACCAATGGGTGCCGCAGCCCGCATCACTACAAAGGACAGCTTCATCTTCCAGATCAGGCCAATGGCCCCGGAAATCGCCATGATGTAGTAGCCGGCCAGCGCGAGGAAAGCGGCCGGCACATGGATATAGATAATCCGGTAGCTGTTACCCTGCTTGAAGTCTTCCGGCGCAAAACCGAGGCCCCAGACAATACCCACGGCCAGCAGCAACAGCGCCGCGCCGCCAAGCCAGGGAAGCCAGGCGCTGGATTTCTGGTAAAACCAGCGAGGTGAGCCCAATCTGTGAAACCATTGCCAGGACAAAATACATACTCCTACGCCCTTCTCTCGGCCGGTCGCGACAATACGCGGCACGCCGGGAAAGGGTCAGTTTTCGAGACTGATTCGGATAGCTCCCGCAGACGCCAGGGGCGCAAGCGCCGCGGCTACGGCCAGTATCGCGCCGAGCACCGCCAATTGAGGGCCAAAACTATAGCCATCCAGTGCTGCCTGCACCGTTCCGGTGCCGAAGATTAACACGGGCACATACAACGGCATAATGATCAGCGCCAACAGCAGGCCGGGCCGTCGCAGCGCCACGGTCAGCGCGGCACCCACGGCACCGATCAGACTGAGACTGGCGGTGCCCAACACGAGCGAGATAAACAGCGGCCAATAGCCCGCCGCGCCCAGGTTTAACATCATTCCCAGTAGCGGCGATAGCAGGGCCAGGGGCACCCCGGTGACCAACCAGTGCACCAGCACCTTCGCCAGCACCGGGAAGTACAGGGGCTGCGGCTGCAAGGCCAACTGCTCCAGTGAACCGTCTTCGTAGTCACCGCGGAACAATGACTCCTGCGACAACAGGGTGGCGAGCAGCGACATTACCCAGATAAGCCCCGGCGCCATGCGCGACAGCATCTCCGGTTCCGGGCCAATACCCAGGGGCATCATCGCTAGAACGGTGACGAAAAATAGTAGCGGGTTCACGATGTCCGAACGACGACGGGCGGAGAGCACCAACTCGGTGCGGAACAGGGTGTAAAAGCCCGGCACTTGCGCATAGGCATCCTGGGTCGCACCGGCCTCGGCGGAATACGCTTTTTTCGACAAGGGAACCCCCACCGCATCAGGCCCCATATTCGGCCTCCCAATGACGCTCCTGCGGCTGAAAGTCCGCCAGATTTACCTTTACCAGCGGCTGGATATTGACCGGCTGATGGGATGTCAATAACACACTGCCGCCGCGCTGCAGGTGACCACGCATACAGGCTTCGAGACTCTCAACTCCCGCCACATCCAACGCGGCGAGCGGTTCATCCAGAATCCACAACTTCGGGACCGCCGGCAGGTACAGGCGGGCCAACGCGACTCTTCGGTTCTGCCCCGCAGACAACTGCTGGCACAGGGTATCCTCGAAGCCATACAGGCCGACAGCATCCAGCGCCGCCATCGCATCTCCCGCAGCAGCGCCATACCAGGCCAGGTTTTCCAGGGGCGAAAGGCCGCGCCGCACACCGGCGTGGTGGCCGATATACAGCAATTCCGCGCGCATGGCTGCGAGGGATCGCGGGAAGGCCTTGCCACCCCACAAAATGTCACCGTCATAGTCGCTGGTGCTGCCGATCAGGGTGCGAATCAGCGTGCTCTTGCCCGCCCCATTTGCACCTTCGATCTGCAATGCGGTTCCCGCAGGCAGTTGAAAGTCCAGCCCCGCAAACAACACGCGGCCATCGCGCTCACAGGACAAACCATTTGCGCACAGGCCATCGCTGCAGACAGCTGCATTCTGCGCTGGAGATACGGGTGAAGCGGCAGAGGGTGAAAGGCGACTCGAGGACATTACCCACCGGTGTTGATGAAAAACTGAGCGTAATTATACCGGTACTGAGGGGTTTTGTACGGCATTGTGTTGCGCTTGTGCAGCATCCCCCGATTTAGCATCGGCTGCGGTCTGCCAGTGCAAGATCGCTTCCACCCGGCTACTGCCCGCCGCGAAGTGCAATTCAGAGCAAACCGTGCGCAGCAGCGCCAACCCGCGGCCGGCGTAGATAGAGCCTGCATCGCGCTCTGCGGAGAAGCCTTGACCACTGTCTTCCACCACCAGAGTCAGGCTTCCGCCCTCCCCGTCTTCCAGGCAAGACAGGGAAATGCTCACCCAACCCGAGTCCAAATGGCTACGCCGCTCCGCCATCAGATCGTAATATCGAACAAACCCATCATCTGAGCCCTTGATTGAGGAATCGAGTTCCAACACACCATGCTCCAGCGCATTGCGGAACAACTCTCCCAGCGCAATCGCCAGATCTTCCTGAAACCGCGCAGCACCGGGCATCTGCACCACCACGCTCAGCAGTTGCGGCAATGGATCTGCCTGTCGCAGCTCCGTGTGACCAAGACGGAAACGAATCGACCAGTCACCTATCCGCGTGCCCTTGCGATCCCCGGCCACCTCCTGCGGCAGACTGCCACCGCGACACAACCCAGGATCCGTCAAGTCCAGCTCCACCAGGGACAGGTCATCGTGCTGCTCCGCCGCGTGCGCATTCACCGCCATGAGAATCTGTTCAAACACCTGTTCGTCATGTGGCCGCTCACTTTGCAACAGCGACAGCAGGCGTGCCTCACCAAAATGCTCACCGCGACTGTTGCGCGCCTCGTGAATGCCGTCACTCCACAGGAACAGGCGATCGCCCGGTGACACACGCACATTCACGATCGCGGAATCCACGTTATCCGTCGCCAGCACCCCCAAAGGTAAATGCCGGGATTCGATCATTCGCAGGGAACCGTCGGCGCGCTTCAGGCAGGGGCTGGGCATTCCCGCATTCAACATGCGCAGGTGCAGGCGGCGCGGGTCGAATTCCATGATTGCCAGGCAACAAAACATCTGACGCGGCAGGATATCGTGCAACTTGCGGTTAATTTCCCGCGCTACGCGAGCAAAAGAAAAGCCCCGAGGGATCATCGAATAGAATATAGAGGTAAGCGGAACCGCCCCCACTGCCGCAGCCAGCCCGTGCCCGGCAAAATCCCCCAACATCAGAATCAGCTTGCCGTCGGGCGCGTAGGTCGCCGCCAGTAAATCACCGTTGAGTACGGCGCGCGGAGAAAGGTGATAGCGGATCGCCGGTGTGTCATCCAGGCAACTCTCATTGCCCAAATTGCCAAATATTTCCCGCGCGTTCGCCTGTTCCTGAAGGAAGTCTGCATGGTGCCGACGCAGCCGGTCACGCTGCGCCATCAGCGAGCGGCTGAACTCGCCAAAGCGCCAAATGGCCCCCAATTTCAGCGCCACGAGCGAGCGGCTATAGGGCTTGGTCAGAATATCGTCGCAATCTGCCCGATACAGGGGCTCGGCGGGACTTTCCTGTGCGTCCTGCACCGCAAGAATCGGTACCGGTTCCACCCCCATGGACTGGCGCAACTGGCGCACAGGCTCAGATGGCGTTTCCCGCGCGGCAACCGGACCAAAGATGATTAGGTTGGGAGGGAAATGCTCGCAGGAGGCCAGTGCAGCCTCGGCGCTGGGTATGCACAGGGTCGACGCCGGGGGAACATTCTCAGCAGTACTTTTATACTCCCACTGCTGGATGAGTTGTTGCAGCTCCGCGGACTCGGATGGGTCACTTTCGATAATGAGGATGCGGAAGGCTGGCATCGGGGCAAAGCGCTTCAGCAGATGCTGAAAATTTGATCGAAATTGGAAACGTGCAGTATGTGGGACACGTGCGCGTTTGCATTCATCAGCTCTACCCTAGGCGGCTCTCCCTCATGGCCAAGCTCAACACAATAGTCTCGCAATAACAGGAGCATGCCCAAGGCTGCACTATCCAGATGTTCTGTTGCGGACAGGTCCACCAGAAACACCTTCGGTGCTGGACTGACATTGCGGTAGGCGCGCTGGAAGTCGCGGTGGATATTAAAGTCAAAGTTGCCAGCGACACGAATCACCAGCTCTTCACCACCAGCAGACACTTCCGAGCTGACTCGGCTCTCAAACCTCTCCGAAACCACCATTTGCGGATCCTGTCCTGCCTCATCCTTAACTATTGCGAAACCTGATTCCGCCAATATACACCCAGCTGCAGAGGGTGAAAACCGGCAAAGCTGACAAGGCGACAGCAGGTACTTTGCCCAGGATAAATCGCCCCTCAAGGACCAGCTGCAACAGCCCCCTATCTCAATCGGCTACCGGTAAAACGCAAAAAGGGTGCCTATGGCACCCTTTGGCTGCTCCCGGCTATTTTCTATACAGAACAGAAATGCGGGGCGAAAAATTTTGACCGGACTAGACCCGGTAAAGGAAGACTCAGCAGAATGTCTCTTCTTAATGCTGTTGAGTCAAAGGGACTCACACAAATTCGAAGAGAGAATCGTGGTCAGAAGTCGTATTGATAATCCATAAGTTCCCGCCGGAGGCGTTGTTCCTCCAGTCGATCCTCCACCATGCGTCGTGCGTCACGGGGACTCTCCGGGGTATAGAGCAGACTCTCTTCAAGAGAGGAATCAGATCCACCAAAATCCATGTCATTTTCGATTACGTTGCCGCTCATAGAAAACTCCACAATCTCGATCTGCCGGGGCAGAAACTCTTTGTCTGTTTTTGTTGTGCAATCGCAGATTAGCCAGCTCCGGCTTTTCTGGTCAAGCAACTTTTGCGCTACAGGAACAGGTTTTCCCAAGGGGTTACACTCCGGCGCCCTTTGCGTCGCACAGGGCCCAAAAGCCCGGTCCTCTCCGCTCCGCAGCTCGCGCCAAAATAACGACATTTTGTTACCAATTTGCGAAATTTTTTCGCCAAATTGATACAGGAAGAAAACTTTCGGTCGGAGAGAAATTGGGTAACCCCTGTGGCGCAAAACGTTACGCTTGGTGACAAGGGAAAGACCGCCATAAAACGATCCGAGATGACAGGTAGCTGGCGTCAGGCCGAAAGTGAGGGACCGCATTCGATGACAGGGCCTGCGCCAGTGGTTAGAATGCCTGCCTCTTGTACCGCCAGCCTGCCCGGGCGTTAGCCCGAAGTAGTCAGCACTGATCAAGAGTACGCCCTCGTCGGTTAACAGGATAAACCACGGACCTCCTAAGTCCGGACTGGTGGTTCGAGTCCACCCGGGGGCGCCATAAACTGATAAGACATGTCCCGACCATAATCCTTTCCACGGTGGCATTCCGAGATGGCATCCCGAACGCTCAACCCTACGTTCTTGGCCCTGGTTTTTCTGGCAGGCGTTGGGCCACTGATTTCGGAGCATGCCGAGAACCTGTTGCGATTTGACCGCGAGGCGATCATCGCCGGCCAGTACTGGCGACTGCTAAGCGCTCACTTTTTACACACCAACCTGGCACACGCCGTCATCAATGCGGGGGCCTGCACAGTCCTCTGGATTCTCTTCAAGGCGCACTTGCGACCACTACCCTCCTTGGGCCTGCTTTTGCTGATATGCCTGCTGACCGGAATCGCGATCCTTTTCTTTTCACCACACCTGACGCACTACGTGGGTTTGTCCGGCGTTCTCCATGCACTGATCGTTTGGGGCAGCATTAAAGACCTGAGGAATGGTGAGCGATTTGGGCTGGTTCTGCTGGCTGGCGTCTGCGCGAAAATCGCTTGGGAGCAACTGGGTGGAGACACCAGTGCTACCGCTGCACTGATCGATGCCCAGGTCGCCATTGATGCCCACCTTTGGGGGGCACTCGCTGGCTTGATCCTGGCCCTGTATCCGCAGCGCTTTTATCCAACACCTTTCCGCGCACCGCACCGCCCCATACAACCACAGGAATAAGCGGCATCGCGATTTGCCTCACGAAAGAAGCAGCGCATTTGCCGGCGCTCTTTTCAACGCACGGCACACACTTCCAAATTTTTTTCACTACCGCTGCATCCACCTCGGGACATCACCTCGTCAATCTGGCAACCCAAATGGATTTTGGTCGCTGATTCAGCTCACCTCGGCGCCTTGGCGATTCCAAGGCCCGCAGTTTTCGTGCTCATATCGGGTTATTGCACCAGTGGTAACTCGGTCGCATTCGCCAAATTCCACAAAAATTGAAACTACGCGAATAGAACGATGAAGAAAAAAATCTTGAATGTGATGGCCCCGGTTCTCGTCATTGCGGCCTCATTCGGCGCCGTACAATGGATGTCCGCAGCAAAACCGGAGCCTGAAAAGAAGGAAGAGGAACAGCGTTTGATTTCGCTGGTTACTTCAGAGGCCCGTGCCGAACCGGTGCAATTAAGCGTAACCACACAAGGTGAAGTGCGCGCCCATACCGAAATCAACCTGACGCCTCAGGTATCCGGGCGCATTACCGCCATCGCTGAGCGCTTTGCGGAAGGCGCCGGTTTTGAAGCCGGCGAAACCCTGATTCAAATCGACGATGCCGATTATCGGCTGGAGGTTGCCCAAGCCGAGGCGCGTGTAGCGCAGGCAGAGGTGCTGTTACTGCAAGCCCAGGCCGCCGCTGCGATCAAACGCCAGCAGTGGTTGAACCTGAACCCGAATAAAGAACCCACCCCGCTGCAGGTAAACAAACCGCAGGTACTGGAAGCAGAAGCAAATCTGCGTGCCGCCAAAGCTGCGCTGACCGATGCGAAAATGGACCTAGCCCGTACCAAGATTCACCTGCCCTATCGCGGCCGTGTGCTGAGTCGCGAGGTGGGTGTTGGCCAATACGTGACCGCTGGCACATCGCTGGGCCGTGTATTCGCTACCGACCGGGTGGAAATTCGCCTTCCGCTGACCGACAACCAGCTGCAGGAGCTCGGTTTGCCACTAGGCTTCGTCGCTGGCGACAACAACCCAGGTCCGGAAGTAAAACTCTCCGCCCTGGTAGGTAACCATGAGCAGCAGTGGCACGGACGTATTGTGCGCACCCAGGCCACGATTGATCAGCAAACCCGCCTGATTTATGCGGTGGCGGAAGTTGCCGACCCTTATGGCAAGGGCGCCAGTGATGGTGTGCCGCTGGCGGTTGGTTTGTTTGTAAATGCAGAAGCGGCATCCACCGCGGAGCGCAACGCCATCGTGGTTCCCCGCGAAGCGCTGCGCAGCGCCGACAAAGTCTACGTTGTCGACGCGGATAACCGTCTGAATATTCGTACCGTCGAGGTGCTTTCCACTTCCGAAAACCGTGTAGTGATCGCCGCCGGTGTTGCCGATGGCGAGCGCGTTGTGACTTCCACCATTGCCAACCCGGTGGAAGGCATGGAAGTGCAACCAATCACCCAACTGGCTCGTCGATAAGGACTCACACCCATGAATAGTTTGATTGCATGGTGGGCCAGTAACCGGGTTGCCGCCAACCTCGCCATGATTGGCATTCTTGTCGCCGGCGTTATTGGTTTTTTCAGCATGGAACGGGAAATGGACCCACAGGTTCGTTTCCCGGGACTCGAGATTAATGTGTCCTGGCCGGGCGCTGCTCCACAGGAAGTGGAAGAGCAAATCGTCTCGCGTATCGAAGAAGCGGTGAGCGAGCTCGATAATATTGAATGGATTCGCTCCACCTCCTCTGAGGGATATGGCGGCGTGTACATCCTCGCCGAAACCACCGTCGATTTTTCCCGTTTTATGAACGATGTAAAAATCCGCGTGGACGGAATTTCGTCATTTCCCCGCGGTATTGAGCCACCGCAGGTCCACCAGTGGGTTAACCGCCAGGAATTTATCCGCGTGGCGGTACACGGTGACCTGAGCGAGCGCGAGCTGAAGCGCCTGGCGGAACAACTGCGCCGCGAAGTGGCCACCCTACCCGCGATTTCCATCGTGCAGCTGTTCGGCACGCGCATGGAAGAAGTCTCCATCGAGGTCAGCGAGCAGGCCCTGCGCCGCTATGGCATGACCTTCCAGGAACTTGCCGATGCCATCCGCGCCAACTCCATTAACCAGTCCGCCGGCACCGTGCGCACCGAAGTCGGCGCCTATCAGCTGAAAGTGCGCAAGCAGGCAGATACCGAGCAGGAGTTTGCCAACATCATCGTCCGCCAGACCGCCGATGGCGGCACCATCCGCGTGGGCGACGTAGCCACGGTTGTTGACGGCTTTGAAGATAACGAAATCCTGGCCACCCTGAATGGTGAGCCAGCGGTGCTGCTGCAGGTCATGAGCACCGAGACCATGGACATCGTTACCGCCTCCGACTCCATTCGCAAATGGATTGCCGAGCGGAAAAAGACCCTGCCCGCGGGTGCCGAGCTGACGCTGTGGACAGATAACGCAGAAGAATTTAAAGGCCGCATGGAAACCATCAGTAGCTCTGCCTTTATGGGTCTGCTGCTGGTATTGCTGGTGCTGGTATTCAGCCTGCGCCCCAAGGTGGCCTTCTGGGTATCGGTGGGTATTGGTACCGCCTACGCCGGCGCCTTTGTCCTGCTGCCGAGCGTTGGTGTTTCCCTGAACATGCTGTCTACCTTCGCGTTTCTGCTGGTACTCGGCATCGTGGTAGACGACGCAATTGTGGTGGGCGAAAGTATCCATACGGAATCCCACAACCCGGAACACCGCGGTAATAGCCTGAGTGCGGCAACCCTGGGCACCCAGTTGGTGGCGAAGCCGGTTATCTTCGCGGTACTGACCACCATCCTCGCCTTCCTGCCATGGATTTTTATCAGTGGATCTACCAGTGAGTTCACCCGCCATATTACCTGGGTGGTAATCCTGGCCCTGCTGTTCTCCCTGATCGAATCACTGTTTATCTTGCCGGCGCACCTTAACAACCTGAAGCCGCGGGAAAACCCGGGCCGTTTCGGCCGCCTGCAACAAAAGATCGCCAACGGCATTGTGTACGTTGCCCAGAACCACTACCGCCGTATTGGCCAGTGGGCAGTGGGCCGTCGTTACCTCACCTTGAGCATTTTTGTGGGGGCAATGTTTATCGGCTTCGGCGCATTCGGTAGTGGCTGGGTGAAGAAAAGCTTTATGCCGGAAATCGAATCCGACCAGATTATCGTGAACGTGGTCATGCCAGAGGGCGCGCCTTATAGTCGCGCACTGGAAATCCTCGCCCAGCTTCAGGATGCGGAGAAGCGTCTGGAAGAAGAGGTCAACCAGCGCACCAATGGCGAAGGCGCACTGATCGAAAACTGGTACACGCGCTCACGTCGCGACAGTGTGGTGGCCATCGTGCAGCTGGCACCGCCAGAAACCCGTGACATGACTGCCAAGGACGCCGCCCTGCGCCTGCGTGAGCTGCTCGGTGAGATTCCAGACGCCAAAGAGGTATCAGTACAGTACTCGTTCAATAATAACGGGCCGGGTTTTGAACTCTCTATTCGCCATCCGGATCTCGACGTGCTGCGCGATGCAACCGCCGAACTGGAAGCCCAGCTGCGTACCTACGAAAGCCTCTATGACGTGCGCAACAACCTGGAAGGTGCCTCGGAAGAAATCCGTATCGACCTGAAACCAGGCGCCACCAAACTCGGCCTGACCCTGGCCGAAGTCAACCGCCAGGTGCGCCAGGCCTATTTCGGTGAGGAAGTGCAGCGCCTGCCCCGCGGAGGCCAGGACGTAAAAGTGATGGTGCGCTATCCCCTGGAGTCGCGTCGCTCCATTGAAAGTCTGAAGGACTTCCGTGTACGCACCAGCGATGGCCGTGAAGTGCCACTGCTGGCCGTCGCCGACCTGGAATACGCACCGGGCATCAAGCGCATTCAGCGTTGGAACGGCAACCGTGCCGCCCGTGTGATGGCGGACCTGAAAGATGATGTGCGCGGTGACATCATGAAGGACCTGAATGAAAACTTCTTCCCGGACTGGGAAGCCCGCTACCCGGGTATCGTGCGCGGTGCGGTCGGCCAGGCGGAAGGTGAAAAACGCTTTATTCAGGAAGTGCTCGGCCTGTACACCATGGCATTCTTCGCCATGTACAGCCTGCTGGCGGTCGCATTCCGCAGCTACTTCCAGCCCATCCTGATCCTGATCGCGATCCCCTTCGCATTTGTCGGCGCGATCCTGGGCCACGGTGTGATGGGGATGACCATGGCCATCTTCAGTTACTTCGGTATCGCCGCGGCGGCCGGGGTAGTGGTTAACGACAACCTGGTATTGATGGACCACTGTAATCGCCTGCGGGAGAAAGGCATGGAGCCGATCAAGGCCGTGGTCGAAGCGGGCGTGGCGCGTTTCCGCCCGATCCTGCTGACCACCGTCACCACCATTGTTGGCCTGCTGCCGATGATGCTGGAGCGCAGTATTCAGGCCGCCTTCCTGCAGCCCATCGTGGTGGCACTGGCATTCGGTGTATTCGTGGCCTTCTTCGTCACCTTGCTACTGGTCCCGGCCATGTACGGTATTGGTGTCGATATCAGTAACCTGGCTTCTCGCACGACAAACGCGGTGAAGCGAAAACTGACGGGCAGCCCCCAGGCGCCAGCCACCGAAGTCTGACCGGCTCAGTTGCGCTGTTAACCAAGGCCCGCGGAGAGTAATCCGCGGGCCTTTTGCTTTTCTGTCACCCCTACAATTCCGCATTTACAGTGTGCAGGCCACTGACTGGCGCTCGACTCCGCGCACCTGTCCCACAGTTTCCTAAAGTTAGCCTGCCAACGTTGGGTTAACTTCGCCCGTTATCTCCTGCGGTTGGCACCTGATGTTGTGCGCCCTCTCAATGTTGCTGACAATGCTGCTGAGGCCGCTACCAATCATTCACCAGCTGGTATGGGAAGCAACTCCATGATGCGCGCCACCACCCTTTTCCTCATAAGCATGCTCTTGCCGCTCACCGCACTCGCCGACAAGATTGTGCACGACGCCGAGTACTACGTGCTGAAACTCCAACACGGCGATAAATGGAGACAGGAAGATCAGGAACTGGATCAAAAACTCCGCCAGCTGCGCCAAAAATATGGCCGCCCACCCAACATCGTGTACCTGCTGTGGGATGACACCGCATTCGGCGCCGTGGGCTTCCCCGCCCTGCAGAAGAACTTCGGCTACACCACGCCAAATATCAACAAAATGGCTGCTGAGGGTATCAATTTCACCCGTATGTACAGCGAACCTTCCTGTACGCCCACCCGTGCCGCCTTCCTTACCGGGCGGCACCCGGTGCGCCACGGTATGGGAGTTGTCGGTATGCCCCATGAGTTTTCCGGCATGCGCGAGGAGGAAGTTACCATCGCCGAGGTCCTGTCCAAGAGCGGCTATGCCACCGCATTTTTCGGCAAGGGGCACCTTGGGGATATCGAAGAAAGCTACCTACACAACCAGGGGTTTGACGAAGCACTGTTTACCCCAATGAACCAAATCACCTCCCTGTATAACCCGCAGGCCAACGCGGTAAATGCCGTATTGGGGTATGCCAAGGAAATCTATCCGCCGGACCCCTACCGCCTGGATAACCCCGGATTAATTCCCGAAGGCTGGGTAATGAATATCGAGGGCAAAAAGGGAGAGCAAGGCAAAGAATGGTGCGGTACATCCAACGAGTGTTTCGCCAAACTGGACCCGGAAGCAGAGCGCCGCACCATCGATTTTATTCGACGCAATGCAGAAGCAAAAAAGCCATTTTTCGTGGCCTACTGGCCCAACTTTCTCAACTTCCTCGCCGTCTACAATCCAAAAAATTCGGTGGCCGGCCTGATGGTTGCCGACGCCTTCCCCGCGGTAGACGACTTCGTTGGCCAGCTGATGGAAGAACTCAAAACGCTGGGTATTGTGGAGAACACCCTGTTTATCGCCATGGCAGATAACGGCCCCATGGTCCACAGTCCTCCCACCGGCTGGGGCATGCTGCCGATGCTGTATCGCGGCGGCAAGGGGGATTTCACCGAAGGGGGCGTGCGAGTGCCGGCATTTGCCTGGTGGCCCGGAATGATTGAGCAGGGGCAAACCGTCGGCGACATCATCCACGTCACCGACCTCTACACCACCTTCGCCCGCCTCGGCGGCGCCAAGGACAATATCCCAACTGACCGCGTGGTGGATGGTCTCGACCAAACCGCTCTGCTGCTGAAGGGCGACACCCACAGCCGGCGCGACTATGTATTTATCTACGCGGGGCACGAACTCGGTGCCACGGTAAAAGGCCGCTATAAACGCCACTGGATTGGCGCGGGTGATGTGGCCGCATCCGGTATGCCCGAGGCCTATTTCGACCTGTATATGGACCCGCGGGAAGAAAATCCGCAGCTGACCCCACTGATTCATACTCAGGGTCAATTTAACCGCATGGTTGCCCGGCACGAGCTAATGAAAAAGAAATATCCGGATGTGCCCAATGCCAAAGGCATCCCCTACACCGGACTGTCCAATGCGCGCCCGGAGACCAAAGCGATCGCCGAGCGGGTCAAGCAAGTGACGGAAGAGTTACCTTTCTCGGTAGAAAACTATCTCGACTTCTATTTGCCCGGATCAGACAAGGGAGGTGATTGGGGACACTAGCTTTTCCTATCTTTCTCTACACAAGAAGTCGTGCATACAAAAAGGCCGGTGAGCAACTCGCAATTGAGTCGCTCACCGGCCTTTCTTAATTAAAGATGAATTAGAAGCTCTTCAGCGTATTTTTAAAGACCTCGCCATCCTTCATCACGAACTGCACATTTTCCATTACGGAAATATCTTCCAGCGGGTTACCTGGTACCGCGACCAGATCCGCAAGCTTACCCACTCGGATACTGCCCAGGTCTTCCTGTTTACCCAGCAGTTCCGCCGCATTGATGGTAGAAGCCTGCAAGGCCTGCAGCGGTGTCATACCAAAAGTCACCATACGGGAGAACTGGCGCGCATTCTGGCCATGCGGATACACCGCCGCATCGGAACCGAAGACCATTTTCACGCCGGCTTCCACCGCGTAGCGGAAGCTCTCACGTTGCTTGCCACCAACACGACGCTCCTTCTCCAGGCTCTCCGGCAGAATGCCCGCCTTTTCGCCCTCGGACAGAATGTACTCGGTTACGTAAATGTCCATGGACAGCACGGTGCCGTGCTTTTTCGCCAGGCGGATCGCCTCTTTATCCAGGAAGCTGGCGTGCTCCACAGAATCCACACCCGCACGAATGGCAGCTTTGATACCGGCAGTGCCGTGCGCATGTGCCGCCACGGTAGTGCCACGGTTGTGTGCCTCGGTCACCGCCGCCTGCATTTCTTCAAGTGCCAGCTGCTGGGCGCCCGGCTCGGTGCCCTTGGACATAACACCACCGGTGGCGCACAGCTTGATCAGGTCGGCCCCGTACTTCAGGTTTTCACGCACCTTGGCCCGCACCGCCCAGGGGCCATCGGCAACGCCGCCACCGACCGCATCGTATTCCGCCGGCAGCAGGTTGTTATCGCAGTGCCCACCAGTAATGCCGATCGACGGACCGGAAACGAACAGGCGCGGCCCCGGAATATCGCCATCATTAATCGCATCCCGCAGTGCCACATCCGCGTAGCCACCCGCTCCCAGGTTGCGCATGGTGGTAAAACCTTTATCCAGCGAGATGCGGGCATTCTTGGCCCCGGTGAGCGCCGAGCGCACGGAAGATACCGCCAGGCGACGGTAGCCATGGGTATGCGCATCCCCCGTAAGATGTACGTGCATATCCATTAGCCCAGGCACCAAAGTAGTGCCTGGCAGGCGAATCGCATCCTCGGGCACTTCACCATTGGCCGTGACTGCGGTGATCCGGTTGCCATCTACGGTAACCACCGGGGCTTCGATAACCTTGCCGGTTTCCACGTCGATCATGCGGTCGGCGCTAATGTGAGTAATCGCCAGCGCTGGAGCGCTGAATAAGCCGAGCATGATGGCAGAGCGGCGGAGGTAAGTTTTGAGTGACATTTAGGCACCTGGGTGTTTTGTTTAATTATCGTCGGCGGACGTTTTGCAGTGATCAGCGCGGCTGGAGTTTCAGTAATTTGCCCTGGTCGCTATCGGTCAGCAGGTAAATAGCACCATCCGGGCCCACCCGCACATCACGAATGCGCTCTTCAAGATCCGCAAGCAGTTCCTGCTGTGCAATTGGCTTGCCATCTTCCATCTCTACCAGCCGCAAATGACGCGCAGCCAGAGCCGCTACTAGCAGATCGCCATCCCAATGCGGAAACAGCTCGCCTCGGTAAAGGGCAAGGCCTGCCGGAGCAATGGACGGAGTCCAGTGCATGAGAGGCGACTCCATACCCTCGTACTCAGTAAACGGTGAAATAATTGCACCGGAGTAATCCTTACCGTAGGTGGCAACCGGCCAACCGTAGTTTTTGCCCGCCTGCAGGATATTGACCTCATCGCCTCCGGCAGGACCATGCTCATGCATTATTACGCTGTCGCTGGCCGCGTCGTACACCAGCCCCTGCGGGTTGCGATGGCCGTAGGTCCAAACCTTGGCGCCCGCACCCTGGCTACTCGCGTAGGGGTTATCCGCCGGCACGCTGCCGTCGCGATTGATGCGCACGACCTTGCCCAACAGGCCATCCAGCTTTTGCGCATCCTCGCGCATATCGAAGCCGTCACCGGTTGTCAGCAGCAAGGTGCCATCGGGCAGGAAGGTCATACGGCCCCCGAAATGCACCGGGGTATCCTTGAGTGGCTCGACGGTGAATATCGGCTGCAGATCCTGCAGGCGCGCGTCGCGCAGGATAGCCCGGCTAATGCGTGTGCCATTGGCCTTGTCGGTGCCATGCGCATACGAGACAAACACTTCGCCGGTTTGCGCAAAATCGGGAGCGGGCAGTACTTCAAACAGCCCCCCCTGGCCTTTTACGTAGATCTCCGGAAGCCCCGCAATCTCACGCAGGTTGCTGCCATCCGCGTCCAGCATTACCAGGCGCCCACCGCGCTCCGCCACCAGCATGCGGCCGTCGGGCAGGAAGGACAGCCCCCAAGGCAGCTGCAAGTCTGTATTCAACTCGGTAATCGTAAAGGCATCACTGTTGATCGCCTCTCGCACCGGTACATCGTGCGGGGGGGTAGCCATCGCGAGGGCGGAACATAGAGCGAGGGATATTAGGCCCGCCCATACACTGACTCTATTTGGCACTTGCGCACTCCATTTATGGTTGCGAAAACTATAACGCAGAACCAATTGCCACTACAGAGGATGAGACCGGAACCCCCTCCAAACCTTCGCGTGACGTCAAACTTGTGCGATAGTCGCACTATGGATAAAGAAAAACCCGTTGTACGTAAATCGATCGTCTTGCTGTCTTATCTGGTGGCGGTAATCGTGGCCTTTCTGTTAAGCAGCATCATTCATACTCAGGTAGTTCTGTCAGGCCTGACTGATCTCGGCGTACAGATCGGCTGGCAGGATCGACTTGTGGCTACCGGGCGGGATATCGCCGGCTTGCTGCCCGGTTATGGAACGGTTATTGCCGTCGGGCTGGCAATCGGCTTTTTGATGATGGGCTTGCTGCGTCGTTTTACCGGTTTGCCTGCTGCGGTTGTTTACCCGATTGGTGGAGTGCTTGCTTATCTGGCTTTCTTTGCTGCGATGCACCCGATCTTTCATGTGAGCCTGATCGCCAGTACACGGGATGTGTGGGGGCTTATAGGACAATGCCTGGCGGGTTTGATAGCGGGTATTGTGTTTGCTTACGGTTGTCAGCAAGCGGTAGCGAGCAAAAAGCCGGCCTGAAGCGAATCTAATAACATTCATCAGCGCAGCCATGTATAGCCCTTCTCTGCTTCTTTTGTTCACTCCACTCTATCTATGGGCCAGTGTTCAGTCTGTGATCATGAGCCAGCTTATTCTGGTGGTGAATCGCTGTGTGGCAAATATCTTTTTAGCGCTGTTCTTTCTGTTCACCGGTATAAACGCGGTGTTTCAGTACCTACTGGTTTTCACTGATTTTCGTCTGACCCACCCGGAATACGTGTTCGTCTCAGATGCCATCGGCCTTTGCTATGGTCCGGTGCTGTACCTCTACTATCGCTATCTACTGCGTGAGCATTTTTGCCTCCGTGACTTGTTCCACTTTGTTCCAGCAACCCTGTTTCTGGCCTACTTCTTCCTTTACGAGCTGGGCTACGCCGGCCCCTTCCAATACGAGAACTACATCGATCAGCCTCAACATGTGGCCGTGCTCTGCGCGATCATGCTCTCGAATCTGGTCTATCTATCCCTGTGCCTATTTTCAATTCGTGAGCGAAAGAGCGGAAGGCGTAACCATGAGTTTCGCCTGATTACACTACTGGATTTCCTGATCGGCGCACTACTTCTGAAGAGCATATTCAATATCTTCGTGTTCGGATTCCACTCTATCCTCGGCACAGAGATTATGGATATTGTCCGCACCGCCAAAGACACGGTGTTTATTGGCACCAATCTGGTGATTATTACCGGGGCGCAACTTTTCTTTATGCGCTATCCCGAGGTGCTCAATCGGGATTGGTTTGAAAACACCGCAACTACTGCAGAGGCGAGCGCTCAATCTGTGAACGATGACGAGGAATTACGAGCACCAACGACCGTTTTCGCAAGCCCCAAGCAACCAGCTCCCGTGGCCAGCGCACCGGCCCCTGCGCAGTCGTCGCCAACGGAGACAACCACCAGCACACAACGCCCCCAAATCCCCGATGCACAGGCGCAAGCCTGTATCGAGAAACTCAACCGGCTGCTCGATGAAAAGCGCATGTTCCTGAACGCGGAACTGTCAGAAAAGGACCTCGCAGAAGCCCTTGGCGTGCCCTCTTACTATCTGTCGAAAGTCCTTAACCAGCACGTGGGCAAGCGCTTCAACGAGTACATTAACGAACGCCGGGTGGCAGAGGCGCAGCGGCTGCTTACCTCAAAAGACACCGCCAATCGCACCATGTTCGCGATTTCCCTGGACTCCGGATTCAAGTCGGAATCGGTGTTCTACACCAACTTTAAGAAATTTACTGGCTGCACCCCCCGCGCCTACAAACTGCAGCACACCGCCACAAAAGGCTGACGGCAGGAAGCTGCCGTTAGCTTTGTTTGCAAAAGTGCCCCCCGCCCCAGCCAACCATCTCTATCGCCTCAGCGGCCGCCGAAGTTGCCCATTGGCGCACAATAACACCCGTGGTGCGTACTTTTGATTCGATATGAGTTGATTGTGATTGCTTTTGAAATATACTGATCGTCGCAGTACCGGTCTCCCGATGCTGTCTGCTGCCTGCTGTTTCGGTAGCCGTGCCAGAAGTGGATGACCACTCGGGGGCCGAGCGCCGGCCCGCACACTCACAAAAATAATAAGTAGGCGATCATGAGAAAACTTCTATTGGGCAGCATAGCCATGCTATGCCTGCAGCCGAGTTTCGCCCAACAGCACTGGGAACCCCTGAATCCCGGCGCGGGCGGTCAAGTCCAGGATGTGGTAGCCGACCCCAACCAGGCCAACGTGGTGTATATGGCCTCGGATATGGAAGGTGTATATAAAAGTATCGACAACGGCGAGCACTGGCACATCACCGGCCACCTGGTAAATAACCGGGTGTTTTCTGTCACCGTTAAACCCGGCGATTCCGACGAGGTGTTCGTGGGCACACTGTATGGCCTGCACACCTCAAACGATGGTGGTGCAAGCTACCGTCTAGTGCCGGAAACCGAAAACCGCTCCATAGGCGCCGTGTCGTTCAAGCCCGACAACCCCAGTCATGTTATTGCCGCACCCGGCTGGCGCGACGATGACGACTTTATCGGCAAGTTCGGTGAGTCCAGCACCGGCCCCGGCACCATCTTCCTGTCGCAAAACGGCGGGGCCAGCTGGCAGGAGATCACTTTCAGCAGCGACACGGCCCGCGACCGCAACATCTACACCGTCAGTTTCGACTCGAGCAACCCGCAAGTTGTGTACCTGGGATCCAACAAAGGTGTGTTCAAGAGTACCGATGCGGGGTTCAACTGGACTCGCCTGCCCAACCCGGCCAGTGACCGCCCGCGCAACCGCGGCGTGGCAGTGAGCCCAGATGGCAAGGTGCTGTACGCGAGCTACTCCACCGATGTGGCGGACGTGCGCTATAACAGCAACTGGCTGCTGTACGCCACGCGCACCGACAATATCAGCTGGCAGCAGATTACCGGAGGCCTCGAAGGCAACCGTCGTTACTGGTATCCGGAGGTGGACCCACGCTCGACCGGCGACAGCCACAAAGTATTGCTCGGCGCGGTGAAAGACCGCTTCGGTCTTTACGAGGGGACCTTCAACTGGAGTGCGGACGGTACCCTGGATCAGTTTTACTGGCAGAAAATTTGGGACGCCTACGATGGCAGTTACGACATGGGTTGGGATTTTGCCAACCCACCAAACGCGCGATTTGCCCACTACACGCCGGCCACCGGCGGTTGGGAGCGCGGTGTCTGGTCCACCACCAACCAGACCATGTTTTATGCCAGTCACGACGCCAGTAGTGACAACTTTACCTGGTACAACAAGTACTCCACACCGAACAACAATATTCAGGTGTGGTGGTACGACACTCCCTGGCCGACCTACGCCGGCAAGGGCACCGAAAGTACCTACACCTATGATGTCGCGGTGCACGATAACTACGTGATCCAGGGCCAGGCGGACAACGGCCTGGTAGAGAGCTGGGATGGGGGAATTTCCTGGAGCAACATGCAGCACCGTCGTGCGGGTGGGTTGAACCTGTCCGACGTACAGGCGATGGACATTGCCGACGCCTGGGGCACCCCCACGGTGGTTGCCCAGGCCACGTCCGGCTACGGCGGCGGCGCACAAAACGGTCGCTTGTGGGCGAAAAAACTCGTCAATCACGACCCGAGTGACCAATGGGTGGAACTTGCCGGCGGCCCTTCTGCAAAAGCCGGTCTACCCAAAGGTGTGCTGCGTGATGTTGCGGTGTCTCCGGTGAACCCGGCCAAGGTATTCATGTTCTCCTCCAACTACGGCCTGTACATGGTGGAAGACATCGGACGCGCGCTGGACTATCACGCCCGCGGCGAGGAGCTGCCGGTCACCCTGATTTACGAGGGCTTGAGCAATAGCGATGCGCGCAGCGCGCGCACCATTGCACCCCACCCTACCAATGAAGATGTGGTGTTCTTCAGTTCTACGGGTGGTACCCAGGGCGTGTGGCGCGGTGAGAAACAGGCCGATGGTACCTGGGCTTTTGAGCAGAAGGTCGCCACCTCCGGCTGGGATCACGAAGTCCACGCCTGGGAGCACAACGGCACCGTCTACCTGATGAACTTCGCCAAAGGTGGCGGCCCCGGCCTGACCGATGGCAATAACTGGCAGGTGCTACTCTCCACTGATGAAGGCGAAACTTGGAGCAAGGCCTTTACCCCCGCCGACGCCATGAGCATTCGCCCCACCTCCAATCTGGTGTGGTGGGACGCGGTGGGTGATCGCTTCGGTTTCGCGGGTAAAGGCGGCTCCGCGGCCTATGCCGACAAACTGCTGGTGAGTTACTACGACCACTCGCTGCAGGTCGGCTACGGCGTGTTCCTCGGGACTATCCAAAGCAACGGTTCGGTGACCTGGGAAGACATCACTGGCGACATGCACTTTTCTGGCATGACGGGTTCGCGCTTTATCGAAACCGACGGCATGATGCGCATCTACTCCGCCACCCCTGGTGCCGGACTGTGGCGCACCGACATGCCCGCGCTGCCCCTGCCGGCGAAGCCCGCCAGCGCACCTGCTTCGCCCTCGTCCCTGAGCGGCAACCTGGACGCACCGACCAACACCATCAACCTCAGCTGGAACGACGCTGCCGACAACGAGCAAGGCTTCCGCATCGAGCGCAGTACCAGTGGTGGCAGGTACATGACGGTCGGCCAGGTAGGCACAAACACCACCTCCTACACCGACTTCGACCTCGCCGGTTATACCGACTACACCTATCGCGTTTACGCCTTCAACGATGCGGGCGAGTCCGGCTATTCCAATAGCAGCACCACCACCTCCGGTGAACCGGTGATTCCGCCGGTGCCCTGCGAGCCGGTAAACCTGACTCCGGACGGCCACTTTAGCGGCAGCATGGGCGGCTGGAACCTGTACGTCAATAGCGGTGCCGGTGCGGTAGCCGCTGGCACCACAGGTGTGGAATCCGGTTTTGGCGAGGGTGACGCTCTGCACGTGGCCATCAGCCAGGCCAGCAACACCAATGATGTACAGCTGCAGCGCGGGTTCGGCAAGCTTGAACCGGGCAAGAAATACGCACTGATGTTCACCGCGAAATCCGCTGCAGCGCGCAGCATCGAGGTGAAAATCCACCAGGCCAGTAGCCCGTGGTGGAACATCAAGAATGCCGATGTTTTGCAGCTTACCACCAGCCCGCAAACCTTCACCCTGTTCTACGAACCGGATGTGGACTTTGGCAATCTCAACCTGGGTATATTCCTTGGCGGCAACACCGCCGAGGTGTGGATCGATGACGTCAGCCTGCAGCAGTACTGCGAACAAACTGGTGGCTCCAGCAGCAGTTCCAGTAGTTCGAGCAGTTCCAGTAGTTCGAGCAGTTCCAGTAGCTCAAGCAGTAGTTCGAGCAGCTCCAGTAGCTCAAGCAGCAGCTCCAGCGGTTCAAGCAGTTCAAGCAGCAGTGGCGGTGGATCTACTAGCAGCAGCTCTAGTAGTAGTGGCGGCAGTACTTCCAGTAGCAGTAGTGGCGGCAGCGGCAGCTTTGGTCCTCCCGCAGTCATTACCGTCGACGTGCTTTCCGCAACATCCGCACAGATCAGCTGGAGCGAAGTAACCGACGCAGTGACCTATGACGTCCAACGTCAAATCGCTTCAGAAAGCATCTGGCGTAAAGCCGAGTACGACATCGCCGATACTTCGGTGGTAATCAACGGTCTGGAAGAAAGCGGTACTTACCGCTTCCGCGTCAAGTCCCGTAACGCGGCCGGACAGGCAACCACCTGGACCACTTCCGGTCAGTACACTCTGAGCGACGCCATCACACTGGAAACACCACAAAACCTGAATGCCACCGCGCAGTCTTCCAGTACGATCGCGCTGGCTTGGGATGCCGTGGTGAATGCAGAAAGCTACGAGGTCCAACGTCGTATCGCAGGTGGCAGCTGGGCAACGATTGCGACCCCGGCGGGTGCAGCGGCAACCGACTCCGGTCTCTCAGCAGAAACCACCTACGAATACCAGGTGCGCGCCATTAGCGGCAGCATACAGTCGGACTGGTCCGCGCCCGCGTCTGCAACCACCCAGGTGGAAGCCAGTGGCGAGTTCGGGCCACCCACCGGTCTGGTGGTGGAAGTGCTGTCCAGTACTTCGGTGCGTCTGAGCTGGAACACGGTGGTGGACGCCGTCACTTACGACGCGCAAAAACAACTGCAAGGCGACATCTGGCGCAAAGGAGAGTACGACATCACCGGCACCAGTGTGGTGCTCGACGGCCTCACCGCTGGCGAAACCTATACCTTCCGCGTGAAGTCTCGCCGTGCCAGTGGGCAGGCCTCCACCTGGACCACCTCTACCGCCATTGTGGTGGATGGCGGCCAGGCTCAGGTAACCGAGCAGCCCGCAACCAGCAGCGAAGGAGAGCAGCCCGCAAGGGCTGCTATTTCCCTTAGCTTCTCTTCCCATGCCTTCCTCGCGGAAGGCATTTCTCTCGGCGGCACACTGCACAATATTGCCGTAAGCCTGGATCAGGCGAGCTATGGTGCCGGCAGCGGTCACAAGGCCTACATTAAGCCTGAAGACTACAAGCTGCAGGTCACCCCGCAGCTTGCCAGCGGCAAAATCACCTGCCCGGGCATCGACGGTCCAGGTCTCAAGGGCTTTGATGGTGCGGATGCCATCAACGGTGTGCAATGCCAGTGGAAATCGGCACCCGGTGACAATGCGGACATCGTGCCCTTCGCCCTCGCCCTAACCACTTCCGGTGGAGATGCTTCACCCTACTTCAAAGGCATCAACGAGGACGGAAAAACTCTGCGCGGCGCCATCGCGCCTATCGACAGTACCGGCGCGCCCACTGGCGAGAGCTTCGCTCTGAACCTGACACTGGATCAGCTCTCATACCGCAACGGCAGCAGTCACAAAGCCTGGCTGAAGGCCGAATATGCCGGCCACGGGCTCGATACCAGTGCCCTGGACAACGGTGTGCGTATCGTCAGCTGTAACCATGGCATGACCACCCACCAAGTCGATGGTATTTACGGCCAGAAGCCAGTAGTGACCTGTGAGTGGAAGCGCGGCAATGGCGACCAACCCAGCTGGAACCAGGGCAGCGTGGTACTCCAGTGAAAATAGTCCTTCTTCCACAGTGCCCTTAACCGAAAACAAAGAGCATTCTGCATTACCATGAAAGTGCCAACCCAGTACCCAAGACGTACCCTGTTAAAAACCGGAGCGGCCCTACTGGGCCTCTCCCTCGCACCGCTGGCACACGCCGTTGGCGCGCGTGCCGCCCAACAAAAACCGGAGGCCAATAGAGGGACCGCGCTGGTTTCAAACCGCCCTGCCCCGGCTGAGCGAACTTTTCGCAGCAGCGCGGTGGAAAGCACCATCGAACAGATCAGCAGCGCCATCACAGACCCGGAGCTACGCTGGCTATTCGAAAACTGCTATCCCAACACCCTTGATACCACGGTAGATTTCGAGTGGATCGACGGTAAGCCCGACACCTTCATCATCACTGGCGACATCGACGCCATGTGGCTGCGCGACAGCACGGCGCAGGTCTGGCCCTATATGAGCTTGATCAATGAAGATGAAAAGATTCGCAACCTGATTGCCGGGCTGGTCAACCGGCAGATAAAGTGCATTTTGCGCGATCCCTATGCCAACGCCTTCTATAAAGATCTCAGCAAAAAATCCCAGTGGGCCAGTGATGAGCCCACACCCATCGACGGCGTCCATGAACGCAAATGGGAAATCGACTCCCTGTGCTACGTGATTCGACTGTCGGATGGCTACTTCAAAGCCACCGGCGACAGCAGTATCTTCGATACGAACTGGCAGCAAGCGATGCAGGAAGTTCTAAAGGTATTCCGCACCGAGCAGCGCAAGCAGGGAGAAAGCCCCTACCGCTTTGTGCGGGTATCGGGCCGAATGATCGACGCTCCGGTATTCGAAGGCACCGGCCGCCCGGTCAATCCCGTAGGCCTGATCGCCTCCGCCTTCCGCCCCTCCGACGACGCCACCGTATTCCCGTTTCTGGTACCGTCCAATATCTTCGCCATGCTGTCTCTGCGCCAGCTAGCGAGTATTTATTCAGATATTCTCGATCAGCCACAAGAGGCTCAGACCTGCCTGGACTTTGCCGACGAACTGGATGAAGCCATTCAGACCCACTGTATCGCGGAGCATCAGGGCTTCGGTAAAATTTATGCGTATGAAGTCGACGGCTTCGGCAACAAGCTGTTTATGGACGACGCCAACGTGCCATCACTCATGTCCCTGGCCTACCTGGACCCAACCTTTGCCGATGATCCCATCTACCAGAATACCCGCCGTTTCCTGCTCTCCGACAGCAACCCCTATTTTCTGCGCGGCACCGCCGCGGAGGGCCAGGGCAGCCCGCATACGGGCAAGGAAAAAATCTGGCCCATGGGGATTATCCTGCGCGCCATGACCGCGCGCGATGACAAGGAAATCGCCCACTGTCTCAGTATGCTGAAAATCACCCATGCAGGTACCGGCTTTATGCACGAGGCCTTTCACAAGGACGATCCAACAGATTTCAATCGCGCCTGGTTTGCGTGGGCGAATACACTGTTTGGAGAGCTGATCGTAAGATTACACCGGGATCGTCTATCACTTCTTGAGGCCCTGAGCTAGCAATAATCAATCTGCGAGTGATCGTCGCCTGATTCTCAGGCAGTAGACAACAGCCTTTATTGAAACGGCATTTCCTGAAGCAAACATCAGATAACCCACATGAGTTATCTGATAGGCTTCAGGGGCTACTCATTAGACATATTCAGCTATTCGGCAATAGAGAAACCAAAAGTCATTTTTCTATCAGGTGTATCCACCGCTACACCATCTTCAAACCTTGGCGCATAACGAGATTTTTCCAAGTATGTACGCGCCTCCTGTGCGAAGGGCGATGTCTCAGGCTCATCTCGGAACTTGATGTCTGTCGCAAATCCATTCGCATCCACAGTGAAGTTCGCAACAACGCGAGCACTTTTTCCGACTCGTAGCATCGACTCAGGATACTTCAATACCGGTTTGAATATTGGTTTTGGCTCCCCGTCCATATCAAAGGGCGATTTTTTGCCAATTAATTGGCACTGCTCGGTGGAGCGCGCCTGATCTCCAATTTTTTCATAAAGCTCCACCAGGAATGCGCGCGCAGTCAACTCAAACCTATTGGATTTTTCTTGGTCAGAGGTCGCGATATCCAATGCCTCAAGAATATAGGGCTCCGCTTTTTTATTGCTATCTATGGCCATGAGATGCTTACCCATATAAAACGTAGCTAGATAACGATCAAAAACCTGGTCACTGTGTACCTCAGTAAAAATTCGGTAAGCCTCCTTTGCAATTCTTGTCGCGCGAAAATCTTCCGCAATATCAACGCCAATCCGCGCGGCTTCAAGCGTCACTTTTCCGTACAAATACGATTCCTTTCCACGATGCGTTTTGACGAGCTTCTGCGCCCGCTTTACGATTTTTCTGTATCCACGGGAGCCACGGGAATCACGGTATTTATAAGCGCCAGCATAAGCCTGTGCGTACAAAATGAGTGGATCCACTAGCTCAAGGGCCTCCTCACCATAAATATCCTCAAAAAAACCAACCGCATCTACTAGAACATCATGTGCAGCACTGTACTGCCAGTCAAGTAGCAGCGCCTCGCCATAGTTGAGGGCAGATGCTGCCCGGCTTTTGCTAGTCTCAGGATGATTATCTCGCGTATACACATAGACTTTCTTAGCGGAGTCCAGAATCTCACTGCGACCTCCCGATTCAAGCGCCTGCTGATACGCTGCATACAATTCCTTTAGCTCAGTTGCGTAAGCCCCGCCACTGAACATGGCCATCGTAAAAAGAACAATTACTAACCGGTGCATAGTCATCTCTCCCCTGTAATCCTAGCGCTTCCGCTTCGCATCAACACTGTCGTCCACTTTCCGGAACCAGTCCGGCGCATCCGCATCACCGGTCAGCTCGATAAAATGTCGATCCAGTTCTGCAGAATCACCCACTTCTTTCCTGAGGCTCTCAAGACGACCACGCAGGGCTTCCAGCACTCCAGCGTATTCAGGGCTATCAATCACATTGTGCTGTTCTGTCGGGTCCTTGCTCAGGTCATAAAGCTCCCACTCGTCGACGTCGTGGTAAAAGTGAATCAGTTTGTAGTCTTTGGTTGCCATCGCGTAGTGGCGTTTGACCATATGCACCGCGGGATATTCGTAGTAGTGGTAGTAAACTGCATCGCGCCCTAGTTCTGACTCGGGGTTCTGCAGAATCTCCAGCAGGCTCAGCCCCTGCATATCGCCGGGCACTTCGGCACCAGCCGCATTCAGAATGGTGGGCGCAAAGTCCAGGTTTTGTACCAGTTCATCAGACACTTGCCCTGAAGGTACTTTTGCGGGCCAGCGCATCAGCAGGGGCACATGGAAAGATTCCCGGTAGGCGAATCGCTTATCGAACCAGCCGTTTTCGCCAAGATAGAAGCCGTTGTCCGAGGTATAAATCACCAGGGTGTTGTCACTGAGACCTGACTCGTCCAGATACTCCAACAGGCGCCCGACGTTATCGTCTAGAGAGGAGATGGTTCCGAGGTAGTCCTGCATATAACGCTGGTACTTCCAACGAACCTTCTGCTCATCGGACATCCTCGGCCAGTTTTGGCGAAAGTCTTCATTGATCTTTCTCAGCGTTGGCATATAGGCGGCGCGCTGTTCAGGGGTGACACGGCGGTTGAAGGGCTCCTCAAAGCCCCAGCTTGATGGCGGGATCGGCGGCTCCACTGACTCCATCGCCGCATACGTCTCGGGAAAGATCTTGGAATCGTGGGAATAACGCATATCACGCAGCAGAGACATTTCCGCGGTCTGTGCCGCCGTGCCGCGCCCGCTGTTATCACTCAGCAAGGTATCCGGGTAGGGAAATTCTTTGTTGTAAAACTTCGCAAACTTGTCAGCCCGCGGCCACCACGGACGGTGCGGAGCCTTATGCAGGTACGCGAGAAAGAACGGCTTATCCTGATCCCGGTTGTCCAGCCACTTCAGGGTTTCATCGGTAATGATATCGGTAACATACCCTTCCTTACGCACCGTCCCGTTCTGGGTAATAAAATCCGGATTGATGTAATCGCCCTGCCCCGGCAGGATCATGAACTCATCCACGCCCTTCGGATCATTACCAAAATGCAATTTCCCAAACATGGCGGTGGCGTATCCCGCTTTTTTCAATAGCTGCGGAAACGTCATCTGGGAGTCATCGAAGGGGGCACTATTGTCAATCTTACCATTCAGGTGACTGTGCTTTCCTGTGAGAATGGTCGCTCTCGACGGAGCGCAAATGGAATTGGTCACGCTGGCATTGTCGAAACGCACTCCCTCCTTCGCCAGGCGATCAATATGCGGTGTTTCGATAAGTTCGGAGCCGTAGGCACTCACCGCTTGATAGGCGTGATCGTCTGACATGATGAAAATAATATTGGGCTTTTCTCTCCCTTGATCATCAACGGCGGCGGCAATGGCCGTATTCCAACCCAATAACACCACGCCAACTCCGTTGAGCGAAGCACTTAACATTCTTTTGAAATCAAGCATTGCAACCAATCCTTCTCGCTCTCAAAAAAAAGGCCGACTCAACACCATGAGTTGAGTGGCCCAACGAGAGAAGTCAATAAAATTTTTATCTACTAACAGGCGCTTAGTTCGCAGCCTGCGCGATCAATTGATCCGTGAGCGCGCTAAACATGGCCACAGTCTCACGGTGCTCGGCCAGGTTCGCCAAGTTGTTGGCCTCCAGGGGATCCGCTTTTAGATCGTAAAGCTCTTGATAACCCGGGTGTTGCGGATAGCGAAGGTACTTGTATTGCTCGGTGCGCACCCCTTCGGTCTTGGGTATCCAGTCGGTGTTCATAAGGTGCTCGCCTAGGAACTCGGTACGCCACCCGGACAGCTTGCCGTCCATCAGTGGGCGCACGCTTTCTCCCTGCATCAATTCAGGAATATCGATACCGGCCAATTCGAGAATGGTCGGCGCCACATCGATATTCAGCACCATCTTGTCGACTTCCATACCCTTGCGGCGTGGGTCGTAAACAAAGAACGGCACGCGAATACTGTTTTCGTACAGCAACCATTTACCGGCCAGCTGACGCTCGCCGAGGAAGTAGCCGTTGTCGCCCATAAACATAATGATGGTGTTGTCGGCGACGCCGGCTTTCTCCAGTTCGCGCACAATCTTGCCCACTTCTCGATCCAGACCGCTGATCATGCGGTAGTAGCCCTTCACCATTTCCTGATATTTTTGTGGTGTATCAAAGCGCCAGTACCAGCGATCCTTACTAATGCTGTTTCTGACCCACTCGGGCTGTGCATCGAAATAACGATCGTCTGCCAGCGGGGGCTCGGGAATGGTGACGTCCTCGTAGAGGAAGGCCAAATCTCGCGGATAGACAAATTGATTCGGATCGTGATCGTCCGCATGTGGGGCGTGGAAACTCACTGAAAGGTTGAACGGTTGGCCGGATTTCGCGCTTTCCCGAACAAACTGCGCACTCAAGTCCCCAATACGGGCGGTGGTGTGTTCGTGGCGATGAGTTTCCAGGTTGAGCTCGTAGTAACGGCCTGCCTCGGTCTCTTCTCCAGGGCGCTTGTAGAAGTCGAATAGTGTTCTGTCGAGGTCGCCCTCAAACTGCATGCCAAACTTACCCACAAAACCGATGCGATACCCCGCATCTTTGAGCAATTTTGGATAGCTATTATTGACAAACTCCTTCGCCAACGGTGGCTCATTAAATGTGAATCCGTGCTTGCGTTCATAGAGACCGGTCATGATCGATGCACGGCTCGCGGCACAAATAGACGTCGTGACGAAGGCATTACTAAAACGCGTGCCCTGCTCGGCGAGCGCGTCAATATTGGGGGTTTGAATGATATCGTTGCCGGCATAGCCCACCGCGTCCCAACGCTGGTCGTCGGTCAGGATAAAGATAATATTTGGCTTGTCGGCCTGGGCTGCCTCACCGCCAGACTCCGTTGCCTCGGTGGCAAGCGATCCCGCTGCGCCGCCCAGCAGCCCAATCAAAACAGCAAATTTTGCGAATGCTTTCATTATTGCTTTACCTTCCGTCAATTCCGCTATCTGTTACCAAACCCAATTAGGCGCTTTCACACCTCGATCGTTCGGTCAATTCTGTGTAAGCGCCGCGTCTTCCAAGGGCCACAACTTCGCCACCATGTCAAAGAAGTCAGCCCTCATTGCTGTCGCATTAATCTCGCTGTAAAACCACACCTCGCGCTCACCGAGCAGTTGGGGAGTCACGACTTTTTCCGCGCGCGCCAAATCCGGTTTCAATGCCGCCGTCACCAGGGCAAGATCCCAGATAATTCTGCGTTCCTTCAATGGATCAATATGCGTTTGCCATCGATCAACCAGGAAGTCTGCCAATGGATGGCGGCCCGTCATCGCCGCTTCCACAGACGAAAATTCCATTGTCAGGGCCGATGCCACATTCAGCGGCATCACATGGAGCTCAACCGGACTTTCGAACACCTTGAACACCGCCTGGATGTCCATCATGCAATTGAAATCGTCAATTCGGTGCTTGCCGGTCGCCGCATCGTACTGTGAGCCAAGCCAGTAGACGGCAATGCGGTCTGCAACGGCGGGCTCGATCAACAAGGCAGAGGCGACATTGGTCAAAGATCCCAGAGCCAACACCTTTAGCTTCTCACCTGCGGGCAGGGCATTGGCCTGACGGATAATCTGATAGGCCGCCGCAGAATGCTGGGCCTGATCTCCCCAGTCATACAGCCGATTTTTGCCACCGCGAAATGTCGGAATATCAGACTGCAAATGCGCAAGGATCATCTGATTGAGTCGATGACTCTCCTCCATCGATTCCGGAATCGTCCAGTGGCTTGCCTGCCACTGGGCAGCGGTTACGGCGAGCAAATCCCATTCTTCAGCCACCGCTGCTCGTGTGACGGCGAATAAATCATCCACTTCGTTGGCGGTGTCCGCATCCACAATCACGCGTACTGGTGTGGCACTGACGGCGATTGGCGATACCACCCAGGCTGCCAACATGGACGCCACACAATGAATCGCCTTGCGCCGAAATTCCTTTACGATATGCACGATATCAAGCCTCTTTATTCTCGAATAACCAGCCGCTGATTGACTTCATAGATATCAATGGACTGTTCACTTCCGTTCGGCCAACGCACGGTCAGCGCGGTAGTTGCGGTAGCACTACCGAGGCCAAAATGCAAAACCGATGGATTCTGACTGGTAAAGCTGGAGCCTATGTGCAGCTCACGCATTTGTGTAACTCCGTTGGCTGTCACATACACCCTCGCACCGGCGGCTTGCGGATTACCGTTGCCGCCCTGTAGCTCCACCTGCAGATAATTTCCCTCTGCGGCGGCGCCATCGTTTCTGTAGAGCGTTATTGCCTGCGATTCCATGGTATTGCCGACTACAAGCAGGTCTATATCACCGTCCCTGTCAGCGTCAAAACACACCACAGCTCGCCCCTGCTCAACATGGGTCAAACCTAGCTCTACCGCGCGCTCAGAATATCGTCCATCTCCGGTAGCGATAAATGCACGATTCACGGATGAAGTCTGATCAACCGGCGCTTCTTCCGTAGGGTTCTGCTGTCCATTGTCTTGATACCAGCCACTGGTGTGGAAAATATCCTGAAATCCATCATTGTTGAGATCCGCCGCGCAAGCGCCCCAGCCCCAGCCGCCGTTTTCCACGCGGGCATAGAAGGTGCCGTCACTGAAATTGCCGTTGTCATTCAGGTACAGACGATTACCGATATTGGTGACCGCATAATCGTTAAACTCGTATACACTGGTGACAAACCAATCGAGATCACCGTCGTTATCCAGGTCACCGATTGCACTGCCCATACCGAATTCATCGGTCAATTGTCCGTTGGTGGCATCACTGAAGCGGCCTTCGCCATCATTCAGGAAATACTTTGAGGTACCGAAGTCACCAACCATGGAAAGATCTGGCCACCCATCGTTGTTGAAGTCGGCAAAAGTCGGCGTGAAGCTATAATCCCGCTCGCCTTCTACACCGGAGGCGCCTTCGGTGAGTATTTGATCCGCAATTCCACTTTGCCGGCTGACATCGGTGAAGGTGCCGTCGCCATGACCACGAAACAGCGTTTCTGTTTCGCTGGAGAACGGATTGCCCCAGTGACTAAAAGCGACATCCAGATGGCCATCCCGGTCGTAATCGCCGAATGCGGCCGACACCGTATTCAGTGCCTTGGTGCGCAGGCCGGAGACTGCCGACTGATCTGAAAAAGTGCCATCACCGCGGTTAATAAACAGGTAATTGGGGTCACCTTCGAGACCACCGACAAACAAATCCAGCCAGCCGTCCCCGTCCACATCCGCAAATGTAGGGCCACTGCCGCGGTGGTCCAGCAGTTGCACTCCGGCCTGGGCGGCCACATCCTCAAAGCGATTGTTCCCCAGGTTACGGAAGAGCTTTGCAGCCTCTTGGTTGCCTGAATTGATATAGAGGTCAATCCAGCCATCGTTATCAAAATCACCGACGGCTATTCCTCCACCGAAGAATTCCGCCTGAGTCACTTCGGTATTATCGATTGCACCCTCTATACCCCACCGGTGTAACAAGCCACTCTCCGAGCCCAAGCGTGTGAACTTCCAGCGATTATCTTCACCATCATCCTCGGGCTCAGGATCTGGATCCGGTGGTGATACCGGCGGCGCCGGGATTAGGTTTGGCTCCGGTGCCTCATCACTGGAGCCGCCACCGCCACACCCGGTAGCCAGCAGTATCGCGATGCCGAGCGCGTAAAATGTGACGGCGCCCGGTAACGCTTTTTTAGCCAGCTTACTGGACATTGCCAAAGTAGCCAGTGGCTTTTTCGAATGCGCGCTTACCGATTTGCTCACCGATGATGCGCCCCGGAATATCATCCACCGGCGGATGAATGCCGCCCCAAATGCGGGATAGGCTGCATTGATCTGAGGCATCGCGATAGGTGGCCCACTGCAGTACGACGTCGGTTTCGGGCCCCTCTTCAAACACCAGAAATTCATTCGCTGGAGCCCGGTAATCGCTCATTCCACCTGGGAAATATGGGCTACCGGTCAACAGGGTCAACATCTCTGCCGCCGCGCGAGAATAGGTAGAGTGCCCGGAGATGTACCCTGCAAATGGCGGGCTCACAAAGGTTGGACGCTGATAGGGCCACCAGTTCTCTGCCAGAATCCAGTCAACGCCCGCCATGTCGGTTGCCGGATCCGCGATAAAGTCCGGGCCACGCCAAGCCTTGAGCTTTATTTTGCCCAGGTGCTCATTGCTCGACCCAGCAAGTGGGTCGCCCATCTCGACGATTTCGGAGAAGCCGGGGTGTAAGGGGATCCCGTGCGGATGGTAATTGCCCAGGGTGTCGTCACTGCTCTGCCCCAGGTCGGCCATCACCCGGATTGCGGATACCGGTCGCAGATAGTCGTAGTAACCCTTGATACTCCACGCTGAGATGGCCGCGTCGTGCATGGTACCGCCCAGCGCGAAGTAGGCTTTTACATCCCATTCCAGCGGTCCAATCACGTCGCCCTCACCCTGAAAGCGACGCTCGAAATCAGGGTGGTCAAAGATATCGTTCATCAGCACGAACCAGTGTCCCGGCGGTGTCTCGGAGTCTGGTCCGTCGGCCCAGAATTCTGCGAGTACCCGTGCGTAATCGGCACGTTTCACCAGCTGCGGTGTATATGGCTCGCCAGTGGCCGGATTAACATCGTAACCCCGGCTGGCATCGCCGCCGCTCTCGAATTGATAGAACTGCTCGTAGTCTGCAATCGTGGCCGCTGTCGGAAACGCTGGATTATTACCGATACTGCGTGGGGAAATATCGATCAGTACATCGTCTGCAGGATCCAGATGTGCAGACCAGGCGGCGACAAGGGCGAAGTTCCACTGATAAAAGTCGGACGTCGCCGTACCCAACAGGGGCGGCTTGCCCGGGTCAAAGAACACTTTGTAGGTATCACCGGCACGGGTCTGAATGGTGGCGTCGCCATCGGTTAGCGAGAACGGCAAGACATTGCCCCACTCCGGGCTCAGGAAAGGTGGGGTATCGCTCACCAGATTACCGGACTGATCGATGGACTCACTCAATGAGATCGGCTGCCAGCTATTCCAGTCGCCACTCGCGATCGCATTGGGGTTGCCGGGCTTCTCCGGCTCGATAATGCCGTTAATATGCTCGTAGAACAGGTTGGCGTAGCTGCCCTGTTCATTTGCACCATCTTGCAATCCATACCGGATGTAGCAATCCGCCACGTGGTTGCCCAGCGCCGCAGCACCATAGTTGCGGTAGTCTTTGGCAACAAAGTTGACATCTAGCCCAAGTGAAACCATCAGTTCATCGGCCAAGGCCATTGTGTGCACTTTTCCGGGCGAACGGAAAAAGCGGTGTTCGATAATACGATAAGCCGCATAGGACACAGCAGTTTGCTGCGCAGGCAGAGATTGCGGAATATTGTGTGCTTCCAGTTCACAGCTGAACTGGTTCAGAGATTGCCCCAAGAGGTAATGTTGCGCACCGGTGTCACTAAGCTCCGCCCAGGCATCGTACATCGCGGCGGAAATGTGAAACAGGTTGCGCGCATGCACGGTGGGACGTGCAAAGTCGTTGCGCACACCTTCAAGCAGAACTTCGCTCCATTGACGTGCCACGGACGGTGACACGTCCTTCACGTCGACACCGACCCCCGGCGTCGCTAGCGGTGGCTCCGCGGAAGGGTTACCAGGATCGGAGCCACCGCCTTCGACAGGCTGCCAGTCTTCCGCCGGATTCATACAGTGGTCACCGGCCAGGGGAACATCGTCGCCGGAGGGGGAAATACGCAGGCATTGATTGGCCGGGAAGTTTCCGATTTGTTCTTCGGAGCCATCCGGCCAGCGCACACGAAGGACATCGATGGTCTCTGCATCACCCAGCCCGAAATACAGTGGCTGCGGATTTTGGCTGGTGAAGTTGCTGCCAATTTGTACTTCCCGCATCTGTGTTTCGCCACCTGCGGTGACATAGACTCGGGTGCCGGTGGCTGCGGTGTCCCCACCACTCGCCTGCAGAGAAATACTTAAGTGATTTCCGGCTTCGTTGCCATCAATATTCTCATAAAGAATAAAGCTGTTCCCCTGGGGGTCGTTATTGACCACCAGCAGATCGATATCACCATCATTGTCGGCATCAAAGCAGCTAACAGCACGTCCCTGACCGACATCTGTGATACCGCGAAGCTCTGCCTCTTCCGCGAAGACACCACCGCCATCGTTGATAAACAATTTACTGGGGTCTACGTGGTAGTCCTGTTGCTCCGGGTCATATTGAGATGCCTCATACCATCCATTGGTATGGAAGATATCCAGCGCACCATCATTATTGAAATCCGCAAAACAAGCGGCCCAGCCCCAGCCGCCATTTTCAACCCGTGCGGCAAACGTCACATCGTCGAAGTAGCCACCGCCATTCTGGTAAAGGCGGTTTCCTATTTTTGCGACACCGAAGTCCGACGTTTCAAAAATTGACGTAACAAACCAGTCGAGATCACCATCGTTATCATAGTCGGCAATGGCACTGCCCATACCGAACTCGTCTGATAGCTGCCCGGCAGTGGCATCCATCAAGCGACCGGTTCCGTCATTTAAGAAATATTTACTGGTAGCAAAGTCCCCAACCATGGCCAAATCGGCCCAGCCATCATTATTGAAATCGGCAAAGGTCGGGGTAAAGGAGTAGTCTTTTACACCGGCAACGCCAGTTGCATCGGTGGTGTGTAGCTGGGCAGCGATTCCCGTGGCTTCACTCGCATCAGAAAAATAGCCGCTGCCATTGCCCAACCAGATAGTTTCGGTCTCCGGCTTGACCTCATTACCCCAGTGGGCCACCGCGAGGTCGAGGAAACCGTCACCATTGAGATCACCAAAAGCTGCCGATACCGTATTGGGCGCTTCCATGGTTAAACCGGAAGCTGTTGTGGCATCCAAAAACGTACCATCGCCATTATTAATAAACAGCCGATTTCCATCGCCAGCAAGACCGCCGACAAACAAATCTAACCAGCCATCGCCATTGACATCTGCGAACGTTGGGCCGCTACCCCGATGGTTCTCTAGTTTTACCCCAGCACTTGCCGCAACCTCTTCAAACTGATTGCCACCCAGGTTTCGGTAAAGCTTACTCGGCTCTCGATTTCCGGAATCAATGTAGATATCAATCCGGCCATCATTGTCATAGTCGCCTACGGCGATACCGCCCGCAAATAGCTCGGGTTCGCTTTCAGGATTTGACTCGCTGGCCCCTACTATGCCCCACTGATGTGCGAGACCAGAAGACGCCGTGATATCCCGAAACGTCCACGCATTTTGTGAATCATCACTGCCAGTATCCGGCGGGGTGGCAATTGGTGGCGATGTTGTACCCGGATCGGAATCTCCTCCGCCGGCCCCGCCCCCGCATGCAGACAGCATAATAGCCGCAGCAAACAGCGCGCTTGCTGGCCCTGTACCTTTACCTAGCCGCGAAGGCTGTTCAGATGCAGATCTTTGCTTGGTTTGATTTTCTCTCGTTACTGAAGATACTTTTTTCATTTTTATTATCCACGAGTAATTCGGTCGATGTATTAACAGTTCAATTGATTTAGGAGTATCGAGCGTAGCCGCCTCGCCTCGCGCTCAGAAAAAGGCCCCAGCCGGCCAAGTGCCGGCTGGGGAATATGGTCATGACGACCGTCCTGCGAGGTGAAAACATAGTGTTCGAAATGTGCTTTCCAGGCGATACGTTCTGCCTCCGGCAGCTGACGAATACTCAGCATCGCATGGGTCAGAGCGTCCATTGGGTCACCGCAGTATGCGGGGGTATTGCGCCACCAGTAATTAATCATGCCATTAAAAGGCGCGAGCCCTTCAACCTGATGCCACCACATACTCGGAAGGAAAAGGGCATCTCCTGGCTCAAGCTCGACCACTCGTTTGACTGCTTGAGCGTCTGCAAACCTTGGAAAACGATCCAAATCCGGGTGATCAATATCCACCACACTCACCGGCTGCCCAGCTGGTGTGTTGTCCAGAGGACCCACATAGAGATTTGCAACCTGCTCAGGAGGAAAGAGAGTGAAACGGCGTTTTCCCGCAACACAGCAGGCAATGTTTTGCATCGAATCAAAATGACAGGCGATTAATGAGGGACTTCCTAGCCATGCTTGAACCAGCGGTGCCTCGACCCCATCGATTTGCAGCACGTTCTTGTCCATAAGTGATGGCAAAAAGCTCGGTAGATGCATCGATGGAACAAATATAGAGTGCGCACCTGGATCGTTTTTGCGAGCTTCCAAACGCGCAAAGAAACCAGACAGAGAGTCACCCTGCTTTGTGAAATTAAAACTCCGGAAATCATCCCGGTAGAAGTAACGCCCCCGTTCTTGGGCTGGTGCGCTATAGGTCATGACCGTGCGACCGTTGTAGGCCGACAGCAACTCGCCGGCGAATACCGCATCACCTTCGGCTGCCAATGCCACCAGATTCCAGTGCGACACGAGATTCCGCAGTACCACGGGTTCACCACTGGCAATCACTGCAGCACCGACCATTCCGCCAGCAGCAGAGCAGTCAATTTCTTTCACCGCCAAAGGGGGGCTCTGCAGTTCGGCCACGGCCTCGCCGATCATGCGCTGACGACCTCTGCTGCTACCTGGGCTTCCGCAGCCAACAGCGCCTCTTTGCGCTTCACCAATTTTTGCATATTGGCTAGAGAGGCAAGCATTGCGTAAATAGCGGCGAGGTAGCCACCACGGTGCAATTGACCCAAAGTCTCGTCTGGCAGCGCCTCAAGGCGTTCGCGGCTCACAGTGAAATAGCCCTCGAGCTTGTAGGTATTTCCATCACTAAGACCAATATCCAGTGCGACCGCCTGCAATAGCCCCAAATCAGATAGCGCCTGCGTGAAGGCACGGCTCATGCCAATGCCCTCGTCCAACGCCTGAAGTCGCTGCTGAACCTGCTCAAGAAAAGGTGAGCTGCCTCCAAAATCCATAAACAGCGGTTGGCCTTCGGAGGTACTTACGCGGGGATCATCCAGGTCGATATGTACTACCGCTTTTCGTACCGGACCGGATGGCGTGAACTCTTCCTGATTTCCAATCAAAAAGGGCCCTTTGGCAATGATCAGGGGGACTACGCTGGCATCCCAGCTACCGGGGACACTTGGATCTAGAAAGAGGTTTTCGTCTGCGGAAAAGCCAAACAGGGCGATGCATTGATACCGGCCGGGGTCGCTTCCACGAGCGATTAAAAGTGGGTACTCACACTGAAGCTGCTCAAATTCTGCAGGGAACACAACCGTGCGCCCAACGTTGTGACCGAGCGCTTCCCCATAATGCTCGACTACTTTGAGCGACCCGTGGTCGACGTTGTTCAGGAGTACCGTGTTCGCCATTATTCCCACCGCTTTCTCACGCGAGACCTGACTACTTACGCCTCAAAGTTCCTTCATCGAGCTGCCTATTCCAAGAACAGGCAATTTCCGCAACCGAAGAAACCTGAATACCGCTGAGAGCCGAGTCATCGCTTTTATGATCGTTATTGTGTAGCAAAAACTAGCATTTACAATCACAAACAGTCAACACTTGAATGAAAATGATTGACTAAGCACACCCGGGAGTGGTCTGGCGCCATTAGGCCTAGATTGGGCGGCAAAACCGATAACATCAAGCATGTACCCATCGGTTTTGCCGAGAGTGGAAGATGATCGCTATTACGAAATTAGGGAGTGACCGACGCCGCTTTGCGCAAGATGACGGCGCAATGCTTCCATTATCCAAACATTTTGCGCCCATTGATTGGCAATCGGCCCCGCACGCTCAGGGTGAGGCAACATATAGGGAGCTGGGCCAAATTCAGCGGTAAATGTCAGTATCTTTTGCCCTCGCGCCTTGGCAACCGCGGCAATCTCGAGCCACCACAGCAAGTGCCTCTCGAGCGCCCGCGCATAGATCGGCATGGTAGGGTCCATCACCTGAGCCCCCTGAATATGCCCTACCCGGCAATGCACGTGGAAACTACGCTGAATGGCTTTCTGGAGAGCCTCCTGTTGATCCTCCAGTAGAGACTCGGCGACACAACACCAATGACTGAAATCCGCTGTCAGTTTCAAGTCTGGCTTGGCGTCGACGAAAGCAGCGGTGACATGACATGCAAAGTTGAAGCGGCCGCGGTGCGTCTCGTGGTAGATCGGCAGCCCAAGCTCTTCCGAAAGTCGGTCCGCCCCTTCAAGCAACAGCAGATTTTCCTCCAGCGAGAAATGATCGCGACCGCTGTGGGAGTTAATAAACAGAGGACCGGTTTCCGCCAACTGTTCAAGGCGGGGATAGTAAAGGTGTTGGTGAGCAGTAAAATCAGTAGTAAACGTGTCCCAATGCTGTGCGACATAAATCAGCCCGCTCTCTTGCAATGCGGCGACCATTTCACGACAGCGCCCCCGGTCATCCGGGAATGCAACTTCTACACCGTCGTAGCCCGCCGCGCGCGCCTTGGCAAGGAAGGACTCAAACGGCATATCCTCTGAGCCCCAGAAGGGACACAGGTATGCGACTTTCATTGCAACGATTCCAGGCTAGCCGCCACGACACCTGCACCGCGAGTGCTATGTACAATCCATGGCACACCATCTAACCAACGCACTTCGCCCTCATTCACACGGGTATAGCCGTGACGATTTGCCCCCTTGCCGGTGATGTTAAACACAGAAGCCTGTTCCGCGCCCTGCCCCAGGTAAACCGCAAAGATACCCAAATTATTACGGATGGAGCCAACCGGTATGATCAACCAATCCTGGTAGCCTGCGAGCCCACCCATAAATGGCATCAGTGGATCTCCCCGCGGATAAGCAGAGGTCTCGAAGAAGCCGGGAACCCCCGCCTCGCGCAGGCCTGCACGATCTAGCACCGTGTGCCACTGCTCACCGCCATCTGAGCTCACGTAAACATTGTGGCTTGCGTCCTCCGGGTTTACGGCCGCCACGGCAAGATGTAAGACATCACCGTCGACCCAGGCATTCACGTCCTCAACAAGTCCAGTGAAGCGATGCACTTCCCGGCTCTCGCCATCACTGTATAGGTACAAGCTGTTGCCAGTGGGATAGAACAGCGCATTGCCTCTGAGGGGGTGCGCGACGAGACTCGTTTTAGGAAGCTCAACCGGGCCCAGATCCATCTTACGGAAGCCATCCCCCTCACCACTGAGTAGCGCGGGCACGTTGTCGCAAACGTAGATACCTTCGCTTTTAAAGCCGACAAACAAACGCTCAGGCACTTGTGTGTCTGCAGCCATCGCCCAGATGCGATACCCCCAGGCCTCTTCATTCATAGGGACCCGCGCGTGGTCCGGTACCGACGGCAACCCGTTCGCATTTTCAGACTCAGGCCCGGTCCAGTCGGCGATCCCACCTGCCAGATGCTTCCACTGGTCTTCAGGAGAGTGGTGCACCAGAGATTTTGCCCAAAGCCCCATGGGGATATCACCGGCACCGTAACCATAGCCCGTGCCCAGCACTACCACCGGGGGCTCCGTTTGCAGGATTTCCACTGACTTCGATGCAGTGATCTTCGGTGACGGGCGCAGGTCGCGAATCCAGCTACGGCCATGATCCCAACTCTCGTGCAGCCCCTGGTCACTCAGTGCCGCCACAAAGTAATTCTGACTGGTGGCGAAATCACCATTGTAGGTATTAACAAAGCCTCGATTGCGCCAGGTAACATGCCCCTGGGCACCGTTTCCTTCGCGTACCGCGGTCTGATACAACACTGTTTCGCCGCCGGTTTTCGGGAACCCCTCAGCCCCCATATCCAGGAGGCTGATTCCATGGCCATTTTCCAAAATGATGGCGTTGTCACGCTGCCAACTCGGCGGCACAAAATCGAAACTATCTACCTGAATGTAATTGTCAGAGCCTTGCGAGGTTTCCCAGCCCTTGCGACCGCCTTCGTAATAGATTCGCTGCCAGCTCCCACGCTGCGGAACACCGTCACTCACATCGAACTCCGAGTAAAATAAGGAGCTGTTGTGGTGCTTCATGGTTTTACCCATTAGCAACCGCACCTTGGCATCCAAACCGAACTCCGCCTTTCCGCTGCGCGGGTCAATCTTGAGTCGCGCATAGCGCTGGCCCGGGTTTGTGTATGACTCTCCGTCATACTCCTTTCGCGTCTCGCCAGGCTGCGCCAGTCGTTGCTGCGCCAGCTCGGGATCACCTTCCGGGCCCGGGTACAAATGATCGACCCGGTTCCACTGCGGGGTGCCTGCGGCCAGCGCTTGTGCATCGGCGGCAAACACCGACGATATCTGTTTGTCCCGGGCAAATATCGCGAATGCCGTTTCGCCATCTGGCGACACGTCAATGCCAAGGGCAGCAGAGAAACCATCTGGAGCAATGATTGCTTCCCAGCTTTCGCCGCCGTCAGCGGAGGCATACAAGCCACGCTCGGTGGCGATATATAAGCGCCGATTATCGCTATCAAACTCCAACTGCCATGCGTTCTGCGCCTTCTCGTGCTCTCGATCGTAAAAATACTGGGTAAAGCTTTTCCCACCATCCCGAGAGACAAACACCAGCCCGGGGTGCGCATCCCCATGAGGGTACTCCGGTACGCGCTTGGGCATATCATTTAGATCGACAATGTCGGGCGAGCTTAAGGCCATCACCACATGACTACTATCTTGCGGATTAACCTGGATAAGCTGAATCGGATACGTCAGCGTTTCTTCTATCGCCCGCCAGGACTCCCCCGCATCTTCGCTCACCAGCGCCATACGATGGGTGCCAAGGAATAGCTTGTCTGGGTTCTGAGGATCGCTGGTAAGCCCAAATACATTGAGCTGAGGTAGATCTGCTGCAAGAAGACGATAGGACTCACCGCCGTCATCGGAACGGTATAGTCCCTCCATGTCACTCATGACATAGAAACGATCCTTTACTCCAGGTTCCAAATAGATACTTTGGATTTCGCCACCACCACCAGGGGCCCAGTATTCCCATCTCAGATCGGGCGCGCGGACATCATCACTCTTAGAACACCCCAATATCGCAAGGGCTACCACTACCGACATTAGCCAGGCTACTGACTTCATTTGCTTCACTCACTCTGCATACGCCGTATACAAATAACCCCCGCAAGCGGGGGTTATCTGGTCTTCAAACATCCAACATCACTTAGAAGGTATAACGACCGCCCAACATCCAACGAGCGCCAGTTTCCTCGTGACTGATCATCAGGTTCTCACCACGACCGTGCGAATCATTATTTTCATCCAGGATGTTAATCGCCTGCAGGAAAATCTCCGCATTATCGTTCAGCTCGTAGCTTACATTCAGATCAACCGTCTGGAAGTCCTCAACAAAAATAGGCTCGATCAGGCTGAGCTCTTGCGTGTGCGCCTTCAAGAACTTGTCACGCCAGTTGTATGCAACGCGGGCTTGGAAACCATAGTTTTCATAGAATGCCGCCACGTTTGCAGAGTCACTCACACCAAGTAGCGCAGCCGAGCCCTCCAGTGTGTAGGGGCTGTAGCCAATATCAGAGTTAATGATGGTGTAGTTAGCGAATGCACCAAAGCCACTTTCGCCGAACATGTGCTGTACAGAGAACTCCCATCCGTCAACACCGTTCTTGTCATCACCATTGGTCTGCAGGCCAATTTTGAAATCGGTCAGCGGGTCTCGGGAAGCATCGCCAATCACCTGGCCAGTACCCGGGCCAGTGACTGTCACACCAGGAGCACCCTCTTTTTCCTCCATGATCCACTGGAAGATTTCCGTCAGATCAGTAAGACCGGTGGCCATTGCCTCATCCGCGTACTGCCCAAATACCGGGTTGTACAAACCGTCAACATTCAGGACTGTGTCAACGGTTTTTGTGAAGCCTTCAATTTCTTTATCGAACCAAGCAAGGGATACATAGCTACCCTCGCCGTAATACCACTCCAAGGAAAGGTCGAGGTTGGTAGATTCCAGAGGCTTCAGGTTTGGGTTACCGGTGCGCGCCGGTGGCGTAGCCACATTGATGCTGCGCGGGTCAATGGTTACACCACCACGCAAAGCAGGCAGGTTCGCGCGCGCCAGTGATTTGCCGTAACCGATCCGTGCCACGACATCTTCCGTCAAATTGACATTCAGGTTGAAACTTGGCAGATGGTACTCGTACGAACCCTCACGCGTGCCCATGGTCTGTACTTGATTGCCGTTTTCATCCAGTTTTGGAACAAATGCCATTTCATTGTACTTGACCCAAATTACGCCGCTGTAGTCAGAGATGGCGGAACTTGCCGTAATGTCTGTTTTTTCGTAGCGATACCCAAGGTGCATACCGTATGGCATATCGAACATCTCAGACTCCAGATTGTACTGGAGGAAAGCTACGCGGGTATCTTCTTCAACTTCCTGATAGTCGGAGAACTGATATTGGTTCGAAGCACAAAATACCGAGCCACAGGCACCCAGAGTGGTTGCAGGAGAGTCTTTACCATCTACATAGTCGCCATAGTTGGCGGCGAGATAATCCATCATCTCGTTTAAGTCGAAGGTAAGCGCCTGCTGATACAGGTTATCCTCTGTAAAGGTGTAGTTTTCACCTGTCCAGGGGTGCATCAGGAAGGTGCCATTGGGCAACTGCTGTGCGGCGGTAACGAAATCGCCATAATCCGCATCAAAGCCTTGCAGGAAATTGAATGGTTCAAAACCACCGAATGACGCAAAATCGCCTTTAAATTGCTCGTAGTACCCACGTCCACGTTCCACACGGATGGAACCGGTAGACCAGGCAATATCGGTTGCCTGCAAGCCGAAATCTAGAGACTGCTCATCGGTAAATTTCCACTTACCAGAAAATTTCGCCTGATCAATTTCAGCTTCGTTGGTTTCGCTGGTAATACGATGCGTTAGCGGAACCACATCTGATGGCACCACATTTGGGTTGTTCACATACAGAGAAGGAATATCACCGGTAAAGTCCACGCCTACCGCGCGACGAGTAAGCGCAGCCATTTCCACATCGGCTTTCGAGCCGAGTCGGCCGCCGTTCGGGGACACTTCGTTTACTGAGCCATTGACATCAAATTCAAAGTACAGCTCTTCGGAGAAGTCCCAGGCAACATTCAAGCCATAGGTTTGCAATTCATTTCGCACATGCTGCTCTTCAACAGCAAAGGTAGTTTCGCCAGGGTTAGGACCACCCGCCACTTCGCCGTAAACAATTGGAGCTTTGATCGGGTCATCACTCCAGACTGCAGTGGAGGAAGCCGTAACCCAGTCATACCAAAGGGAAGCTTTGTTGGTAACAGTATCGATATCTTTACGGAACAAGTTGTAGTCCGCGGTTGCGGTAATATTTTCTACCGGGCGCCACTGGAATACTGCCTGGGCATTCGCGCGCTCATGCTCTTGATCGACAATGTTGTAAAAGTTCATCCGAGACAGTGCAAACAAGTCCCCGTCGACAGGCTTGTTCACCTGGTTGTCGTTATCGACCGCACCCTGGCTGTTCTGCCAATCGCGCGAAGGCTGCCCCCATTCGTTCGTGAGGATCGCAAGGTCACGCGCTTCATTACGACCATTTTGTCGTTCTTGGTAGTTAACCGCGATCGCCACACCAAACTTGTTGTCGTCAAACGTATTGGAATAAATGCCAGAAATTTCCGGGGTGGACGACGGATCCTGCGCAGACTGATCGTAAATACCTTTACCGCTCAGGATAAAGCGCTCGCCAGGCTCGTTTAGGGGGCGCATGGTTTCCACATTGATCGTGGCACCCATACCACCAGTCTCGCGATGTGCTGCGGAAGTTTTGTGTACCTCAACCGCACGAATCATATCTGGGGAAATGGTGGAGAAATCAAAACTACGACTACCGCTGGCGGAAGCCGTTTGACGGCCATTAATTTGCACCAGGTTAAAACGCGGCCCAAGCCCGCGTACGGTGACACCTTTACCTTCACCATTTTCGCGATCAATAGAGACGCCGGCAATTCGCTGCAAGGATTCCGCGAGGTTGGAGTCCGGGAACTTACCCATGTCTTCCGCGGTAATCGCGTCCGTAAAGCCCATTGAGTCCCGCTTCACATCTGCGGAGCGCATCAAACTGCTACGAATACCTACAACTTCGACTTCTTCCAGTGCGGCCTCGCCAACCGCGGCTTCTTGCGCGAACGCGTAGCCGGTCATGCCTGTCATCGCTGCCGCTACGGCAGAGGAAAGGAGGGTGCGATTGAACGCATTGTTCTTCAGCATATCTCTCACCATTTTTATTGTATTGAAAGTGTGCAGCTGCCCTTGCACTGAGAACTTCACCATCAAAACCAATCACGCAAAAAGCAACATGAGACGATTATGAATCATTTGGAATCATTTGCAATCATTTTTGTTATTTTCCACGCACCCCAAATAAAATGCTCAGAAAAGTCTGTTGTGCCCACTTAGACAGGCGGCCTTCGTGCTGAAAGCCAACCAAACTAGGGGAGACATCTCTTAAAGCGGTGCCGTTCTCCACCCCCCTAGTTTTACCAGATTGAAATTTTAAGCGCCAATCGATCCAATCATGCTGCGATAGAAAGATCAAAATCAATCATCGATGATTGTTTTTTTGTTGCAAGACCTTCCCTTTGACGATTAGCGAGCGCCCGTTTCCGCACGCTCGAGGATCGATAAGCTATAGGGGGGAATCTCGACACGCTGCCCTGACTTGAAGGCACGCGCTTCGAGCTTCAACGGCCCCTGCTGCCAAATAGGTATATCCCCCGGATAACGCACCGTCACACTTGCGGGCGCCTGCTCGATGGCTGGGTAAATCCATTGCTCGATGGGAGCTCCCTGTTTCGCCAATTCAATATTGATGATCTGATCACTGCGGTTGATGACCCACAATGATTGCCCTTTGGCGCCGGACAGCGCTGCTCCATACAAGGCCAGCTGCCCAGTATCCCCTTCTATCTCCACTCCCAGAGGTGGATTATTAGTAAATTGCAGCGGATGCATCTGCTCATATTGCTCGGCCAGGCTCGACAGGTGCGCATACAACTGCCCCATCTTGGTGATGGTCCCTGACTGCTCATCAATGGGATGACCCAACCCCCAGCCATAATCCAGATTGCCGATGCTATGGTGGTTCAAGATTTCGATCGCATTGGGGTTGTTCATACCATTGAGAATAAAGCTCGCCTGGTACAGTGAGTTCCAGCCAGTATCCCGGGTGGATAACATCCACTCTGCGGATTCTCCGGTGCCATGGAATTGCTTGTAATAGGCGATCACGTTGTACTCGGTAATCCACATGGGATAGTCACCGAAGCGCTCCTTGATCAGGCGTGCTGCACGGTCGAGGGTCGCCGTTGGGTAAGCAAGAAAAGCCTTGGAGCGCTCAGTATCGCTGGTATATGGATCCAGCTTTTGCCGCTTCATTACATAGTGATGCAGGATCAGCGCATCGAAATGGGGGCGAAACTCCGGTTGCATGATCTGCCGGTTCCAGTTGACCATCGCCGCAGAATCATCCTGATGATTCGACTCGAACAGATCGTCTTCACGGGTCACCATACCGATACGCGCGTTGGGATAGAGCTTGCGGATCTGCGGGCTTAGCTTTGCGACCCTTTGTGCATAGTTGAGGCCTCGCTCGGCATCGCCAAACTCGTTGCCCCAAAAATAAGTCTCATTATCCATCTCGATATACTGGATATCCGCGCCAAGCGCTTTCAGCCTTTTTAAAGCCACGATTTGATCATTCTCACGGGTAGTAAGATTCAGCATCCACTGAATCTCCGTATCGATGGATTGGCCGAATTCATAAAAACGCTCCGGTCCGAGGGCACCGTCCGGCATGTCACGGGTGTCTTCCACCAGCTCCAGCATCCAGTTGAACGCACCAGGAGGCCAGATCTTGGTAATTTCTTCTTCGGGAATGAAATGGCCACGCTCCCAGTCCCAGAAAGAGGCGGGACTACCAGACGGATAGCGAATCCCCTGCGCATTGAGTGCGCGCAGCATCGCACGGTAGGCCGGGTCTGCAGCCAGGTCTTCACTGGTTTCATGCACCCCATTCACGCCGAACAGCCGTGGATTAATCGGAACACCTTCGCCCAGCTCGGCGGTTACAGTCGCCGCCTGGGTGCATAAGGAGAGACTGAGAGTGATCGCAGATAGGGAAAGACGCCAGAATTTCATTATTTTCCTCCAGTACTCGCGCACGGCTGATGGCCGGAACATCCGGCGCGAAACCATTCAGTAGCGCCGTAACAAAAACGCCACGGCAGAGCGTGGCGTTTTTAAAAGAACGTCAGTTACAAGTTAATCTCGAGAGAGTCTTTAATTCGCTTGCTGAAGGTTTGTCACTTCGCTGCGATCAACGCGATAGCGCGCAAGGAACAGCAGGGACAGTGCCATGATTGCCGGACCTCCCAAGAAGGTAAAGTTTGCAATGGACTGCGCCACCTCTAGCTCCTGCTTGGTCACCCCTTCCACATACCCCATCAAGGTGAGCGCAAAACCACTCACCAACAGGCCAACGGAGGTCGCGGCTTTCAGGATGAAGCTGAACATGGCAGAGTAGGAACCGTCCCGCAGCACCCCGGTTTTGCGGAAGTTCATTTCCGACACGTCGGCGATCATCGATACCGCCAGGGGAATGATGATGCCGCAGCCCAGCCAATAGAGCCCCTGGAACACACCAAAGCTTATGGACACTGCCCACTCACCACCTTTGGCGATGGTTTCGAGGGACCCGGTTTGGCCGAACAGGAAGTACATGGCTACGCCAGACACGGCGCTGATCAATACCGCGAGCTTGCACAGGGTACGCTTCTCGATGCGCTTGACCAGCGGGATAATCGCCAATGAGCCCAGGGTAAAACCCACCATGGTGGAGCCGTGCACAAACGATTTCTGGAAAGCATTCAGCCCCATGTAGTCGATATAGGTGTAGATCTGCATCTGGGCCGTTAACCCGACGCCGACCTGGGCGACCGCGTAGAACATAAAAATCTTGTTGGCATGTGGGTCTTTGAGGATGCCCCATACGGTCGCGAAGAAATCCTTCAGGCCATTCCCGTGCATTTCCATGTTGCGGGAATCAACAATAAATTTCCTTGTCAGGTAACAACAGAGTAACACCAGCGCGGCCGTGCCCAGGCTGATGACCAGCCCCATGGTCTCGTAATTTTCAAGAATCTTGGTGCCATCCAGGCGGGAGCCATCGGCATTGGTGCCATCCTGGAAAAACAGACTCCAGGCCATGGCACCAAAGGTGAAGTTGATCGCCATATTCACCACCATGCGCACCGACTGCAGGCTGGCACGGGATTCATAGGTCTTGCAGATTTCAAACCCGAGCGCGGTAAACGGCACCACGAATACGGTGACCGCTGTGCGCAAAATGAGGTTTGCAACGAGCAGGTAGGTAAACAGCAGCGCGTTGCTGGCCATAAAGAATTCGGGTACGGACCATAACGAATATAAAGAGACACTGGTCGCCAGGCCGCCAACCAGCATGTAGAGGTGGCGCCGTCCATAGCGGCTGCGGGTGTTATCGCTGACAAACCCCATCACCGGATCCGTTACCGCGTCCCACAAGGTTGTAATACCCAGAGCCAACGCCGCCAGCGCCGCCGGAAGCCCTAACGCCTGGGTGTAAAAAATCATGGCGAAGTTGCCGATGGTCAGAAGCGGGATCGCTGAGCCGCCATCGCCAAGGGCATAAAACCAGACGTCGCGTTTGCGCGAGCGCGCAGGCCCCGTGGCCAGGTCACCACCGGACGCTTGGCCAGCGCCGGGGTGGGTATCAGTTGCGGTAGTAGTATTCATTATGGTTATTCCGTTTTTACCGACTGTTGTCTAGTAACCGACTAATTTTAATCAATCACCGCTTTATTCTTTGTCGCAGCACTTGTCACCGTATGGAGCTGCCGAGAACCAGGATCGTGCGCTATCCGGGCTTTCCTTATCTTTCAGGGGATATAGCCGCAGCGTATCTGGCTTGTCAGAGGCCCAGGAAAATACGTCATACATGCTGACTTCCACATCGGAAGCCATGACCACGCTGAGGCTTTTGTCCGACTGTGGCAGCTTGCGCATTGGGCGCACTTCCAGCCCTCGGGCTTGACCAGTCTCGCGCAGCTGCGCCATGGGAACTTGTGGGTATGCGCTGGCTTTATTGGGGCGGGACACCATCATCCACGGGCCGAGAAATTGTGTGTAACGCCCACCCTCTTCGGGAGATACCGGCTCGGGTGCACGCTCGGGGAGGCCGTTCCAGAATTGCCATTGAACCTGAAAACGGTGGCATCCCGCTTCAGCAGTCTGGCTGGCCCGCATCCAGTGGGGCTGATACAACTGCACATCATCAATATCCGGTGCGTCGGACAGATCGACCGAGTACTCTTGCAGATCGTCTCTCCATTTGAGGCGCACCCGGTTGTCCCCGAATGACAGCTCACCTTCCAGTGGATACAAAAGGTTGAGAGTATTCCCTTCGATGCGCGTCAGGTAGCTGGCCGCTTCCAACATGGCCGCCGGCCCGTACAGTGAGCAGCACCAGTAACCTTCTTTACCCATCTGCAGATAACTGTTTTTCAGAATCAGGCGCGCGCCAAACCCACCATTAATGGTCTGGTTGTAGAAGAACTGGTTTTCGATGCACAGGATGGCGCGGTCCAGCCAGCGCTTTTCCGCTGTCAGCTTGTGCAACTTGAGGCAAAGCAGAATCCAGTCGGAGTGGGAGCAACCCTCGTCATCAATGTGGGCGTCATCCTCGAAATGTCGAAAGCGCTCGGGAATACCGCCCGCTTCCAATACAAATTCCTGCCAGACTTGCTCCAGCTCCCCCATCACCCGATTGAGCAACGCTTCATCCCCTACTTGCTCAGCATACGCCAGACAGCCGCGACGAATGGTCAGGTAAGAGTGGGAGTGGTCCGCCTCCTCAAGCGGAGGCGCCAGATCAATTATCTTTTTGGCGAGCTCAAGGATCTGCTCATCCTGCAGAACTTTGTGGGCTTCAATCAATCCGTTGAGCCCATGAAAATATCCGCTTGGGGTTACTGCGTAAAACTCTGTACCGCGTTCGGAGATTTTCCGCGATACATCTTCCCAGTACTCGTACTGGTCAATGTACCAATCGACATGCGCGCGCAAAGCCGCAAGCACTGCCTCGCCACCATGCACTCGCGCATAACTCGCAATCCCCTGAAGCATCCAGCCATTGCCGTAGGCCCCCAGCATTGTCTCGACACCCGGCTTGATGGTCGCATTGCCGTAATGCCCATCGGCCTGCTGTAAAGCAATGGCCTTGTCGACGAGTGATTTCAGATACTCTGGCGGATTGCCCGGGTCATTGGAGGTGGCCAGTGCGTGAGCCCAGATCCAGCGTCCAGCAACATCACCATGGCAACAGGGAAAATTGGTCCAGCGGCCGTCGTCGTTGACGATCTGACCGAGCAGGTAGTCTTCCGAATACGGTGGCTGCGCCACGGTACGGAATATGGAGAGGCCGCAACGATCCCCCCATTCTCCATGCAAATGAAAGCTACTGGCGAGCTGCTCGTCACCCAGAATTCTCTGCGGGTTGAACAGCACCTGGCGGGTCTCGATACGCATACTCATCTCCACTATCTGCTCTGTACTACGACAGATGCGTAGCCATCGCTCACTCAGGTATCCCTCGGATTTACCGCTGTGAACGGACGGGATGAGATGCAGCGATCGCAATGATTTATTATGATTTATTTCGATCGAATTTGATCACGCAGGGATCGCGGTGTCAACGATTGGTATGCGCTCCAGACAGCGACAACGCCTTCAATCATGGCGCCAGAATACTCCTAGACAGGCGCCTTCGCATCCTCCCTCCCCCACCCTTTCGTTTACGCGACCTTACTGCCGAGCCACCTTAGCGAACAAAAAAGGGGAGCCTGCTAAGGCTCCCCCGTTTCGTCTAGCTTGCTGGCAAACCAGCGATCAGTTGGAAAACGAGAAGGTTGTCAGGCCGGAATAGTCCGAGCTTGTCAGCCCACTTTTATAGTAGATCGAGGTCCAGTCACTGTTGTTGTTGGAACCAAAGACCTCAAAGGACGAGAAACCCCGATTATCGGCATTGGGTTTCAGCTTGATGGCATCGGGCGCAATCTCGTTGCCTGCACCCAGGTCGATCTTGATCCACGCCGGGAAATTATTCCCGATATTCCAACCCACATTGGTGTTGTCGAATGCGGCATAGTCGTTGCTGCCATTGGTGCTGGAAGTTACCTGGGACTTGGTGCTCCAGGTCAGTTTCGGATCCGGGTAAGACTGGCCACCCACCATCCAGTGGATCTGCTGCATCGTCACATCCAGCTGCACGGTTCCGTAGCCGTAGAGCATCAGGTAACGGTACGCGGTGGGCTGCCAGCCTCCGCTGGTCACGCTCACTGAGCAGCCACTGGCGAAGCCGCCATCGTTGGTGGTGACGGTAATGCTGGCACTGCCCGCCGACAACGCGGTAACAACACCTGCGCCATCCACACTGGCGACACCGGTATTACTGGAGCTCCAGGTAACCGATGAGTCCGTGGCATCAGCCGGCGAAACCGTGGCATTGAAGTCAAAGGTTTCGCCAACACTGAGTGCAGGGTTGGAGCAGTTGTTCACCGCGACCCCGGTCACCGGGATATCACCAGGGCCAGCCCCACCCGCGCTGATGCTGCCGAAGTCGATGTATCCAGGGCAGTGCATGATCTGGGCGTAGCCACCGCCACCACAGGAACCATTCATCCACGCAGAGGTGTTGATGGCCTGATCTTCCGCCTGATAGGTGGTGCCATCAATCCGCAGATAATCCACCTCGATATCGGTGCCGTTATCCGGGAAGTACAGTTTGACGTTGCCATCGACCGGCTTGGCTACGGAGTAATCCGCATAACTGCTGCCGGAGATCGTCCAGGAATGGACAGTGACATCATCCACCCGCAACTGCAGCGTATCGTTACTGCCCAGCGCCATCCGTGCGCGTACCGTCACCAGCGTATCGCTGCTGTCAGCGGCGACTGAGACTGGACAGGTGGCACTGCGGTTACCACTCACCGTCGTCACTGTAATGGTGGCCGAGCCCGCGGCCTCAGCCGAAACCAATCCGCTGGAATTCACGGTGGCAACCGCCGGATTGGATGAGCTCCAGGCGACCGACTTGTTGGTTGCATTCGAAGGGGATACATCTGCAGACAGCGAGACCGTCTGATCCACGGACAGGTCCGCACTGGGGCAACCGCTAATGGTCACGCCGGTGGGAATCACCTCGGACGACCCGCCCAGCTGCTTGCGCCAGGCACCGGCACCTGCGGTGGAGACATACAGGAAACGATCACCGCCGCTCTCAACCACCCGTGCCGTTGTCAGGCCGCCAAAGTGGAGGTCACCGGTAATATCTGCCCAGGAAACACTCGCGTTCTGGGTGGAGGTGCCGGTAATGGTCCCCTCCATCACGGCATAGGTTTTCTGCAGGGTATGGTCGTAATGCGCCATGACCACCTTGTTGTCGTAGCCGGTCAGCCCCCCTTTGTTGCTGAACTTGAAGCTGTAGCTGTTACTGCCGCCGGTCACGGTGTTGTACCAGCTGTGGCTGGTCAGGGCGCGGGTGTCCGCACTCTTCAGCACGGTTTTCCAGGTGGCGCCCTCATCCAGTGAGATGGCGCCGACAAAGTGATCACCATCTCCGTCCTGATAGCTCTTGCCCGAATAGAACAGAATCACCTGACCATTGTTTTCCCAGGCATAGACTTCTGCATCCCAGCCGCCGCCGTTGTATATCTTCGACCAGGACCAGCTGTCGTTGGCGAACTCACCTTTAAAAACCCCGGTATCACCACTCACCGAGCTCAGGTAGACAATGTTTTCATTGGTTGGGTGCGGGGCAATTTTTTTGACCGATGCAATCTGGTCAGCTACACCGTTGGAGATTTTATTGAACCACGGCTGGTTGCCCTGCTCATGCTCGTTGTAGCCCCAACCCACATCACTTTGCATGTAGAGGCCATAGCCACGGGAGAAAATAAATACCTTCCCGGGTTTGGCCGGTGACTCGGCAATATCACTGATGAGGCCATTGGGCACGCCACCACGCCACTCACTGCCACCAGCGTAGAATTCCCACTCGTCCGCCGGCGAAAACTGGTCGAGATGCTTGATATACAGATTGCCCGTGCCGGCATGCCCGCCGAAACCGGCCGCCATTTGCGCAAGTACCACTTTTTTACCCCAGGCATCGGCAATTTCCACCGCCTGCACATCAGACAGAAAACCGTTCTGGCGCATCCAGACATTGCTCCAGGTGGCGCCACCATCCCAGCTCTCTACAGGTCCGTTATCACCCATCCCCTGGATGACGTAGTTACCGTGTGCATCGATATCCCAGGTGTAGGTACTTTCGGTACCGCGGCTACCGTAAGTTGCAATGGGGATTCCGTAGTAATCGGCAAAATACTGATTGGTGGTGTAACTGTAGCGATTGACCCAGTTGTAGCTGGAACCGTTCCAGTCTCCGCGGTATATCGTCTGGTTTTGCGTCGACCAGATGGCCCGCGCCCAGCCGGCGGAGTTGGGTGTGTAATGGGCGAAACGCGCATTGGGCTTGCCAACATCCCAACCGTCCAGCACATCGCTTTCGGTCCAGACCTGGTTCCAGGACACACTGCTGGGGGACGCACTGCTGTAGCTGCTGTTCCAGTTAATGCTTGCCTCGTAGACGCCCTTGCGCTCTTGGTCCATGGACACAATCATTTTATGGGCGCTGCCAGTAGAGCGAGGGTCGACTTCAGGCTGCCAAAAGCTGTAGTTCGGCAGGCTTCCGGTGACACTCTGCCAGGCGATACTGGATGTGCGCGAAGCAAAAATGGCAGTCTCCAGGTTTTCGCCCTGGTCGAGCCCGCTGTTAGCCGCCGCATTGGTTTGATACACCGCGTAAACCACTTTGCCATCCGGGCTTACATCCAGCCCTTTCGCCTGGCCGTTGGTGCCGGCAGGCGCACTCACCTGGTTCCAGGAATCACCAGCATTGCTCGATCTGAACACCCCGGCATCCGAGGCCAGAAAAACCTCGTTGCCATTGGCCGGATTGAACGTCATCGCGAAAACGTTGCGGTCACCAAAACTGTTGGCGGTGGATTTCTGGCTCCAGGAGGCACCGCCATCGATTGACTTGAAGACGATAACCTTGCCACCTTTTGACATACCAAACAGGCTATAAAAGCGGTTGCCGCCGCCGGCATCGTCGTAGTCGTCTTTCCAACCCACCGCGGCCAACACAATATTTTTGTTGGTTGGGTGGATGGCAATGGCTCCGATGGATTTCTTCTTAGTGTCTTCGACGAGGGTGAAACTGTCACCGCCATCGTTGGATACTTCCAAACCGAACAAGGTGCCCACGTACATTTTCTGGTTGCCCGACTGCTCGGGGATGGCCACCGCATACACCCGGTTCTGATGCAGTTCGCCCTTGGCATGCCAGGATCCACCGTTGTCGAGTGATTCGTAAATACCTTCCATATCGGAGGCCAGAATCAGCCGCTGATTGATATTCGGGTCGGCCACCACATCCTGCACCTGACCACCGGCACCCGGGTTTATGGACGTCCACTGGGCACTCACTCCCAATGGCAACGCCATCAACAGCAGTGTCATAAATGACGCCAGAATCAGCGTCACCCGTTTTCTGAGTTTGAGTATGTTCATCGCTTTGGCTTCTTATTGATTATTTTCTATGCAAAACAGCGTAAATTCGCACCATTTACGACCACAAATGATCGCTTGTGATCGATAACGAACGAAAATGAACCATTGGAATGTAGAAAGTCAAGTGTTTCAGCAACGAGTAACCGGAACTGCGAACCCGGTCGGCGCACACATTACCTGGCCGACGGATCGCCCGACTGCCCCGCCCAACTCAACTCAGCCGGATTTGCGGTAAGCCAGCGGAGTGGTTCCGCGGTACTTCTTGAACTGGCGGTGGAACAGGGGAAGAGAGGGAATACCACAGCGGTCAGCAATGACCGCCACCGGGTCACTGCCCTGCCGCAACTGCTGGCAGGCCAGGTGGATCCGGTATTCGGTAAGATATTCGAAGAAGGTGCGGTTCATTACCCGCTGAAAAAAACGCGCAAATGCCTGGCTACTCAATTCACAGGCTGCCGCTGCCTCGGCCAGGGTAACTTTACGGTGGTAATTGTGCCGAACAAAATCCAGCACGCTGTTCAGGCGGCTATCGCTATTTTCCTGGAGGTCGTATTGAAAATCATCCGCCGACAACACCCGCAGGCGACTCTGCGACAGGTCTTCAAGTAACCGCAATAGCCGCAGCAACCGGTCGAGCCCGCTGCCCTCGATGACAGAATGCAGCGCGTTTGCAAAATTCCTGTTACGGCCATTTTCAAACACAACCCCGTGCGCGGCCTGCTGCAATAACTCATGGATGGCAACCAGCTCCAGCCCGGGCGGTATCAACTCCTGCGGCCACTGCAGCACCAGTGCTTGTGCCGCGTCGGCGACCATGGACGCTTCGCCGCCGCTGCTTTCCCAGCGGTGTGGCAGGTTCGGTCCGATCAGCACCAGGTCTCCCGGTGCAAATGGCTCCATACTGCTACCAACATGGCGGACACCGGAGCCACGCCGAATATACGTCAGCTCGAACTGCGCGTGAAAATGCCAGGGCGCCGGAAACTGTGGCTCCGAGACACAGAGGCCATGAACAGAGCTGCCCACTTGCGGCGTGATACGTTCCAGGTGTGCGCGCAAAATTTACCTATTTTTTATAATTTAAATAAATTTCCGATGAAAAACTGAAAAATAGTATACATACAAACCTGCCATCGCTAGAAATACCGCAACCAACGGCTATCTATTTGAGGGCGACAGGATGGCAACAAGCAGTACCCAGCCGACAGACCTGTCACTGGTACATGAGCCACTGACCGAGCGCATGCGCCGGCACTGGCAGACCTGTGACTGGGATGCTTACAAACTCGACACAGACCAGCTCACACACTTTCAGGAATTCGGTTTTGTCAGCGGCGTCCCCATGCTGGACGATGATTACATCGGCGCATTGCGCGCAGAGCTGAATGAGATCGTGGATCCCGCGCACCCTCAGAACGCCCTCTTCCACGAGTTTCACAGCAATGAATCCAGCAACGCTAACCAAGTACTGTTTCACTCTCTGGGGCACTGGCGCATCGCGCCGCACTTTCACGATTTGCTGTGGAACCCTCGCTTTCTGGTACCGGTCTCTCAGCTCTTGGGCAACCGTGCGGTGCGCTTCTGGCACGACCAGCTATTTTGCAAGCCCGCACGCCATGGCGGCGTAGTTGCTTGGCATCAGGACTACAGTTATTGGACGCGCACTATCCCAATGCAACACCTCACCTGCTGGGTAGGCCTGGATGATGCCAATACCGAAAATGGCTGCCTGCATTACATCCCTGGGAGCCACCACTGGGGGCTGCTGGAAAAACCCGAACTGGCCGGTGACATGCAGGGAATAGAAGCCTTTCTTAATCCGGAGCAGCGTCGTCAATTGGAGAACCCTGTTGCGGTGAAGATGCCGCGGGGCTACGGTAGCTTTCACCATCCACTGATGGTACATGGCTCCTATGCAAATAATTCGGACCGGGCGCGGCGCGCGTTTGTGTTAAATGTATTTGCCGATGGTACACGGTCCGATACATCCGCTGCTCTTTTGGAAGGGATTCCCGTGGTACCGAGCGGCGAGACGATGGATGGACAGTTCTTTCCACTGCTGTTTCAACCCACCGAACACAAAACTTATCCGCTAGTAGTTAACGAAAAAACTCCATAAAAAAAGGAGGCTGCAATAGCCTCCTTTTTATCTGTCAGTCAATCGACAACGCTCAAGCGGCGAGGGCCTCGAGCTGCACCGTGATTACCTCAACCCCGGCCGCCTCAATTTGCTCAACAACACGAGGATCTGCGGTATCGTCGGTAATCAAAATATCGACCTCTGTCAGCGGGTAGATCACGAAGTTACTTTTCTGACCAAGCTTCGAACCATCCGCCAGCACTACCAGCTTCTCTGATTGACGACGCAATTTTTGCTCCGCGCGTACAATCAGGGAATCCGTTTCCATAACCCCAAACTCACCAATACCCGCAGTGCCGGTAAACATCAGGCGGCAACGATAATTCTGGATGGAGTCATTTTCAAACGGACTCAGAATGATGCCTTGTTTGCGGTAGATCTCTCCACTGGGCACCGTAACCTGGTTCTGGCCGTTCTCGCACAGGTACTGCGCAAGATAATAGGAATTCGTCAGGACACTCACATCCCGCTGGGTCAGGTACTCGCCCATCATAAAGGTTGAGGAACCCCCATTGACGATGACCAGTTCGCCCTCTTCGCACAGGGAAACGGCCTTCTCGGCAATCGCCTGCTTGGCAGTCGTCATTTTGTCTTTGTTGACGAGGAAAGCAGAGCCTGCAAGATGCGTCTTGGGCGCACCGGCCGGGCGGTTGCCAATACGCTGGGCGCCGCCGCGAATTTTCTCCAGGCGACCCTCTTCACTGAGCTTGATAAGATCACGACGAATCGTCGCCTCAGAGGAGTTCAATTGCGCAGTCAGGTCTGCGACGCTGGCAAACTGCTGCTCTTCGAGAATTTCCAGCAACAGTTGATGGCGCTGCTTTTCTAACATAGTGGCGATTCCGTGTCTGATTTTGAGCGTGTTAACCCGAGTGTTGACGCTGTATCCCTTCAGCCCTGCGCACACTGCCTTCACCTTTCGTGTTTCCACTTAGTAGTGCTTGTCGGCAGCTCGCTCATTTGGCGCGCCAAATCACTCAGAATTGCTCATTATCATTCAATCAAGGCAACTTTCAATCCTTTCAATCACCTGTGATTGAAACTGCAATTTGTCAGTGAGCCCGACTGATCGGGGCTTATACGATCCCTGAGCCACTGCCGCCGGTGGCTGGGCGGTCCGCTGTCAGGTTTTGCTTATATTGCGCAGCGCGGTAGGTCGCCAGTGGTGCGATAGCCCCGCCGTGACGGAGCCGGGCCATGCCAAGAATTGGGCTCACATCAGTATTGAATGCCTGCTTCAGGGTATTAGAGGCCATTAACGCATCATTGTCCTGCTGGAAACCTTCCAGTGCCGGGCGATCTACCAGCAAAGCTTTTACATAGGAGCGCTGCACCTCTTCCGCCGAATTCATCAGGCTCTCGATGGGATCGGTCACATTGTGAGACTGGTCCAGCATGTAACAGGGTGCGAAACCGGCCTGCTTGCGGTACTCGGCATCCACCAGTTCGTTGAAAATCAGGAACTGCTGATACGGATGCAGGGAACCGCTATCCAGGTCGTCGTCACCATACTTACTATCGTTGAAGTGGAAGCCCGCAAGCTTCTTGAACTGGATCAGGCGCGAAACAATCATTTCGATATTCACGTTGGGGGCGTGGTGGCCGAGGTCCACCAGAGACTTGGCCTTCTCACCCAGTTCCATTGCACACAGAACGTTGGTGCCCCAATCCTGAATCACGGTGGAGTAAAAGGCAGGCTCGAACATCTTGTGCTCGATAAAGACTTGCCAGTCGTCCGGCAACGCCGCGTAGATCTCGCGCATACTGTCCAGATAGCGCTCAAGGCCGCGCTGGAAGTGTTGCTGCCCCGGATGGTTTGAGCCGTCACCGATCCATACCGTCAGCTCTTTCGCACCCAACTCTTTACCCCACTCGATGCATTCAATATTGTGGGCTACCGCCTGAGCGCGGGTTTCCGCGCAGGTGCTGGTCAAGCTGCCATATTTATAGGTGTGGTTCTGGTCGGGCTGATCCTGAAAGGTATTGGAGTTGACGCAGGTAAAGCCGAGGCCGTACTGGTCGGCAAACTCGCGCAGCTCACTGAAATCATCCACCTTGTCCCAAGGGAAGTGTGGGGAAACTTCCGAGGTACAGCGGGTCAGCTGGTTGATCACCGCACAATCCTCCAGCTTCTCGAAAATATTACGCGGCTCTGCCAGCCCCGGGAAGCGGGCAAAACGGGTACCACCGGTACCGGTTCCCCAAGACGGAACGGCTACTTCAAACGTCGCGGCTTGAGCGGTAATCGCTTCGATATCAATGTTGCGCCGGGCCAGCTGGTTACCGAGAGCGTCGTAATCCTGTTGCAGTGCCTGATGCTGATCGTCGTTGCATTTATCGACGAGTGCGGAGGAAATTCGTTCGTTCATCGCCTGAAATCCTGTTTTTATTGTGTTTTCAGTGTTGCTCTTCGCTCGGGATTAGCGAGTAAAGGAAGGCGCGTGGCCCGCATCGACATTGATAATATTACCAGTTGATTTCGATGACACGTCCGAAGCGAGGAAATAAGCCGCTTCAGCGATATCTTCCGGGAACACGTTCAACTTCAGCAGACTGCGCTGGCGGTAATGTTCCTCGAGCTGCTCTTCGCTCATGTTGTAAGCGTCGGCGCGCTCTTTTTTCCACTTTCCGCTCCAGATCCGCGAGCCTCGCAGCACCGCATCCGGGTTTACCACATTGCAGCGCACCCCGATGGGCGCCCCCTCCAGCGCGACACAGCGTGCCAGCTGCACCTCTGCCGCCTTGGCCGTGCAGTAAGCCGATGCATTCTGCGAAGCCACCAAACCATTTTTGCTCGCGATAAAAATCACCGACCCTCCGAGGCTCTGGCGTTTCATCACTTTGAACCCTTCTCGGCTAACCAGGAAGTAACCCTTGGCCAGAATATCGAGATTGCGGTCCCATAGCTCGATGCTGGTTTCCTCGATCGGTGCAGCGCTGGCGATCCCCGCATTGGAAACCAGGATATCGATACCGCCAAACTCCACGGCCGCCACGGCCAGTGCTTGAGCAACAGACACCTCGTCAGTCACATCACAGCGCACGGTGCGCACGACATCCGCACTGAATTGCTCCACGAGCTGTGCGCCGCGCTCGGCGAGGGAATCTTCATCGATATCCGCCAACACCACGCAGGCGCCCTCCTGCAACAGTCGGCTGGCAGTAGCAAAGCCAATACCACCGGCACCACCGGTGATGAATGCCACCTTACCAGCCAGGTTCTTTGGCTTGGGCATGCGCTGTAGTTTGGCCTCTTCGAGGAGCCAGTATTCAATATCGAACGCCTCCTGTTCATCCAGGCCGACATATTCGCTAACGCCACTCGCCTCTCGCATTACATTGATGGCGTTGATGTAAAACTCGCTGGCGATACGCGCAGTGGCTTTATCCTTGGCAAAACTCAACATGCCAACGCCGGGGATCAGGTAGATCACTGCATTGCCATCACGCATGGCCGGGCTGGTATCGCGCTGGCACCGCGCGTAATAAGCGGCGTAATCCTCGCGATAGCTCGTCAGTTGCCCATCCAGGGCCGACTCACAGCGCACAAGCTCGGTTTCCAAGTCAGCAGACTGCGGATCGAAGTCGATAACCAGTGGACGAATTTTGGTTCTGAGGAAGTGATCAGGGCACGAGGTTCCCAGCGCAGCCAGCGGGGCCAATTGCGCGGAGTTTACGAACTGCAGCACCTCTGCAGAATCATCGAAGTGACCGATCTTGCGCTCACCGCTGGAGATCTTGCCGCGCACCAGAGGCATCAGTCGCGACGCGACCGCGCGGCGCTCGTCTGCAGACAGTTTTTGCGAAAGCTTCTCGCCACCAAAGGGCGCAGACGTATTGTTCTTTGCCAGCCAGTCCGCTGCGCGCTGAATAATAGTCAGAGTATTCAGGTAGCAGTCTTTGGAGGTGTACCCCCAAGTAAAAATGCCGTGCCCTTCCAGCACGATGCCTTTTAGATGCGGTCCCGACTTGGCCATGGCCTCCAGCTTCAGTCCCAGGTCGTAACCGGGCCGCTGCCAGGGCAACCAGCCCATCTCGCCTTCAAAAATTGTTTCGGTCAGATCCCGGCTATCTTTCGTGCAGGCAATGGCAATTGCCGCATCCGGATGCATGTGATCCACATGGGTGTGGGGGATGTAGGCGTGCAACGGCGTATCAATACTGGCCGCGCGGGGGTTCAAGTTGAAAGTGCAGTGAGATAGCAGTGCGACCATCTCATCCTCGTACTCCAAGCCACGATATTTCTGCTTCAGCTGCTCAAGACGGTCCATGTACAGGGTTGAGAATCCATCCAGTTCGATGGACCCGAGATCACCACCTGAGCCCTTTACCCACAGCACAGTGACGTCATCTCCGGTAAGCGGATCACTCATCTGGACCTTGGCTGAAGTGTTACCGCCACCGTAATTGGTAATGCGCAGGTCGGAGCCCAGCAGATTGGACCGGTATTTGAGCAGTTCGGGCTCAGACATGGAATTGGCCAGGGAATCGTCCCACAGGCTCTGGAGTGGCTTACTCATCATAGCTCGACCCTGAAAATCTTATTTATTGGTTTTTGTATCGTAGATATCTTGTGATTGGCCGAATTATGGCACTGAAGGAATATGATCGCAAATGATTTATTGTGATCGGGCAGATCATTTTTGATCGGAAAGCGACTTTTGGCACATCATACTGAGATCATCTAGTGCGCGCGGCACTATCCATAAGTCACCTTGTAATGACGGCCTCGCACAATGAAGCTTCGAATCGCTGAGCGATGGCCGACGGGGCAACAGGAAGTCGTCACTCACGCACGATATTGATTACATATGATTGTTTAGCGAGTCACTTGGTGTTACTTTAACCGAAAGAACCACGGCGCCCAGAGTGCTAAAAATAATAAAAAGATACCCTTAAGTAGACGCCCTGCATTGCGCGTGCCACGCACCAGGCGGTGAGAGATAACCCATGCAATACACACTTATTTTCGATATCGGCAAAACTCATATAAAGCTTTCGGTTCTGGACCCAAACCTGAAAAGCGTAGCCACACGAGAAGCCAAAAATCGTATCCTGATGTCTTCCATCTATTATCCGCAGGCCGATGTGGACTATATCTGGCAGTGGTTTAGCAATAACGTCCGCACACTTACCCAACGGTTTAAAATTACACGGCTCAACATTACGACCCATGGAGCCACCGCTGCCTGCCTGCGAGATGATGCCAACGCTTCTGACCTTGGGAACGACGGCCTCGCACTACCCGTGATGGATTATGAATTTGAGGATTTCCGCGAATGCCAGAAAACGGCTACCCACTACGCGTCTGTGCGCCCCAAGTTTTCTGAGACCTACTCACCAGCCCTGCCCGCCGGCCTGAACCTCGGACGCCAGCTACATTGGCAATCCCAGCAGTTTCCCGATGCCTTTTCCCGCGTGGGTGCCATCGTAATGTACCCGCAATACTGGCTGTGGAGACTGACGGGCAAGCAGTGCAACGAGGTCACCTCACTCGGTTGCCACACAGACTTGTGGGCACCCGGGCAAAACGATTATTCGTCACTGGTAGATACCATGGGATGGCGAGAGCTGTTTCCCACTCTGGTCAGCGCCACCCAGAAAATAGCTTCTCCCCTTTCTGAGGTCTGTAAAACGACGGGCCTTGCAGAAACTTGTGCTATCTATGCCGGTGTGCACGACAGCAATGCAAGCTACTGGCGGCACCGGGCAACAAGCGACGGAAAGCCATTTACGGTTATCTCAACAGGGACATGGTCGATCGTCATGGCCAATGGTGCGGAGCTATCCAGCCTGCAGGAAGCACGCGATATGCTGGCCAACGTGGATGCTGCCGGTGACCCTATCGCCTGTGCACGCTTTATGGGTGGGCGCGAATACGAAACCCTGTGCGCCATGACGGATTCCCCACTAGACCAGGCCGCAGCCGGGGATGAACCTCTGGATCAATTACAAACCTACATTCTCCAACAGGTCATGGCACTGCCAACATTTAGCCGTGGCGGGGGACCTTTCGCCAACCTCCAGGGAACGATTCGCGGCGAGGTAACGGCTGGTACCGGTGCGCTCATCGCATCACTTTACTGCGCATTGATGCTGGACTTTCAACTCGCTGCCATTGGCAGCCGTGGCCACATCATTATTGAAGGGGCCTTCCTAAAAAACCCAATTATTTGCGGCCTACTCGCTCAGTTACGTGCACCCCAGAGGGTTTACCTGTCCGAAGATGACACCGGCACGGTAACTGGCTGCGCCATGCTCACGCAAGCTACCGAGTGCAAGCCAGATACGCCATTGGAAACATGTCGCCCAACGACTCTAAGAGGCCTGCACGACTATAGAGATAGTTGGCGCCTCGCAGTAAGGGCACTCGAACAAGCCAGCACCACACCCGTTACCCACTCCAGCGCAGAGTGCTAGTAAATCCCCTTCAAGAAACTACTGTTATCAATCGCTGCCATCCCACCCTGTGGTTGCCCGGATTAGCCTGAACGATTCAACCCATTGGTATGCTGCGCAGTGGATTATGGGGCGAGACTAGGGAGTGGGACAAGATACAAAAAAAGCCCCCTTGCGGGGGCGACGAGAAGGGAGACTAAATCTTCTTGCGAAAGTCTCCTGACGAAGAGCTCCAAACAATGCCATGACTAACGTCATGTAGTGCCCGAAGAAACAAGCGTGTGTTGAGTGCGGCTAATACTTACCATCAATACACCAACCGAAAACAAACAAGAACTACCCTATCAAAATTCATCAAATGCGATCTGGGACTCAGGAACCTTAAGCTCCGCCAACATCTTTCGAGTAGCCGCCATCATCGGCGGCGGTCCACACAGATAAAATTCCACCTGCTGCGGTGTCGCATGGAATTGCAGATAGCGCTCGTACAGATACTCGTGGATAAAGCCGCTGGGCAACTCGCCAGAAGAATCCTCTGCGTCAGACAAGGCCACATGGAAACTGAAATTTTCGTGATACTGCATCAGCTCCCTGAAGTAGTCGGCGTAGATTAACTCCTGCTCACTGCGTGCCCCATACCAGAAGCTGATTCTGCGCTCGCTACTTTCGGTCTCCAGCAAGTGGGATATGTGTGATCGCAGTGGGGCCATACCAGCACCCCCGCCAAGGTAAACCATCTCTGCAACCGAGTGCTTAATACGGAAATCCCCAGCAGGTCCCTGCGCCTCGATCACATCGCCCGGTGTCAATCCGAAAACATAGCTGGAGCCAACACCCAGCGCAGGCTTCCCAGCGACCTGGCCCAGAGCCAGGCGCACATTTAACTTGATCGTTTTATCCCGCGCGGGGTTAGTCGCGATAGAATAGTTACGTTTACAGGCAAGTCGGTTCTCTACAGGAATATCAAAAATTCCAAGGCTCTGCCAGACATCCTCAAATGGTTTATCAACCTGCTCAAGCTGCAGGTGACGACGCTCGTATGCCGGTATTAATACCTGAATATAGTCACCGGGCTGATAGCGGAATGTGGGTGCTATCGCCAGTGGTTCGAGCTCCAGCTCACAGATGAAACTCGCGATATTGCGCTTCCCGACAACTCGGAATTGCCAGCGTCGGCGCGTCGGATCCTGATTTTTTTCATCAACGTTAGGGCGGGTACACAACTCCAAGTGGCCGTCACGCTCTTTCACCGCGAACGTCTCAAGTGCACTGCATGCAGGCCCTCGCACCGCGGCGCCATTACGAATGTCAAAGCGTCCATTGTGTTTTGGACACTCGACAATTGTGCCCTTCACAAAGCCTTCCGCCAGATGCGTATTTCCGTGTGTGCAGATTCCCTCGGTCGCGAAGAGCCGCCCTTCGGCAGTCCGGTACAGGGCGTAGGTATGACCGCGAAAATCAACGCGTACAACGTCTTCTACCCTCAACACATCCGCGGCGCCAACCCTTACCCACCCTTCGGTATCGACATCACCGTCAGGCCGAATCACAGCGTCCTCACAAGTACTAACACTGCCAGCTGGTAACTTACGCTCGACGAAATAATCCGGATCCTTGGATTGCTTCCAAAGGGCAGGGATAATTTCCTTCCACGCTGCCCACAATCCCGGATATGCCGGAGGGCAATCGTCTTTGATCAATGCATGCAGGCGTGGCAATGCATGGTAGGGCACCAGCGGAAACATGTGGTGCTCGACATGATAATTCATGTTCCAGTAGAGATAGCGGTTCACCCAGTTCATATACACCGTGCGGCTATTCAGGCGGTGGTCCAGAACGTTTTCTGCAAGCGCCGCATGCTGAGTGTAACCGTAAATTGCGATCAGCCAGGAGCCAAATACGGTTGGCAGGCCGATAAAAAACAGTGGTAGCCAAGACTGAAACACAACAGCGAGTGCGATAACGGCGAGATAGATCGCCACATATAACCGCGCCTTCCAATGGATTTTTGGCCACTCCTGCTCGGGTACAAACGCGTTCGCCTCCTGGGTGCGCTTGCCGAGTGCATGCACTACCATGCGACGCCCCTCAGCCCACATCACGTTGAGCTTTATCACCCCAATCAGCGTCTGAAATAGATTGACCGGTCGCGGGCTGGCGATTTCGGGATCACGGCCGACGATAATCGTATCCGTATGGTGACGGACGTGGCTCCAGCGCCAGGTGGTGGATTCGCGGAACACCAAAAAGGAGGCGATCTCATAGAGCGCGGTGTTCATCCAGTCGGAACGGAAGGCCGTTCCATGACTGGACTCATGCCAACGGGAATCGGAAACGGATGCATAGAGCACCGCATAGATCATAAATAGAAGAAAGAACCACCCGGTGCCCCACGTCAGTACCATGGCATAGGCAGAGAATCCAAGTAGCGCGAACCAGAACAGCGTATCGCGCACAGCGGGGCCGTTCTTGCGTTGTAGCAAGTCACGCATCTGCGCCTTGGGAACCGGGCTCTGATACCACTGCGCATCGGCAAGCCCATTGGCCTGCGCAGCGCGCGCACCAGCGCCAGTTAACCGGTAGTCTCTCACCGCAAAAGCCCTCCAGGGCCAATTCTTATTGTTATCGAACGATCTCGTGACGAGCAGCCTTAATCAGAGGCTCGTTTGCGCTTGATTTATCCGGCGCTCGGCCCGACAATCAAACCATCAGTAGCGATCATTTTTAGTCATTAGCGATCATATTAAATAGCGAGCGAGCCCAAATCAACCACTTTTTCCGTTGTTTTGCGGCTTTCAAAACCGGTTTAACCGGGGTAGAAGAGATTAGGCCAACTATGCAGAAGAACCTTTCCGAAGAGGTCGGTACGGTGAGCGTGCTGGGACGGGGCAGCGACCTCGAAGTAACGATTGTTGAGTACGGCGCGCGCCTCGCCTCTATGCGTTTCCGCGGCCGCGAAATGCTACTGACTTATCCGCGAGTCGAGGACCTCGCCGAAGATCCGTTTGCTTTCGGTGCGGTATGTGGCCGTGTCGCCAACCGCATCGAGAACGCGCAGTTCAGTCTCGACGGCCGAGAATATATGCTCTCGGTCAATGATCCCCCCCACTGCCTGCACGGCGGCCAGCGCAATTTCGCCAACCAACGCTGGCGGCAAGTCGCCGCCGATGGGCAAAGTGTGCGGCTGCAAATCCACTCTACAGACGGCGATCAAGGTTTCCCGGGCAACCTACAAACCGAGGTGCATTACCAGCTCCACGAAGACGGCGCTCTGGATATCCACTTCAGCGCTGAAACCGATGCGCCCACCCCCGTCGATCTCACCAGCCATGGCTATTTCACCCTGGGAGAAGTGGATGCGCGGAATCTGGAGCTACGCATTGGCAGCCGACATTTTCTGCCAAAAACCCGCGCTAATGTACCAAGCGGAGAGATTGTCGAGCTGCGTCCCGAGGCGACGCTCGACCAGCGCCGATCACTAGCAGAGCACGAGCTGCGGTGGACTCAGGCAGATCTGAAGCAGCATGTAGGATTCGATCATTATTTTCCCTTCCACCGCACACCTCTGATGCCCCAGGCGAGCCTGTGGGCACCCAATAGCGGCGTACAAATGCAGCTGTTCACCGACCAGCCCGGTGTGCAGTTTTACGACGGTTTCGGTCTCGGAGGTGCCTTCAGGCCATATGCGGGTATTTGTCTTGAGCCACATAATTTCCCCAACGCAATCAACCAGCCAGGCTTCCCCTCACCCGTACTTCGCCCCGGGGAAACCTACCAACGCAGTATGCGACTGGTTTTTCGCAGCCTCTCCTAATTCCCCCCCCAAAAAAACGGCACCCAAAGGTGCCGTTTTTTCAGATAACAACGCCGAAGGCGCACATCAATTTCGAATAGCGACCTTTAGAGTTTTGATTTCGAACGGGTCCAATACCAGAGACGTCCGCCCCGCTTCTAGGGTTAATTCCTCCGCACTAGCCAACTCTTCTTTCATGTTGAGCTGCCAAACAGACGACACACGCGGATCAAAAGCCAGCTCAATTGCGCTGCGCTTATTCTCGGTATCGTACAGGCGCACGATATACCCGCTGCCATCCTCGGCCAGCTTTACCGAACTAATCAGGACATTGTCCGGCAAGGTGGAACGCAGCAAGCCAAATTGCGTAGGCGACTCACCATCTCCATTCGCAGATACTTCGGTGACCACCAACGGATGATTGAACGCCTTTGCCCGCTGAATGACCTTGGCCTGATGCAAGTTGCCCTGGTGCGGATAGATGGCATAGCTAAAGCGCTCCCCGCCCGCATCACCAGACTGAGCCAAACCCCAGCCGACCTGGGCCAGCTCCGGGTAGGAATGCTTGCGCTGGCCATAACTGAGATTAAGCCGGATACCGCCTGATTTCAGATCATAGCCATAACGGGTGCGGTCAAATAGCGCTACGCCATAGCCACTCTCCGAAACATCCGCCCACTCGAACGCCGCCGTCGGCGACACCAGGTGATCGAACTTCCCGTGATTACCCCGCTCCATATCGATATAACCGAACTGGGTTCCGTGATGGGCCTCATGGCTGTTCACGTCGAGGGGAAAATCCACTTCCAGTCGTTCGTAATCGACCCAGCGAATGTCATTTTCAAAGTAGAGCTGCCTCTCCCCTTTGCCCAACCAGACCCGCTGGGTGAATTGCGAATCGCCAATCTGGTAGCGAATGGTGACGCCCGCTTGCAGGGGGTTGGTGAAATAGTCACTGAAGCGCGCACTTGCGGAAATCGGCATTACAGACTGGTCTTCATGGGACACCTTGATCATGGCATTCCACAATTTTCCTTCCGGCACCAGTTCACGCTGCTCTTCTTTATCCCAGAAGGACGTAATCTGTCCGCGCTCATTGAAGGTAACCTTAACGAGCGTATTTTCCAGCACACGTTTCTCGGCAATCATGGAGGGTACGTCGAGGCTAGAGGTATCGTCCCAGTAGAGCACCTGAAACTGCCCCGCCGGTAGCGTCGGCAGCTCGGCGAACAACTCACCATTGTCCCCACGCACCAATGGCACGGTTAATCCATCTCCAGTAACCAGTGTGCTTGCTTTCGCCTCACGAACACCGAGACTAACCAGTCCCTGCTGGCTTACCGGCGCGCCATTGAATAACAGCAGCCCATCGCCTTGTAGAGCCATTTTTTGCTGCAGGTGACGAATAGCGCGATCACGCACATCCGCGGCCTGCTGCTCCAGGCTGCGCAACTGCACGTTGGCTGCTTCCAGTACCTCGGGTACGGCCATACCGGTGATCACATCGTGGAAGTGGTTGACCAGCAGGGCCTTCCAGGCTTGCTTCAATTCTTCTGCCGGGTAGTCGAGTCCTTCCAGCGACGCCAGTGCAGACACGGCTTCAGCCTCAGCCAAGCGCTGCTCTACCGCGCGGTTCGCCGCTTTGATTCCGTTCGCCATCATGAATGTGCGTTCAATCCAGGCGTCCGGCAAAATACGATCATCGTACAGCGGGAACTTATCCCAGTTGACCTGCTGCCCTTCGATATAATCGTGCAATGTGGTCCACTCCACCGCCGGGAACCCGGGTAACGCTTTTACCCGCTGAATCACCTCGATCTGATCCTCGGAGCCGCCGGCACCCCCGTCGCCCCACCCGACCAACAACAATTGGTTATCCGTGGCCTCTTTATTCTTGAACTGGTTCCAGGTACCTGCCAATCGCCTTGGGGCCGCATCCGGTGCGTTGTACGTCGTGATCAGGCTCCCGTCTTCAAAACGATAGTCGTGGATGGGATCGTGGAATGGATATTCCCAGGCGGGTGTAGTGAGTGAATTCACCAGGATTTCCGAGCCATCCAGCCCACGCCAGCGGTAAATACTGCTGTCGATTTCCGGTGTATTGGTGCGCATTCCAATCAAATGATCCAGCCCAAAGCTCCGTGCGACCTGCGGTATAAACGGCGGATGCCCGAAGGTGTCGGGCAGAAACAGCGTGTTGTCCGTTACGCCCAGTTGGTTTTCATAGTAATCAAGTCCGTACAGGAACTGTCGGACCACACTCTCACCACCGGGTAGGTTCATGTCGTTTTCGACGTAAGTAGAACCATTGGCGATCCACTGCCCATCGGCGATTTTGGCCCTCACACGGCCAAACAAATCCGGATACAGAGCTTGCATGCGCTCGTAATGGTAGGGCGTGGTGAACACATACTGATACTCGGGGAAGCGATCCATCAAATAGAGGTTGTTCAACGCCAACCGCTGAATCTTGTCGTCGGTGTGATCAAAAGTCCAACGCCAGGCACTGTCGAGGTGACCGTGCATCAGGACCTTGAGGGTCTCGCTGGGCGCGGCCATTTGTGCAAGGTCTTCAAACCCCTGCTCCAATACTTCAACTGCCGCCGCCAGCTGTTGATCCAGCAACTCGGAACCCGCGACTTCCAGGTTAACCGAAGTGAGCACCTTGTCAGCGAGTTCACGAACCGCGCGGTATTCCGAAGAATCCTCGGTGAGGATCGAAGCCGCCTCGATTAATACCCGCATCCGCCAGTAGACTTCGTCGGCATTCGGATTACGCTCCACGATGCCAATTTCCCGATATCCCCGTGGCTGATCGAATACACCAAAACTTTTCAGGGTAATGCGATTGGTGCGGGACAGATCCATCATCGAATCAGTGGACCAGTAAAAGTGCTTGCGCTGCAATGCGGCCTTGGGTTCGCCGTTGACAAAGATGGTAGTTTCCGGCCAACCGGGAACGGACATATCCATGGGCTTGACAGTGAAAAAGCGCTCGGCACCACTATCGGAGGGTGGCAGTGGAGGGATGTCAAACCAGTAAGTATGTTTGCTGTGCCGTCCACCTACAAGGCTACTGGGGTTCTGCCGAATCTCAGATTCGGTCACATCCTGTTCAGGATACGACGGGTCCCAGTCGTCAACACGCTTTACCCGATCGACCTTCCACAGCATCGTGTGACGCAATTTTCCGAGGCGCTCCAGAAACAGGATTTCATGGGCCTGGAAATAAGGATACGGCATAACGTGCCCGTCCAGCGCCAGGTGCCCGCCTTCCAGGGCAAGGTGGTCGCCATCAGCCGCACGCTTGATGTAATCGAGGGTTGATGCGGGTACCGGCTTGTATTTCGTGGATTCCAGAACGGGATCACCGGTAGCGATGTGAGAAATCAACAGTGCGCCGATGCCACTGCCTAACGTGATAATCGACTGTCGCAAGAGGTTACGCTTTAAAGTTTGCATGCGTTACTCCCAGTGCTGCGCTGGTTTCCATGGGAGAGGCACAAACGATCCCGCGAATCACACGCAGACATTGAAAAGAAGGGTTGGGGAAAAGCGACCGGTGCCGTGTAGCACCGGCCGTTCTCTTATTTATTGTTATGAATGCGCACGGATTTAGTTCAGTGCAGCACGCTCACTCGCAGTCACCTTCAGTACACCACCTTTCACCATATCCTCATGCTGGAGCTGGAATGGATTAAACGGCTTGCCGTTCAGGGACTTGCTAGCGATGTAGCGGTTTTCTTCGGCGAAATTCTCCACTTCGATACGGAATTCGTCCCCCGGATAGAAGTCCTTGTCGAGCTTAATGGTAATCGACTCGAACGACGGCGTTGCCAGTTGATACTGAGGCTCGCCGACCAGGTCCGGATAGAAGCCCATCATGGCAAATGCCAACCAGGCCGAGAGAGTGCCCGCATCATCATTGCCTGGAATGCCCCAGGGGGTGGTATTGAAATACTTGTCCACCGCAAAGGTAACGATATCCTGAGTGCGGTGTTCCTGCCCTTCGACATAGTTGAACAGGAATGGATACTGGATGTCCGGTTCGTTGGTCATATCGAAGTAATAGTTTTCAAAACTGCTGCTCAGGCGATCAATAAACTGCTCCTCGCCCATCAGATCGATCAGGCCGGGAATGTCGTGGGGCACGAAGAACAGGTATTGCCAGGCAGTACCTTCCACATAACCCTGACCGCCGCTCATTTTCCAGCGAATATCCCAGTGGCGATCCAGCGGGTCGAACGGAGTCATCCAGGAACCGTCTTTATTGCGCGGGCGCAGGAAGCCGGTTTCCTCATCATAGAGTTTACGGTAGCTCTGGGCCTGCTCGTAAAAACGCTTGGCATCTTCTTCATAGCCCAGCTCTTCTGCCAGCTTGCTGATATTCCAGTCTGCCAGGTTGTATTCAAGGGTGGTGGATACTGGCCCCCACACAATACCGTTGAACCAGCCGAACTCCATCGGCTCACCGCCACGGTCATCCATGGGAATGTATCCGAGGTCCAGGTAATGTTTGATACCAGGGCGCAGCAGGTTAAAAGTTTCGTATTGAGTACCCGCCTTTACCATTGCCTGATAGGCCGTTTCCACATCGAAATCTTTCAGGCCTTTCCGGTAGGTATCGACAATCACCGGCACCGCAGGATCGCCAACCATGGTGGCGGCTTCCATACCGATTAGTTCCCACTTCGGCAGCCAGCCGCTATCTTCGGCGGTATCGACCATCGATCTCACCATATCCAGCTGCTGCTCAGGGTGAGTCAGCGTAATCAGTGGATGTACGGTGCGGTAGGTATCCCACAAACTGAATGTGGAATAGCGGGTGAACCCCTCAGCCTTTTTGACCGTTTCACCGTCCACGCTGAGATACTCACCATTCACGTCGCTGCTGACGTGCGGCATGATCAGTGAGTGATACAGGGCGGTGTAGAACTTGGTCTTGTCTTCTTTCCTGCCGCCAGTGACTTCAACCACAGACAGTTCTTTTTCCCACGCAGCGTTGGCCGCTTTGCGCAACTCAGCAAAGGATTTCTTACCCTGCTCTGTTACTAAGTTTTCACGCGCGTTCTCAACAGAGACAAAAGAAATACCAACGCGCAGTTCCAGCTCGGTAGGCTCAGCAAACTCATAGCTGAAGCTTGCGCCTACGTAGTCGGCATTTGGTGTCCTTTTTTGGGTTTCGAGAAATGCCGGAGAATCAAACTGCCCGTACACCGCAGCCGGCTGGCTAAGCTCTGCGGAGAAGTAGATCTTGCGCTCTTGGCCAGCGTCACAGAAATTACCTTCTATCTGGTAGCCCTCAATACGGTTGGCGCTTAGCTCGCTGAAACGTCCCCCGCGCATTTCTCCCTGATTTACCGCCAGGTCGAATACCAGGTGGGCCTTGCCCGCCGGAAAATGATACTTAGTGATGCCAGAGCGGGTGGTCGCGGTCATTTCCGCCCACACATTAAAGGTGTCCAAAAATACCTTGTAATAGCCTGGCTCTGCCTGCTCTTTGGAATAGCGGCTGCGTGTTTCTTCTGGGGTCAGCGCCAGCTCACCGGTAATAGCTTTAACCGGCAGCGCCCCGCTGCTCGGACAGCCTACGCCCGAAAGCTGCATATGACCGAAACCATAAATATGCTCGGCACCAAAATGATAGGCGGCGGAATTTTTGTGTTTACTGAAGTCGATGTTTTGTGGCACTACAGAAGCCATACCCCAAGGGAGTACCGCGCCGGGATAGGTATTACCTTCGTTGGCAGTGCCGATAAACGGGTCTACCCACTGGGTTACCGAAGAGGCTTCGGCAACCGCTGCTGGGGTTGGGGTATTGCTCGCAGTGTTCTGCTCGGTATCACAGCCATACAGCATGGCGCCTGTCGCAAGTATGCCCAGTCCCAAGCCCAATCTCTGGCCCAAGGCACGCGTGGAGCTTGCGAATGTTCGTTTCACTCTCATTATTTTGTTCTCCATCATCTTCTTATGTTCAATCGACAATTAGTTGCAGAGTCTGTGCACAGGCACCAATGGTGTGGTAGTCACACTTGGCACCGGCGGCACTTTTTTCATCGCTGTAGCGCTGGTTATCTGCATTCAATAGGCGGTACCAGGCACCATGTTTGTGGTCCACCATGTGCGTCCAGCAGTATTCCCAGATTGTCTGGTAAACCCTCCAGTAGTGTTCATCCCCGGTCGCTTCCGCCAGCATCGCCGCGGCCGCAAAGGACTCCGCCTGAACCCAGAAATACTTGTCGTCATCGCAGATATCGCCTGCGGGGCTGTGGCCGTAATAAATGCCACCGCGTTCGCTGTCCCAGCAACGGTCAAAGGATTCATCGAACAATGCGCGAGCGCGGTGCAGCATCCACTCTTCCGGCCTGTGTCCGTAGAGGGTGAGTAGCAGCTTGCTCCACTCGGTCTGATGTCCAGGCTGGAATCCCCAGGGACGGTAGAGGTTTTTGGGATCGTCGCGATTATAGTCCCAGTCCACGTCCAGGTTTTCGGTGTAGTGTTCCCACACCAGGCCCCCGCCCTTCGCAGCCAACTTCACCGCTACGGTCTCCGCCAGATCGCGAGCGCGTTGGAAAAATTGTTTATCGCCGGTCGCCTCAAAGGCGGCGATCAACGCCTCACAGCAGTGCATATTGGCGTTTTGCCCCCGGTAGCTGGACACACTGCTCCAGTCGGCAGTAGCCTCATCGGCATAGATCCCCCGCTCTGGCAGCCAGAAGTGTTTTTCTAGCAGTCCCCACACCCGGTAAATGCCGTCCCGGGCGCTCTCGATACCGATGCCAAGGGCACTTGAATAGGCAAGCATGACAAAGGCGAGACCGTAACAATGGTTGGTTTGCTCCACCGGCGTATGATCTTGCAATAACCAGTGATAGCCCTCGCGCTCTGGATCCCAATGCACTTCGTCCACATACGTGAGGCCGTGCAAAGCAGCATCCCGGTATTCGGGTTTGTCGAACAGGCGGTAGGCAGTGCAATAGTTGAAAACCATGCGAGTAGAACTGACCAGATGCCGTAACCCCGACTCGAACAGGCTGCCATCGTCACGATAGTTGTGAAAAAAACCACCGGATTCATCAATCACGTTCGGGGCATAAAAATCGAGAATTGACCGGATATGCCCGGTAAGAAATTCCTCACTGCGGAAATCGGGTATTGCAGATGTATTCATAATGATCTCTCGCAGGCGCACCTAAAACTTTCGATATCGGCCAGAGTCGGAAGTGCCGGGAAGGCACCAGGGCGCGATACGGCAATGGCACCACTCAAGGTTGCGAAGCGGACACAGTCTTCGAGCAGCCATTTATCGGCCAGCAGATCAGTCAGTCCATGTTCGAGGACTTTACGCAGCAAACCACCAGTAAACCCGTCGCCGCCGGCGGTGGTGTCGACTACTTTTACGGGCGGGATTGCAACGGCAATGTGGATGTCGCGGGTGTAGCACTGCACGGCTGCGCCACCATCGGTGACGAGCACTAGTTGCGGAGTCCCAGCGAGTATCGCCTGTATATAAGTATTGACGTCTCCGTCATAGGGACTGCCCGCACACAGGAATTCAAGCTCATCGCGGGAGAACTTGAGGATATCGGCACTACGCACGAACGCGTTAACCACATCGCTATCCGCCGCGCCGGCCCGCCAAAGGTTATGACGAAGGTTTACATCAAAGCTCACCAGCGCCTGACGTGCACGAGCGAGTTCAATCGCTGCCGCGGTGGTCAGCTGAAGTGAATTGGAAGTAAGGGTATTGCTACAAAAGTGCAACAGGCCGCAGTCATCGAAGTAGGTGCTCTCAAGCTGCTCTGCCTGCATCAAGGTATCTGCGGTGCCATCGCGGTAAAACTCGAAGGAGCGATCACCCGTATCATCCAGAAACACGAATGCGAGTGAGGTCTTGGCCGTCGGGTGCCGCAGAGCCAAGGATGTGTCTACACCGTACTGCTTGAGACAACTAAGTAGAAAGTCCCCGAAGATGTCGCTTCCAACCTGCCCCAGAAAACGCGTCGGCACGCCGAGCTTGGCGGCAGCGACGGCCACATTGGCCGGCGCTCCCCCGGGATACTGGGTAAATTGGTTGAGCGGTGTTTCGCCGCCGTGATCGCTGCCCGTGTTCAGGAAATCGATCAGCGCTTCGCCAAAACACACGAGTTTTCGATTGGCCATCCTACTACTCTCCACATTCTTCAAATGCACTGGGGCTTAAAGGGCAACTTAAGCAGACAAGGCCGTTAGCCGGCCGGCTGGGTTGCCTCATTCGGAGAATCAGCCATTGTGGATTGCAGCATTCCTGCATTAGCCCCCTTCAGTGCGTACCAGCCAATAAAGACGTAACACACCAGCGGTACCAGGAAACTCATAGTCAGGCCACTCAGGTCAGCAACCAGCCCCTGTGCCATGGGCACTACCGCGCCACCCACGATAGCAAGACACAGAATGCCGGAGCCCTGGGATGTCATGGGCCCGAGCTTGCGGATACCCAGGGAGAAAATGGTCGGGAACATGATGGAGTTGAACAGGCCCACCCCCAGTGCTGCCCACATGGCCACATGCCCACTGCCGGTCAGCACCACCACCAGCAGGGCAATACAGGCCGCGGCATTAAAGGCGAGCACGCGGGTGGGCGCTACAAACTGCAGGATCGCCGAGCCAATAAAACGCCCGACCATGGCACCACCCCAATAGAAGGTGAGGTATTGAGCGGCAGTCTGCTCGCTAAAGCCGGCCACTTCCGGCAGCGCGATGTAATTGATCAGCACACTGCCAATCGCGACTTCCGCGCCCACATACAGAAAGATCGCCACGGCACCCAGTACCAGATGCTTGTGCGCCCAGATGCTGGCGCCGGGGCGCGCCAGGTTGGCCGGCTCCGCTTCGCCTTCAATCGCTGGCAGTTTTAGCAACTTGAATACGATCGCCGCAACAATCAGGAATCCGGCGATGATCAGGTAAGGCACCTGCACCGCACGCGGATCTGCCATACCCTCTCCGCTCTCACCACCGGAGTGCACAGCGCCCATAATCAACAACGCGCCAAATAGCGGTGCGACGGTATGGCCTACCGAGTTGATGGCCTGTGAGAAGTTCAACCGACTGGACGACGTTTCTGGAGAGCCTAGTACTGCTACATAAGGGTTGGCAGATACCTGAAGAATGGTGATGCCACTGGCCAGTACGAACAATCCAGCGAGGAAGAGTCCGTAAACCCGAACTTCCGCTGCCGGATAGAACAGCATGCATCCGGCCGCCGCCACCAACAAGCCCACCGAGACACCATTCTGATAGCCGAGCCGTTTGATCATGGCGCCGGCGGGAATGGAGACCAGGAAGTAGGCACCAAAGAAGGCAAACTGAATGAGCATCGCCTGTACATAACTGAGGGAGAATGCACTTTTCAGGTGGGGAATCAGGATATCGTTTAGTGCAGTGATAAAACCCCAGATAAAAAACAGGCTGGTCATCACCAGTAGCGGGAACAGATAGGCGGTTTTGTTCTGTGGGGCTACCCCCCGGGATACCGTGTTCCCGGTGTCGTTCATCGTCGCTGGCATGGCAAAGTACTTTTCTAGTTATTGTGTGTAGATATTGTTTGTCGTTGTCGCTCAGGCGCCGGCTGGACTTTCTTCCCGTCCAGACACCTTGACGACTCACTATACCCACGGGCTTGCGCTTGCCACTTCGTATTCAGAAATCAGAAGTAAATATTTTTCAAATTAGATCAAAAAAAACTTCGGATTCTTAAACAAAAACGAAAAATTCCTTCCAGATCAATAACCTATAAATCAATCATCGGTTGATCACTTTTCTGGAGCAGATGTTTAAAAAACATACAGAATTGAAATGTCGATGAGTTTTCCGAAGAAAACTACCGCAGAACACCATTTTTTCACCGCAATTTTCGACCGAGAAATGTTCAAAAAGGCGCCGTGACTATTTTTGCGCGGAGCAAAACCAGTGCGCATGAGCCCGATATGCACTGGCAATTTCGTCGATTAGACATCGCACCGCAGGTGTCGCGTGACGAGCAAAGGGAGTAATCGCGTAGACGCCTTGCGACTTCGCTGTGTGCGGGGTCAACAGCGGCAGTAACTCGCCGTCATCCAGCTCCCGATGCACCAGGCAACGAGGTACATAGATTACGCCGAGCCCACGCAGCGCGGCTTTTTTCAACACCTGCGCGTTATTTGCTTCCAGGTTGCCATCCACGGTCACGGAGTAAGTCCCCTCTTCCCTAGCAAACAGCCAGTTGCGCGGCCCACCATCTTGTAGCGCATAGATCAGGCAGTTGTGCTGTTGCAGCTGCTCGGGCGCAACTATGGATCCATGCTGGCTCAGGTAATCAGGTGTTGTGCATACGACCCAGTCTGAGTCGATCAACCAGCGCGCGCGCAGAGACGAGTCCTGCAGGGTGCCGGTACGCACGGCGATATCGATCCCGTCGCGTACCAGGTCCACATAGCGATTGTCCAGGCGCAAGTCGACCCGCACCTCCGGGTACCGCGTGCAGAAGTCCGCCACCAGATCCGAAAGCAAGATATCACCGGAGATGGTGGGTGCACTGACCACCAACTGGCCGCGCAGACTATTACTCAGACTGGACACCTCTGCCAGCGCAGCTTCCTGGTGCTGTTTGACGGCACTGGCGTGAGTAAGCAGCCGCCGACCAGCCTCAGTCAGAGCCATATTGCGGGTATTGCGAAACACCAACTGGGTGGCCAGCGCGCTCTCCAGACGGCTAATGCGTTTGCTCAGCCCCGGTGTGGACATTCGGGCCTGCTCCGCAGCCTTGCGAAAGCTGCCCGCCTCCGCCAGCAGTGCGAACAGCGCGAGATCTGATGCTTCAACCAATGACTGATCCTCAGGTATCCAGCACGGAAGCGAAATTGCAACGCGATCGACCAGACTATTAGCGAACAATTGGAAACAATCAATTTACTCGTTAACGATAGTTTCATCAAACCCGATGCTTTAGCCTTGCCTTCAAATAAATAACCAAAACCTATAAAGGACATTACTCATGGCCGAGGCCGTCCGCATCTACCCGCCGAAACCGGACAAGGTGTATCTGTTTGGTACCTGTCTGGTGGATAGCTTTTCACCACAGACTGGGCTTGATGCCATCGCGTTACTGGAACATCACGGTATCGAGGTGGTCTTTCCGCAGGCGCAAACCTGCTGTGGCCAGCCCGCGTACAACTCCGGATACGATGGTGAGGCGCGCGCCGTGGCGCGTAGCCAGATGGACCTGTTTCCCGCGTCCTGGCCCATCGTGATTCTTTCCGGCTCTTGCGGTGGCATGATGCGCAAGCACTACCCCGCGCTGTTTGATCACGCTCCAGAGGTTGTCGCTTTTGCCGAACGGGTTTTTGAATTCACCGAATTCCTGCGCCACGTAGTGCAGCCCACATTTTCCGACCAGGGCGCCGCTACCCGGGTCACACTGCACACCTCCTGCGCAGGCCGGCGCGAACTCGGTATCCATGAACACGGTCTGGCACTTCTCGACCAGCTTCAGCAAGTACAACTGGTCCCCCACGATTACCAAGAAGAGTGTTGCGGCTTCGGCGGCACCTTCTCGGTCAAGCACGCCGATGTTTCCGCCGCCATGGCGGAAGACAAGACGCGCAACCTGGTCGGTGCCGGTGTGGATGAGTTTGTCAGCACGGACTGGGGCTGCATGCTGAACCTGAATACCACGTTGGAATATGCACAGCAGCCCCTGCGCGGCCGCCACCTGATCAGTTTTCTGGCGGAACGAATCGGTGTCACGCAGCCGCTTGGGAAAGCGGATTCAGAAAAATTATTCGCGGAGGTGGCGCGATGAAGCAGCAACCGGAAGCATTTCACCCGAACAGCACCGCAGCACTGGCCGACCCGGTGCTGCGCAGTAACTTTCGCGGAGCCATGGAATTTCTGCGCAACAAGCGTCGCACGGCATTTGCCGGTGTCAACACTGAGGAAGGAGACTTCGCTGCGCTGTCCCGACGCGGCGAGGCAATCAAACAGCGCTGTCTGCAGCAACTCCCTGAGCTTCTCGAGCAGCTGGAGCAAAACTGCACCCGCAACGGTATCCAGGTGCACTGGGCGGAAACCTCACAGCAAGCCAACGAGATCATCGAATCCCTGATTCGCGCCCGCAATGGCAGAAAGGCCGTTAAGGGTAAATCCATGGTCACCGAGGAAATTGGCCTCAACGAATATCTGGGTGATCGCGGTGTCGATTGCATCGAGTCCGATATGGGGGAATTCATCGTGCAGCTGGCCGGTGAAACACCCTCCCATATCATCATGCCAGCTATCCACAAAGACGCTGGCCAGATCGCCAGCCTGTTCGAAAATAACCTTGAGGACACTCCCTATACCGAAGATGTCGACCAGCTGATCGGGATCGGCCGGCAACAATTACGTGAGCGATTCCAGCATGCGGATGTGGGGATCACCGGGGTCAACTTTGCCGTTGCCGAAACCGGTACCCTGTGCCTGGTGGAAAATGAAGGCAACGGGCGGATGTGCACCACGGTCCCCCCGCTGCATATCGCCGTTACCGGGATTGAAAAAGTGGTCGCACAACTGAGCGATGTTCCGCCACTGCTTTCACTGCTCACCCGCTCCGCCACCGGCCAGAAGATCACCACCTATTTCAATATGATTTCCAGCCCGCGCAAGCCGGGCGAGCAGGATGGGCCGGAAGAAGTGCATCTTGTGCTGCTGGACAATGGCCGCAGCCAGGCGTTTGCCGATGAAGAACTGCGTAAAACCCTACAGTGTATTCGCTGCGGTGCCTGCATGAATCACTGTCCGGTGTACACCCGCATCGGTGGCCACGCCTATGGCACCACCTACCCGGGACCGATTGGCAAAATCGTGAGTCCGCATCTGCTCGGGCTGGATGCTACCAAGGACCTGCCCACGGCGTCCTCACTGTGCGGTGCCTGCGAGGAAGTCTGCCCGGTGCGCATTCCCATTCCCAAATTGTTGCAACGGCTGCGGGTCGAGAGCAATCACGCGGGTACAGCAGAAGGAATAGTGAGAGGGGCAGGCAGCGGGCGCAAGCCACTGGAGGCCCTGGTGTGGAAAGCCTGGGCCTGGGCCTGCCGGCATCCCGCGATTTACCACCGGGGTGCCTCGCTGGCCGCCCATGGTCGCAAGCTATTCAGGTTCTTGCCCAGCCGCTGGAAAACACAGCGCACCATGCCGCAACCGGCACAGATCACCTTGCATGCAGCATTGAAAAATAGACAACGCAGGAGCGCGACCCCATGTCCGCAAGAGAAAATATCTTAAACCGATTGCGCAACGGTTCCGCATCGCACCCGGCCATGCATCGCAATGCGGCGCACGACGCTTGTGGCCAGATATCGCATGCCAGCAATGTATCCATAACAACCGATCGGATGCGCCAGCAGTTTATTGAACTACTGCGCGCAAACCACGCTCAGGTAATGGAGACCGACGACTTAGGGCTCGCGGAATCGGTTGTCACCTGCCTGCAAGAACTCGGTATTACCCAATTAATGGGTAGTGAAGAAGTGCGGTTCCTGCTCGGCGAGCAAGGGGAGATGCCTATCCAGTGGCAACCGTGGCCAACCAAAGGGAATGACGCAGAGAAAAAAGAGACTTTGTTTTCCCGGACACCGGCCGCAATTACCACCGCCACCGCGGGCATCGTGGAGACCGGTAGCCTTGTCCTGATTCCAAGTGCTACAGAGCCCCGCTCACTTTCGCTGATTCCGCCAACGCATTTGGTAATTATTCGCGAGAGGGATCTGTATCCGGATCTAGAAAATTACATCGCCCACAGCCCATGGGGATTATCAATGCCGACAAACATTGTACTGGTGTCGGGGCCTTCTAAAACGGCTGATATTCAGCAAACGTTGGCATACGGGGCGCATGGGCCGTCTAAGTTAGTTGTTTTTCTTGTTTCTTAAAGGCACGGAAAAGGTTGAGCGAGAGCACTTTACTTCTGCTCGCGATTTTGGCTCCGGTCGGGATGGACTTGAAACACGCTAGGGCGTGTTTCAACCCTGCGGGCTCGTCTTTGCCTCGGTCTTAACTCGCTGCGCGAGTTAATCGAACCGGAGGGTTCTCACCCGACCTAAGCGTCGTTAAACGAAAAAGCCCGGCATATGCCGGGCTTTTTCGTTTAATGGCGGTGAGGGAGGGATTCGAACCCTCGATACCTTTCGATATACACACTTTCCAGGCGTGCTCCTTCGACCACTCGGACACCTCACCAAATTGTATGCGTGGATTCCGGCTTGTTTAGCGAGCTTGCCGTCCGCACGCCTGCGGGCTCGTGGCTGTTTTGCCTTGCTAATCAGTAACATAGCGCCCCGATCAGCGAGCGCGCACTTTACAAAAAGGCGGCGGAGGGTGCAAGCAAAATTCGAAAAAAATCCGCCAAACACCGCCACCTGTCGAGTTATTCGCCAGACCAATCCGCAAAGAAGTCTTCGACAACCAGGTCTGGCGCGGATCTCGGTGGTTTTGCCGGGGTGCCCATATAGATGAAGCCACTGACCTCTTCGTTATCTGCCAATCCCAGTGCGCGGGCGACCAATCGGTTCTCTGCCAGGGCACCGGTGCGCCAGTAAGCGCCGACATTTTCGGCAAAAGCGGCGGTCAGCATGGCCTGCACGGCACCGGCGGTCGACATCCGCTGCTCGTTAAACGGCACCTTGGGGTGCTCCTGCAGCTGGGTAATGGCGACAATCACCAGCGGAGCGCGGAGCGGCATGGCGAGTATCCGCGCTTGCTGGGCCTCGCTCAGAGCTTCCTTGTTTTCCGTTGCCTCCAGATAGATCTCCCCTAACCGCGACCTCGCAGAGCCCTCAATCACCAGAAAGCGCCAGGGGCGCAGGTTGCCGTGATCGGCCGCGCGCAGGGCTGCGCGGAAAATACTTTTCCGCTGGTCCGCGTCCGGCGCGGGCTCAGTGAGTAGGCCAACCGAAACCCGATTGTGCAATGCGTCCAGCGCGTCCATTTGTGTCTCCTGAGTGCTCAAAGATTGGTGAATGTGTTGCAGGCTGAATTTGGCGCCAACCCCGAAAGAGCGAGATTTTACCCTATTGATCGATGGAATTTCTTATGGACGACCGTCCACTTTTAGCACAAGATTCTCAAATGACATCGCTTTCCCTGCCCTTTGAGGGTAAACTTTGCGCCTGTCGGTGATCTGAACCACGTTATTCCAATAATTCTCGTGGCGCCAGGCTTCCATTAACGGAGCCGCCCCAAGATATTTTCAGTGTTTTCAGGCCGCGATGGTGCAGGGCTATCAACTCCCTACCTGCAGCAATGCGCGGGATCCCGACTGCACACGACAATGTGGACAAAAAGAAAACAACAAGCTCCCAGACAACTTCTGCGAAACGCCATCGACACCCGTTCCGTTTTTGCAGTACAGAATTAAAAAGATTCAGTGTTCATGCAGAACCAGCCCGAAGAAAACAACAGCCTAAAATCGGATTCCCGGTATCCGCTGTATTTCCGTGCGCTAATCTGTTTCGCCGCAGCCGGCACCCTGCTTAACAGCATCAATTGGTCCGCCCTATTATCACAATCCGAACTGCTGCCTCTGGGCATGGCGGTGCTGTTACTGGTTTATATTCCTGCGGCCTATCGATTCTCGTTGCGCGCGGCTCCGGAGAAGCGCGAGGAACTTCGCCGCTGGCTTTCGTTCACCGATGCACTGCTGATCGGTATGGCTATGGCGCTCGCCAATTTCAGCCTGCTGCCCAGCCTGCTGTTCCTGACCATGGTGCAGTTCCATGCGCTCACCCAGGGCGGCGGTCGCAGCTGGTTCGAGCACAACACGGCGCTATTGCTTGGCGTCGGTGTCGGCTACCTGATCCACCGCCCGGCGCTGGTGGTGAACGCCGACCTGAATATCAGTGCAGCCAGCCTGATCGGCGTATTTACCTATTTCTGTTGCTATGCGTTTTATATGCACAAGCAGATCTCCCAGCTGCGCAGCAATAACGAACAACTGCGCAAGGACCAGCGCATCGCCAATATGGCGAGCTACAAGCTGTCTCGCTACCTGCCCAAGCGCCTGTGGCGCGCAGTAACCACGGGCAAGGACAAGGAAATCGTCACCGAGCGCAAACTGCTGACCGTGTTCTTTTCCGATATCAAGGATTTCAGCCAGCTCACCGAAGAGATGGAGGCGGAGACTCTCACCCGTTTGCTCAACAATTACCTTACCGAGATGTCGCGCATCGTGGCGCACTACGGCGGCACCATCGATAAATTTATCGGCGATGCGGTGATGGTGGTATTCGGGGATGACCAGAGCAAGGGCCCAAAATCCGATGCCCTGCGCTGTGTGGCAATGGCACTGGCCATGCGCAAGCGAGTCAGTGAGATGATGCAGGAGTGGTACAACCAGGGCATCTCACACCCGCTGCAGATTCGCATGGGCATTAATACCGGCTATTGCACCGTGGGCGTTTTCGGCACCGCCGACCATCAGACCTATACGGTGATGGGCACCCACGTGAACCTGGCAGCACGCCTGGAAAGCGCCGCCGACCCGGGCGAAATCCTGGTGAGCCACGAGACCTGGGCGATGATCAAGCAGACAGTGATGTGCCGCGACAAAGGGCACGTGACCGTGAAAGGCTTCAGCACCCCGGTAAAGGTCTATTCGGTAACGGACCTGCGCAAGAACCTGGGTGGCAAGCAGAGCTACCTGGAAGAGCACGCACCGGGTTTCGCCATGCACCTGGATCTGGACAAAGTGCGCAACTACGACAAAGAAAAAGTGCTACGCGCCCTGAAAGATGCCCAGGCACGCCTGAAAAGCAAAGTCATTATCTGAGGCAGCTGCCTCAGATGCCCCCCCCCCACCTTAGATAGCCCCCACCATACCAAACACTCTTCTCTCCAACTGCTTACTCCACTCTTATACGAGCGGCTTACTGGCGCCCGTAGCGCGGAGGAAATTCGATATTGCCGGAGGATGTGCGCAGCGGATTGATATCCAGCCCACCGCGACGGGTATAGCGCGCACATACCGTTAATTCTGCAAATGCCGCGAGGTGCTGCAGGTCGCAGTAGATACGCTCCACGCAGTGCTCGTGAAAGTCCTGGTGCTCGCGGAATGAAATGATGTAGGCGAGCAAACCCGCACGGTCCAGCGCCGGCCCACGATACTCAATCGATACCGTGGCCCAATCAGGCTGACCGGTAACCGGGCAATTGCTGCGCAACAGGTGGCTAAACAGGGTCTCCTCCACCACTTCACCACCCTGCTTCAGCTTGAGCAGCGCCGCATCCGGCTCGTAGGTTCGAGCTTCGATATCCAGCCCATCCAGGCATTCACCCCGCGGTACCTGCACCGCCAGCGCGGCATCGTCTACATCAAACAGGGTAACGGCAACATCGCTGCCAGCCGCCGCACTCAGGTCTTTCTCCAGCGTCTCGCGCACTGCGTCGGGCGAGGCGAACTCGGTCTGATTCAGAGAGTTCAGATACAGCTTGAACGACTTGGACTCGATCATTGACGGACTGGAGGCCGCAAAGCGGAAACGTGCCACCGCGACCTGGGGCACTCCCTTCGGATTCAGCCACGACAGCTCGAACCCCCACCATTCATCGGCACCACTAAACGGCAGCCCCTGCCCGTGCAGGCCCAACTGCTTGCGCGAAACCGCACGCGGAATGGGATGCAACAACCCGGGGTTGTACTTGCTCTCGTAGCGGGTTTCCTGGCCCAGCGGGAGATTCTGCCAGTCTTCTCGGTTCATAGCCTTACTCAACTCTTTATGAACGCTTCACGATCACTCAATGACGCAGCCGCTTGCCGTGACTCATCAGATGTAACGCCCAGGCCGACAACGCAGCGATAAATGTCAGCACGCCGACAAATGCCCATGCCACATTGATATCAGACACACCCAGTACCCCATAGCGGAACGCATTCACCATGTACAGAATCGGGTTCAGCTTGGACAGCGCCTGCCAGAAAGGTGACAACAGCTCGATGGAATAAAACACCCCACCCAGGTAGGTTAACGGCGTGAGCACAAAGGTCGGGATGATCGAGATATCATCAAAACTGTTGGCGAAGATTGCGTTAATGAAGCCGGCAAGAGAAAACAACACCGAAGTCAAAAATACGATCAGGATGGTAATACCGATGTGCTGTACCGAGAGCGAGGTAAATACCAGGGCAATCAGGGTGACGATCAACCCCACGATTAGGCCGCGCGCTACGCCGCCGAGCACATAGCCGGCCATAATCACCCAATTGGGCGTGGGCGATACTAGCAACTCTTCAACACTGCGCTGAAACTTGGCGCTATAGAAAGAGGAGACCACGTTGCCATAGGAGTTCGTGATCACCGCCATCATGATCAGGCCAGGCACCACAAACTCCATATAGGAGTAGCCACCCATCTCACCGATACGCTTACCAATTAGCGAACCGAAAATCACAAAGTACAGAGACATAGTGATCACCGGCGGCACCAGTGTCTGCGGCCAGATGCGAGTAAAGCGGCGCACTTCGCGGCGGAAAATTGTCGAGAAGGCAGTCCAGATCAGTTGCGGGCTCATACATCGGCCTCCTTATCTGCCGGTTGCTGATTTTCAGCCAGCAACGACACAAACAATTCTTCCAGGCGGTTGGCGCGGTTACGCATACTGGTGACCGCGATATTCTGTGCACTCAGGTGGGTGAACAGATCACTCAGGGATTGCCCCTTCTCAATAGTCACCTCCAGGCTGTGCTCATCCAGCAGGCGCCCATCAAAATCGCCAAAGTCCGGCACACCTTCCAGGTTTTCACGGGTATCCAGAATAAACACTTCCCGGCTCAGGGTTTTAAGCAGGGACTTGATGGAAGTGTTCTCGACAATATCGCCCTTGTCGATGATGGCGATATTGCGGCACAGGCTCTCCGCCTCTTCCAGATAATGGGTGGTGAGAATGATGGTGGTGCCCTGCGCGTTGATTTCCTGCAAAAACTCCCACATGGAGCGGCGCAGCTCGATATCCACACCGGCGGTGGGCTCATCCAGGATCAGCAGTTTGGGCTCATGCAAGAGTGCACGCGCGATCATCAGCCGGCGTTTCATCCCCCCGGAGAGCATTCGTGCCTGAGTCTTGCGCTTGTCCCACAGACCCAGCTTGCGCAAGTATTTTTCCGTGCGTTCTTCAGCCAATTTCCGCGGCATGCCATAGAAACCGCCTTGGGTGCAGACGATATCGAATACCTTTTCAAACTGGCTAAAATTGAACTCCTGAGGCACCACACCTAGCTGCTGCTTGGCTTTGGCAAAGTCCTTATCGATATCAATACCGAAAATCGAAACGCTGCCGCCAGTTTTGCGCACCAGGGAGCAGAGGATACCGATGGTTGTGGATTTGCCGGCGCCATTCGGCCCCAACAGTGCGAAGAAATCCCCTGGCTGCACATCAAAGCTGATGCCTTTCAGTGCTTGAAAGCCGTTGTCGTAGGTTTTCTCGAGATTATGGATGGACAGTGCGGCAGTCATTACTTCCTCCAGACGGTAAGGGCGCATATTCAACGCCGTTAGTCCCGATATTGCAACCTCATGGAGAACGGGATTGCCTGGAGGTACTCTGAGCGCCCAGTTGCTGGAGAAACCCCCTGAACTCGTCAGACTCGGTCAACAAGTGGCGGCTGACCGCAATCAACTGGTCGACTTGCTGGTCAGTCAGACGAAAATTCGTACCAATATCGTCGAAATACGCACGCTCTGCAGGATTCGGCAAGTGCTCAAAATTGATTTCCGCGAAATGAAAGGTAACCGGCCGCTCCGGGGTAGAGTTTTCCGCCACGTAATCTTCAAACTTTTCCCGCGTCAGCAGGATGGTGTCGTCACTGCGATGTGAAATCTGTCGGTTGACCACACTTTTCGCCACTTGGAACAGCGGAGGCGATTTGCCGTGACGGGCCCACTCGACATGGGGGCGAGCGCTCGCGTCGACCAGGATCACCAGAATGTGGCGCGCTTTGATTTGCGGCATCAGGTCGGTCGCCTGTTGACCACTTTCTCGCAGGGATAGATTCCGGTAGAAACTGCGCAGGCCAAGATTGTCCGATATCGCACCGTCCACAAGGTGAAACCAGGGCCACCGTTCGCGATCCAGATGGAGAGACAGCTCCCGTGCGGCGAGCGCTTGCTTACTCTGCCTCTCTTGCCTCTGCGTATCCAGTAACTCTTCCGGCACCGGAAAGCCACAGGTCCCTGCATGGTTCTTTACCGCGATTGGTGAAAACAGCAAAGGTACCGATGACGATGCTGCGACCGCCCGAGAAATGGGATAGGCGCCCACATCAATACAGTAAAGATCGAACAGCTCCCGCAGAAACGGGATACGGACGCCCGAACTCAGGTCCGAGGCATTGATCACGACTCTCGGTGCACCGGGCCACTCCATATGGGCTAAAGTCGCACCGCCAAACAGCTGCTGGTCATAGTATTCTGCCGCCAGGTCTGAACGGCCAAAGGTGCGGCTAGCGAGGCGTGGCCAGTTCCGGGGGTTCAGGGTTCTCGAGAGAAGTGCGCTCTGAACGTCTGCGCGCAAGAATCGTTGCTCGAAATCTTCAAAAATACGATTTCCATACAGCCCATAATACGCTGCGGTAAAGCTGCCGCCAGATACAGACGAAATGACGTCCACCTCCTGCAGCAGCGAACGCTCGCGACCATGAATGTGTACAGGGGTATCTCTCAACTCCTCAAGCACACCATAAGCGAGGGCGGAAGCGCGTGTACCGCCACCGGAGAATGCTAACAATACAGCCAACTCGGGGGAGCGCTCGGCGGACATACGGCGCTCAATTTCCGCGTTCCTACCCGCTTCCCAGCGCGTCAATGGCGTCTCTGTCTGCAACTGGTGCGTACAACCGCTCACCAGTAAAGCAAGACAGATCGCCAGTGCACACCGCGCTACTGCGGGTCTTTTCCCTGACCAGTGCAATCACACCTCCATTTCTCTGCCACACATTCATGCCAGCTCTGGCCCGCCGGCGCTGAGCAAGGAACAGAAGTATAGGCGTGGCAAAGCCAGGGCTCCGCGCCCCGTCAAAGAGCAGCGTAAGTATTGGCTCAGATGACAGCCCAGGCGCGGGCAGCGCAGAGGAAGAGAAAGGACAATCGGAAGGCAGGCAAATAGTGGGCAAAAAAAAGCCGCTCAAAGAGCGGCTTTTTGTTTTGGAGCGGGAAACCGGGTTCGAACCGGCGACCTCAACCTTGGCAAGGTTGCGCTCTACCAACTGAGCTATTCCCGCAATCCTGTGGCAAAGCCGCTAATGCAGCTTCACAGCATTGGCATCCCCAAGGGGAGTCGAACCCCTGTTACCGCCGTGAAAGGGCGGTGTCCTAGGCCTCTAGACGATGGGGACATAGAACATTCCCAACCTCAACGAGGTTGAGTTTGGTAAACCTACACGTTCTTGCGAACCTTTCAATCTACCTGTTCACCCGCTTATGCCGGCGAACGAAAACTTGGAGCGGGAAACCGGGTTCGAACCGGCGACCTCAACCTTGGCAAGGTTGCGCTCTACCAACTGAGCTATTCCCGCGTGGCATCCCCAAGGGGAGTCGAACCCCTGTTACCGCCGTGAAAGGGCGGTGTCCTAGGCCTCTAGACGATGGGGACCCAGAATCCTTCTTGGCGTTGCTGACCGTCGTTTCCGTAAGTCAGTACTGCGTCGAAGTGGGGCGCATTCTATGGAGAGGCCGGGGGGCTGTCAACACCCGATTTAAAACTTTTCCAGAAATTTTTCCTTTCCATACAGGCACTTACACAACCAGCGGCCAAAACCCGCAAAAATGCTCGGCACCGGTGACCAGCGATTACTGCGCCGCCGGGGGCTCCTCTCCCGCCCAGCGTTCCAATCGCTGCTGCAGGTGCCCAAGAAAGAGGCGGATGCTCGCCGCATTACTGCCCAGATCGCGAGCACCGGTGCGGGAGGCAGAGCGCACATCCACCCGCACCGGCCCCGGTTTACCGTTCGCTGGCGCAGCATTTACCTCCGCCTTTTGTTGATCAGATGGCTTCTCAGGCGCGGCTGACTCAGCGGGCGTGTCCGGTTGGTCCGGGCGAACACGTACCACGATGTCCTGGGTCAGGCCCAGCAAAGGGGTACGCCCCACCAATTCCAGCCGCCCTTTGGCGGGCTGGACCGCAATCACCCGCCAGCCCAATTCCCGTGCCACCGTCTCTGCATGCTCTATGACCTTACGTGCCGGAACATCCACAACTAGCGGTTTGATATCGGCATAAGCGGGCGTAGCGGCCTGGATCTCTGCGGAGACGCGCCCGGGGTAAGCGGGGCTGTTGTCGCCCTCCCGGCGCAAGGAGATCAGCATGTCGAATTCGGGCGGGTCTTTCAGGTCGGTAGTAATGTCGTACAGCGCCGGTGTATTCAGGTTCTGCTGGCCCACCAACATCATCGGTACGGCTACGGGGATGACCGCTAACAGCATGGCCCACAACGCCGAGATCCGTGCCTCTGCATTCCTCTTTACCATACCCCACAGGAACACCACCATGGCAAAGAGCGCCACCGCAATCATCGCCAGGCCGAGGACAGTGAAGACGGAATACGTCGAGTCGAGCTTCAGCAGCCCGACCCGCACGCCAACAATGGCCAGGCCAATCAGCGCAAGCAGCGTCCATTGAATGCGGTACAGCCAGCGACTCCAGTGACGAGGACGCCCGGAACGCAGCATAATCAGCCTCCTACCTTACCCTCTACCCTCGCGCGGGCTCAGTCATCTTGTGATTCGGTATCCGGATCCAGTTTTACCGACAGTGAATTAACACAATAGCGCAAGCCGGTCTCGGTCGGCCCGTCGGGGAAGACGTGCCCAAGGTGGCTGCCACAGTTGGCGCACAGTATCTCAACCCGTCGCATCCCGAGACTGTGGTCCGCCCGCTCCTCAACAACCCCCGCGCTCGCCTCCGCATCGAAGCTGGGCCAACCACAGCCGGCATCAAACTTGGACGAAGAGTGAAACAGCACCTCCTGACAGCAGCGACACAGGTACTTGCCGTCCTCGAAGGTGTCCCAGTACTCGCCGGTAAATGGACGCTCGGTCCCCGCTTCCCGGCAAACACGAAATTCTTCCGGAGTCAGGCGCTCGCGCCAGTAGTTATCGTCTTTTTCTTTTGCCATACTGTGCCTCCTTTTTTGCCTGAAAAGTCAGTATCCAGCGGCATTACCCTGCCCCGGCAAAACGCTTTGTGGCAGCACCTCATACCCCGGGGCGCCCACCAAAACGCTGGGCCGACCAGCCGCTGATTGCCTTCACAACGAGCAGTACAGCCTACTAGGTCCGAGCGTTGGAGAGAAACGAATTTGCCTGCCTGGCGGCTCCATAGAAACGGTTTTACCAAAACCGCCGAGCCGATGCGCACAAACCCAATTTACTGAGCCCAATTAAAGAACGCTGCAATGAAGGATATTCACAAGTCGGAAAAACTCCACGGGGTCTGTTATGAGATTCGCGGGCCCGTCATGGAGCAGGCCACGCGCCTGGAAGAAGAAGGCCACCGGATCATGAAGCTGAATATCGGCAACCCGGCACCCTTCGGCTTCGACGCGCCCGATGAAATCCTGCAGGACGTGATTTACAACCTGTCCCAGGCGCAGGGCTATGTGGAATCCAAGGGCCTGTTTGCGGCGCGCAAGGCCATCATGCAGGAATGCCAGACACTGGGCATTCCCGACGTGGACATCGATGATATCTACCTCGGCAACGGCGTGTCCGAGCTGATTTCCATGTCCACCCAGGCGCTACTGAACGACGGCGATGAAATGCTGTTGCCGATGCCCAACTACCCGCTGTGGATGGCCGCCACCAATCTGACCGGCGCCAAGGCGGTACTCTACCGCTGCGATGAGCAAGCGGGCTGGCTGCCGGATATCGAAGACATCAAGTCGAAGATCACTTCCCGCACCCGCGGTATCGTGGTGATCAACCCGAACAACCCCACCGGTGCCGTATACCCGCGCGCGCTATTGGAGCAAATCGTCGAGCTGGCGCGCGAGCACAACCTGGTGATTTTTGCCGACGAAATCTACAGCAAAATCCTGTACGACGACGCCGAGTTCGTACCCATGGGCTCACTGGCACAAGACGTGCTGTGCCTGAGCTTCAACGGCCTGTCGAAATCCTACCGTCTGGCGGGATTCCGCTCTGGCTGGATGATTGTCAGCGGTGCCAAGCAGCGTGCCAAGGGGTTTATCCAGGGCATGGATATTCTTTCCTCTATGCGCCTGTGCAGTAACGTACCGGCCATGTTCGCCGTACAAACGGCGCTGGGTGGCTACCAGAGCATCAACGACCTGGTGCTACCCGGTGGTCGTCTACGCCAGCAGCGCGATCTCGCGTATCGCATGCTGAATGACATCCCCGGCGTCAGCTGCATGAAGCCAGAGGGCGCTATCTACCTGTTCCCCAAGCTGGACCTGAATAAACACAAGATCGAAAACGACGAGCGCTTCGTGCTCGAGTTCCTGCGCAAGGAAAAGATCCTGCTGGTACAGGGCAGCGCCTTCCACTGGGATGCACCAGACCACGTGCGCATCGTGTTCCTGCCGCGGGCGGACGACCTGTCGCATGCCATTGCGCGGCTGGGCAATTTCCTCGAACACTACACCCAATAAATAGCACTGACCCCTGGCAATTGAGCACCATGCTGGACGACCTGCATATTCACGACTTTTACCGCGATGCGGGGCGCATTCTGCTGGCACTGTTCCAGCAATTCCCCGCGCCCGCGACCATCTATGTGGAAGATATTTCCGGCCCCGACACCCCGGACGAATTTGGCCTGCACTCCCCCCGCCATTTGGCCTGCTTGGGCGCGATGACCTGGCTCAAGGAATGTGGCTATATCAATTTCGCCCAACTGGTGCGTCAAGAAGCGGTAGAGGAAGCCACCCTGTCCCACCGCAGCTTCTTACTGATGGTAAGCCGCGGTGAGGATGGGATGAGCAATGCGGAAAAACTGAACGAGGCAGTTCGCGGAGGCTCGTCACCTAAACTGGAAGCGCTGGTCGTGGATTTAATGCGTCACCTGTGAAATTTTACGTGCAACATTTTTAATGCCGCGTCGGAGTCGCTATCCGGGAAATCCGGATTTTGTGGCAACCGCGCCACCACGGAAAAGCCCGGGTTCGCGGCTTCAATCAAGTCACGGAAATACTGCTCACTGTGGGCTGGTGAATTAAGTACCAGCAGCAAGTCAGCCTCGTCCGCCAGGCAGCCGGGCAATAGCTCCAACTGCCGTGCATAGTTCTCTGCGGCATCGAAACTCCCCCGCTGTCGCGTGGGCGGGTCAACAATCGCCAGCTGAAACGGCCCGCGACGGTCATAGCGTTTGAAGTCCCGCAGCGCATCCATGGCGAGAAAACGAATACCCTTGCTGGTCAGGTTGTTCAACTGGTGATTGGCCTGCCCACGCTTTAGTACGCCCTTGTTCAGATCCACGTTCAGCACTTCCAGCTCGCCCGCGGCGCGCGCCACTGTGGAAAACGCACAGGTAAACGCGAACAGGTTCAGCAGCTTGAGGTTTTCGATCGTGCCGGCTTTTTCCCGCACCTGCTGCTCCAGCCACTGGCGGCCTGGTTCGATGTCCAGAAAGAAGCCCACGTTCTGACGGTCAAAGGTGAGCGGAAACTTCAGCGCGCCACGACGGGCCACCGGTGTTTCCACTGCCTCGCCACACTGCCACTGAATGGGGGCACCGCGCTGATAGCGTCGCTGCACGGCCACACCACGGTACCCGAACGGCTCCACCAGCGACCACAGCTGGTTCGCCAGTGCATCTTCTTCAGGATATTCGTCAAACAGGGTGACCAGAATGGCGGGGTGATAGCTGTCTACACACACACTGTCCAGGCCCGCATAGCAATGCCCACGTCCGTGAAACAGACGGCGGCTATCGGGCACCTCACTCTGAGACTGTTCTTCCTGCAATTTGCTGCGCACTACCTGCAGCAAGAGTTCCCAATTCAATGTACTTGTACTCTTTCGTTCTTTACTAAGTGTTATTCGTCGCCTGCGGCAGACGAATAATCTGGCGCAATACCGCTGCCGTCACCAGACAATGGGTACAGAATCTCATCGCGGTAGCCAGTGACTACCCGCACAAAACCACTCCAGGCCTCGTCCAGTGCCGGATCCCCGCTATCAATCAGCAGCGGGCGGCCGCCCAGTTCGGTGACCTTTGTTTTGGTGGCCACCACCAACAGGTTTTCCCGGCCAACGCTGGTCAAAACCTGCGGATTAAGCTGCTGGTTACCGCGACCAATCAAATGGCCCTGACCACCGATGGCGGTAAGAATAATCTTTACCGGGCGCTCAGGGTTAGCTTCACAGTGCTGCGCGATTGCCTGCACTATTTGCGGGGCGCTCACATCTGCCGCCACCAGGGAACCGTTGCACCAGAGGTCCACCCCCAACAGCGTCCCCTCCGCACCCAACTCGTTCAGCACCGCAAGGGTCGTAGAACCGGGCCCGAATACATACAGGGTCTCCGGGTCCAGCTCGTCGATTTCTTCCACCATCTGCGCGGCGATGTCTGCCACTGCCAGCTCTTCGACTTCGCGGCCGGCATTTTTTACTGCCTGCAAGAATTGTCCTTCTTCCGGCACCAGTAGTTCACCGTAGAAGCGTGTGCTTACCCTCCCTTCACGAAAGGATTTTTCATCGATATCGCGCACTTCGCGCTGGTGTAAATCCACCAGCTCACCGGACATCAGCCGACGCAGTACCTCGCCTGCCGCCCGCGGGGAAATCGCAAAGCATGCGGAGTGCATTTTTACCCCGGCGGGAATCCCCAGCACAGGAAAGCCATCGCCCAGTGCATTGACCATATTGCGCGCGGTGCCGTCACCACCAGCAAACACAATCAAATCCGCACCGGCATCGCGAATTGCTGCGGCGGCCAACTCAGAGTCGGCTGGCGTTGAGCGCTCACCGGCTGCAGCACCAATAACATTCACGGTAAAGCCCAGCGATGCTGCCAGGTCCTCACCCATATCGCCGGCAAAAGTCACAATTTGCAATGCATCACTAAACGGTTGCAACGCACTTAGCGCTATTGTCGCACGCTTGTGCGATTGCGGCTCGATACCCGCCGCCAGAGCGCGTGTCACGGTGTCTGCACCATCGCTCCCTTTGAGTCCGGCAGGGCCGCCAACTCCTGCCCAGGGGTTGATGATAAGTCCGAGTTTTTTAAGCTTCACTTGAGCCCCAGTATTGCCAGTTGCGTACGCACCGCCTGGTCGAGATTCGGTAACTGTACGGGCGATGGCAAAGTGTAATGTGAGAATTCCAGACGCTTGGGGTACTGTTTGCGAAGCTGATCAAACGCAAGAGGTAAAGGTTCACCGCCGCTGGCCGCAGTCTGCGCCGCAGCGCGCAGGCGCGCATCGTCCTGGCGCGGGTCGTACATCGACAACAGCAATTCACGCATTGCCGCAAAGCCCGACTGGTCGCTGGTCAACAGTGACTGCTCCAGCGAATGCTCTGAGCTGGCCTCTTGCGCGGTTGCTGCCACAGGCAGGTCCAGCGCCTGGTTGAGCGCCTCGCGAATCATGCGCGTCCCCGCCAGCTTGCCATCGTGACTGTAGCCGGCGATATGCGGGCTGCCGAGGTTTACGCGTTTGAGCAACTCCGCATCCATATCCGGTTCGTTTTCCCAAACATCCAGCACTGTGGTAAACGACGTATCCCATTCGCGTAGCGCGAGATTGTCGATCACTGCACCACGGCCGGCGCTGATCAGCACCGCACCGGGGCGAATACGATCCAACGCCTCGCCATCAATCATATGCAGGCTGGGGTGCGGGCCATCTTTCACCAGAGGAGCGTGCAGGCAAATCACATCCTGCTGCAGGACCTCTTCGAGCGGCGCGCTATCCGGGTTATCGGTTTTCCAGGGGTCATAAATTTTGCACTGGATATCTAACGCATGCAGTTTGCGCTGCAGCGACCCACCGACGTTGCCACAACCAACAATGCCGAAATTGCGCCCGCGCCAATCGACATCCAGCGCCGCCAGTGCGCAGAACACGTACTCCACCACGGAATTAGCATTACAGCCTGGGGCCGCACTCCAGGCGATACCCTGCTGCTCCAGCCAATGCGTATCCAGGTGATCGGTGCCAATCGTGCAACTACCGACAAAACGCACCGGCGTATTCGCCAGCAGCGCTTGGTTCACCTGGGTGACCGAGCGCACCAGCAAAATATCCGCATCCACCAATTGCGAAGCCGAAAGACCGCGCCCCTGCGCACGCACAATCGTCCCGAGATCACCAAACCACTGTTCAAGCCCGGGAATGTTTTCATCGGCGACGATGGTGAGTGGCGTTGCAATTGATGTTGTTTGTGTTGTTGCTGCGGTGGCGTTATGGCTCATGGCTTCTCGTATATCGTTAAAAGTCAGTATCTAGTCCAGACGGGTCAGGTCACAAGCTCGTCGCGCATGTTCGTCAGCGTACGGGAAATTTTGTTGGCGAGCCCACCAATACCGAACTCCTCAGCCAGGGCAATCGCCAACTCAGGATCGGAGGCATTGTGGGCTAGCGCTTCAGACGTCACCCCCACAGGCACATCGTAAGCCAACTGCGCGAGCTGCAACGCTATGCGAATCTGGCCCTCATGTTCCGCCAGTTTGCCCACCAAACCCTTGGCCCCGCGAATTTTGAGGCCCGCTACGCGCTCTCGGTTTGCCAGTAATTCATCGACGGAGCGAAACTCGCTTAGTAAGCCCGCTGCCGTCTTGGCACCAATACCGGGTACACCCGGGATATCGTCGATGCTGTCGCCGACCAGAGCCAGATAGTCGGCGATTTGCTCGGGGCGCACACCGAATTTCGCTTCTATCTCGGCGCTTTCCATATATGCGTCGGCGGCAAAGTCCCACAGGCTCGCTGCGCCGCGACTGAGCAACTGCCCCAGGTCTTTGTCGCGGGTAACGATCACTGGCGCCTCCCCCTGTTCGGCACAGATCCTGGTCAGGGTGGCGAGAATGTCGTCTGCTTCATAACGCGCACTGGCGAAGCTGGCGATACCGAGGGCCTCGGCCATTTCCCGGCATGCAGCGAGCTGAAAAGCGAGCGCTTCGTCCGGCAATACCCGACTGCACTTGTAGTCCGGATATATCTCGTTGCGGAAGCAGCTACCGAGGGATTCATCGAATGCGCAAGCGATACCTTCGGGCCGGCGCGCCAATAGATCCAGCAAGAAATTACTGAAGCCGTATACCGCTTCGGTGGTGTAACCGGAGCGACTTTCCCAATTTGGGGGCAACGCAAAGTAGTAGCGGAAAATATATACAGAGGCATCCACCAGATAAATCTGCTTCACCCGAGGTCCTCCAGTCGAAATTGCGTCTGCTTGAACGGGTCTGGCTGGCCAAAAGCCTGTGCGAGTGAGCGCGCAAACAGCTCGGCGCGCGCATTGACGCCCTCGGTACAGTAATTCTGCACCTGCTGCCAAATTGCACGTTTGAAACCTGCACTCGGGCCAAGCCCCGCATCCAGATTATCCGCACTTACCCGGAAACCCAGGCCGCAAGCGCGCGCGAAAATCCACTCCAGTGCCTGGGGCTTTACTTCCACCCGTTCAAATTCCGCTTGCTGCTCGGCACTGCGCCCATCCGGGGCATACCAGTAACCGTAGTCCGGCTGCTTGCGCCGCTCGGCGCCCGCCACACACCAATGCGCGGCTTCATGCAGTGCGCTGGCTGGGTAATCCCGGGTAAATTGCACGCAATGTGTCTCACCTGGGTTCTGCCCCGGGCGGTAGTAAGGTTCAGGGTAGCCACCCTCAAGACGGGTATTGAGGCTGTCGGCGGCGGCAAAGCACCCATTGAATACGATGACTATACATTCAGTCACAGATCGTGGCGAAACGTCACCCATTTCCTCGCGGGGCTCCGCAGGATGGTATGGAACTTGCTCATCAATAACCGTATTCGACAAAACGTGTGGCTACTCTCTTCTGGGGACGCTCGTACTGCTCGGGGCGGTCTCTGCGCACGGCTGCTCATAGTTCAAGACTGGCAGAGAAATTCCTGCAGAAATGCCCGGTTGGCGCGGACTATATCAGCGAGTGCGCCGGGATCAAGGCTGGGAACACTGATGCTGAGAGATGGTCCAATACCCAGTTGGTAGCCGCTTCCGGCCCATTCCATCAAAAAGGAGACATTTAGTAGTAAACAACCCCATTCCGCTGGTTGTATTTCTGCGGATCAGAATATACCTTTGGACACAGGGATACCGGAAACCTACTCCCGTTTGATGCGGTGTTTTTTGCAGCGCTCCGCGGTTGTTTTCGGTTGCGGTACCGGCTTCCCAGGGAGGCAAAAAAGTTGCTCCCGGAGTCTGGATTCGGCGATGGCCGCCCGGCCCTCGCACGCTATCCCTACGCCGGCTGCACCTCATAAGTAGTACAAGACCTTCCCGCCCTACTACCGGCCCTGCAAGGAGGTGCTCTATGACCGACCACAGTACCAACAACGTGGTTGACCTCTTCACCGGCAAGCCAATCGAAACTTCAGAGAATCTGCGGTTTATCCGTCTTTCTCCGGAGCTCGACGGCTTGGAAATGCTCTACTCCAACAATTCCAGTGGGACAGATCTCTACAGCCTGAAAATCCTTTGCTGGGGCCTGCGTGCCAACGGCGAGGTGGTCGGGTTGGTTCCCTGGTTAAACTCCATTGTGGCCTGCCCGGATATTCAGGATCCCCTGGATGGACGGTTTGAAGGCTATTACGACCCGGGCATCGAGGAGATCTTCCACGAGCCCCCCATCCATAAGATCGTCGAGCTGGAGACTGCGGCGGAATACTTCGAGTACGAAAGCAATCAGGCAGACGAAGTTGTTCAGGAAGTTCCCGACACCATTGGCACCCATGCGGTGTTTATGGATGCCGACAAGGAAAACCTGACCCTTACGGAAGTCGTGAGCTGGCGCCTATTTGCCAGCGGAGAGATCCACGGCATGCTGATTGATCACAATAGTGTGGAGACCACGCCGGTGCTGCCCGGGGACGAGTGCCTGTACTCGGCGCAGGAGTCCGAATGTTTCCGCTACTTCTTCCAACACCACATCGCCAACAAGATCAAATCTGAGGACCCGGAGGCCCTTGCTGCGATCGCGGCGCTTGTCACTTCGCCCTAGCAACTACTTCCCTACACATCACGTAAAACAAGGGCGACCAGTGGTCGCCCTTGTTATTTCCGCCGCTTGATAGACCGAGGAGCGCGTTCAGCTGTCCGCTTTTTTGATCCAATAAACGAACTCGTCATTTTCTTCCAGGTGCTTCACCAATTCGTAGCCGAGGAACTGGCAGAACTTCGGTATGTCCCGCTGAGTCGATGGGTCTGTGGCAAACATCTGCAGTACCTCACCAGCAGCGACCTTGCGTACAGCGGTGTGCAGCATCATTACGGGTTCCGGGCACAGCAGGCCGCGGGCATCAAGGGTGTGTTGTGACTTCATAGGGGCTATTGTCGGCGATTTCATGAGCCGCGTCATCCGCGGTACTCGGACTCACCAGTCTGCGCAGCGGAACGCACTGAAGACTAAACTGCTGGGTGTGGGATCACCACGCCCAAAGGCTCGAAAAGACACAAGTACTTGCCAGTCACTTACCGGGTACTCTAAAGTCGATCGTAACTTTGAATGATGTATGTATGAATGGTGTATGAATTGCGATGATTTACGTATTGATTGAGCGGGAAATTGCCCAGGATCTGGAGTCTACGTACGAGGAGGCCGCGCGCCGGCTACTTACCAATGCCTACCAGACCACTGGATTCGTGGACGGCCATACCTATACCGAAATGGGCAATCCGCTGCGCCGCTTCACCATGTCGCGCTGGAAGTCGGTCCTGCACTGGCAACACTGGTATGGCAGCGAGGAACGACGAGAGCAAATGGCTCAGCTCGCCCCCATGCTCGCCCACGAAGAAAAGATTACGATTCTTGAAGACGCATCCACTGCCGCATCTGGTCAGCCGCAGCCTGCCAGTGTTGTGACTGGGTAAAGCCACTGGCCTTGCGTGGCTTGAGGTCGTGATCCCCATCCTCCAGCCAGTGCATTTGAATCCCACTCCCCAAAGCGTAACCGTCAACTTCTTCCCGGCTCCCAAGCTTGTCTCGGGTGCCCTGCACAATCAGGGTGGGGCTGGTTAATGGCTGCAGATGTTCGGTGCGTAATTTTTCTGGTTTTCCGGACGGGTGGAAGGGGTACCCAAGACAGATGGCTCCTGCCACCTTCCCGCCGTCAAAATTGTCCTGTACCAGCATGCTCGCTACGCGCCCTCCCATAGATTTGCCACCGATGTACAGCGGTGCCTGAGGCAGCGTGGACTGCGCCCGGTCAATCTGGTTCTGAAAGTGCGCCAGTAGCTCGTCCATCTTGTTGGGTGGTCGGCGCTTACCGGTTTCCCTGCGCTCCGCCATGTACGGAAACTCAAAACGCACAACACCCAGGTTCCGCTCTACCAGCAATTGCGTCAGCGCCTGCATAAAATCGCTATCCATCGGTGCGCCGGCACCGTGGGCAAACAGGAACCAACCAACCGGCGGCGTTTCCGGTTGATCAATCAGCCAGCCATCTGGCCCCGCCATCAGTGGTCACCATCTTTGGAGATGTCCCTGGGAATGTCCTCGGCCAGAATCAGGTTGACCGACTCCTCACCCGGCTCAAACCAAATCACGATGGTTTTGTCTTCCAACTGACGACGCAGGCTGGAAACCTTAGCGTCAAGGCTGACTTCCCGCTCGCCGTAGTCGGTACCATCGCGGGTCGCATACTCTTCCAACAGGTTTTGCAGGGTTTCGGGTGGGAGTTGTTTGAATGGAATAATCATCGGGGTATCTGTAAGGCAACTTCTGCAGCAGAACATATCAGATTAGGCGGCGGTAGGTCTCTAAGCGCGTCGCAGTGATCGCCCGCAGCAAAGCGCAGTCAAACCCAGCGTTACCCAAGCCCAAAACGAAAAATGCCCCGAATTTCGGGGCATTTTCATCGCTGGATCCTTAACGGATCAGGACTTGGGCTTGCGGAAGCGTAGGGTCATACGGTCGCTCTCGCCGATGGCCTGGTACTTCTCCTTGTCTTCATCACCCAATGCCAGACGGGGTGGCAGGGTCCAGACGCCCTTCGGGTGTGCCGCGGTATCTTTGGGGTTGGCATTCACTTCGCTGGCTTCTTCGAGCACAAACCCAGCCTTGGTCGCCAGCTCAACAACATAGTCCTGGGTCATGTAACCACTGGACATCATGTCCTCACGGGAAGTGTCCGGTTTAGCCCGATGCTCAACCACACCCAGTACACCGCCTGGCTTCAGCGCCTTGTAAAAGGTTTTGAAGGCTGCAGCTTCATTGTCACCGCGCATCCAGTTGTGCACGTTACGGAAGGTCAGCACCGCGTCCGCAGTACCCGCCGGGGCGATTTCCAGGTCCTGACCCGGAGCGAACTCGGTCATCACGACCTTGCCAAAAGTATCCTTGTTGTCTGCCAGCTTCTTTTCAAAGTTTTCGCGGGAACGCTTGAAATAGCCGACCTCGGTCTCTTTGGGGAAGTGCGCGGCGTATAGCTTGCCCTCCGCCTGCAGCAGCGGAGACAGAATCTCGGTGTACCAGCCGCCGCCTGGCCAAATTTCCACCACGGTCATGGTGGGCTTCACCTGGAAAAATTCGAGGGTTTCGGCCGGGTGACGGAATTCATCGCGCGCAGCGTATTCTGCAGTGCGCTTGTCGCTCGCCACCGCATCCTTGATCGCGTCGGCCTGAACAGCGCCAGCCGTAGTCGCCGCAAACGCGATACCGGCAAGCCAGTGAGTCAATTTCATCAGGGGTCTCCTCGATTGAGCCTGGTTAGAATTATTTTCTTCACCGCCAGATTCAACACCCTGCCCCTCCCCATGTAAAGTCGCTTGGAGGCGAATATCGACTAAATGAGTGCTATTCACGTTTTTTGCCCCCCGGGGGTCACACTGGCTACAATTCATCTCACGAACCATTGCACAGTGTTAAAAGCGCCAGTAAGGAAGCCCTCATGCAACAGCACTTCGTCATTTCGATTATCAGCGACGACAAGCCCGGCGTGGTGGAGATGCTCTCCGCCGTAGTGGCAGAGAACGGCGGCAACTGGGAAGACAGTCGCATGGCCCATTTCGCCGGCAAATTCGCCGGGATCGTAAGGTTGAGCGCCACCGCACAGGACAGCCCACGTCTGAAAGCGGCACTGCACAACCTGGCCGGCGCAGACTTCAAACTGCAAATCGAGGACGCCTTGGCGGTGGCAGCAGATAGTCGACAGACCCTGCAGCTGAAGCTGGTGGGCAATGACCGTCCGGGCATCGTAAAGGAAATCTCCCGTGCGCTGGCTGCGCGCAAAATCAATATGGAGACGCTGGATACGCGCTACGGCAGCACCCCGTGGAGTGGCGAGCCGCTGTTTTCCGCCGAATGCACCATCAGTGTGAGCGAAGATGTCAGTATTGACGGCCTGCACGACGAACTAGACGAAATCGCCGATGAGCTTGGGGTCGAGATAGACTGCGAAGAGACCTCCTCCGCGTTATAATCCGCGCCCGTCATGACCCATGCGGTTGCGGGCCCGGCTGACCTTGTCTTGGTTTTGGGTACTCGATACCGTCGATACCTCTGACGACGCTAGTGTCGGCTCCGCCGACATGCATGCATTATCAAAGCAGTGCCCTTAACCAACCATTAGCTATGTTCAAAATCGTTCTCTACCAACCAGAGATTGCCCCGAACACCGGCAACATTATTCGCCTGTGCGCCAACACCGGTGCAGAACTGCACCTGATTGAACCTCTGGGCTTCGCCATGGATGACAAGCGCCTGCGCCGCGCTGGGCTCGACTACGCCGAGTACAGCCGGGTTGTGCGCCATCGCGATTGGCAAGCGTTTGTGACTGCAGAGCAGCCCAAGCGCGTGCTGGCGCTCTCCACCAAGGGCAGCAAACCCCATTCTGAAGTCGAATTCCGCGCGGATGATGCGATTGTGTTTGGCCCGGAAACTCGCGGTCTGCCTGCCGAATTTCTCGCGATGACGGGACAGGAACACACCCTGCGCATCCCCATGTGCGCCAACAGCCGCAGCATCAACCTGTCCAATGCCGCGGCGATTGTTATTTATGAGGCCTGGCGACAGCTTGGCTATGTGAACGCGCAGTAGATCATGAAACCAACAGACACCACACGCGCCCCGATCGGGCTGTTTTATGGATCCAGTACCTGTTACACCGAGATGGCTGCGGAAAAAATTCGCGAGCGTATCGGCGACGAATGGATCGACCTGCACAATGTGGCCAGCGATGATGTCGCGGAGATGCAGGACTACGATTTCCTGATTCTCGGCATCCCGACCTGGGACTACGGAGAGCTCCAGGAAGATTGGGAAAACTGCTGGGATCAGTTGGCTGCGATGAATTTAAGCGGCAAAAAGGTCGCCTGCTACGGGTTGGGTGACCAGGAGGGCTACCCACAGTGGTATCAGGATGCACTTGGCTACCTGCACGCACAGGTGGTCGCTGTGGGTGCAAAAGCCGTGGGCTACTGGTCTGCTGACGGATACGAATTCGAAGAGTCCAAGGGGCTGACCCCGGATGGCGCCCAGTTTGTGGGCCTGGCACTGGACGAAGAGAACGAGTTTGATCGCACCGACGAGCGCCTGGACCAGTGGTGCGCACAGATCATGCACGAGTTCGGCCTGCAGTAACACTCTGCCAAAATCACTTATCAATCACTTATTAAGTAGCTCGCTACCGTAATTTGCTGCCACATGGGCGATCAAACTCAACCAGACAATAAACCGGTAAGCCACGCACAACTGGAATGGCGCGACAATGGCCAACCGGTGTCCAGGGCATTTGACGATATCTATTTTTCCACCGCCTCGGGCTTGGAAGAAACCCGCCACGTTTTTCTTGCGCAAAATCACTTGCCGGAACGCTGGGCGGCTTTAACAGAAAATGCCGTATTCACCATCGGCGAAACCGGTTTTGGCACCGGCCTGAATTTTCTCGCTGCCTGGCAACTTTGGCATGACACAGCACCGGCATCGGCGCACCTGCATTTCGTCAGCGTAGAGAAGTTCCCCCTACACCCCAAAGACCTGGCAAGGGCGCTGGCAATGTGGCCGGCACTCGAACCCTTGAGCCGCCAGCTTATTGCGCAATATCCAGCCTACCTTGCCCCCGGGGTACACCGTATTGACCTCACGCCCAATGTCCATTTGACGCTGGTCATTGGCGAGGCCAGCGATGGTTTTCACTCCCTCTCCCTGGATGACGTCAATCGCGATCGCTGGGTCGACGCCTGGTTCCTGGATGGTTTTGCCCCATCGAAAAACCCGGAGATGTGGAGCGAGGCCCTGTTTCAGTCGATCGCCGCACTGAGTGCTCCAGACTGCACATTTGCCACGTTTACCTGCGCTGGGATCGTGAAGCGCGGCCTGAAGTCCGTGGGGTTTGCGCTGGAGAAGGTGCCCGGCTTTGGGCGTAAACGGGAAATGCTGCGCGGCAGGTTTGCAGACGCTGCCGAAACCGCCACCGATTCCACAACAAGCGCGTCCTCCACTTACCAGAGAACTCCCTGGCACTTGCCCCCAAACTCGGGAACGGCTGCGAAACCCAATACCGTGGCCATTATCGGTGCCGGTATCGCTGGTGTCTCTGTGGCACGCGCACTGGCTGCACGCAATTATCAGGTTACCGTGTTCGAACAGGGCGAACATCCCGGCAGTGGCGCCTCGGGCAATGATCAGGGAATCTTGTACGCGAAGCTATCGCCGAAACCGGGCCCCAATGGAGATTTCAACCTCCAGGCGCTGCAGTTTGCACAGCGCTACTATCCGCGCCAGTGTCCAAACGCAGCACATTTCGAGGGTTTGCTGCAGCTGGCGCAGAGCGGAAAGGAACAGCAGTTACAGCAGCAAATCTGCCAACAACTGCAACTCGATGACACGAGCCTGTTGGCGCGACCGGTCAGCGCCGAGCAGGCATCTGAATATGCGGGTGTCCCCCTGCAATTCCCTGGGCTGTATTTCCCTCACGCCGGCTGGCTGCGACCGCGCCAAGTCTGCGAGGCGCTTTTGCAGCACCCCAATATCCAGACACGCTGCGGCACGCGCATTCGTGATGCTGTATACGAAGGGGGCTCTGAAGGAAAAGCGCAATGGAAGCTGCACCTTGCTGGCGTCGAGCAAACGCAGCCTTTTGATGCTTTGATCTTGTGTACCGCGAACTTCAACCGCCAGTTTCCGCAGACGGCGCCCCTGCCGCTACAGCCCATTCGCGGGCAGGTCACCTTTGCAGAGGCAACTACCACATCAGAGAAACTGAAGATCGCATTGTGTGGCGAGGGCTACATTGCTCCAGCGGAAACCCGGCATGCGCAGCACAGCTTTGGTGCCACCTTCAAGCTCAAGCAGTCGGAAACAGAGATTCGCCAGGAAGAACACGAAGAAAATCTCGCGACCCTTGCATCACTGCTGCCGGGGTTCGCACAGGAGTTCGCGGAGCAAACGCTACGCGGGCGCGCAGCAGTGCGCGCCGCCACCCCGGACTATCTGCCGATGGCCGGGCCAGTGGCGCAATGGGAAGAGCTGGAAAATTCCTATGGTGCCCTGCGCAAAAATCGCAAGCAGCTGATTGGCAAGCGTACCCCGTACCAGCCAAACCTGTATGTGCTGGCTGGGTTGGGGTCGCGAGGTTTCACTTATGCACCGCTGGCCGCGGAAGTGCTCGCAGCCTGGATAAATCGCGAGGCCATGCCGGTGTCGCAAGACCTGGTTAAAGCATTGCACCCAATGCGCTTTGCCATTCGCGCACTGGGTAAAAACCGGGAAATTTAGCGCTCTTCGGCAAGTGTAGGGACTTGCAGCAATGTGCCGCTACCGGAACCACAGGCAACAATCGATTTCATCGCCGCCTCAACGGATACGTGGGGCAAAATTTCTACGCAGTCGGGAGGCAAGTGATACACGAAACCCGAAGTGGGTACCGGGGCCGTGGGTACATATACGGTGTAATCACCATTGTCATGGATTGATGTGACGATTGCGGTGACCGAAAGCGGGTTACTCGCCCCATGAATCCGTGCCCGTGCCACAGGCCCGGAGAGCACGCCCTCGGTGCCACCCCCACCAATAAACTGCAACACCAGGTCCTTGATGGTGTTATAACCCGGTGCCAGCTTACCCAGCCAAAAATCCAGGTGCTTGTGTATCCAGCGCCCGACGCTGGTCTTGACCAGCAGGCCAATGACAAAGCAGATCCCCAGACTCAGGGCTATGACGATCAGGCGGGCAAAGCTATCCTTGAACTCGGTATGCGCCTGCATCCATTGTGTGGCCGGCGCCACCAATTCGCTGATCTGGCCAAACAACCACTGGAACAGCAAAATAAAAATCGCGATCGGTAGTACGACGGCCAACCCACCCAACAGGGTCAAAGTGATGAAAGCTTTTATTCTGGTCATAACACTGTATTAATCGAAAACTGACAAAAACCGGCACAACACCAGCGAACCCCGGATAACCGTATCAAAGCATGAAAATACCTCTCGCGGCACTGCTCTGGCTCACATTGTTTACTCCGGCACTGTCTACTCCGGCATTTGCCGCAGCTACCCCGGGACCCGTGGATTTCGAGGTGCTGGAGCGCAAACCCCGCCCAGACGACCGGTTTACCCAGGGCCTCTTCTTTGACGGCGAGCGCTGGCTGGAGAGCAGCGGCCTGTATGGACGCTCCTGGCTGGCGGAGTATACCGACCCCAGTGCTAACCCGGTAAGACGAAAATGGCTTGCGGGTAATCGCTTTGCCGAAGGACTCGCCGTATTCAATGACTACCTCTATCTGCTGACCTATCGCGCAGGCGAGCTGCAGATTTACGATCGCCGTAACTTCAACCTGGTGCACCTCCTGCACTACAAGGGCGAAGGCTGGGGACTGACCAGCGATGGTGAATCACTGATCATGAGCAACGGCAGCAATACCCTCACCTTCCGTACACCAGACGGGTTCAAGGTCACCCGTCGCCTCAAGGTTACGGGAGGCGGGCAGAATTGGTCCCTGTTAAATGAACTGGAGTATGTAAACGGCCTCATCTGGGCCAATATCTGGCAGGATTCCCGGGTAATCGCGATTGATCCTGAGACGGGGAAAGTTCGAGGCTGGATTGATCTTGCAGAGCTCGCCAAGCAGAGCCTGCGCGGACGGCAGCATGTGGACGCAGTTGCCAACGGAATCGCCTGGGACGAGGGCCGCAATGGGCTCTGGGTAACGGGAAAGTACTGGCCCGACCTCTACCTGTTGCGCCCGCAGGGGCTCGGTTTTGACTCTGCGGAAGAAGATAGCGGGACGCAGTAACGTAGGTACGACAGTCAGTTGCGGTAATAGTCGATCACGGTCAGGAAACCGCCGCTACGCATCGACTCCAGCGCAGGACCTCGCATCTGCAGCCGGTAACCGCGTCGCTGACGCTCGAGTGTGACGCCGTCCATTCCCTGATCGCCATCAAACAGCATCGCCTGCTGGCCATTTGCCGCCCGCCACTGTACCCCCTCTACGTTACGCATTCCCGGCAGTTCAATTGTCAGGGCCTGCAGGTCCACAGGCAGCTCACGCATTTCCATGCGCGCAATACCCGATGACGTCGCCAGGGAGTAGTTCAACTGATGGGCAGGGGCAGGCTTCCACCCCAAATGGGTATCGGCCACCGCTGACTGGGCAAGGCTGCGGGGGTTAATGGGCTCTGGCTGATTGGACACACAGCCGGCCAGGCTGAGCAAAAAAAGAGCAGCCAGTGTGCGAAAAATAGGCGTCGACTTCATTGTCATTGCGCGCATAGCATTATCCTTATCTATGTCGGCCTTGCCCGGATTATAGCTCAAGGTCTCATTTTTTGGACAAACAGGGCGCCAACAGCGAGGCAAGCCACGCCAATTTTTATCAATCAAAACCGCAGTGCTCGTTCGCATTCGGCCAAAACCAGGCGGTATACTCACGCCATGAATGACGCCCTATCCCCGCCGCAAATAACGCCCCAGTCGTCCCCCGACTATATTCTCGAGCACACCTTTGGCTACACCGATTTCCGCGGTGACCAGAAGGCCATTATTGACACGCTGGTAAGCGGGCAAGACGCTCTCGTGCTTATGCCCACCGGCGGGGGTAAGTCGCTGTGCTATCAGATTCCCGCTCTGGCGCGCCCGGGCTGCGGTGTAGTGGTTTCGCCACTGATTGCCCTGATGCAGGATCAGGTCGAAGCGTTGCGTGCCGTGGGCGTGGCCGCAGGTTTTCTTAACTCTTCCCTCGACTATCAGGAAGCGCAGGCGCTGGAGACGCAGCTGCTGCAGGGCGACCTTGACCTCCTGTACCTTGCACCGGAGCGCCTGCTGCAACCCCGCACATTGGATCTGCTGAGCCAGGCAAACATCTCCCTGTTTGCGATCGACGAAGCCCACTGTGTTAGCCAGTGGGGCCACGACTTCCGCGCCGACTATCTGCACCTCTCATGCCTACACGAGCGCTTCCCCAGCGTGCCACGAGTGGCCCTCACCGCCACCGCGGATCAGCGCACCCGGCAGGAAATTGCCAGGCGTCTCGACCTGGAGAATGCCCAGCATTTTGTCAGCAGCTTTGACCGCCCCAACATCCAGTACCGAATTGCCGCCAAGGACAACCCGAAACGGCAGCTGCTGCAGTTCCTCAGGCAGGAGCATGAGGGCGATGCCGGTGTCATTTACTGCCTGTCTCGCAATAAAGTTGAGACCACTGCCAGCTGGCTACAGCAGCAGGGCTTCAATGCCCTGCCCTACCACGCCGGCCTCTCGAGCACGGTGCGCGCCGAGCACCAGCGCCGATTCCTGCGGGAAGACGGCGTTATCGTGGTCGCCACCATCGCCTTCGGCATGGGAATCGACAAACCCGATGTACGCTTTGTGGCGCATTTGGATTTACCGAAAAGTATCGAAGCCTATTATCAGGAAACCGGCCGCGCCGGCCGTGATGGCGAAGCAGCCTCAACGCTGCTGTTGTATGGACTGGAAGATGTCGTAAAACTTAACCAGATGAACGCCAGCTCGGAGGGCAGTGAAGAGCACAAGCGCCAGGAGCGACAGCGTCTGGATGCAATGCTGGGCCTGTGTGAGATCACCAGTTGCCGACGGCGGGCGTTGCTGCGCTACTTTGGCGAGGAGCTCGAGCAAGACTGCGGCAATTGCGATACCTGCCTGAATCCGCCCGTCACCTGGGATGCCACCGACGCCTCGCGCAAGCTGCTGTCCTGTATTTACCGCACTGGCCAGCGCTTCGGCGCCGCTCACGTGATCGACGTACTGCGCGGCGCAGACACGGAGAAAATTCGGCAGTTTAACCACAACCAGGTTTCCACCTACGGGATCGGCTCAGACCTGAGCGCCAACGAGTGGCGTGCGATCGCGCGCCAGCTGGTAGTACGGGGGTACTTGCAGGTAAATGCGCAAGCCTTCAATGCCCTGCAACTCGGCGAGCTGTGCCGGCCGGTATTGCGCGGCGAAGAATCATTGCACCTGCGCACCCTACCCAAGGCATCGAAAGCGGGGTCGCGCTCTGGCAAAGACGGCCGCCAGACCGGTGCCACCGTGGAGGTGACAGTAGAGGATAAGCCGCTCTGGGATGCGCTGCGGGCCCTGCGCAAGTCACTGGCTGATGACCTGGGCGTGCCGCCCTATGTGGTGTTTCACGATGCGACATTGCGGGAGATGCTGAGCGCGAGGCCACGCAACGAGGACGAGATGTTGGCTATCTCCGGAATTGGCGACAGCAAACTGGCGCGTTTTGGTGCTCCCTTCCTGGCTCTGCTGGCAGAGTTTGGATCGGTCACCAATGCCGACTCTTAATAACCTAGAATCGAAACGCGCCATAGGGAATGATGGAGCGCATTGGGAGTACCCCGGCAAACCGCTCTTGGAAAACAATAATCTATGAAGAAATTTATCCTGACCCTGCTTGCCATCATCGCAGGGCTGCTCATTCTACTGTCACTCCTGGCCCCGACTCTACTCGGCTTTTCGATTACCCAACTGAGTAATGCCGTGCGCGTCTCCACGGGCATGGGCGCCAAGCTCGCCTGCTCAGGGCGCTACCTTTCCGGTTTTAGCCACACCCGTAACCTCGACGACCTCGCTTCCTACTCCCCAGCCAACCGGTTGCTTGATCTCGAGTACGACGACCAGGTCAAGCGCGTGACCGCAACACTGATGGGTATGGGGGAAACCAGTGCGACCTACCGCCCGGGACTGGGTTGCACACTGGATATCGGTGATACCAGCGCCCTGGATGACGTGACAACTACCCCCATCGCTCACTCCGCTGCCGCCTGGCCACGGGGCAACACCGTCACCAGCATCGTGCCGGATCAACAGCAGCGCCTGGAAGCGATCCTGCAACAAGACAATCACGCAGGTTTAAACACCCGCGCGCTGTTGGTGGTCCAGGATGGCGAACTTGTTGCGGAAGCCTATGGTGAGGGCATTACACCGGAAACACCACTGCTGGGCTGGTCCATGGGCAAAAGCCTGACCGCCATGATGGTGGGCCGCCTGCAAGCACTGGACCCGCAGGTGGATATGTCGCGACCCCTGTTTCCCCAGTGGAATGATGACCGCAGTGCCATCAGCATGGAAGATTTACTGCAGATGTCTTCGGGGCTGGCGTTCGACGAAACCTACGCTCCCGGGAGCGACGCTACCAGGATGTTGTTCCGCGCCCACAGCGCCTCAGATATTGCCCTGCAAAGCCCGCTGACCAAGGCTCCCGGTGAGTACTTCTCCTACTCTTCGGGCACCACGAACCTGCTGTCGCGGTGGATCTACGACCGGCTAGGTGCAACGCCGCAAAGCAACATGGACTTTTTCTACCAGCAGATACTCGCCCCACTGGGTATGCGTCATACAACGTTTGAAGTAGACGGCAGCGGCGTGTTTGTGGGCAGTTCCTATATCTATGCGTCGGCCCGAGACTGGGCGCGCCTGGGTCTGCTCATGCTGCAAAATGGGGATTGGAATGGCGAGCAGTTGCTAAGTGCTGACTGGGTGACTGACGCGCAGACACCCAACCAGAGCGACAACGAGCCCCGCTACGGCTACCAGTTTTGGCTCAATAGCGGAGGGGATGAACTGCGCTACCCGGAACTACCGGCCGATAGTTACTTCATGCTGGGTAACCGCGAACAGATCGTCATGATTTCACCGTCCACCAAAACCGTTATGGTGCGCCTGGGGTGGTCCAAAAAGAACTACCCCACCGGTGAGAATTTTGCGCAATTTCTACCGTAAAGGCTGCTTTGAGGCCTAACGCGGCAGCTGGGCTTCAACCACCTGTGCTGCCTGGTCGGAAACCCCAAGTCTGTCCGCGAGCGCGGCCATATAGGCTTTTTCCTGCGGATTATCCGGGTTGATAGTCATGGCTGAAACCAGGTACAGATTAAATGCGGTGGCCGGATCGTCCACCGCCTCGACCACTTCGTCCAAGCTAATCGGCGTGGTGAGGAAGGTGCGCAGCTCTTCCAGCTCGCTGCTGTCGAGCTGACCTTCCAGGGCTTGCATGATATTTCGCTGCTCCGACTCATCAATGCGGCCATCGGCCTGTGCCGCAGCCACCATGGCTTTCAGCATCAGCTCCGCCTGTTCACCTCCGGCTGCGCCATTTGCCGCCTCAGTATTCACAAAGCCAAACAAACCTCCTTTGCCCTGAGGCTCCAGCTTGTTCCACCCACCCGGGTTGTTTTGCGGCCCCTGCGGCCCCTGCTGACCGAACTTGCCGCCGGCACCACCAAAAATTTGGCCGAGTATCTCTCCCAGCCCACCCATTCCGCCGCCACTCGGTGCGGCACCACCGGGCGCTCCGCCAGGCATCCCTCCCGGGACGGCACCACCAGACTGCTGCATTTGGGCAAATATACGCCGCGCCATTTCCATCAGTACTGCGGCACCTCCAGCCCCTGCACCTGCAGGCACGGCTCCACCGAAAATATCGCCACCGCTCCCGCCACCACCCGGCGCATTACCTGGAGAATTGCCCGGTTTGAAACCGCCTGGCTGGCCCGCACGCGCAAGAATGTCCTCCAGACTGGGTGAACCATCAGTCGCACCCGGCTGTTTCGGTGGCGCCACCTTGGAGAAGTCTGGAGGCGGTGTGCCGGGAGCAGGCGCCGATTGCTGCCGAATCTTTTTATTCAGCATGGACATACCTGCCCCAATCAAGGCACCCAACAAAAGCTTCTTGTTCATCGCCCAACGCCTCCTGTCCACTCGCAGTAGCAGAGATAAAATCAGACCAAACTGTAGAGTCCGCCAGATTCGGCCACCAGATTTGTGTCATCTTGATTTTTGCACTGGAACTGCTTGGCTTTGTGGTTACAATCGGCCACCAGTTTTACCCCTGGAGTCACAGCCGGCGAAGCGGTTGCGACGAATGGACATTCAGAACTTTTAAGGACCGCTATGATTCTCGCCCTGATCGCCATCGTTGCCGGATTTATCCTGCTGATGTGGAGTGCTGATCGCTTTGTCGATGGCGCTGCTGCAACGGCAAAACATGCCGGTATGCCGCCACTGCTGATCGGTATGGTGATCGTGGGGTTTGGCACCTCTGCGCCGGAAATGGTGGTGTCTGCCATGGCCGCCCTGGACGGTAGCCCTGGCCTGGCGCTGGGTAACGCCTACGGTTCCAATATTGCCAACACCGGCCTGATTCTGGGTACTACTGCGCTCATTATCCCCCTGACCGTCCACAGTAAGATCATCCACAAAGAACTGCCGTTGCTGTTGGCAATCACCTGTTTAACTGCAGCATTCTTCTGGAATGGTGGGCTTAGCCGCACCGAGTCCTTCATTCTGTTGGCCGGCTTTTTCGGCGTGATTGGTTGGTCCATCTATTCTGCGATCAAAGGTAAAGGCGACGAAATCGAAGGGGGCATGGAACAAAACCTGGAAGAGCACGACATGCCACTGGGCAAGGCGCTGTTCTGGGTTGTGGCGGGCCTGGTATTGCTGATCGTGAGTTCGCGCATGCTGGTGTGGGGCGCGGTGACCATCGCCCAGCAGCTCGGCGTCAGCGACCTTATTATCGGCCTCACTATCGTCGCCCTAGGCACGTCATTGCCAGAGCTGGCCGCCACCCTGGTGGCGGCGAAGAAAGGCCAGCACGATATCGCCATTGGTAATGTGGTTGGCTCGAATATGTTTAACCTGCTGGCCGTGGTCGGCATCGCGGGCGCCATCGCGCCGATGCCAGATGTACCGCATGAGCTCATTACTCGGGACTGGCCAATGGTAATGGGTCTCACCATTGCCCTTTTCATCTTTGGCTACGGGTTTCGCGGGCGCCAGGGGCGCATCAATCGCGTGGAAGGCGCCATCCTGCTGGCAGCCTATTTGGCCTATACGTCCTATCTCGCCTTCGAAATCACCACCAAGGCAGTCGCCTGAGCAGCAAAGCCTGAACCGGTATTAACGGCGCTCAAGCCGCCGAATTCTAGCGCGGAGCTGCTCGATCTCATCGAGTAGCTCCAGTGCCAAGGCGGCACCTGCGTGATTCACCCCCAGATCCCTTTCCAGCCGGTACACGCGTCGAACTCGGCGGACACAGATACCACTGAACTGCACTCCACCACCTTGGGTTTCCGCATCAATGACGCCCTGATCCACCAGGCTCATCACCTGCTCGGCAGATAGCCCACAGGCGGCACACAGCTCGCGGAGCGTCATGCGGCTTTGCTCATCCAGAATTTCGACTTGCCCAATCCATTGATCATCAGACTGCATATTCGAGCCTCTCTTTACACACCGCTTCTTGGGTCAAACTGGAAGGCGCCCTGAAAATTGCGATACGCCTCTTTCTCTGCATCCGTATTCGCTGGTGGCGTCACCACATCCAGAACCACATACAGATCGCCCGGCTCTTTCGCCGGTAGCCCCTTGCCCTTCAAGCGCAGCTTGCCACCATTCTTGCTATTGGCAGGCAGCGTCAGATTAAGAGTGCCGTCTGGCGTTTGCACAGGAACCTTGCCGCCGAGTGCAGCCTCCCAGGGCGCCACCGGTAGGTCCAAATAGACCGTTTTCCCTTCAACACTGAACCGGGAGTGTGAATTGAATACGATTTCCAGGTAGAGGTCGCCGGGCTTGCCGTCGCCAATACCCGGCTGCCCCTGGCCAGCGAGACGAATCTGCTGTCCCTCCGTCACACCTTTTGGAATCGTGATATTGAGCTTGCGCTCTTTGATTTCAGGGCGTCCATCGGGACCAAGCTCCGAATGCTTGAGTGAAATTTGTCGCTTGCTGCCGCGATAGCTATCTTCGACATCAATGGCAATCTTCGCGTGCGTATTTTCCCCCTGCGCGTGAAACTGTCCTCCACCTTGATGAAAGCCGCCCTGATGAAATCCACCTTGATGAAAGCCGCCCTGGTGCGCACCCCCGTGCTGAAATCCACCCCTGCCAAATAGACTCTCAAAAAAGTCGCTGAATGCTTCCGGGTCCGCATCGGTGTAACCACCTCCGCGAAACTCAAACCCCTGATCCCAGTCGGGTGGCGGACGAAAGTCCTCGCCGCTATTCCAGCTTTTACCCAGCTGATCGTAGGCTGCGCGCTTCTCTGGATCTTTTAACACTTCATACGCTTCGCTCACTTCCTTGAAGCGCTCTTCCGCATCATCCTCTTTACTCACATCCGGGTGAAACTTGCGCGCCAGTTTGCGATAGGCCCGTTTGATTTCATCTTGCGCTGCGGTGCGCTCGACACCGAGTATCTGGTAGTAGTCGCGGTACTCCATGAACAGACCAGTCCATTAACTTCGAAACTATCTAAAGAAAAAGGCACCCGAGGGTGCCTTTTCCGTTCTTCCGTGAACGCTATCTATTAACTGCGGTTAGCAATTAAAAAGAGTAGCCAACACCCAGGTTGAAGATCCATGGGCTGTAGTCGACGCTTGAAGTCACTGCGCGTCGACGCGATGTCAGCGGATCAGTGACTATTGTTTCGGTGAAGTAAGTGGTCAGATCGGTATCGGCATCGATGTACAGTACTGCCGCATTCACCAGGAAGGCACTGTCACGACCGAAGCGGAAATCTACGCCCGCCTGGCCAGCAATACCCCAGGAATGTCCCAGGCCGTATTGAACATTACGAATATCCAAGCCAAGCAGCGGATCATTGATCGTGTCACTCAACGCAGCGCGGATATTCTCATCACTAAAATCGGTGTAGTTCACACCAATACCAATATATGGCTGACCCAGGCAATCACGGCTCAGTGGGTACCAGTTTACAAATGCGTTGGAATATTCCGCATCAAAACTACCAACCCGGAAACGCTCATCGGTATAGATGAAACCATCCGAATCACGAATACCTCTGATGTCGAGATCGTGGTTAGTAGACCCGATATACATCAGCTCTACGCCCCAGTGTTCCGCCGGCAACCAGGCGCCAGAAATGTTCCAGGTGGTATCCGAATCAACATCGAAATCAGCACCAAAAACATCGTCACTCAAGCGGAACTGCTTGTCGTCGTCATTGGCATCAACCCAGCTGGCACCAACACGAACAACAAAATCTCCATCACTCCACATATCAGCAGCTGCATGCTGGGCACTAACCATGGCAGCAACAGCGATCGCAAGCGGTGTCAGAACGCGTGTCATTTTCATTGAGAACTCCATCGTATTCGGCAAATTAAACAGCAATTAACCCAATCACTTGTCAGTCTAGACACGGAAGCGAACCGCTGTAGAAAAAACAACCAAAAAAAATCTTCAGTTGTGGAACTTTTGCGCGTTTCTGTCGTGCACTTCGTTAATTACAAATAACGATACGCCGGGCGTGAAAATCCACAGCATAGAAACACAAACCGTAGGCAGGGAAAAACGTGCCATTTTTGATAAAAATAGCGCCAAACCAGGGAGCAAAGATGAAACTCGCGCCAGGGATGCGTTCGCACAAACCGGCGCGTAGAAAGAAGAGGAAATTTTCCGTCAGCTATTCAAGCGTCAGGTTTTTTTGAAAACGGAACGTCGAGAAAGGTAAAGAAATGTTGTGAGAAAAAAACGGGCCGGATTTCACCAACCCATAGCCCTGCCCCTACACACCTTACCCCTTGCCACCACCAAGGCACTGCGGACTTTCCGGGGCCTGCCCCTGCCATTCTTGCGGTGTGTATAAATGAAGGGCGAGGGCGTGGATAGGGCCCGCCATTTCCTCGGCTAGCACTCCGTACACTTTCTGGTGACGCTGCACCTTACGCAGGCCGTCAAAGTCACTACTAACCAGCACCACTCGAAAATGCATTTCCGCCCCTTCCGGTACGTTATGCATATGGCTCTCACACTGTACCTCTATATGCGAGGGCGCCAGCTCTGATGAAAGTTTTTCCTGAATCTGTTGTGCAAGTGACATGGTCTTCTCTTGGATAACGAATTGGGATTGCCTTTATCAGGCCTGGTTCACCGCCGCCTCGCGCTTACGCGCGGCAACAATAGTGTCGTAAGCCACGGTAATGCTTTTCATCTGATCTTCTGCGTGGCGCATAAACTCTTCCGGCAAACCTTTGGAAGCGATTTTGTCCGGGTGGAATTCCGCCGCCTTGCGTCGGTAAGCCAGCTTGAGCTCTCGATCACTCACATCCGGGCTGCATTCCAGAACATCGTAATGCGCCTTGAGACTTCCCTCGCTGGTGGCGGGACCACCGTGGCCAAACTCATTAAACATGGCGGTAAAAATAGATGCATGCAGCCCCAGCTCTTCAGGGATCTTACGCAATATCTGCTCTTCCGCGGGATGCAGCTCACCATCCGCAAACGCCACCGCAAACAACAAGCGGTAAACCATTTCGCGCATAGCCTGATTGCGGATAAGCTGGCGATATTGGCGGGCATAGTCGTAAATCGAAAACTGATCTGACTTGGCATTCTGAAAAATCTTTATCGCCTGCCGGCGGTCCTCTACATTCAGGCGCAGATTGTTATTGATGAAGTCATCGATGAGCTGGACCTCAGCCTTCGATACCTGGCCGTCCGCCTTGGCCATTTTCGCCAGCATCGAAAACAGCGCGACAATAAATACCGTTTGCGCACCATCGCGATTGAGCGGGATGCCCTGCTCGCTGAGTCTTTTCAGCCCGGAGCTAAACGAACTGCCGACCCAGGCACCCAGGGCAGCACCAATCGGCCCACCAAACATCATGCCGATACCGGCGCCGATACCCGCTCCCAACCAGGACATAGCCTCTCCTTCCGGGCCCCGATAAGGACCACTGACAGTAAAACGGCAGCCATCTTACCACGAGGGAGGCAAGCACCCTATGGTGCGAAGCATCCGCCCCGGAAAGAAGAAACTAGTCGGTCACACGTAAGTTTGAGCAATAAAAAACCCCGCTAGAGCGGGGTTTTTCACCTAACCAGTCGCGGCCGTTAACCACCCATGGCCCGCACCATGGTAATCATCACCCCGGCGGCAACCGCAGAGCCAATTACGCCGGCCACATTGGGGCCCATGGCGTGCATCAGCAGGAAGTTGTGCGGGTTCGCCTCTAGGCCCAGTTTGTTGGACACCCGGGCCGCCATCGGTACCGCGGAAACACCTGCAGAACCGATCAGTGGGTTCACCTTGTTCTTGCTCACCATGTTCAACAGCTTGGCCATCAGTACGCCGGCCGCCGTACCAATCGCGAAGGCCACAATACCCAGTGCCAGAATACCCAGGGTTTTCGGATCGAGGAACTTGTCCGCGGCCAGCTTCGAGCCAACAGAAAGCCCCAGGAAAATGGTGGTGATATTAATCAGTGCATTCTGTGCGGTATCGGACAGGCGAGAAACCACGCCACACTCGCGCATCAGGTTACCGAAACAGAACATCCCCAACAGTGGCGCGGCATCCGGCAGGAACAGCGCAACCAGAATCAGCAGCACCAGCGGAAACACGATCTTTTCGCTTTTGCTCACATGGCGCAGCTGCACCATTTCGATACGACGCTCCTGCTCGGTCGTCAGGGCGCGCATTATCGGCGGCTGAATCAGTGGCACCAGTGCCATGTAGGAATACGCCGCTACCGCAATTGCACCCAGCAGGTCGGGCGCCAGCAGGCTGGATACATAGATGGCCGTTGGGCCGTCGGCGCCGCCGATAATACCGATGGCGGCCGCATCCGCGATAGAGAAATCCATAATGCCCATCGCGGACATGCCAACGGCACCAAGGACTGTGGCAAAAATACCGAACTGGGCCGCAGCGCCGAGGAACAGGGTACGCGGGTTGGCCAGTAGCGGGCCAAAGTCCGTCATCGCGCCTACGCCCATAAAAATCACCAGCGGTGCAACACCGGAGGCGATGGCAACGTTATAGAAGTTATACAGCATGCCATTGGAGAAGCCCGCGTCCGCGGCAACTTGCGCGGCGCGTTCCGCAGCGGCCGCCGGCGCATTCTCCAGAGCAACCTTGAGGCTTTCCATCGACTCAAAGCCCGCGAGGCCCAGCGCCTGGGAAAGCTGTGCAAGTACACCGGCGTCGCCGGAATACATCGCCGCCTCCACTGCCGGCAGCGCCAAATTCGCGCCGGGAATATTCGCCAGGATTCCACCGAAGCCAATCGGCACCAGTAGCAGCGGTTCAAAGTTTTTGCGGATCGCCAGGAACAGAAGCCCCAGGCACACCACCATCATGGAGAACTGCCCGATGGTCATCTGGTTTGCCCCAGATGACAGCCAGAGATTTGCTAAATTTTCCACTGTGGCCTCCGTTACGCGATGGCCAGCAGGTCATCGCCCACCGCCACGGCATCACCCTCTTTCACAGTGACGCTGGTCACGCTGCCAGCGCGCGGTGCGCTGACCGCGGTTTCCATTTTCATGGCTTCCAGGACGACGATGGTCTGGCCCTCGGCAACCTGATCGCCCGGCTTTACCAGCACCTTGAAAATGTTGCCGGCCAGAGGTGCTTTTACCGGCTCGCCGGTGCCCGCCGCTGCCGGCGCGGCAGCCGCAGCAGGTGCCGCGACAGCTTCACCGCCGACTTTGACCATACCGGTAACGTCGCCACCATCGGCAACGGTCACGGTGTAACTCTCACCTTCCACCGACACGGTGTACACACTTTCGCCGTCGTCGTTCTTCACCTCGGAGCTTTCGTTGCCGGTAGGCACAGGCTCAAATGCATCCGGGTTATTGCGGTTCTTGAGGAACTTGAGGCCAATTTGCGGAAATAGCGCGTAGGTCAGCACATCATCGATCTCGCCCTCACCTGCAGTCAGTGCGATATCGTCCTCGGTGGATTTCTGCTGCAGCTCGGCAGACAACTTGTCCAGCTCCGGCGCAATCAGGTCCGCGGGGCGACAGGTAACCGGCTCGGCGCCATCCAGTACCTTGTCTTGCAGTTCTTTATTGACGTCCGCTGGCGTCGCACCGTATTCGCCTTTGAGCACGGCAGCGGTTTCTTTGGAAATGGATTTGTAACGTTCACCAGTGAGGACGTTCAATACCGACTGGGTGCCGACAATTTGCGAAGTTGGGGTAACGAGTGGAATGAAACCCAAGTCTTTGCGCACACGCGGAATTTCTTCCAGTACTTCATCCAGGCGATCGCCGGCACCCTGTTCACGCAGCTGGTTTTCCATATTGGTCAGCATGCCACCTGGTACCTGCGCAACCAGGATTCGGGAGTCGACACCCCGCAGGGAGCCTTCGAACTTCGCGTACTTCTTGCGCACCTCGCGGAAATACGCCGCAATTTCCTCGAGCAGATTGATGTCGAGACCGGTATCGCGATCGGTGCCTTCCAGAATTGCTACCACCGATTCCGTGGGACTGTGACCATAAGTCATGGACATGGAAGAAATGGCGGTATCGATATTGTCGATGCCCGCTTCCACGCACTTCAGTGCGGTCGCCGTAGACAGGCCGGTTGTCGCGTGACACTGCATATGGATCGGAATGTCCACCGCGGCCTTCAGCTTGCTTACCAGCTCGTAGCCTTCATAGGGACGCAGCAGGCCCGCCATATCTTTGATGGCGATAGAGTCCGCACCCATGTCCTCGATCTGGCGCCCCAGGTCTACCCACAGGTCCATGTTGTGAACCGGGCTTACGGTATAAGAAATAGTGCCTTGCGCATGTTTACCCTGCTTCTTTACCGCAGCCAGTGCAGTTTTCAGGTTGCGCATATCATTCATCGCATCGAACACGCGGAATACGTCCACACCGTTGGTGGCCGCGCGCTCAACAAACTTATCCACCACATCATCCGCGTAGTGACGGTAGCCGAGAATATTCTGGCCACGGAACAGCATTTGCTGCGGCGTATTGGGCATCGCTTTTTTCAGTTCGCGAATACGCTCCCATGGGTCCTCGCCAAGGTAGCGAATACACGCATCGAATGTCGCACCGCCCCAAGACTCGAGAGACCAGAATCCGACCTTATCCAGCTTTTCTGCAATTGGCAGCATGTCATCCAGGCGCAGGCGTGTAGCAAAAAGCGATTGGTGGGCGTCACGCAGGACTACGTCGGTAATCCCAAGCGGGGATTTTTTAGCTAAAGAGTTAACCTCAGTCATAGCTGATCTCTCTTCGAAAATTGATCTTGGAAAAATGAATGTTGTCGTTATGTGCTCCGACCTAAACCGGTGCATTCATTATGTAAAAACTATTTGGGACGATTGCGGTGTTGCTTGATGGCCTCTTCGATGATTTTACGAAGACGCGCATTGCCGACAGTCGATTGCCCCGCTGATGCAGGGGAAGGAGCGGCTGCGGGTTCAGCCTCGGGGAAAAAGCGCGTCATCACGCGTGACATGACGGTGGTGCAAATCACCAGCAACAGCAGAAATGTAAATACAATGCCCATGCCGAACAGTGTGATGTCCAGGCCCTGCTGCATTAATGCTTCTTGCACGGTTCTTCCCTCATTTTTTGTATTTTATTGATGCGGTATTGGATACCAGCCATTGAGCGGGCGATATTATCGGTAAAAGAACCTTTCAAAATCAAACACTTATTAGTTACAGAAGCAACCAAGAACCCCTATAAAAGCGTCATTTTCGTCCATTTTACCTGCCAGATCTGTCCATCTAACTTTTCACGCCCAGGGGGTTTCACAGGTTACCGAGCCCCGCCAATCGCCATTGCGCAATAACTAACCAAGTGAGAGAAATTCTCGTACAATAGCCACCCTGTTGTACCGCAATACCACGCCATTTCATGACCACAAAACCCGACGCCAAGCCAGCTGCATCTTCGATCCCGGTTCCGCTCATCTACCAGGCCCCGATGGAAGGTGTGATTGACCACCACGTGCGCGCACTGCTGTCCAAGATTGGCGGGGTCGATGTTTGTGTCACAGAGTTCGTACGCGTTACCCAAACCAAGCTCCCCAAGCGGGTCTTTACCCGCCTTTGCCCGGAGCTCGACCAGGGCGCGCAAACCCCTTCCGGTATTCCAGTGCGCCTGCAGCTTTTGGGAGGCAACCCCCAGGCGATGGGGTACAACGCAGCGCGCGCAGTAGAAGCCGGCGCGAAAGCGATTGACCTGAATTTTGGTTGCCCCGCGAAACAGGTGAATAACAGCGACGGCGGCGCATGCCTGCTGCAGTCTCCCGCGCGGGTCGAGGGAATTGTGGCGGCGGTGCGCAGAGCAGTGCCCGATGAAATACCGGTGACAGCAAAAATTCGTCTCGGGTTTAACGACCGCAGTAGCTACATGGATAACGCCAGAGCCGCGGAGGCCGGTGGCGCCTCTGAACTGGCCGTGCACGCGCGCTCCAAGGTCGATGGCTACCGCCCGCCCGCGTACTGGGAATACATCGGTGAGATCCGCCAACAATTGGGTATCCGGGTGATCGCCAATGGTGACCTGTGGACACTGCAAGACTTCCAGCGCTGCCGTGAAGTTACCCAGTGCGATGCCTATATGTTTGGTCGCAGCCTGTTGGCGCGCCCGGATATTGGCCTGCAGATTCGTGCCCTGTGCGCGGGGCAAGAGGTCTCGCCCATGCCGTGGACCCAGGTGGTTGGGATACTCCACGAGTACTACATCACCACCAAAGATCTCTACCCGGCCAAATACCTGGGTAACCGGGTCAAGCAGTGGCTGGCGTACCTGAAACTCAGCTTCCCGGAAGCGCAAAGCTTCTTCGAACAGATCAAGCGACACCGGGACCACGACATTATTGAGCAGGCGTTTGCCGTGCACCGGGGTACACAGGCCCCCTCGCCCACATCCATACGGGAAGAAAACGCCGCCTGAGCCCCGCAAGCTGGCCCACCAAAGGCCACATTTCCCGCCCCGCAAGAAAAGTGAAAAAACTGCTTGCATTGGGGGAACAGGCGCGGCAGAATGCGCGCCCTATCGAGCTGAAGCGAAGGTTTCGGCCAACAGCCAAAGCTCGGTAACTTGCGGATTTTAAAAGAGTTTTTAAAAAAATCTTTTAAAAAAAAATGTTGACGAAGCCAAGGCAAGTCACTATAGTTCGCAACCACAACGACGCGCTCGTAGCTCAGCTGGATAGAGTACCTGGCTACGAACCAGGCGGTCGGAGGTTCGAATCCTCCCGAGCGCGCCATACAAGAAGCCCTGAACTCGAAAGAGTTCGGGGCTTTTTCTTTTCCCCATGTGAAAATTCAACCCGACTCCCCCGTCAGCTATCCTTATTCAGACACCGGCCAATAAAACCTCTGTCGCGTGGCGCCACCCACGGAAAGTAATCCGGCGCACCCGGCATTGAGTAAAACGGTTACTGAATAACGAGTATTACAGGGGGCTGTATGACCACTGAACTTATCGATCTTGTAGACGCGCGCGTATCGCCCACGGGCCAGTTCGATATCCTCTCCAAATACGAAATCCATAAACTCACTGATACCAGTCGCGGGCCCGAAAATACAATTTTTCGCAACTGCGCCCTCGCCGTCCTGAACTGCGGCAACTACCAAGACGACGGCAAGGAACTCCTCGAGCAATACGCCGACTTCAATATTTCCGTCATCCCGACAGAGCGCTCGGTCAAACTCAAAGTGTGCAACGCGCCCGCGAGCGCGTTTGTCGATGGCCGCATGATCCAGGGCATCGCAGAGCATCTGTTTGCCGTCCTGCGGGACATCATCTACGTTCGCAGTGAAATTACCGGGGACCCTCGCTACGACCTGGTATCGGCGCAAGGGGTAACGGATGCAGTTTTCCATATCCTCAGGAATGCCGGTACCTTCGACCGCACCCGGGCACCGCGCCTAGTAGTGTGCTGGGGTGGGCATTCCATCTCGCGCGAGGAATACGATTACACCAAGAAAGTGGGCTATGAGCTTGCCTTGCGCAGCCTGGATATCTGCACTGGCTGCGGCCCGGGCGCAATGAAAGGCCCAATGAAAGGCGCCACCATCGGCCACGCCAAGCAGCGGGATCGCGATGGGCAATATCTCGGTATTACCGAGCCGGGGATCATCGCTGCCGAGGCGCCAAACCCGATCGTGAATCAGCTGGTGATCATGCCGGATATTGAAAAAAGGCTGGAGGCGTTTGTGCGCACCGGGCACGGCATCGTTGTGTTCCCCGGCGGCGCTGGCACCGCAGAAGAAATTCTCTACCTGCTCGGCATTTTGTTGCACGAAGAAAACAAGGATCAGCCGTTTCCGCTCATATTTACCGGCCCCGCCAGTGCGGAAGAGTATTTCTTTCAGATCGACCAGTTCATCGGCGACACCCTTGGCGAAGAAGCACGCGCGCGCTATCAGATCATCATTGATGACCCTCAGGAAGTTGCACGGCAGATGTCTGCGGGGATTTTAAAGGTACGCCAATTCCGCAAGGAAACGGGCGATGCCTACTACTACAACTGGCAGCTAAAGATATCCACGGAGTTCCAGCGGCCATTTACCGCAACCCACGAAAATATGCGTGACCTGGCCCTGCACAACCACCAACAACCTTACTTGCTCGCTGCCAACCTGCGCCGCGCCTTCTCCGGTATCGTTTCCGGCAACGTGAAGGATGAGGGCATCCGGCACGTAGAAAAGCACGGTCCCTACGAACTCCGCGGTGATCCATCGCTGATGAAGAGTATGGACAAGTTGCTGGATTCCTTTGTGAAGCAGCAGCGCATGAAACTCCCGGGCTCAGAGTACAGACCCTGTTATCGAATAAGTGCTGGCTGACGCCACACCCCATGGAATACAGGCGCGACTGAACTAAAGAGGGAGGGGTGAACTAAAGGAAGAGGTGAGAAAAAATTGGAGCCCTGCAGGGCTCCAAAGCCAATTCAACAAAGAGGAAATCAGAATTGGAAGTACAAGGTGAATGACACCGGAACGGTAAATTCTCACTTACTGAGCCAGCGTCAAAGCCCGCGAGGTCATAGGTACTGTCGCTATCAAAAACAATAATTCCACAACCGCACGAGAAACAAGAATATATTATTCCTTATTTGTTAATTCAACCCCAGATCAGGCATTTTTTATTACAGGCCCGAATTCAGCGTCAAAGGACGTTAGGAATCACGGCGTAACACTTCAACCGCTTGTCGACTGCGCTCAAACAGCTCATTCGCTTTTTCATCGCGCTGGGAGATCAAAATAAACAGCAAATCTGTGATCATAAATTGAGCGGTACGCGCCAGAATAGAAGAGCTGCGCGCTTCTGACTCATTGGCTACACAGAACAGGCTGTGCGTCGCCAGCTCGGTCAGGGGGTTCCGGGCAAAGCGGGTCAATGAGATAACTTGCGCGCCCTGCGACGCGGCAGCCTGGGCAACACGAATCACATCCTGGGTTACGCCAGACTCTGAGATTGCGAATACCACATCCCCCTCACCCAGTGTCGCGGCGTTGGCAACCTGCACGTGGGTATCGTTCTCGACCAGAACCGACTTGCCCAGCTTCATGAGCTTGTAAGCCACATCTCTTGCGACCAGCGAAGAAGCCCCCACACCAAACAGCAAAATGCGCTTGGCACTGAGCAGTGTCTCGGCTGACTGCAGCAAAACCTTTTCTGAATTTGCCATCAGCGTTTCATTCAGGGCCAGGTTTTTTCGCGCGATCAGTTTTTGCGCGACTGTCGCGAGATCGTCATCCGCTGCAATATCCCCATGAATCGCTTTCGGCAACATCGCAGAGCGCGCAACGGATTCTGTCAGGGACAACTTCAGGTCGGAATAACCTTTGTAGCCCAGCTTCTGGCTGAACTTCACCACACTGGATTGGGAAACGCCGACCTGCTCGGCCAATGCCTTGGAGGACTGCGCGCGTACAGCGTCTACGTTTTCCAACACAAAATCCGCGATACGCTGCTCGTGATTGGACATCGTGTCGCGCATGGCGCGAATTTTAACCAAAGTGCTCATTAGCTGTTCGGACCCTATTGCTGCAGGAAGTTTTCGCAAGCGTATTCACAATCCCCGCACGGCCCGTAAAACACCTCGCCAGCCCCCGAAAATAGGGAGCTTATCGGTAGCGCCGATGGAAAATACTTTGCGTAAAGCAAGAATAAATGATACCAATTACACCCAAAATCAGGAATAAAAAATTGGTCTCGGGTTTACGAAGGCCATTTATTTTCAAGCGAGTGACATTCGATGGAATTGCAGTTTACCGGTTTGGATTGGGGAATATTTGCGCTGTACTTGGCAATCCTGGCCGCGTCCGCATGGTATTTCAGCCAGAATCGCGCAAAAGATAGCCGCGACTACTTTCTCGCTCGCAACAGTATGCCCATGTGGATGGTGGCCATTTCCACTCTGGCAACCACCCAATCCGCCGCCACCTTCCTGGGCGGTCCCGATTTAGGTTACCGCGGCGACCTCACCTATCTGTTTACCAACGTCGGCGCGATCATTGCCGCGTTCATTGTGGCAAGCGTTTTAATTCCCAAATTCTACGCCAATCGAGTGACAACCGTATACGAACTCTTGCAGTCGAGATTTGGTGAAAAGGCAAAACACCGCGCCGGTGGAATTTATCTTTTGGGGCGTGTATTCGCCAGTGGCGCCAGATTGTATATGGCCGCCATCGCCGTTTCGATGATTCTGTTTAATGATATCGCCGCAAACCATGTGGTTGCTGCGGTTGTTCTCCTCACCGCGGCTGGCCTCCTGCAAACCTTTATCGGCGGCGTGCGCTCAGTCATCCAGAGCGATGTGCTGCAGTGTGCGGTATATGTCAGTGCAGCGCTTGCCGTGCTGGCCGTGCTGATCACACAGATCCCGGCGGACTTCGGCCAGATCATTGCCGCACTGGGCGCCCCTGCAGAGGGACCGTCCAAACTGACACTCATCGATACCACCTGGGACCTGAGTGACCCATTTAACTTATGGGCAACGCTTACCGGCTTTGTCCTGCTGAACATCGCAGCCTTTGGACTTGATCAGGACGTGACGCAACGTGTGCTCACCTGTAAAACCCCGCGGGAAGGCGCGCGCGCAGTACTCTTCTCCGTAGTTATGGTGATCCCGGTGATGGCCGTGTTCATGGGCATAGGGCTGTTGCTGCATATTTTTTACCAGAACCCTGCGCTTATGGGCGGTGATCCCGTTTCTGTTCCCACCGGCGGAGATGTGACGGTATTCATGCACTATGTGCTGCATGAAATGCCCGCGGGTCTGCGTGGCCTGGTAACGATCGGTGTGATTGCTGCAGCGCTCTCAACCCTGAACTCCAGCCTTAATTCCATGGCGAGCGTGCTGATCGAAGACCTTTACCGTCATCGACTCCAGCAACGGGGCATTGAAAAAGATACACAACATTTTGTGATCGCCGGGCGCTGGGGTATGACCCTGGTTGCCACCGCGCTTGGCCTGATGGCGGTGCTGTGTTTCTACTGGCAACAAATCAGTGATTTGCCACTGATTACCTTTGCACTCTCGGTGATGGTCTTCGCCTACTCCGGCCTACTGGGTGTCTTTTTCACCGCACTGTTCACCGGCCGAGGCAACGCAGCCAGTGTTGGTTGGGCCCTGGCGGCAGGTTTTACCGTCACCCTGCTGCAGCAGCCCTGGATGATCACCATGATTACCGGCACCGACGAGCCGCCGATCATTGCTTTCCCCTGGCAGCTGTGTCTCGGCACGCTGGTTTCCTTTGCCGTGTGTAATCTCGGCCGTCCGGCGGCGGCGAGCGCGCAGGCGGGCGATGAAACGGAACCCTCGGCAACAGAAACCAAGGAACTCAACGCAGCACACTCAAAATGAGCAGCTACTTTATAGGGATCGATGGTGGCGGAACCAAAACCCTGGCGCGTCTTGAAGACGCGAACGGGGCGCTGGCCACCGCAAAATCGGGAGCCAGTTCGCTAACCCAAGACCTTGATGGCGCCATAAACAACATCACCAATATCAGCCGACAAGTACTGACAGGTACCCCAATTACCCCGGATCAAGTCCATGTCGTCTGCGGTGTTGCCGGGGCAGGCAACCCGAACTCAGCCGCCAAGCTGCAACAGGCACTTTTGGCGCAGGGCTTCCGCAGCGCGCAGGTGACTTCTGATGCCAGAACCTCACTGGTGGGCGCAGGCGCAGGGACACCAATCGTCATGGTCGCAATTGGCACGGGTTCGGTCGCCATGCAACTGGGGCGCGATGGCAAGACCCGGCAATTTGGTGGTTGGGGGCTGGCGGTGGGTGACGAAGGTAGCGGGGCTGCCATTGGCAAAAGTGTGGTGCGCGCCTTGTTGTGGGAGCTGGATATTTACGGCCGTGCAAAAAGTCCGGTCTGTGAAGAGATCATGTCGGTTGTGGGTGAGGAGCGCGCGCAGATCTTGCCCTGGCTGCAAAGTGCGGGCTCGCGAGAATACGCTGCCCTGGCGCCAACGGTTTTCAAGCATCTCCCCCACTGCGCATTGGCAGGTGAAATCGTCCGTAAAACCGCCGCCGAAGTAGACCGCCTGATTGAGGCGGCCAGCGATGGCGACACACTCCCGCTGGCACTGCTTGGGGGCTTGGCAGATAAGTTAGGTCCCTATTTGCATTCTGCACATCAGGCGCGGCAGATACCCGCGCTGGGAACGGCGCTGGACGGTGCCTGCATACTTGCTCGCCAGGATAGGGAGCACACCGCCGCGAGCAACAAGACAAACACGATACAGCACGACTCATAAATGAGCGGCTTCTGAACATTGGCGACGACATTGGAGTCCAACTAAGCCATGAATGCACAATTGCTTAATGAACTGGCAACGCTGACCAGCGAAGCGCGCAACCCAGATACACTGGATATTGACCTGCTCTCCAGCGAGAAGATTCTCGAAAAAATTAATAATGCCGACCGCGAAGTGCCCGAGGCCGTTCATCGTGAAATACCACAAATCGCACGTGCGGTGGATGCCATTGCAGAAGCGTTTAAATCCGGTGCCCGACTGATCTATATGGGTGCAGGTACCAGCGGTCGCCTGGGTATTCTCGATGCCGTGGAATGCCCGCCTACCTATGGCGTCGAAGAAGATATGGTAGTGGCACTGATTGCTGGCGGTGAGGAAGCCGTATACCGCGCACAGGAAGGCGCGGAGGACAGCTTTACTCTTGCGGGCGAGGATCTGGACAAGATCAATCTGTGCAAGGACGACGTTGTCGTCGGCATCGCCGCGAGCGGCCGCACCCCCTATGTTATCGGCGGGCTGCGCCATGCGCGCGCAATGGGCTGTACCACCGTCGCACTGTCCTGCAATAAAACCGCAGCCATTGCCGCAGAAGCGGATATCGCCATACTGCCGGAAGTGGGCCCCGAGATCCTAACCGGATCTACACGGATGAAAGCGGGCACGGCGCAAAAACTTGTGCTTAACATGCTCACCACTGCCAGCATGATTCGTATTGGTAAAAGTTTTTATAACTTGATGGTTGATGTCAAAGCGACCAACGAAAAACTCGTTAGCCGCACGCGACGTATTGTTATGGAAGCCACCGGTGTCGAACTGGAAGAGGCCGATCGCGTACTCCGCAGCTGCGAACACAATGCAAAACTCGCCATCATGATTATTTTGAGCGGACTGGACCGGAAAGAATCTGAGGCAGCGCTGGATCAGGCAAACGGCTTCCTACGCACAGCACTGCAGCTGGCGAAACAAGGCGGCACAGCGGCCCGCAGCGCGGTCGCGAAGGAACGCATTCGTACACCTGCCTGAGTACGAACCTCACGTTGCACTGCGTAATAGGCAAAAAAAAACCGGGGTGATACCCCGGTTTTTTTTTCTAGCGAAGGCTGCTTACTTGAAGACATGCAGCCACAAATCGTCGCCGGTGCCGTTATCGTTGATGGCAAATTCAAAGGCTTCCCGCGGATAACGCACGCCCTCCCCCGACACGCTCGTGTCATAGCTGCCCCATTTCTCGCGATTCCAGCGACCAAATGGATCATGCACCGTGTAATGTTCACCGTCGAAGCCGGTCACCACGACAATATGGCCGGACGCGGTAAACCAGCCGTGAATGATCGTGGGAATCCCTCGGGACGCCAGGCTGCGCAACTCATCAATAGTGCCATTCTCCCGGCCATGATTTCGCACCGGGCTACCCATTTCCTCCGCCAGCTGGTTAAAACCATCTCTTAAAGCGGGTACCGTTTGCAGAACGCCGCCAAAGTACTGGTGAAGATAATCCGGGGTACGCATTCCCAACTTTTGCGGATTGGTGACCCCGAAAAAATCGGTAATCATCGCCATGGAAGTGAGGGAGCAGGTCCGCAGGGGCTCATTTTCATTGTCGAGCTGACTCCAGTAAGGGATTTCCGACCGCTCCGACACGCTGCGACACGCACTCGTTGTATCAGCCTGCTGTTTGCCCTCGGGGCATGCGGCGAATACCTGTGCGCTCAGTAGCAGTGCAGGCAGCAGTAAAATCCGTAATTTCGACATGGCAACCTCAGTTATTACTTATGCAATTCATCAGCATGCTCGACGCTTGCCGGAGGCTGCAATGCGTCTGCGACAATTTCCAGCCAGTGACGCACTGGTTTTTCAGTGCCACCCTGCAAGTGCAACTGGCAGCCGATGTTCGCGGTAATTACCGTATCGGGGTCTGTTGCCAGCAAATGCGCTAACTTCTCCTCGCGCAGGCGCTCAGACATCGCCGGCTGCAATACCGAATAGGTGCCTGCCGAACCACAGCACAGGTGGCTGTCTGCAATTGTGGGCAATGTAATACCCAACCTGCGCAACAATCGTTCCACGCGATGGTTGAGCCCCTGACCATGCTGCAGCGTACACGGGCAGTGAAATGCCAGGCGCTGCTCGCCTATCGACGACGAAAGTGCGGGGGGAGCGTTCGAGAATATTTCTTCCAGCAGCTCAACCGGGTCTTTAACCAGGCGGGCTAATTCAATTGCCTTTTCTCTGTAGTCATCATCATCCTGCAGCAAGTGCGGGTAGTCCTTCAGGTGCACTCCGCAGCCCGAGGCCGTCGATACAATTGCGCGCAATACGCTGCCGTCAGCTCCCTGGTGCAGGTTCCACCAGCCATCGATATTCGCCCGCGCAAGATCTCTGGCCTCTTCTTCACCGCTGGTATGAAAACTCGCCGCGCCGCAACAGCTGGCAAAAGTGCTCTCAGCCACCGGCACACCACTGTGATCCAGCACCTTTGACAATGCCAGGTCCGTGTGCGGGCGCAGTGCTGGTTGCACACAACCGCGCACGATCAGTACCGTGCCCTTTTGCAGCGAATTACCAGGGGCAGCCGCCGATTCCAGATGAGGCTTGGTGTCGGCTCGCTGGGCATCGACAAAATATACTCTGCGCATTTTTGCGGGAAGCAGCCAAGAAAAAAGCCGCCCTACGCGTAACAGGCGCGCAAACAGGTCACGCGTCACCATGAGTTTGCGCAAACCCCAACGTACCAGTTTGTCACGCTTTGCGCGCGGAGCCAGGCGCTCTACGGTGTGACGGCCGATCGCTACTAACTTGTGGTATTCCACTCCAGAAGGACAGGTGGTTTCACAGCTCAGACACGTTAGGCACCGGTCCAGATGTTCGCGGGTATCCTTGGTCGCTTCACCGCGTTCGAGCATTTCTTTCACGAGGTAAATGCGCCCGCGGGGGCTATCCAGTTCATTGCCACCCTGAAGGTACGTCGGGCAGGTGGCGGTACAGAACCCACAGTGCACACAGGCATTCAAAACCTGCTCCGCACGTTGCTTTTCGCCGTCCTGCAATAACCCATCGATCAAGTTGACTTGCATTATGCGCCCCCCTCATCGACGAAGTGTCTTTCAAAATAGGCAGGATTAAATACGCCCTTTGGGTCCAATGCTGATTTCAGCGCGCGATGCCAAGCCGGGGTTGTCCCCGCAGAGCTCACTGTGGGGCCACGCATCACTCGCACAAAACCACCGAGTTCAGCGGCATCACGGGCTAAGGTGAGGTGATCACCATCGCGCACCCAAACGCGCGCGCCCTCCCACTCGACAAGCGCCTGCCCGGTGGTGAGCGGTAACGAGGCATACCGCGGTAAATAGGCACACGCCAGCCGCTCGCCATGGAAAAATGCTGGCCTGAGATCCATGAGTGCACGCCAGTCCAGCCCACTCTCTTCCCCGCCAAGCTGCTTCAGTACGTCGTTCACTGCGCGCTCTCGCCCACTGAACCGCAAATGCAGGTGACCTTCAAAATAGCAGGTTCCCGATAACAGCGGCCGCAGGGCACGTGTGCGCTGCCACCAGTCATGCAGCCCTGCCGGGGCAACTTCAAACCTAACGGACTTGGTGCACTCCGCTTGTGGCTGCAGACGGAGAGTGACATCCAGTATTGCGCCCAGCGTACCAAGTGCGCCAACTTGTAAACGCGCGAGATCATACCCGGCCACGTTCTTCATAACCTGGCCGCCAAATCGCACGGTTTCCCCGCGGCCATTTACCAGCTGGCAACCCAGAACGATGTCCCGCAGTGCGCCGCCAAAGGCGCGCCCAGGACCATCCCAACCACAGGCAATCGCACCACCCAGGGTGCTATCCGCAGAGGGGCTGGGTATCTCCGCAGCAAACCGTTGATTATGTTTGCCCAACAGCGCCTCTATCTCTGACAGCGGTGTTCCCGCGCGGGCACGCAGGATCAGCTCTTCCGGTTGGTAATCCACAACACCGGTGTGTCCAGCGAGAGGCAGAGTCGCTTGATCAGCCAGGCCAAATGCTGCGCGCGAAGCACTCCCGCCAAGGCATAAGGATTCAGTATCACCCCTGCCGTGATAAGCGGCAGCGATCTGGGTAGCGATATCGGCAGAAATATCACGCACCAAATGAGGAGCAGTAAAATCAACCACAACAACTCCTCAGCGCACGGTATTCCTGGCAGCGCGCCAGGCTCGGAATTTGTTTATCTGGGTTCAACAGCTTGTGCGGGTCGAGTGCCGACTTGATGGCGCGGAACTGTGCCAGCTCCGCATCACTGAATTGGACCGCCATCTGATTGATCTTCTCGACACCCACACCATGCTCACCGGTAATAGTGCCGCCTACTTCGATGCAGTATTCCAGAATATCCGCCGCGAGCTTTTCAGTACGCTCGAGCGCATCAGGCTCGCGTCCATCGAACATGATAATGGGATGAAGATTCCCATCCCCGGCATGGAATACGTTGGCGACGCGCAGGGCATACTTCTCAGCAAAGCGCTCGGTAGCTTCCAGAACATCGCCAATCCGGTGCCGCGGCACGGTGCCATCGATGCAGTAATAATCCGGCGATAGGCGGCCAATCGCCGGGAAGGCACTTTTGCGCCCCTTCCACCAACGCGCGCGTTGCTCATCATCCGCGGCGAGATGCACGGTAACAGCACCGGACTCCGCGAGCACCTTCTCGACAATGGCCAGCTCGGCCGCGACTTCGAGGGGATGACCGTCAAGATCGATCAATAAAATACCAGCGGCATCCAGGTTATAGCCTGCCTTGCAAAACGCTTCCGTGGCCGAGATGGCGAGCTTGTCCATCATTTCAAGCGCAGCGGGAATAACACCGGCGCGCACGATCGCAGAGACCGCATCTGCTGCCTGTCGAACACTGGCGAAATCCGCCATCAAGGTGCGGGTATGCTCAGGCACGGGTGTGAGCTTGACCGTCACCTCGGTAATGACACCCAGGCCGCCTTCGCTACCATGAACCAAGGCCAACAAATCGAAGCCCGGCTGGCTGAGACACGCGCTGCCGAGGGTAATGACTTCACCGAAGTTTTCCTCGGCCGCAGATACGAGGCGTACCGAGAGCACGTTCTGTACCGTAACGCCATATTTCAGGCAGTGCACGCCGCCTGCATTCTCTGCCACATTCCCGCCGATCGAGCAGGCAATTTGCGACGACGGATCGGGAGCGTAATAAAGGTCATGGGGTGCAGAGGCAATAGACAACTGTTGATTTATCGCTCCCGGCTGCACCCGTGCCGTCATCGCAACCGGATCAACTTCCAGAATTTGCTTCATGGGTGCGGTCACCAGCAGCAACCCACCCGCAATCGGCTTGGCGCCCGCAGAAAGACCAGTACCGGCGCCACGGGAAACCACGGGAATGCCGAACTGCCTGCACAGCTGCAATGCTTCCACTACATCTTGTTCGGATTCCGCTAACGCCACCGCAAGGGCTTGGGTCGTATACACCGGTAACGCATCGCATTCATAGGGTGAAAGGTTTTCCCGGCTCACTAACAGCCGTTCACCATGGAATACCTTTTTCAGTGCGGCAATAAAGGATTGCTCGTCCACTGTACGTGCAGAATCAATATGGCTCACATTCACTCCCGCGCCTAAACCTTCCAGATGATCTGACGACGATACATTTGCCACATAACCCAGTAAAACGCGATCAGGCAACTGGCTGCGAATGCGAGTGAACCGCCGTAACTACCAAAGATTGGCTGGAATACAGAGCCAAATAACCACCCCTTCAAGGTACCGTCGCCTACTGGGATCATGATGAGGATCCGTCCGACGACACCAGCCAGCATAAACAATGCAATGGCGTTAACACCAAACACCAGCAGAGGGGCCAATGCACGACGGCGCTCACGGATATCGACCAAGTAATAGAGCCCCGCCATCAACAGCAGGGATACACCAGCGGTGACCAGGACAAAACTGGGAGACCACAAGGCCTTGTTGATGGGTACGATGGAGTGCATTAATTGCCCCACCAACACCATCAGCGTACCGGCAACCAGCCAGTTGCGGCACAGGCGCAGCTGCGCCTCACCATTGCTATCCGCTGACTTCCAGGCAAGGGCAGCCAGGACGCCAAGCAGGCAGGTTGAAGCCGCAGAGAAGGTAGTCAGTACGCCCTCCGGGTCAAAAGCAAAGGGCTGTGCATCCCGGTAATACACGTGCGCACTTCCCAACAGCCACTGGTCCAACCAGGCTGCGAAATGATTGCCGAATGCCAGCTGCCCCTGAAAGACTTCTCCACTGGCACTCTGGTAGGGCACCACTAACATCAGTGTCCATGGCACGACACTACACAATATGGCGGCAACCAACAGCCCCTTCGCCGGCAGCCAACGCACCAGGTAGCAACACAAAATGTAAACCAGTGCGATGCGCTGCAGCACACCCATCCAGCGAATGCCTTCCAGGCGATCCTCAATCCAGTTGTACGACGCATCGCGAAAGTTGTAAAAAAAGATGGCGAGAAAAAGCCCGAGGGCAAAGAGCTTGAGCGCCCTGCTCCACTGTGCCCAGCCCACCGGCGGAAAGTCGCCTCGCTTGCCGGTAGACAGCACCATCGATACGCCCACAACAAACAGGAATAATGGGAAGATCACGTCCGTGGGCGTCCAGCCGTGCCATTGCGCATGCGCCATGGGCGCATAAACAAAAGACCAGCTTCCCGGATTATTTACCAAAACCATGGCCGCTATCGCGATCCCGCGCAATAAATCGACCGACATCAAGCGACCATGGGGTACCTGGGCAAGGATTTTGTTGAGATGCTGCCCCATTGCTCAATCCTCCGGATAGAGTAAGTAGGGTTGTCGCTGTGCCCGAAATGCCAGCAACCCGTCCTGCCACGACGCACGAATCTGGTCTGCATCTTGCCCGGCGATAACCGCCTTCCTCAATGAATCCGTGCCCGCCAACTTGTCAAAAAATGCAGCACGGGAAAAGAAGTCTTGCGGGGTCTCGCCAGTACGCTGGGACCAGCTCAGCAGAGGCTCCAGACTAAAGCGGCTCTGCGCATCCGCTGACCGCAAGTCGTCGCCATGCAGTTCCACACCTTTGTGTTTAGGGTTTTCACTGGCACCGGGGACCGGTTGCGGTGTGAATAAAAACTTACCCTCACGGTCGGCGGGGTGCCCCAGAGCCTGAAATGGAAAATCCGTTCCACGTCCCACGCTGACGGTTGTTCCTTCGAATAACCCCAACGAGGGGTACAGGCGAATAGAAAGGTCATTGGGAAGATTTGGCGATGGCCTCACCGGTAACCCATATGCCATGCTTTTGCGGTAGCCGGCCACCGGAATCACCGTCAGCGCACACTGGCCCTCACCTTCCAGCCATCCTTCACCGTTGATCATTTGCGCCAGTTCGCCCACCGTCATGCCATGCACAAGTGGGATCGGGTGCATGCCCACAAAACTCCGAAACTCCTCCTCGAGGATAGGACCATCGACATAATCACCATTTGGATTGGGGCGATCCAAAACCAGCAGAGGTACGCCGTTGTCCGCACAGGCCTGCATTAAATAGTGCAGAGAGCTGATATAGGTATAGAAGCGAACACCGACATCCTGAATATCGAACACTAGCCAGTCTAAATTCGCCAGGCTTTCCGGGGTTGGCGTATACTTGCCACCGTACAGGGAGACGATTGGCAAACCGCTGGGACCATCGATACCATCATCGATTTTCCCACCATTTTCCACATTCCCGCGCACACCATGTTCCAGTGCAAAAATGCGCTCGACGCCCACATTTTTCTCGCGCAGGAAATCAATGAGGTGGGTGTCGCCAACCCGCGAAGTCTGGTTTACGACCAGGCCCACCCGCTGGTCTTTCACCAAGGGTAAATAGAGCTCAGATTGCTCTGCACCGGTACGCAACGAAGTGACCTGCGGCTGGGTTATGCTGGAGTGGTCAACCGGCACATCGAAGTAACTTTCGGGAAATGGCTCTGGCTTGAAGGTGTAGTGCCACCATTCCTGAGAATAATTAACAAATCCTTCGGCGGCCATCACGTCGCGCAACTTAAAGCGATTGGCTATGGCTTGGGCGTCCTCCAACGGATATTCCGTGGCCGAACGCTCATCCATAAAGTCAAAACCAGTACCCATATCCAGCGCTTCACCGCTATCGAGGCGGTACAAGGTCAAGTCAATGGTAGCACCGCGGCTGTGCCCAGAGCGCTCGGCGATATAACCACGCTCGAACATCTGCGACTTTTCTTCACGCGGGTAGAAATCAGCTTTTGTCGAATGATCCTCAGGCGCCGCCGCCCAACGCACAAAGTGATTTACTGCGCTCTGTGGGCGGTAGCAATCGAACACCTCAATTCCGAGCCCCTCACTGGCAAGCCGGGCTGCCACCTTCTGTAGTGCTGCCTCCGCATCAGCGGCCAGCAGGCATACATTCGCTTTGTAGCCATCGAGAGGCTCGCCTACCAGGTTATCCGCGGTGAAGTAGCGCATCGCTACCTTGATATTGCTCGCATCAACCGAAACAAACTGCGGTGCGATGTGAGTTACACCATGCGACTCCTGACGATCACCCTGAGGGGCGTCGACGGGACTGTCCTGACACGCTGCGACGAAACAACTTACCGCAACAAGTGTCGCTGCACGCTTCCATAGTCGGTTCATACAAGTTCCTCCGCGTCAGTGTTCACGTCACTGTTCATGTCACTAGCAGCCGCTTTACGCTGTTTTTTTCCCGAGGACGGTTGCTTGAGCATGCTGGAATCGATGTCTCTGTTGAAGGACTGGGCAACGTCCTGAAACTCTGCAAGCGCGCGCTCGGTTTCCTGCACGGTCAAGACACGGATAGCGGGCTCACCTTTTAACTTGCGCAATCCGTGCATTTCAAGATCTGTGCGATCGGAGGTGAACGCAGCAATCGCATCGAGAATTTCGGCGGTAATTCGCTGGCCAGGCACCAGCAACGGGATGCCCGGCGGGTAGGGTACGACTTCATCGCACGCAACGGCGCCGATCAGCAATTCGCGACCACCCCCCATCCAGGAAAGCTTTTCGCCTTGCGCAAAATAGGCGGTTCTCGGCAGTGCGACTATCTCACTCAGCGCTGGCAGATTCTGCCCAACGCTTTCCTCCGCTATAGCCACCGCCGCCTTTTGCGTTTTACTTTTTTTGGCCTTCTCCGAGAGGCTGCGCAGGGCTTGTTTCAAGCGCAGCACTTTGCTTTCAGTGGTGCCAATGGTGACAAGGAAGGACAGTGTGTTGTGGGTATTCTTTTCTACCTGTATACCGAAATCGGTAAACAGTTGCGCCTGCGCTTCCGGGGCACTCAGACCCGCGCAGCCAACATCGATAGTGACCTTCGTCGGGTCAAGCCGAATCCCATCATCGGTGAGTGAGTCATCACAGAGGTCAAGAGCAGACAGATTACTGAAGACTGTGTGATCACGCACGAACGCACGGATCTCCTCGGCAAAGCCGAGTGTACGCTCGAGCACACTAAAGCCCTCAATACTCATTTGCTTTCGCGCGACATCCAAGCTCGCAATCATGCCGTACTGCGGACTGGTGGAGGTATGCATATTGATGTCTTCGCGGAAACCTGCCGCATCAAAACACGCAGCATCGTCCACGTCCTCACGCCAGCCAAAATCACCGACATGGATCATACTGGCCTGAGAAAATGCAGAGAGCATCTTGTGCGTTGACTGGGTAACGAAATCCGCACCACATTCCAGCGCGGTTGGGCGCATTTCTGGATGGAAGCGACCATGGGCATACCAGGCCTCATCAATCAACACGAAGAGACCCGCAGCATGGGCATATTCAATGATCGGCTTCAGGTCATAACGCAGGCCGTCATAGGTACAGGAAGTGAGCACCAACAATCGTGCACCGGGCGTACGGTCAATTGCCGCAAAAATTTCACTCTGTGGTACTGGCCCATAGATCCCGTAGTGCTGATTGACCGCCGATTCCAGATATACCGGTACCGCACCACTCATAATCATGGCGTGATGAACCGATTTATGGCAGTTGCGGTCAACCACGACCCTATCTCCATGGCGCAACAGATGCTGCAGCACAATCTTGTTGGAGGTAGACGTGCCGTTGGTAACGAAATAGCTATGCCGTGCACCGAAGGTTTTGGCCGTTAGCTGTTGTGCCTGACGAATAACACTAATGGGATCCATCAACGAATCCAGCATTTTCACACTGACAGAAAGATCCGTATTGAAAACATGCTCACCCATAAACCGGTGGAAATCGGATATCCATGGGCTGCTACTGAGGCTGTCACCACTGGAATGGCCCGGGGTGTGCCAGGAATCACGTGCCGCGAAGACGTACTCGCGCAATGCATCGGCAAACGGTGTGGCGATACGTTCCAGCAGGATTCGCCGCAAGGTACGGTATACCACGCCATAATTTGACTCGCCGCGTGAAATAACACACTCGAAACCTTCCTGCTGTGCATCATTGGCGCCAGTCAGCAGCACACAATCAATTTCCGCTCTTTGCAAGCGCACCGCATTCAGTGCAGAGCGTGCTGTCTGGTCGCCCAAGCTGACATCATCAAGAACAAGAATCTGCGTATCGCCGGCGTGCAGCACAGAAACAAGGTCCTGGTATTGCGCGTGTACGAACTTGAGGGCAAGCGGCGCTTCCGCATCATTCTCGGCCAGGGGTGTCAGCTCGGTTAACCAGCGGGATGCAAAATCGCTATCCATGGTCAGTAGCACGATTTCACATGGACTTTTTTTCATCACTTCAAAACTCTTCGTATTTCGCATTATGGATAATTTGATATTCAGGCGCGCTCAGAAAACCCGCGCGCCCTGCTACTTCACAGCATCAAATAACCAAGGGCGATAAAGCCGAACGCGCTCACCACACCGGCGCGCAATGCATAGGGTAATTGGGTACGCACATGGTCGATATGCTCGGTGCCGGCGGCAAGCGAGGACACAATGGTCGTATCAGATATGGGGGAACTGTGATCGCCGAAAATGCCCCCAGACAGTACCGCAGCAACAAATAATGCCGGCTCGGCCCCCAGCGCACTCGCTACAGGAATCGCAATCGGAAGCATGATCGAAAAAGTGCCCCAGCTGGAACCTACAGAGAAAGCGATCACCCCAGACACCAGGAAGATCACCACTGGCAGTAAACCCAGCGGTATGGCGTCACCCACCAGACCGGCTACGTACTGGCCAGTACCGAGGGTTTTGGAAATAGAGCCCAATGCCAATGCGAGAATCAGGATGATGGCTAACGGCAGCATACGCCCCGCACCTTCCATCCAGGTATGACTGAGCTCATCCAGCGTCATAGTGCGCTGCAGTAGAACCAGGAAGGAAACTGTCGCCAGGGCGGCAAGCGAAGCCCACAGCACAGAGGTAGAACCGGATCCTTCAAAAATCTTTCCGTCTCCGGTGATCCACAAACTGATTGGCATCGCCAGGATGAGCACCAGCACAGGCAACAACATATTGAAAGCACGTGGCTTTACGTGGCTTTTTTCACCCAAGCTAGCGCCGATATCAATACCATCAGCATCGCCTCCGCTGGTGCGCGCCTGGGCTTTTGCCATGGGGCCCGGGTTGTAATCGCGAGAAATTGTATAGGCAGTGAGCAATACCGCGGTGATCGCATAGAGATTCAGCGGAATACTGGCGAGCAGCACTTTTAGCGGATCCTGGACGCCGAGACCATCGAGCAGGCCAAGGTTGAATGCACCCCACGCATTCAGCGGTATCAGCATACATATTGGCGCGGAAGTTGAGTCGATAATATAGGCAAGCTTTTCACGAGCCACACGGAAGCGATCAAATAACGGGCGGGAAACGGTACCGGCTACCAGCACAGTGATATTGGATTCGATAAATATCACAATCCCTGTCAGCCACGCCATCCACTGCGCACGCTTGCCATTGGTGACCCAGCGGCTGCGTTCCAAAAAGCGCACAAAACCGCTTACCGCCCCGCAACGCTCCAGAGTAATAATGAAGGCGCCGATCACCAACGTAAACATCACCACCCGCGCATCACCCGGGTTGGCAAGGACGCCCAGTACCCCATCCAATGCCTCGGCGAGGGATGGGAAAAAACCGGAACCATTCAGCAAGAAAAATCCAAGCCAAATACCTGCAAACAAAGCCAGGTAGACTTGGCGAGTGAGCAGTACCAAGCCGATAGCAATAAATGGGGGAAGTAACGTCAACCAGGTAAGTTCATTCATAGGAGCAGGAGCCTAAAAGCATCTTTTTATAATTTATTTATGATTTGTGAGGGGCCCACCGGCAACCACCGCAAAGTGTTGCAAGCTACCGCATGCTACCAGCAGACCACACAGGGGAAATGTCGGCACTTATCGCTGCGACCGATACCCAAATGGAACCAAACCCAAATGGATCAAAAACCACTTGGATCAAAACCACATGGACCGTATCGAGCGATCAGGCCAACGGCCGCTCCAGCAGAGTCAGGGTACCCTCTTCGCCGTCCAGTTCGGCCAATGCGCCCACCGGCACCACTGTCTGGTCATCCACGTGACCAATCATCAGGCCCCGAACAACCGGTATACCCAGGCTAGCGGTACGCTCTCGCAACACGTGCTCGATACTAAAGGTATTGCCATCGGTACCGGTTTCGGTGAACTTGCCAAAGACAATGCCAGCAACCTGCTGCAATTTACCCGCTAACCAGAGCTGAGTAAGCATGCGATCCACTCGATAGGGCGCTTCGCCGACGTCTTCCAGAAACAGGATTTTACCGCGGTAATCCGGCTCAAACGGGGTGCCAACCAAGCTTGCCATTAACGACAGATTGCCACCGATCAGGCGCCCTCGGGCAACACCGCCAGCAAAACGGGTAATGCGATTGCGCTTCTCAACCCGTCCCGGAGACACCTCAAATGCCGGAGGCGCACCGAGCAATACCCTGGACTGCGCATCCACCAGCACTTTCTGATACTCGGCCAGCGTATACTCGGTGAAATTTTGTGCAGCAATGGGGCCATGGTATGTCATCACCCCGCTGCGATGATAGATCGCATTCAGCAGCGCGGTGATATCGCTATAGCCCAGCAGGATCTTGGGATTGCGGCGAATGAGCCCGTAGTCGAGCATCGGCAGGATCCGCGGGGTACCATAGCCACCGCGCAGGCAGAACACTGCGTCCACGTCGGGATCTGCAAACATCGTATTCAAGTCTTGCGCACGGGCCTCGTCTGGCCCTGCAAGGTATTGGGAGCGACGATACAGGTTCGCGGCTTCCTTTACTTCAAACCCTAACGATCGCACGACATCGCCGGCAAAACGGATATCTTCATCCTCCCAGGCGTTACTTGCTGGCGTCACCAATCCCACAGTCATTCCGGGTTTCAAGCGTTTGGGCCGCAACAACCCCTCACCTTCTGTTTGGCTACTGAAACCAGCGCTCGATAGGTCAGCCGCGCCTGCAGTAGCCGCGGATGCCCCAGCTGCCAGCAGGGGTGCTGAAACCAGGGATTGAATAAGCGTGCGCCGTTGCATAGCAGCCTCCTAAAAACGCGTCGTTCGTAATGTATATCTTGGGGAAAATTATTGTATTGAGGAAACGACCGGTATTTCTGCCGATTCGGCCCCGGAAACCTGCTCAAACCTGAGATCATGGAAGTCGTAACTGAAATCCGTACCTCGGGACTTGGCTTGCATGGTTAGCAGTAGCACGCCGGACTCAGTGCGATCAGCCATTACCCAGGCATCGGCATTGAGACTGCGGTCATCCCAGTCCACTCCCCAAACGCCGTCCCCGGCCGCCTTCATTGTGCCGGCCAGGCGCGGAGACTTCAGCGCGTACCAGCGCAACACACCCTGCTCGTCTACGATTTTGATGTCGCCAAACCAGGGGTCACGATACAGCCCCAGTAGCTCCGGCGTTGAAACCCGGGTAAAGCCGACCGGCGCGGTGAGCGCCTCCGGCTCCACGGCCTCTGTCGGCGTGCCGTAAAGCTGCTGGAAATACGCGAGCCAGTCCTTTTCCGGCGCATTCAGGTAGGGCTTGAGCAGGCCGTAAATCAGAGCCTGCCGCGCTGCACCCGCACTGCGATTCATCAACACAACAATTGCCAGGTCTTCCTCCGGTACCATCGCCGCCCACGCATACATTCCCGACAATGACCCGGTATGATGCACGACTTTCTTGCCATGCATATCTTGCACACGCCAACCCAATGCATAGGCATAGAAATGACCGCCGTCGCGCGCGGCGCGGGACTCTGACAATGGCATCAACGTCTCGGGCCGCCACAAGCGGTCGCGAGTCTGCTGGGTAAACAATTGATTGCCGCTGGGCATTTGTCCACCGGCCAAATGTGTACGCAACCAGGTAAGCATGTCGGATGCACTGCAATGCATCCCCCCCGCCGCAGCGAGAACGATCGGCTCGAAGCCGGCCAGGTTGGGCGTATCCACTACCAATTTGCCACCCTCAGCACCTGTGGCTTCGAGCCTATGGGGGTCGGCAAGATTTGTGCGCGCGTCGGCCGGAACCGGGCCTGCATAACAGTTACCCAGCGCCAGGGGCGCCAGCAGTTCCTGTTGCACAAAATCCTCGTAGCTCAAGCCTGACACCGCGGCAATCAGCTCACCGGCGACAATATAAAGCAGGTTGTCATAGGCATAATCCGCGCGGAAACGCCGGTTAATCGGTAAAAATTCAATTCCCTTTAACACGTCTTCGCGGCTATACGTATTCGGCTGGGGCCACAGCATCAGATCGCCCGCTCCGGGCCCAAGGCCCGAGCGGTGCGTCAATAAGTCCACTACACGGAATTCTGCCGTAATCCAGGGGTCGCCCATGCGAAACTGGGGAAGGTAATCCACAACACGGCCATCCCAATCCAGTTTTCCCTCCTCAACCAGCAGACCGAGTGCCGCGGTCGTAAACGCCTTACTGGTCGAGGCTAGCTTGAACAAAGTGTGTTCATCGACTGGTCGAGGGTTATCGACATTCGTTACCCCGAACCCTTTCATCAACACCTGCTCACCGCGATGCCAGATGGCAACGGCCGCACCCGGCACCCGCTCCTGATCCAGCACCTTCTCTATGTACGCCACGGTATCGGCTTCGCCAGGCGGCTTGTTGTCACAGCCACCGAGCAAACTGAAGCCAAGTGATGAAAAAACACACAGGGTAATCGTTGTAAAACGGCGCATGGTCACGATGTACTCCGCAGACACAGATAAAGAAGGGGCGAATCGACACGTCACAGCCTTGACGTATCGCCAACATCCGAATAATTTATCAACCATGAAAATTTATGTAAATAATAAATTATTCCTGTTGAATTATTGGCGGAGCATACCGTGAGAACGAGCAACCTTTCCCACATCAATTTGGGCAAATTAGCCCGCCCCCTGGCAATTGCGGTAGGCATTCTCTCCTCTGGAGTCGCGCATAGCGCTGAAACGAGCGGCTACAATCTGGCCGCAGTGCGCGCACAGGTCGATCAGGGAAACTATCAAAGTGCAAAATCGGTAATTCAGCAAATGCGAGATGACAGCACGCACGAGGAAGTCGCGTCGGCACTCGCGTTCGAAGCGGAACGCATGCGCCGAATTGAGATGGAGTTCACACTGAAGCAGGAAGATCTGCTGGGCTCCATACAGCGCTACATCCCTGACGCCACCGAGAAAGATGTTAGCCAGTGGAATAGCGAAGGATTACTCGAATACAAGGTTATCAATGGTGAGCGCCGTTATTTTCGCAAGGCCGCCTACAACCTTGTGCATGTATCCAATGAAGCAGCGGCGCGCACGAATGACTACCGTCGCTTCACCGACAAGGCACCGCTGTATCACCTCCATCCGCACCACGCGGCGGTAGTAGACGCTCACCAACAGGCCAAGGCGCCTTTAAAACAGCGCTTTGAGGTAACTTACTCACTCACCGTCGACGCAGACGCAGTACCCGCGGGCGAAATGATTCGTGCCTGGCTACCCTTCCCGCAAGAAATTGCCGGACGCCAGGAGCAGGTCGCCCTCCTCTCCAGCGCACCAGCAAAAAACCAACTGGCACCGAAGAGTCAGGCACAACGCACTATCTATATGGAGCGAGTCGCTGAGAAAGGTGTACCCACCGAGTTTTCTGTACGTTACGCATTCGACAGTCTGTCGCGGTTTACCGAAATTGAAGCCGATGCGGTGAAACCGGTGAGCACTCAGGCCGCAACCAGTGAAAACCTCACGACCTACCTCTCCGAGCGCGCACCACACATCCAGTTCACCCCGGAACTGCGCGCGCTTTCAGAAAAAATCGTCGGGGATGAGACCAACCCCTACCGCATCGCACAGAAGCTGTTTACCTACGTCGATCAAATCCCCTGGGCTGGCGCACGCGAGTACTCCACGATTCGCAATATCAGCCAATATGCCGCACAGGCAGGCCATGCAGACTGCGGGCAGCAAACCCTGCTGCTGATCACACTCTTGCGCATGAATGGCATACCTGCGCGATGGGAATCCGGCTGGGAGTTTTCCCCCGAGGGCTTTGATACGATGCACGACTGGGGAGAGTTTTACCTCGCACCCTACGGCTGGATGCCCATGGACGTGACCCATGGTGTGCTAGATAGCGAGAAAGAGGCAGAGCGCTGGTTTTACCTTGGGGGCCTGGACAGCTATCGGCTGATTTTCAATACCGATTACAGCCAGCCTTTCTTCCCCGCCAAGCAGCACTTCCGCTCCGAAACCGTCGACAGTCAGCGCGGTGAAGTGGAATGGCGTGGAGGTAATCTCTACTTTGACCAGTGGAGTTACAACATGGATTGGAAGCCGGTTGATAGCAGCGGAGACGCCAATTAACAAAGGTGTCAAATCACCCGCCTATAAACCCACCTACAGAAAAGGGCCGCCGGATCATACCGAGCGGCCCTTTTTATCGCTTATTACTGCTTATTACTGCTTATTACTGCTTATTATTGCTTATAGCAGCTTTACGTCTGACCTTTACCTTCCCACCCTGGGGGGCGCGCAACGGTATCTAAAGCAAAAACGCGCTCGCAACCTCAGCCTTCAAGCAGGCCACTAATCAGCCCCTCAATCACATGTAACTGCGCAGAGCGAAACAGCAAACGCTGGAGCGCTTCATCGTCTTCCGAGGGTACGACATACAGTCGAATATCCGAATGAATACTCGCCGCATTGTAGTTATAGCGAGTCAGGCTCAAGACTTTCACACCGTGCTCACGGGCGCGGTTAGCCACTTCTACCAGAGACTCCTCCCCGCCGAAGTCACACAAAATACACAGCAAATCATCATCGCGCAGCGAGTCCGCAATTTTGTGCTGCAACTGGCCACCCTCATCAAATACGGCCCAACAACCCAGCTCGAGCAGCTGGTGGGTCAGGTAGCGCGCGACGGAAACAGACCCCGCGCACGCCGAAACCTGGATACAGCGAGCCGAACGAATTGCCTGAATTGCCGCGGACAATTGCTCTGACTCATTGATATTGACTGTATTCTCAAGCACCTCGAGCTTCTTCTGCCCCAAAGTGCTTAGCGGGCTATTTGCCTGCCCCAGATGCCGGGAGTGGTCCTCATCGTTCGCAATACCTGCGCCGGCATAAGACTCGTATACCGCCAGCTTTAGGCTCGGATAACCGCGATACCCAAGCTTTTGCGAGAATTTGACCACACTGGACTGACTTACCCCCACGGCATCGGCTAACTGCGAGGACGAGTAATCGCGCAGCAACTGCGTGTTATCCAGAATAAAATCCGCGAGCTTGCGCTCGTTTACCGATAACTGTTCGCGCATCGCGCGCATTTTCAACAGACAGTTCATGGGGGTACCAAGTTACTCCGCGTCAAACTGGCACTCAGGCCAGAAGCTGCAGGCCCTCAATCTTTTCAACACCCAGGCCCGGCGTTTCATTCAGAATGATATCCGCATCCTTATAGCTAGCGCCACCGACCACGGGGTCAAATTTACACAACGAAGGCACATCCAGGTCCAATTTGGACACCACTGGTGCCTTTGCTGCTGCCACGTGTGCTGCAGCGGAAACCCCAATACTGGTTTCCAACATGCAACCCACCATGCAGTCCACATCGTTCAAATCCGCGATATCTGCGATTCTGAGGGCATTGGAAATACCGCCAGTCTTCATCAATTTAATATTGATGATATCCGCCGCACGCTGACCAATAACCTGCATCACTTCGCGCGGACCAAATACACTCTCATCCGCCATAATCGGCGTTCTTACACGCTCGGCGATATAGCGCATACCGTCCAGGTTGTTGGCCTTGACCGGCTGCTCGACGAGTTCGAGTAGCACGCCGGCATCCTCGAGGCCCTTTATAGCCAGAACCGCCTCTTTTGGCGTCCACCCCTGGTTGGCATCCAAGCGCAATAGTGCACGGCCTTTCACTGCAGAATAAACCGCTTTAATACGCTCGATATCAAGGCCGATATCTTTGCCTACTTTCAACTTGAGGATTTCAAAACCACGCTCGACGGCACTCTCCGCGTCGGCGACCATTTTGTCGATATAGTCGACGCTAATGGTGATATCCGTCGTCAGGCTGCTCTCACCACCACCAAGTATCTTGTACAGGGGCGTTTTGTAGCTCTGGGCAAACAGATCAAACAGCGCGATCTCCACCGCCGCCTTGGCACTGGTGTTATTGATCATCGCTCCCTGGATCTGCCGCGTAAGCTGGTTCAGGTCTGCGACATTGCGCTCGAGCAGCAGCGGCGTAAACACACTGCGCACCGCCTCAATGACCGACGCGTGCGTATCACCAGTAATAACCGCGGTAGCCGGTGCGTTACCGTAGCCAATATGCCCGGTATCGGTTTCCAACATCACCACAACATCCTCGACACATTCAACGGTCCGCAACGCGGTCTTGAATGGAGTAATGAGAGGAACACGCAGCATGCCCAGTTTTACGTCAACAATTTTCATGGCTTTACCGATCAAATTATGGTTTTTATGGCGTAGATGCCATCCACAAAACTTTTTTCTTTATTCAAATACAGTGGCGTCAGAGGAGTAATCGATACGCCCGACAAGGTACCCCGATAGAAAGACTCGTCCTTCTGGTAATAACTGAGCCCGGTCACATCATGGATAACAAAAGGCTCCCCATCGATGGTGCCGATATACATCATCACATGACCTGGAATATAAATTAGGTCGCCGACTTGAAGCTCAGCCAAGGCTTCAGCTCTGGCCACATCATCCCCTGCGGCAAAGCGCTTCGTCGGTGCAAAATGACTTTTGCCCTGCTGCCCGGAGTTACGTGGCATCAGGATTCCAAAGGACTTGTATACCTCACCCACAAAGCCGGTGCAGTCACGACCATTGTAATCGTGCCCCCAGCCGTAGCGCTCGCCAAGAAACTTGAATGCTTGCTGCAAAACGAGCGCGGGCCGATATTCCAGCAAGCCCACGGAGACATCCTGCGCACGCCCGATCAGCGTGGGTGCAAACTCCAGCACACCCGCTTCACCTCGTACAGGCAACGACACAATATAACTGGCATGCGGGTTTTGCCCATTGATGTTGTGACCAACGTCCGCAGCACTCAATAACGGCAGCGACACTCCCATATCCAAAACGACCTCGGAGGTTCTGGAGTCTACCGGGTTGTAATTGGTTTTGACCTGAGAGCCTGTAACCGTCAGCCGGTGCGCATCCTCATGCCAAGTATTAATTTGTTCACGGACCCCAATTGCCACCGCAGTTTTTGGCACCCACGCGGCGTAGTGGTAGTTCACCGCAAACCACCACTCTCCGTCGGCACTCTCGTGCAAAATTGCGAGGCGCTGTCCCGGAAAAACACCGGTCTCCTGAAAACGATCCAGGTCGGCATCATCGATGCTCTTCAGCACACGTGTGGTAGTCGGATAACTACGCATGCTTGCTCGTGTAACCACCACCCCCCACTGCACTTCGACCGAGTCCGGGACTGCAACACGCTGCACCGCAGCCTCCAGTGCCGCATAATCCTGCTCCGAAACCAGGCGCCCGTCCACGTGATAACGCGGCGAGGAAGCCGGGCGACTCACCTGATCGATCAGTTCAACCACCTGCTGATGGGTCAGCACTTCAGGGAAAGACGAAAGGTCATGCAGGTAAGTATCTTGAGAGAGACTCTCGGAGTTCAGCATGCCTACTTCTGCATAACTTAACCGCGCCGTATCCCGTTCAATCTTTTCTTGCCAAAACGCAACATCCAGCATGGCCTCGGTCAGCTTCGGCACATCCGAAACGTAAGCAGACTGCGCAGCCACATCCAGCGAAGCAGATTCTTGCCCACTGGTCTTACCCGAGTGTACGTCGCAAGACACGAGCCCTAAAAGGGTCAGCCCAGTCACGATTACCCGAGCGAAATTCGGCGCTGGTATGGCATTCAGAAAGGCAAATTTCATAGGGAGTTTTGAAATCGTTATATCCATTTACATCACAGATAATAATAATTTTGCCGTCGAATTACGAATAAATTATTCAAAAATTTTGAGACGATCGACTATTTATTGAATAAATTTTACTGCTCTATTTTTGGTGCCCATCACGAAAAAAGCCCCGGCAAAGCCGGGGCAAGTCATAGGATCTAAGAGAGAAACTCTAGCTTACAAATTCGATTAGAAATCGACTCCAAAAGAGAGCTGCAAGCGACGAGAGTTGAAGTAACTCTGAGGATTACCAAAGTCTTCTGCACGCAGGCGCTGCTCAATGTTGTAGCCGGTCTGACGATCGAACACATTAAACAGGTCCGCACGGACATTCAAAGTGTAATCATTGAACACCTGGAAGTTTTGCGTGTAGTTCAAATCCAGCTGCCAATGTGCATCGGAGCGACGTACACCCGCCTTCTCACCGTAGGCACCAGTGTCATTACCCAGGGTTGGAGAGTAACCGAATACGGTACCATCCTGAATCTGCCAGGGCTGACCAGACTGATACACAAAGTAGGCACCTACATTCGCATTCCAGTCGGTGGTGTAGTAACCAAATGCCTTGAAGATATGCGGCTTATCGCCAGTCAGAGTACCTTCACGGTTATCCCAGTAATTCAGAGTCTCCCAATCCATCAGGTTAGAGGAGCCAATAAATACGGCCTGGTCATTATTTACGGTGGTGTTGTCCTGGTCAAAGTTACCGGAGTAACGGCTACGCACATAAGAAGCATTCAGGTAAGTACGGTCGCCAAACCATTCAGCTTCCAAGCTCGCTTCCCAGTACTTGGTGTATGCGCCATCGATTTGCGCAATTACATAAGAAGAGGTAGTAGGCAGCTCTTCGCGAATTTTTACCATCTCATCGTAGGTATACGCATAGAACTCCTGACTCGCAACCTCTTCCGGGATGGACTCAGGGTTGTTGAAGTACCAGCCGGATGGAGTGTAGTAAGGAGTATCTTCCCAGAAGTTATCGTTTTCACGGTAACGGACGTGGGCACGAACATTCAAGCCTTCCATTACATTACGGGTGGTACCCAGAGTAATTTCTTCCATCAGACGCGGATCCATGTCTTTCTGGAACACTTTACCGCTGGAACCGCGAGCCGGCTGGTAGGCCAGGTAGTCACCATTCTCGTCGAAGTACACATTCAGGCTACGACGAGTGTTACGCGCCCAAGATGCTGCACGGGCAAGAGAACTTGCCTGCGGGTTGTAATGTGCGTAGTTCAGGAAGACAGTGTCTTCTGCATCATTGTAGCGGTAGGTCACGCCGAGACGCGGCTGAATCATGTCCTTCCAATCAACGCGATACATCTCGTACTTGTTACCGGCTTCCTCTACAAACCCGGAGAAGTTGTCGGCCTCACGCAGGCCTTCACCGTAGAGAATATCTTCACTGATCAGGAAGCCAACGTTGAAGGTGAAGTCGTTCCAGTCGATCTTGTCATTCACTTCAAAGTTATAGCTTTCGGTGAAAGAGTTGATCGGAGACACCGGTGCACCGTCAATACCCAGACTCATCTGCTGAATAGAAGCACGGTAGTACACTTCAGAAGCAGGGTCCGCGGAGCTTACGAAGGTCGCCGGATCCAGCTCAAGGGATTCCAGAGTCTCCAGGCCACCCAGAACCGCGATTGCACCCCAGCCGTTGGACAAAGAAGTCAACTCTTCTTCACCCTCATTCCACTGGAAGCCGATGTGGATTTCATGGCTGGTGCTACCCCATTCGAGGTTGTGATCCAGCGCCATCTCAAAACTCTTACGGTAGAAGTTTTGATCCCAGATAGTGCTGTATGCACCGACGCCACCACCGCCGGTGATTTCGCCTTCATCATTCACATAGCCGTACTGATCGATCAGCGGCTGAACGAATGCATTGAATTCATCTTCACCTTCAACCAGGGAGGGTACAGTCAGGTAACCTTGATCTGCCAAGCTATTGATGGCGAGGCCAGCCTCGAGGCTTGGGTTTACACCACCCAGCAAACGGTCCGGCTGGTCAGCACCTTCTTGCGCGTAACTGGTGAACTGCGCGGAGAAAGTAGTATCGTCATTGATGATCCAGGAGCCATCGACGGTAACAATTTCCATATTGGACTTGCTGCCGACGGAAACAGAATCGGCCTCAAAGAAGCCAATCGAGCCACCCTGATCAATACGCTCGGAAGTACGGAAGCTACCATTCAGCAAGATGTCTTCGGTAGGTGCCCAGGTCAGCTTACCGAAGTACTCGTCACGTTCACTGGTAAAGTCTTTTACATCACCGTAAACGGTTTCTTTATTCTCGCGGTCAGAACGTGGGCCGTAGTAGGAGCCGTAGAAGAACAACTGATCTTCGATGATCGGACCGCTGGCATACATGGTAGTCCAGCTGTTATTCGTGGTTGCCTTAACACCACTGTCGGTTTCACCCACGAAACCCTTCGGCATGATTTTGTGCTCGAAACCAGCCTGGAACTCGTTGGTACCAGACTTGGACTTGGAGTCGACAGAAAAACCACCGGAGCGGTTAAAGCCAACAGCGTTCGCACCACCACGCTCAACGGAAACCATCTCGATGTCGTGATTCGATGGTTCGGCAGACAGGGTTCCGAACATTGGCAGGGTGATATTCACTCCGTCAAATGCATAGGTGTTGTCCTGACCAGAACCACCCGCGCTCGCACCACGCACAGCGTTTTGGGTGTACTGCACGCCTGGGATCAACTTCATCATGTCACGGTAGTTGGTACCAGTAGGTACACCATCTACCACATCGGAACCCAGTGCGTTCGACAGGGTTGCTTCGCCACCAACCTGAATGATCTGACCTTCGACAAACACCTCTTCCAGATCAGCGCCTTCGGCTTCCGGAGCCATCATCACGCTTACGGTAGACTCTTGATTCAGCAGAACACGAGTCTTTACCGTGCGGCTGATACCGTCTTCGGTGGTCAGGGTCAGGGTGTAGGTACCAGGAATCAACGCAGGCAGTTTGAACTCACCCTCCGCATTGGATTCTACGGTACGGCTCTTCGGCATTACCGGGCTGCTCGCGGTAATGGTTACGCCAGATGCTTCAACATTGTCATCGAGGTAAACGGTACCCTCGATGCTACCGGACTGCTGGGCTGCAACCGAAACTGAGAACAACACTCCAGCCACGGCCGCTGCAGAGCGGGTAAAAGTTGACGACATTGCCTTATTGAGCGAGGAGCTCAATTTTGTTTTTTGGAACATGGATGGCCTCCCAGGCTTTTATTGTGTGTGTCCCCACAGGGAATAGTTGGTTGTTATTCGCAACTTCCCATCAGCGCCCACTAAATACGAACTTATTGTTAAATCATCGATATCTTCTATCGGCGAAACCGATAAAATATACCTTTCGCATCTAGCGCAATGAATAAGATATTCCACAGCCATTCTGCGAAAAAAATTCGCCTAAGGCGAGGTGAAAATCATAAAAAATTCAATAAAATTTCTCTAAAAGAAAGAAATGACAGGTAAGACAACCAATACCAAGGTCGCAGTTACGAATTGTGACACGCCAATCATCCAACTTATTCAGCAAGGCAATTCAAATTGGAATAAATATGAATAATTTATTGAACAAATAACGCTCAACTACAAACAAGCTTCTCAAACAACGCGGCACAAAAAAAGATTTAGGCGCCACGCGCGCCCCTATGACAACTGCCGGAGATAGGCGCGGTGATCATTGAAGCGCCCTGAGTTACCCCCACAAAATGCCTGCAATTCCCGAATCAACCGCTGAGACTCAACAGACTGTGGTCCCACCTCAGGAAAACGCCCCATACCTGCAAATAGACAATACCAACTGGCCATTGAATAAATTTTGTCCGCACCAGATGTGGCAAGAAGCTGGGCGAAATCTCCCCCATTCTCCCAACACTCAATCAATCGCAGCAAACGTTCGGGCGACTCACTAGGGTCCCGCGCAGCTTGCCAGTAAGCAGTATCTTCGCGACTATTCAACAGATAATGCCCGACCACATAATCCCTCACGCCCTCGAACATCTCGTTAATTGTGCGATTGAAACGCTCACGGGGAACATCTAAATCCGCGCTGACAAATGCGCCGTCCTGATTCGCCATACGCTCCACGGGCAACGAGCGAGCGAACTGCTCGATGGTGAACTGGACCAACATGAGTGCCGTTGCCTCCAGGGGCTCGATAAACCCTTGGGAAAGGCCTACCCCCAGGCAGTTGGCCGACCAATGCTCGGCGACGCGGCCCACACGCATTTTCAAATGTCGGCACTCAAACTCGTCCGATTTGCCCAGCCGCGCACGCAATTCCAGCTCCGCATCCGCGGCAGACAAAAATTGATCACTGTACACGTAGCCGTAGCCCGTGCGGCTCTGCAGGGGAATATCCCACATCCACCCGGCAGACATGGCTTCAGAGACAGTCTCAGACCGGATCGGGTCCACACCCTCACTGGGTACCTGTAAGGTAACCGCAGCATTATTCAACAAGGTCCCACTGTAATCATGGAAACGGTAGCCTGGCAGCGCAGCCAGCAGCGTGCCGCGGAAGCCGGTACAGTCAATGTAAAAATCCGCCGACAGATCTTTCCCAGAGGCAGTCTGCAAACTTGTGATTTGTCCCCCCTCCACTCGCACCTGCTCAATCGTGGCCTGCTCATGCGAGACTCCTGCCGCAACCGCCTTATCACGCAAGAATTTACCAAGTAGACCGGCATCAAAGTGATAGGCGTAATCCAGCTCGAACGGCAGTGGACGCTGTGGAATTGGTGCCTTGCCTGCGGCAGAGAGATATGGCGCATGGAAAAAATAGTCAGGCAAGGCTTCGACAGCACTGCCCTGCCGCTTCAAATCCGCCTGTGCAAAAAACTCCTGACCAGTCTCACGATCGAGAGGAGAAAAGAATGGGTGATAGTAGGATTCATAGCCCTTTACCTTGGACCAATTCGGGAAGCGAATCCCACATTTGTAAGTCGCGTCGCAAGCGGGCATCCATTCAGCTTCTTCGATACCGAGGGTGCGGAAAAAATTCTTTAGGAATGGGGTACTTCCCTCGCCCACGCCGACGGTCGCAATCTCGCTCGATTCAACCAAGGAGATTTTGACTGAACAGTCTTTCCAGTGATGTGCAAGCAGGTTCGCAGTCATCCAACCCGCGGTACCGCCACCCACAATCAGTACCGAAAAATGATTACTCACCTTAACCCCCAAATCTTGTCTCGACATCAAACCACTACTGCTACAACGAACCTTTGGCAGCGTCACCGCAACGCTTTAAGTGGCACCTATTCAGTGGCACTATAACCCGGAAAACACTGAACGATTTATTACAACACCGAAATCAGGTTGCGACAATCGCGCACCGAGGTTTTAAATGAAATCAATAAAAAATGTTGTTGTGGTCGGAGGGGGAACAGCTGGCTGGCTCGCTGCCGCCAGCCTCGCGCGCCACCTGGATCCACTCAAGCATCACGAATACTCTGTCACGCTGGTGGAGTCTCCCGATACACCGATTATTGGCGTAGGCGAAGGAACCTGGCCGACAATGCGCAATACATTGCGCAACCTTGGAATCGATGAGTTCGAGTTTATCCGGGAGTGCGACGCATCCTTCAAGCAAGGCACGCGCTTCGTTAACTGGCATACCTGTGGCAAAGACGAAACAGATGGGGTCGGCGGGAGAGATGCCAGCTATTTCCACTCATTCGAACTCCCCCGTGGCATGTGGCCGATTCCACCCGGACCCTACTGGCACCACATGCAAAAAGAGCTGGGGCTCTCCTACGCAGAAGCCATCTCGCCCCAGCCTGCAGCATGTATGCACCATCTTGCCCCCAAAGGACTGGACACACCGCAATATGAGACAGTGCTCAACTATGCGTATCACCTGGACGCGGGGAAATTTGCTACATTCCTGAGAAAGCACGCCTGTGAAAAACTGGGCGTTACGCACCTGCTTGCGCACGTAAATTCTGTAGAAGTATCCGAATCTGGCTTTATCAAATCCATAATTACAAAGCAAGGGGACCAGATTTCCGGGGACTTATTTATCGACTGTACTGGATTCGCCAGCCTGCTGCTCGATAAGACCTATCACATTCCATTCCGTGGCGTTAGCGATACTCTTCTAGTCAACAAGGCTATCGCAATGCAGGTTCCATATGCGGATGAAGAAGCACCAATCAACAGTCCCACGCTTTCTACCGCGCAAACTGCAGGCTGGATTTGGGATATTGGCTTGCAAAGTCGGCGAGGCACCGGGTATGTCTACAGCGACAATCACACATCCCCCGATCACGCCGAAGCCACACTTCGCGCCTACAACAAACAGGCACTCAACTCTCAAGGCGGCGGCTCCGTCACTATTGATGTCGACCAAATTGAGGCCCGTCAGATTGACCTGCGGCTGGGATATCGTGAAAAGGTATTTCACAAAAACTGCGTGGGCATGGGGCTCTCTGCCGCATTCCTGGAGCCACTGGAAGCCAGCGCCATCTTTCTGATTGAAGCATCCTGCAACATGCTGACGGAGCTATTCCCTCAGCGCAGGGAACAACTTGCGACACTTGAGAAGAAATACAATGCGGTTTTCACCGAGCGGTGGCATCGGGTGGTGGATTTCATCAAGCTGCACTATTACCTCTCGCGGCGTACCGATAGCGATTTCTGGCTAGACAATACCAACGAAAATTCGCTGCCAGACTCACTCAAACAGCAACTGGACTTCTGGAAGCATTACCCTCCCACACGGTTCGATATGCCCAGTGCTTTAGAGCCATTCGTGCGCGAGAGCTACGAGTTCATTCTTTACGGCATGGAATACCATGCGGACTATGCGTGGAGCTCAGGGCAGCTGCCACACCTGCACGATGCCCGGGAGAATTTCGAACGCATTCGAAAACTTAGTGCTGAAATTACCGATGTGCTTCCAAGTAACCGAGCGCTAATAAACAAAATCCTGAAAATGCGTTAGCCTTAAAAAAAGAAACCGGCCAAAGGCCGGTTTCTTTTTGCACGGTTATAAACCTACGGGTAAGAACTTAGAACTTAACCGCAGCGTTTACAAACCAGCGAGTGCCACCGTCGTTGATCAGCTGGAAGATACCATCCCAGGAGTCCTGAGAGTTCTTGGTACGGTACAGCTCACCAGTCAGGTTTACACCCTGCAGACTCAGAGTCACGTTCTCAGTAACCTCTGCAGAGAAAGCAACATCTACCGAGGTAAATGCTTCTGTTTCAGATGCGGTACCAATACGGAAGCCGTTGAAGAACTCGCCACGATGGTTTGCCATCAGACGTGCGCTGTAACGGTCATTCTCCCAGTAGGTGGTTACGTTCCACATATTTTCGGAGTTGCCCGGCAGGTTCAGACCGTCCTGGCCGTTGTTGTCGATAACTTCCGCGTCGGTGAAGGTGTAGTTAGCGCTGACACCAAAGCCGTAAGCGATCTCGGACTGCACCTGCAGTTCGATACCCTGCAATTCAGCTTCACCACCGTTACGCTGACGAGAAACGATCAGGTCACGGTTCACGATATTTTCAGTGCCTTCCTCGACAATGTCGTGGTTCTCGCTCTCAGAAATGGAGAACAGGAAAGACTCAATATCTTTGCGGAAGTAAGTCGCGCTAGCCAGTGCACCTTCAGCGAAGTACCACTCGACGCCCAGGTCTATTTGATTGGCCAGCCACGGATCCAGGAACGGGTTACCCGCAGAACCAGTCAGGGTGGTGCTGTTGTAGCTGAAGGTGTTACGCAGATCTTGGTAGTTCGGCAGGGCCATGACGCGCGCCGCAGCACCACGAATCAGCAGGTCATCGTTGATGTTGTAGACAACGTTCAGGCTCGGCAGGACTTCAGAGTAGTCATTGTTGGTGGGAACATTCAGTACGTTCTCACCGTTAGCCACCTGGTTCGCAATGGATTCCAGATCGTAGTCAACATAGCGTACGCCGAAGTTACCGCTGAACTTGTCGTATTCAAACTCTGCCATTGCGTACAGCGCGAGCTTGTCTTCGTTCAGCTGGTAGAAACCACCCAGGTTCACTTCCTCACGCGTATTGGAAGGAGTCAGGCTGGCAGACACGTTACGGATACCAGCCAAGTCCAGAGTCGGCAGGCAGGTCAAAGTAGAGCTCTTCGCTGTTTCTTTGAACTGGCCACAACCGGTGTTCACCGGCAGGTTCGCGTAGGTTGCGCCATTTTCCAGCATCAATTCATCGGGAATAATCGCATTAAAGCTGTACTGGTTACGCTCATTGGTGTGTGTCTGGAACTTCAGACCGGTTTTTACGGAGGTCACGAAGCCAGCGTTGTCCAGAGGTACCGTCAGGTCGAACTGCGCATAGGTCTCTTCGTCAGAGTCCTCGATGTGCGGGTTCACGGCACGGACTTCCAGAGGATAGTTAGCAGGGTTGGATGGATCAAACCCATCGAATTCAACACCGAGCTTGTTGCCGGTCAGGTCCAAGGTCAGGACTTCGTCACCAGTCAGGCCAGCAGCTGCCATGTTAGAAGCATTCAGCTTACCGGAGTAGCCAAGAACGATAATATCGCCTGCAGCTTCGGTGTGACCAACCTGAGCGTGCGCCTCAAACAGGTCAGTACTGTAAGTCACGTCAAGGTCAAACGCCTGCGCTTCCGGATTGGTGTTACGGAAGAAGGTATCCGGACCAAACCAGTAATCGTCACCGGATACACCAGCAACATCACCCAAAGTGGAATCGTGCTTGAGCACGCCCACGCCTGCTGGGAACTGCTGAGTAGCGGTCACATTGTTGATTTCGTCAACACGGCCAGGGATAACCAGGTAGTTGGAGTTGACGTTGTCCGCCGACAGAGCAAAGTTCAGATAGTTGGCGACGATGTCCAACTCTTCAGTCGGGCGCCACTGGGCAGAAAGATTATAAGCGGTACGCTCACGCTCCTGCTGGAAGATCGCGTGGCCGGCACCCCAGGTCGCGTTGGTGAAGTTGCCAGAACCGTCGGCGTCCTTCGCTTCCACGTTAGCACCGTAGTAGTTTTCCATGGCGTCATAGGTGGTGAAGCGCTCCTGATGAGAAGCAGAAATCAGCACACCAAACTTCTCGTCTTCGGTCTTCCAGCTATAGAGACCGGAGAAAGCTGGATCCCAGCGCTCCGCATTCTCGGAGTACTGATATTCCATAGAACCGCGGGCAGTGCCACTCTCAAGGTCCAGCGGGCGTGCCGTCTTAATGTTAACGGTACCACCGATGGAACCGTCTGGCAGGTCAGCACGCGGTGATTTGTAAACCTCCAGAGAGGAAACCAGCTCCGCTGCCAACATGTCGGAACGGAAACCACGAGTAGGACGATAGCCTTCGAACCACTGCGCAGTAGAGATGGACTGGCCATTGAGATAAGTCAGGCTCAGTGAGGGATCAAGGCCACGGATACTTACACCGTCCGCCTCACCGAAGCGACGCTCGATACCCACACCAGGAATACGCATCAGCGCATCACCGATGTTTTTATCGGGGAATTTGCCGATGTCTTCAGCACTAATGCTGTCCATAACCATGGTTGCATAGCGCTTGGCATCAACACTCTTTTCAAGAGCCGCGCGGAAACCTACAACCTGGATTTCTTCCAGGGAAGCAGTTTCTTGTTTCTTCTCATCCTGCTGCTCGGCATCTTGCGCAAATGCCAGAGGCGCAGCGACGCCGGCGAGCGCCAGAGCGACACCGTGTGCGAGCAGGTTTTTACGGAAGTCATTGGATTTCATAGTAATTTTCCGTTTTTATCGTTAGTCGGATTAGTGCTTGTCAGCGTCCCTTCGCCCCAACCTGACCAAAGTGACATCGCTGTCATTTTGACCAAGTCCGGTTTGGTTACCTCACATCCAATTGCGCCAATTCCTCTCAGCGCAGGACTAGACTACTTAAAAAATTCCAAAATGACTACATATAAGGAATTATTTATTTGTAGAATCGATAAACTGAAACAGAAACAGCGCGTGAAGCGTCCTAAAAGATCATTTTGACGCCATCAGAAATAAAATATGCTGTTAGTGGATGGCGCCCGGAACCATCGATGGAACCATCAAACGAAACAGTCGATGGAAAAATCGATGGAAAAAATCGATGGAAATTCAAACGACGGACCAATAACTCATTGTCTATAGCCGCGACCGATTGACAATCATTCGCCGAGAAATTCCGCTGACATAAAATTGAGGTGCTATCGCCCGCACATGGCTGCACCTACCTACACCTGAAAGCAGCGAATCTTATGGGCAAAAATTGATCAGAAAATCAGAATAAGTAGTAGAACATGTACCCAGATAAAGACCGGCCTAACTCCGCCCAAAATCTCGTAAGCCTGCTATTTGTCGCAATGATGGGGGCATCCATCCTCACATTATTGCCGTTATGGGTTGGCGCCCTATCGGATCGCGGAAATTTTTCGGGCCAGGAAATTGGTTGGTTAGCCTCGGCAGATGTCATCGGAATATTTCTCAGCTCCACATCAGCGATTTTCTGGGTGCGTAAGCTGTCGTGGAGACCGGTCGTACTTGCCGGGCTCGGGTTATTCGTGGCCGGTAACCTGGCGAGCCTCTCGGTGGATAACTTCGGCTCATTGATGGTTATCCGTATCATCGCGGGGATCGGCTGCGGGTCAGCATACGCAATTGCACTGGCTGGGCTTGGCGATCGTCGCAATCCTCAGCTCGCGTTTGGCCTGATGGTTACCGCGCAGGTCGTGTTCGGTACCATTGGCTTTTTCGCCTTGCCCCGTCTGATGGGCGAAGCCGAGATAAATCCGTTTTTCCACTATCTCAACGGTTGGCTCCTCGCCACCCTGATTCTGTGCGTCCTGAGCTTTCCAAAGTCGCAAAAGTCTCCGTCTAATGAGGCTGACAACATTTTCACGACCCTCCTCTCGGGTAAAGCGCTATTGGTATTCGCGACTACGGTGGTGTACTACTGCGGTGTCTCCGCGGTATGGGCCTACCTTGAGCGCATAGGTATTAACCTGGGTCTGAGCAGTGCGGATGTTGGAGACTTGCTGGGTATCGGGTTTGCCATTAGCGGCTTGGGCTCCCTTGCGACCCCATGGCTCAGCAAAATTGTCGGCCGTGCATTTACTCTGCTAATTGCATTCACCATCCAGGTCCTCACCATGGCGGTACTTACCGGCGAATACTCCGGTAGCGCTTATGCCCTGTACGCAAGCACATCGATTGTTTTCCAGTTCTTCTGGAGTTTCTCGCTACCGCTGCTGATGGACCAATTCAACCGGGTCGACGACACTGGGCGTTTTATTGTTCTTTGTGCCAGCGCTTTCAAGGTCGGTGAAATAGCCGGCCCCCCAATAGCGGCGGCACTCATAGCTGCAAGCGACTTCACTGCAGTGCTGTGGCTGGGCATGGGGTGCATGGCGGCAACGCTCGTGATGGCGCTCATTACCGAACGTCGTCAGGCCGAACCCTCTACGATGGTCGCGCAATCCGTATGAAGGTTATGCATGCAAAGGATCAGAATACGCACTCCGAGATAGGCTCCAAGCGTCTCTCATGGCGCGGCATGGTGATGTGGGGACTTGGTTGCTCCCTACTGATGAATATCACCAGCGCCAATGCGGCCGCAGCTGGAGAGCGTTCCACTGCGGCGACCGTAGACCCTTTCCTCAAGCTCACCCAGACTGACTTGGACCTTGGGTTTTACCGAAGCGCCAATGGTCTACCAGCAGCAAACTACTGGCAGCAGTGCGTTGATTACAAAATCGACGCGACACTGGACCCGGTCACCCACAACATCACCGCTACCGCGACCATCAACTACCAGAACAACTCGCCGGACACATTGACGCACCTTTATTTTGCGCTGGATCACAATGCGTTTCGCCCGGGGGCAGATGCCTCTTTCCAGCTACTGACCTCGCAAAAGTCAAACAGTCCGTCGCGGACAGAAGCGCGTGCGACAGCCACAGGCTTCACGATCACGGATGTACGCGATAAACGTGGTAACCAACTCGGCTGGCATGAGCGCGGTACCCACCTACAGGTCCCCCTGCCCAAGCCTTTGCTTTCAGGAGACAAGCAACAACTCGAGATTTCCTGGTCTCTCTCTCTTACCGATAAAGTCGCTACCGGCGTCCGCAGCGGATATGAAACGCTTGCAGACGGGGCGCGAATCTATGTAGCGGCACACTGGTTCCCACGGGCGGTAGCCTATACCGACTATGCGGGCTGGCAATTGAAGCCCTTCCTGCAACAGGGGGAGTTTTCGACCGAATTTGGCGATTACACCGTCAGCCTATCGGTTCCAGAGAACTATACCGTGGCCTCCAGCGGTCATTTGCAAAACCCTGCGCAGGTATTAGACACAAAAAGTCTAAATGCCTGGAAAAATATCACCCAGGAACCAGTGCCGGTTATTGGTGCGCAGGAAGCCCTGCGCCGTAGGCAGGCTTCACCTGATGGCAGTGTACGCTGGGTTTTCACCGGTGAAACCATGCGTGATTTCGCCTTTGCCGCCTCACCCGCCTTCCTCTGGCAAGCCAAGCAGGATTCGCAAGGGAGAGCACTGCAGCAGTTTTACCCGCAAGAAGCAGCTTCGCTGTGGGAGCGATTTGGCCTCGCGGCAATTGGTCATACCCTAAACGTCTACGACAGCGCACTGATGCCATTGAAGATGGACAGCATCAGCGTGGTAAACGCTGCGGGTATTGGCATGGAATACCCAGGAATGGCCACCGTCGCTACGCGCCCGGAGCGCGATGCAGCCACTGCAGAACAACCGGCATGGGACCGCCTTACCAAATACGATTTTATCGGCAGTGTTATCCATGAGGTGGGTCACAACTACTTGCCGATGAAAATCAATACAGATGAGCGCGAGTGGGCCTGGCTCGACGAAGGCCTGGTGAGCTTTATTGAATACCGTGCTGAGCATAGCTGGGAAGCCAGCTTCGATGTGATCTATGGTGAACCACGCACTATCGCAGCATACACCAAGCACTCCCTGCACCAACCCATTATGACCAGTGCCGATAGTTTGCATCGTAAAATTGACAATGCTTACAACAAGACGGCAAGCATGCTCAACACGTTGCGACACCTTGTCCTGGGACCCGAGGTCTTCGATCCCGCACTCTCCGCCTTTGCGACTGCCTGGGAAGGTAAACGCCCAATGCCCGGGGACTTTTTCCGCGCGATCGAGACCTTCTCGGGGACCGATTTAAGCTGGTTCTGGCGTAACTGGTTCTATGAGGGCAAGCGTATTGACCTGACAATCAGTGCGGTCACCTTTGGAGAGCGCCCACTTACGATCACAGCCAAAGACATAAGTGCTCCCCCGGCCATGGCCTACACCGTTGGCCAGATACGGGAATTTGTGGTTGATCAAGATGCAACGCTCGTGGACGCCTATACGGCACCTCTAAACGATTTTCATGCAGAACAAGATTTTCATGCAGAAGATCAGCCAGAAACGAAATCAGATGATTTCACCCAGGGCCGAACGCCGCAGCCGGCACACTGGTACACCTTCACCATCGAAAATCTTGGTGATGGCATACTCCCAATTCCGATGCAGCTCAATTTTCACAAGGCATCGCCTCAGAACCTGACAATACCTGCATACGCCTGGATGAATGCGGAAAGCTCTACTTTGCAGTTGAAACTACCGCTGGACAACCTGCTGCAATCAGTCTGCATAGACCCACTATGGGTTACCCCAGATACCGACCGAAAAAATAATTGTGTGGAAATCGAAAGCCGATGAAAAAAATCATTATCTTGCTATCTCTGGCAATACTGTTGCCCACTAGCGCTTGCAGTCAATCCAACGCCGGCTCTGGCGCACCAGAGAGAGCTCAGAATGTCGAGCCCATGGCAAGCAAACTCATCAAGGCTGCACTGCCGTGGGAAGGCAAGGAGTATCGCGTAGGCAAGGCCGAGCAGTGCATGAACTGGACCAGAGAAGTACTTGTCGCCGCATGTGGACCGCACTTCAAAACTCTGGAGACCCAAAACCCCTGGGACGCGCATCTGCTCGGCCCCGATGATAAACTGCTACCAGAGCACGTGGATTCACTGGCTGCCGATGAGTTTGGGCAAAAAATCGAGTCCATCGACGCGCTGCAGCCTGGCGACCTGGTATTCCTGAAAAACACCTACGGTAACTGGGCCGAGGGTGTGCTGACTCATGTTGGCATTGCCCTAGGGGATGGAAATTATATTCACCGAATGACCTCGAATGATGGTTTTGTCAAAATCCAAGCGATCCCGCAAGACGATTTTGACTCTGGTATTCGCCTGAAGGAGTCACTATGCCAGTCTCAATAAGTATGTTTCCCCTCAAACGGTTCGCCATGGCCGCTGCTATGAGCGCTGCGGTGTTCAGTAGCGGCTGTGGTACCACCGGTGTTGGAATAAATCACCAAAGCGATGACTATAAAATCGAGGTTGTCGAATCGAAAAACGCAAGTGAGCGAGTGCGTTTCCTGGTAATGCACTTTACCGCGATTGACTTTGACACCTCGCTGCGTGTGCTGACCCAGCCGAGTTCTTCTCCAGTCAGCTCGCACTATCTTATCCCGGAGCATAATGACCCGAGTTATCCACATGACGACCTGCGTGTCTATCAGTTGGTAGATGAGCATAGACGCGCGTGGCACGCAGGCCCAAGCTGGTGGGAGGATCGCTCACAGCTAAATGACCACTCAATTGGCATCGAGATCGTCAATCAAAGCTACTGTCGCCCTCCCACGGAATCCACTCCGGGTATTGAAGCCGAGCAAGTGTGCTTCTTTCCCGAGTTTGACCCTGAACAAATTGATCTTGTCATCGCGCTGTCCAAAGATATTCTTGCGCGCTACCCAGACATCACCCCTACCCGGGTAGTTGGCCATGGCGATATTATTCCCCACTACAAAATTGACCCGGGCCCCAAATTTCCCTGGCAAAAGCTGGCTGAGGCCGGGGTCGGCGCTTGGTATGATGATGAGACAGTAAAGCGTCATCTCGACTTCCTTAACGGAAACACCACCAGCGACAGAGAAAGCGTGCGTCGGCGTTTCGCACATTGGCTGAACGATTACGGCTACGGAATCAACCCGGAAGAGTCCAGCGAAGAGGAAATCTCTCTATACACTCGTGCGTTTCAGTACCACTTCCGCCCATGGAAAGTAGACGGCGAAGTGGACAATCAGACCCGCGCCATTTTGCTGGCGCTGTTGGAGAAGTATTTCCCGAACAAGCTGAGCAATTACTCAGAGGTGCCTGCAGGAGCGATTGCGGCTGCTAACAACTAACCGTGTATAAAGAATAAAAAAAGCA
>NZ_AFPJ01000037.1 GCF_000220505.1 Microbulbifer agarilyticus S89 | reverse complement strand
TAAATGGATTAATCAAGATTATTTCCCTATATTCACGGCTTTATATCGGTCAACATGTGATTGGTTTCTGGAATTCTTGTCTGCCGTTTTAGTATCGAAAAATTGTAACGATTAGCTTGCAACTTTTAGCAGACAAAAAAAGCGGGCATTACGCCCGCTTAATTACCTCTCTTCCTGTGAGCGACTACTTCTTGTAGTTGTTCCTTTACTACAGTCAGTGCATTGAGTGTGTTACCACTGCAGTGCACCGCCGGTTTGATATTCGATTACGCGGGTTTCGAAGAAGTTCTTCTCTTTGCGCAGGTCCATGATTTCAGACATCCATGGGAATGGGTTCTGCGCGCCCGGGAACTGTTCTTTCAGGCCAAGCTGGCTCAGGCGACGGTTGGCGATGAAGTGCAGGTACTCTTCCATCATGGCGGCGTTCATGCCGAGTACGCCGCGGGGCATGGTGTCGCGGGCGTAGGCTACTTCCAGCTCCATACCTTCCAGGATCATCTGGGTTACTTCCTGCTGGAACTTTTCGGTCCACAGGTGCGGGTTTTCCAGTTTGATCTGGTTGATCACGTCGATGCCGAAGTTCAGGTGCATGGACTCGTCGCGCAGGATGTACTGGAACTGCTCGGCAACGCCGGTCATCTTGTTGCGGCGGCCCATGGACAGGATCTGGGTGAAGCCACAGTAGAAGAAGATACCCTCGGTAACCGCGTAGAAGGCGATCAGGTTACGCAGCAGTTCCTGGTCGGTTTCCACGGTGCCGGTCTTGAAGTTGGGGTCGCTAATGGAGCCGGTGTGCGCGAGGCTCCAGGCGGCTTTCTTGGCCACGCTCGGCACTTCGCGGTACATGTTGAAGACTTCGCCTTCGTCCATACCCAGGGATTCTACACAGTACTGGTAGGCGTGGGTGTGGATGGCTTCTTCAAAGGACTGACGCAGGATGTACTGGCGGCACTCCGGGTTGGTGATGTGGCGGTAGATGGCCAGTACCAGATTGTTGGCTACCAGGGAGTCTGCGGTGGAGAAGTAACCCAGAGAGTATTCCACGATGCGACGCTCGTCCTCGGTCAGACCGTTGGGGTCTTTCCACATGGACACGTCTTTGTTCATGTTTACTTCTTGCGGCATCCAGTGGTTGGCACAGCCGTCGAGGTATTTCTGCCAGGCCCAGTCGTATTTGAACGGCACCAGCTGGTTTAGGTCGGCGCGGCAGTTGATGATGCGCTTCTCGTCCACTTGGATACGGGCGGCGCCCATTTCCAGCTCTTCGAGGCCCGGGGCCGGGTCCAGATCGTTTACCGCGGCACGGGCGGCTTCCACGGCGGAGGAGGCTGCTGCGCTGCTCGCGCTTGCGCCTTCTTCCTGGGCCGCGGTCGATGCCGGGGCACTGCTTGCGCTCTCTACCTGGTAGTTAGCGCTGGGTTCGGTGACTGCCTGCTGCTCGGATTGCAGTGCACCCGGCACCGGTTGCGGTTCTTTCGCTTTTTGTTCGGGTTTGGAATCGATATCGTCCCAGCTCAGCATGACTTCTTCCCCTTTTTTGGGTGACAAGCTGTTGCATAACAGCTCGTGCAAGTGTGTGGTGTGCGGCCAGCGCCCGGCCCGGACCTCTTGTTGGGTCCAGTGCCGGGGCGGCGCTTATGGTCTTGGTTGCAGGCACTTCGTTTCGATACTTTCTATATCAGTACTAAGTGTCTGCGGTCGCTCTCCCCCGAGAGACTTTTAATTTAGGGCCGGCCAATTACTGGCAGGCTTCACAGTCCGGGTCGTCCAGGGAGCAGGCCGCGGGTACGGCTGCCGGTGCTGGCTCTGCCTGCGCTGCCGGAGCGGCGCTGGCCGCGGGCGCGCCACCGGCACTTACTGCGTTCAGGGAGCCAGTGTTCACGGTGGATTTCTCCGTGGTCGTGGCGGCCAGTGCGCGCAAGTAGTAGGTGGTCTTCAGACCGCGGTACCACGCCATGCGGTAGGTCAGGTCCAGCTTCTTGCCGTTGGCGCCGGCGATGTACAGGTTCAGGGACTGCGCCTGATCGATCCACTTCTGACGACGGCTGGCGGCATCTACGATCCAGCGCGGTTCTACTTCAAACGCGGTGGCGTACTTGGCTTTCAGATCCGCCGGGATACGGTCGATCTTTTGCACAGAACCTTCGTAGTATTTGAGGTCGTTGACCATCACCTTGTCCCACAGGCCGCGGGCTTTCAGGTCGTGCACCAGGTACGGGTTCACCACGGTGAATTCGCCGGACAGGTTCGATTTCACGTACAGGTTCTGGTACGTCGGCTCGATGGACTGAGAAACACCAGTGATGTTGGCAATAGTCGCGGTCGGTGCGATGGCCATCACGTTGGAGTTACGCATGCCCTGGCTGGCAACCTTCTCGCGTACCACATCCCACTCGAGGGTGCTGCTGGTGTCCTGATCGATGAACTGCTCGCCGCGGTTCTTGGCCAGGATTTCGATGGAGTCGATTGGCAGAATGCCCTGGCTCCACAGCGAGCCTTCATAGCTGGTGTAGCTGCCGCGTTCTGCCGCCAGATCACTGGAGGTGGAAATGGCGTAGTAGCTGATCGCTTCCATGGTGGTGTCGGCGAACTTGACGGCTTCATCGCTGGAGTAGGAGATGCCGGCTTTGTACAGCGCGTCCTGGAAGCCCATCAGGCCCAGGCCCACCGGACGGTGGCGCATGTTGGACTGACGCGCAGTTTCCACGGAGTAGTAGTTAATGTCGATCACGTTATCGAGCATGCGCACGGCAGTTTTGACGGTGCCTTCCAGCTTGCCCATGTCGAGCTTGCCGTCTTCGCCAATGTGCTGGGACAGGTTCACCGAGCCCAGGTTACATACGGCGATCTCGTCGTTCGCTTTGGTGTTCAGGGTGATCTCGGTGCACAGGTTGGAGCTGTGTACCACACCGGCGTGCTGCTGCGGGCTGCGCAGGTTACAGGCGTCCTTGAAGGTGATCCAGGGGTGGCCGGTTTCAAACAGCATGCCCAGCATCTTGCGCCACAGGTCGAGTGCGCGCACTTTTTTGTGCAGCTTCAGCTTGCCCTCGGCAGCCAGTTGCTCGTAGTGGTTGTAGCGCTCTTCAAACTTGTCGCCGAACAGGTCGTGCAGGTCCGGGGCGTCTGCCGGAGAGAACAGGGTCCACTCTTTGTCTTCAAACACACGCTTCATGAACAGGTCTGGCACCCAGTTGGCGGTGTTCATGTCGTGGGTACGGCGACGGTCGTCACCGGTGTTCTTGCGCAGCTCGAGGAACTCTTCGATGTCCAGGTGCCAGGTTTCCAGGTACGCACACACCGCGCCCTTACGCTTGCCACCCTGGTTTACCGCAACCGCAGTATCGTTCGCTACCTTCAGAAAAGGTACGACGCCCTGGGATTTGCCGTTGGTGCCTTTAATGTAGGAACCGAGGGAGCGTACTGGCGTCCAGTCGTTACCCAGGCCGCCGGCCCATTTGGACAGCATGGCGTTGTCCTGAATTGCACCGTAGATGCCGTGCAGGTCGTCCGGTACGGTGGTCAGGTAGCAGGAGGACAGCTGCGGGCGCAGGGTACCGGCGTTAAACAGGGTTGGGGTGGAGCTCATGTAGTCGAAGGAGCTCAGCAGGTTGTAGAACTCGATCGCGCGGGCGTTCGGGTCTTCTTCATTAATGGCGAGGCCCATGGCAACACGCATGAAGAAAATCTGCGGCAGTTCGAAACGGATCTCGTCGGAGTGCAGGAAGTAGCGGTCGTACAGGGTCTGCAGGCCGAGGTAGGTGAACTGGTGATCGCACTCAGGCTTGATCGCTTCACCCAGTTTTTCCAGGTCGAAGCTGGCCAGTGCCGGGTCCAGTAGTTCCAGTTCAATACCTTTTGCCACGTACGCCGCCAGTGCCGGCTTGTACAGGCCTTCCATTTCTTGCTGGGTTGCGGACTCTGCCACGTCCAGGAAGCGCAAAGCTTCGGAGCGCAGTTTATCCAGCAGCAGGAAGGCGGTTGCGTAGGTGTAGTTGGGCTCCTGCTCAACCAGGGTACGCGCGGTGATGACCAGCGCGGTATTGATGTCGGTTTCGGAAACACCGTCGTACAGGTTCTTCAGTGCTTCGCCGAGAATCAGGTCGCCGTCGACGTCGGTCAGGCCTTCGCAGGCTTCGCGTACGATGGTGCGCAGGCGCTCCATATCCAGCGGTACCAGCTTGCCTTCTTTACTGCCGTCTTCCACTTTTACGCGAATGCTCGGGTGAGTATCGGCAGCGGCTTCCGGCGCAGCTGCTTTCTCTTTTTCTTTCTCGGCACGCAGGCGCGCGTGCTCTTCGCGGTACAGTACGTAGTCACGCGCGATTTTGTGTTCGCCGGCACGCATCAGTTCCAGTTCAACCTGGTCCTGAATTTCTTCAATATGAATGGTGCCGCCGGAGGGCATGCGACGCTTGAAGGTTGCACTGATGTGGGAAACCAAGTCGGCCACGCGCTCGTGGATACGGCTGGACGCTGCGGCAGTACCGCCTTCCACGGCGAGAAACGCCTTGGTGACGGCTACAGAGATTTTGCTATCGGCGTACGGCACCACGGTACCGTTGCGTTTGATAACACGGATCTGACCCGGGGCAGTGGCAGCCAGTGAAGTATTGCTGCTGGCCTGGTCTGTTACCGATTCCTTGGTGGTGCCGTTTGGCTCAGACTGGGGGCGCCCTGTCTCTGTGTGCATGAAATTCTCCGTAAGTTGTGCGTGCCTGTCGTGGTCGACAGCATTTGGTTTTTGCTTTGATTTATACAAGTTCGGCTTGTGGCCTCAATTCCTTGCGCAACCGCTAGTGCTTCTTTTGTGCAGTTTCTTGGGGAATCAAAATGATTCCGCAGGCACAAGGTGTTGTGGCGAAGGACAAGCTTCGCTCGGGTAACTCTTGTGGGGTACATCTTTGAAACTGCGATTGGCCTGGGCGCATTGCCCGGGTGTCGCGTTTTTGCCCAGAAGAGGGCGCCTAAAACGGACAAACAGCTGTGCCAACTAGTGGTGCGAAAAAGGCCGAACACAAGATATTGTGGTTGTGGAAAGTACCTGGCGACGTTTTCCCTGGGGAAATTTGGGGGTTGCCTGCCACCTAAACCCAATATGTTGGGGTTCGACCTCGAATGAGCAACAAGATAATGCGGTTGGGGGGGTAATTCAAGGCGGATAACTATCGAGTTACTTGTGGATAATTTGTGGGTAGGCGGTGCGGCGGTGGATTTTTCCTTGCGCTAGCGCCCGCCATTACTGGCCGGGTATAAAAAGTGATCAGTGGATTGCGCCGGGTGGGGGTTTTAAGAATATTTTTTAATAGTAATCGGCTCTTAAATTAAGCCCGGCAATAACCAGCTGAGGTTGCACATTGTGTGATCAAACCGACACTGGAAGGTCGATTTTTGCGCCACATTTGGCGCTTGGCCCTTTCGAGTTATCCGCTGTCGTCGCCGTCATCTGTGGATAAAAAGTGTGCATATCATCGGCCTGCCTGGCGCGGGTTTGTGTGTGAAAAATAACCAGCACTCAAGCGTCGAAAATAGGAGCCGATAAGATGAGTCGATAAGAGGTGCGACAAACCGCTGCAACCAAAAAGGGCGCCAGAATGTTCTGGCGCCCTTCGGCGTTCAGGATCGGAGCGGTCAGATCACGATCAGCGGTTGCTGTTTTCCTGCAGGAATTCCATCAGCGCTTTCTGGGCGTGCAGGCGGTTTTCCGCCTCGTCCCATACCACCGAGATCTTGTCGTCTTCCAGCAGTTCGCCACTGACTTCTTCACCGCGGTGAGCTGGCAGGCAGTGCATGAAGATTGCGTCGCGGTTGGCGTGGCTCATCAGCTTGTGGTCCACCAGATAGCCCTCGAAGGCTTTCAGGCGAATCTGCTGCTCGGTCTCCTGGCCCATGGACGCCCATACATCGGTGGCGACCCAATCGGCGCCGCTCACGGCTTCCTGCGGCGTGCGCACAATTTTTACCCGGTCTTTCGCCCGAGCCACAATGGATTCATCCGGGTCATAGCCTTCGGGGCAGGCAATACGCAGCTCAAAGTCGTACATCAGAGCGGCATTGATGTAGGAGTGGCACATGTTGTTGCCATCGCCAACCCAGGCCACGGCTTTGCCTTCCGGGCTGCCGCGGTGCTCCACGTAGGTTTGCAGGTCGGCGAGCAGCTGACAGGGGTGGTAGCTGTCGGACAGGGCGTTGATCACCGGCACCTTGCTGTACTCGGCAAAGCGTTCGAGCACGTTGTGGCCGAAGGTGCGGATCATCACCATATCCACCATGCGGGAAATCACCCGTGCGCTGTCTTCAATGGGTTCGCCGCGGCCCAGCTGGGTGTCGCGCGGGGAGAGGAAGAGCGCGCTGCCGCCCATCTGTGCCATGCCCGCTTCAAAAGATACGCGGGTACGGGTTGAGGACTTCTCGAAAATCATTCCCAGTACTTTGTCGCGGAATGGCTCGCTGGCAACCCCCTGGTTGCGCAGGGCTTTCAGTTCGATGGCGCGTTCAATGACTGCGCGCAGTTCGTCCTGGCTCAGGTCGAGGAGGGTGAGAAAATGTCTGACTGCCATGTTTGGTTTCCTCCGAATTCAGGCGGCCTGTTGGGCGAAATTCCGCACCAGTGCGGCGACGGTGGTGGCGATCTGGCTGCACTCCTCATCACTCAGGGTGAGTGGCGGGAGCAGGCGCAGCACATTGCCAGCGGTAACGTTGATCAGTAACCCTTGTGCTCGGGCCAGGTCGACCAGCTCCGCGCAGGGATGATCCAGCTCGATGCCGAGCAGCAGGCCCACGCCGCGGATATCCACAATATGTGGGCAATCGCTCAGTTCCGCTTTCAGTTGATCCAGCAGTTGGGTGCCGAGGCTGGCTGCACGGGCAATGAGCCCGTCGTTTTCCAGTGTTTCCAAAACGGCGAGGCCGGCGCGGCAGGCCAGCGGGTTGCCACCGAAGGTGGAGCCATGGGCGCCCGCACCGAATAAGGCAGCGGCTTCGCCCCGCGCAAGACAGGCGCCGATGGGCACGCCGTTACCGAGCCCTTTGGCGGTAGTAACCACGTCTGGCAGCAGGCCATCGATATGCTGGTAGGCAAACAGCTTGCCGCTGCGACCATTGGCGGTCTGGATTTCGTCCAGCATCAGTAGCCAGTTCTGATGGTCGCAGAGTGCACGCAGGCGCGCCAGATAATCTGCGTCCGGAATGCGGATACCACCCTCGCCCTGAATGGGTTCTACCAGAATGGCAACGATGTCCTGATGCTCTGCTGCCAGTTTTTCGATGGCGGCGACGTCATTATACGGAACGCGCAGGAAGCCCTCGGGCAGGGGCGCGAAGCCTTCCTGTACCTTGGGATTGCCAGTGGCGGTCAGGGTTGCCAGGGTGCGGCCATGAAAAGCCCCCTCGGAGACCACGATTTTCGGGCAGGCGAGGCCGCGCTGGTTACCCAGCTTGCGCGCCAGCTTGATGGCGGCCTCATTGGCCTCGGCACCGGAGTTCGAAAAGAATACGTTGTCCATACCCGACTGGGTTACCAGCTTTTCCGCCAGCTGTTCTTGTGGGGGAATGTTGTACAGGTTGGAAACGTGCAACAGGGTGCTGGCCTGCTCCTGGATGGCCAGGGTGACTGCCGGATGGCAGTGGCCGAGGCCGCATACAGCGATACCGGAGAGGGCGTCGAGATATCGTCGGCCGTTGTCGTCCCACACGTAGTTGCCTTCGCCTCTGACCAGGGTCAGGGTTCTGTTACCGTAGTTTTGCATCAGTGCGGGAGTAGCCACCGTTTATCTCCTCTGTGGGTGGGCCTTAAGTGCGTGGGCCGGCATCCGCCGACCCAGACAATAGGGAAACCGCAGAAAATGCGCCTTTTGCGTTTTCTGACCGCAATTTTCCCGGGAAACCGGCAATACTAGCACAGCCGGAGCCCGGTAACAGAGGCCGATGGCATCCCACAGGCCGCGGATGGGAATCGAATCGGAATCGGGTACAATGCGCGCTTTCGTTGACGGATCGACACCGCTGGAGCCGCGGTCACTCGCAGTCACTTGTATTTCCAACCGACTTTTCAGCTGAGGTTAGCTTCCACTATGGATACTCTGGAAAATATCAAAAAGCAGATCGCCGATAACGACATCCTGCTTTATATGAAGGGCAGCCCCAATGCACCACAGTGCGGCTTCTCGATGCGTGCTTCCCAGGCGATCATGGCGTGTGGCCAGCGTTTTGCCTATGTGGATATTTTGGCCAACCCGGATATTCGCCAGGAACTGCCGAAGTACGCCAACTGGCCAACCTTCCCGCAGCTGTGGGTCAAGCAAGAACTGGTGGGCGGCTGCGACATCATCATGGAAATGCATGAGAGCGGTGAGCTCAAGACGCTGATTGAAGAGGCCGCGGGCAGCGCCGAACAGGGCGAGTGATTGCGCTTTTCGGCCCATACGGGCCATAAAAAAAACCGCGGCGATTGACCGCGGTTTTTATGTCTGCAAACATCGGAATGCGCGGTGCTTTGCATGTTCTACATCTTCTACATACTCAATCAGTAGGCAGCAACCGCGCTGCGACGCTTACTCGTCGGATGCTTTTTCCATTTGGGTCTGCAGGTAGTTTTGCAGGCCGACCTTGTCGATCAGGCTCAGCTGGGTTTCCAGCCAGTCCACATGTTCTTCTTCGGAGTCGAGGATGCGTTGCAGCAGTTCACGGCTACCGTAGTCGCGGATGGATTCGCAGTAGGCGATGCCGTCACGCAAATCCGGGATCGCTTTTTTCTCCAGCTGCAGGTCACACTTCAGCATCTCTTCGGTGTTTTCACCGATCAGCAGCTTGCCCAGGTGTTGCAGGTTGGGGATACCTTCAAGAAACAGAATCCGTTCGATCAGCCAGTCGGCATGTTTCATTTCGTCGATGGATTCGTGATATTCCTTGTCTGCCAGCTCTTTCAGGCCCCAGTCTTTGAACATACGGGAATGCAGGAAATACTGATTGATTGCAATCAGCTCATTGCCGAGAGCCTTGTTCAAATGTTCGATGACTTTTGGATCGCCTTTCATTGTTTTCTCCTTCCGCCTCGGAAATTTCCTGAGGATTTTTGAAGTGGTTTGATCTCGCTTTCAATGCCGGGCGTCTCAAACGCAGCTTCAGACGTCCCTTTGCGCCCTTTTCTTGCCTTAATTGTAGGGTCGTAAATGGCTGGCGTGGTGAGTTTGCGTTGGGGAATAGGGCAAGTCAAGGCGGGGAGCGGAATAATTTTCCCGGGCAAAAAGCACAAAAATTAGTGGGAAAAAAGCCGAAAAGTACACTGAGAACGATTACTGTTTAGATTGTCCCGGTGGCTTGTGTATTACTCCAGTAGTTTGCGCATTTTTGATAGCTGCTTTTCAATTGCGGCAATATCGAAGCGGTCCTCAAGGCTAATTGCGCAATCTTCCTTGATGCGCAGCATCAGCTCGTAAAGTGCCTGTCGATCTTCACGTCGGCAACAAATGTCCGAAACTTCAATCAGCCCCGCGCAGATATGCCGCATCACCACACCGCTGGTGCGTCCGTATTCGAGAATTTCGTCGAGTGCGGCGGCGAGCACGTGGGATAAGTCGAGCTCACTGACTACGAGCCGCAGTTTGTGGTCATGATCGTAATAGCAGTTGGGTAGTGGCGGGCGCTGAAGAATCACGCCGATGCCATCCATCAAGCGATCAATACAGGTGTATGCCGTAAACGGGTCATTGATACCGGGGGACAGCGCCCGGACCGCCACTTGGGACAGCTGCCGAATCGAAAAGATAATATCCTGCCCCGCAGTGGGCTGCGGCCCAAGGGTAAATGCCCCGTGCACTGCCTGCGCCACCTGCTGGCTATCCAAATGCCGCGGCGGGTCGAAAACTTCTGCCATGACACCCCAGTGGTACAAAAAGGTACCTGGGTGGCACTGCAACTGAATGCAGCAATCGTGTTCGCGCGCCCAGTCGATCAATGCCTGCCGGTCAATCAGCTGCACATAACCTTCCTTGCGCGTGCGCACGCAGGTACGGTCTTTGTTCTGCGGAAGATCCCGCAGGTCTTCGCGGCTGCTGTCTGGGGCGCGGCATGCCTCGGCGGGGTAGATGGTGTTCAGTGCCGAGCGGAATTCCCGGTTGATGTGAAATGTAATGTTGTCGATTTGAATCGACTGCGCGACGTTGTGAATAAAGTAGATGAGATAGGCAATGCACCCGAGGGCGAGGAGCACCGCAAAGCTGACCGAGAGGCTGGGCTCGGTTCGCCCGGCGTCGGCGCCGAGAACCCGGGTAACCATGAGCGCGTAGACGAAGGTTGAGAGAAAGATACCGAGGGAGACCTGTGTGCCACGATCGCGCATAAAGTTGCGCACCAGGCGCGGGCCAAATTGGTTAGAGGCGAGTGTCAGTGCAACCATGGTGATGGAAAACACGGTACCGGCAACGCTGATGGTTGAAGTGGCAATAATGGTGAGGAGCGCGCGCGCGCTGCTGGGGTCGTGCAGGCGCAGCCAGGTTAGCCCGGGCAAGTGGCCAATTTCATAGGTGCTGTCGAGTGACGTGAACAGCTGGGCGAGGACAATCGCGGCCGTCATCATCAGGGTGGGGATGAGCCAAAAGCTGGTTCGAAGTCTGCTAGCGATGTATTGCAGCCGCTGTTTCATGGTGCTGCGGTTTCTCCCAACCAAAAACCTCGTCTCTAAAGGGTAGGCGAGTCGGCTGGTATGGAGGCACTAGTAGGTAGGCGTGGGATAGATGGGGGCTAGCTGGGGCGGCCTATGACCGGTGGCGGAGAAATAAGGGCAGCGGAGAATTAAAAGTAAAGAAGGAGCGCACGCGTCGCGGTGCGCGCACCAGGGAGAGAGGAAAAGGCAGCTGCTTATCCAGCCGCGTAAAACAGCGCGCCACTGGTCTCGGGCGGCATGCCGGCAGACATGGTCTCGTCGATGATCTCTTTGGTCAGTTCTGCGCAGCGGCCGCACTGGGAGGAAACGCCCAGCTGGCGGCGCAAGGCCTTGATGGAGGTGGAACCATCGTGGACTGCGTCCTTGATCTGACGGTCGGTGATGCCTTTACAAATACAGATGTACATCGGGTAACCTGGTGAAAATTCGATCTACTGTTTATCGATAATGAGATCTTATTGTTAATGAGAATAAGTGTCAATAAGATTTTGCTGTTGATCGTTTATTATTCTAGTCGCTCGACAACTGTACTGGTGGGTCGGTTAATGGCTTCTCGGTCAACTTACAGTGACTGGCGTCGGTGGCAGAGTATTCTGCGGGAGAGTTGAATAGGTGGCGTCTTCTATTGCCGCCATATAAAAAATTAATGGGACTGCCATAAGCCGCTGTGTATCATAGCGGCCCCCTATCGATCTTTTGGCACTTTATAGTCATTGGTTATAAAGTGACCGTTTCTACAATCCATTATTTATCTCATTGAGGAGATTCTCATGGCTGTATTAGTAGGCAAGCCCGCTCCGGATTTCACGGCGGCTGCGGTACTGGGCAACGGCGAAATCGTTGACGAGTTCAACCTGGCAGAAACCATCAAGGGCAAGAAGGCGGTGATCTTCTTCTACCCACTGGACTTCACTTTTGTGTGCCCGTCCGAGCTGATCGCCTTTGACCACCGCTTTGAAGAGTTCAAGAAGCGTGGCGTTGAGGTAATTGGTGTGTCCATCGACTCCCAGTTCTCCCACAACGCATGGCGTAACACCGATATCAACGATGGTGGTATCGGCCAAGTGAAGTACACCCTGGTTGCCGACGTGAAGCATGAAATCTGCCAGGCGTACGACGTTGAAGCGGATGCCGGTGTTGCGTTCCGCGGTTCTTTCCTGATCGACGAAGAAGGTGTTGTTCGCCACCAGGTAGTCAACGATCTGCCGCTGGGCCGTAATGTTGACGAAATGCTGCGCATGGTTGACGCGCTGGCGTTCCACCAGGAGCACGGTGAAGTGTGCCCGGCAGGCTGGCAGGAAGGCGACAAGGGTATGGACGCATCTCCTTCCGGTGTTGCTGCCTACCTGAGCGAGAACTCCGACAAGCTGTAAGTCGTTGTTCGCGCGGGGAGGGGCATACGTCCCTCCCGGTACAAAAGCCGCCGTCAGGCGGTTTTTTTGTGCCCGTTGTTCCCGTGAATCACATAACGGTGGAAAAAACGCTAACATGTGCGGTTGTTCCACTTCGATAACACTGCCTGACCTCTGCTGAATGGACGGTCTCGCGAGTCATTGTTGGCGTGAAGAATCTTTGACTGAATGTTTCTGGTTAAAGAATTTTTTAGCGGGCTGCTAGTCTTAGTACGAGTATCCCCACAAATTTTGGGGCCAATCACTTGCTAGGTCGATATGGCCGGGTAGCGAGCAATCGCTGCGGATTGCAGTACGGCACATGGTGTAATTCAAGGTGTATCAAGGCATTTTTCACAGAATCTTGAGCGGCGCGCGGGGGCTGTGGCTGCCGCTGGTCGCGGCGTTGATACTGGCGACGCCTGCCGGGCATGCGCTTGCCGAGCCCGGGCGGGTGGCTAAATCTGCTTCCGCCGCGTCATCGAAAAGTGTTGAGGCCAGCGCGCGCGAGTTCGATCGCTATTTCCGCCAGTTGATGAAAAAGAGCGGGATCCCGGGCGGCGCTTACGTGATCGTCGATCACGATAAGGTCGTGGCGATGGACACCTACGGTGTGCGGGTAAAAGGCAAGAAGCAGAAGGTCACCTCGCATACGGTTTTCCGGCTCGCCTCGGTATCCAAGACCTTTGCCGGCAGCATGGCGGCGCTGCTCGAGCATGAGAACAAGTTCAATTGGGGCGATAAAGTGGTGCGCTATGTACCCGAGCTGCGCTTCAAAACCCCGGCGCTCTCCATGCAGTTGCAGGTGCAGCACCTTCTGAGCCACTCCTCTGGGCTGACCCCAAACGCCTACGATAACTACCTTGAGGACAATCGTCCGCTGTCGAAAATTCTGCCGATGTTCTCCACCATCGATCCGCACTGCGCTCCGGGTAAGTGTTACGGCTACCAGAACGTGCTGTTCAGCCTGATCGAGGACGTTATCCACAAGGCGACCGGCGTGCCGTACGGCCGTCAGTTGAAACAGCGGTTCTTTGTCCCGCTGAAAATGGAAGACGCCTCGCTGGGTTGGGAAAGCTTTATGGCGGCCAGTAATCGCGCCGCTCCCCATGTCCAGACAGGTAAAGGTTGGCGCCCGGTGAAGGTGGAAAAGGAGTATTACCTGGCGGCACCGGCGGCCGGGGTAAACGCTAGTATCAGCGATATGGGCCAGTGGCTTAAGGCGCAATTGGGCGCTTACCCGGAGGTACTGCCTCCGGAGGTGATCGATGACCTCACCACAGAGCGGGTGGAAACCCGCCGCCACCTGCGCCATCGCATCTGGCGGGATTACATCGATCACGCGGGTTACGGTTTGGGCTGGCGCCTGTACACCGTGGGTGATGATCGCATCGTCTTCCATGGCGGCTGGGTTGCCGGTTTCCGAGCAGCCATTGCCTACTCGGAGAAGCGCAAGGTTGGCATTGTCATCCTGATGAATGCGGAATCCCGGGTAATCTCTGATCTCACCGCCAATTTCATCGCCGATATCACTGGCCGCGGCAAGCTGGTGCAGGCCATCGCCGCCGCGTCGAAAAAATAACCAGCTGGCGTTTCAGCAGGGTTTCTCCTCGCGGGTGATCAAGTCACGCTTGAATTGCCCGTATCCGTCCCAATATTGCTCCCCTTGACGACGATTTGTCTGTAGTTGAATTGAACAAGGGGAGAACCGTTCCATGACTGTTGCGGCGCATAAAGAGAGCCACGGTTTCCAGACAGAAGCCAAGCAGTTACTGCACCTGATGATCCACTCGCTGTACTCCAACAAGGAGATTTTCCTGCGCGAGCTGGTTTCCAATGCCTCCGATGCCGCGGACAAGCTGCGTTTTGAGGCTCTCTCCAACCCTTCGTTGCTGGCGGAAGACCCGGACCTGCGTATTCGCATCGAGTTCGATAAAGACGCCGGTACCCTGACCATCTCTGATAACGGCATTGGCATGAGCCGCGATGAGGTGATTGAGAACCTGGGTACCATCGCGCGCTCCGGCACTGCCAACTTTATGCAGAACCTGTCCGGCGACCAGAAGAAGGATGCACACCTGATCGGCCAGTTCGGCGTGGGCTTCTACTCCGCGTTTATCGTGGCCGACAAGGTGGATGTGTTCACCCGTCGCGCCGGCGCCGATGCCAGCCAGGGCGTGCATTGGGAGTGCAGCGGCGAGGCCGAGTACTCCGTGGAAAACGTTGAATGGCCGGATCGTGGTACCCGTGTAGTGCTGCACCTGAAAGACGACGCCAAAGAATTTGCCGACGGTTGGCGCCTGCGCTCCATCATCAAGAAGTACTCCGATCACATCGCCATCCCGGTGGAGATGCTGAAAGAAGAGGCGCCCGCTGCAGAGGGTGAAGAGCCAGAAGAGAAGGCACCGGAATTTGAAGCGGTCAATGCCGCCCAGGCCCTGTGGACCCGTCCGCGCTCCGAGGTGAAGTCCGAGGAGTACAAGGAATTCTACAAGCACATTTCCCACGACTTCGACGACCCGCTGACCTGGAGTCACAACCGTGTGGAAGGCAAGCTGGATTACACCAGCCTGCTGTATATCCCTGCGCGCGCACCATTTGACCTGTACCAGCGTGATGCGGCGCGCGGCCTGAAGCTGTATGTGCAGCGCACCTTCATCATGGACGACGCCGAGCAGTTCCTGCCGCTGTACCTGCGTTTTGTAAAGGGTGTGCTGGACTCCAACGACCTGCCGCTGAACGTATCTCGGGAAATCCTGCAGAAGGACCAGAACACCGATGCGATCAAAAGCGCGCTGACCAAGCGCGTGCTCGACATGCTGGACAAGCTGGCGAAGAAAGACGCCGACGAGTACCAGAAGTTCTGGGATCTGTTTGGCTCAGTGATGAAAGAAGGGCCGGCGGAAGACTTCTCCAACAAAGAGAAGATCGCCAAGCTGCTGCGCTTCTCCACTACCCACACCGATGACGCCAAGCAGGATCAGTCACTGGAAGACTACGTGGGCCGCATGCAGGATGGCCAGAAGAATATCTACTACGTGTGTGCAGACAACTTCGCCACCGCCAAGTCCTCCCCGTACCTGGAAGTTTTCCGCAAGAAGGGCATCGAGGTACTGCTGCTGACCGACCAGGTGGATGAGTGGTTCGTTGGCCACATGCAGGAGTTTGACGGCAAACCGTTCCAGGATGTGGCCAAGGGCGCACTGGATCTGGGCGAAGCTGAGAATGAAGACGACAAGGCCGAGCGCGAGAAGGCCGAGAAAGATGCCGGCGCACTGGTTGAGCGCGTCAAGGAAGTACTGAAGGAGCGCGTGGAAGATGTGCGCGCGACCACCCGCCTGGTGGACTCCCCAGCGTGCCTGGTGGCCAGTGACAATGATATGGGCCTGCAAATGCGCCGTATCCTCGAGCAGGCTGGTCAGTCGCTGCCAGAGGCCAAACCGGTGTTTGAGGTGAACCCGGGCCACCCGCTGGTGCAGCGTCTGGATCAGGAGCAGGATGAAGACCGCTTTGCGGATCTCACCAATATTCTGATGGATCAGGCCAATCTGGCGGCGGGCAACCAGCTCGCGGATCCTGCGGATTACGTGCGTCGCCTGAACACACTGCTGCTGGAACTCAATCGCTAACCAGTGGCGAATGCTTCTTGCAGGAAGGCCGGCGGGGTGCTCCCCGCCGGCCTTTTTTATAGGTGTTTTTTGCCCCAGCCAATAAGCGTTCCCACCGCGCGGACCGTCGCTAGCGGCCGGCCTGGGCTATATTCTTCGTGTTGATTTTTTGCGCGATTTGGCGGCGAATGGGCGGCATTTGTCGGCGAACTTGGCAAAACTGCGTAAAACCCCAAATGGCCATTGGGTGCTGGCACCCAGCTCCGTATAATCCCCGCTGGATAGTAAAAACGACAGAGCGTTATGACCCAAACAGACGTATCCTCGAGCGCCCCCGAATCCCGTTTGCCCATCGCCATTCTCGGCGGCGGTAGCTTTGGCACGGCAATCGCCAATATCGTAGCGGGCAATGGTCACGACACCCGGCAGTGGATGCGTGACCCGGAGCGCGCCGCCACCTGCATGGCCGAGCGCGAAAACCAGAGATATCTGCCAGGCGTGGCGCTGCACTCAGACCTGCAGATTACCGCCGACCTGGAGCAGGCGGTACGCGGCTGTCAGATTGTGTTTGTCGCCATCCCCAGCAAATCCTTCCGTGAAGTCGTCCATCGTGCGGCGCCTATGCTCGATCCGGGCACCATGCTGATCTCCCTGACCAAAGGGGTTGAGCATGACAGCTTCCATCTGATGAGCGACATCCTCAAAGAAGAAACCGAGGGGATGCGCGTGGGGGTGTTGAGTGGGCCCAACTTTGCCAAGGAGATCGTCGCTGGCCATTACACCGCGACGGTGATCGCCAGCGAAGACGAGACCCTGTGCACAACCATTCAAAAAGTGCTGCATTCGGAAACCTTCCGCGTCTACTCCAGCAATGATGTGTTTGGTGTGGAGCTGGCAGGTGCACTGAAGAATATCTATGCAATTGTCACCGGAATGGCCGTAGCACTGGGGCGCGGGCAAAATACCACCAGTCTGCTGATTACCCGGGCTCTGGCGGAAATGATGCGCTTCGCCGAGGCGGTTGGTGCCGATCCGATGACCTTTATCGGCCTCGCTGGCGTGGGTGACCTGATTCTCACCTGCTCCTCGGATTTGAGCCGCAACTACCGCGTGGGCTACCTGGTGGGCAAGGGCAAGAAACTGGATGAGGCGGTTACCGAAATCGGCCAGGTAGCGGAAGGAGTGAACACCGTTCGTCTGATTAAGGCCAAAGCTGACGAATTGGGGGTATACATGCCCTTGGTTTCTGCGATTCACGCCATATTATTTGAAGGTACCCCGATTCCAACGGTGATCCGTGAGCTGATGTCCGGGGCGCAAACCTTTGATGTGGCCTATTCGGCCAAATCCTGATCAGCGTATTTTGAATGGGGGCGGTGAATGAATAACGAACAATTGAAGCAGAATTTGACCTCTGCAGAACACTGGATGCGTCTGCTGTTTATGGTGCTCTTCGTGATACTGCTGGAAATTGCCGGTGTGGTGATGCTGGCGACCATCGTATTGCAATTCCTGTTTGCCATTGTCTCCGGTGGCCCAAACGAAAATCTGCGTCGCATGGGCGAGCAGATTGCCTCGTACATCTACCAGACACTGCAATTCCTTATCTACAACACGGAAGAAAAGCCGTTTCCATTTTCCGAGTGGCCGCAGTCCTGATCTGCGGCCCACAAACAAATCCGGGCTATATTGAGGGTTCTCGAACCACTGAGCCCGGGGCTGCGGGGCCTAAACCGCTGAATTCCATGCCGGCTGGGGCCGGCGTCTCCCATTTCTGGTGCCCAACAAAGGACTGGTGATCGCCAAATGAGCAATGAAGAACTGAAACAAAACCTGACCTCTACCAATCAGTGGTTGCGCCTGATTTACATGGTGCTGTTCGCGGTACTACTGGAAATCGCCGGCTTTGTCATGCTGGCGGTGGTGATCGCCCAATTCCTGTTTGCCATTGTCAGTGGCAAGGCGAACGACAACCTGCGCCGCCTCGGCGATCAGATTTCTTCCTACATTTACCAGACTCTGCAGTTCCTGATCTACAACACCGAAGAGAAACCATTTCCCTTCTCGGAGTGGCCGGAGTCCGAGGAAGAAGATCTTTCGACCTATGAGAGCGCCGAGGAAATTGATGGCGAGGTGATTGCGGCAGCCGATGCAGACGCAGAGGCTGATGTAGCGGCTGACGCCGGCACCGGGAGCGATGCGGCCCCGGCTGATGCTGACGAGAAAACCGTCGCCACGACCGAGGCAAAAAAGCCAAAAACACGCGCTAAAGCCAGTGCTGCGTCGTCGCAAGAAGAAGCGCCAGAGGCCGACGAGCCAGTGATCCAGCTGGGAGCGGATAGCGATACATCAGCGGATAACGCGGCCAAGGATGCCGCAAGCGCGCATCGCAAGGAAAACAGCGCCGACGAAAAGTAGGGCTCCGTTTACGGTGCAGGCACCGGAATTGATTGGGAGAAGGTAGTGCTGTTGTTTGTTATGCGCCATGGCCGCGCAGAACCCCTGAGTAAAAGTGACGAGACCCGCGCCCTTACCGAAGACGGTCGCGAGCACGTCGCCGCAGTGTGCAAAGAGCGCGCCTCGGAACTCGCGCAGGTAAAGACCATCTGGGCAAGCCCGTTTGTGCGCACCCGCCAGACCGCGAAAATCGTCGCGGAGACCTTTGGTTTATCAGTGGAAATCAACGAGGTACTGACCGGAGACACGCCGCCCCAGGCGGTGTTGGACGCACTGGCGGAAGTGGATGAGAAAGACTTTCCGGTGTTACTGGTCAGCCACCAACCGTTGGTGGGTAGTCTGGTCAACGGACTCTGCGGCAGTGCCGATGAGCACCCGATGGGCACCTCGAGCCTCGCGTGCCTGGCAGCGGATGTCTGGGCGTGGGATTGCGCAGAGCTCGAGTGGTTGCAGCACAAGCCCTGAATCACTCTCTGCGCCCAAGTGCCTGAACCAGTACCCAGTCGAAACCCCCAATACGGGTAATCGGTCATAACTCGTGAACCTTGTTGCCATTGTGGTGGCGGCAGGGGACTGTCAGCATGGCGCATTCGATAGCTGGTTTTGGTTTTCTATGAGCGCCTTATCCTCACCTACCCTCCCCGACTTTACTCCGCCCAGAGAAATTGTGCTGGATGTCCAGGGCAATGCGATTGCCGCCCGGCAGTGGGGAAACCCGGCCGGGGTACCTGTACTCGCGTTACATGGCTGGCTGGATAACTGCGCCAGTTTTGACGCCATGGCGCCCTTCCTGCACAGCCTCAATCTTGTCGCCATCGATCTCGCCGGCCACGGCCAGAGTTACCACCGCCACAAGGATGCGAACTACACCATCTGGACCGAAATCGAAGATGTGATGGCGACGGCCGATGCGCTGGGGTGGGACAAATTTTCCATGCTGGCACACTCCCGTGGTGCGGTCATTGGCACCATTGCGGCGGCCACTTTCCCCGAGCGGGTGCAGCGCCTCGCGCTGATCGATGGCCTGGTACCGCCGCCGGCAACGGATGAGGAGGCCCCGGAGACCCTGCGCAAGGGCATCGAGCAGCGCGCGCGCTACCGCGATCGCAAGAGCCGCGTATTTGAATCCATTGAAGTTGCGGTAAACGCGCGCAAGAACGGCCTGTTCAAGTTGAGCGACGATGCGGCGCGGGCACTGGTGGAGCGCGGCATCCGCCCATGCGACGGTGGTTTTACCTGGAGCAATGACCCGCAGTTAATGGCGGCATCGGTGGCCAAACTCAACGAGCCGCAAGTGCGCGCCTTTCTGGCGCGTGCCACCATGCCAATTCGGCTGGCACTGGGGAAAGAGGGCATTCAGGGGATGATTGAGCGTATTCGCCCGCTGGCGGAGCAGGTGCCGAGCATCGAGCTGCGTGAGTTTGCCGGTGGTCACCACCTGCATATGGAAGGCAGCGGCGAAGAGATTGCCCACTGGTTCGAGCCATTTCTTCGCGGCGAAGACCCGCGCACTGCCGAATCGGCAGAGTGAATGCTTTGGCTCGATCGACTGGTTGAGCTGGGTTGGGCTAGCTTGACTTGGGTTGGACTAGGTCGGGCTAGGTTGGACTAGGTTGAACTAGAAAGGCACGCGCTTGGAGTAGCTTGCCTTCTGCATGTCCCGGACTTCCACGGAAATTTCCGGAACCTCGGGTGCGGCTTCGCACAGGTAGTTGAAGATGGCGGCGCTCAGCGTTTCTTTCTGTTCGCTGGTGCGCCCCTCGAGGATGCGCACTTCCGCGTGAATAAACAGGTTGCTGGAGCCTTCGTGGCTTTTCCCCAGGACAAATTCCCGGAAGGGCACGGCGCGGGTTTTGATGGCGCCGGCGCTGAAGAGCCCGGTGTCATTCATGGCTTGCTGGCCATTACTGACCAGTGCCGGAATGGAAATGCTGTCTTCCAGTTTTTGCGAATATTCAATCACCAGATGGGGCATTGCCGGGCTCCTCTTTATCCGAACCGCCTAACTCGCCTTACGAATTAACGGCTCTGAACGTTAACGAATCAGAGACAGGAATTCGTTGCGGGTGGCCTGCTCACTGCGGAAAGAGCCGAGCATGGCGGAAGTTTTCATCACCGAATTCTGTTTTTCCACACCGCGCATCATCATACACATGTGCTTGGCTTCAACGATCACGCCAACACCTGCAGCACCGGTTACCTGGCGCACAGTTTCCGCAATTTGCACGGTCAGCTGTTCCTGAATCTGCAAACGGCGGGCAAACATGTCTACAATGCGCGCCACTTTGGACAGGCCGAGCACTTTGCCATCAGGAATGTACGCAACGTGTGCTTTACCTATAAACGGCAGTAAGTGGTGCTCGCACAGCGAGTAGAGCTCAATGTCTTTCACCAGCACCATTTCACTGCAGTCGGATGGGAACAACGCGTCGTTGACGATCTCGTCTACGGTCTGCTGATAACCCTGAGTAAGATACTGCATGGCCTTGGCGGCGCGCTTGGGGGTGTCCAGTAGCCCCGGGCGCTGCAGATCTTCGCCAATGGCTTCAATGATGTGTGCGTAATGTTCTTTCATCAATATGCTTCCAACGTCTCGCCCGAATCGCCTTGATACGCAAAGAGTCGGGCGTTCGATCACCGGTTTGTCGGCGGGGTAGTCTCTCCGAAGGCTGACCCCGGAGACTGACTCCGGAGACCTTGGGGTGCGCTACCCTAAGCCTTTGTTACACGGTAGTAAAGCGCGAAACATAGAGGAATACCGCTAATGATAGAGAAACGGGAGTCCGATTTGCACGAATTGCAGACCGTTCTGGACTTTATCCGCTGGGGCGCCAGCCGCTTCAATGAAGCAGGGCTGTGGTTTGGCCACGGTACCGACAATGCCTGGGATGAGGCTGTCCTGCTGGTCACACATGCCTTGTACCTGCCGGTGGATAGCAAGCCAGAAATCCTGTCGGCGCGCCTGACCATGAAAGAGCGGCAGCAGGTAATGGCGGTACTAGAAAAGCGTGCCAATGCCCGGGTGCCCGCACCCTACCTGACCAATGAAGCGTGGTTTTGCGATTTGCCGTTTTACGTGGACGAGCGGGTTTTGGTGCCCCGTTCGCCCATTGGAGAATTGATCCGCCAGCACTTCGAGCCCTGGTTGCAGCAGGAGCCACTGGCGATCCTCGATTTGTGTTGTGGCAGTGGCTGCATTGGTATTGCCTGCGCCGATGCATTTCCCGCAGCGCGGGTGGACCTGAGCGATATTTCGCCGGATGCCATTGACGTGGCGCAGATCAATATCAATCGCCATCAGTTAAATGATGAGGTGCGGGCGGTGCAGTCGGATCTGTTTGCCGGACTGAAGGGGTGCAGCTACGACCTGATCGTAAGCAACCCGCCCTATGTGGATGCGCGGGATCTCGCCGAAATGCCGGCGGAGTATCACGCCGAGCCCGGCCTGGCGCTCGGCTCCGGCGACGACGGCCTGGATTTTACCCGGCGCCTGTTGCTCGAGGCCCCGGACCATCTGCAGCCCGAGGGCATCCTGGTGTGTGAAGTGGGCAACAGCTGGGAGGCGCTGGAAGCAGCGTATCCGCGGGTACCGTTTTTCTGGCCGGAACTGGAAGATGGCGGCCACGGGGTATTCGTGCTGACACGGGAAGACCTGCTGGCGTGCCGGGAGATGTTTGAAGAGGGCGCGGCAAACGAGGGCGCGGCAAAATAGGGCATGGAGAAATAGGGCATGGAGAAATAGGGCATGGAGAAATAGGGCGCCCGCAGCTGAAATGCATTACTGGAAAGCGCGCCGTCACAGAATCCTCTATAATGCGCGTCTTTCATCGAATAAATCACTGGGGTAGGGAATTCCGGGTATGTCGGGCAATACATTTGGCAAGCTGTTTTGTGTCACCACGTTTGGCGAGAGCCACGGCCCCGCGCTGGGCTGCATTGTGGATGGCTGCCCTCCAGGACTGGAAATTACTGCCGAAGAAATTCAGCTGGAGCTGGACCGTCGCAAGCCCGGCACCTCCCGTTACACCACCCAGCGCCGCGAAGCAGATCAGGTAAAAATTCTCTCCGGCGTGTTCGAGGGCAAGACCACCGGTACGCCGATTGGCTTGCTGATCGAAAATACCGACCAGCGCTCCAAGGATTACGCAAATATCTCCGAGCAGATTCGCCCAGCCCATGCGGATTACACCTACTGGGCTAAATTTGGCCTGCGCGACTATCGCGGCGGTGGCCGCTCTTCCGCGCGTGAAACTGCCATGCGCGTGGCCGCGGGCGCGATCGCTAAAAAGTGGTTGAAGCAGCAGTTCGGTATTGAGGTGCGTGGTTACCTGTCGCAGCTGGGGCCAATCAAGGTGGACAAGCTCGACTGGTCACAAGTGAATGAAAACCCGTTCTTCTGCCCGGATGCCGACAAGGTGCCGGAGATGGAAGAGTACATGCAGGCGCTGATCAAGGAGGGTAACTCCATAGGTGCGCGTATCTCGGTCCATGCCAGCGGCGTACCGGCCGGCCTGGGTGAGCCAATTTTTGATCGCCTGGATGCGGACCTGGCCCATGCGCTGATGAGTATCAATGCCGTTAAAGGTGTGGAGATCGGGGCTGGTTTTGCCTCGGTGGAGCAAAAGGGTACCGAGCATCGGGACGAAATTACCGAGGACGGTTTCCAATCCAATCATGCCGGTGGTGTGCTGGGGGGTATCTCCAGTGGCCAGGAGCTGATCGCGCACATTGCGCTGAAGCCGACTTCCAGTCTGCGCATTCCGGGCCAGAGCCTGGATATCAACGGCAACCCCATCGAAGTAGTCACCAAAGGTCGCCATGATCCCTGTGTGGGGATTCGCGCAACGCCCATTGCGGAAGCGATGATGGCGCTGGTGCTGGTGGATCATGTTATGCGCCAGCGTGCCCAGAATGGCGATGTAACGTTTGATCTAACGATTCCGGCCGGTGCGCCGGCCTGATCAAACGCAGATCCTGTCAATAAATCAGCCAATAAACCAGTCAATAAAAAAGGCGGAGCGCCAACAGCGCTCCGCCTTTTTTGTGCCTGCTTGTAAATACCTGTTTGTCAGAAATTACAGGTGCAGGTTCAGGCCGAGGTAAGGGCCTTTAATTTCCAGGTCGCTTTGGAAGGCGTCCAGTTCCTGCACATCCAGGCTCATCACGCGGTAGCCGGCCTCGATCGCGAAGTCGATGGCAGGCACGAAGTCCCAGCGCACCTTGGCAGTAATATCGGTGTGGCTGTCGCCTTTGTAGCTGGTGCCGTTGCCCTGGGCGATGATGGACCAGCCGGTAAACGGCAGGTCGAAGCGGGCAACACCGTAGACCATCGGCAGCACGCCAGACAGTTCGATTTCTTCCGACAGCATGTCACTGGCGACGGTCAGCTCGCCACTGTACTGACGTGCGGTCAGGCCCAGGTCCAGGTTCACCCAGTTATCGAGAATCTCGTAGTACAGGGTGGCATCGGTGTGGGTCAGGTTGATGTCCGAGGTAATGTCCGAGCCAACGGTGAAGGTCTCGTCGGCAAAGGTGACATCTTCGCTCAGCATGGCCATGCCGCTGGTTTCGATCTTGCTGTGTGCGAGCAGGATATTCGGAATCACCGGGATCGGGTGTTCCAGGGCAACCTGCAGGAAGGTGGCGTTGTCTTCCGCCAGGGAAAACTCATCCACGTTGTAGCTGTCCACACCAACTGCGCCGGTGTAAGAGGGTTTCCAGGCGCCGGCAGTGGCATCAAAACCGAGGATGGTATCGGCGTTGGCGCCGGCAGAAGCCAGAGCGGCGCACAGGGCCAGGGTGACTTTTTTCATTTTTAGTTGCTCCCGTTGAATTCTGCGGCAGATTCTACAGGGTTTTTATGAAATTTCCCTGAAACAAGTATCGTGCCTCGCAGTTTGCCGCGGTTTTGCGGGCTATTTGGCGTTTACAGCCCGCGGGCCTCTTTTACCAGCAGCTGCTGCAATGCATTGGCAGCGTTGCTCAGGGTCCGGTTGCGGTGATAAATGATGCCCAGGTTGCGCTGAATGGTGAGCTGCGGCATGGGCAGCTCCGCCAGGCTGCTGTCCAGCAGGGTTTTCGGCAGTACGCTCCAGCCGAGCCCGACTCCGGCCATCATCTTGATGGTTTCGAGAAAGTTGGTCGCCAGCTTGGCGGTGAGTTTGAGCCCGTGCGCATCGAACTCGCGCTTGATGAGCCGCCCGGTGTAGGTATTCATGTCGGGCAGGATCGCCGGGTACTGAGCCAGTGCCGGTAGGTCCAATTCCGGCATCTGTGCCAGCGGGTGGTCGGGGGCGGCCACCACCACGCAGGGGTCGGGCCAGATAATTTGTGCGTTGAGGCTCGGGTAGTCCTTGAGCGCCAGGGTCACCACCGCCAGTTCATACTCGCCGGCCATCAGGGCCTCATAGGCCTGCTCCGAGTCGACAAAATCAATGTCCAAGGCCACGTCTGGGTAACGATTGCTGAAATCGCGCAGTACCGGCGGCAGGTGATGCAGGCCGACATGGTGGCTGGTGGCGATGCGCAGGCTACCGCCGATGGTTTCCCCGAGGCTGCGCAGCTCGCGCTCGGCGTCGCTGACCTCGTTGAGAATGTGGCGCGCGCGCGGCAGCAGGGCGCGGCCGGCGTTGGTCAGCTGCAATTTGCGGCCGATGCGGTCGAACAGCGGCGAACCGAGCTGCTGCTCCAGCGAGGCCAGTCGTTTGCTCACCGCGGGTTGCGTCAGGTGCAGATGCTCTGCCGCTTCGGACACCGAGCCCTGCTCGGAGATGGCAAGAAAGGCCCTGAGCCACTGAATTTCCATAAGGTCCACACCGTATTCCAAAAGCGAATGCGCCATATAATAAATATAAATTGATGTTATTCAATGCCCCTCGTAGACTCGAGCATGTTATCCATAGAGGAGATGGGGCTATGGGCCACCCACAAAATAAAAAACAGACCTTGTATGACAAACTCTGGCAGGACCATTTGGTCAAAAGTCGTGAGGACGGCACTGCGCTGATCTATATCGACCGTCACCTCATTCACGAAGTGACCTCGCCCCAGGCATTTGAAGGCCTGCGCCTTGCCGGTCGCAAGCCCTGGCGCACCGATTCTGTGGTCGCAACACCAGACCACAATGTGCCCTCTCATGCGGAAGAGCGCGCCGGCGGTATCGAGGGCATTGTCGACGAAGTTTCCCGCATTCAGGTAAAGACACTGAATGAGAACTGCGAAGATTTCGGCATCGTTGAATTCGGCATTAATGATCCCGGCCAGGGCATTGTGCATGTGATCGGCCCTGAGACTGGCGCGACGCTGCCGGGGATGACTGTTGTGTGTGGCGATTCTCATACCTCTACCCACGGTGCGCTCGGTGCGCTGGCACATGGTATCGGCACCTCTGAGGTGGAGCATGTGATGGCCACCCAGTGCCTGATCCAGAAAAAAATGAAGAATATGCTGGTGCGCGTGGACGGTGAACTCGGTCCGGGTGTTACCGCCAAAGACGTGGTACTGGCGATCATTGGCAAGATCGGCACCGCAGGCGGCACCGGCTACGCGATTGAATTTGGCGGCTCCGCGATTCGTTCTATGTCCATGGAAGGCCGTATGACCGTGTGCAACATGGCGATTGAAGCCGGTGCGCGTGCGGGTATGGTCGCGGTGGATGACATCACGCTGGAATATGTAAAGGGCAAGCCGTACGCGCCCAAAGGCGAGATGTGGGAACTGGCGGTGGCCAACTGGAGCCGTCTGCATTCCGATGATGGTGCGCACTTTGACGCGGTGGTAGAGCTGAACGCAGAAGATATTGAACCGCAGGTAAGCTGGGGTACCTCCCCGGAAATGGTGGTACCGGTCAGCGCATTGGTACCGAGCCCGGCAGACGAAAGCGATGCCACCAAAAAAGCGGGCATTGAACGCGCGCTGGAATACATGGGGCTGGAAGCGGGACAGAAAATCACCGATATCCAGTTGGATCGCGTGTTTATCGGCTCCTGTACCAACTCCCGCATCGAAGACCTGCGCGCGGCTGCGGCGGTGGCCAAAGGCCACAAAAAAGCCGAGAGCGTGAAGCAGGTTTTGGTGGTCCCCGGCTCTCAGTCGGTAAAAGCACAGGCGGAAAAAGAGGGCCTGGACAAGGTCTTTATCGAAGCGGGCTTCGAATGGCGCGAGCCGTCCTGCTCCATGTGCCTGGCGATGAACGCGGACAAATTGGGTGCCGGCGAACACTGCGCCTCCACCTCTAACCGCAACTTCGAAGGTCGCCAGGGTTACGGTGGCCGCACCCATCTGGTCAGCCCAAGCATGGCTGCGGCGGCGGCAATTGCCGGCCATTTTGTCGATGTACGTGAAATGCAGGAGGTCGCGTAATGAAGGCGTTTACCAAGCACAAAGGCGTGGCCGCTCCGATGGACCGTGCCAACGTGGATACGGATTTAATTATTCCGAAACAGTTCCTGAAGTCCATCAAGCGCTCTGGCTTTGGCCCGAACCTGTTTGATGAGCTGCGCTACCTGGATGAAGGTCAGCCGGGGCAGGATCACAGCAAGCGACCGCTCAATCCCGACTTTCCGCTGAACCACCCGCGTTATCAGGGCGCTTCGGTGCTGCTGGCACGCAAGAATTTCGGCTGTGGTTCGAGTCGTGAGCACGCGCCCTGGGCACTGGACGATCATGGGTTTCGCGCAATCATCGCGCCGAGCTTTGCCGACATTTTCTTCAATAACTGCTTCAAGAATGGTCTCTTGCCGATCGTTGTGGCGGAGGAAGTTGTTGATCAGCTGTTTGCGGAAATGTACGCAGAAGAGGGTTACGCACTGGTCGTGGACCTGGAAGAGCAGGTTGTGGTCAAGCCCAACGGTGAGACCATCGCGTTTGAAGTGGATGCCTTCCGCAAGCACTGCCTGCTGCATGGCCTCGACGATATCGGCCTGACGCTCGAAGACGCGGACGATATTCGCGCATATGAAGCCAAGCGCCGTGAACAGGCGCCGTGGCTGTTCGACGCCGTGAAGTAAACGGACCTGGTAAGAATTTAGGAAGTTAGATGAGCAAGAAAGTAATGATTCTGCCGGGCGATGGAATCGGCCCGGAAATTATCGAGCAGGCGGTTGCGGTACTGAAAACTGCGGATAAAAAGTTTGGACTGAATCTTGAGTTCAGCGAGGGTCTGATCGGCGGAGCATCGATCGACGCCCACGGCGAACCGCTGACCGACGCCGAGCTGGCCAAAGCGGGTGCATGCGACGCGGTACTGCTGGGTGCGGTAGGTGGCCCCAAGTGGGACACCCTGGATCGCGCCATTCGCCCAGAAAAAGGCCTGCTGAAGATTCGCAGTGGCCTGGGCCTGTACGCTAACCTGCGTCCTGCGATTCTGTATCCACAGCTGGCCGAGGCCTCCTCGCTGAAGCCGGAAGTGGTTTCCGGCCTCGATATCCTGATCGTGCGTGAGCTGACCGGCGGAATTTATTTTGGTGAGCCGCGTGGTATCCGGACTCTGGAAAACGGCGAAAAACAGGGCTTTAACACCTATGTGTATAAAGAGTCCGAGATCGAGCGCATTGCACGCACCGCATTTGAGGCGGCGCAAAAGCGCGGGGGCAAGCTGTGTTCTGTAGACAAGGCGAATGTGCTGGAAGTTACCGTGCTGTGGCGGGAAGTACTGGATCGCCTGGCTCCGGAATACCCGGATGTGGAGCTGTCCCACATGTACGTGGACAACGCCGCGATGCAGCTGGTGCGTGCGCCCAAGCAGTTTGATGTGATGGTTACCGGCAACATGTTTGGCGACATTCTGTCGGATGCCGCCGCCATGCTGACCGGTTCCATCGGCATGCTGCCTTCCGCGTCAATGAATGAAACCGGCTTTGGCCTGTATGAGCCCTGTCATGGCAGCGCGCCAGATATCGCTGGCCAGGGTATTGCCAACCCGCTGGCGACCATCCTTTCTGCGGCGATGATGTTGCGTTACTCGCTGGACATGGGCGAAGCGGCCGACGCCATCGAAGCAGCGGTCAGTAACGTTTTGGACCAAGGACTGCGCACCGGAGATATCTATACCGAAGGTTGTAAGAAAGTCTCCACCGCGGAAATGGGCGCAGCAGTGGTGGCCGCTTTCTAGTATTGCAACGTGCACCCCGACTCAACCCAGCGGTTTGCCATCCGGCAAGCCGTTGGGAACCTGAACTGAAATAGACGCAACAAGGTAATGAAATGAACAAGGTAGGATTCGTAGGCTGGCGCGGTATGGTCGGCTCCGTTTTGATGGGACGCATGCTGGAGGAGAATGACTTCGCGCATATTGCAGAGCCAGTATTTTTCTCTACGTCCAATGCTGGCGGTAAAGCGCCGGAGATTGGCAAAGACGTTGCGCCCCTCAAGAACGCCTACGACCTGGACGCACTGGCCGAGTTGGATGCCGTTGTCAGCTGTCAGGGTGGTGACTACACCAAGGAAGTATTTGCAAAATTGCGTGCGCGCGGCTGGAATGGCTACTGGATCGACGCCGCCTCCAGCCTGCGTATGGACGATGACGCGATCATCGTTTTGGATCCGGTTAACCGCGATGTGATCGACCGCGGTATTGAATCCGGTGTGAAAAATTTTATTGGCGGTAACTGCACCGTGAGCCTGATGCTGATGGCACTGGGCGGCCTGTTCCGTGAGGGATTGGTCGAATGGGTTACGGCCCAGACGTATCAGGCCGCAAGTGGCGCTGGCGCCAAGAATATGCGCGAGCTGATTTCCCAGATGGGCAGTATCCGCGATGGCGTTGCCAGCGAGCTGGCTGATCCGGCGAGCGCAATCCTGGAAATTGATCGCAAGGTGGCGGAAAACATGCGCAGTGCGGAATTCCCCACCAGCGAATTTGGCGCACCGCTTGCCGGTAGCCTGTTGCCGTGGATCGATACCCCGATGGAATCCGGCCAGAGCCGCGAAGAGTGGAAGGCGCAGGTAGAGGCAAACAAGATCCTTGGCTCCAGTGAGGATGTGCCGGTCGATGGCACCTGTGTCCGTATCGGCGCGATGCGTTGTCACAGCCAGGCCTTCACCGTGAAGCTGAAGAAAGACCTGCCGCTGGCAGAAATCGAGCAGTTGATTGGTAGCGCCAACGACTGGGTGAAAGTGGTGCCCAACGAACGCGAAGTCACAGTGCAGGAGCTGACACCGACTGCGGTAACCGGCAAGTTGGATATCCCGGTGGGGCGTCTGCGCAAGTTGAGCATGGGCGGTGAATACCTGAATGCATTTACCGTCGGCGACCAGCTGTTGTGGGGTGCAGCTGAGCCGCTGCGCCGGGTGCTGCTTATTTTGATGGGCAAACTGTAACCCACACCAGGCTATTTTTTGTTCTATTCGCCGCCCCGGTCCCGGGGCGGCTTCCCCCCTGACTCTCGGTGAGTATAATCCCCCGCAATTTCAGGCTGCTGCTTTAGTGGTCGACCTGCCTGAAAAGCCGTCGTTGCTTTTCACAAATGCAAAATTCGCAAACCGAAATAGGCCCAGATATGACAGAGTCCACCCGGGAACTGGTGATCGTTGGTGTTGGCAGCGCGCCGTTTGATGCGTTGCTGGAGATCCTGGAGGAGCGCAAAACCGTCACCCCGGACGAGCTCAAACTGGTGATCGACGATGAGTCGGAAGTGGACCCGCAAGTGTTTGCTAACCGCAGTGTGCCAGTGACGCCGCTGAAAGACTTCGCGTTTTCTGCGCAGCAGGTGGTGTTACTGCTGACCGGCGGTGACACGGCAACCGCAGTGCTGGCAAAAGCTGAACAGGCGGGCGCCTGGGTGGTGGATGCTGCGGGCCTTACCCGCGGCGATGAAAGCGTCGCGCTTATTCATCCGTTGCTCAATAGCGCAGAACTGAACAATCGCGATGAACACGACCGTAAGGTGATCGCGGTGCCGGGCGCTGGCGCGGCCATGCTGGCGGAAGCGCTGTTCCCGCTGAAGTCCCAGCTGCAATCCGTTGAGGTGGTGTTGAACCAGCCGGTATCCGCCCTGGGTAAGGCGAGTGTGGATGCGGCTGCGGCCCAGACCGCGCGCCTGTTCAATGGTCAGGAGCCGGAAGCGGATGAGGCCAGTGGCCAGCGCCTTGCCTTCAACATGCTGAGCTCTGCGGAAGCGCAGCTGGAAAGCGGCCACGGTTTCAGTGAGTTGGCGCTGGTGTTGGATTTGCGCCGTTTGCTGGGAGATGAAGTGGCTCTGGATGCATCGATCAATACTGCCTCGGTGTTCCATGGGCAGCTGGCAAATATCAGCGTGCAGCTGAAAGAGCAGCAGGAGCTGGCCACGGTGCGCGGATTGCTGGCCAATGGGGCGCGCCTGGAGATGCGCGAGCGCCCATCGGCACAAGATGCGGTCGGCAGTGAGAGCACCTTGTTGGGGCGCCTGCGCACGGGTTTGATCAATCCGCGCCAGGTTGTATTTTGTGCGGCATCCGACAATTTGCGTAAAGACGTCGCAATTAACTGTGTACAAATTGTCCACTTGTTGCTAAAAACCCATTGATATTTAATACTTAGCGGCCTTTCTGAAGGTTTCTTCTTAACTTTGTGCCATTCAGGAATCCACACCACTTGGGGGTGTTGTGGGGAAGTGTGAGAGGAAATCCGGAAGGGTTAAGTCTTTTTCGGGGGGCGCATAGTCGCCAAAGCGTGGAGTCTGGTGTCTGATCATCGGCTCTTGTTGAATAAATTTTGTGCAAAAAATTGGCACAAGCCGGGCCTGACAAATGTCTGTGAAGTAACGCTTTTTGTGAAGCGGTCTTTATGGGTAAAAAATGATCAGGTCCTGGTGTGATTCTAAAAATAAAGGGAATCGGTTATGCGTGTGCAAAAGCTGGCACTTGCGGTGGGTCTGGTCAGCGCACTGGGTGGCAATGGGGCTCTGGCGCTTGGTCTCGGTGAGATCAAGGTTAACTCCACGTTGAATCAGCCGCTCGATGCAGAAATTAAGCTACTGCAAACCCGCGGCTTGGGTGAAAATGAAATCAAGGTCCGCCTCGCGAGCCTGGAAGATTTTGAGCGCGCAGGTGTCGAGCGAGGGTATTCCCTTGATGGCATTCGCTTTGATGTGGATTATTCCAGCGGCCAGCCGATGGTGCGTATCACCAGCCGGTCTCCGATTCGCGAACCCTTCCTGAATTTCCTGGTAGAAACCCGTTGGCCCAGTGGCCGCCTGTTGCGGGAATACACCCTGCTGATGGATCTGCCGGCGTTCTCCACCAACACCGCGTCCCAGCCAGTCCGCGCCGCAGAGCGCGAGCGCCAGCAGGTGCAGCGCAACACCACCCCGGTGCAGCGCTCGATCCAGCCTACCGTTGAGCGCGCGCCCGAGCCTGTGACTCCGGCTCCTGCGGAGCAAACCGCACCGGTATCGGCGGTTGAAGAAGCCGTGGAAGAGCAGGTGCAGCAGCCGATCTTTGAAGAGCCGGCAGAAGAATTTATCGAGCCGCAGACCTCTACCGAGAGCGGTAGCCGTGTCTACGGCCCCGTGGAAGCCAACAAGACCCTGTGGGAAATTGCCCGCGATAGTCGCGAGTCGCGCGACCTGTCTGTACAGCAGACCATGCTGGCCATCCAGCGCCTGAACCCTGAGGCGTTTATCAACAACAACATCAACCTGTTGAAGAAAGGCGCAGTACTGCGTCTGCCCACCGCAGACGAAGTGCGCGGCGTAACGCGCTCCGAAGCGGTTTCTCAGGTTGCCACCCAGAACGATGCCTGGCGCGACCGCGTTGCCGATACCGACGTTACCGGCGCACCGCTGGACGCCCGTGCAACCGTTGAAGAGACCTACGAGAGCGACACCCTGGAAGGCCGGGTATCGCTGGCCGCACCGGGTGACAACGAATCCGTACTGTCCGGTTCCGGCAGCGGCAGCAGCGAGAGCGATGCGCTGGAAGGCGAGCTTGCGGTTACCGAAGAAGAGCTGGATAAATCCCGTCTCGAAGGTGCCGAGCTGGAAGAGCGTATCGGCGAGCTGAACGAACAAATCGATACCATGGAGCGCCTGGTTGAGGTCTCCAATGACGAGTTGCAGGCGGTACAGGCCGCTGCCACTGAGACCAATGATGCGCTGGAGGCAGAAGCCGAGACCTTCGAGTCCGCTGATATCGACGGTGAAGCGCTGGATATCGCCGGTGAAGAAAGCTCTGCGTTTGCAGACAGTGAAGCCGAAGGCACCGAGGTGGAAACCACTGCGGACGTCGCCCCTGCGGCAGAGACCGACGCCGATGCCAACCGCAATCGCGTAGTGGTGCAGACGCGCTCTGAGCCGAGCCTGGTCGATACCCTGATGGAGAACATTCAGTGGATCGGTATTGGCGCTGGCGCCTTGCTGGCCGCGCTGTTTGGTTTCGTCAGCTGGCGTCGTCGCAAGGAAGAGGAGGAGGCCATCCGCCAGGTTGAGGCGGAGATGGCTGCGGAGCGCGCCCTGGCGGAAGCACCGAGCGAATCTTTCGAAGACGACACCCTGGTGGCAGTTGAAGAGTTCGAAGCGAACGACAGCGTGGACCTGGACCAGCTGGGTGAAGTCGAAACTGACGACCCGGTGGCGGAAGCGGAAATTCATTTGTCCCTGGGGCAGTACCAGGAAGCGGAAGCCAAGCTTCTGACCGGCCTCAAGGGCGCACCCGGCAACGTTGATGCCCGCCTGATGTTGCTGGAGGTGTACGCACACCAGCAAGACGGCAACCAGTTTGACGATCACTACCGCCAGCTGCTGGGCTATAGCGATGGCCCGGTAGCGGACCGTGCGGCTCGTCTACGCGAGACGATTGCCGGTATTGGACTGTTTGCAGCGCCGGAGACCGATTTCTCCAGTGAGTCTCTGGAGGCAGCGCAGCTGGATGACCTGGGTTCCGACCTCGACAGTTTCGAAGCAAGCTTCGATGATCTCGACGAGTTCTCGGGCAACCAGTCTGCTGCGGGTAGCGAAGCCGCTGCTGAGGGTGGAGAGCGCGATGACATCGACGCCCTCGACGATCTGTCTCTGGATCTGGGTGGCACTGATTCCGAAGCCAGTGCTACTGACGATGACTTCTCACTCGAGCTGGATCTGGGTGACGACTTTGCCGCAACAGAATCGGACCCGGCAGCGGAACTGGACAGCCTGGAGCTGGACACTGCGCCGGACGCACAGTCTTCCGAACAAGAATTTGACCTCGACCTCGGTGCCCTGGACCTGGGCGGCGATGATCTGGATTCCGGGTCTGGTGCTGACCTGACGGTGGACTCCGAAGAGCCTGCCGGCGCGTCCGAAGATTTCGCGCTGGATGAATTGATGAATGATGGTGAGCTGGATCTGGACAACCTGGATCTGGACAACTTGGATCTGGACACCTCGCTGGAATCGTCACCCGCAGCGAGCGAGCCTGTCGCGGCAGAAGCGGCTACTGTTGCCGCGGATTCCGACGATACGGGTCTGGACTTTGACCTGGATCTGACCCCCATCGAGGGCAGTGATTCGGCGTCGAATGACAGTGCTGTTGGCGGGGACGCTGCTGGCGAGGGCGCTGCTGGTGAGGGTGCTGGCGACGACCTGGGCATGAGTCTTGAAGATGACCTGGGAAGCCTCGATTTGGATAGCATTGACCTGGGTGATCTTGACCTGGGGGATGCTGATCTGGGCGGTGCGGCCGATGAGCCTGTCGCGGCAGCCGCGGAAACCCCCGCTGTTGCTACTCAGGCAGAAGACCTGGATCTCGACCTGGCAGTGATGGAAGAGCCGGTTGCGGCTGAGAAGCCCGCTGCGAGTGCCCAGTCGGCAGAGGATCTCGCAGACCTCAGCTTCGACCTGGAGGGAGACCTGGATTCCGAGCTGAACCTGCTCGAAGGCAGCGACGAAGTGAGTACCAAGCTCGAGCTGGCCCAGGCCTATTTGGATATGGGTGACAAAGAAGGCGCCCGCGAAATCCTCGGCGAAGTGGTTGAAGAGAGTGCGGGTGAGCATCAGCAGCGCGCCAAAGAAATGCTGGAGCGCATGGGTTAATCGCGCGCTCTGCACCACCGAATTCACGCTGTCTACAGCAACAACACTTTGACCCCGCTTTTGCGGGGTCTTCTTTTTTCTGGGGCCGTGTAAAATTCGTCCTATGAAGAACACGATTTACCAATACAAACCGAACGGTGAGGTGCCCCCGGGGGAATCGCTACCGGAGGGTTTGCATCGCATTGCCCTGGGTGTGGAGTACTGTGGTACCCGCCTGCGCGGCTTTCAAAAGCAAAAACACGATCCGTTGACCGTGCAGGAAACCCTGGAGAAAGCCCTGTCCAAAGTCGCGGCAGAGCCAGTGACACTGGTGTGTGCCGGGCGTACGGATGCGGGAGTGCACGCGTCCAGCCAGGTGGTGCATTTTGATACCACCGCGCAGCGGCCGCTCAAGGCCTGGGTGCAGGGGGTGAATACGCAGATGCCGTTCGATGTGCGGGTGCACTGGGCCCAGCCAGTGCCCGCACAGTTTCATGCCCGCTTCTCGGCCCGCAGCCGCAGCTATCGCTACCTGATTCACAGTGCGCCCACGCGCTCGGCGCAGGCTGCGAGCGAAGTGACCTGGACCGAGCGTACGCTGGACTTGGAGGCCATGCGCGAGGGCGCCCGCCACCTGGTTGGCGAGCACGACTTCAGCAGTTTTCGCGCGGCGCAGTGTCAGGCGCGCTCACCAGTGCGGCGGCTAACCCGTCTGGATATTGGCCGGGTAGGGCAGCTGATTGTGCTGGAAGTGAGTGCCACCGCGTTTCTGCATCATATGGTGCGGAATATCGCCGGGGTCTTGATGGCGGTTGGGCGCGGTGACCGCTCGCCGGAGTGGGTGCGGCAGGTGCTGGAAGCGCGCGATCGTACCGCGGCCAGTGTGACTGCGCCGCCGCATGGACTCTATCTGGTGGATGTGCAGTATCCGGAGGAGTTTACCCTGCCGGAAGTTGCGCCGGGGCCGTTACTGGTGCCTCTGCCATTTGGCAGTATCGGCACTCAGTAGTTGCTTTTGCGAGACGGCCTGGCGCGTACACATTTCGCCGTGCCCGCTGATCTGCTACTATCGCCGGCTCTCCGAATTCTTCTACTGCCAGCGCCCGGGATGTACGGCGATCGTCAAAAGATGATTTCTGTTGTGGGTGCAGTGGTGTCCGACAGAGCGCCAGTCTGGCAGGTATAGCGATGTAAGGATTATGCGCGTAAAGATCTGCGGTATTACCAGTGTCGAAGACGCTCGCCTGGCTGTCGAGGCCGGCGCTGATGCGCTTGGTCTGGTGTTTTATCCGCCCAGCCCCCGCTCTGTGTCCTTGCAGCAGGCTGCGGAAATTGCCCGAGCGGTAACCCCCTTTGTTGTGCTGACTGGTCTGTTTGTGGATGCCCATCCACAGGAAGTCGAGCAGACGCTGGCACAGGTCCCGCTGAACCTGCTGCAATTCCACGGCAATGAAACCGCAGCCTACTGCCGACAGTTTTATCGTCCATATATCAAAGCCCTGCGTATGAAACCTGAGCTGGATCCCTGCGAGGCCATGGCGGCCTACCCGGATGCGCGTGGTTTCCTGCTGGATGCCTACCGCAAAGGTGTGCCCGGTGGCACCGGCGATACCTTTGACTGGCAGCGTGTGCCCCAGGGCCGCGCGCGCAATGCGCGCCAGGTGATTCTTGCCGGCGGGCTGAGCCCGGAAAATGTGGCGCAGGCGATTGTTGCGGCTGCCCCCGACGCTGTTGATGTGAGCGGTGGTGTGGAAGCCGCACCGGGCCGTAAAGATCCAGACAAGGTGCGCGAGTTTGTGCGCGCATCCCGCGCTGCCGCTGCAAGCGGCGCGTCCAGTAATGCATTGATTCAAGGAGTTTGAGCCGTGAGTAAACCCAGTTCACCTGTCGATTTTGGGGCCTACCCGGATGCCCGCGGGCACTTCGGTGAGTTCGGTGGGCGTTTCGTCTCCGAGACCCTGATCAGCGCCCTCGATGAATTGCAGGAAATGTATGAGCGCCTGAAAAACGATCCGGAGTTTCAGTCCGCATTTGATTACGACCTGGCCCACTACGTCGGCCGCCCTTCGCCCCTCTATCTGGCGGAACGTCTTACCGAAGCCGCCGGCGGTGCCCGTATTTGGCTGAAGCGCGAAGATCTCAACCATACCGGTGCGCACAAGGTGAATAACACCGTTGGCCAGGCGCTGCTCGCCAAGCACAGCGGCAAGAGCCGGGTGATTGCCGAAACTGGTGCCGGTCAGCACGGTGTGGCTACCGCAACGGTTGCGGCACGCCTGGGGCTCAAGTGTGCGGTGTACATGGGCGCGGAAGACGTTAAGCGTCAGTCGCCGAATGTGTACCGCATGAAGCTGCTGGGAGCGGAAGTCATTCCCGTAGAGTCCGGCTCCAAGACGCTGAAAGATGCCATGAATGAGGCCATGCGCGACTGGGTGACCAATGTGGATGATACCTTCTACATCATTGGTACCGTGGCGGGGCCGCACCCTTACCCGCAGTTGGTGCGCGATTTTAATTCCATTATCGGTCGCGAAGCGCGTCGTCAGAGTCTGGAGCAATTCGGTCAGCTGCCGGATGCGCTGGTGGCTTGTGTGGGCGGTGGTTCCAATGCCATTGGCCTGTTCCATCCGTTCCTGGCTGACGAATCCGTAAAAATGTACGGCGTAGAGGCCGGTGGTGACGGTGTAGAAACCGGCCGTCATGCAGCGCCGCTGAACGATGGTGTGCCCGGCGTGCTGCACGGCAACCGTACCTACCTGATGGAAGATGACGATGGGCAGATTATCGAGACGCACTCGGTATCTGCAGGTCTGGATTACCCGGGGGTCGGCCCCGAGCACGCCTGGTTGCGTGATATTGGTCGTGTCGAATATGTGGCTGCAAACGATGATGAAGCCCTCGCTGCATTCCGCCAGTTGACCCGCACTGAGGGTATTTTGCCAGCGCTGGAATCCAGCCACGCGGTAGCCTATGCGCTCAAGCTCGCCGCCACCATGGGTGCGGACCAGAATATTGTTGTGAACCTGTCTGGTCGCGGTGATAAGGATATTTTCACCGTTGCCGCTATCGACGGCATTGAAGTTTAAGGAACCCGGTCGTGACTACATTAAATAATCGAATCGATCGTCGCTTTGCCAAGCTGCGCAGTGAAGGCCGTAAGGCGCTGGTTACCTATATCGTCGCTGGCGATGGTGGCCTGGAAAATACGGTAGACCTGATGCATCAGCTGGTGGCCAGCGGTTCCGACCTGATTGAACTGGGGGTTCCGTTTTCAGACCCAATGGCCGAAGGGCCGGTGATCCAGAAGGGGCACGAGCGCGCGCTCGAGCACAAGGCCTCCCTGCGCAAGTGCATGGCATTGATTGAAGAGTTCCGCACCAAGGACACCGAGACCCCGGTGATCTTGATGGGGTATGCCAATCCCATCGAAAAGATGGGGGCGGAAGTGTTTGCGGATGCGCTGCAGGCTGCTGGCGGTGACGGCGCGCTAACCGTGGACCTGCCGGCGGAAGAGGCGGTGCCCCTGAACGAGTTGCTGAAGGCCCGCGATCTGCGCAATATCTTTTTGCTGACGCCGACGACCAGCGATGCGCGGATTGCCGAGATTACCGAGCTGGCCAGTGGGTTTGTCTACTATGTATCGCTCAAGGGCGTGACCGGCGCCGGTCACCTGGACCTTGATTCCGTGCATGAAAACCTGATGCGTATCCGGCGCTATACCGATCTGCCACTGTGTGTGGGTTTTGGTATTAAGGATGGCGCCTCCGCCAAAGCGGTGAGTGCCGATGGCGATGGCGCGGTGGTTGGCAGTGTGCTGGTGTCGGCGGTGGGCGAATCTGCCGATGGTGCGGCGGCCAAGGACCGTTTGGGCGCGATTGTGAGCGAGATGCGTTCGGCGCTGGATAGCTGAAATTGCTGGCTCGAGCCTTACTTCCGCGGGAGTTCTTGAGTAGGGCGTTTACGTGCCAGTAGAGGTTGGCCAGAAAGCCCGAATGCGCGGCTTATCTGGCCAAGAGCAATCTTTCTGAAAGTGGTTTAATTCGCGGTTTTAGAATCGTCGGTCATATACTCTGACCTCTTCTTCGCAAGGGGTCGAAGCCCGGCGAGTCAATCCTGCAAGCATTGGATTTGGAAACAGAATGAGCTGGTTAGAAAAAATTGTTCCCTCCGTCATTCGCGCTGAACGTCGCCCCGGTGCCAGCAAGGTGCCCGAAGGTGTTTGGAAAAAGTGCGTAAAGTGCGATTCCACCCTGTACCTGCCGGAGCTGGAGCGCAATCTCGATGTGTGCCCCAAGTGCGATCACCACTTTCGTATTGGCGCCCGCCGTCGTCTGGACATGTTCCTGGATACCGAGCAGCGGGAAGAGCTGGCCACGGATGTGGAGCCAGTGGATCGCCTGAAGTTCAAGGACGTCAAAAAATACAAAGACCGCCTGACTCAGGCCCAGAAGGCGACCGGTGAGAAAGATGCGCTGGTGGCCATGCAGGGGTTACTCGAAGGCAAGCCGGTGGTTGCGGTCGCCTTTGAATTTGCCTTCCACGGCGGTTCCATGGGCTATGTGGTAGGTGAGAAATTCACCCGTGCCGCCCAGCGGGCACTGGAAGAAAATATTCCGCTGGTGTGCTTCTCGGCCACCGGTGGTGCGCGCATGCAGGAGGCATTGATCTCCCTGATGCAGATGGCCAAGACCTCTGCGGTGCTCGAGAAGATGCGTATGGCCGGCGTGCCGTATATCTCGATCATGACCGACCCCGTATACGGTGGTGTGTCTGCCTCCCTGGCCCTGCTGGGTGATATCAATGCCGCAGAGCCGGGCGCACGCGCCGGGTTTGCCGGGCCGAATATCATCGAGCAGACCATTCGTCAGAAGCTGCCGAAAGGCTTCCAGCGTGCGGAATTCCTGCTGGAGCATGGCGCCATCGACATGATTATCCCGCGGAAAGACATGCGCAATACCGTTGGTCGACTGTTGAGCAAGCTGACCAACAATTAAGGCTTGTTCTCGGTCCCACTCACGTTGTGTGGGTGGGGCCGTCGCTCCCTTCATAGTCTTTTCTTCTCGACCCTGTTTTTTCCCGTCGTCCTTACGCTATTTTCAATCGCCCCTCAATTCGGCTTGTTATTGCCTGTTCTCTCCCCGCATTCCTGAATAGAATTCGCGCTCTGAAGAACGTTTGGTGCATTCATGAGTGACCTCCAATCCTGGCTTGCTCGCCTGGAACAGCTACACCCCACAGAAATCGAACTTGGACTTGAGCGGGTTTCCGCAGTGGCCCGCGCGCTCGACGTGCAGACTCCGGCGCGGCGCGTGATCACCGTCGGCGGTACCAATGGCAAGGGCAGTTGCGTGCGCACCATGGAGGCACTGCTGTGCGCTGGGGGGCATTCGGTGGGTGCCTACAGTTCCCCGCACCTGTTGCGTTTCAACGAGCGTATTCGGGTAAATGGTGAAGAGGTCAGCGATGCGCAACTGATTGCGGCCTTCGAGGCAGTAGATGCGGCGCGCGGTGATATCAGCCTGACCTATTTTGAATTCACCACTCTCGCAGGCCTGTGGTTGTTCAAGCGCGCGGATGTGGAGTTTGCGCTGCTCGAAGTCGGGCTCGGTGGCAGGCTGGATGCGGTGAACCTGGTGGACTCCGATATATCGATTATCACCAGCGTTGCGGTGGATCACGAAGCCTGGCTTGGCAATGACCGCGAGGTGATTGGCCGCGAAAAAGCGGGAATTTTGCGCGCAGGCAAGACGTTTGTGTGTGCGGACCCGCAGCCGCCGGCGTCGGTGGTGGATGCATCGCGGGAGTTGGGGTGCGACAGCTTTTTTATCGACCATCAGTTTTCGCTGATTGAAGGTGAGTACCTACTGAAAGCGGAACCGGAACTGCGCATTGGGTTGCCAGAGCTGCGCTTGCCTTCCTCCAGTGTGGCCGCCGCGATTACCGCTTTGGCCCTGGCCGGTGAGCTACCGGGCGCTGAACAGGTGTGTGACGTGCTGGCTGCGCTGCAAATGCCCGGGCGCTGCCAGACGGCCCGTTATCAGGAGCGTGACGTGTTGCTGGATGTGGGGCACAACCCCGCAGCGGCGGAATACCTGGCTCGCTGGTTGACACGTCACCCGGTGTCCGGTCGTACCGTGGCGCTGGTGGCGGTGATGGCGGACAAAGACCTGGATGGGCTTGTGGCGCCGTTGAAGAAGGTGGTGGATTACTGGTATCCGGCGCTCTTGCCGGGCAACCCCCGGGCCGCGGATGCCGCGCAGGTTCGCGCGGGACTCGCCGCCGCAGGTGTAGCGGCGGGGCAGGTAGCGGTAGCCAGTGCGCCGGTGGCGGAGCAGTTGGAGCTGGCCATTGCTGGCCTGGGTGGCGAAGACAGGTTGCTTGTATTCGGTTCTTTCTTTACCGTTGCAGAGGTTTTGTCAGCAATTCAGCCGCTCACATGAGCAAAACTGCCCAGAGCAGCGACAAGAGAACAACGAAATGGCCGGCCGGGACAGCGAATCCGATTCTTTCACTCAATGCCCAGAGGGTGCGCCGCGTCGCCTGAACGACGGGGTAAAGCAGCGCATTGTCGGTGCGCTGGTGCTGGCGGCGTTGGCGGTGATCTTCCTGCCCAGCCTGTTTGACCGGGAAGGGGCGCGTTACATTGATGTCACCAGCCAGATCCCGGCACCGCCAGATATTACCCCGATCACCATTGCCGAGCCGCAGCCGGTGGAAGAGGTGGAGCCGGCACCGCCGGTAAATGAGGTTTTCCAGCCGGAGTATGTAGAGCAGTCTGGGCCCGCCCCGGAATCGGTGTCCTCCGCGCCTGACGATGCTGCGGTCCCAGAGCCCAGGCAGCCCGCCGCCGCAGTGGCGAACGTCGAGCCGGCCGAGCCTGAGCCCGCACCTGAGCTGCAGATGCCGGCAGAAGAAACCCAGCTGGATGACCAGGGCTTGCCCGAAGGCTGGGTAGTGCAGGTTGGGGCCTATAAGGAAGTGGCGAGCGCTGATCGCATTCGCAACCAGCTGATGGATGCCGGCTTCCGGGCCTATACCCGCGCCGTTGATACCCCCAAGGGGCGTCTGGTACGTGTGTTTGTCGGGCCTAAACTGAGCCGGGTGGATGCCCAGTCAGACAAGCAGAAACTGGATAAACTGCTGAAAACCCAGACGCTCATCCTGCGCTATCGCGCCTGATACTGGCGCCTGAGGCGGGACCTTAGGGTCTCTGTTTGTGAAGTGGTTCGGGAATAGCTTCACTGGCCCCGGTCGGTAAGTTAGAATGCGCGCTCTTCGCGGCAGCCGCCGCGTAGCAGGTAGGGTTGAATGAACTGGGCTGACTGGACCATTCTGGCAATCATTGCCATCTCGACGCTTATCGGCCTGAGCCGAGGCTTTGTGCGCGAAGTCCTGTCGCTGCTCACCTGGGTGGCGGCCTTTGTCGTGGCCATGATGTTTCGTGACCAGCTGGCCCCGTTACTTTCCAACCTCGTCGATACGCCTTCACTGCAGGTCATCGCGGCCTTTTCCATACTCTTTATCGTTACCCTATTGGCAGGCGCTGGCCTGAATATGTTTTTGTCTGCGTTTGTGGAAGCCACCGGGCTTTCGGGAACCGACCGGGTACTGGGGATGGTGTTTGGCTTGTTTCGCGGTTGCATCATCGTGATGGCGCTGTTGATCTTTGTTCCGGCACTGGCGCCGGTGGATCAGGACGGCTGGTGGCAGCAGTCGGCGTTAATACCGCATTTTCTTGAATTTGAAGATCGTGCACGCGAAGCGGCCGGCGCGATCAAGGACTTCTTCGCAGCGCAATTTGACTGATCGATGGGCTGCAGGAGGCGGCGCGGGATCACCGAGACCATTTCGAAATGACTGGGGTTATCTGAAGTATGTGTGGCATCGTTGGAATCGTCGGTAAGAGTGACGTCAATCTGCAATTGTATGACGCCCTTACCCTGTTGCAGCACCGGGGCCAAGACGCCGCCGGCATCGTCACCTGTGATGGCGACCGTCTTAACCAGCAAAAGGCGAACGGCCTGGTACGCGATGTGTTCCGCGCGCGCCACATGCAGCGTCTTACCGGTAATTTCGGTATTGGCCATGTGCGCTACCCCACTGCAGGTAGCTCCGGCCCTGCGCTGGCGCAGCCGTTCTACGTGAACTCCCCATACGGGATCGCCATGGCCCACAATGGCAACCTCACCAATGTCAGAGAGGTGAAGGAACAGATCTTCCAGCAGGACCTGCGCCATATTAATACCGACTCAGACTCTGAAGTCCTGCTCAACGTATTCGCCCACGAGCTGCACAAGCAGCACAAGCTTCAGCCAAAAGCCGAAGACATTTTTACCGCGATGCGTGCCGTACATAAACGCGTGAGCGGGGGTTATGCCTGCGTGGCCATGATCGTTGGTTACGGTGTGGTCGCCTTCCGTGACCCCAACGGCATCCGCCCGCTGGTATACGGCAAGCGCGAGACCGAGCAGGGCACCGAATACATGGTGGCCTCCGAGTCGGTTGCGCTGGATGTGCTTGGCTACTCCCTGGTGCGTGACGTAGCGCCCGGCGAGTGTATCTATATCGAGCTGGACGGCACCGTGCACTCCGAGCAGTGTGCGGAAAACCCGCAGCTGCGCCCGTGTATTTTTGAACATGTTTACTTTGCCCGCCCGGATTCCATTATGGATGGTGTTTCCGTACACAAGGCGCGCCTGCGCCAGGGCGAACACCTGGCAGAAAAAATCCTGCGCGAGCGCCCGGATCACGATATTGATGTGGTTATTCCGATTCCGGATTCCTCCCGTTCTGCGGGCCAGATGGTGGCGCACCGCCTGGGCGTGAAGTTCCGTGAGGGAATGGTGAAGAACCGCTATATCGGCCGTACCTTTATCATGCCGGGGCAGAAGCAGCGCAAGAAGTCTGTACGCCAGAAGCTGAATCCGATTGCACTGGAGTTCCGCGGCAAGAATGTGTTGCTTGTGGACGACTCCATTGTGCGAGGTACCACCTGCAAGCAGATTATCCAGATGGCGCGCGATGCGGGTGCAGCAAAAGTGTACTTCGCCTCGGCTGCGCCGGCGGTTAAGTACCCGAACGTCTACGGTATTGATATGCCGTCTGCGACCGAGCTGGTTGCGCACAACCGCACCACGGAAGAAGTGTGCGAAGAGATCGGTGCAGACTGGCTGGTGTACCAGGACTTGGATGAGCTGATCGTTTCCTCCGCCGACGGCAACACCGAAATCAAAGAGTTTGATTGCGCAGTGTTTGATGGCAAGTACATCACCGGTGATGTAACCGAGGAGTACCTGGACAGCCTGCACGCCGCACGCAACGACACCGCCAAAGGTAACGAGAGCGCGCTGTAAGCGCCCAACGTTATTTTTGCCCAGAGAAGGCTCACCATTTGGTGGGCCTTTTTTGTTTTTGCGCAACGCGCAGGCTGAGCTCCACGCGCGTGCGATTCTTAGGGTAAGATTACCGTTTGTTAAGATTTCTACACCCGGGACGGATACCCCATGTTTGAAGACGACGGCTACGCACTGGAAACACTGGCAGTAAGAGCGGGTCAGAGCCGGTCGGCCGAAGGCGAGCACGCCGAGCCTATCTACACCACTTCCAGTTACGTCTTTCCCTCGGCGGCAGAGGCTGCTGCGCGTTTTTCCGGGGACTCCCCCGGCAATGTTTACTCGCGCTATACCAATCCCACCGTGCGCATGTTTGAAGAGCGCATCGCCGCGCTGGAAGGTGGGGAAGCCGCGGTCGCTACGTCCAGTGGCATGGCGGCAATCCTGAGCCTGTGCATGGCCACGTTAAAAAGTGGCGACAGAGTGATCTGTTCGCGCAGTGTGTTCGGTACAACTACTGCGCTGTTTACCCGCTACATGGTGAAGTTTGGGGTCAAGGTCAGTTTTGTGGAGCTGACGGATTTCCAGGCGTGGCAAGACGCCCTGGATGGCGATACCAAGTTGCTATTTATGGAGACGCCGTCAAACCCACTGTGTGAGGTTGCGGATATCCGGGCCATGGCGGACCTGGCCCACAGTGCCGGCGCGCAGTTGGTGGTGGATAACTGCTTCTGCACTCCGGCGCTGCAGCGCCCGTTGGAATTGGGCGCGGATATTGTGGTGCATTCCGCCACCAAGTTCCTCGATGGGCAGGGCCGCTGTCTGGGTGGCGTCTTGGTGGGCAAGCAGGAGCTGATGGATGAAGTGGTGATCTTCCTGCGCACCTGTGGGCCCAGCCTGAGCCCGTTTAACGCCTGGGTGTTCCTGAAAGGTTTGGAGACCCTGAGCCTGCGGATGCGCGCCCACTGTACCAGTGCCCTGGATATCGCCTGGTGGCTGGATGAGCATGCGCAAGTGGAGAAGGTCAATTATGTGGGCCTGCCGAGCCATCCGAACCACCAGTTGGCAGCGGCACAGCAGTCCGGCTTTGGCGCGGTGTTCAGCTTTACCGTGCCTGGCGGCCGGGAGGCGGCCTGGAAAGTGATCGATGCCTGCAAGATCTTCTCCGTGACCGCCAACCTGGGCGATGCCAAAAGCACCATCGTGCACCCGGCCACCACCACCCATGGCCGCCTGAGCGACGAGGACAAACACAAGGCCGGTATCACCGAAAACCTGATCCGCGTCTCTGTAGGCCTGGAGAATGTCGAGGACCTCAAAGCCGATCTGGCACGGGGGTTGTCGGCACTGGCCTAGCTGGCTTAAAAGAGCCACAATGGCGTGAAATGAGACATTGTGAGGGGCCCGTGCGGGTGCGGGGCCTATCATTAATGGCTAAGAGATAAACCGAGCAGTAATGGATTTGCCGTGCAAAAAATCATTTCCGCCATCGTCGAAGATATCGGTAAGGTTCTCCTGGGTAAGGAGCATCAGGTAAAACTGGCGCTGGCGTGCCTGTTGGCGCGTGGTCACCTGCTGATTGAAGATTTACCCGGCATGGGCAAAACCACCCTGGCGCATGCCCTCGGCCAGGTACTCGGGCTGTCTTACAAGCGGGTTCAGTTCACCAGCGATATGCTGCCAGCGGATATTATCGGTATCAGCATTTTCGAGCGTGAGAGCGGTCAATTTCGCTTCCACGAGGGGCCGGTGTTCAGCCAGCTGCTGCTCGCAGATGAAATCAACCGCAGCTCCCCCAAGACCCAGAGTGCCTTGCTCGAGGCCATGGAGGAGCGCCAGGTCAGTGTGGATGGGGAAACCCGCCTGCTACCGGAACCTTTCTTTGTTATTGCCACCCAGAACCCATTGCAACAGTCCGGTACCTTTGCGCTGCCGGAATCCCAGCTGGACCGTTTCCTGATGCGCATCAGTTTGGGGTATCCCACCCGCGAGGCCGAGCGTGCCCTGTTCAAGGGTGTCGACCCACGTGCCGAGCTGGCGCAGATGACGCCGCGTATCAACAGCGAAGGTTTGCGCAAGCTGCAGGGGCTGGTGCATCAGGTAAAAGCCTCGGACTCGCTGCTCGACTATCTCGAGCGTCTGGTGCAGCACACGCGCCAGAGTGCCGAGTGCGGTGTGGGCCTGTCTCCCCGCGGTGCTTTGGCGCTGCTGCATGCGGCCCGCGCCTGGGCGCTGATTCACAATCGCGGTCATATCCTGCCGGAAGATATACAGGCGGTTCTTCCCGCCGTGGCCGGTCACCGCCTGCAAACCGACGGTGGCGATGGAGCGCAGCTGGTCGAGCGCATGATGCATCAAGTGGACATCATCGCTGCCTGAGGCGAGTAAGGGGCCGGCAGGTGCTCGAAAAAATTTCTCCCCAAACGATAAGCAATAACAGCGCAGCCAGAGAATTCTTGCAGCAGCGCTGGTTGCGCTGGCTGGATCGTCGCTTGCCCCCTGCGCCGACAGTTACCCTCAATCACCGCAAACTGTTTGTGCTGCCCGCCGCTGCCGGTATGGGTTTCCTGCTGCTGATTGTGTTGCTGTGGCTGTTGGGCACCAATTACGAAAACAATTTGGTGCTCGCACTGGTATTTATGCTGGTGGGGGTGTTTGTAATTTTGCCGGTGCACACCTTTGCCAACCTGTCGGGACTCAAGCTGCTTCTACAAGAAATAGAGCCCACATTTGCCGGGGACTTCGGCCGCGCCAAAATCGCAGTTGAGAAAACCGGCAAGCGCACGCATGAACGGGTGCGCCTATGCTGGCCGCCGCAAGAAGGTGCGCTGGTCGATATTACGGACAACGAGCCGGCGGAGGTAACCCTCGAACTCCCTCTGGTTCGGCGTGGAAAAGTACGCGCGCCGCGGCTGCGTGTGGAAAGCCACTTTCCCGCCGGGCTGTTCAAGTGCTGGAGTTGGGTAGATCTGGACGTGGAATTTCTGGTGTATCCGCAGCCCAAGTCCGCCGGACCGCTGCCCTGGGGGACGAGCGTGGGCGAGGGTGATCAGGAGAAAACCCATACTGTGGGGGGGGATGATTTCGCCGGGCTGAAGAGTTATCAGGCCGGTGACTCACTGCGCCACGTGGCGTGGAAGCAATTTGCCGGCGGACGAGACCTTTACAGCAAAGAGTATGCATCCGGTAGTGATGCGCGTTTGTGGCTGGATTGGGATTTGCTGGCCGGGCGAGAGTTGGAGACCCGCCTCAGTAACCTGTGCGCTTGGGTGCTCGAAGCCGAGCGTGCGCAGGTTGCGTATGGCCTGCGTATTCCCGGGCAGACGGTCGCGCCAGCGGTCGGGCCTGCGCACCGGCAAAAAGTTCTAACCTTGTTGGCTTTGTTCCCGGTGCAGGGGGTGTCATCGTGACGGACGCTTCCGGTCAGCTCCGCAGCCTGTTGCCGCGCGAGAGTTTACTGTGGGTATTTGCCGCGCAGTTCGTCGTGCTGCTGCCGCACTTTGTGCATCTGCCAAGCTGGCTGATTTTTGCCTGGTTTCTGGCGGTGCTGTGGCGCGTTGAGGTATTTCGCGGGCGTCGCGCCGTGCCCGGGCGTGCAATCAAGCTACTGGCGGTCTGCCTGGCCGTAACCGGGTTAGCACTGACTTACCGGCGCTGGTTCGCACTGGAGCCGATGGTCGCTCTGCTGGCAATTTCCTTCACCCTGAAGAATATCGAGCTGCTCAGTCGCCGGGATGCGGTGCTCAGCCTGATGTTGGCGTACTTCCTTGCCGCGACCCTGTTTGTGTTTGAACAGACGATCCCTTATGCGCTGTATGGGGTGTTATGTCTTGTGGTGATTACCGCCGCACTGGTGGCGCTGCAGGGCAGTGGCAGTGCCCGGGCAGGGCGGGCGTTGGGTTTGTCGGTAAAGATTCTGGCGCAGTCGGTGCCGGTCATGTTGATTCTGTTTGTGGTGATGCCGCGCCTGGGGCCCTTGTGGGCGGTGCCCAACAATTCTGCCGCGGCTTCCACGGGCATTAGCGATTCCATGAGCCCGGGGGATTTCAGCCAGTTGTCAAAATCCGACAAGCCGGCACTGCGAATTTCCTTCGACGGTTCGGTGCCCCCCCCGGAGCAGCGCTACTGGCGCGGGTTAGTGTATACCCACTTTGACGGCCGGCGCTGGAGTGAGCCCGGGGTCACGGGTAACCGCTGGTTTGGTCGGCGCTTCGGCAACGGGCAGAGCGGCCAGGATGGCGACGACAGGTTGCCTGCGGTGGGACCGCGCTATCGCTATCAGGTCATTCAGGAGGCAAGCCATAATCCCTGGCTGTTCGCGCTGGCGACTTCCGATTCCGACACACGCGGTGTGCGCTCGACCGGTGACGATACGCTGGTCTACCACATGCCGGTGGGCAGTCGACTCGCATACGATGTCCGCTCCTGGCCGCGGGAGAGTACCCCGGTCGCTTCACGCCTGAGCCCGGCGGAGCAGCGTCGCCATCTGCAATTACCCGATTCCGGCAACCCCCAGGCCCGCGCCTGGGCCGAGGCCCGGCGACGGGAAGGCATGGATTCCCAGGCCATTTCTCAGGCATTGTTGGCTCTGTACAACCGCAGCTTCACCTACACGCTGAAGCCGCCTGCGCTGGGTACAGATACGGTGGATGAATTCTTGTTCGATACGCAACAGGGGTTCTGCGAGCACTTCGCCAACAGCTATGTATTTACCATGCGTGCCGCGGGCGTACCCGCGCGTGTTGTTGCGGGCTATCAGGGTGGTGAGTGGGTGGAACAGCAAGAGTACTTGCTGGTGCGCCAGTACGATGCCCATGCCTGGGCAGAAATCTGGTTGCCTGAGCGCGGATGGGTGCGGGTCGACCCCACCGCGGCGGTCGCCCCGGAACGTATTCGTGACGGCCTGCAAAGTGCCGTGGCGGAGGAGTTCATGCAGGATGCGTTGCTGCCGCTGCACAAAATTGGCTTTGTAAACCGCTTGCGCCTGCAGTGGGACATGATTAATTACCGTTGGTATCAGACGGTAGTGAGCTTTGATGCCGACCGCCAGCAGGGGTTATTGAAACGTTGGCTGGGCGAGATCTCACCGTTACGCATTGCGTTATTTCTCGGTGTACCTGTCGCTGTCGGCTTATTGGGACTGCTGATCTGGCTCAACCTGTCTGCGCGCGGCCCCGCGCTGCCCCCAGCCAGCCGGGTGTATCTGCGTTTCTGTCAGCGCATGGCCCGTGCAGGTTTGCCGCGTCGCCCCGGTGAGGCACCCGGCGATTTTGCGCGCCGTATCGAATGCGAGCTACCCGCGCTCGGCCCGATGGCCGCCCGTATCACCGCGGCCTATGAGCGAGCGGCTTATGGCGACAGTACAGATGCGCTCAAACAGCTGCGCCGTCTGGTGCGTGGATTCTGGCCGCTGCGGCAGCTGGCCAAGCTGGGCACTGCCCCCGCACCGCGTCAATCTGTGGGACAATAGCCCGCTCATGAATCGCAGCCCTGTCGTATTTCAGGCGTGTGTGTCTGCTGCCCAATCATTGCAGTGGAAGAACGCGGGCAGCGAGTGACTGTTTTTCGGATTCTGAAATGACTTTTCCCGCACTGGCGGCGCGACTGCGCACTTTTCTGCTTGGCTTCAGTGGCACCTCGCTCGCCACCGGTCTGCAGGTGGTGTTGCTGCCGTGGATTGCGGTATCCCTGGTCGAATTGCCCGCGCTGCAACTGAGCTGGGTGCAGGCGTCGGTATTACTCCCCAACCTGATTTTTTTACTGTTCGGTGGTGCGCTGGCGGACCGTATCGACGCGGCGCGGGTCGCCGCGCTCTCCTGTATCGGCCTGGCCCTGTGTCACGCGGTACTCGCTTATCATTTGATGCACTCGATTCCCAGCCTGGGGCTGTTACTGATGTATGGCGTGAGCCTGGGGGTGTGCACCGCGTTTTTGCAGCCGGCGCGGGAAACTCTGGTACAACGTGGTGCCCAGCAACCGCCTGCGGGAGGCCGGCTTCAAGAGGGCCAGGTGCAGCATCTGGTGACCTGGATGATGTTGGCCCAATATGGCGGGCAAGCGGTGGGGATGCTGCTGGCCAGCCGGTTCGACAGCTGGGGGGCGGAAGCCCTGTTGCTGATACAGGTGGCAGTGTTGCTATGTGCAGCAGGTTTTTTTATTTCCCTGCGCCGCAGCGGCACCTCGGCGGAAAAACCGACGAAAAAATTGCCGCGGGCTTTGCTGGAAGGCTTTGCCGAGGTGCGCAAGAGTCGGGCAATCTTCGAACTGGTATTACTGGTCGGGTTCAATGGCCTGGTACATATCGGTGTATTTCTGGTGGTACTGCCGTTACTCGCGGAAAGTTATGCAAGGGGTGCCAGCTACTACGCTTGGCTGCAGATCGCCTTTGTGGTGGGCACGGTGACGGCAACCGCAGTCATGTTGCGGCGCGGGCAGGGGTACCATCCCGGTCGTGGGGTACTGATGTGCCTGCTGTATAGCGCTGCACTGTTGATCGCGATTAGTTTTGGGCCGACCGCATTTGGTCTTGCGCTGCTGTGCGCCTGTTGGGGAGCAGTGGCCGCCGCCTCGGCAGCGCTGGGCAAATCCATCGTCCAGGTTCTGGCACCGGAGCAGGTGCGCAGTCGGATAATTTCGATCTACCAGTTTTCCCTGTTCGGCTCTGCGGCCATCGGCGCATTGCTCGCCGGGGTAATCAGTGAATTTACCGCACCACTCACCACCTTATTGTGGGCAGGTATCTTCAGCCTGCTGGCGTTTGTGCTGGTGTGGCTCAGTGGTGCCCTGCGCAAGCTGGATATCCGGCAGCCGCAGGGCGCTGAAGAATGAACGGGTGCACCTGATTACCAGCGGTTGCTGATCCACAGCGTCTGATAAGGCTCGAGGGTAATACTCGCAAGCATGTCATCGAAGGTGGCGTCGCTCACCAGGTCTTTCCACGTGTCCGTGCCAATCAGGTTGATCGCGTTCAGCGACACCGTCTGTGGCTGGTCAGAGATGTTATTCAAGCAGAAAATACTCTGCCTGCGGTCCAGGCTCTGGCGCCAGAAGGCGAACACATGGTCTCCGAGGTGCAGGGTGAACTGCGTGGCATTGGGGTGGAAAGCCGGCTGCTCGCGGCGCAGTTTGATCAAACGACGCAGTTTGTGGAACACCTGGTGGTGATGGCTCGACGGCTCTGCCAACCGCTCGTTGAGTTCCTGTTCCTGCCACTGGCGGCGGTTAATGGCGCGGTTATGGCCGTGCTCTTTCATCCGCTCGTAGTCGTTGGTGGTGCCCACCAGACTGTGCAGGTAAAACGCCGGTATTCCCTCCAGCGCCAGCATGATCGCATGGGCGCACACAAAGCGCTGTAACTGCCAGTTATCTTCCCCTGCGGTAGTGCCTTTAAGCGCGTCGAACAGTGAGATATTGATTTCGTAGGGTTTGTTACTGCCGTCATCCAGGGCGCGCCAGGAAATCTGCCCACCGAAATTCTCCATGGTCTGGATCAGCGCTTCCTGCTCGCTGTCATCCAGCAACCCCTCGACCGGTCGCAGGCCGATCCCGTCATGTGACGCAATAAAGTTGAAGTACGTCGTGCCGTTCTGTGCGGGCGGCATGCTCATCAGCCAGTTTTTCAGGTAGCGGCAGTTGCCGGTCACCAGCGAATTCACCAGTAGTGGCGGCAGCGAAAAGTTGTAGATGCAGTGCGCTTCATTGGCGTTACCGAAGTAAGACAGGTTTTCCCGATTGGGAATATTGGTCTCGGTAATGATGACTGCGTTGGGGTCGGCATGCTCGATCAGGGTGCGCAACAGGCGCACGATCTCATGAGTCTCTTCCAGGTTCAGGCAGTTAGTGCCGAGGATTTTCCAGATAAAGGCCACCGCATCCAGGCGGAAGATACGCACACCCATGTCCAGATACAGCCGGATAATATCGACTATTTTCGCCAGTACCTTCGGGTTGGCAAAGTTCAGGTCGATCTGGTCGTGGCCAAATGTGCACCACACGTGTTGCGTGCCGCGCGGCGTGCTGGTTGCGCGCAGTAATGGCGTAACTCTCGGGCGCACTACCTTGCTGAGGTCTTCTTTGGGGTCGACCTCCACAAAAAAATCACGCCCCGGACTTTTCCCCTTCTGGTAATTGGTAAACCACTCATGTTGGGCGGAACAGTGGTTGATAACCAGGTCGGCCATCAGGTGAAAATCCGCACTAATGCGCAGGATATCACTCCAGTCACCCAGCGGCGGGTCGACCTGTTTGTAGGCGGATACCGCAAAGCCGTCATCGCTGGAATAGGGGAAGAAGGGCAGGATGTGCACCGTGTTGATCAGCATCGGAAAATGCGTTTGCAGGAAATGGTGCAGGGTTTTCAGTGGCGGCTGGTTATCACTCAGAATGCTGTTGCCATAGGTGATCACCGCAATATCGGTCTGGTCCCACAGGTTCTTGTGTGCAAGTGGGCTCTGACAGTCCTCGTCCAGGCGCATAGTCCGGATGAGGTCCTGCGCGATGGATTCAATGTCGTGCTCCGGGTAGATAAACGTGAGGTGATCCATCACCTTCTGGTGCAATACTTCTTTGATTGGCAGGTGTGCGGTCGGTTGATTCACGGTCTCCCCCGGATATCTACAAGTCTGAATAATGTGCGACGCTCAGCCGTTGTACTCTTCGTAGTCGGCTTCCACCGCTTGCTTGAGCTGGTCGAGGAATCCGGGTTCGGCACTGGTGATACGGTTCCAGCTGGGAATAAACGGCGTCTCCATCGGGTTTTCGAGGAAGGCCTGTCCCGCTTTCACCAGGTTGCTCGCGAATAGCTCAACGGTCTGTTCTTCCTTATGGATATCAAAATTCAGGCCATTAATGATGGCGTCGTTGCGATAAGTCTCGACGAAGTCCAGCGCGATGCGGAAGTAAGTGGCTTTAATACTGCGGAAGGTCTCTGAGGAGAATACCGTGCCCTGGGTGGCCAGCTTGCGAAAGAAGGATTTCGCGATATCGATGGACATCTTGGATAGGCCGCAATGCTCATCATCAAACGACACGTCCTGATGCTTGTGGTCGTAGGCGTGTGCGATGTCTACCTGGCACAGGCGATTGGTGGAGTAATTACGATACATCTCCGACAGCACGCCGATCTCCAGCCCCCAGTCGCTGGGAATACGCAGGTCGTTGATCACGTCGCGACGGAAGGAAAACTCCCCGGCGAGGGAGTAGCGGAAGCTATCCATGTATTCCAGGTACTTGGTGTGACCGTAAATTTTTTTCAGGGTACGAATCAACGGGGTGACCAGCAGGCGACACACGCGGCCGTTAATTTTTCCGTTGGCAACGCGGGAGTAATAGCCTTTACAAAACTCGTAGTTGAACTGGGGATTGGCCACCGGGTAAAACAGGCGCGCCAGCATCTCGCGATCGTAAGTTACGATGTCGCAATCGTGCAGTGCCACCGCCTCACCGCGGCCGGAGGCGAGAATATACCCCAGGCAGTACCAAACATTGCGTCCCTTGCCTGCATCTTGCGGCGCGAGGCCGTCGGCCTGTAATTGTGCATCCAGCTGTCGCAGGCGCGGGCCATCGTTCCACAGCACGCGCACGTGTTGCGGAAGGATGCTGAACTGTTTCAGTGCGTCGCGGTATTGCGACTCATCGGCGCGGTCCAGCCCAATAACAATTTCAGAAAGGTAGGGAACCTCGGCCAGAATTTTCAGAATTTTGGGCAGCGCCTCGCCTTCCAGTTCGGAATACAGCGACGGCAAGAGCAGCGACATGGGCCGGTGCTTGGCAAAGCGAATCAGGTCGGCCTCCATATCCTCCAGGCTGCGATTGGAAAGATTGTGCAGGGTCGTGATATCGCCATTTTGAAAAAAATCGGTCACAGTATTTTCCTGTTATTGTGCAGTTTTGAATTCGGTTGCAAGCAGCTTCTGGATAACCTCAGCCCAACCTTGTGGGCCGGTAGCCTGTGTCACGGCTAGGAAAGGGTGGTCGTCGAGTGTGGGCGGGGCATGGGTTGGCGAGCGCACGATGATGGCGATGTCGGCAACCTTCAGCATGTCCAGGTCATTCGGGCCGTCACCACTACCGACCAATTTACAGGGGCGGTTGCTGTGCTGCTGGTAGATCTGTTGCAGCAATTGCGTTGCGTGCCCCTTGTCGGTCTGGCCGAGCACATGCAGAAAGCGTCCGCCCTGCAGAGTGGCAAAGCCGGCGGCCTCGGCGCGGCTGGCAAAAGTCGTTTTTTCCTGCTCCGTACCCTGCCAGAGCAGCGGCTCGGAATAATGGCGGGAATTCGCCTGCTCGGCCTGTGCGTGACTCAACCCGGTTGCCGCGACGATTTCATCAATACTGGCAGCGGCAAAATTTAAATACGTTTTCTCGTGGTCTTCATTGTCCTGCTCCAGGAAGTCGAGGATAGACTGGCGACGTGCTCCCGGCTCCAGAACCCAGTAACCGGATTCTTCTTGCGCGGATTCCGGTTTTTGCGGGAAATAACCCACGGGGATAAAAATCGCGGAACCGTTTTCCACAATAAACGGATGGCGGTTGTGGAGAGTGTCCCGCAGCGTCAGCATCTCGTCACGGGTTTTGCTGCTATTGAGAATCACCGGGATTTCGGCGGCTTCCAGCGTCCGCAGGGCCGTATCGGCCGGTTGGTGCGAGTAGGTAAAGTGGTCGAGCAGGGTGCCGTCCAGATCACTGACGATCAGCCATTGGTGCGGCGGGCGGGTATTTTTATTCATTCCGTTCCAGATACGGGTCTTCCTGATGCAGATCTTGCGCGGCCCACGTGAATGCGTGCGCTTAGATCTACTAATCCAAAAATAGTGCCAGTCTACGGAAAGTGAGCCACGGCGGTGCTTTGCTCACGACAATTGGCGCAGAAATTTACTTGTTGAGTCGAAGAGATCGGGTCGTGCGCCCCAATATGGGTACTCTAGTCGAGGGTAGAGCAGGGTGCGCACCAATGGGGTGCATCGTCACAGAGGGACGGGACAGGGAAGAGCTGGGCAGGGCAAAGTCTTGGCAGGGTTAAGTAGGGGAGGCTGCAGGCGATGCTTCGGGGGTGATGAAAGGGTATTCCGCAGGAATACCCTCTCACTGCGCCGGAGCGAGCAGGTCGGGCTCACCTCAAATGGAGCGGACCCAGGTGCCATCGGCCTGACGGCAGGCGGTGCCACGAGTGCTGTCGGAAGCGTCGTTGGAGAAGAATTCGGCGGTGTAAGAGCGGCAATACTGGTCGCCACGCATTTCGATACCACCGGGGATTACTGCGTAGTTTTCATTGCCCTGGCTGTTTTGCCAGGTGATGCGCTCACCTTCAGGGGCAAACTCCAGTGCCTGTGCCACACATGCCTGGTTGCGCTGATCCATTCGCCGGCCCACTTCGCCGCCGATCAGTACCCCGGCAATGGCCCCGCCAATAGTGGCCGCGGTGTTGCCGCGGCCATCGCCGATCTGGTGGCCAATAACGCCGCCGATCAGCCCGCCCAATACGCTGCCCACTTGATCGCTGTTGCAGCGCGATACGGAGGTGCGGGTGGTGGGGCGCCATTCCGGACGGTATTCGGGCTCTGGCGCGCCCTGATCGAACCATGGGGGCAGAATGATCACGCGGGCAGCATCGTGATGACCGGGGTGGTGGGCATAGCGATTAGGATTCTTGCAGGTGCGCTCTTCCTTGTAGTCGCCATTGCGCTTCCATTTCCGCTCAATTTTGCAGTTCCCTTCCCAGTACTCTTCCTTGTAACTGTGTTTTTTGTGCTTGTGGTGTTTCTTCCAACCTTTACCTTCGGGGGGCTCGGCGTGCAATGCCAGCGACAGGCTGCCGCAGAGTAGTGCGACGAGAACGGAGGAGAGTAACTTCATGACTTGATATCCGCGTTTCGAAATTTGCCAAATAAATTGCTAAATATGGCGCGAATACTATCAATGGGCAGATTGGCAGGCAGTGACGTGGCCGACGTTCTGGACGGTTGTTTGGAGGGTTTCTTGGAGGGTTTCCTGGAGGAATGCCTAGAGAGTGTTAAAGACCGTGGAAGCGAGGACCGTGGTGGCGATAAACACCACCACGGTTCAATGGAGGACGTGTTAGAGGCGTTTTAGGGGGCAACACAGCCCATGCAGCGCAGGTACAGTGCGCGCGGGTCCTTAAACGATTTCAGTTCCGCGAACGGCTGCAATGCGGGCTGCAGGCTGCTGAACCAGGCGCCCAGCGGCAGGTTACGCTCGATACTCGCAGACACCTGTGCATCGACATTTTCCGCCAGTGCACGCATCAGCTTTTCGCTGGGGCTCAACTCGCGCTGGATTTCCATGACCTCGTATTTATCAATCTCGGCCAGCTGTGCGGCGTCCGCAATGGCATCCTTGAGATTGCCGAGATCATCTACGAGACCGAGTTCCAGCGCCGCACGGCCTGTCCATACCTGCCCCTGCGCGATCTTGTGAATTTCCTCGGGTGTGCTGTTGCGGGCCGCGGCCACCAGCTGCAGGAATTGTGCATAGGTATGGTTAACGCCCTGCTGCAGGATGTCGGCGGCGGCCTCGGGCAGCGGTCGGTCGAGACGCATGGTGCCCGCCAGTGCCGTGGTGCCTACACCGTCGTTGTAGATCCCCAGGTGTTCCAGTGAATCTTCGAAGGTGGGGAAGGCGCCAAACACACCGATGGAACCGGTGATGGTCGACGGGGATGCCCAGATACGATCGCCACCCGCGGCAATCCAGTAGCCACCGGAGGCCGCTACACTGCCCATGGAAATGACCACCGGGATGCCCGCTTCGCGGGTGGCGAGCAGTTCCTGGCGAATCGCTTCGGAGGCAAATGCAGATCCGCCCGGGCTGTCGATACGCAGCACCAGCGCCTTGACGCTTTTGTCGCGGGCCTTGGCAATCAGTTTACCGAGGCTGGCACTGCCGATCTGTCCAGCCGGTGCATCGCCATCAACGATTGCCCCGGCGGCACTGATCAGGGCGATTTTATCTTTTTGCTGACGCGGGTCCGGCAGGTTGGTCATCTTCATGTGGCGCAGGTAATCCTGCGCATGAATACCGCGGTATTGGGATTTATTATCCTTGGCCTCGCCAACGACTTCCTGCAGCTCGGCGACGGCCGCGCGGCGGGTGAGGAGTTTGTCGACGAATTGATTCGCCAGTGCTGCCTTGGCCCAGCTACCGCCTTCGGCACGCAGGTTCTGCGGCAAATCGGCAATATAGTTGTCGACGGCGCTGGGCGGCAAATTGCGCAGGCCGGTCACCTGTTCGGTGTATTCGTTCCACAAACGGTTGAGCCAGCGCGCCTTGTTCTCGCGCGAGGCGGGTGACATGTCATCGCGGATGTACGGCTCGATGGCGTCTTTGTAATCGCCCACGCGGAATACGTGGAAGTTGATCTTGAGCTTATCGAGCGCGCTTTTCACGTAGCTGCGGTAGCTGCCGAAACCGGTGAGGAGCAGTGAGCCCATCGGGTTCATGTAAACCTCGTCCGCATGGCTGGCGAGGAAGTACTGCCCCTGGGTGAAATTGTCGCCGATGGCATAAACCGGCTTGTCGCTCGCTTTAAAGCGTTGCACCGCTTCGCCCACTTCTTCGAGCTTGCTCAGGCTGGCGCCGGCGAGGCTGTCGAGTTCCAGCACTAACGCAGAAATCCGGCTGTCGCCGGCGGCGTGGTCAATGGCATCCACCAGGTCTTTTACCCGTGTCTCCGGGGGTGCGGAGGGGCCGCCAAAAAAGCCCGGCAGCCCGCCTGGCTGGCTGATTTCATCGACTAGGAAACCACTGGGCGCCACGGTTAACGCGCCACCCTGGGGTACTGTAATGCGCTCTTCACCGCCAAAGATGGCGGCGCCGATAAACAGAAGTAACAGCAGGAAGATTAGGTTGGTAACCACCCGGCGTAACCAGGTGATAGCCCCGCCAATGGCGCCAAAGAAGCGGCGGATAAACCCGCGGCTACGTGTTGAGTCGGTCAAACCTGAAACTCCTTGTTGATCGGTCTGGTGTGTTTCTTCGGTGGCTTACAAGCTTACGTGGGTACGTGCGTTATATAACTGCACCTGCCAACGGCTGGTCATCATCGAAGATACAAATAGGATAAGGCTGAGGGCGGTCAACGCGCCATGCTGCCAACCGCGTGTAGGCATCATTACGTCGACGATTCCGGCGGTAATGTACAGCAGCAGGATAAAACACAGCCATAAATAGCTGCGTTGACGCTTCTTGAGCAGGCCAGGCAGTACCAGTAACAGCGGTACCGTCTGTAGTAACCACCACTTTAATGAGCCACCCAAAAACAGGTTCCACACCGCGAACAACAGCAAAAGCCCGCCATAGCACACCCAATTGAGTTTGCGTGCGAAGGCCAGTTTGCGGGCCACCAGTGCCTCATCGATAGGCTTGCTCGGTTTCTTGTCTTTAGCCACGGTGGTCTCCCAGTCGGCTCGCCAGGTCTGCAACGCGTTTTCCAAGTGCGCGGCACAGGGTTATCTCGTCGGCACTCAGTCCATCTTCTGCGCTGCCTGCCCAATGGGAGGCCCCATAAGGCGTGCCGCCAGTAGACGTGTGCATCAGCGCACCTTCCGAGTAGGGGATACCCGCGATGACCATGCCGTGGTGCATCAATGGCAACATCATTGATAGCAGGGTAGTTTCCTGGCCGCCATGGAGGCTGCCGGTGGAGGTAAACACCGCCGCAGGTTTGCCGCTCAGGCTGCCGTCGAGCCACATGTCACTGGTCTGGTCCAGGAAGTACCGCAAGGGCGCCGCCATGTTGCCGAAGCGGGTGGGACTGCCGAGCAACAGGCCGGCACAATGGCGCAGGTCGTCTGCGGTACAGTAGGGCGCGCCGCTGTCGGGTACCGGGGGTTGCGTGGCTTCGGTGTCTGGAGATACCGCGGGCACCGTACGCAGCCGCGCTTCCAGGCCGTGTTCTTCGATGCCGCGCACAAGTTCCGCGGCCATTTTGGCTGTGGCACCGCTGCGGCTGTAATAAAGGACAAGGATATAGGGCGCGTTCGCAGTGGACACTAGATCAACTCCAGTACGTTTTCTGGCGGACGACCAAGCACGGCCCTGTCGCCTTTCACCACGATAGGGCGCTCGATCAGCTTGGGATGATTTACCATTGCGTCGATCAGGGCATCGTCGCTGTGGCCGGCATCCTTGAGGTTCAGTTCTTTATAGGCGTCTTCGCCCTTGCGCAACAGGTCGCGCGGGGCAATACCCAGCTTGCCAAGAATCGTTTTTAGTGTGGCGGCATCTGGCGGGGTTTCCAGGTAGAGCACGATTTCTGGTTCGACATTGTTTTCCTGCAGCAACTGCAGGGTTTGGCGAGATTTTGAACAGCGAGGGTTATGGTAGATCGTCCACATTGAAAGCGTATCCTGTTAAGGTTTGGCGTATTCTAACAGCCTGCGGTTGGTCGTCTACGCTGAGGTATGGCGTACTTTTTAGACAAATTGCAGGGATTTATACGCTCCGCTCACCAGAAAATGGCGCAAAACCGCCTGTTTAGCCGGGTTCGTGCAAGCGGGTTGGGCAAGTGGTGTGGGGCGTTGTATGACAAGAGCTATAACAAATTGAGAAGACCCATGACTGAAATGGTGCACCGCTGGCGTCGCTTTTTTACTTCTTTATGGACCGTATTCAACGAGAAGAACTGTCGGCAGAATGCCGCAGCGCTCACGTACATGACGCTGTTCGCAATCGTCCCCCTGGTGACCGTGAGTTACGCCATGCTGTCACTGTTTCCGGATTTTGCGGGTCTGGAAAGTAAAATCCAGCATCAGATCTTTTCCCATTTCGTGCCGGAAAGTGGGCGTGAAGTGCAGGAGTATATCGATAGTTTTTCCACCCAGGCCCAGCGGCTTACCGGTGTCGGCATCGGTATTCTGCTGTTGACCGCGGGCTTTATGCTGAAAAACATTGAGACCACATTTAACGCGATCTGGGATATTCCCAAGGGCCGCCGCGGCGTTTCCAGTTTTCTTCTGTACTGGGCGATCTTGAGCCTCGGGCCGATCTTGCTGGGCGCCGGCATGGCCGCCACCACCTATTTGTTTTCGCAGAAAGTGCTCGCGCATAACGACAGCCTCGGCGTATTGCCGGTGGTGCTGCGGGTGCTGCCGTGGGTATTTACCGCCATCGCCTTCACCTTACTGTTTGTGGCGGTGCCCAATTGCCGTGTGCCGCTGCGGCACGGCCTCGCCGGCGGCGTGATCACCGCCTTTGCGTTTGAGCTGGCCAAGTATCTGTTTGGTGCCATCGTCGCGCGCAGTTCGGTGCAGGCGATTTACGGTGCATTTGCCTTCGTTCCGCTGTTCCTGTTGTGGATCTATTTGATGTGGATGATCGTACTGGCAGGATGTGTGCTGGTGCGAACGCTGTCCGCCTACCATGCGGCGGCCCAGGGCCGAAATTATTCCGATCTGGTGGCGACCCTGTCTATTTTGTGGAAGTTCTTCTGCAACTATCAGCAGGGACAGACCATCCGCGAGCAGGATATTTCGCGCGCGGGTATTCGCCCGGCGCAGTGGCGGCGCATCCGCGAGGTGCTGCAGGATAACCAGGTGATCGGACAAACGGATCGCAATGAGTATGTGCTACTGCGCGACCTGGATTCCGTGACCCTGCAGCAGATGCTGGATTGGCTGCACCCGGCACCGGTGCCAGAGAGTGGTCACCGCGAGCTGGAGGTGCGCCCCTGGTACCGCGAGGTGGAAGCGCGTTTCCGCGAAGCGAGAGACTTTTCCCGCGAGCATCTCTCGCGGAGCCTTGGAGAGCTGTTTCGCGAGTCGATGTCGCAAGAGGTTGTGGAGAAAAGCGTGGATACCAGCTTGAGCCCTGCCGTCGTGGCCGGGGAAGAGATCCCAGATAATAAACCAGTCAGCAAAGGGAGTGGCCGCAATGCGCGCAGCGGCAAGTCGTCGAGTAAAACAGCAAAGTCTTGAGCGGTTCCGTGCTCTGTTCCTGCTCATTGCCATGTTCACACTGGCCACGGGGTGCGGGCCGCGCTCCGGTGGATTGGTCGACTTGCATGGCGAACCGCTGGATACCGGGGGAAAAGTCCTGCTGGTGAACTACTGGGCGAAGTGGTGCGCGCCCTGTCGTGAAGAGATACCCGAGCTAAATACCTTCTACCGCGAGCATAAAGACCAGGTACTGGTGCTCGGGATAAATTTTGACCAGCCACCAAAAGAAGAAATACAGCGGCAAGCGGACAAATTCGGTATCGCTTTCCCGCTATTGCCGGACGCGCCGGAAGGCCGCTGGGGTCAGGCGGTGCCGCAGGTGCTCCCCTCTACCTTCATTATCGACCGCCACGGCCAGTGGCAGCGGACGTTGATCGGACCGCAAACCTCAGAATCCTTATTGGAAGCTATTCAGCCCTACGTAACAGAGTAAGGTCCGGAGCAGGCTTTCCCGGGACAGGCCGGCGTACGCCATACGCTTGCTTCTACCCGTATAACCAAAGCGTCTTTAAGGGACATACGCGCCGGCTGTTAGGATGCGCGCAAACTATTTTCCTTAAATTTGTAATCTGGGACTCAAACTAAATGCAATTGGGTGCATTTCTACTGCTGGCCTTTTACCTGTTCTTACTCTGGCCCCTGGCGCGCTGGCACCGCAGCCGCAATTCGCTGGCCCCGGCGGTATTTGCCGGGTTGCTATTGGGGGTGGTGCTGGGCGGCCTGATGCACCTGGCGGAAGGCTGGGGCGTGAACACTCCCTGGGTACTCGACTGGATCGGCCTGATCGGCAACGGCTACGTAAATCTGCTGCACCTGCTGGTAATGCCGCTGGTACTGATTTCGATCCTCGCCGCGGTGGTCAAAGTGAGCAATACCGCGTCGCTGGGCAAAATCAGTGGCTCGGTGTTGGTGGTTCTCCTCGGTACCACTGCCATTGCTGCGTTTATCGGTGTGGTAATCGCGCACCTGTTTGGCCTGACGGCAGAGGGGCTGGTAGAAGGCTCTCGTGAAGCCGCGCGGGTGGATGTACTGAATGAGCGTATGGGCCGTGTGACCGACCTCAGTATTCCCGAAATCCTTACCTCGTTTATTTCGCGCAATATCTTTGCGGACCTCGCCGGCCAGCGCGATACCTCGGTGATCGCCGTGGTGATCTTTGCGGTATTGATGGGGCTGGCCGCACTGGCGGTGCGTCGGGAGAACCCGGAGCAGGGCGCTGCCATCGAACGCTTTGTTACTGTGGCCCAGGCCTGGATAATGAAGCTGGTACGCCTGATCATGGCGTTTACCCCCTATGGCGTTATGGCGCTGGTGACCGCGCTGGTGGCCAAGTCCAGCTGGACGGATATCTTCAACCTGTTCAACTTTGTGGTGGCCTCGTTTGTGGCGATTGCGCTGATGTTTGTGGTGCATGCGCTGTTGCTGATGGTCAACGGCATTAGTCCACTGCACTATTTCGCTACCGTATTGCCGGTACTGGTGTTCGCCTTCAGCTCCCGCTCCAGTGCTGCGACCATTCCACTCAATGTGGAAACCCAAATCGACAAGCTCGGCAACTCTCCGGCCATTGCCAACTTTTCCGCGTCTTTTGGTGCCACCATTGGCCAGAACGGTTGCGCGGGTATTTATCCGGCTATGTTGGCGGTGATGGTGGCAGTGCCCATGGGGATTAATGTGTTTGATCTCGTGTGGCTCACCTCGCTGATCGCCGTCATTGTGATCAGCTCCTTCGGCATTGCGGGCGTGGGCGGTGGGGCGACCTTTGCTGCGCTGGTGGTACTGCCTACCATGGGCCTGCCGGTGCAGATCGCCGCACTATTGATCTCCGTCGAGCCGCTGATCGATATGGCGCGCACCGCGTTGAATGTGAACGGCGCGATGACCGCGGGTACACTGACCCAGCGCTGGCTGGGCCCCAGCGTGGAGACTGCGGAGGCCCGCTAACAAGAAAATTTCATCGATGTGTCAACCAATTGCGGTCTTGCACGTTTTGATAAGTGAACGGCACAGGTGAGTAACGACGTTCTCACCTGGCACTTACTTACCGACCACTGATCATAATAGGGAACCATCGATGAAACGGATCAAGCAACAGATCGTCCTCCTGACCATGACTGCAGCGCTCACCAGTGTCGCAGCGGCAGATGCCAGCGACCAGCGTGCGCAGTACCTGGACAATAAAGGGGACCGCATCGAACAGCGCCTGGATAACAAGGGCGACCGTATCGAGAGCCGGCTGGACAATAAAGGCGATCGAATCGACAACCGGCTAGATCGCAAGTCCGAACGCGCGGCTGCCAATGGCAAAGAAAAACGCGCGGCGCACCTCGATAGGAAGGGCGATCGTATCGATAATCGCCTGGATCGCAAAGGTGCGCGTATTGACCGCAAGCTCGACCGCAAGGGACAGAAGGTGGACCGCCGGATGGACCGTCGCAGTGCGCGGGTGGGGAGCTAAGGCACCCCGAAGAGTGGAATGTGCGGCCCGAGGAGAGCAGGGGCCGCGCTGTACTCGCAGGATAATAACAAGCTTTCAGAATAGGCCCCTGCTTACAGGGGCTTTGATCAAAGGGCCGCTGTACGCAGCATGGAACAATTCTTAGCCTCGGTAGAGAAGCGTGCTTTCTCCATGGCCGCCATGGCCGTGGGGAACCGAGACGATGCGCTGGATATTGTGCAAGACGCTATGTTCGCACTGGTGCGCAATTACGGCCACAAACAGCGGGAGCAGTGGCGCCCGCTGTTCTTTACCATTCTCAATAACCGAATCACCGATTGGCACCGCAGGCATAAGACCGTCTCGCGCTGGCAGTTGCTGCGGGAAAAGTTTGCCCGTGGCGATGACGAGGCGGACGATGTATTTGACCCGGGCGCACTGGAAGACCAGAGTGGCCCAAGGCCGGAGCAAGGTGTGTTTTCCGAGCGCGCGCTGGATGCGATTGAGTCTGCCGTCGGTCGGTTGCCCCCGCGGCAGCAGCAGGCATTTATGTTGCGCTGCGTCGAGGGCTTTGATATTTCGGAAACCGCCGCTGCCATGTCCTGCAGCAGTGGTAGTGTAAAGACCCACCTGTCCCGGGCGCTGGCCGCCCTGCGTGGACAATTGGAGGAAGTGCGATGACGTCGCCACAAGACAAGCCCACGGCCCAGTCGCGGGACCGCGAAGATGCAAGCGCGCATAACGATGCCGAATTAGCGGCGGGTGCGCGCGCGGCCCTGGAGCGCCGCGAGCAGTCCCTCGATGGTGAGACCCTGTCACGCCTGCGCCGTGCGCGTTCTGCGGCTATAGACGGTGCCGCTGGTACATCGCGGCCGGGCTGGATGCTCTGGTTACCCACGGGGCTGGCCAGTGCCGCTGCGGTACTCACGGTTGCGCTGTTGTTCGGGCTGGAGCCCTCTGGCGCCCCGGCTGAGCCGGTAGATATGCTGGCCGATACCTGGATCCTGAATGAGGACGCTGAGTTGGACATGATCGAAGACGTGGAGTTTTACCAGTGGCTGGCGGAGGAGGCACTGGATGGCCACTCGTCCTGATTCGGGGGGCGGCAGGCGCCGCACAGCCATGCGGACTCTGGCGTGGGCTCTGCCGGTTCAGTTGGTGATGTTGCCATTGGCGTTTGCCAGTGAGCCCCTAGATGAAGATTTTCTGTTGTTTCTGTCAGATTGGACCGATGAAGCCGGTGAATTTATCGCTCCGAGCGATGTGGAAAGCGTACTCGAGCATGAGCCTGCGTCGGCCAATCCAGCGATTAGCGAGTTGGGTGAAGAGCGTAGGCAGGGGAAGCACCGGGAGCACAGTGAACAAAGTGAATACAGCGAGCAGGGTGAGCGAAATGAGTAACGCCACAGCCAAACACACATCGAATGCCGTTGCCGGCTGCGTGCGCAAAGTCGGCCTCGCGCTGCTGTTGTTGGTCTTCCTTGCCGCTAGCGCCTGGGCCGACTCGGTCGCGTGGAAGGACCTGAGTGACAGCGAACGCCAATTATTGCAGCGTTTTGAAGGTCGCTGGGACCAGTTTACCCCGGAGCAGCGCACTCGCTTGCGGGAGGGTGCGGCGCGCTGGGCGGGGATGACTACCGAGGAGCGGCAACAGGCGCGCCAGGAATTTGGCCGCTGGCAGCGCTTGAAACCCGAGCAGCGCCAGAAGCTGCGCGAGGCCTATAACCGCTTCAAACAATTGCCGCCGGAAGAGCGCAAAAGAATCCGCGAGGCACGCGATCGCTTCAAGCAGCTGCCACCGGAGCGGCAGCGTCGGTTGCGGGACCGCTGGCGCAACATGACGCCAGAGCAGCGCGAGCGCTTCAAACAGCGCAGAGGTAAACGGCAGCAGCGGGGCTAATACCCACGCGACCAGTACAAGCGGGGCCGACATAAGCGGGGCAGGAGGCCCCGTTTTTTATTTCAGTTCAGGATCGATTCAGTCAGCTCCCTGTACAGTGCTCCCATCGGTCGAATTATTGGCCAAACAAAGGTGCCTAATCGTGACCAGATTAAGAATAAAGTCACGCCAAGGCGCCATCGCTCAGGTCTAGGGAGTTCGCAACATGGCATTAACAAACAAGTGGTTACAGCAGCTGGCGCTGGTTGGTCTCACCGTAGTACTGGTGGCGGTGAGTGTCCGCGCCAGCGCCGGTGACAGTGGCTATTACCCCGGTCCGCATGGGGGCCAGGATGGCTACGACTACGCCCCGGTCACCGCGGTGACGCCTATCTATAATGACGTGAATGTCGTCGAGCCCAGAACCCAGTGCTGGGACCAGACCGTTACTTATCAGCAGCCGTCGCCAGCGGGTGCCATCATCGGCGGGCTCGTGGGCGCCGCGGTGGGGCGCAATGTGAGCAAAGGACACAAGCACCACAAGCGTTATCATCGCCACTATCGTCGCCATCACCATCGCGGCAACAAGGCTGCGGGCATGGTTGCAGGCGCTGCGGTAGGCGCTTTTATCGGTAATGCCATCAGTCGCAGCCAAGCGCCGGTCCAGTATGGCACCCAACAGCACTGTCAGGTTGTGGAAGAAGTGAGCACGCGTCGGGAGCTAATTGGCTATGACGTTAACTATCGCTACAACGGCCAGGAATATCTGATTCGCACTAACCACCATCCTGGAGATAGAATTCGGGTTCGTGTAGACGTCACGCCGGTACTGTGATCAACGTCTGATTGTTATTCATCCACCGGCGCTATGGAATCGACAGGAGCAAAGCAGTGAAAGTCACTCGAGGTCCGCAAGCCGCAACGCGAGCGCAAGGGGCCGTATCCATCAACTTCGCAGGGATGAAATTTGTACCGTATGCCGTATTGGCCTGCTTACTGCTGGCGGCACTGGTAAGTGCCCCGGTGTCGGCGGCTTCGGCCGTTTCACAGGCGATACCACAGGTTGCGCAAGTGCGGCACCTGAAAGTACAGCCGTTGGCTACGGTGCGGGTGCAGAACAAAGGCATTTCCAAGAATGAGGCCGCGACCCTGGTGAAAAAACGCTTTGGTGGCAAGATTTTGGCGATCAGCGAAGTACAGCGCAAAGGCAAAAGTATGTTCCGTGTGAAGGGACTTTCGGACAAAAGCCAGGTCTATGTTGTATTCGTGGATCGACAGAGCGGAAGAATTTCTCGCTAACGCCTAACGAAAAACGCATTACTGAGGAAACACCATGCGCGCACTGCTGGTAGAAGATGAACACGCGTTGCGTGAACAGCTGGCGGCTTCCCTGCGCAAGGGGGGGTACACCGTCGACGAAGCGCCAGATGGCGAAGAAGCATTGTATCTGGGGCGTGAGTACCCCTACGACGTAGCGGTAATGGACTTGGGACTGCCAAAAATTGATGGTATTCAGGTTATTGAAACCCTGCGCAAGGAGTCGCGACACTTCCCCATCCTGATTCTCACGGCCCGTGGTCACTGGCAGGAGCGGGTGCGCGGCCTCGAAGCCGGTGGTGACGATTACCTGACCAAGCCCTTCCACACCGAAGAGTTACTTGCCCGGTTGAATGCACTAGTGCGGCGCTCCGCAGGTTTTTCTTCTCCGGTCATCAGCGCCGGTCCTATCGAGCTGGATACCAGCGCCCAGCGGGTGACAGTGTCCGACAGCGAGCTGGACCTGACGTCCTTTGAATACAAGGTGCTCGAATACCTGATGCTGCACCCGGATGAGGTGGTATCCAAAACCACTCTCACCGAGCACATTTACGAGCAGGACTGCGATCGCGACAGTAATGTGATTGAAGTTTTTATCGGTCGTCTGCGCAAGAAACTGGATGCTGCAGGTGGGGTAAAACCCATTGAAACCCTGCGTGGGCGCGGTTACCGCTTTAGCCCGACGAGCTGATAACCTTGCTTAAGCGCCTGTCTGACATTCGCCAGTTCCTCTCGGGCTGGATACATTCCCTGTCTGGCCGTCTTTCCTTGATGGCCACGCTGGTGTTACTGGTTTTTCTGGTAGTGGTTTCCGGTGTGCTGGAGCGGGCCTATCGCACCTCCCTCGATGAGGCCAAGGCGCGCGAGCTGCAGTTGCACGTATACACGCTGCTGGCGGGAGCCGAGCTGGAGGGTGACAATCTTCAGTTGCCCCTGAGCCTGCAGGAACCGCGCTTCAACCAGCCGGACTCCGGCTTGATCGGTGCGGTAATGGATGCCCGCGGCCGGGTAATCTGGCGTTCTCCCTCGGCGCTTAGCCTGCCGAATTTTGCCGAGTTGCCGCTGCCGTTGCCCCTGCGGCAGGACCAGAAGGTATTTGCGAAAATTCAGCTGCCGGACTCAACCGTGCCCTATAGTAGCTTCCGCCAGGGTATCGCCTGGGGGTTGGAAAACCTGCAATTTACCTTTGTGGTGCTGGAAGACGCGGGGCCGCTGCAGGCGCAGGTGTACCAATTCAATACCACTTTGTGGCGTTGGTTGGGTATCGGCGCGCTGGCACTGATTGCGGTGCAACTCCTGGTGCTGCGTTGGGGCCTGGCCCCTCTGCGTGAAGTAACCAGTGCGCTGAAAAATATGCAGCGTGGGGGTGCCGATACGTTGCAGGGCAAGTTCCCCAAAGAGCTTGTGCCCCTGACCGATAACCTGAACTTGTTGATCGACAATGAGCGGCGCCAGCGGGAGAAAACCCGCAATACCCTGGGCGATCTTGCGCACAGCCTGAAGACACCGCTGGCGGTGCTGAAAGGCATGGACGTAGTAGCAAATCCACGGGCAGCACAGCAGGCGCTGGCAGAGCAGGTGGAGCGCATGGACGGCATTATCAGTTACCAGTTGAAGCGCGCAGTGGCGACGTCGCCCAAGTCCATTTTGCGCGGCGTGGCGGTGCAACCTATGGCAGAGAAAATTCTGTCGGCACTGGACAAGGCTTACCGGGATAAATCCATTGATGCAGAGTTGTTGTGCGATCCTTCCGTGCTGTTTTATGGCGATGAAGGGGACCTGATGGAAATGCTGGGTAACCTGCTCGACAACGCGTACAAATATGGTGGCGGCAAGCTGCTGGTCAGTGCGCAAAACTCCGACGATCGACGCGGGCTGGAAATTATTGTTGCCGACAATGGCCCGGGACTGACCGAAGCCGAGTGGCAACGGGTGGTCCAGCGCGGTGTGCGTGCCGATGAGCAGCAGCAGGGACAGGGCATCGGGCTTGCGGTGGTTGTGGATATTGTCGAGAGCTATCACGGCAGTATCGCCGTAGTCCCGCCGTCACAGTGCCGTGATCTTGAGTTGGAGCCGGGCTTGGAATCGGACTCGGACTCGAGTGGGCTGATCGTGCGCGTGCGCCTTTAATCTCGACGCACTACCGCCTCACTATCGCCACAATATCGCCAAAAGAGTGCCTCGGCGCGCGCGCCAACCAAGGCACCTGTTCAGGTGCCTTCACTACCCTCGACACCGTTTATCTCTACTGATGCGGAGCTGCCTGATACTGCTGTTTGGGCTTGGCGGCGTCCGGGAATCACGCCCTTCCACAATCTTGCGGATAGCGCGTGCGGAGTTTCAGATCGGCCCTCCGCAATCCACTGAACAATTGCGTGCGCCACATCCGGCCAGTCGATGCGTACACCGTGTGGCTGCTCCTCCAGCCAGCGGCCAATGGTGAGTGCATCCATACGTTTCACCACCCTGGCCAGTTGCAGTTCTTCCAGCGCCATGGCGTTGGCCTCCTGTTCAAACTGCCCCTTGAGCGGGCGGGTCAAAATCGGTTTGCCCAAGGTCAGGGTCTCGGCAATTAGTTCGAAGCCACTGTTGCAGATAATCGCACGCGCCGTGGCGACGTCGTGACGGAAGCCTTCTATCGAAGGTGCTTTCAGGGTGATGTTGTCCGCTTTGGGGAGATCGGTGGGCAAGCCATAAACAATAAATTGCTGCGGCAATTGCGCCAGCTGTTCTAACAGCGGCAGTGCATGTTCAAACGGCAGGTATACCAGCACATGGTCCTGCGCTGTGGGCGTGGTCTCCTCATGGGCGTGGGCAATCGGCGGCAAGATCGGCTGGCCAAAGTGGTACCAGTGCATCCCCAGGCCCATAGGCACCGGCGCGAACAGTTTCATGATGGTCCGTGGCAGCCAGCCAAAGGCAGGGGCTGGGATGGCGTAATCAAACGCATACTGGTGACCGAGTCCGATACTCGGGCGCTTGCGTTTTTTCGCTGCCCAGGCGGTAACCGGCTCAAAGTCACTGATAACCAGATCGAAATCGTTGACCGGCAGCTCGCGAATGTCTTTCAGCAGCTTGCCTAGGTCCAGTTGCCTGGCGGTGGCGAGCTGATCTATCTTGCCTTCTTTGTGCACGAAGGTGAGCCCCTCGCGCCACCAGAAATCACCAAAGGCTTCCATCGCAAACAGCTTTTCTGGTGGGCGGCCCGAGAAGAGCCATTGCACCTCGAGGTTCGGGAATTGCTGGAATGCTTCGGCCATGGCCCGGGCCCGTGAAATATGGCCGTTACCAGTACCTTGAACGCCGTACAGAATTTTCAAATTGCTTCTCCGAAGGGAATTGCGCTGGTTTGCAGTGTTATGGGGTGGCATATACCTGTCTGGTGAAACGTGGCGCGCGGCATTTATAGCAGTGACCCGGCGACCGCGAGCCCCACACAGGTACCGAGCAGCGCACCGGCACAAACGTCGGTGGGGAAGTGGACACCGAGCCCAACGCGGGAAGTACCGACACCCGCGGCCCAGAAGTAACCCAGGGCCCACAACGGGTGCAGGCACTGAGCCAGCATGGTGACAAACAGGAAGGCACCGGAGGTGTGGCCGGATGGCAGGCTGAAGCGATCGTTGGCAATAACAATAGATCGCAGTCCGGGAATCGATTCCGGCGGCCGGTTGCGGCGGGTGGTGTTTTTGATTGTCCAGTAGAGCGAGCGCTCTATAACAAAGGCGGCACCGCAGACGGTAAGGAACTGCAGAGCGGCTTGCAGGCTCACGATCGCCACCAGCAGCGGCGATACCAGGTAGAGCCAGCCATCCGCGGACCGGGACAGCAGCAGGTAGTTTCTGCGGGATGCCGGTCGCGCCGCACGCTCTGCCATACGCAGAACCAGCGACACATCGACGGTTTTCAGGGTGATAGGTAAGCTTCGCATACGGTAAAAGTACGAAGCCTATGTTGCGCAGACTTGAACAAAATGTGTCAGGTCTGTGAAATCTGTGAATTCTGGTAGCGTTTTACCAAGGAAGGGGGGATAGAGAGGGTGGACAGGGCGCCACGCGGATGGTGGCGCCACGAGCACCGATCTAGTCGATGGACATTTTGATCGCGCCGGAGCCCGGCAGTTTCTCGACCAGTTCGTGGCCACACAGCTTCGAAGGGGTGAAATAGCCGCCGTTACCGGTGTAGCCCAGCAGATGCTCCATTACCGCCAGCGACCCGTGCACGGTCACGTCGTACCCGTTGGCGGTGACGACGCGGCCTACCCGGCGTTCGCCGCGGCGGTCGTTGCGGACTTCGCCCCACACCCAGGTCTGCTGCTGGGAACGTTGAGATTCACTGGGGCCACGGACCTTCTCGTCCACCTTGCCCTTCATCCAGTTCTGTACCCATTTCATGCGCAGCAGCCAGCGGAATGCGTTCAGCTTCTGCATTTTCTTGGCCCGGCGCGGGCTCATGGGGATATACACCTCGATATTCGGGATCTCAGTGGAGTAGTAGGCGGTCGCCACATCGCCCCAGGGGATGGCAACGGCAAACTTTTCGCCACGCCCGAAATTGATTTTGCGGGTCAGCTCGCCGTGCGGCGTTACCTCAATCTTGCCATTGCGGCGCACCGCACCACCGACGCCGAGACTTTCGATTGAGGTCTTGGCGGTGCCCGGGCTGAGGCCGGAATCGGAGTCAAACCCCAGGGTCAAATGCGTGGCACTGTGCATTTCCTTGTGTAAGGCCGCCGCCAGGCAATCGGTGGGAATGACGTCAAAGCCGGTGCCGGGGCACAGCACCACGCCAGCGGCTCGCGCCTCGGCGTCCATCCCGTGGGCCTTCTGGTACACGGACATTTCGCCGGTGATGTCCTGGTAGTGGGTACCGCTGGCGATACAGGCACGCATCATGGGCTCGGCGGTAGCGGAGAAGGGGCCGGCACAGTGGATCACCACGACCACGTCCTTGAGCGCGTGCGCCAGGGCTTCCTCATCGTCCAGTGAGACGGCGATGGCGGGCAGGGCCAGCTCATTCGCCAGCGGTTGCAGCTTGGCGGCACTGCGGCCGGCAAGAATAGGCTTCAGCCCCTTGGCCACGGCCTGGCGGGCGATAAGTTCGCCGGTGTATCCGTAGGCGCCGTAAATCAGGATTTGTTTGTTATTCACCGAGAGTCCTTATTGTCTTTATTTGGCGAGGGCCGCGATGCTGAAATCAATCAAGGGGTTTTTCCAGGGCAAAGCGCGGGAACGTCTTACCGTCTTTTGTCACGGTTTCTGCAAACATGGCCAGGGGACGTGCCCACACGCCGAAGTCATCATACAGAGCGCGGTAAATAGCCAGTTGTTCCCCGGTTTCACTATGGGTGGCAATTTCCATCAGGTGGTACAGATTGCCCTTGTAGTGCCGGTAGATACCTTTTTTGAGTGATTGCATGGGATTCTCTTGTCTGTTTTTTCACCGGCTGGAGGACTAGTCCAGGTGAAAGGGAGAAAGCTGGATCTGGGTAATACGCTGGCCGTGCAGTACCGCGAAACCCTCGTAGCGGCGCTCGCCGGTGGAGGTAAACTCGAATTCGTAACGACGCTGGATACGCAGCTGGCCGTGTCGGTCGCGCTTGATGCGTGTGCGGTCCAGCATCACGGTATCGTCCAGCAGCTGCACGCCGGTTTTCATGCAGTGTTGTTTCACAACGCGGCGCACCCGGTCCTTGGCCGCCATGCCTGCCCAAAAATACCACGCCGGCAGCGCCAGTAAAAAAATCCAGATCAAATCGCCAAGCGAGTAATACATAACATTTGCAGTTGCTATTATCGAACCGGGCAAGAATACCACCACAGGAGTCAACATGTCTGGCACGATTCTCATCACCGGTTGCAATCGCGGTATAGGCTTCGAGATGGCCCGGCAATTTGCTGAAGATGGCTGGAAAGTGATCGCTACTTGCCGCAACCCGTCCGCGGCGTGGAAACTCAGCGAATTGAGCGAATCTTATCCAAACCTCGAAGTGCACACACTGGACGTCACCGATTATGCGCAGTTGGCGGACCTCGCGCAGAGCCTGCACGGGCGCCCCCTGGATATCCTGGTGAGCAACGCGGGCTATTACGGGCCCAAAGGCGTGACCTTCGGCCAAGTCGATGTAGAGGAGTGGCGCAAAGTACTGGAAATCAACACCATCGCCCCCTACAAACTCGCAGAAGCTTTCTATCCCAATTTGGCAGCAGGGCAAAATAAAGTTGTTGGAATATTGAGCAGTAAGGTGGGCAGTATTGCCGACAACCAGTCTGGGGGTGGCTACATGTACCGTTCCTCCAAGACTGCACTGAACCAGGTGGTAAAGAGCCTTGCGATCGACCTGCAAGAACAGGAGATTAAGGTTGTTGCCCTGCATCCGGGCTGGGTTAAAACCGAGATGGGTGGTCCCAATGCGCTGATCACCACCGAGGAAAGTGTGGCCGGTTTAAAAAGCCTGCTGCTCAGCATCAATGCCAAAAATAGTGGCAGCTTCTTTAATTACGATGGGAGTCCAATTCCCTGGTAGCAACACAAATACCTGTACAGCGACTAACCATTATTCTCGATCGCCAGATATGACTACTTTCTGAATTTCGATATTTTAAAACTGAATCCATTTGTAATTAAAGTAAGTTAACATCTAAAAATGGAGGTGGTCGCCACAACGACCAATAGCTCAATTTGTGTTGGCCGCCACCGCCGTAATACTTATCCGCCAACATAAGAGCAGAATCAGATCCTAAACGACGGAATGTATTGGTGCTCCATACGGGAGTGCACATACGCATTCTATACTAGTTGACTATGTGTCTCTGAGTATTTACGCGATTTGGTTTAGTGATAATGCTCAGTCTGCGGGAAAGGCTAAATGCATTGCCCGATAAGCAAAGCGGTTTATGCGGAGTTTTCCATGAAAAGTATTTGCTTTTTTTTAATGTGTTACCTAATTCTTTTGTTTTCATCTTATAGCAATATGTCTTTTGCCTCTTCCAACGAGCCAAAAATCGTTACGGCAGCTCAGGTGAATGGAACCTGGCGAAGCAATAGCGGCACGTTTAAAGTCTGGGCGCTGGGGAAACAAAGACTCCAAGTAGAGTTTTTTGGAATTCATGAATATGGAACGGAGGCCGAACCAAAGGCGAACACTGGGGAGGGCAGTGGTTTAGCTTTCATAGAGGAAAATGTTGCTATTTTTAAGCCAAAAGGAACCAGTGGCGATTGTAGGTTAATTATGAAGTTTCTAGAGAAGAAACTTTTAGTAGAGCAAAGGGGCGAGTGTGGATTCGGGCGCAATGTAACCGCAAGTGGCAGCTATAAGAAAACTGACGACCAGAAGCCAAGTTTTGGAAAATTATAAGAGTAGATGTTGTGTGTAAGAGCGAACATTTGAGTGGATGGTCAGATTTTTAACTATGGTTATGAGCGTGTTTTCTGTGGGTAGAGGCAAGAGTGAGAACGCTAAGATGATCGAGCCTGGAGTTGGAAATATGTTCCGCTATGTTGGGAAATATTTACGAGTTGGTATACAAATTGGGCTAAAAGTATTGCTTTTGGCCATAGTCTCCCTTCTAGCCACTTTGCAGGCGACAGCCTATTCCGGGGATCATTACCGGGTCTGCAATCTCGATCCGCAGGGCGAAAATTTTTTGGCCCTACGTGAAGCCCCGATGGCTACTTCGCGTTTAGTTATGAGATTGCCGTCCGGATACGATGTTGAGGTTAGGGGACCCCGTAAGAATGGCCGGTGGTTCCCGGTCGCAACTGTTGACGAAAAAGGTTCTTTGATCGAAGGTTACGTGTTCGATGCGTTCGTCTGTCCGGTCGGTAAGCCGCGTATTTCACAGTAGTCTAGAAGATGATCAGATACCGATAAATGCCAAACAAAAATCTGGTATCTAGCTCGGTGTGAACATTGAAAGCGATAGCCAGAAGCTATCTCAAAGCACTGTTTAAGTATGTTCCGCATTCATTCTATACATGTTTCATCGAACTTGTGATGCGATTATTTGGTGTCGCGCTAAACCATAAGGAAGAAAAATGATTACTATGTCTCAGGTCACAAGTATTCTTGGCTGGGCGTCGCTGTTCAATATTGGCTACCTGTTACTGGCCACAGGCATGCTGTATCTGATGAAAAAATTCATCAAGTCGGTTCATGGCAGTATGTTTGACCTGGATGATGCAAAGCTTTCTGAAGCCTATTTTGGTTTTTTGGCGAACTTCAAGATTGTTACGGTAGCGTTCTTTATTGTTCCATACCTTAGCCTTAAGGTGATGGGGTATTAATTGTTGTGCGGGTGGCCGGGTTGTCCTTACGTCGCCTTACGTTGATATTGATTTCGATTGGAAGTATTGGGAGTAATGATGGGACTGACGTGGGACAAGAGCATTGTAGCGGGCGGAAACGACGGTTTGCTTGGCGATGGTGTGGAGTTTGAGGTGTACTCGTCGGCGAGCGAGGCGGAGGAAGAGCATTCGGTGAATACCGATATGATAGAGGCCCTTGATTACGCTCTAAGCTTTCTGAACAAAAATGTTAAGGATGAATCCCGCTTCTTTTTGGTCGGGTGGGACGCTGCCAGCTCGACGCTTATGCTTTCGGTTACGGATGATGCCAAGCAAATGGATTCTCCAATTGTGGTCAGATGCCATTTCGTCGGTTTAAACGGAAAGCTAGCGTCTGATACTCAGCGAGAACCCGCAGTTGAAGCCTATAAGGAGAATGTCAGATTCTGGTGTAAGGAGCACTTGTCCACCAGTAGCGCATTCACACAGTATTCTTTGATCGCGCTCTTTGTGGATGAGGACAGGACGCGCGCAGGACTGCTTTAAGCCCTTTGGTATGAACGGGCACTGGATGGATTGATTGCCGGATCTTGGAGTAGCGGCAAGCCAAAGAACACTCGGATAGGCCCTATGAGTATAACTATCGCGTTACTGTGTTTGATCGTGATTGGCGTGTTAGATGGCTTCGCGAGCCAGTACTTTTACCCCGGAGTGGGCTTTCCGCCCACTTCCTTGTGGTTCTCTTTGACGATCGCTTTCGTGGGGTTTGCCTGGTACGTCCGGGATTCAAATCTACGAAAGTACAAGCGCAATATCTTTCTGAATATTTGCATTATCGGTTTCGGGCTTATCGCGTTGCCGTATTACTTTTTCCGCAGCCGCGGATTAAAGGGCGGATTACTGGCTACTTTGGTACTGCTGTTGGTGTTGGTTATCTGGAGGATCGCACTATTGAGCGGAGAGCAATTAGCGCTGCTTGTGCAGAAATGATTGTCTAGAAAGTAATCATTATTCTTATGTTACTTTCTAAATTGCGCTGGCTGAGAAAGCTGAAGTTTCTCTGATTGAAAGTCGTTGAATACTCCGTTTAATCGACTTGCGCGATGCCTTGGTAGTCCGCGCCGAGATATTCATTCAGGAAAGAAGGCCCGCAACGAATCAGTTGTTCTTTTCGCAACTTCGGCCAGCGTTTGATTTCCACTTCCAGTTTCAGTGCATCGGACTTGCTGCGCATGACGCACTGAAACTCGAGGGTTAGCGGGCCGCGCCCGCGCAGGGCCTTAGCCGCTTTGGGGCCGCCACTGCTGTGCTCCTCAAAACGTCGCGCCACATCGCGGGTGACCCCGGTATACAGGGTGCCGCGGTTGGTGCGAATGAGATAGACAAACCAGCCAGACAAAAAAGATTCCTATTCTTGTATTTCTCGCTCGGGCGCAGGCCTTAAAACAGGCTGTGCTGGTCCCCGGATTGCGGGGGCAGGGTGAACTTGCTGCAATCCAGGTTGAGCTTGCGTTCATTCAGGCCCAACTTGCGACAGGTTATCTTAAATCGCTGTTGCAGTAACTGGGCGAATACGCCGTTACCCCGCTGGCGGCTGCCGAATTTACTCTGGTAATCCTTACCGCCGCGGCTCTGTTGCACAATACTCATAACGTGTTGTGCGCGCTCTGGATAGTGCTCCTGCAGCCACTGGCGAAACAGCGGAGCTACTTCAAACGGGAGGCGCAGCAGGATGTAGGCAGCGTGGATGGCACCGGCCTCGTGTGCGCGGGTCAGTATCTGTTCCAGCTCGGCATCGTTCAATGCGGGAATAATCGGGGCGGCCATCACGGCGGTGGGAATGTCCGCGCTGCTCAGGGCCTCAATAATACGCAGCCGTGCATTGGGACCTGCGGTGCGGGGTTCCAGGCGGCGTTTCAGTTCGTTGTCCAGCGTGGTCACACTGATGGCGACGTGGGCCAAATTGTCCTGTGCCATTTCGGCGAGGATGGGCAGGTCGCGCAGAATCAGCTGGCCCTTGGTGACGATGGTTACCGGGTGCTGGTGCTCCTGCAGGGTTTGCAGAATCCGGCGGGTGATTTGCTTGTCTTTTTCCAGCGGCTGGTAGGGGTCGGTGTTGGTCCCCAGAGCAATGGGGCTGCACTGGTATTTGGGCTTGCGCAGTGCCTGCCGCAGAAGCTCGGTGGCGTTCGGTTTATAAAACAGCTGCGTCTCGAAATCCAGCCCCGGGGACAGGTCCATATAGGCATGCGCCGGGCGCGCATAGCAATAGATACAGCCGTGTTCGCAGCCGCGGTAGGGGTTGATGGATTGGCTGAACGGGAGATCCGGGGATTGGTTGGTGGCGATGATCGAACGCGCCTTTTCCTCGATGGCGATGGTTTCGATACGCTCCAGCGGTTCCAGCGTCGTTTCCCAGCCGTCACTCTCACGGCTACTCACCTGGTCGATAAAACGCCCCGCCAGGTTGCTGACGGCACCGCGGCCCTTGAGTTGGCGGATAGGATTACTGGAGGAGTCGTTGGCCACGTGCTTCAGGCTAGGATCTGGTGCTGGATATGGTCTGTATGGATATACAGTTTATTGCCATAGGCTGAGGGGCGCAAGAGCACCGTGCAAGGGCGTGCGGGAGGTCATACAATGACTGGTCAGTACTCTCCATACGTATTTGTGAGGAGTACTCAATAACAGAGACAGTGCAGGGATTAGGGAATGGATCTTCAAGCGGTCGCCGCCATCTACGCATTTGCGGTTAAAGTGCTACAAATTTTCGCCATGCTGTTTGCCTTCGGGCTGGTGGTCCTGGTGCTGTATCTGGTGTACGTGTATCTGGCGGACGTCAGTCAGACCAAGCAGGCGATCCGGCGTAACTTCCCGGTTTTGGGTCGATTTCGCTACCAGTTTGAGCATCTGGGTGAGTTTTTCCGCCAGTACTTCTTCGCGCTCGACCGGGAGGAGATGCCATTTAACCGTGCCCAGCGCAGCTGGGTGTATCGCGCGGCAAAGAATATCGATTCCACCCTCGCGTTTGGCTCCACCCGCCCGCTCAACCAGCCGGGCGATATCGTATTCCTGAATCACCCGTTCCCCACCCTGGCCAAGGATGCGGTACCGGCTCGTGAAATCACTCTGGGGGAGGGTGTGGCGCGCACGCCTTATACCACTCGCTCTATCTTCAATATCTCCGGCATGAGCTTCGGCGCACTGTCGGTCCCCGCGGTAACGGCGCTATCCAAGGGCGCCGCCAAGGCGGGTATCTGGCTCAATACCGGGGAGGGGGGATTGTCTCCCCACCATTTGGTCGGCGGCTGCGACATCGTGTTTCAGGTGGGTACCGCCAAGTATGGTGTGCGCGATGCGGAAGGCAATCTGGATGACGAAAAGCTGCGTGCGGTCGCCAGCCAAGAACAGGTCAAGATGTTCGAGCTGAAACTGTCGCAGGGCGCCAAGCCCGGCAAGGGCGGGATATTGCCGGGCGTGAAGGTGACACCGGAAATCGCGCATGTACGCGGTATCCCGGTAGGCATGGACTCCATCAGCCCCAATGGGCACCCGGAGATCCGCGATGTGGATGGCTTGCTGGATATGATCAATCATATTCGTGAGGTCACCGGCAAACCCACAGGAATAAAATGTGTGATCGGTACCAGCGACTGGCTGCACGACTTGTTCGAGGCGATTTTGCGCCGGGGTGTCGACAGTGCGCCGGACTTTATCAATATCGACAGCGCCGATGGCGGTAGCGGCGCGGCGCCTCAGAGCCTGATGGACTACATGGGGCTACCCTTGAACCGCAGCCTGCCCATGGTGGTGGATCTGGTTGAGGATTACGGGCTGCGTGAGCGGATCAAGATTATCTGTGCGGGCAAGCTACTGACACCGTCGGTGGTGGCGTGGGCGCTGGCCATGGGGGCGGATTTTGTGAATTGCGGGCGCGGGTTTATGTTTGCGCTGGGCTGTATTCAGGCAATGCAATGCAATAAAAACACCTGTCCTACGGGCGTCACCACCCACAATCCGGATCTGCAGCAGGGGCTGGACCCCATGGACAAGGCGGAACGGGTCTACCATTACGCGCGTAACCTCGATTACGAGGTCGGCACCATTGCCCACTCTTGCGGCGTGCCGGAGCCGCGCCAGTTGCGCCGTTCCCATCTGGAGGTCATTGGTGAGCGCGGTGTCGCGGTGCCACTGACGACGCTTGCCTCGCTCGCGGAATCCCGCCCTGTGATTGCGAGCGACCGCAGGAATACGTAAAGCGATCAATAACAAGGAGCACACCGCCATGGAAGGCGTCGTTACCCTGGTTGGCCAGGGCTTGTATATGGCTTCTGCTGCTGTCGCGGGATTGGGTATTGCGCGGATGTTGAAGCGCGACAGTACGCTCGGCTGCCTGATTGCCGGGGTGATTGCCGGCATGCTCCTCCCCATCTTCGATTACGACACCGGCCTGCGGGCAGAGAACCTGCATCAGCTGGTGTTTTTCGTCATCCTGCCGGTGTTGATCTTTGAGTCTGCGTGGAAGATCGACCCGATTATCCTATTTCGCTGGCTGGGGCCGATTCTGTTACTCGCCACCATTGGCGTGCTGATCTGTTGCCTGATTACCGCGGTGCTCGTCTATTACGGGATTCATCACCCCACAGGATTTCCCTGGATTGCGGCGTTTCTTACCGGGGCGATCCTTGCGGCCACCGATCCAGTCAGTGTGGTGGCGCGTTTGCGCCAGAGCGGTGCCGATGACCAGTTGCTGACACTGGTGGAAGGGGAGAGCCTGTTTAACGATGCCGCGGCGATCGTGTTGTTCTCTTTTGCGTTGGGTATTGCCAGTCACAGTGTGATGGAGGGCACGGTGGCCACAGGGGAGTCGCTGTTCGGGTTCGCGAGTTTTTCCCTGTATTTCGTCACCGTGTTTGTCGGTGGGTTGGCGGTGGGCACCATCTGTGGTTTGCTGACCGCCATTGTGATTCTGTTTCTGAAGTCCGCAGGTGCTGCGCTGATGGTGTTGGTGCTGGCGGCATTCGGTAGTTTCTATCTGGCGGAACACGTGGTCGGTGTCTCCGGCATTCTTTCGGTAATGGTATGTGCCATTATCGCGCGTTCCTGTTTGCGCGAGCAGCAGGACACCTATCTAAGCCATGCGGAACCGACCTGGGAGTGGCTGGGGCTGTTTTTCAATGCGCTGATCTTCGTGATTATGGGGCTGGTGATTACGTTCGACATGTTTACCCACCAGTGGCTGGCAATCATTATCGCGATAGTGGCGGCGCTGGTGGCGCGCACGCTGTCGATTTTTTTGGTAGCGCCATTTGCGCGCTTTGTGGGGCCGCCAATTCCCAATTCCTGGCGCATGATTTTAAGCTGGGGCGGGTTGCGCGGTGTGATTGCAGTGGCATTGGTACTGTCACTGCCCACGGAGTTACCTTACTGGTGGACAGTGCAGTCGATGGTCTTTGGTGTGGTGCTGTTTTCCCTGCTGGTGCAGGGTACGACCAGCTCGCGCCTTATCAAGAAACTGGGTGTTTAGGCGCGCTTCAGGATATTTGATAGAACTTTATCGGTTCAATACAGCCGGTTTCGTTTTTATCTTTGTTGTCGTAAAACAGGCGTGCGGCGAGGGCGAGCAGTATTAGGGCGAACACCAGTACGGCGATAACTCTCAGCATTTCTTCATCTCCTTGTGCGAATGCATGGCGCAACGCTTCCGTGCGTGCGCTTGAAGGTTCGTTTCTGGGGCCGCTTAAGCGACTGATTACTGCCAGTTGAGAATCACTTTACCAGATTCCCCAGAGCCCATAGTGTCAAAGCCCTGCTGGAACTGGTCCACGGAGAACTGGTGGGTAATGATAGGTGACAGGTCGAGCCCCGACTGAATCAGGCTGGCCATCTTATACCAGGTCTCGAACATTTCCCGGCCATAAATACCTTTCAATACCAGGCCTTTGAAAATCACCTGGCTCCAGTCGATGGCCATCTCACCCGGGGGAATCCCCAGCATTGCAATCTTGCCACCGTGGTTCATTGCCGACAGCATATCGCGGAAGGCGACGGCGACGCCGGACATTTCCAGGCCCACGTCAAAACCTTCAGTCATGCCGATGTCTTTCATTACATCCGGCAGGTTTTCCTTGCTGACGTTGACGGTGCGGGTTGCGCCCATCTTTGCCGCCAGCTGGAGGCGATAATCGTTGATATCGGTCACCACAACATGACGGGCACCCACGTGGCGGGCAACCGCCGCGGCCATGATGCCGATCGGGCCGGCGCCGGTGATCAGTACGTCTTCGCCCACCAGATCAAACGACAGCGCGGTATGTACCGCGTTGCCAAATGGATCGAAGATCGACGCCAGTTCATCGGAAATGTTGTCGGGAATCTTGAACGCATTCAGCGCGGGGATTACCAGATATTCGGCAAACGCGCCCTGGCGGTCCACACCAACACCGTAAGTGTTGCGGCACAGGTGGCGTCGGCCAGCGCGGCAATTGCGGCAGTGGCCACAGGTGATGTGGCCTTCGCCGGAAACGCGGTCGCCCACATTAAAGCCAGCGACTTCCTGTCCCATACCGACGACTTCGCCCACGTATTCGTGGCCTACGACCATGGGTACCGGAATGGTTTTTTGCGACCATTCGTCCCAGTTGTAGATGTGCATGTCGGTACCGCAAATTGCGGTTTTGCGAATTTTAATCAGCAGGTCATTGTGCCCGGGTTCCGGCACGTCGACGTCCGTCATCCAGATACCTGGTTCGGACTTGAGCTTGGATAGTGCTTTCATAACTCGACTCAAAACTCTCAGCTCAAATAATTTCCAGTTCTTTGCCTACTTCGATAAATGCATCGATGCAGCGGTCCAGTTGCTCGCGGGTGTGCGCGGCAGACATCTGGGTGCGGATACGCGCCTGGCCTTTGGGGACTACCGGGTAGAAGAAGCCCACCACATAGATGCCTTTCTCCAGCATCTTGTCGGCCATTTTCTGGGCCAGTGCGGCGTCGCCGATCATTACTGGAATGATCGCGTGGTCGGCGCCGGCGAGGGTGAAGCCCGCTTCACTCATACGCTTGCGGAAGTACTCGGAGTTTGCCTGCACCTTCTCCCGAAGCTCGCCACCTTCTACCAGCATATCCAGCACCTTGAGGGATGCGGTAACGATGGCGGGGGCAACGGAGTTGGAGAACAGGTAAGGGCGTGAGCGCTGGCGCAGCAGGTCAATGATTTCTTTACGGCCGGAGGTGAAGCCACCGGACGCGCCGCCAAGTGCCTTGCCGAGGGTGCCGGTGATGATGTCGACGCGTTCGACCACATCGCAGTATTCATGGGTGCCACGGCCGTGCTGGCCGAGGAAGCCGACGGCGTGGGAGTCGTCCACCATCACCAGGGCGTTGTATTTGTCGGCTAGGTCGCAGATACCTATCAGGTCGGCAATTACACCGTCCATAGAGAAGACGCCATCGGTGGCGATCAGCTTGGTTCTGGCGCCGGCGGCATCGGCCGCTTTCAGCTGTTCTTCCAGATCGTTCAGGTCGTTGTTGGCGTAGCGGAAGCGCTTGGCCTTGCACAGGCGCACGCCGTCGATGATGGAGGCGTGGTTCAGGGCGTCGGAGATGATGGCATCGTCCGGGCCCAGCAGGGTTTCAAACAGGCCGCCATTGGCATCGAAGCAGGAGGTATACAGGATGGTGTCTTCGGTCTGCAGGAATTCAGAAAGGCGGGATTCCAGCGCCTTGTGGATGTCCTGGGTGCCGCAGATAAAGCGCACGGAGGCCATGCCGAAGCCGTACTGGTCGAGCCCTTCTTTGGCTGCCTGGATCAACTGTGGGTCATTGGCCAGCCCCAAATAGTTGTTGGCGCAGAAGTTCAGTACCTGGGAGTCGTTGTTTACCTGAATCTCGGCGCTTTGCTGAGAGGTGATGATGCGCTCGCGCTTGTAGAGGCCGTCGGCCTCGATCTGCTTCAGTTCGTCGCGCAGGTGCTGGAAAAATTGCTCGGGCTTGGACATGACGTTGTTATTGGCTCCTGTTGTGCTTTTGGCAGTAGGGCGATGTTCCGGGAGGTCTTCCCAATTAACGGCCGCAGCGACGCTGACGTGGGTTCTGGCGTGAGAATAGCCACGTGTGACCAGCCGTAAGTGTAGGCCGGGGAGTCATTAATGACGATTCTCCCCATCCCTGTATTCAGTCGTGTTTATAGCGCCAGTTCGCAGGCCTTGTGGGCCGTGACCGGCGTTTCGCTGGCGCGACAATGGGTAGCGAAGGCCAGCGCCTCTTCCGTTGTGTCGAACAGCAATTGCCACAGCAGTTGTCGATCACTGCGTTTGACCGCCCGGACTGCGGTACGGCAGCGCTGGGAGGCAATCTGGATTTCGATAACGTCGGTACTGGTAAGCTTTAATTCGGACATGTTCCCTCCAAAAGTTCTGGAGGGCTGACGGCGGAAGCGGCGATTCGTCAGTAGTGAAATCGCATCCCGGTTGGATTGCAGTGCTGAAACCTAATTGTTCCAGCGACAGCCCCATCCCCTACACAGCGCTGCACAAGTGCGATGCTATGAAGAGAAACCACCTTGCCCCGGTAGGCAGGTTGGCGTTGGCGTCAGCCACTCTCTTGATGTTCGGGGGCAAAGATAGCGACGTGATTGCGACTCGTCAACCACGTCGCCACTTTTGGGGCGTTCGCAGGCTTTTATGCGGGCAGCTGCACGGATTTCAGTTCAATAAACTCGTCCAGGCCGGCATTGCCAAATTCGCGGCCATTGCCGGAACGCTTCACACCGCCAAATGGCGCATCGTAGTTGAACTCGCCGCCGTTGACGAAGCACAGCCCGGCTTCGAGGCGTCGCACCACCGGCATTGCCGCTTCCGCGTCCTTGGCCCACACGCCGCTGGAAAGTCCGTACTCGGAATCGTTAGCGATGGCGATGGCTTCTTCCATGTCTTTGTACGGGATCATGCAGGTCACCGGGCCGAAGATCTCTTCGCGAGCGATTGCCATATCGTTGTTCACGTCGGCAAATACTGTGGGCTTCACGTAAAAGCCCTGCGCCAGGCCTTCCGGCACTTCGCTGCCGCCGGTTACCAGGCGCGCACCCTCGGCGATGCCCTTGTCGATATAGCTGCGCACAATCTCGCGCTGGCGGGAGGAGGACAAGGGGCCCATAAAGGCATTCTCACCGGTACCGATCGCGACTTCTTCCGCGACCTGCTTGGCAATGGCGACGGCTTCTTCATAGCGCTCTGCGGGTACCAGCATGCGGGTCAACGCGGTACAGGTCTGCCCGGTGTTGATGAATACATCCTCACAGCCCCAGCGCACCGCAGCTTCAAGGTCGGCGTCAGGGGTGATGATGAACGGCGATTTGCCGCCCAATTCCTGGGTCACACGCTTGACGGTCGGTGCGGCACTTTTCGCCACTTCGATACCGGCGCGGGTAGAGCCGGTAAACGAGACCATGTCGATATCCACGTGGCTGGACAGGGCCGCACCCACGATGGGGCCGGCACCAGGCACCAGGTTGAATACACCGGCCGGCACGCCCGCGGCGTCGATGATTTCCGCCATCACGTAATCCTGCAGCGGCGTCATCTCTGACGGCTTCTGGATCATGGTGCAGCCAGCGGCCAGTGCGGGGGCTACCTTGCCTACAAACTGATGCAGGGGATAGTTCCACGGGGTGATAAACCCGCACACGCCCACAGGGTCTTTCATCACCACTGAGTGCGCGGCTTTTTCGGTTTCCTCCATTAGCGCGGCGCGGTCCGCGTAATAGCGCATGGAGTAAATGGGGCCATCCACATGCAGCCATTCGGCGATATGCGCCGGACAGCCCAGTGCCTCGGAAACCGCGGCAACCAGATCCTGTTTGCGCGCTTCCATGCCGTCGGCAATGGCGTGCATCAGTGCCTGGCGTTTGGCCGCGCGGCTGTGCCGCCACTCTTTAAACGCCGCTTTGGCTGCCGCCACGGCGTCGTCCACATCTTCCATGGAGCCCTGGATGACTTCGCACAGGGTCTCCTCGGTGGCCGGGTTGATCACCGGGTGCAGGCTGCCGCCTTTGGAATCGCGCCACTCGCCATTGATGTAAAGTTTTTGCGTCGGTAATGCTTTCAGATCTGTCATGTTGTGTTCGCAGTCCTAGTAAATCCCTGAATTTTTCTGCGTGCCCGCCGTCAGGACGGTGCAGTAATCTCGATGAGCGTCGGTCCCTTGCGCGCAAAGGCATTGGCCACCGCTTCGCTCAACTGTTCCGGGCTGTCGATACGACAGCCTTCCGCGCCAAACGAGCGCGCGAGGCCGACAAAGTCCGGCGCGTGCAGGTTCACACCTTCCTGTTCAACCGCAGCCTCGTCCATAAAATCGCGAATTTCACCGTAGCCACTGTTGTTCCACACCAGAATTGGCAGTGACAGTTTTTGCTCAACGGCGGCGGCCAGTTCCCCGAGAGTAAACATGATGCCACCGTCACCAATCAAGCCAATTACCGGGCGCGGGCTGGCCAGCGCGGCGCCGATGGCCGCGGGCAGGGCGAAGCCCAGGGTGCCATAGCCTGTCGTGCAGGTGATGTGGCTGCGCGGCTCAAACAGGCGCAAAGCGTGGTTGGTGTTATACGCCAGCTGCGTGGAGTCGGTAACAAAAATACCATTTTCCGGCAGCGCATCGCGCAGCGCCTGTACCCAGGGGTAGCGGCCTTCGGATCCCGGCCACCATTCATTGCGACAGCCGCGCAGCAGTTCTTCTATCTCGGTTGCGGTTTGCTGCTGCGCTTTTGTGTTGTCCTTTGCGGGCAAAGCATCCAGCAATTGTTGCAGGCTAGCCTTTGCGTCTGCGCAGATTGCCAGGTCCGGGTTGGCGTTGCACACCAGCTGGGCCGGGTCCAGATCCACGCGGATCAGTTTGCCATTAAAGGCATAGTTCTCGCGTACCAAATTGCGATCGGTCTCCGCCAGTTCCGTCGCAACTGCCAGTACCACATCGGCATTTTCGATGCGCTCGCGCACGTTGGAAAAACTCAGGTTGGCGCCGCCGCATAACGGGTGACGCTCATCCACGATACCTTTGGCGGCGAGGGACTGGAACACCGGTGCTGCCAGTTTCTCTGCCAGCGCGGTGGCCTCTTTGCCCGCTTCCTGGGCACCACCGCCAAGCAGGATAACCGGGTTTTTCGCGCCAGCGAGCCATTTGGCTGCGGTCGCAACGGTATCGGCGGGCGCGGCAGGCAACGCTGTCGGCGCTACCGCGCGATAGTCCGCGAGCGGACGCTGCATCGTGGCAGGGAACAGATCGATAGGGATCTCGATGTGCACCGGGCCCGGGCGCGGGGCGTGCATGACTTGAAATGCGCGCGCCAGGGTCTCTGGCAACTGCTCCGCGCTCGTCACCGCGTGCTGCCAGACACAGAAGCCGCGCGTTACGTCTTGTTGGCGTGGCAGCTCGTGCAGACGGCCGCGGCCGGTACCGAGGTCTTCGCGGCGGTTGACGGCACTGATCACGAGCATCGGGATAGAGTCGGAAAACGCTTGCGCCATCGCGGTGGCGGCATTGGTTACCCCGGGGCCCGTGATCAGAAAACATACGCCGGGTTTGCCACTGGCGCGGGCATAGCCATCGGCCATAAATGCAGCACCCTGTTCATGGCGAGGCGTGATATGGATCAGGCCACTGCCGGGGAGCCCTCGATATAGTTCGATGGTGTGTACACCGGGGATACCGAATACGGTGTCTACCTCGTACTGGCGAAGCAGGTGCATCAGTACCTGGGCACAACTGGGCAGGGGCTGCGGAGCAGTTGATGAAGAAGCCGTGTTTTGTGAAGCAGCGGAAGACATTCTTTTATCCTGTTCTTCTTTACTTAGTTTGCAGGTGCTTGGATAGCGTGTGTTAGTCGTGATCGAACAGCTTTGGGCTGGTCAAACGGTCCCCGGGCTCGCTATCGAATGCAGCGAGACTAGTCGCGCTCCGAGTGCTCCGCAAGCACCCGCAGAGTCTGCTTCCCTGTGACGGAAAACGCAGGAAAATTGAGAAAGGGCACCTTTGGCGACAGGATATTTGTAATAAGTGGCTCTGGTGGTCAGTAGTGGCGAGGTAAGGTTGGTGCACTTCTCCAGCAGGTGGGCAGCGAGTAGGCAGTAGGTTGGGTGGGGATGGCTGTTTAAACAGCGTACACTTGCCAAAGTTTTTGAACCAAGTGATCCAGAGAGATCTTGATCCAGTAAGAAGTTGTAAAGGATGTGACAGCGATGGAAATCGACCAGTGGCGTAGAGAGTATTTACAGGGCGGCCTGGAGCGAGGCGACCTGGCGGATGGCCCCATACAGCAATTTCGCAATTGGCTTGAGGAGGCGGTGAAGGCGGATATTTCCGACCCCAGCGCAATGTGTCTGAGCACGGCCGATGCCGGCGGTCAGCCCTCTCAGCGGATTGTGCTGCTAAAGGGGTTCGATGATGCCGGCTTTGTTTTCTACACCAACCTGAAAAGCCAGAAGGCTTGGGATATTACCGCTAACCCGAAGGTTTCATTGCTGTTTCCTTGGCACTTTCTGGAGCGTCAGGTAATTGTGCGCGGTGAGGCGCAACAGCTGGCGGAGGCCGAGGCAGATGCGTACTTTGCCAGCCGTCCCCGTGAAAGCCAGATAGCAGCCTGGGCCTCGCACCAAAGTGATGCAATTGTCTCCCGCGAGGTATTGGAAGAGCAGTTTGCCGCGTGCGAGAAGAAGTTCGAAGGCGTTGAGGTTCCGCGACCTGAATTCTGGGGAGGTTATCGGGTTGTGCCGCACGCTGTGGAATTTTGGCAGGGTCGCGCATCGCGTCTGCATGATCGCCTGATCTACCGCGCGTTGGAGGGTGGCGAGTGGCAGGTCGAAAGGCTAAGCCCCTGAGCACGACAAGCTTGGTTGGCACCAGCTGCATGTGATTGTTGAGCCGATTTTGCATTTGGCTTGTGCTGTGTGCCGCTCGCCGGTTATTTGCCACGGTAATTTTTATTATTGATGGCAACGATAAGGTGGTTTGCGAAACGTTACCCAGAGACTCACGCTTTTTGGCCGGATGCTACCTGGGAATGGAAATGGAGAAGGAACGAAACAGTTTTTCGATTCTGGCGATATGTGACGAGTTGGTCACGTAATCGCCTTGGTTGTTGCGACTTTGTATTTGCCTTTTTTGCGATAGAGAGAATGAATTTCTCGATATGTTAGGGCTTTTGCAATAGTCCAACCTCTTGTAACCTTTTGGTTGTCCGCGCTTGTTTTTCAGGTGTGACCATTTTTGAGCACGGTTGCTGACCTCTGCTATCGGTGGTTTCTGAAGAGGTCGCTGTGGTTCTGTTGCTGCAAATTACATAAAAATAACTTAGTGCAATGGAGAGAAAACATGGGAAGTCAAACTGACGGTACCGCGTCCAAGTCCTTTCGTTTGAACACTGCCAATGGCAAAAGCAGGAATCTGGTGCTGGCTTCGGCCTGCTCGCTGGCTGCTTTGTCACTGGCGTGTGGTGTGGGTAGTGTGCAAGCTGCCGCAGCGGAAGGTTCTGTCAGTACCTTAATGGATGAAGTCCAGGTTACTGCGCGTAAGCGCGCGGAAGCTGAGATGCTGCAGGAAGTACCTGTAGCCGCTACCGCATACTCTGGCGATCAACTGGAAGCGCTGCAGACTCGCGATCTGCAAAGCCTTTCCTTCAAGATGCCGAACGTTCAACTGGACGATATCGGTACCGTTAAGAACACCGCGAACTTCACCGTGCGCGGCCTTGGTGTGAACAGCTCAATCCCCTCCATTGACCCTACTGTCGGCGTGTTTGTCGATGGTATGTATATGGGTGTTAACGCTGGGGTTGTGACGGACATGTTTGACCTCGAAGGCATCGAGGTTCTGCGTGGACCACAGGGCCTGCTGTTTGGCCGCAACGTGACCGGTGGTGCTGTGGTCATCAAGACCGCACGCCCCACCGAAGAGTTCACCAGCAAGTTCAAAGTCTCTACCACCGACAACCTCGACACAGTGGTGGCCGCCAATGTAAACGGCGCCATCTCCGACACCGTCAATGGCCGTGTAACCGTTTACTACAACGATGATCAGGGCTGGTTTGAGAATGTCGCTACCGGCAATGACAACGCCGGGGCCTCCCAGAGCTGGTTTATTCGCCCCAGTTTCAGCGTTGACCTGAGCGAGTCCTCCGAGCTTCTAGTGCGCATGGAGCACGGCAAGATGGATTCCGATGGCGTCGTCGCGCAAAACCGTGGCCAGGCAATCTTTGGCCCCGACGGCTCCCTGGTTGCGCCCGGTGCGCAGCAGATTGCCGGCCTCTTTGGGATCACTGACTGGGACAACAGCGGCGACTCTTTCGAAGTAGCTCAGGACGAAGAGGGGTTCCAGGACGACGAATGGACCCAAGTCATTACCGAGTACAACCACGACGTGGCATTCGGCAACGGTACCATCACCAATATTCTCGCCTGGCGTGAGTACAGCGCAATTGGTCTCGGTGATATCGATTCCCTGCCTATTACTGCTTTCCACGCCAACACTAGCGTCGATCAAAGCCAGATCTCTAATGAGCTGCGCTATGCGGGCCGTTTTGGCTCCACTGCCATTACTACAGGTCTTTACTGGTTTAGCCAGGATCTGGAGTATTTTGAAAACCGCCTGCTGCCGTTGAACGGCCTGGATATCACTGGTGGTGGTCTGCAGGATCACGAGGCCATGGGCATCTTCGCCCAGGCGGATATCGACCTCAACGAGGACTGGATTCTGACGCTGGGTGGCCGCTACTCAATGGAAGAGAAGGATGCGCAGGTAGCAACCATCAACCCGGTTGTGGCTGCGACCACCATGTGTCAGCTGGGTGGCTGCGCGGTATACGACTTCAATAACAGTGAAGATTGGAATGCCTTCACCCCGAAAGTCGGCCTGCAGTGGAACTTGGCGGATAATGCCCAGCTCTACAGCTACTGGACCAAAGGCTTCCGCAGCGGTGGTTACAATATGCGTAATACCGGCCTGCTGTATCAGCCGGGCCCCACCGACCAGGAAGAACAGACCAGCTTCGAAATTGGTGGTAAAGCCGATTGGTTTGATGGAAGTGTGCGCACCAACTTCGCACTGTTCCACAACACCATCGACGATATGCAGCGTGAGGAAAACCTGGCAGACCCGGTTTTCTCTGTGGTTCAGTACATTCGTAACACGGCTGATGCAACCATTCAGGGTGCTGAGTTTGAGGCCATGGCTGCGGCCACCGATAACCTGCTGTTCACCATGAACGTTGGTTATGTGGATGGCGAGTACGACTCCGTGCGCGGTGATATCAGCGGCGACGGTGTGGTAGACGCAATCGACCTGGGATTGGATATCCCGCGCCTTGCGCCATGGACTTACGGTGTGGGTGTTGTACACGATTTGCAGCTGGGTAACCTCGGTATACTCACCTCACGTGTGAACTTCAACCATCGCGATGCATCTCCATATACCGACAACAACCTCGGTATGTTGTCAGAGGCGGATATGCTGGATCTGAGTTTCGGCTTTGTGCCAGACTCCGGCAGCTATCGCGTGTCAATGTTTGGCAAAAACATCCTGGATGAAGTGACCGAAGGTAACAACACGCAGTTGCCTGCGACGCTCGGAGGCATGGGTGCCAGCTTTACGCCGCTCAACAAAGGGCGCGTTATTGGGGTGGAGCTGACGTACGAGCTCTAATCAGCCTCAAACGAAAAGCCCGGCATCGCCGGGCTTTTTTTATTTTAAAACCAAGGAAAATACATGCGCTTTATTGATCTGCCAGAACATGGTGGCCCGGAGAAGATGGTGCTCGCGCAGGGGGATAAACCTGCGGCAGCACGAGGCGAAGTGTTAATCCGGGTCGCAGCCGCCGGGGTCAACCGCCCGGATATCGTGCAGCGCGCGGGCTTCTATCCACCGCCGCCGGGAGCTTCGCCGGTGCTTGGGTTGGAAGTGGCCGGGGAGGTCATTTCTGTTGGCGAAGGCGTACAGCGCTGGAACGTGGGTGACCGCGTTTGTGCACTCACCAATGGCGGAGGCTATGCAGAATATGCGGTGGCGCCCGAAGGGCAGTGCCTGCCGATACCCAACGGGTTGAGCGATATAGAGGCCGCCGCATTACCGGAAACCTTTTTTACCGTATGGAGCAACCTGATACATCGGGCGCAGTTGCGCGAGGGCGAAGTTCTGCTGGTGCATGGCGGGTCGTCGGGTATTGGCACCACGGCAATTCAAATCGCCGTAAACCTTGGGGTTCGCGTGATCGCCACCGCGGGCAGTAAGGAAAAGTGTGCCGCCTGTGAGCAGCTCGGCGCCGAGCTTGCAATCAACTACCGCGAACAGGATTTTGTGGCCGCGGTGAATTCGGCAACCGATGGCAGAGGCGCAGACGTCATCCTCGACATGGTGGGTGGCGACTATGTGGATCGCAATATCCAGTGCGCCGCGCGGGACGGCCGCATTGTGAATATCGCATTCCTGCAAGGGGCAAAAGTCGAGGTTAACCTGCTGCCGGTGATGCTCAAGCGATTGACCCTTACTGGTTCAACCTTGCGGCCCCAGCCTCCAGAAGTGAAAGCGGCGATTGCCCGCGATCTGTGCGAACAGGTCTGGCCGAAGATTGCGGCGGGCAACATACGTCCGCTGATTGCCGCCAGTTTTCCGCTGGCTGATGTGGCAGAGGCACATCGTTTGATGGAGTCCAGCCACCATATCGGCAAGATCGTGTTAACCCTGTGATTTGGTGATCGTTTTTCATCCGTGCGGTACCAGCGTGGGACCGCACGGATATCACTCCACAATCGCAGAAATATTCCCCTCGGCCAGCTTGGCCTGAATCCGCTGCCCACTGCGGGTATCTGAGGCGCGGCGGATAACGCGTTGTTGTTCATCCTGGACGATGGCGTAGCCGCGCTCGAGCACCGCGAGCGGACTGACACTGTGGAGCAGTTGGGCACTGTGCGCACTTTGCTCGCGCTTGTGCTGCAGCAAAACCTTGATCGATTTGTTCAGTTGCAGCTTGTGCTGCGCGAGTTGCAACTGCGCCTGTTCCAGTCGGTGGCGCGGGTGCACACGGGTCAGCGCTTTTTCCAATTGCGTCAATCGTTGCGCATTGGTTTGCGCACGGTTGTGTACCGCGGTGTGCAGGCGCATCTCCAGGTGATCCAGGCGCTGAGCGCGATTTTGCAACTGCTCTCGCGGGTGTCGGATGCGGTTGCTTACCAGTTGCACGTGTTGTCGCAAATGGCGTAACTGCAGTGCCATGGCGCGGACCAGTTGCGCACGTGCGCCATCAATTTCCTCGCGCAGTGCCGCGGCGTTGGCGCTGGCGATTTCCGCTGCGGCCGATGGGGTCGGTGCGCGTACGTCAGCCACTAGGTCCGCGATGGTGTTGTCGGTTTCATGGCCAACCGCGGAAATAGTCGGGATAGGGCAGGCGGCCAGCGCGCGGGCGACGATCTCTTCATTGAATGCCCACAGGTCCTCCAGCGAGCCGCCGCCACGCCCCACAATCAGTAGGTCGTGGCGTTGCAGACGCCCGGCGAGCGCAATGGCGTTGGCAATCTGCTGGGCGGCACCCTGTCCCTGGACCGCAACCGGAATGAGCTCGACGTTCGCTGCGGGATAGCGGCGCCCGAGCACCTGGATCATATCCCGCACGGCGGCGCCGGTCGGCGAGGTGATGATGCCAATGGTGGTGGGCAGGTAGGGCAGGGGCTTTTGCCGAGTCAGCTCGAACAGTCCCTCCGCTTGTAATTTGGCCTTGAGTTCCTCCAGCTGGCGCATCAGTGCGCCGAAGCCGGCTTCTTCCAGATGCTCGATGATCAGCTGAAATTCACCGCGCCCCTCGTACAGGCTAACCCGCGCCCGGGCCAATACCTCACGCCCGTTGCCCGGTTGGAAGCGCACGTTGCGGTTGCGCCCGCGGAACATGGCGCAGCGGACCTGGGCTCGCGCATCCTTGAGGGTGAAATACCAGTGGCCCGAGCTGGGCGCAGCGAAGTTGGAGATTTCACCGCCTACCCACAGAAGCGGGACGCTACCCTCCAAGAGCTGCTTCACTTCCCGGTTCAGTTCACTCACGGTCATCACGGGACGGCCGTCGGTGGGGAGAGGATTGGGGGCGCCGGGCGGATTGTTGAGCATTTCAGCCTCTTGTGGGGTGAGTTGGGCGGCCAATATTGCAGGGATGAGCAGTCAGGTAAAGGGAATTGCCATTCCAGTGTAAATAGTCTTTTGTTTCCGCGAGGGTTGCGGCTATAATCGCGCCGATACCCATTCCCGCTCCTTTGAGGTTTGAGTGTCCATGTCTGAATCTCTGCGTATAGCACGCGAAGCCCTCACTTTTGACGACGTCCTACTTGTGCCCGGATATTCCGAGGTTACGGCGAAAGACGTTTCCCTGAAGACAAAACTGTCTCGCAACATCACCCTGAATATTCCGCTGGTGTCCGCCGCTATGGATACCGTGACCGAGTCGCGCCTGGCCATTGCGTTGGCCCAGGAAGGCGGTATCGGCATTATTCACAAGAGCATGTCTATTGAAGAACAGGCTCTGGCGGTACGCGCGGTGAAAAAATTTGAAGCCGGTGTGGTAAAGGATCCGATCACCATCGAATCCGACGCCACCCTGCGCGAACTGATCGCGCTCACCAGCCACCACAACATTTCCGGCGTGCCGGTGATGGAGAAGGGTGACCTGGTAGGTATCGTGACTAGCCGCGACGTGCGTTTCCAGACCAACCTGGAACTGCCGGTGGCCCAGGTCATGACGCCGAAAGAGCGTCTGGTGACGTGCGACGAAGGCGCATCACCGGAAGAAGTACGCGAACTGCTGCACAAACACCGCATCGAAAAGGTGCTGGTGGTCAATAGCAGTTTCCAGCTGCGCGGCCTGATTACTGTTACCGACTACAACAAGGCGGAGCAGTACCCGAATTCCTGTAAAGATGCCGATGGCCGCCTGCGTGTGGGTGCCTCTGTCGGCACCAGCCCGGATACCGACGACCGCGTGGCGGCCCTGGTAGAAGCCGGTGTCGACGTGCTGGTCGTGGATACTGCCCACGGCCATAGTAAGAACGTGATTGATCGCGTTCGTCGTATCAAGGAAATGCATCCGCAAGTCGACGTAATCGGCGGCAACATTGCCACCGGTGCAGCGGCGAAGGCCCTGGTAGAAGCAGGCGCTGATGCGGTGAAAGTGGGCATTGGCCCGGGTTCCATCTGTACCACGCGTATCGTGACCGGTATCGGTGTTCCGCAGGTGACCGCGATTGCCGAAGTCGCGGCCGCATTGGCCGATAGCGGTGTGCCGCTGATCGCCGATGGCGGTATCCGTTTCTCTGGAGATATCTCCAAGGCGATCGCTGCCGGTGCTTATTCTGTCATGATGGGCTCCATGTTCGCCGGTACCGAAGAGGCGCCGGGCGAGGTTGAGCTGTATCAGGGCCGTACCTACAAGTCTTACCGTGGTATGGGTTCCCTCGGCGCTATGTCGCGCACCCAGGGTTCCTCCGACCGCTACTTCCAGGACGCCAGCAAAGGCGCGGAGAAGCTGGTGCCGGAAGGCATTGAAGGTCGCGTACCGTACAAGGGCCCGATTTCCGCAATCGTGCACCAGATGATGGGTGGCCTGCGCTCCGCGATGGGCTATACCGGCAGTCTGGATATGGAAATTATGCGCACCAAGCCGGAATTTGTGCGGGTAACTGCTGCAGGCATGGGCGAATCTCATGTACACGATGTGCAGATTACCAAGGAAGCGCCTAACTACCCGGTAGGTGGCCGTTAATTCCTGTACACAAGTTTGTGTCCTGAAGAAATAGAAGTGCACTTTTAAGTGAACCGCAAACGGACCTCTCAAGGTCCGTTTGCCGTTTATATAACCGTTACGAGTAAGTCATGAGCCAAGACATCCATTCCAGCCGAATTCTGATCCTCGACTTTGGATCTCAGTACACCCAGCTGATTGCCCGTCGCGTGCGCGAGTTGGGGGTTTTCTCCGAAATTCGCGCGTTCGACATGACCGACGAAGAGATTCGCGAGTACAACCCCAAGGGCGTAATTCTTGCCGGTGGCCCCGAGTCGGTGCCGGAAGCGGGTTCACCGCGCGCGCCGCAGGCGGTATTTGAGCTGGGCGTACCGGTTCTGGGTATTTGCTACGGCATGCAAACCATGGCGCACCAGCTGGGTGGCGCGGTGGAAGGCAGTGATGTGCGTGAATTCGGTTACGCACAAGTAAAGGTGGAAGGGGAGTCTGCGCTGCTGCACGACATCAAGGACCACCTGGATGACGCCGGCAGCGCGCTGCTGGACGTGTGGATGAGCCACGGTGACAAAGTGGTAAAAATGCCGCAAGGCTTTGAGCTGATGGCATCGACCCCGTCCTGCCCGATTGCCGGTATGTACAACGCGGAGAAAAACTTCTTCGGTGTGCAGTTCCACCCGGAAGTCACCCACACCCTGCAGGGCACCCGCATCTACGAACATTTCGTGATTGGCCTGTGCGGCTGTGAAAAGCTGTGGACGCCGGCCAATATTATCGAAGACTCCATAGCCAAGGTGCGTGAGCAGGTGGGCGACGCCAAAGTGCTGTTGGGCCTGTCTGGGGGTGTCGACAGCTCCGTTGTGGCGGCGTTGCTGCACAAAGCCATCGGTGATCAGCTGACCTGTGTATTCGTGGATAACGGCCTGCTGCGTAAAAACGAAGGCGACCAGGTCATGCAGATGTTCGCCGACAACATGGGCGTACGCGTGATCCGCAGCGATGCAGAAGAAGCATTTTTGTCCCGCCTTGCCGGTGTGGACGAGCCGGAAGCCAAGCGCAAGATCATCGGTAACACCTTTATCGAAATATTCGACAAGGAAGCCACCAAGCTCAAGGATGTGAAGTTCCTCGCGCAGGGCACCATTTACCCGGACGTGATCGAGTCTGCCGCCGCTAAAACCGGCAAGGCGCACGTGATCAAGTCACACCACAATGTGGGCGGTTTGCCGGAAGATATGGCGTTCGAACTGGTCGAGCCACTGCGCGAACTGTTCAAAGACGAAGTGCGTAAGATCGGCCTGGAACTGGGCCTGCCGTACGACATGGTCTACCGCCACCCATTCCCGGGGCCGGGCCTGGGGGTGCGCATCCTGGGTGAAGTGAAAAAAGAGTACGCGGATATCCTGCGGGAAGCCGATGCGATCTTCATTGAGGAGCTGCACAACGCGGATTGGTACCACAAAACCAGTCAGGCGTTTGTCGTGTTCCTGCCGGTGAAATCAGTGGGCGTGGTTGGCGATGGCCGTCGTTATGAGTATGTGGTTGCACTGCGGGCGGTGGAAACCGTGGACTTTATGACCGCGCGTTGGGCGCATCTGCCATATGAACTTATCGAGAAAGTCTCCAACCGCATCATCAACGAGATCGAACATATCTCGCGTGTGGCCTACGACGTATCCAGTAAGCCGCCGGCTACCATTGAGTGGGAATGATCGCTCGATAAGCTGCGTAAAGTGCCGTACTGCTGGGAGGCAGAGGGCACTTTGTGCGGCGGCCGCGATGGCCTGCTAATGCCGTGGTGCTGGCCTGAGCCAGCGCCAATCATCCACAAATCCTATCCACTTTTCCCCGCTACTCACTCCGCCCCATTGACCGCGCTCGGGTCATGGTGCCCTGCAACGACACTGAACTGCTGAGATCCCCCAACATATACACTGCTGGAATTGCGCGCAGAAGAGGTTTATGCTGCCTATTGATGGAAGGTTGACCATAAATTCTGCAATTGAAAGGGCTCTCTGCAATGCGTAGCAACTTTCTTTATACGGCCGTGCTTGCCCTGGCGCTGCTCACAAGCGTATCTGGCTGTAGCAAACCCACGCCCGAGAGCTTCTCAGGCCCGATTACCAAGGGTAAGACCTTTAACGACGAGCGCGAATACGAATATCTGGTATTGAAGAATGGTCTGCGCGTGGTAGCTATCTCGGATCCGGAAGCCGAGATGTCGGCGGCGGCACTGGACGTTGCAGTGGGCTACACAGGTGATCCGGCCGACCGTGCTGGTATGGCGCACTTCCTGGAGCACATGCTGTTTATGGGCTCGGAAAAGTATCCGCAACCGGGTGCATTTCGTGATTATGTTTCCAAGCACGCTGGCGGAACCAATGCGTTTACCAGTGCCGGTAATACCCGCTACTTTTTTACTGTCCGACCGGAAAATTTTGAATCGGCACTTGATCGGTGGGCACCACTTTTCAGCGCTCCATTATTAGATCCGACGCAAATTGATAAGGAAAAAGAAGCCGTCGATGCAGAATATAAGTTAAGCCTGAAGAGTGATGGACGCCGGATCGCGCAGGTGGAGAAGCTCACGGCCAATCCGGCACACCCTTATAACAAGTTTTCCACTGGCAACCTCGATTCACTCGCCGCCCGTGAGAACGGCGATCTGTACGCGGAATTGCGTGCTTTTTTGCATCAACACTACCATGCCGACAATATGGTGCTCGCTATAGCCGATACTCGATCCATTGCAGAAATAAAAGATCTCGCTCGGCAGCATTTCAGCGATGTACCCGCGCAGGAGGTTGCTACTGTAGGCGATCCCTCTCCCCAGGTACCCTGGCTGCGCCCGGAAGATCTCGGCAAAAAGGTGCTGATAAAAACCTTGCAGGAAAATAACAGCCTGCAACTGCAGTTCCCGATCCCGGATACGCTCGCCAATTATCCCCAGCGTTCCGAATATTATGTTTCGCGGGTTTTATCCGATAAGGGTCGTGGTGGTCTGTTCGATCAGCTTAAAGAGAAGGGTTGGGCGCATGATCTATATGCCGGGCCGCAAGATATCGATAATTGGCAGGATGTATTCAGCATCACTATTGCCTTAACTGAAACAGGTGCCGAAAACACCGCTGAGATTAGCGCGGCAATATTTGATTGGTTGCGCACTATCCGTGAACAAGGGGTGCAGGAATGGCGCTTTGATGAGATCCGCAAAAGGATTGAACTGGCGCAAGCGTCCGCGGAACCCGGCGGTTCCATGGGCGCTGTAATGAACACTGTGGCTACTATGCTGACAGCCAATCCAGAGGATATTCTGCATTGGCGCTACATGATTGGGGAGTACAACGCTGCAGATATTGAAGCTTTTCTTGGTAGTCTGCAGCCTGACAATGTGCGACTGGTGATTACTGGCCCGGAAGTGTCTGTCGACCGCTATGATGCTCTATACGATGTGCATTATCAGGTCGCGCAGATTGAGCCAGAGGAGCTCGAGCAGTGGCGCAAGGCGGAAGGCTTTGCAAGCTATAGCTTGCCCAAGCGGAACACTTTTTCCACTGATGAGCAGCTCGTAAAGGGAGCGAGCGAAGTGGCACCATACCCTGTGCCTGTGATGCAGAAACCAGGGTTTGTGCTCTATCACCAGCAAGACAATGAATTCAATGTGCCAAAGGGCGATATCGCCATTTTGATCTACAGTGATGTCGCCTCCAATTCACTGCGCCATCGTGCCCTGGCCAATCTGTATTCCAGTTTACTGCGGGATTCTCTGCAGGAGACTGTAGCGTCCGCGGCGAAATCCGGTATGCGCCTCTATATGGACTCCAATGCTCTCGGTTTTTCATTTGGGGTGAGTGGCTATACAGAAAAGCAGCCAGAGTTGTTGCGACGCGCGATGAAGGGAATTGCAGATTTCCAAATTGACCCTGAGCGCTTCGAAGTAAAAAAAGCCCTGTTTTTACAGCAGTGGCGCGACTGGGAAAAATCTACTCCAATACAGCAGGTGACGATCGCCGCTCGCTCAGTCGTACAGACGCGTCCATTTGACAGGGCCGGACTAACTCCGGAAATGGAGTCTATAACCGTTGGTGAGCTGGAGCGATATATCAACCGCTTCTTCGACGAAGTCAGTATGGAGGTCTTGGTTTACGGGAATTATCTGCCCATTGAAGCGCAACAGGTTGGGCAGAAACTCTATGCGCAGTTTATACAAGGTAATAAACCAGCAGAGAAACTGCGTGGAGGTGTGAAAAAATTGCCTCGCGGAGTAACTCTGGTCGAACTGGATATTGATCACCCGGACTCTGCAATTAGTATCTATTATCAGGGTGCTTCTGCGGCTCTGGAAGAGAGGGCAAGTTACGCGCTTGTGGCGCAAGTTCTGCGCACTAGTTTCTTCAACGCGTTGCGAACCGAACAGCAGATGGGCTATATCGCACATGCCTCATCCGCAACTATCGGCTCGCGTCCGGCGGTTCCTGGTCTTTCATTCATGATTCAGTCACCCAAGGCCGGGCCTCTCGAATTGGAGCGAAGAATCGATAATTTTCTACAGAACTTCAGTCTGCAGCTGCAAGAAATGGATGACCCCACATTCGAGGAGCACAGGGCGGCGCTACTGAAAATTCTGCGCCGCAAAGATCCTTCTTTGTTGGCCCGTTCTTCTCGCTACTGGAGGGAGATTTTGGCGGAATCCAATAGCTTTGACAGCAGAGAGCAGCTTGCCCTGGTTGCGGAAAAATTGGATCGGGAAGAGGTGGCGGCACTATTCAAGCGCCAGGTGCTCAATGCAGACCGCAGATTGATAGCGCGTAGTTTTGGTAGCGACCACCGAGGTGAGGGCTTCACTCTGGCGCAAAAGGACGATTCTATTTGTCGTGAGTTGCCATGTATCGATACGGAAATTTTTAGTCCGGTTCCGGCAGGTTAGGGCGGGTTAGGGTTTAGCCCCATTGGGCGCAGTCAGCGCCCTAAGATTTTCCAGCACTCTTTCCGCGCGGCTAATGTTGCCGCGCAGTTCGATGTTTTCCGGTGCGAACGTGTTCGCCTCTCGCCATACGGCCAGTGCCTGTTCGATGTCTCCCTGACTGTACAGCTCGTTGCCCCGCTGCAGCGCGGATTCCAGCTGTGCGTTCAACATCGAGTCAAAGCGTGCCTGTAAAGCCTTCAGTTGAGGGTGGTCAGGTGCCTGTTGTTCCAGCTGTGTGAGCTGTTGGCGTGCGCCGGGCAGGTCGCCGTTAGCCAGTGTCCGCTCTAGCTCATCTGTCGGGATGGGTTGCGCTTTTGTGGCAGGAGCCGGTGTGCGCGCAACGACTTTTGTGCGCCGAGGGTTTCGCTTACGCAATTGGCGGTTGGCTTCGGCGAGGTTTTGCTCCAGCCGTTTTTGGCTTTCGTCCTCCTGCACCAGGTCGTCGCTATATAAGGCTTTGGCGACTTTCAGCCCGCTCTGGGCCAAACCGTAATCTTTTCTCAGTAGCGCCAGCTCCGCATACTTCTGCAGTTCTTCGGCAGAGGCGCGTCGCTTGCGGTTGAAGTTTTTTAGCTCCACCCAGGTCAATACATCGCGGCCCTGCAGTTGCTGCAGGCGCTTGTATGCATCGATGTCTTTTAGCAGTTGTTCACCCTGGTGGATTGCGATTTCCATACGGACGCGCTCTCCACGCAGCTTGCGGCGCTCCTGGAATTCACCATAGGCAGCCGTGAGCACCGGGCTATTGGGCAAAACACCAATAGCGCCCTCAAACAGCTGGGCAGCGCGATACCACTCGTGCTTTCGCTCGAGCCGGCTCGCCGATTCCAGTACTTCGCGTTCAAAGCGCTGCAGCGCACGGCGCAATTGCCGCGTTTGATTCTGCTGAGATGCTGAGGGGGCGTTGAGGTTTTGCAGTTGCGCGAGCTCGGCCGATTGCTGGCGGACCAGCTGCGCAGTTTCCGCGGGAAAACCTTCGAGTGTTGGTTGCGTGGTGGGGACCAGGCTGCAAGCAGGGAGTAGTGCCGCCATGGAGAAGCAAAAGAATAACCGCTGGAGTGTTATTCGTCCGTTAAGCATGGTCGAGGCTTTCTTCATCCTGCTGTGTGTGAACGCTGTCGCGCAGTGCCTGTAAATGATCGCGCAACTGCGATTTCCCTTCTTTCGATAGGTCATCGACGGAGTAGATCTGCACAGGCGCTGACTTGCCGCGAATCATAATAGACTGGCCCGCTAGCGCTACGATGCGGGACTGCAAGCGATCGTGCAACTGTTCGCGAATAATGATCTGATCCGGTTCTGCCTCACTGCACAGGCGCGAGGCAAGATTCACGGCATCACCGACCACAGTGTATTCCATGCGATCGTCAGAGCCCAGGTTGCCCGCCAGCATGGTGCCGGAGTTGATGCCGATACGGAAGTGCACCTCCGGCTTGCCCTCTGCCGCACGCTGCTTGTTCAGCTCGGATGCCAGTTGCTGAATCAGCACGCCACAGCTGACCGCGTTAAATTCGTGGTCGGAATCATCTTCGGCAACGCCGAACACCAGCATCGCGCAGTCGCCGATAAATTTATCAACGACACCGCCGTGCAGTGCACACGCGTGGGAGATATAAGAGAAGTACTCGTTAAGGAGCCCGGAAACCTGGCTCGGCTCCAGTTTTTCCGACATGGCGGTGAAGCCGCTGATGTCGGCGAACAGCACGGTTGCCTCGATAGGGCGGTCCACCAGGCGGACTTCGTCCAGGTTGGCCAGCACCTTGTCAGCGACACTTTTTGACACGTAACGGGAGAATACCTGTTCGACCTGGGATTTCTTCAGCAGTCCCGCGGCCATGTTGTTGAACCCTTCAAACAGGTAGCCCAGTTCGTCATTGCGGCGCTGATCAATGCGGGTAGCAAGATCGCCGCGGCCGATGGCCTCTGTGGCCTTCATCAAGTGATGGATCGGCAGGGAGAGCCTGCGGCTGAGCCAGTAGGAAAACAGGGAGGCGAGCAGGGTCATCGCCAGGGTGGCGTAAATAACGGCGTTGCGCGCCTCGCTTGCCGCCTGGTCCATCAGCGAGGCGGACAGGGTGATGACCACGGAGCCGGCCCGTACCCCCTGATAGGTGGCGGGGGCGACGAAGCTGATCAGGCGCTCGCTGTTACCATTCTCATCCACGCCAAACCATGGGTGGGCGATCACGGTGCTGGATTCAAACAGGGTTTTGCCAAGGTCCGGCAGGCGTCCCGTGCCAGAGAGCGGCTGGCCGTCGTGGGCATAAATAGCGGCACCTAGGATCTTTTCTTCTTGCCCCAGGTTCGTGGTGAGCATCTGCAGATCGAGGCCATTCTCGGAGAGGATGGGTTCACTGGCCTGCTTGGCGAGTTGCAGCGCCATGGCGTTGCCAAATTCGTCCAGCTGGGTGCGGATCAGTTGATTCTGGTTGTCACTGATTACAAGACCCAGGCCGGTCATTCCCACTACCAGGAGGAGGGTCATGACCAGCGCGAGCTTGAACGCGATGGGGACACGGCGCGGCAACAGCCGGGCCAGGCGCACCTGCAGACCGCGGGCGAGTGTTCGCTGGTTGTCTTTGGTCTTGGTGATCAACGGGCGCGCTCTAGTTAAAACTTGTTGGTCATGTGACTCTGGGAGCCGGGACACAGACTATACCAGCTCTTTGCTGTTAGCTCCTCGCTCACAAGCGGTCTCTACCTGAGAATTTAGCCCAATTTGACTTCGTGGAAGCTCGGATCGGCACTGGTGCAGATGAAAAAGCCGGCCCGGACTGGTAGTATCCCGTCGCAATTCACGCTGTGGGGCGCCCCATATCGCGCCAGCTTGTTCCGATGTGCCGTTTTCTGGCGCAACTGTTTAGAAGTCTGTTCCAAGCTGCGGCTCGGATGTAGCCTGAACGCCGAGTCTTTGCATCGGAGTACTTTATTCCATTTTTGATAATGAGTATCATTTGCGCACGGTCTTTAATAAAGAAACGCAAAAGAGAGTGGGAATTCATGCAAGCTAAATCTTTTTTCTGCAAGCCTCGCAATCTGGGCATGGTTTTGGGCTTGGTGGCGCTGCTAGGTGCCGGCCATGTTTCCGCGAACGGGGAGATTGGCGATCACGTTAATGATCTCAAGTCGCACCTGGGACAGTACTCAGAAGAAGTGACCTGGCTGGTCGGCAAGTTTGGCGCGGTCGTCGACACTTACGAAGAGAAAGGTCAAAAGGGCACCAACACCAATGCGATGCTCGAGTACTGGGAAGAGGTCGATTTCCACTCCGCTATCGAAACCAGCTATGTCCCGGTGTACGCCAATATCTGGCAGGGCATTTTCGGCGTAAAGCAGGCAATTGATGCCGGCGCACCGGTTGCCAAAGTGCGCGAGGAACAAAACAAGCTGAACCAGACTCTCTGGCAGGCGCTGGGCGCCGTAAAACTGGCTTCCCAGTATCAGGAGAAAGGCCTGCTGGCGAAGGTTCAAACCACTGAAGCCGGGCCCACCACGGTGCCGGAGACCCTCGACGACATTAAACACCGCCTGGATCGCGTGGTCGCCAAGTACGCAGAAAAGCTGCCGGAAGCCGCCACCAGCATCGTTCACGATACCTACCTGCATCGCTTTGAGGGTGTTGAGGGTGTTCTGATCGAGCAGGACGCTGATCTGGTGGAAGATCTGGAGAAAGACTTCAACGTGACCCTGCCGCAGGCCATTGACGGCAAGTCCAGTGTTGACGACGTGCGCAAGGTGGTTGAAGCCATGCAGGCCAAACTGGATCGCGCAAAGGATCTGGTGGCTGCCGCCGAGAAAAAGCGCAAGGACGTTTTTTAAGATCGTCTTTGAGGAACGTCTTTGAAGGTCGAGAGTACGTCTAAACGTATTCGACCAGGGAAATGCAGGGGGCCTACAGCCCCTTGCCGAGCTTGTGAATTTTCGATTAAGGATTATCCGTGCAGCGCAGAGCTTTTTTACGTAGTGCCTGTTTAAATAGTTTTGCTGCGGCAGGTGCCCTGGGGGCCCTGCCGCTTCCTGTATTTGCCTCTGATGTAACTGGGGCAAGGCCGGATGCGTTGTCCGTCGATCAGTTGCCGCCGCTGGAGGGGGACCTCACCCTGTATCTGGGGCGCGGGGAGGGCGGGCTATACGAAAACGTCCTCAATGCGATTCGCAAGCGCAATCCCAAATTCAATTTACAAGTCCGCCGCGGCGTTACTGCGGCACTGGCGAATACCATTGTTGCCGAGTCCAAGGCGGGTGTGCGGCGGGCAGACGTGTTTTGGGCGGTAGACTCCGGAGCCATCGGCCTTGTTGCCGATGCGGGGCTGGCGCGGCCGTTGCCGGCCGATATTGCCGAGGCATTGCGTCCGGGATTCCAGTATCAGCAGTGGGCGCCGGTCACGGGCCGCATCCGCACCATTCCCTACAACACCGAGCGGGTGACGCGCGCGCAAATCCCCGACAGTGTTATGGCGCTGGCGGACAGCGATTTTTCGATTGGCTGGGCGCCGGCCTATGCCTCTTTCCAGTCGTTTGTTACTGCCATGCGTTTGCTCGAGGGCGAAAAAGCCACCGCGGATTGGTTGCGCGGAGTTAACCAGCGTGCCAAGAGCTACGCGGGTGAGCTGGGCGTGGTCATGGGCGTGGAGCGCGGCGAAGTGGATATCGGCTTTGCCAACCACTATTACACCTTGCGCCTGAAAGCCGGCAAGCCCGATGCAAATGTAGACCTGGCGTTTACCAAGAATGACGCGGGCTGCCTGGTGAACGCCTCCGGTATCCTGGCATTAAGTGAAGGGGATCTGCCGGTCAACTTTATCCGCTATTTGCTGACGCGCGAAGTGCAGTCCTACCTGGCGCGTGAAGCCTATGAGATTCCGCTCGTCAACGGGGTGCAGCCGCCGCAAGGCTTGCCGCCCTTGAGTGAGATTTCACCGCCCAAGCTGGATCTAACCAAGCTGGCGGATTTGCGTCCGACTCTTAATCTCATGCGTCGCACCGGGGTGTTATGACCCGCTGGCCCCGGTCCTACCCGCTGGCCGCGCTGATAGCGCTGCTGGCCATTCTTCCCATCGGTGTATTGTTCGACCTCGCGGCGAGCGAGGCGCAGTTTTTTGACGCGCACAATTTGCGCGTGCTGACCAATACGTTATTGCTGATGGTATTTACCGTGCTTGGCTCGGTGCTCATTGGTGTGCCGCTGGCGTTTGTAACCGCTTACGTGCAGTTTCCCATGCGCCGGTTGTGGCTGGTGATTCTCGCCGCGCCGCTCGCGATCCCCAGTTATATCGGCGCGTTTACCATCTATGCGGCGTTTGGCCGTGGTGGCGAAATTCACAATTTGTTGGGAATTCCGTTGCCCGCTATGGACGGTTTGCTTGGCGCCTCGCTGGTAATGATTCTCTACTCTTACCCGTTCGTGATGCTGACCACTCGCGCTTCTCTGCTGAGTCTGGATGCGAGCCTGGTGAATGCGGCGCGCACGCTGGGCATGTCTCTGGGAATGAGTCTCCTGAAGGTGGTGCTGCCCCGGGTTGCCACTGGTATTGCTGCCGGCGGATTGCTGGTGGCCTTGTATACCCTTTCCGACTTCGGCACCCCGGCAATTATGCGGTTGGATACTTTCACCAGGGTGATTTTTGTCGAGTACAACGCCTTTGGCTTGAGCCAGGCGGCGATGCTGTCGCTGCAGCTACTGGCGATTGTGGGTCTGGTGCTGTTTCTGGAATCCCGGGTGCGCGGCAGTCGCGAGAAGCCAGGCCGCCACCTCACGCTCTGGCCCAATGGCTGGCAGCGTTGGGTGATTGGCGTGGCTGTTTCTCCAGTGATTCTGCTGGCAGTTGTGTTGCCTCTCGCTATTTTTGCGGTGTGGCTCGCGCGCGAGGGCAGCGCAGGTTTTGACCTCAGCTACGCGTGGAACTCTGTGCACGCTTCGTTCCTGGCCGCGGTCTGCGCGGTAGTGCTTGCGATCCCGGTCGCGCACGCCGCCATCGCTGGCCGCGCGGGCCGGATCATGGAGCGGGTGACATATTTCGGGTTTGGTGTACCCGGTATCGTTATGGGTACCGCACTAGTGTATGTCGGGTTGAAGCTGCCCTTTCTGTACCAGACCTTGGGCTTGCTGGTGCTGTGTTATGTCTTGCGATTTTTGCCGCTTGCAGTCAGCTCTGTGCGCTCAACCGCCGAGGGGCTGGATTCAAGCCTGGTAAAGGCGGCGCGGGTACTGGGCGCCAGCCCCCGTGAAGCCTTCCAGCGAGTGACGCTGCCGCTAACCTTGCGCGGCATGATTGCCGGTGCCGCGCTGGTGTTTCTCGAAGCCATGCGAGAACTGCCCGCCACGCTGATGCTGGGCCCCACCGGATTCGAAACTTTGGCTACCTACTTGTGGCGCGTATACGAAGCAGGGTATTTTGGCCGCGCAGCCATTCCTGGCCTGCTGTTGGTGTTGATGTCTGCACTGGGACTGGCATTGATGTTGTCCGGCGAGCGCCGGGCTGAACTCGAAGTTTCTGGAAAATAGTCGCGATAATGCTGAACGTTCGCAACCTGTCTGTTGATTATGGTTCCACGCGTGTGGTGGACAACCTCAATCTCGCCCTGGGAAAGGACGAAGTGTTGATGCTGGTCGGCCCGACCGGCTGTGGTAAAACCACGATTCTGCAGGCGTTGGCAGGTTTGATTCCGGTGACCGAGGGTGAGATTTCACTAGGTAACTGGTGTTCAACGCCCAAGCGCCAGGTACCACCCGAGAAGCGCAATGTCGGCATGGTATTTCAGGATTTCGCCCTGTTTCCCCATCTCACCGTGCAGGAAAATGTGTGCTTTCGCCTGAAAGACACGTCTCTGGCAGACCACTGGCTCAAATTACTGGGGTTGGAAGCCTTCCGTCAGGTTAAACCCGCCAGCCTGTCCGGTGGGCAAAAGCAGCGTGTTGCTCTGGCTCGAACCATTGCGCACCAGCCTGCGTTTATTCTGCTTGATGAGCCGCTCTCAAATCTGGATGCGGCCTTGAAAGACAGCTTGCGCTGGGAAATCCGCGAGGCGCTGAAAGCGGCCGGCATCCCGGCGATCTGGGTGACCCACGACCAGGAAGAGGCACTATCGATCGGTGATCGCGTGGGAATTCTCAATGGTGGTCAGCTGGAGCAGCTGGATTCTCCGGAGAAGTGTTTCGCCGAACCCGCCAGCCGTTTTGTCGCGCGGTTTCTGGGTGAAGCCAGCTTTCTCCCGGGCGTGCTTGATGGGCGCCAGGTAACCACCGACCTCGGCCCGGCACCGGGTATTCCAATCGACGGTGCCAGTGGGGCGGTTGACCTGCTGCTGCGGCCGGATGACTTGTCTCTGGTGCCATCTGAAATTGGCAATGGCGTGGTGGATTGGGTGCGCTACGAGGGCTGCTCGCGCCTGTATGCGGTGAATGTTGGCGACGGCGTGCAGCTCAAAGTGCGTACCAGCCACGAAGTGCATGCAGAGCCCGGTGCGCGCGTGCAGATGGGCATCACCACAACCCATCCCCTGGCCGCGTTCCCCAGATAACCCCTCCCTAAATCCTCTCTGAATCTGTTGTTGCCGGCGCTCATTGGCTTGAGCGCTGCGCTACCGAGACCGCTCCGTCCAGGCGCTTGAGTCGCTTAATTTTGTTTGTGCGCTCTCGATTGGTGCCCACTGGTCGACCAGTGCCGGGAGCCTGTGCAGTAAGTGGGCAAGCCGCTTGTTTTTCGCCAGTTAACTAATTAAATGCCAAAAACTTTTAGCCCTTTGGGGCTAGGGGGAAAAGCTTTCCACAGCAGGACGTGAACAAATCTGGCTAGATAGTTACGAGGGAAATTTGTCAATCCTGTTTTGGAGTTTTTTATAACTTATTGATTTATATGGGAAAAATTTATTTGGTTAAATTTTCTTCACAAACTGGTTACAACGGATCATGGGGGCTGGCGGCGTTTTCCCGGGTGTTGTTAACAGAGATATCCACAGATTCTGTGGATTGTGAATAAAAAAAGCCGGCAGTTGCCGGCAATTGTGCTACCAGGGGAAATCTGCGCCTTGGCTTGGGCCCAAAGCGCAGAAATTGGTCTGATCAGCGGAAGGTTAATTCGACACGGCGGTTTTGCGCGCGGCCAGATTCGGTTGCATTCGAAGCCACTGGCTGCGTCTCGCCAAATCCCCTGGCCGATATGCGGGTGGCATTCACACCCTGTGACACCAGATAGCGGCGCACCGACTCGGCGCGTTGCGCAGACAGGCGCAGGTTGTAGTCGTCATTGCCCCGGCTGTCGGTGTGTCCGGCGACTTCGATCAGGCTATTCGGTTGGCTGCGCAGGGACTGTACGACCGCACCCAGTGATGTTCGTGCACGCGCTGTTAACGTGGCCGAGTTAAATTCAAACTGGATGTTTTCCAGCGTAATGGTCTGGTCGGCGATTACGCAGCCAAATTCGTCGACCTGCGCACCGGGCAGAGTGTTGGGGCAGCGATCTTTCTGGTTGAGCACGCCGTCTCCGTCGTCGTCCAGGTCAACCTCTACGGCCGGTTCTGGTTCAGCGGGTGGCATGTACGCTACGGCAGGCGCTGGTGCGGGCGGGCAGCGCAAGGGAATGCTGATGCCGATGCCAAACTGGTAGTCGCTCATGTCGGTGGCGAAAAAGTCGCGTAGGTAGCGCACTTCGGCGCGGACTTTCAAACCGCGGGCTGAGAGGGGCCCGCTGACAATACCGGCCCCCACATTGACGAAACCATTGGTCTCCCTAGGGCCATAGTCAAACTCGGTATTGTTGTTTGATGCGCCGATGCCCGCGAGTACAAACGGGGAATAGCCCTCACGTCCGTTAAAGTGATAGACCACATCAACCCCAAGTCCCGACAGTTCCAGATCGCCGGAGGGACTGAGGTCGCCGGTATAAAGGTAAGGGGTGGAAGCAGCATCCACTGTGCCAAACGCGAGCCCAGAGTTGATGCCACCGGAGCTTACGATCGCAGTGGGTGTCCCGGCTTGAGTAGTGTGAATTTCCGGGTAGTCCACAAAATTACTGTCCCTGTCGACTTTAACGCCGAACAGCTGGACTTCGGTAAACCAATTACCGCTTGTCTGCCAGCCAAAGGTTGCGCGTGCGCCGGCCCCCTGGCGTTCTGTGTTGCGGTCCTTATCCACGCGTGTCATCACACCCATTACGTCGATGTAGCTGGTTTCCTGTGCCTGTAGTGGCATAGCAGCGCTCGCGGCGAAGGCGAGGGTAACCGCTGCTGAGAGGCTCTGATGGATAAATTTCAAAGGCATAGACACTGTCCCTGGTCGAATTGCTGAGAGGAATTCTGTTTTATTCGTATATGGTCGCGATGTATGCCGTTCCAATGACTTAGGCATCCACGGGCTGTATTTGCTACGAGAATTGTATTTGTGGTGTCGTATTTTTACTTCCGCCGCTTACTTTTAGTTGATGTCGGGGACTTTGCCAATGTGGCGGCTAGGGTAACGGTGATAATTGGCGGGCGATTTTGCGACTGTTAGGCGGGTTGGGGGTTCGATACGCAAAAACGCACGCAGGTGGGAAGCGCGCGGTGAAGGCAAATCATCGCGCCAGCGAGAGTGGTGACGCGATGATGGCCGAACTGTGGAGTATGCAATGGCTGCAGCTCAGAACCGATGGCGAAAGCTGATGAGTGCTGCGGTAATTGCCACATTAAGGCTTTCGACACCGTTCTGCATCGGGATGCGAATTTTATCGGTGCAGGATTTTTCCACCGCGGGACTCACGCCATGGGTTTCATTGCCCAGAACGAATACTGTGGGTGCACTGGTATCCAGCGTACCCAAGGTATCTTGCGCGTGCGAGGAGAGTGCGCAGACGCGCGCTCCCTGTTCACCGAATTTCCTGAGCACCGGTGCCAGCTGCTCACAGCGTAAAATCCGGGTCTTAAACAGGGTGCCCACACTGGCTTTGATTACCAGAGGATCGATCTGCGCACAGCCTTTTGTTGGCAGCAAGATACCGTCGATACCGCCTGCGCATGCGGAGCGAATGATCATGCCCAGGTTTTGCGGATTGGTGATGCCGTCCAGCGCGAGCAACTCGAAATGTTTGCCCGGACTCTCTTTGAGAAAAGTATCAGCACTGCCGTATTTCGGCAGTGCCAGGTCCAGTGCTACGCCCTGGTCCTGCTTGGCATTTTTTGAAATGCGGGACAGGCCTTTGCGGTCCCAGTGAGCCACCTGAATACTGCGCTCTTCGGCCAGTTGCTCGATACGGGAAATCAGTTGGTCCTTGCGGTTACTTTCCGCCAGATGCAGCTTGTGTACGGGCAGGCTGCGGTCCTCCAGGGCTTCGAGAACCGGTTTGCGTCCATAGATGGTGAGCAGGCTGTCAAAAAATGCGCGTTTTTTCAGGTATTCGGGGGAGTCGGTCACGGTTACGTTTCGTCAAAAATGGATTGCAGTTGCCGGCGCGCATCTTGGCTCAGGCCGGCTTTTTCCGCCAGCGGCAATGCCGCTTTTCCGAGCGCTTGGTACATTGCTGCGAGCGTTGCGGCGTCGACGTCAGGTGTGGCAGCAGTGCCGCTTTCGGATGATTCCGCAAGCGCACGTAACGCTTTGGTTTGGCGCGCCACCGTGGCGACATCGCCACGCACTAGTGGGCCAGTCAGTGCCTTGGTCGGGCCCAGGGCAAAATTGTTTTTCACCGTCTGCACCACAATAGGCTCGAGCAGCGTCATGGCGCTGTGGTTATCGATACCGGCGGCCTGAAAAACCTGCAGGCTCAGATCCATCAGTACCGTGAGGTAGTTGCAGGCCATTACCGAGCCCGTGTGGTACAGCACTTTTTGCGCTGGGCTCAGTTGAATGCAGTTGCAGCGCAATGCCGTGAAAGCGGGCTCCAGCACATCGATCACTTCGTCACTGCCTTCCAGGGCTACAGTGGAGCCGGGAAGATCCGTGAGCGAGCGCTTGGGGTCGGCAAAGCTGTGCACCGGATGCGCACTGGCGAGCAAGCCGGTTTCACTGGCGGCCAGCACAGAGGCGGGCAGGGCACCGCTGCAGTGGAACAACATTGGCGGCTGCCCTGCCGATGATTGCTGCCGGGCAATCATTGGTGCGAGGGCGGCCGCCATGGTTGCAATTTGATCGTCCGGCACCGCCAGCAGCCAGACTTGTGCGGCCGGCAACTTGTTCATGTCCGAGACGGCAATGCCCGCACCGATAAAGTCTCGGGCTGCGTGGGCGTTTGCGGTGCTGCGGCTGAAAAGCCCGGCAATCTCGAACACGCTGTTTTGATGCCACAGCGCGGCCAGCGTGCGACCGAGTTTACCTGCGCCGACAACGTTCAGGGATAGCAATTAATTGCCCGCCAGACAGGTCACATAAGCGGCGGTGGCATCCGCCAGGCCCATTTGGATGGCGTCGACCGTCAGTGCGTGGCCAATCGATACTTCCTGCAACCCAGGCAGCGTGCGATAGCGGCGCAGGTTTATCAGGTTCAGGTCGTGGCCGGCGTTGACACCAAGGCCCAGGTGCAGTGCGTGCTCCGCCGCAGCGCAGTGTTCGGCAAAGATCTTCTCTACGTCGCCAGATTGGTTGGTAACGGCCTCTGCAAAAGGGCCGGTATACAGCTCGATGCGATCGGCGCCCACTTCTTTGGCCAGGCTGATTTGGCGGATGTCCGGATCCATAAACAGGCTTACCCGGATACCAGCCTCTTTGAGTTGCTGAATAATGGGCACCAGACGCTCGCCATCGCGCGTGAGGTCAAAGCCGTGGTCAGAAGTGAGCTGATCGTTACTGTCGGGTACCAGGGTGCACTGTTGCGGCTTGGTTTCGAGTACCAGCGGCAACAGGCCAGGGTAGCTGCCCATCGGGCCTGCAAATGGGTTGCCCTCGACATTGAATTCCACCGAGCGCGCTGCACACAGCGCGGCCAGGTTGCGTACGTCATCGGGGCGAATGTGGCGCTGGTCCGGGCGCGGGTGCACGGTGATGCCGTGGGCGCCAGCATCCAGGCAGGTGCGGCCATGCGCGACGACATCGGGATAGTTGCCCTCGCGGGAGTTACGAATCAGGGCGATCTTGTTCAGGTTGACGCTAAGAGCAATCACTGGGCGTTTTCTCCGCTATCTGAATCTTTTCGTGTCGCCTTCAGTATACGCACCGCCATGTTGGGTGCGTCGGGAAATGCGCGATGTTGGCCGCGTGGCTCCGCGGCAATTTGCTGCACCACGCCCATTCCCAGCAAAACCTTGCCGAATACGGTGTAGCCGGGTTTATCGGCACTGCCATCGAGGCGGCTGTTGTCTACCAGATTAATAAAGAACTGCGACGTAGCGCTGTCGGGGACACTGGTGCGCGCCATGGCGATGGTGCCGCGTGCATTGGAAAGTCCATTGTCCGATTCGTTCTTGATCGCGTCGTCGGTGGGCTTTTCCTGAAAATCAAAAGTGAAGCCGCCGCCCTGGGCCATAAAGCCGGGGATGACGCGGTGAAAAATGGTGCCGTCGTAAAAACCGCTGTCCACATACTTCAGGAAATTTTCCACGGTAATGGGGGCCTTATCGGCGTACAGGACCAGTTCAATGGTGCCGAGGTCGGTTTGCAATTCCACGCGCGGGTTGTTGGTAACCGCAAGCGCCAGGCTGGACAGTCCCAGTAGGAACGTGGCGACAACGGTGTGGAGCAGGGTGCGACAGGGCGTAAGGCGTTTCATAATCTCTTCCATTAGCGAACACAAAAAGGCCCGGTCAGTGACCAGGCCCGGAGAGCCGACTAGGGATTCTACCCGCAGCCTCGCATGTAGGGGAACTCGCGTGTAGCGGAAAGGGGGATTAGTTCGCCCACTCGGAGTGGCGCTTGCGGCGGCGCATGTGCGGGGCAATCATCGCGATGAGTGCACCCATTGCCACAGAGAAGGCCCCATACATGTACGTCTTGTGGGAGTCACTGGAGGACAGGCGCTGGATCTCTGCCTGATCCATGGATTGCTGCTGTTTCAGTCGCTCGTGCTGATTGAGCAGTTTCTGGTGACGTTGGCTGAGGGCAACGGCATCTGCGGAAAGTGCCTTCAGGTCTTTCAGTTCCTTGGCCAGAGACTGGGCGCGCTCTTGCTCGATCTTTAGGGCGGTGGACAGCTTGGTGTTGTCCTCTTCCAGGCGTCGCACCTCGCCGCCCAGGTTGCCCTGCAGGCTTTCGATATGCTGCAGTCGTTGCTCAGCCTGTGCCAGTTTAATTTTGGCGACTGGCTCAGACTCCAGATACTGACGGCGCACCCAGCCCTCCTCACCACCCGGTGTGCGCACTTGCGCCCAGCCAGTGTCCGGCGAATCCTGCAGCAGGGTCAGTTTGGTGCCGCTGGGCAAGCCGCGGTGCAGGATGCGGAATTCGTTACCCTGGCCGGAACGCATCGGGACGTGCAGCTCGTCGGTAATATAACGCTCGGAGCTAATGGCCAGCGCTGGGCTGGCGGCGAAGGCGATCAGGGTGGAGGTAACAGCAGTGGTGAACAGTTTTTTCATGGCCAGTAAAAATCGAACTCGACAATCTTGTTTTGGTTTTGCCGGTTTGCTCAGGGCAAAACCAGCTTGTAAGGCTTAACGGTAACCGATGCGTAGACGCCGGCACTCATGTACGGGTCGTCATCGGCCCAGCTCTGCGCATCGGCCAGTGACGGGAACTCGGCAACCACCAGGCTACCGGTAAAACCGGCTTCGCCCGGCTCTTCACTGTCGATGGCGGGGTGCGGCCCGGCGATCAGCAGGCGTCCCTCGTCTTTCAGTGTGTTGAGTCGTGCGATGTGCGCAGCGCGTGCGGTTTTGCGCAAGGGTAAGCTGTTTTCTACATCCTGACTGATAATTGCGTACCACATAAGCTGTGTCGTATTCCTTAGTTTTTTATATTGTTAGGTGGCTGGTCGGTCCGTATACAGTGCGCCGGGAGCAATCGGCCCTTTTTACTGCTGCACCATAATTTCTTCCAGTGAGAGGCCGGTCAGTTTACCGATACGGCGGAACAGGAATACCAGTACCAGCATCAAGATGATGGTGGCCGGCAGGGCAATCACGGGAAAGCTGAGCGCGGTCATTTTGCCCAGTTCCTCATTGAACGCTTCGGTTCCGGGGGGGCTTTGCAACAGCACTTCGGCCAAAATGTAATTCAGCGTGGAGGAAAGGAAAAAAGAACCGGCGATCATCCACGAGGCCTGCTGCAGGGTGCGCTCGAAGGCAGTTTCGTTGCCATTCGCCGAGAGGCGGTTGGCGATTTTGCCCGTATCGAGGATGCGGTCGTTGTAAATCAGAGTGCGCACCAGTGGCCAGCGGGTATATAGGCTGACAATCGTCGCCACACCCAATAGTCCGGGAATGGCCGCTTCTTTGATCGCGATGTACTTGGCGTCCAGTTCCAGCAGGCTAATACCGCCGGTCAGCAGGATGCTGATGACACCCAGGGCGGAAAAGAAGTTGACCTTGCCGGAGCGCAGCAGGTCACGCAGCCCGTAGACCAGAGGAAAGGCCAGTGCTACGACGATCGCCCACTTGGTGCCCAGCCAGTCGTCACCGGACAGCTTGGTAAGAATCAGGGTGGGGATCACGATGTTCAGCAGCAGGTTGCCGAGCAGGCTTTCCTTTTGCGCGGGCTTCTGCGCTTGCTGCGCAGCGGTCTCGCCCACGGTTTCGGGCTGAGTTACCGCGTTTGTCGTGTCTGAATGCGCTTGTTTGCTATCGGTCATGTTCTGTTCCGGTGATAATGCCCGCTGGCTGACGATACAGCTGTCAGTGGCGAAGTTGCTTTCCCCATAAGGGGCCTTATCCCTGAAACCGGCAATCCGGTTAACCCGGCAGGTTTCAAAACCCGTCGGTCGGCGGCACTTACTTCGCCACCACATGGCCTGCGCAGGATTTCGAGCCTGTAACTAAAACCTGCAACCAACTGTGACAGCACTCGTTGTTGGTGGTTCCATTTTCCGGTGACCACCTGATCTCGCAAAAGTATGGACCTTACTATGTACACCGCCCGATCTGTTGTGACCGATGAAGCGATATCTGGTCAGGTCGACCTGCACTGCCACAGCACGGCGTCGGACGGTATTTTAAGTCCTACGGCGCTGGTGTCGAGGGCCAAATTGGCTGGTGTGACGTTGTTGGCGTTAACCGACCACGACACGGTTGGTGGCATCGCCGAAGCCGGTCAAGCCGCGGCGGCCCACGGGATCACCCTGCTGCCCGGGGTGGAGTTTACCGCACGCTGGGGTCGACGGGTGGTTCACATTGTCGGACTCAATGTTGACTGTATGTCCGCAGCCCTGGCAGATGCCGTGTCGGTGCGTGCCGCGCTACGTCGCGAGCGCGCAATGGAGATTGCCCGGCGCCTGGAAAAGCGGGGGTTTGCCGGTGCCCTTGACGGGGCTCGGCGCCTTGCCAGTGGCGATGAGATTGGCCGCCCGCACTTTGCTCGCTGGATGGTGGCCGAAGGGCATGTAACGGACACGGCCAAGGCGTTCAAGCGCTATCTGGGTGCCGGCAAAATCGGCGACGTAGCGGTTCCGTGGCCGGACCTCGCGGAAACGGTCGCAAGTATCGAGGCTGCCGGCGGCGCAGCGGTACTGGCACACCCGCTCAAATACGGTTTGACGCGCACACGCCTGCAGGCGTTACTGCGCGATTTCCAGCAGGCGGGAGGTGTTGCCGCAGAGGTAGTGTGCGGCCAGCAAAACCCGGTGCAGACCCGGGAAATATTGCAACTGCTGGCGCAGGCGAATCACGGTGAACGGCCGCTGCGCGCTTCGCTGGGAAGCGATTTCCACCAGCCGGACCAGCCCTGGCGGGCACTGGGATGCGTTCGCTTGCCGGCGGACGTCGAGCCCGTCTGGAATCTGTGGCAAACTGGCGCCAGTAAATAGTATTCGGGCAGGGAGCGCCCTGTTCACATTGGCAAAGGGGGTATTAATGGCGCAATTCTTCCAGATTCATCCGGAGAACCCGCAGGCGCGGCTGATCAATCAGGCCGCGGATATCGTGTCATCGGGCGGTGTTATCGTGTTTCCTACGGACTCCGCGTATGCGATCGGCTGTCGATTGGGAGAAAAAATGGCGGTCGAGCGCATTCGCGCGCTGCGCCAGCTGGACAAGGACCACAATTTTACCCTGATGTGTCGCGACCTGTCTGAGCTCGCCACCTACGCCAAGGTGGACAACCAGATGTTCCGCCTGTTGAAGAACCACACTCCAGGTCCCTACACCTTTATTATGCCGGCGACGTCCGAAGTGCCGCGCCGCCTGGCCCATGCCAAGCGTAAGACCATTGGTTTACGCGTGCCGGATAACCCCATTGTGCAGGCCCTTATCAGCACTCTGGGTGAGCCGCTGATGAGCTGTAGCCTGATTATGCCGGGGGAAGAGCAGCCACTGACGGACCCCTACGATATTCGCGATACCCTCGAGCATCAGGTGGAGCTGGTGATCGACGGCGGCTTCTGTGGTTTGGAGGCGACGACTGTGGTGGACCTCACCGGCGACGATCCAGTACTGGTGCGTCAGGGTTGCGGTGCAATAGATGAAATTCTCGGCTGACCCTGATGTATAATCGCGCGTTTGGCCTGCCCGAAAGGTGGCCAGTAAGTCGGTCAAGCTGGGTTCGGTGTAACAGTGTCCATTGAAGATATACAAGAAACGGTAGCGGTCGCCCCCGTCGCAGGTGAGGCCGCCGAGGCGCCTGTCGCTGCGTCAGAGACCGCTGCCGAGCCCTCCGCGCACGCGTCTAAAGAGCCCTCCGCGGAAGTGCCTGAAGAGCCCTCAGCGGATGCGCCTGAACATCCGTCGCAGGAATCCGCTGCAGAGGAGCCTGCAGCCGAGGATTCTGCCGCCCCCGAAGCTGGGCCGCGCCAGGGCGAGATGCCCTTTGCCATGGTGGAAGGCAAGGCCTTCACCGACCTGCCCAGCGACCTGTACATCCCGCCAGACGCGCTGGAAGTGATTCTCGAGGCCTTTGAGGGGCCGCTTGATCTGCTGCTGTACCTTATCCGCCGTCAGAACCTCGATATTCTCGAGATCAACGTGGCCGAAATTACCCGTCAGTACATGGGCTACGTGGAGATGATGTCCTCCATGCGCTTTGAGCTGGCCGCCGAGTATCTGGTGATGGCGGCTATGCTGGCGGAGATCAAATCCCGCATGCTGCTGCCGCGCCCGCCAGAGGCGGAAGAGGAGGAGGGCGAAGACCCGCGCGCCGCGCTGATTCGCCGCCTGCAGGAATACGAGCGGTTCAAGACTGCCGCCGAAGATATCGACGAGTTGCCCCGTGTGGGCCGCGATATCCATCAGGCCAGCGCCAGCGGGCCGGACCGCAAGTTGACCCGCCCCGAGCCCGAGGTCGACCTGAAAGAGGTGCTGGTGGCCCTGGCGGATGTGTTGCGCCGTGCGGACATGTTCGAAAGCCACCAAGTAGAGAAGGAAAAACTCTCCACCCGTGAGCGCATGACGCAGGTGCTGGATTCGATCAAGCACCGCCAGTTTGTGCCATTTGTAAACCTGTTCCGGGTGGAAGAAGGGCGCCTGGGGGTGGTGGTGACTTTCCTGGCGGTTATGGAGCTGGTGAAGGAATCCCTGGTAGAGCTGGTACAGAATGAATCTTTCGGCCCTATCCACGTGCGTGCTCGCGGTGAGGTGGCCGACGGAACTGAGCCGGAGCTGGATGAGACCGAAGCCGAGCTTGATACAGTGACTGGTGCAGACATTGAGGATGCACCGGAGCGCGCAATCCCGGCGGACAACCGCGGGGAAACCGAAGACGGCCGCTACAGCTACGAGTTTTCGTTTGCCTCCGCAGCCGACGCTCAGGAATTTGCCTCCCAGGCAGTGGAGCCTGTCGACACGCCGAATGCCGGCGATGATGTGGCGCCGCAACAAGAATCGAACAGTGCCGTTCGAGTACGTCCTATATCGCTGTTCAGCGAAGAGTGAGTGAAGCGAATAACATGAGTATCGCCCCGGAATTATTGCGCCGGATCCTGGAAGGCGCGCTGATGGCGGCGGGCCAGCCGCTGTCGGAAGATCGCCTGCTTTCCCTGATTGACGAAGGGGAGCGCCCCGAAAAAACGGAGCTGAGGCAGGCGCTGGAAGAGATTGCCGAGAGCTGTGCCGAGCGCGGTTTTGAGCTCAAGCAAGTGGCCAGTGGCTGGCGTTTTCAGGTGCCCGAGGAGCTTGCGCCCTGGGTGAACAAATTGTGGGAAGAGAAACCGCAAAAGTACTCCCGTGCGACCCTGGAAACCCTCGCCATTATTGCCTATCGACAGCCGATTACCCGGGGCGACATTGAAGAAATCCGCGGTGTTGCGGTTAGCTCGCACATTGTGAAAAGCCTCTCCGAGCGCGGCTGGATCAAGGTTGTGGGGCAGAGAGATGTACCGGGCAAGCCCTCGCTGTACGCCACCACCCGCGAATTCCTCGACTATTTCAATTTGAAGAGCCTCGACGACCTGCCGACGCTGGCGGAGATTCGCGATATCGAGAGCCTGAACGCTGCGTTGGACCTGGGTGATGGCTCGCCAGCCCCCGAGGGTGACGCGCAAGCCGCCGAGGCGGGCGCAGAAGACGCGGCAGCATCGCAAGTCGCAGACGAAACTGTGGCGGAAGGCGCTGGCGACGAGGCGGATGAGCGCGCGGACGAGATTGCGGGCGAGGACATCGATCAAGACGTCGACGAAGAATCCCACGAAGAAATCGGCGAAGAAGCCACAGCGACGTTCTACGAGGGTGCGCAAAGTAAAGGCCTGTTCGCTGCGGCTGACGAAGCCGCTGTCTCGCACGTAGAAGTCGCAGATGGCGACAGCGAGGTCTACCCTGAAGAAGCGGTAGAAGGTGAGCATGCGCTTCCCGTCGCAGAGGGGCCGATCGCTGAGGACGCGTTTGACGACGATGATCTGCAGCAAGCTGTACAGACGGAAGAGACTCTGCAGGATGTTGCCGAAGGCGACGAGCAGGATGAAGATGAACAACAATCCCCGGAAAACCTCCATTCATGAGTAATGACGCAGCGCCATTGGGCGAAAAACTGCAAAAAGTATTGGCCAGGGCTGGCCTGGGTTCACGCCGTGAGATGGAGCGTGCCATTGAGGCGGGCCGGGTCACCGTAAACGGTGAAGTCGCCGGACTGGGTGAGCGGGTCAGCGAAGACGACCAGATTGAATTCGACGGCAAGCGCATTGCCGGTGGTGACGAAAACCGCGCGCGCGTGATTCTGTACAACAAGCCCACGGGAGAAATCTGCTCCCGTCATGACCCGGAAGGCCGCCCGACGGTGTACGACCGGTTGCCGCGTTTGAAAAGCGGGCGCTGGATTTCCGTAGGGCGTCTGGATTTCAATACCAGCGGTCTTCTCTTGTTCACCAACAGTGGTGAGCTGGCCAACAAACTGATGCACCCGTCGTCGGTCATTGACCGCGAGTACCTGGTTCGTATTCAGGGTGACGTAGATGACGACATGAAAAAGCGCCTGACCAAAGGTGTTTTGCTGGATGACGGTCAGGCGCGGTTTACCGATATCGTCGAAAGCGGTGGTGAAGGCACCAACCGTTGGTTCTACTGTGTGGTGATGGAAGGGCGTAACCGCGAAGTGCGTCGTTTGTGGGAATCACAGGGCGTGCGCGTCAGCCGCCTGAAGCGGGTCCGTTACGGCAGCGTGTTTATTCCGTCGCATGTACGTGTGGGGCAGTGGATCGAGATGGAGCCCAAGGAAATCGATGACCTGTGCGTTACCGCAGGCCTGCCGAAACTCGGCCAGCGCTCGCTGACACAGTCGGAAAAAGAAATTCTGCAACGCCAGCGCCGCAAGCTGCGCAAGTCGCCAGTGGCAGCGGGAGGGCGCACGCCCAAACGCAACAGCCGTTGACCGGACGCGCAGTAACAAAAAAGGCAGCCAAGTGGCTGCCTTTTTTCATGGTTGTGCGTGCGCCCGCGTGGTGTCAGGGTTGAATCTCTTGCTCGGGTTCACCCATTTCGTCGCCACTGCTATCCGGCGTTTCAATATCATCACCCTCGATAATTTCGTTTTCCATACCCGGGTCCACATCTTGTGGCTCAATATTGCTGCCCTCGGAGGGTAGGGCATCGCGGGTGTCTACTGGCGGTGCCCCCGCATTGGCCTCGGATTCCACCAGCTCCTTGAGCTTGTCGAGCCCCTCTGCATAGGAATCGCCAACCATTCGCGCAACCAGCAGTCCCATCCAGCGTGCGATGGGGCTAGCACCCATGTCGGAGCGGAATGACCAGGTCACGTTGGTGCCGCTGCCCTGGGGTTTGAGGGTGAACTCTGCTGTGGCCTGTCCCTGGGTGCCAAAGTCGAGATCGGTCGCAACCCGCGAGTAGGGTTCGCTGGCAGTAATGGTCTGGGTGCCATTACCCACGTTGGGGTCTTCGCTTTTCCAGTGCATTTCCGCGCCTTTCCCTTCCGGCTTGCCGGTATAGGTGTATTCGGTATTCGGGTCGATCTGGTACCACGGCGACCACTTGTTGAAGTTCTGGAAGTTATTCAGGTAGGGAAACACCACTTGCGGCGGTTCGGCGATATACACGCTGCGCTCGGTGGTCGCCTCGCGGGGGAACAGAAAGCCGGCCAGCACCAGCAGGGCCAGGAAAATCAAAAGGTACAGTAACCAGCGCATGGCGGATTCCCCATTGGAACAGTGCAGGATGCCCGTGGCGGCGAACGCTTGCCACGGTGTGGTGGTGTGCCGCTTGTCGACAGCTCGAGCAAGTGTACTGACTGGAATGGCGGTTCGCCAGTCGGCGCGGGGCGCCAATATTTTCTTTACCGGGTCCGTGCTTAAAAGCCGTCGTCCAACGTCGGCAGGGTCACACTTACCGTCAGGCCGCCGCTTTTGGCATTGAATGCTTCGATGTTGCCCCGGTGTTCTGCCACGGTGCGCTGAGCGATGGCGAGCCCCAGGCCAAACCCACCGCTCTCGCGGCTGCGCGCTTCGTCGGTGCGATAAAAAGGCCGGAATATCGCCTGTAGTTCAGAGTCTGGGACGCCATTACCTGCATCGGTAACCTGAATTTGGCAATGGCCCGGTTCGCTCGCGTCGCTTGTTTTTGCGGTCGAATTTGCCTCAGTACCGCGGATGGATACGGCAACCTGGCCGCCGGCAGGGCTGTACTTGATGGCGTTGCGCAGAATGTTTTCCAGTGCGGCAGTGAGTGAGCTGCCACGGGTGGCGACCAACAGTTCTGCGTCGTCCTGGCGCAGGTCAATGGTGACTTGCTTGTGGTTGGCTTCATCCTTGAGCTCGTCGCACAGCGCCGACAGCAGGCTGTTCATTTCTACTACATCGTCCAGGGGGCGCTGTCCGTCACCACTCACGGGCAGGGAAAGAATATCGGCAATGATGTCTTCCAGGTAGTCTGCTGCCTTGCCTATTTTGTCCAGTTCCGGGTCCAGGGCCTGGATGTTTTTCTGGCGGGCAATGGCGAGCGCCACTTGCAGGCGTGCAAGCGGTGAGCGCAGCTCGTGGGAGACGTCCTTGATCAGCCGGCGCTGCTCGGCCATGGATTCTTGCAGCTGCGCGGTCATGGAGTCGAAGTCGGCGGCCAGCTCGCCCAGCTCCCGTCCGTGACCGTGTAACGAAGGCGTTACCCGGTAACTGAGGTCACCCGCAGCCACACGCCGTGTTGCCAAGCGCAAGTTGTCGAGCGGTTTGCTCAGGTAGCGTGCCAATAGGTAACAGGCGAGACCCGATGCCAGGGTTGCTAGCAGCAGGATTTGCCAAAAGTTTCGCACGATAAAGCGCAGAACAAGTTCTTCTTTGCTTTTGCCGGCAATGAATACCACCCGCAGGGTGTCGCCGCCGCGCCGGTGCGCGAAAAAGCCAATACTGGGTTTGCTGTCGATGAGTCCTGTGGCTTCGCGATTGCGGTAATTCAACTTGCCAAACAGGGATGCCATGTTGCGAGGGATCGGGCGCTGCAGTATTTCCTGCCCGTAGCCGTCGATAGCATAAATGCGCTGCCGAGTTTCTTCCGGTTGTTGTTGCAGCCATCGGCGAAAGTGCTCGGGGCCATAGCGACGCGTCATTCCCAGATTGCGCCGCACCTCGCGAAACAATTCGAAACCTTCCAGGCGGTCCCGTTGCTCGGTATTGTCGAACTCGCGGATATGGGTGATATACACCGCGGCCAGCACCATGATGACCGCGGTCAGCCAGGCTCCGAAAAAGATTCGTCCAAACAAGCTGCGCATCGGTTATTCCTGAGAGCGAGTGAGCATATATCCCGCACCGCGGATATTGATAATCAGCTCGCGGCTGGCCCCGTGTTCGCTCAGTTTTTTGCGGATATTGCTGACGTGGACATCGATCGAGCGGTCGTAGGGCATTAACTTCCGTCCCAGTGCCTGCTCGGTAATGACTTCTTTGCTGACAACCTGGCCGGCACTCTCTACCAGTACCTTGAGTACAGAAAATTCGGCACCGGTGAGATTGACTGGTTGCCCATCCCACTGGCACTGGTGTTCCCTGGGCAGCAATCGCAGTGGCCCACTCACGAGCACATCATCGCTGGTTTCTTTTTCCGCACGTCCGCGCCGCAAAATGGCGCGCAGGCGCGCCGCAAGTTCACGGGGATTACAGGGTTTGGGAAGGTAGTCATCGGCGCCCATTTCCAGGCCCACGATGCGGTCCACCGTGTCGCCCTTCGCGGTCAGCATCACCACCGGCAGGGTGTGGCCGGGGTTGTTGGCGTCCTCGCGCAGCTTGCGCAGTACCTCGAAGCCATTGTGCACGGGCAGCATCACATCCAGTACCAGAGCATCAAAGGCTGCATTGCGGGCCAGTTCCAGACCGCGACCGCCGTCGTTGGCGACGGTCACCTGAAACCCTTCGCCCACCAGAAACTCCTCGAGTAGCTCGGTGAGTTCAATATCGTCATCAACCAGCAGGATATGGCTCATGGTGCGGAGTCTCTTTGCTCGTTCACAGTGGCTGCATTACAGGTGGAATTATATGCATAGGGGCAGGGCTAATCGGGAAATGGTATCGCGTGTTTTACCGTTCTTAACAAATGTTTACCTGCTTTATCCCCTATTTACACTGCACGAGCCTAGTATGCACCTACCGACTCGGGAAAAACGCAAACTCACAGGTCAACAGATTGAGCCAAAACCGATGTTTGCCGAACAGCACAGTGAACTTTGAGGAATCGAACATGCAACATCTCACGATCAAGAAATGGAAAGCTCTGGCGGGTACAGTGATTGTCGGCGCCGCGCTGGCGACTTCTGCAGTGGCCACCGCCGCCCCGGAAGGTAGTAAAGGCTTTGGGTTTCACAAGGCCGGGCATCATAAAGGTGGCGAGCACCACGAGCGTATGTTTGAGCGGCTGGCAGAAAAGCTGGAGTTGACCGAGGGCCAGAAGGCACAGGTAAAGGCCAATCGTGACGCTGGCAAGGAGGCTCGTGAGGCGGACCGCGCAGCAATGCGCGAGGTGCGCAAGCAGCTGAAAGAGGCCATTGATTCCGGCGCGGACCAGGCGACGTTGAACAGTCTGGGCGCCAAACTCGGCGAGCTCGAGGTACGCAAGATGCAGCGCCGGGCCGAAATGCGCAATCAGTTCGAGGCTATCCTCACCGATGACCAGAAAGCCAAAATGGAGCAGATGAAGGCCGAGCGCAAGGCGCGCTGGGAGCAGCGCAAAGAGCGCCGCGCCAGCCAGCAGTCGGACCAGTAGTCTGACAGCAGTGTGACCAGACGCTGCGCCTCCCATCGCTTCCAGTCAGTCCCTCTCTCTCGCTGCTGGACTTGTTGGTCCAGCTGCAGAGGGCTCGCCGGCCCCAACCCCAACCGCCGGTAGAGGCCTCCCCCTGATGCCCCTGTTCTACAGGGGCTTTTTTGTATCTTCGAATCTGCCGGCCAGATTGTCTGTGCGCCTTGCTGAACCCGGCTATTGTTGGGAAAATGCCCGCCCCATAGACACCCGCCCAGGCGGCCGGGTAGTTTTGAGTAGTTGAGGAGACACTGTGAGTAAGATCGGCCTGTTTTACGGTAGCGACGAGGGCAATACCGAAGGGGTGGCCCAGAGAATCGCCGCGCGCCTGGGAGAGGACCGGGTGGACATCCACGATATTGCGGATGTCACACAGTTGGAAATCGCCGACTACGCGCAGCTGATCCTGGGCATCCCAACCTGGGACTTCGGCCAGATTCAGTCTGACTGGGAAGACTTCTGGGAAGATGTGCAGGAGATCGACTTTACCGGCAAAACCGTAGCGCTGTTTGGCCTGGGTGATCAGTTCGGCTATGGCGACTACTTTCTCGACGCCATGGGCATGCTGCACGACGTCATCGTAGCCAACGGAGCCACGGTCATTGGTTACTGGTCTACGGAAGGCTACGAGTACGAAGCATCCAAGGCTGAAATCCCGGGGCAGAACCTGTTTATGGGCCTGGCGATTGATGAGGACCAGCAGGAGGAGCTGACCTGCGGGCGCCTGAACGAATGGTGCCAGCAGATTGCCGTCGAGTTTGACCTGGAGGGTGGCGCTGAGAGCGTTACCCAAGTCGAGGATTGATCGCTTAATGGATAATCCCGATATGGCGGAATCGTCCAATTCCGGCTCACTCGCGCTGCAAGACTTCTGGCCGTGGCTCTCGGATCATTGCAACTGTATTTTGCGCGCCGGTACACCGGACGTCATCCTGTACGATCACGATGATTTCCACTGGCGCTTTACCCAGGAAAACCCGCGCACGCTGCTGGTTCAGCTGGTGCGCGGCAAGCGCCTGATCGGTGAAGTATTTATTGAGCCAGACCTGGTCTCCGAGGTGCGGATGACTCCCGGTGACAAAGATGAAGTGATTTTCGACCTGATGGCCGAAGCCGATGGCGAGGAGCAGGTGATGTATTACTTTGTGATGGCCCACGGCTACGACGGTCACGCGCAGCCGGAGCCCACCGTGCGCCACGGCAGGTTGCACTGACCCCTTCTCGAAGTCCTTGCACCTGCCGGGCCGCGCTGTAATCAGGCCAGCAGGCCGCGCAGGACTTCCCGGTACATATCCTTTACCAGATCCAAGTCTTCCATTTTAACGCACTCATCCACTTTGTGGATGGTGGCGTTTACTGGGCCCAACTCCACAACCTGTGCCCCGGTTGGCGCGATAAAGCGACCATCGGATGTGCCGCCCGCAGTGGACAGCTCGGTTTCTCTCCCGGTTACCTTGCGAATCGCTGCCTGGGCGGATTCCACCAGTGGGCCGGCGGCGGTTAGGAAGGGCTGCCCACTCAGGTTGAAGTTAGCTTCATATTTGAGGCCGTGCTTGTCAAAAATAGCGCGCGCGCGCGCTTCCAGTTTCTCCGCTGTGGTTTCGGTAGAGAAGCGCCAGTTACACACGACCTTCACATCACCGGGAATCACGTTGGTAGCACCGGTGCCGCCGTTGATGTTGGAAACCTGGAAGCTGGTGGCCGGGAAGAAATCATTGCCCTGATCCCACTCTTCGGCCGCGAGTTCCGCCAGTGCCGGCGCCAGCTTGTGAACGGGGTTTTCTGCCAGGTGTGGATAGGCCACATGGCCTTGAATACCGAATACGGTCAGTTCCAGACCAAGCGAACCGCGGCGGCCATTTTTGATGACGTCGCCGGCGAGGGCGGTGCTGGATGGCTCGCCAACCAAACACCAGTCTATTTTCTCGTTGCGCTGTTCCAGCCACTCCACCACTTTCACGGTGCCGTGTTTTGCGGGGCCTTCTTCGTCGCTGGTAATCAAAAAGGCGATGCGGCCTTTGTGGTCCGGGTGTGCGGCGACAAATTCTTCACAGGCGACGACCATGGCGGCCAGTGAGCCTTTCATGTCGGCGGCTCCACGGCCGTAGAGCATACCGTCGACGATTTCTGGCTCGAACGGCGGGATCTTCCAGTTTTCTTCCGGCCCGGTGGGGACCACATCGGTGTGGCCGGCGAAGGCAAACAATGGACCTTCTTCGCCGCGCACGGACCAGAAGTTATCGGTATCGCCAAAGCGCAGGTGTTCGGTTTTGAAGCCGATTTTTTCCAGGCGTTCCAGCATGAGCTGCATGCAGCCGGCATCTTCGGGAGTTACTGAACGGCGACGAATCAGGTCGCAGGTTAATTGTACTGTCGGGGTCATAGGGTGCTTCTGGCTCCGAGATATGTGGAGCGTTGTTCCAGTATTTGGGCGAGTGGCTGCCGTCACTCCGAGGGAGATCCGGCAGCGGCCAGAGCGAGGCCAATTAGTTGCTGTGCAACTCTGCGTTCAGCTCAACGGCACTTTTGTTGGTTAGGCACTCAACCGCGCCAGTGGCAGAGTTGCGGCGGAACAACAGGTCCGACTTGCCGGCGAGGTCGCGCGCTTTTACCGACTCGGCAATCTCGCCTTTGTCATCCAGCACGGCAACCTTGGTGCCGGAAGTGATGTAAAGTCCAGACTCCACTGTGCAGCGGTCGCCCAGAGGAATACCGGTGCCGGCGTTGGCGCCGAGCAGGCAGCCTTCGCCCAGGGAGATTACGATGTTGCCGCCGCCAGACAGGGTACCCATGGTGGAGCTGCCACCGCCGAGGTCAGAACCGGCGCCAACAAATACGCCGGCAGAAATACGACCCTCGATCATACCCGGGCCTTCGGTACCCGCATTAAAGTTCACAAAACCTTCGTGCATGATGGTGGTGCCTTCACCCAGGTAAGCGCCCAGGCGAACACGGGCGGTGTGCGCGATACGCACGCCAGTCGGTACCACGTAGTTGGTCATTTTCGGGAACTTGTCCACGCAGGAAACTTCCAGCAGTTCGCCCTTGAGGCGTGCTTCCAGTTGGCGCTGGGGAAGCTCTGCGAGGTCGATGGCACCCTGGTTGGTCCAGGCTACGTTGGCCAGCTGGCCAAAGATGCCATCCAGCTTGGTGCCGTGGGGCTTGACCAGACGGTGAGACAGCAAGTGCAGCTTCAGGTAGGACTCGGGCACGGACTGCGGCGCGTCGTCACTGTGCAGTACCACCGCAACCAGTGGACGCTGGCTGCTGGCAAATTGACTCAGAATGGCTGCCTGTTCCTCGGCGCCCGCGCTCGCCAAGTTATCCGCAAGCGGTTGCAGCTGCGCCTCTTCCAGAGCAATCGCGACATTGCCGCCATCGATATCTAGGGCACTGGTTACCGCCTTGGCGATAGCGTCGGACGGATTTAGCAGCGGCTGCGGGAAGTAGACTTCCAGCCACTCGCCCTTGCTGTTACAGGTGCCGATGCCGAAGCCAATGCTGTATACGTTGCTCATGATGGTTTCCTTGTACTGAGTCTGATTTTTTACGGATTAGATGCGGTCCGCTTATTTGGCGACACTGGCGTAGCTATCGGCCTTGAAGCCAAACAGGGTATCGCCGCCCTTGGTGAGTACCGGACGCTTGATGAGTGTCGGTGTCTCGTTGGCGAGGGTCGCCGCGCTGGTGTTATCCATAGCGTCTTTCTGCGTGTCATCTAAGGCGCGCCAGCTGGTGGAGCGGCGGTTCAGTACCTGTTCCCAGCCGAATTGTTCCAGCCAGCTCGCCAGGGGTACCGTCTCCATTCCATCTTCACGGAAATCGTGGAAGCGGTATTCCACCGCATTTTGCTCCAGCCATTTGCGGGCCTTTTTTACGGTGTCACAATTTTTAATGCCGTACAGGGTAATCATGTCAAATCCTGTGTCTGTCTCGCCAGATCGCATCGATCAGGCTTTCTTGGTTTTCTTGGGGTGTTTTCTTGCCGGATAGCAGGTGGTGCAAATTTCGCACACAGTGCCGTCGCAGCCGCGCGCGGAGCAGAATTCGCGGCCGTAAAAGATGATCTGCAGGTGCAACTTGTTCCATTTTTCTCGCGGAAAAACCCGCTTCAGGTCCTTCTCTGTCTGCGCCACATTTTTGCCAGAGGTCAGGCCCCAGCGCTGAGCCAGGCGGTGAATGTGGGTATCCACCGGGAAGGCGGGGTGTCCAAAGGCCTGGGCCATTACCACGCTGGCGGTCTTGTGGCCTACGCCGGGGAGCAATTCCAGTGCCGCCATGTTTTCGGGCACCTGGCCGTGATACTCGTTAACCAGAATTTCTGACAACTTCTGGATAGCCTTGGATTTTTGCGGCGACAGGCCGCAGGGGCGGATGACAGCCTGTATCTCCTCTACCGGCACCTTGGCCATGTCATAAGGGTTGTCTGCCAGTTTCCACAGGGCGGGGGTAATCTGGTTTACGCGCTCGTCCGTGCATTGTGCGGAGAGCAATACTGCCACCAGCAGGGAGTAGGCATCGAAGTGATCGAGAGGGACCTGGGTTTCCGGGTACAGCTCTTCCAGTCGATGAAGAATAAAGTCTACACGCTCTTGTTTGAGCAGGTTTCTGGCGGTCATGACGTCGCTCATGGGTACTTCTTTACTGGCAAAACGCGCGGATGCGTCGCGCCGCTTCGATACATTCATCCAACGTGGCCACTAGTGCCATACGCACATACTCCGCCCCGGGGTTTACGCCATTGCTTTCGCGAGCCAGGTAGGCGCCCGGCAATACCGTGATGTGTTGTTGGCGGAATAGCTCCCGCGCGAAAGTTTCTCCGTCGCCCACGCGCGGCCACAGATAAAAGCTGGCGTGGGGCTTTTGCACGTCGAGGCAACCGTCGAGAATATCCAACACCGCAGCAAATTTTTGTCGATAGAGTTCACGGTTTTCTTTTACGTGTTGTTCGTCTTGCCAGGCGGCAATCGAGGCGTATTGGGTTGGCACCGGCATGGCGCAGCCGTGATAGGTGCGATACAGCAGGAACTGCTCCAGTATCTTGCCGTCGCCGGCGACAAAACCAGAGCGCAGGCCGGGAAGGTTAGAGCGTTTCGACAGACTGTGGAACACCACACAGCGTGCATAATCGTCCCGCCCGAGCTCCGCACAAGCTTGCAGCAGCCCGGCCGGCGGGTTGGCCTCATCGAAATAAAGTTCTGAGTAGCACTCATCGGATGCGATGACAAAGTCGTAACGGTCGGCTAGCGCAATTAGCCGCTTTAAATCCTCAAGCTCCAGCAGTGCCCCGGTTGGGTTGCCGGGGGTGCAAAGGTACAGCAGGCTGCAATCCTGCCAGACACTTTCCGGCACTGAAGCAAAGTCTGGTTTGAAGCCGTTTTCCGCCGCGCAATTGATGAAGTAGGGCGAGGCACCGGCCAGAAACGCGGCGCCTTCGTATATCTGGTAGAAGGGATTCGGCATCAGTACTTTGGAGCCCGGCGTTACCACTGCCTGGGCAAAGGCAAACAGTGCCTCGCGTGTGCCGTTTACCGGTATTACCTCGGTTTCTGCGTTTAGGGTCGACAGCTTGAAGCGATTGCACAGCCAGCTGGCAATGGTTTCCCGTAGTGCTGGAAGGCCTTTGGTGACAGGGTAATTGGCCAGCGTTGCCAGGTTGTCGATCAGTTCGTCGCGTACAAAGGCGGGCGGCGTGTGCTTGGGCTCACCGATGGACAGCGGGATATGGCCAAGCGAGGCCGGCGCCTCGATGCCTTCTTTCAGTTTGGCGAGCTTGGCGAATGGGTATGGCTGCAGCTGGGACAAGTTCGGGTTCATATTATTGGTCTGTTTGCAGAGCGAATTCCTTGCTGATCCGGCGCAGGATCGGTTCCTCGTTGCCACCGCTAGGGCTGCGGTGGCAGCGTCGCCTGATGAGCATCCAGTTCCTGACATATGGCCTGTTGCAGCGTTTCGATAAGCGCGTTGTCGGCCAGTGGTTGATCCTCGCTGTCGGTAATGTGGAAGATATCCTCCACGCGTTCGCCCAGGGTGGAAATCTTGGCGTTGTGCAGGCGCAGATCGTGGGAAATAAAAATCCGTGCGATGCGCGCGAGTAAGCCGGGTCGGTCAGCACTGGTGATTTCCAGCGTGCTGTAGGTGTCCCCGGGCTCGGTGGAGATGTGCGCCTGGCTTGGCAGGTGGAACATCTTCAGGCGGCGGGGCGTTCGCCGTTTGATGACTTTGGAGTAGTCCTCGACCAGCTTCAGTTCTTCCTGGAGGGTATTGCGAATTTGTTCGAGCCGATGCGGCTCATCCAGCAAGGGCTGGCCCGATTCATCCAATACGTAGAAGGTGTCCAGGGTGTAGCCCGCCGCGGAGCTATACAGGCGCGCGTCGTGAATGTTCAGGTTGAGCATGTCCAGACCGGTCACCACCGCGGCAAACACGTTGGGGCGGTCGGGGGTGTACACAAATACTTCGGTGGCGCCGTCGTGCTCGCCGGGGCCGGAATTGCGGGTGAGTACCAGGGTGTCACTGTCCTCGTCTCGCTCCGGGTCCTTTTGCAGTTGGTAGATCGCCGCTGTGTGCAAGGTAATGCTGTCAGCGCTTTCTCGCACAAAGTAGTCTTCACCCATCTCGCACCAGATATCTTCAACCACATTGCTCGGAATACCCATGGCACGCAGCATATTGCGCGCCTGGGCCTGGGTTTCCTCGTAAATCTCGTCGCGGTCGATCGGATTTTCCAGACCGCGGCGCAGGGCGCGCTGGGTGTATTGGTAGAGCTGGCGCATCAGGCTCGCGCGCCAGCTGTTCCACAGGTCCGGGTTTGTCGCATTGATGTCTGCGACCGTCAGTGCGTACAAATAGTCCAGGTGTTCACGATCACCGACTTCGGCGGCGAAACTGTGGACCACCTCTGGGTCGGTAATGTCCTGCTTTTGCGATACCGCACTCATCAACAGGTGTTTTTCCACCAGCCAGCACACCAGGCGGCGGTCGCGTGCGGAGAGGTCGTGGCGGCGACAGAAGGCGTCGGCGTCGGCAATGCCCAGCTTGGAGTGGTCCCCGCCGCGGCCTTTGGCGATGTCGTGATAGAGGCCCGCGATATACAGCAGCTCGGGCTTGCGCATGCGGGAGAGAATCTCCGCGGCCAGTGGGAACTTCTCCCAGGCCTCTTTGCTGCGGAAGCTGCGCATGTTGCGCACCACCTGCAGTGTATGGGCATCGACGGTGTAAATGTGGAACAGGTCGTGCTGCATTTGCCCGGTGACGCGGCCAAATTCTGGCAGGTAGCGGCCGAGAATACCGTAGCGTGTCATGCGCGTGAGCTGCTTGGACAGGCCGCGGGGGCTGCGCAGCAGCTGCATAAACAATTGTGCGTTGACCAGGTCAGCGCGGAAGCGGTCGTCGATGAGGTGTCGATGCTCGCGAATCAGGCGGATGGTGGACGCGCGCACACCGTCGATCTGCGGGTTTTCCGCCATCAACACAAAGATTTCCAGCAGCGCGGAAGGGTATTCGGTGAAGGTGCGCGTGACCGCGGCCTCGATGGTATTGCCGCGCAGCTGGAAGCGCTCATTGATGGGCGTCACCGGCAGGTGCTTGCCGCGCTGCAGGATTACCTCGTCCAGGAATTGCAGCAGCACATCGTTGAGCTCCCGCAGCGCCATGACGATGCGGTAGTAGGTGTGCATGAACTGCTCCACCGCCAGGTGGGTGTCGTTGTCCTTGTAGCCGAATTCCCGTGCGAGTTCGCGTTGGTAATCGAACAGCAGGCGCTCTTCGGGGCGGCCAGCCAGAAGGTGGAGGCCATAGCGCACACGCCACAGGAAGTCTTCGCCGGACTGGAGGATGGCGAACTCTTCTTCGGTGAAGAAGCCCTTACCCTGCAGCTGTTTGAGCGTGCGCACCTGAAAGTACCGCTTGGCTACCCAGTTGATGGTCTGGATATCCCGCAGTCCGCCGGGTGCGTTCTTGATGTTTGGCTCTAGGTTGTACTCCGCCCCTTGCTGCTTGCTGTGGCGCGTTTGCTGTTCGGCGTACTTGGCGCTGAAGAATTTGTCCGCGGGCCACAGGCTTTCCGGGGTCATCCGCTTGGCCAGCGCTTCGTGCAGCGTCGGGTTGCCGACGACGGTGCGACACTCCATCAGGTTGGTGGCGACGGTGATATCGGTCTCCGCCATGTGGATGCAGTCATCAATGGTGCGCACGGAGTGGCCGATATCGAGTTTCAAATCCCATAGAAACGCGACCAGTCGCTCGATGTTGTCGACGACGGTGGCACTGGGTTTTTCCGTGGTCAGAATCAGCAGGTCGATATCCGAGCGCGGGTGCAATTCACCGCGTCCATAGCCGCCCACCGCCAGCAGGCTAATGGTGTCGGGCCACTGGTACTGGTGCCAGGCGTAGTGCAGCAGGCAGTCAACAAAGAGCGCGCGTTCGTACACCAGGGTGCGAACATCTTCGCCCTCGCGGAAGCGCCGCGCCATATGGGTGTCAGCGGCGCCCACGGCATCCTTGAAAATCTCCAGTAGTGGGCGGGCACCTTCCGCCAGATCCCGGCGGAAGCGGGACTGGTCGAAAAAGAACAGGGGTTTTTCAAAGTGCGGTGTTTCAGCCAGCTGCGGAGCGTTCATGTGCGAGGAATCCATTTAACCCTGTTGATGCCTTACCTGCGGAGCGATGCCATACCGCTGCGTCAAAAAGACTCTTCTTTGCGTGCAGTAAACACTTCCACACCATCGCTGGTGACGGCCATGGTGTGTTCCCACTGGGCAGACAGACGGCGGTCGACGGTGACCGCGGTCCAGCCGTCGCGCAGCACACGGCTGCCGGGCTTGCCCGCATTGATCATGGGTTCGATGGTGAAGGTCATGCCTTCTTCCAGCACCTGGCCGGTGCCGGGTTTGCCGTAGTGCAGAACCTGCGGGTCTTCGTGGAATACGTCGCCGATACCGTGGCCGCAGAAGTCTTTCACCACGGAGTAGTAATTTTTCTCTGCATGCTGCTGGATCACGTGGCCAATGTCACCGAGGGTGGTGCCGGGTCTCACGATTTCGATGGCCTTGTACAGGCACTCCTGGGTCACTTTGACCAGGCGTTCGGCGTGGGCGGCGGGTTTGCCGACGAAATACATCTTGGAGGTGTCGCCATACCAGCCATCCTTGATGACCGTGACATCGATATTAATGATGTCGCCTTTTTTCAGTAGCTTGGACTCCGAGGGAATGCCGTGACAGATCACTTCGTTAACCGAGGTGCAAATGGACTTGGGAAAGCCGCGATAGCCGAGGCACGCGGGGATAGCGTCCTGCACGTTGACGATGTAGTCATGACAGCGGCGATCCAGTTCCTCTGTGGTGACACCCGGAACCACGTATTCACCGATCATCTCCAATACTTCCGCAGCCAGGCGGCCGGCGGTGCGCATTTTGGCGATTTGTTCGGGTGTCTTTACAGGATTGGTCATGAATCTTTCCAAGATGTTTGTAGCTGTTTACAGCAGTTTCGACGCCTATTTCGACGCTCGTAGTGGTCGAATCGCGGTCGGCGTCGACCAGTTGTTTCCCGGCGCTGTTGCTGTGACAAGCTGCGTACGGCAGCGTTGCAGGGCGGCGGGTTGATCCAGGCTAAGCCCAGAAGCGGCGCGGTATTGTAGCGGAATTACAGGTGCGGGGCATTAGGTGACCCTGCGGCCGACAAGTGTTCGCGTGACTGTATGCTTGCCGACGGCCGGTTTCGTGGCGTCGCTCACGCTTCCAGGTTCTCCGGTTATATGGTATAAAGCGCGCCGCTTTGGGCAGTGCCCGGAGTGAAACTAAACAAAGGGTGGTGAGTTTCACTGCTCTTAACAAACGCCGCACATATACCGGCACATTCACCTGGGTGTCTTTGGGAGACGTAAAAAGTGCTCTCGAGGATTGGTAAATGGGGTATATGGAGGATAAAACCCGGGAAGCATTCGAGCCGTGTACATTGGCCGTGTGCCTCCGTTATTGAATTTGAGGTTTATTATGCCGCAAGTCAGCATGCGCGATATGCTGCAGGCTGGTGTCCACTTTGGTCACCAGACTCGCTACTGGAACCCGAAGATGGGTGAATACATCTTTGGTGCTCGCAACAAGATTCACATCATCAACCTGGAGCACACTGTTCCGGCCTTCAACGAAGCGCTGCAAGTCATCAAAGGCATGGCTGCGCAGAAGAAGAAGATCCTTTTTGTTGGTACCAAGCGCGCTGCGCAGAAGTCCATCAAAGAGCAGGCCGAGCGTGCAGGTCAGCCTTACGTCAGCAACCGCTGGCTGGGTGGTATGCTCACCAACTACAAAACCATCCGCGCTTCCATCAAGCGTTTCCGCGACCTCGAAGCGCAGTCTCAGGACGGCACTTTCGAGAAGCTGACCAAGAAAGAAGCTCTGATGCGCACCCGTACCATGGAGAAGCTTGAGCGCTCCATCGGTGGTATCAAGGACATGGGTGGTCTGCCGGACGTACTGTTTGTGATCGACGTTGAGCACGAGCGTATCGCCATTCAAGAAGCCAACAAGCTGGGTATCCCTGTAATCGGTATCGTTGATACCAACAGCAGCCCGGAAGGTGTTGACTACGTAATCCCAGGTAACGACGACGCCATCCGCGCGATCAAGCTGTACACCACTGCGGTAGCAGATGCGGTACTGGCTGGTACTGCGGAAGCTGGTGGCGCTGCTGCCCAGAGCGAATACGTAGAAGCTAACGACGATCAGCAGGCTGCGGACTCCTAATTCGGGGTTGTCGCTGCAGGCTACTGGCGGTGTAACAATGTTTGGTTACGCTGCAGGGAAAAGGGGCCATCTATCCGGCCCCTTTTTTTCAAATCCAACAAAGAATTTGAATCTGAACCCGAGGATTGAATCATGGCGATTACTGCGTCAATGGTAAAAGAACTGCGCGAGCGCACCGGCCTGCCGATGATGGAGTGCAAAAAGGCACTGACTGAGGCCGATGGTGACATCGAAAAGGCGATCGAAGACCTGCGCAAGGCTTCTGGCCTGAAGGCTGCCAAGAAAGCGGGTCGTACCGCGGCTGACGGTGTTGTTGCGGCAAAAGTTGCCGAAGACGGCAGCTACGGCGTTCTGGTAGAAGTGAACTCCGAAACCGACTTCGTTGCGCGCGACGAAAACTTCCAGGCGTTCGTGGCCAAAGTGGTTGATAAGGCATTTGCCGATCGCCAGGCAGACGTTGCTGCGCTGATGGAAGGTGAGCTGGAAAACGCCCGCGAAGCACTGGTACAGAAGATCGGTGAGAACATCGGTGTGCGTCGTGTTGAGCTGGTTGAAGCGCCAGTGGTTGGTGCTTACGTTCACTCCAACAACCGTATCGCTGCGATCGTTGCCCTGAGTGGTGGCGACGTTGAGACTGCGCGCGATATCGCCATGCACGTAACTGCGGTTAACCCGCAGGTAGTTAAGCCGGAAGATATGCCGGCTGACGTGCTGGAGAAAGAGAAGGACATCATCAAGGCTCAGCCGGATATGGAAGGCAAGCCTGCTGAGATCGTAGAGAAGATGATGGGCGGTCGTATCAAGAAGTTCCTGAAAGAGAACAGCTTGGTAGAGCAGCCTTTCGTTAAGAATCCTGACGTTACTGTTGCCAAACTGGCGAAAGACGCTGGTGGCGATGTATCCAGCTTCCTGCGTTTCGAGGTTGGTGAAGGTATCGAGAAGGAAGAAGTGGATTTCGCAGCGGAAGTGGCCGCTCAGGTAAAATCCAGCTCTTGATGCTCGACTCAGTCGGTGACCTCCGGGTCGCCGGCACCAGCGGGGTGCTCCCGGTGTGTTCATTAGAATACTTCCGGGGCACCCCGCTGTAGTATCTGGCGCAGGGGAAAATTCTGTTCAATATCTGAACTATTGGGCAGGAAAGCGAGGCAATCTCGCTTATTGAGCCCGGCCAGATAGGTATAGCCATAGGTAAAGCGCCGAATTTGTTGTAATGTTCGGCGGGCGCGAACGGGAATTCCGGTTGCGTCTCAACACAGAATTTAGCCCGTAACAGTTGAGGAACAAGGGATGCCAGGTATTAAAGACCGCAAGTACAAGCGAATCCTGTTAAAGCTCAGCGGAGAAGAGCTGATGGGCGAACAGGGGTTTGGTATCAGCCCCAAAGTGCTCGACAAAATGGCCCTGGAAATCGGCCAGCTGGTGGGTATTGGTGTTCAGGTCGGTCTTGTTGTCGGCGGCGGTAACCTGTTCCGCGGTGCGGCACTGAATGCGGCCGGCCTCGACCGGGTGACTGGCGACCACATGGGGATGCTGGCCACTGTAATGAACGCCCTGGCACTGCGCGATGCGCTCGAGCGCTCAAATATCTCGTCCCGTGTGATGTCCGCCATTCAGATGAGCGGTATCGTCGACCATTACGATCGACGCGCAGCCATCCGCTATCTGGAGCGGGGTGAAGTGCTGATTTTTGCGGCCGGTACCGGCAACCCATTTTTTACCACGGATTCCGCTGCCTGTTTGCGCGGGATCGAAATTGAAGCGGAGATGGTTCTGAAGGCCACCAAAGTGGACGGCGTATACTCTGCTGACCCTGTGCTGGTGCCTGATGCCACTCGCTATGATCGCCTGACTTATGACGAGGTTCTCGACAAGAAGCTCGGTGTAATGGATCTAACCGCAATCTGCCTCTGCCGTGAACACAACATGCCAGTGCGGGTTTTCCGCATGGATAAAACCGGCGCACTGCTCAACATCGTTGTGGGTGGTGAAGAGGGCACACTGATCGAAGAGGAAGTGAATCGTGATTAACGATATCAAAAAACAAGCTGAAACGCGCATGGGCAAAGCCATTGACGCGCTTGGCAGCAACTTCAATAAAATCCGTACTGGCCGTGCCCACCCGAGCATTCTCGATGGCATTCAGGTGTCGTATTACGGTTCCGACACGCCTCTTTCCCAGGTTGCCAACGTAACCGTTGAGGATGCGCGTACCTTGTCTGTTACACCGTGGGAGAAAAACCTGGTGCCAGACATTGAAAAAGCGATCATGAAGTCTGACCTGGGTCTGAACCCGGCTACCGCCGGTGCGGTAATCCGCATCCCGATGCCGATGCTGACCGAAGAGACGCGCAAAAACTTCATCAAGCAGGCCAAAGGGGAAGCGGAGAGCGCGCGCGTGTCCATCCGCAATAACCGTCGCGATGCGCTGGCCGAAGTGAAGGCGCTGGTCAAAGACAAGGAGATCTCCGAGGACGACGAGCGTCGTGCAGCGGATGAAATCCAGAAGTTGACCGACAAGTACATTGCCGAAGTGGAAAAGGCACTGGCGGCAAAAGAAAAAGACCTGATGGAAATCTGATGTCTGCCGGCGGTACTGGTGTGGCAACACCTATGCATGCGGGACCGCGACATGTCGCCATCATTATGGATGGAAACGGCCGCTGGGCGGCGCGCCGGGGCCTGTCACCTTCCGCCGGTCACAAAGCGGGTGTCGAGCGGATTCGAGACCTGATTGAAGCGTGCAAGGAGCGCCAGATTGAGGTGCTCACGCTGTTCGCCTTTTCCAGTGAGAATTGGCAGCGACCACCCAAAGAGGTGGAGTTGCTGATGACACTGTTCCACTCCTATTTGCGTCGGGAGGCCCGGCGCATGCAGGAGCAGGGCGTGCAGTTGCGTGTAATCGGTCGCCGTGACCGTTTCTCGCCCCGTGTGCAGCGCGCCATTGTGGAGGCGGAATCCCTCACCCGTGATGGCGAAAACGGCACCCTGGTGATTGCCGCGGATTACGGTGGTCAGTGGGATATTGCACAGGCGGCCCGCCTGCTCGCGGAAGAAGTGGCGAGTGGCGAGCGCACACCGGACTCGATCGATGAGGCCGCGCTGGGTGCGCATATCCAGTTGTCGGATCTGCCTGCGGTCGACCTGCTGATTCGCTCCAGTGGTGAGCAGCGCATTAGTAATTTCATCTTATGGCAGGCGGCTTACAGCGAGTTCTATTTCACGGATACGCTGTGGCCGGATTTTGACGTGCAGGCGCTTGATCTGGCGCTGGACGCGTTTCGCCAGCGTGACCGCCGTTACGGTGGGCGTAGCGAAGACGGGCTGGAAGCCCAGGCCTGAGTCGGCACGGGCCGATTGTTTTGGGGATTCGGGTTAGTAAATTAGAAGGTTTAAGGGTTTAACGGTGCTAAAACAAAGAATAATTACCGCGCTGGTGTTGGTTGCTCTTTTCCTGGGGCTGCTGTTCTTCGTGCCATTGCAGTGGTTTTCCATTGTGATTGCCGGGGTCATCCTGCTGGGTGGCTGGGAATGGGCCAACTTATCCAATTTGAATCGCGCGCTGCGGTTCGTGTTTCTCGCCGCGTTGGGCGGTGCCCTGGTGCTGACCGCACACTACGTATTCGATTTTGATTTCTCCTCACCCGACACCGACCGCGCGCGCCAGATTCTGGCGGTGGCCTGTGGTTGGTGGGCGCTGGCGTTCCTGTGGGTACAGGGCTATCCCGCCAGTGCCATGTTGTGGGGCAACCGCTGGGCCCGCGGGTTTATTGGCCTGGTAGTGCTGGTGCCTGCGTGGTTGTCGGTCGTGATTCTGCAGGGGCTTGAACACGGTGCCTGGCTGGTGCTGTTTGTGGTGGCTGTGGTAGTTGCCGCCGATGTGGGCGCCTATTTTGTCGGGCGCAAGTTCGGCAAGCACAAGCTGGCGCGTGAGGTGAGCCCCGGTAAGTCCTGGGAAGGGTTTTTCGGCGGCCTTGGTGCCTGCCTGGTGCTCGCGTTGGGTGTGTCGGTGGCATTTGAACTGCCGACCAAAAACACCATCCTGTTTACCGTCGGTGTGCTGGTGACTGCGCTGGCATCGGTTATCGGTGACCTGGTTGAGAGTATGTTCAAGCGTCATCGGGGCATTAAGGACAGCAGCCGAATTTTGCCGGGACACGGCGGTATTCTCGACCGATTGGATAGCCTCACGGCGGCGTTACCGGTTTTCACTATGGCGGCGCTCGCCAGCGAATTGCCCAAGTATCTCTGATTTTCTTGGGCGCAGAGGTAGTTCGATTTCATGCAAACCATGACCCCACAATCTGTCTGTGTGCTCGGGTCCACCGGTTCTATCGGGGTGAGTACGCTGGATGTGCTCGCCCGTCACCCAGAACGTTATTCCATCTATGCGCTGACGGCGCGCGACCGTATTGAAGAGCTGGCGCAGCAGTGCCGCCGCTTTGCGCCGCGTTATGCGGTGGTTGTGGAAGAGGTCAAGGCTGTCCAGTTGCGCGCCACGCTGGCTGCAGAGGGCTTGCCAACCGAGGTGCTGAGCGGCACCGACGGTTTGTGCCAGGTGGCCGCCGACCCCGAGGTTGCCATTGTGATGGCGGCTATTGTGGGGGCGGCTGGTTTGCGCCCAACACTCGCCGCCGTGCAGGCCGGCAAAAAAGTCCTGCTGGCGAACAAAGAGTCGCTGGTGATGGCCGGGCCGGTGTTTATGGCCGCCTTGGCTGAAAGTGATGCATCGCTGCTGCCGATCGACAGTGAGCACAATGCCATTTTTCAATGTTTGCCATTTCCCTGTGATAGCCTCAGCGAGGCCGGTGTAGAGCGTATTCTGCTGACCGGTTCGGGCGGGCCTTTCCGTACCGCAGACCCCGAGAGTTTGCACCGGGTTACGCCGGACGAGGCCTGTAACCATCCCAACTGGTCCATGGGGCGCAAAATTTCGGTGGATTCCGCCACCATGATGAACAAAGGCCTGGAGTTCATCGAAGCCTGTTATCTATTTCATGCAGTGCCTAGTGATATTCAGGTGGTCGTGCACCCGCAAAGTATCGTGCACTCCATGGTGCAGTACCGCGATGGTTCCTTGCTGGCGCAGATGGGAAATCCAGACATGCGTACGCCAATCGCGCACGCGCTGGCGTTCCCCCAGCGGGTAGAGAGCGGCGTTAACGCGCTCGACCTGATCAGTGCCGGGCGGCTGGACTTTGAGGCGCCGGATGAATCGCGCTTCCCGTGTCTGCGCCTGGCACGTGAAGCCATGCTGGCTGGTGGCAGTGCGCCCACTATTCTGAATGCGGCCAACGAAGTGGCTGTAGAGGCTTTCCTGGCAGGGGAGCTGCGCTTTACCGGGATTGCACAGCTGATCGAAAAGGTCATGGAGAGTTGTGCAGTCGTTGAACTGAAAGACCTGGAGACAGTCGAACAGGCTGATCGGGAGGCGCGAGCGCGAGCTCACCAGGTTTTGGGAGAATTCTGCGGCGCCTGAAAAATGGTGAACCCACCGGCCTGCATGCAGGACACAAGATAAAGGGCGCAAGCCATTAACGAGATCATAGTAAGCTGACCTCATGTTAGATTTTCTACAAACTGCAGTCTGGGCGCTGGTCGCTCTCGGTGTGCTGGTGAGCTTTCACGAGTTCGGCCACTTTATCGTTGCGCGCTGGTGTGGTGTAAAGGTACTGCGTTTCTCGATTGGCTTTGGCAAGCGACTGGTGTCGCGCTACGACCGCCACGGCACCGAATTTACGGTATCCGCCATCCCCCTCGGCGGTTACGTCAAGTTTCTCGATGAGCGCGAAAGTGCGGTGGCGCCGGAAGATTTGGACCGCACCTTCAATCGCAAGAATGTGTGGCAACGCATCGCCATCGCCGCCGCCGGCCCGCTCGCCAATTTCCTGCTGGCGATCGTGCTCTTCTGGGGCGTGTTTATGGGCGGCACTTCTGGCCCGGTACCCATTGTTGATGGCGTGGAGCAGGGCAGCCTTGCTGCGTACGCCGGGTTGGAAGAAGGCCAGGAAATCCTCGCAATCGACGATCACCCAACGCCCACATGGCAGGCACTGAACTGGCGCTTGGCCAATCGCCTCGGCGATTCAGGCCATATTAAATTCTCCGTGCGTTATCCGGATTCTTCGCTCGAATACCACATGTATGCGGATATTGACCGCTGGTTGGCGGGGCAGGAGGTTGCTGATCCCCTGGGCGAGGTGGGCGTCAAGCTGTGGATCCCACAGGTTAGTATGCAGCTTGCCCAGGTGGTCGACGGTAGCCCGGCTGCAAAAGGCGGCTTGGTGGCCGGTGATGAAATTATCGCCACCGATGGGCGTGATTTCAGCGATTGGGAGCAGTGGACCACCTATATCAAGGCGCGCCCGGAGCAGCAGGTCGCGGTTACGGTGTTGCGTGACGGTGCCGAGCAGGTGGTGTCAATTACGCCAGACGAAGTCACGCTGGATAGCGGTGAAAAAATAGGCCGTATCGGGGTCTTGCCGGTGGCGGCATCCTGGCCGGAGGAGCGGGTGCGGCGCTACCACTACGGTGTTCTGGGGGCCCTGAACAAAGGCCTGGAGGAGACCTGGAGCAAGACGGTATTTACCCTAAACAGCCTGAAAAAGCTGCTGTTTGGCGAGCTTTCTACCCGCAACTTGAGCGGCCCTATCACCATTGCTAAAGTGGCCGGCACCTCTGCGGACGCGGGCTGGCAGTCCTTCTTGTCGCTGCTTGCCCTGTTGAGCATCAGTCTTGGTGTGTTGAACCTGTTACCGATTCCGGTTCTCGACGGCGGTCATCTCCTCTACTACGGTATTGAGGCAATCAAGGGCTCACCCGTTTCGGAAAGAGTGCAGATGATTGGCCTGCAAGTGGGTATGGCTATGGTGCTGGGCATCATGGCGTTGGCGCTTTATAACGACATTTTGCGTCTGTAGTGAATTTTTTGCCTGTACCTCCGGTCTTACTGAGGGCGAAGGGCCCCATGTCGGGCCTCGGAGGTGGTCAGGCACCATTTTCGCCCCTGAGGGGTGGGTGGACTTGATAGGGACCTTGATCCCAGTGAATGGGGCGTAACGCCCTCATGGAATTGCGAATAAACACTCGGAATTAGTAGATGAAAAATTTCCTGAAAGCGGCTTCGCTCGGCCTAGCTTTGCCCATTGCCGCTTACGCCCAGTCGTTTAAGGTCAACGATATTCGCGTTGAGGGATTGCAGCGTGTGTCCGCGGGTACCGTGTTTGCGGCCCTGCCTGTCCGGGTTGGTGATCAGATTGAGAGTGTGGAGATCCAGAGCGCCACGCGCGCATTGTTCCGCACCGGCTATTTCCAGGATATCCAGATCGGCCGTGAAAATGGTGTCCTGGTCATCACCGTGCGGGAGCGCCCGGCGATTTCAAAGATCGAGATTACCGGTAACAAGGCGATCAAGACCGAAGACCTGCTCAAGGGCATGAATGACAACGGTCTTGCGGAAGGGCAGATCTTTAAACGTGCCACCCTGGAAGGCCTGGCACAGGAACTCGAGCGTCAGTATGTGGCTCAGGGGCGCTATGGCGCCAGTGTAACCACCGAAGTAAAAGAGCTGCCGCGCAACCAGGTTGAGCTGAAAGTTATCGTGGACGAAGGCTCCGTCGCGGCGATCAAGCACATCAATGTTGTGGGCAACCGCGCTTTTTCCGACGATGAGCTGGCGGAAATTTTCGAGCTGCAAACCACCGGCTGGCTGTCCTGGCTGAACAGTGACGACAAGTACTCCCGGGAGAAGCTTACCGGCGACCTGGAGCGCCTGGAGTCTTACTACCTCGACCGCGGCTACCTGGAATTCAAGATCGAATCCACGCAGGTTTCCCTGAGCCCCGACAAGCAAAGCGTATTTATCACGGTAAACATCAGCGAAGGCGATGTGTATACCGTTTCCGAAGTGGAGCTGGCCGGTGACCCGGTTGTTTCCGAGGAAGAAATCCGTCGCTTGCTGCTGGTGCGCAAGGGGCAGACCTTCTCCCAGGTGTTGATGACCACCACCTCCGATTACATTACCAAGCGCCTGGGCAACGAGGGCTATACCTTCGCCGAGGTGAATGGTATGCCGGAAGCAAATGAAGATGACAAAACCGTAAAGGTCACCTTCTTCATTGACCCGGGCAAGCGGGCCTATGTGCGCCGTATCAATTTCCGCGGTAATACGCGCACCTCCGATGATGTGTTACGCCGTGAGATGCGCCAGATGGAAGCCGCCTCGGCTTCTTCCGCACGCATTGAGCAGTCCAAGGTGCGCCTGGAGCGTCTCGGCTTCTTTAAGGAAGTACAGGTAGAGACTACCGAGGTACCGGGCACCTCCGACCAGATCGATGTGGAATACACCGTTGAGGAGCAGCCCTCCGGTACCATCGGTGGCACCGTCGGTTATGCCCAGGGCAGTGGTCTGGTGCTGGGTGCCAACGTGCAGGAAAACAACTGGATGGGCACCGGCAAATCGGTGGGTTTCGCGGTGAATACCTCTACCTACCAGTCGGTCCTGAATTTCTCCTATACCGATCCCTATTTCACGCCGGACGGCGTGAGCCGTGGCTTCAATATTTTCTATCAGGAGCGGGATTACTCCGAAATCAACCTGTCGAGCTATAACACCACGACCTATGGTGCGGGCTTGAGCTTCGGTTACCCAATCTCTGAAATTTCCCGTATTGGCCTGAATATCGGTTTCAACCACCTTGAGCTGAGCACAAGTAGTAACTCCGTGCAGGAGATTATTGATAGCCCGCGTCCGATTAGCGGCATCGATAGCGACATTCTCGCCTCGGATCAAACTGTGGTGTTGGAAGAGCTGGAGCAGGCGGTAGCGGATGGGGTCGCGCTGGATCTCAGCATGCCGCTGGATGACAGCCTGCTGAATACCGATTTGAATGGGTTTGTTGATCTCTATGGTGACGAGTTCGATACCTGGTCGGTGACAGGTTCTTACGCGCGTTCGACCCTGAACCGGGGTATCCTCGCCACCCGCGGTGCTTCCCAGCGCGCATCTGTTGAAGTTGCATTGCCCGGTGGTGATCTCGAGTATTACAAGTTCATTTACACCGGCCAGTACTTCCGCCCGCTGACTAAGAACCTGACGTTGCGCCTGCGTACCCGTCTCGGCTATGCCGATGGCTATGGCGACCTGGAACAGCTGCCGTTCTTTGAAAACTTCTACGGCGGTGGTTTTGGCTCCGTACGTGGTTTCGAGCGCAATACCTTGGGTCCGCGCTCCACCCCGGCTGAGTTCTATTCAACCACGGCCTGTGCTGTCAATGCCGAGGGTAATGTCACCAAGAACTGTTACCTGCTCGATCAGAACACTGGCGAGCTGATTACTACGTCTACCGGCCGCCAGCCGCAGCCTTTCGGTGGCAACATTCTGGTGGAAGGTAGTGCAGAAGTGATTTTCCCGATTCCTTTCGTCAAGGATCAGCGCTCCATGCAGTCTGCGTTCTTTATCGATGCGGGCAACGTGTTTAGCAACAGCTGTGGAGTGACTCAGCTGAACTGTTACGATATCGCGGTGGAAAACCTGAATGTGTCCGCTGGTGTGGGCCTGACCTGGATCACCGGCTTTGGCCCGCTGACCTTCAGCCTGTCCAAGGCACTGGAAGAGAACGAAGACGACGATGTGGAAGTATTCCAGTTCTCGTTGGGTAATAGCTTCTAACCACTGGAAATTGGCTTCGGGAGTGTTTAGGGTTGAGCCCCAGCTACCGAAAACGGTTTTTCTGACGTAAACGGCTCCTGTGGAAGGGGCCGAAAAATTCAAGAAATATGGAGAATAAGAAAGTGTTCAAATTTGTAAAAGCAAGTGCGATTTTGCTGGCCGGCCTGTTGTTCGCGGGCGCCGCCAGTGCACAAACTAAAGTTGCCGTGGTAAATATCCAGGCCGCGATCATGAGCACTGAAAAAGCCACTTCCAAAATCAATGCGCTGAAAACCAGCTCTGAATACTCCCAGTTGCAGAATGGTGCCGAGAGCATTCGCGCGGAAATGCAAAAGCTGGCCGAGGATGCGCAGAAAAATGGCGTAACCTGGTCTGAAGAGAAGAAGGCCGAACAGCAGCGCAAAATCAACTTCAAGCGCTCTGATTTCGAAACCACCGTGAAAAAACTGCGCGCGATGGAAGGCCAGGCAGTGCAGGACCTGCAGAAGGAGCTGTTGCCGAAAGCCAAGACTGCGCTGGAAGAAGTGATCAAAGAACAGAAGCTGGACCTGGTTCTGGATGCGAGCGCTGCGGTTTACGCGGGTAAGTCCGCCAATCTGACCGAAGAACTGGTCAAGCGCCTAAACGCTGGCAAGTAATCCGCGCTAATCAGCTTCGAACAAGGTTCAGTGATGACTAACAAGCAGCCAACTCTGGCGCAGTTGGCTGAGATACTGGGCGCAGAACTGCGCCTGGTGCCAGGTGCCAGCGGTGAGCAAGTACCTACCGGGTTGAATACCCTGCAGGACGCGGTTGCCAGCGAAGTGAGCTTCCTAGCCAGCGCCAACTATCGTCGCTTCCTCGAAGAAACTAAGGCCTGTGCGGTTTTGGTTTCTGCGAAAGATGCAGATGCCTGCCCGACGAGCGCACTCATCGTTCCCAACCCCTATCTCGCCTTTGCGCAAGCGACCGCGGTCTACGATCAAACGCCCACACCCTCAGCGGGTATCCATCCCTCTGCCTGTGTTGATAGCTCAGCGGACATTGGGATTGATGTGCATATTGGTCCGGGAGTGGTGATCGAGGCCAACACCCGGATCGGAACCGGTGTGGTTATCGGGTCGGGCTGCGTGGTCGGTGAGGGGAGTGAAATCGGGGCAAATACCCGGTTGTTCCCCAACGTGGTGGTCTACCATGGTTGCGCGATCGGTGCAGATTGTACCGTGCACAGCAATACGGTGATTGGTGGTGACGGGTTTGGTTTTGCGCCTGCCGATGGCCGCTGGACCAAGATCCATCAGTTGGGTGGTGTCGAAATCGCTGATGAAGTGGAGATCGGTGCCTGTACCTGTATTGACCGCGGCGCGCTTGGCAATACGGTGATCGGGCGCGGTGTCAAGATCGACAACATGGTGCAAATCGCGCACAATGTACAGATTGGTGACTACTCAGCCATGGCCGCTTGTTCGGCGGTGGCGGGCAGTGCGGTGATTGGCAAGCACTGCACCATTGCTGGCGGTGTCGGTATCGTTGGCCATGTCACCATCGCGGATCGCAGCCATGTCACTGCGCGTACCCTGGTTACCAAATCCATCGAAGAGGCCGGCTCCTATTCCAGTGGCGCGCCCTTTATGGACAGTCGTAGCTGGCGTCGCAATGCGGTGCGCTATGGACAACTCGATCAAATGGCCCGGCGCCTGAAGGCGTTGGAGACAGCATTCAAGCAACAGGAACAGGCACCCGATTAGGTTGCATCTGCTCACTGAGCTTCATCACAAGATACATTCGAAGATTCGGGGCGTTTGGCGCCCCGAAGTGGTTTCTGGGGACAATTCGCCATGATGGACGTACAGGAAATTCGTCAATACCTTCCGCACCGCTATCCTTTCCTACTGGTAGATCGTGTGGTCGAGCTGGAAGAAGGTAAATCGATCAAGGGTTACAAAAATATCTCGATTAACGAAGAGGTATTCAATGGCCATTTCCCGGAGGCGCCGATCTTCCCGGGTGTCATGATTGTTGAGGCCATGGCCCAGGTGTCCGGCATCCTCGGCTTCAAGACCCTGGGGCAAAAACCGGAAGACGGCTATTTGTACCTGTTTGCCGGCATCGACAACGTGCGCTTCAAGCGTCAGGTTGTGCCGGGGGACCGCCTGCAGCTCGAGTCGGAAGTTGTGTCCGAACGCCGCGGTATCTGGAAGTTTGCCGGCAAGGCGAGCGTAGATGGTGAGCTGGCGGCCTCTGCCGATATCCTGTGCGCGGTGAGGAAGATCTGAGCGCTGCAGGCAGGGCGCGCGGGGCCTCACGGACCCCTGCCAGCTCGGGCTGGCATCAATGTGACCAAATTGATTTTTTATATTCGCGATTCGCGGGTAAAGTTATCGCCGTAGTTTCTGGCGCCAGAGTGCGGGCTTCCGTTCGCAGCGTGGTGTTCAGTCGATCGCGTATCGATCCGGTGAGGAGAAAGCCACAGCATGCAGACCAAGATTCACCCAACTGCCATTGTCGATGATTCGGCAGTGATCGGAGAAGGCGTGCAAATTGGCCCATACAGCGTTGTTGGACCCGATGTGGAGATCGGCGATGGTTGTGAGATCGCGTCCCACGTGGTGCTGAGCGGGCCTACCAAACTGGGAAAAAACAACCGCATCTACCAGTTTTCCAGCGTCGGCCAGGATACCCCAGACAAAAAGTACCAGGACGAGCCAACCACCCTGGTGATTGGCGACAACAACGTCATCCGTGAAGGTGTCACTATCCACCGCGGCACCGTGCAGGATCGCGGGGAAACCACCATTGGCAACGATAACCTGCTGATGGCCTATGCGCATATTGGTCACGACAGTGTGATTGGTAACAACACGATTCTGGTAAACAATGTTGCCCTGGCGGGCCACGTGTATGTGCGCGATTGGGCGATCCTGAGCGGCTATACCCTGGTGCACCAGCACTGCACGATCGGTGAGCACGCATTCACCGGAATGGGGGCCGGCATCGGCAAGGACGTTCCGGCCTATGTGATGGTCGCGGGCAATCCAGCCGAAGCGAAAACCATCAACGCCGAAGGGCTGCGTCGCCGTGGATTTACGCGTGAAGATATCGCGCTGATCAATAAAGCCTACAAAATTGTCTATCGCCGCGGGCTCACTACCGATGAGGCGTTGGAGTCACTGGCGCAGTTGCGACAGGAGTCCGCAGCCATTCAGCCCTGGATTGATTCCCTGCAAAATTCCACCCGTGGGATTGTCCGTTGAGCAACAAGCCGGTAAAGCCGTACGGGGAAACGTTGCGTGTCGGCATGCTTGCCGGTGAAGCCTCTGGTGATATTCTCGGTGCGGGCCTGATTCAGGCGCTGCAAAAGCGATTCGACTCTGTCGAGGTGGTCGGTATTGCGGGGCCGCGTATGCAGGCCCTGGGTGCCGAGTCCCTGTTTCCCATGGAGCGGCTCTCGGTAATGGGGCTGGTTGAGCCGCTGAAGCGCCTGCCCGAGCTGCTCAAGATCCGCCGTACCCTGCGCGAACATTTTATCGCCAACCCTCCCGATGTTTTTATCGGCATTGATTCCCCGGATTTCAATCTCGGCCTAGAAGAGGCGCTGCGCGGCGCAGGTATTCCCACGGTGCATTACGTCAGCCCTTCGGTGTGGGCGTGGCGCCGCGGGCGTATCAAGAAAATTGCCCGCGCTGTGGACCACATGCTCACGCTGCTGCCGTTTGAGGCAGACTTTTACCGCGAGCACGATGTACCGGTGAGTTTTGTCGGGCATCCGTTGGCCGATGAGATCCCACTCGAAGTCGATGTGGAGGCCGCACGACAGTCCCTGGGATTTGCGGCGGATGATCAGGTGGTGGCGTTATTGCCGGGGAGTCGCGGTGGCGAGGTGCGCTTGCTCGGGCCGCTCTTTCTGCAGTCTGCAATCTGGTGTCAGCAGCGGCGTCCTGCATTGAAGTTTGTGCTGCCGGCGGCTAGCGCTGAACGGCGGCAGCAACTGGAGCAGCAAATTGCTGAGTTGCCGGGGGCAAGCGAGTTATCGCTGACGTTGCTCGACGGTAATTCGCAGCAGGCGCTGGCGGCTGCGGATGCGGTGTTGATCGCATCGGGTACCGCGACGCTTGAGACCATGCTCATGAACAAACCGATGGTCGTGGCTTATAAAATGGCGACACTGTCCTACGCCATTTTCTCCCGTATGTTGCATACGCCCTGGGTTTCGCTGCCCAATCTGCTGGCGCAGCGCGAGCTGGTGCCAGAAATCCTGCAAGATGATGCCACGCCTGAAGCTCTGGGCGGCGCGGTGCTGAATTATTTTGACGACCCCTTGCTTGGCGATCGCCTGCGTCGCGAGTTCAGCGAAATGCATCAGGAATTGCGTCGCAACGCCTCGGAGAAGGCCGCAGATGCCGTGTGCACCTTGCTACAGAAATAAGTTATACCTCTCTACCTTATCCGGTTCCTTTTTCGTTATGCCCAAGTCCCCATTGCCTCCCTATGTCTGTCCCTATACCGGTACGTTGCTGGCTGGTGTGGATGAAGTTGGGCGCGGGCCGCTCGCCGGTGATGTTGTTGCGGCGGCGGTGATCCTTGACCCGCAAAACCCAATCGAGGGTCTTGCGGACTCAAAGAAGTTGAGCGAGAAGAAGCGCGAGGGGCTGTTTGAAGAGATTCAGCAGAAAGCCATGAGCTTCGCCATCGCCCGCGCGACGGTCGAAGAAATTGACCAGCTCAATATTTTGCACGCGAGCCTGTTGGCGATGAAGCGCGCGGTTGAGCAGTTGTCGGTGCAGCCAGAGTTTGTGCTGGTGGATGGGAATCGCAAGCCGCAATGGCACTACCAGTGCGACACCGTGATAAAAGGTGATGACCGGGTTGCGGCTATTGCCGCGGCGTCGATCCTTGCGAAGGTGACCCGCGACCGTGAAATGGTGGAGCTGGATCGCGTTTATCCGGGATACGGCCTTGCGGGGCACAAGGGGTACCCCACCAAGGTGCATATGGAGGCGCTGGCACGTCTGGGGGCAACCCCTGCGCACAGAAAGAGCTTCGCGCCGGTAAGGCGCCAGCTGGAGCTGATCTAGCGCTTTTTCTTGACCCGCGCGCTGGTGATCATCTTGTCGGAGACCTCAACAATTTCGATCAGGTATTCCTGAATATAAAGGCTGATATTGCCTTCCGGGATGCTTTCCAGGTGCTCCATAATCAAGCCGTTAAACGTCTTGGGCCCATCGGTCGGCAGTTCCCAATGCAGCGTGCGGTTGATCTCGCGAATGGAGGTGCCGCCGTCCACCAGGTACCAGCCGTCACCCTGTTCGACAATCTCCTCGTCGTCGCTGGGCACCGGGCTCGCGGTGAAGTCACCGACAATTTCTTCCAGCAGGTCCTCGAGGGTTACGATTCCCATTACCTCGCCGTACTCGTCAACCACGATGCCCATGCGGTGTTTGCGCTGCTGGAAGTTCATCAGCAGGGTGGGCAGTGGGGTGGCCTCGGGTACAAAGTAGGGCTCGATCAGGTGTGTCTTGAGGCTCTCTGCAGTCAATTTTTCCGGGCCGTCACGGAGTAGCTGTGCCGCGCGCCGCAGGTGCAGAATGCCGACGATCTTGTTGATGTCGCCGCGGAAAACCGGGAGCCGGGTAAAACTGCTTTCCGCCAGTTGCTGGAGGATTTCCTGTGCGCTGTCGTCCAGGTCGACCCCCTTGACCTCGTTGCGGGGGATCATGATGTCCTCTACGGTCGCCTGGTCCAGATCCAACACGTTTAGCAGCATGCCTTTGTGCTTAGTGGGTAGCAGCGCGCCGGACTCAAATACCACGGAGCGCAGCTCCTCCGGTGCCAGGTGTTCCGCCTCGGATTCTTTGCCGGCCTCTACGCCGACCAAACGGGCCAGGCCATTGGAGACGATGCCGACGAGCTGGACGAGTGGGGTGAGCAGCCAGAGGAGGGGGCGCAGTATTACGCTTGCGGGAAACGCGATTTTCTCCGGATGCAGTGCGGCGATGGTCTTGGGTGTCACTTCGGCAAAAATGAGCACCACCAGGGTGAGTGCGGCCGTCGCGTACCAGACTCCGGCTTCACCGTAGAGTCGGGTGAATACTGCTCCGGCAATGACGGACGCCAGAATGTTGACGATATTGTTGCCGATCAGGATTACCCCGATCAGTTTATCCGGGCGGGCGAGTAGTTCCATGGCGCGTTTGGCGCCACGATGGCCGGTTCTGGCCTGATGCCGCAGGCGATAGCGATTGAGCGCCATCATGCTGGTTTCAGAGCTGGAGAAAAACGCGGAAATAATGATCAGCAGGCCTATCAGTGCGAAGAGTAGGCCGGGCGGCAGGTCGTTCAAGGGAGAGCTCTTTCTATTGGAATAGGCCGATATTGAATCAGAACGGCCGAGCCCGCAACTGTGCGGGCCCAGGTGGTGTAAATCGGGCGTGGGTTATTGCTGGGGAAGAATCACTTCAAGTGCCAGCTTGCTGCCAAAAAAGGCCAGCATCAATACGGCAAATGCCGACAGTGTCCAGCGTACCGCGGTGTTGCCACGCCAGCCTTTTTGCCAGTGGCCCCACAGCAGGATGCTATACAGAATCCAGGCAAAGATGGACAGTGTGGTTTTGTGTACCAGTTGTTGCCCAAACAGGTCGTCGACAAACAGTGCGCCGGTAACCAATGCGGCGGTGAGCAGTAGCTGGCCGAAAGCAATCAGGCCAAACAGCAGGCTCTCCATAGTTTGCAGCGGCGGCAAAAGCCGGCTGATGCCACCCGGGCGATGGTTGTGTAGTTGCTGATTGAGCCAGTAGAGATAAATGGCCTGAAGTGTTGCCAGCGTCAGCAATGAGTAGGCGGCAATAGAGAAAAACGCATGAGCAGCGATGCCGGGGGAGATTTCCTCGCGGGGCGTGGGGCCGCCCCAGGCGTTCTGGGCGCCAACCAGGGCTAGTGCCGCCAGCGGTGCGATGACCAGAATCAGCAAGGTCAGCTTGTGCCGGAGTGACAGCAGGAGCAGCAGTAGTCCTACCGTCCAGGTAATCAGGGACATGACGGCCAGCAGGTCGAAACGAAAACCGCCACCGGCCAGTAGGGTGTGGCTGAGAGAGAGGCCGTGGGCCAGCAGAGCCCCCGCGAACAGGCCCAGTAACAAGGGTTGTTTGGTGTTCTGCGGTTGTCGATACAGGGTGGCAGCCGCTACACCTGTAGTGGCGATATAAAGTGCAATTGCCATCCAGTGGGCGAATGCCGCCATTAGGGTACGTCCGTTTTGCTGTTTCTTTATTTGTCTGGGCGGGCAGTGTGTCACAGCGCGCCTGTGCTGGAAAGCCCGGCTGGGCTATACTGCCGCGTTTTTGGGGTTCCGGTACCCTCTTGTGCGCTTTCGATTTGCTCTGGGGTTGCCCTGGGGATGCTCTGTAAGCTGTGCGGTACCGAGGCGTTTACGATTTGAGAAGGTGATATGTTCGATAACCTGAGCGACCGATTATCGTCGGCACTGAAGAAAGTCACAGGTAAGGCCCGCCTGACGGATGACAATATCCGTGACACGCTGCGCGAGGTGCGCAAGGCGCTGCTGGAGGCGGATGTGGCGTTGCCGGTGGTCAAGGCATTCGTACAGCAGGTGCGGACCGCGGCCGTGGGCCAGAAGGTCAGCAAGGCGCTGAACCCGGGTCAACAGTTCGTCAAAATCGTACAGGATGAGCTGGTCAAGGTAATGGGTGAGGCGGCGACCCCGCTGAACCTCGCCGTACAGCCGCCGGCGGTGATCCTGATGGCAGGCCTGCAGGGCGCCGGTAAAACCACCAGCGTTGCCAAGCTTGCCCAATACCTGCAGGAGCGGGAAAAGAAAAAAGTAATGGTGGTGAGTGCGGACGTTTACCGCCCCGCGGCCATCAAGCAGTTGGAAACCCTCGCAGGCGAAGTGGGCGCAATCTTCCAGCCCTCGCAGCCTGAGCAAAAGCCCATTGATATCGCCCGTCAGGCGGTGGACGCGGCGCGCAAGCAGTTTGCCGATGTGCTGATCGTGGATACTGCCGGTCGCCTGCACGTCGACGAGGAGTTGATGGGCGAGATTCGCGAGCTGCACGGGTTCCTGGATCCCGCGGAAACCCTGTTCGTTATCGACGCCATGATTGGTCAGGATGCGGTGAACACGGCGAGTGCTTTCAATGATGCTCTGCCACTGACCGGTGTGATCCTGACCAAGGCAGATGGTGACGCCCGCGGCGGTGCGGCGCTGTCTGTGCGTCACGTGACTGGCAAGCCGATTAAATTTATTGGTGTCGGCGAGAAAACCGATGCGCTGGAAACCTTCCACCCGGACCGTATCGCCTCCCGGATTCTCGGCATGGGTGACATCCTGTCGCTGATCGAGCAGGCCGAGCAGACCATCGACAAGGCGAAAGCCGAGAAGCTGGTTAAGAAAGTGCAGAAGGGCAAGGGTTTCGACCTGGAAGACCTGCGTGACCAGCTACAGCAAATGCAGAATATGGGCGGCCTGGGTGCGCTGATGGACAAGATGCCGGGAATGGGTGGTCTTGCCCAGGCAGCGCAGCAGGCTGATATGGGTAAGGAATTCCGTCGTATGGATGCGCTTATCAGCTCCATGACGCCGGAAGAGCGCCGCAACCCGGATATTTTGAGTGGCTCGCGCAAGCGCCGCATCACTGCCGGCTCCGGCACTCAGATCCAGGATCTGAACCGCCTGCTCAAGCAGCACAAGCAGATGGGCAAGATGATGAAGAAGCTCAAGGGCGGCGGCATGGGCAAGATGATGCGCGGTCTCGGTGGCCTGCCCGGAATGGGTGGCATGGGCGGCGGTGGCATGCCTGGTGGTATGGGCGGTATGCCGGGCGGTTTGCCCCCGGGGCTCAAGAAAAAGTGACCGGATGTGGGTGCCGGAAGATAGTTGGCGCTGGCAGCGGATTCGCCGCTATACAAACCCGGTTGCGTACATTAGAATACGCCGCCTTTCAGCGGGCTCCGACTCGTTGAACATTGATTTAAAAGCAGATTTCCGCTTCGGCGGTATCTGATATTACCGCCGAGAGGCGGGATGTTCCGGTCAACTTTCCTGACCGGTTAGTGTTGAAACTACAGGATAGCTACATGGTAACCATTCGTTTGGCTCGTGGCGGTGCGAAGAAGCGCCCGTTTTATCACCTGACTGTGACCGACAGCCGCAAATCTCGCGACGGTCGTTTCATCGAGCGTGTTGGCTTCTTCAACCCGGTTGCTCGTGGCCAGGAAGAGCGTCTGCGCGTCGACCGTGATCGCGTTGAGTTCTGGGTAGGCCAAGGCGCCCAGCTGTCTGACCGCGTCAGCAAGCTGCTGAAAGAATCTGCCTGATTCTTTGATCCCTGATCATCTGTATTCCGGGGTGTGCCAGTGGCTGAGCATTCGGTAAATAGCGAAGAATTGGTCACGGTAGGGCGCATTACCTCGGTTTACGGAGTCCGTGGCTGGGTAAAGGTGCATTCCTATACTGAGCCAATGGAAAACATACTGCAGTACTCGCGCTGGTGGCTGCAGAATCCTGCCGCTAATCCCGCTAAGGGAGTTTCCCAGTGGCAGCCTCTGGAGATTGACGCTGGCAAGCGTCACGGCAAGGGGCTGATTATTCACATCAAGGATGTGGATGATCGGGATATCGCCGCGCAGTTTTGTCAGCGAGATATCGCTGTCGTCGGTGGCGAAATGCCACAACTGGATGACGGCGAGTACTACTGGCACCAGTTACAGGGGCTGCAGGTGGTAAGTGTGTTTGAAGGGCAGGAAACCCGCTTCGGTGAGGTCGCCCGGCTGATGGAAACAGGCGCCAATGATGTGATGGTGGTGCGCGGGGGTGACGACGGGCGAGAGCGCCTGATTCCGTACATTCCCGGCGAATTCATCACCGAGGTCGACCTCGAGGCCGGCGTGATTACCGTCAATTGGGACCCTGAGTTCTAATGGCGGCCAAGCGCGTAGCGCTGGTGAGCATCTTTCCGGAGATGTTCGCAGCCCTGACCGATTACGGTATTACCGGTCGGGCAGTGAAAGACGGCCTGTTGGAAGTTCGCTGCTGGAATCCGCGGGATTTCACCAGTGATCGGCATCGCACCGTGGACGATCGCCCCTATGGCGGTGGTCCGGGCATGGTGATGCTGGCCGAGCCCTTGTCCCAGGCTTTGGGTGAGGCGCGTCGTTGGGCTGAAGAAACTGGACCCGCCAGGTCGATTTATCTGTCCCCGCAGGGGCGGCAGCTGGATCAACAGGGTGTGGAGCAGCTCTCCCAATCGGGCAACCTGGTTTTATTGGCCGGGCGCTACGAGGGGATTGATGAGCGCATCGTCGAGTCCCTGATCGATGAAGAATGGTCGATCGGTGATTACGTACTGAGCGGCGGCGAACTGGCGGCCATGGTGATGGTGGATGCGGTTACGCGGCTGATTCCAGGTGCGCTGGGGCACAACTTGTCCGCGGTGGAAGATTCTTTCGCGCAGGGGTTGTTGGATTGCCCACACTTTACCCGCCCGGAAGAATTTGCGGGCAGGTCGGTACCGGAGGTGTTGCTCTCCGGGAACCATGAAAAGATTCGCCGCTGGCGCCTGAAGCAGGCGCTGGGTCGCACGCAGCAGCGTCGCCCAGACTTGCTTGAAGCGCTGGCGCTGTCTCCGGAGCAGGCGCAATTGCTGGAGGAGTTCCTCCAGGAATCTGCACCGGATGAACAGGATTAATGTCGAATTCGCCGTGAGGCGAGAGTAATTCGGCGATCTAGCCGAGAGGCTACACAAAACCCTTTTGGAGAACTCCAAATGACCAACAAGATCATTCAGCAGCTGGAACAAGAACAGCTGAAATCCGAACTGCCAGCTTTTGCACCGGGCGACACCATCGTTGTTCAGGTAAAAGTAAAAGAAGGTAACCGTGAGCGTCTGCAGGCGTTTGAAGGTGTTGTGATCGGCAAGCGTAACCGCGGCCTGAACTCTTCCTTCACCGTGCGTAAAATCTCTCACGGCGTTGGCGTTGAGCGTACCTTCCAGACCCACAGCCCGCTGGTTGACAGCATCTCTGTGAAGCGTCGCGGTGACGTTCGCCAGGCCAAGCTGTACTACCTGCGCAGCCTGACTGGTAAAGCAGCTCGAATCAAAGAAAAACTGGCCAAGTAAGTTTTTCTTGTTCGAAAAAACCGGAGCCTGGCTCCGGTTTTTTTATGCCTGTCGTTTTGTGCTTCCCGTCGCGCTCTTTATTCGCACTTTCGCCGCGAATTTGGCGTTTGCGGTGATTGTGTAGTAAAACGCGTCAAACGCCCACAAAAGCACAAACGTTTGATTGGTTGAATGCCATACTGGGCTGGAACCTGCCCCCGTCTGGATGGTCAGAGTATAAAGTCTGGCGCGGGTTAACCGTGACGAATAACACCGGAGTAGCTCCATCATGAATTTTCTAGCCAAGCCACTGAAGCCTCTCGCCGCACTGGCTGCCACCGCCGCACTGATGCTGGCGCAGTCTGCTGTTGCTGTTGATGACGCGGTGGCGAAGCAGATCAAAGCCAAGTTGACGGCGGGTAACCCGGGAGCCAACTTTGGCGAGGTGCGCGAGAGTGCCATGCCGGGGCTCTACGAGGTGGAGGTCAATGGTGGCAATGTCTTGTTTGTATCCAAGGACGGCGGTCATTTTATTGCCGGTGACCTTTTTGAGGTCACTCCCCAGCGCGTAGTTAACCTGTCTGAGCAGCGTCGCGGTAAGAATCGCGCCAAGGTCATGGGCGAGCAGGACCTGGGTGAAATGATCGTGTTTTCTCCCAAAGGGGAGACCAAGGCCCATGTCTACGTGTTCACGGACGTAGATTGTGGCTACTGCCGCAAGCTGCATGACGACGTGCCTGAGCTGAATCGCCGTGGTATCGAGGTGCGCTACCTGGCATTCCCGCGTGCCGGGCTCAACTCCGTGGGTTATCGCAAGGTGGCCACGGCCTGGTGTGCGGATGATCCCAACAAGACGCTTACCGACCTGAAAAATCGCAAGAACGTGCCGCTCAAGGTGTGTAACGACAACCCGGTCGCTGCGCAATACAAGCTGGGAAATGAAGCCATCGATGTGCGCGGAACTCCGACCATCGTGATGGAAGACGGCACCGTGGTGCCGGGTTACGTGCCGCCGGAGACCCTGGCCAAAGCCTTGGGTATCTGATCCGCCAGCATCGCTTTCCGCGACGCCTTGAGGGTTTTTCCTCCGGGCGCGAGAAGGGCCGGCTTTTTGCCGGCCCTTTTTTGTTTCTGGTGTCTGGTTTCTGGTTTGCATTTCCGGATTCGGGGACTGGCGCTACTCGATCGGTGAATGCCTGATCAGCTTGGTGCTTTACTGGTCGTCTGGCGCAATTTAATTGACAATTTCCCCCATATCTCAGTAAGGTTGTCGGCCTTTTTTCGATTTATACGCCAGTTATTGCGCTGTGTGCCAACTCGTTAGTGGTTGGTAGTAGTCATGCGCGGAGGGAAGTTGTGAGCGCATTTGCCGACGAAGCCACCAAGGTCTCAGAAAACTCCACATTCGCGGGTCGTGAATCCGCCTCAGATACCCCTGCGCCTGCCGCCGTGAAAATTGGTATCTGTGGTCTCGGAACCGTGGGTGGCGGGACAGTCAATGTCTTAACGCGCAATAGCGCGGAAATTGCTGCGCGCTGTGGCCGCCCGGTGGAGATCGTGCAAGTTGGTGCACGCCGGGACAACCCGGACTGCGATACCAGCAGTATCAATGTCTCCCGCGAGATTTTTGACGTCGCCAACAACCCCGACGTGGATGTGTTGGTGGAGCTGATCGGCGGTACTACCGTGGCGCGCGAGTTGGTATTGACCGCGATAGCCAACGGCAAGCACGTAGTGACCGCGAATAAGGCGTTAATCGCCGAGCACGGCAATGAGTTATTTGCTGCCGCCGCCGCCAAAGGTGTGACTATCGCCTACGAGGCTGCTGTCGCCGGTGGCATCCCTATTATCAAGTCCCTGCGCGAAGGCCTGGCCGGCAACCGCATCCTGTGGTTGGCGGGCATTATCAATGGCACCGGCAACTACATCCTGACCGAGATGCGCGAGAAAGGCCGCAGCTTTGATGAGGCTTTGGCACAGGCGCAGGCTCTGGGTTATGCCGAAGCTGATCCCACCTTTGATGTGGAAGGTATCGATGCCGCTCATAAATTGGTGATTATGGCGTCACTCGCTTTCGGCATGCCGTTGGCGTTTGACAAGGTGTTCACCGAAGGAATCAGCGGTGTCGCCAAAGAAGATATCCAGTATGCAGACGAGCTGGGTTACCGCATTAAGCATCTTGGCATTGCCCGCCGCACCGGCGAGGGTGTCGAGCTGCGCGTGCATCCCACGCTGATTCCCCAGCGTCGCCTGATTGCCAACGTGAACGGGGTCATGAATGCGGTGCTAGTGAATGGCGATGCGGTTGGCCCAACGTTGTACTACGGTGCCGGTGCCGGTGCCGAGGCAACAGCGTCGGCCGTTATTGCCGATATCGTGGATGTGGCGCGCACGCTCAACGTGCGCCCGGATCAGCGCGTACCGCTTGCCGGTGTGACCCAGGAAAGCCAGGGCGACCTGGACGAAGTTCTGTCAATGGACGATGCGGAAACCAGCTACTACATGCGTATTTCTGCGTTCGATAAGCCGGGTGTCATGTCCAAGGTCGCAACCATCTGTAGTGAGCAGGGCATCAGTATTGAAGCGCTGATTCAGCACGAGCCTGCGGAAGGCGAAGAGCTGGTGCCGGTGGTGCTGCTGACCAGCCGCGCGCGTGAGGCCCAGCTGCAGGAAGCGGTCAGCCAGATCGAGGCGCTGGATACGATTCAGGGGCCTGTGGTGCGCATTCGCGTCGAACCGCTGGGCTAAGTACCTGCCGCTACAACAACTCAAACGCCGGTGAGCGGATTACCCGCTCGCCGGTGCTCTATTCATCAAGCTATTGCGTCAAATCGAATTACCGTGAAATTTATCAGTACCCGCGGCCACGCGCCGTCCTTGAGTTTTGCCGACACCGTTCTGACCGGGCTTGCCAGCGACGGCGGTCTGTATGTGCCGGAAAAATTGCCCAGCTTCACCCGCGAGGAAATCGCGGAAATGGCCGGCCTCAGCTATGAGGAACTGGCCTTCCGCATTATGTGGCCGTTTGTATCCGAGGATCTGAGTGAAGAGGAAATGCGCGGCGTGATTGAGCGCGCCTACAGCAGCTTCCGTCACTCCGCCATTGCGCCGCTGGTGCAGACCGGTCACAACGAATGGGTGATGGAGCTGTTTCAGGGGCCGACCCTGGCGTTCAAGGATTTTGCCCTGCAGTTCCTTGGCCAGCTGTTCGACTTGCTGTTGAAGAAGCGCGGTGAAAAAGTCGTGGTACTCGGCGCGACTTCCGGTGATACCGGTTCTGCGGCCATTGAGGGCTGCCGTCACTGCGAAAACATCGATATTTTCATCATGCACCCGCATAACCGTGTGTCGGAAGTGCAGCGCAAGCAGATGACCTCGGTGCTGTCCGACAACGTGTTCAATATTGCCCTTGAGGGTAACTTTGACGACTGCCAGAACATGGTCAAGGCGAGCTTTGCGGACCAGTCGTTCCTGCCCGACGGTCGCCGCCTGGTGGCGGTCAACTCGATTAACTGGGCGCGGATCATGGCCCAGATCGTCTACTACTTCCACGCGGCGCTGAGCCTTGGCGGGCCGCACCGTGCGGTCAACTTTTCTGTGCCCACCGGTAACTTTGGCGACATTTTTGCCGGTTACCTGGCCCGCGGCATGGGGCTGCCGATCAACCAGCTGGTGATCGCGACCAATGCCAACGACATTCTGCACCGCTGCATCAGTGCCAACGATCACTCGCCGCAGCCGCTGGTGCACAGTCTGTCCCCGAGCATGGATATTATGGTTTCCAGTAATTTTGAGCGCCTGTTGTTCGACCTGCATGGTCGCGATGGTGCGGCGGTTGCCCGCTTGCTGGCAGACCGCAGTGCACCGCTCAAGCTGGACGACAGTGTTCTGGAGAAGGCCCGCACCCTGTTTGCCTCCGAACGTGTGGGTGACGAGCGTACGGTTGAGGTGATCCGCGAGGTGTTTGAATCCACCGGATACCTGCTGGACCCGCATACCGCCATTGGCGTGGAAGCGGCACGCGAGGCACGCAAGTCGCTGGCGGAACCCATGGTCTGCCTGGCTACCGCACATCCGGCCAAGTTCAGCGAAGCGGTGGATAAGGCACTGCCGGGTACCAAGGTGCCTCTGCCACATCACATGGCAGATCTGATGGAGAGGGAAGAGCGGTTACAAATCCTGCCAAACGAACTTTCTGCGGTACACGATTTTATCTCCAGCGCACTCGCTTAACCGCCGCTTGAGCGGTGCCTGTGTCCGGGTAGAATGGGGGGCTTGCCGGAGTAAAGCCGGCCCCCCAGGAACCTGAGCGACCGGATGCGATGAGCGCGATTATTCGACGACGGCCAGTGGACTTCTCCTCTGGCCGTTTTACGTCTTCTACCCCTGAAATTCTCCAGCGCGTGCTGCTGGGCCGCGGTGTTCACAGTGAAGATGCACTGGAGCACCAGCTTGCGCGCCTGCACAGCCCGGCAAATATGCGCGGTATGGAAGCCGCGGTGGCGTTGCTGTGCGAGGTTGTACGCAGTCAGCAGAAGATTCTGATTGTTGGTGACTTTGACGCGGACGGCGCAACCAGCAGTACGCTCGCGGTGCTGGCACTGGGTGCGCTGGGTGCGGGCCCGGTGGATTTCCTAGTGCCGAACCGGTTTGAGTTCGGCTACGGCCTGACCCCGGAAATCGTTGAAGTGGCCCGGGAGTACAACCCGGACCTGCTGATCACCGTGGACAACGGTATCAGTAGCATCGATGGTGTTGAGGCTGCGCGCGCCGCCGGTCTCAAGGTGATCGTCACCGACCACCACTTGCCCGGACAGGAGTTGCCCAGGGCGGATGCCATCGTCAATCCCAACCAGCCCGATTGCGACTTCCCCAGTAAAAACCTTGCCGGTGTCGGGGTCATTTTCTACCTGCTGAGTCGGGTGAGAAGCGCCCTGCAAGCCACTGGCTGGTTCGAGGAAACCGGTATTGCGGCGCCGAATATGGCGGAGTACCTGGACCTGGTTGCGCTGGGAACGGTGGCAGACCTGGTGCCGCTGGATCACAACAATCGTATTCTCGTGCATCAGGGGATTGCGCGGATCCGCGCGGGCCGCTGTCGCCCGGGTATCCGGGCACTGATGGACGTCGCCGGGCGCAATATTCAGCGACTCTCCACCGGCGATATCGGTTTTATCCTGGGGCCGCGCATCAATGCAGCCGGGCGTCTGGACGATATCGGTACCGGTATTCGCTGCCTGCTCACCGAGGACCCGGAGGAAGCCCGCGAGCTGGCGGTGGAGCTGGACGGCCTGAACCGCGACCGCAAAGCGATTGAGGCGGGCATGCAGCGCGAAGCCATGGCTGCCCTCGACCAGTTACAGCTGGCGGAGGATGGGCTGCCCTGGAGCCTGTGCCTCTACGACAGCGCCTGGCACCAGGGTGTTGTCGGTATTCTCGCCAGCCGTATCAAGGAAAAGTTTCACCGTCCGGTGATCGCTTTTGCCGATGGCGACAACGATCTGGTGAAGGGATCTGCACGCTCGATACCCGGGTTGCATATCCGCGATGCTTTGAGTGACGTGGCGGCCGCGCATCCGGACTTGATCAGCAAGTTTGGCGGTCACGCCATGGCCGCGGGGCTCAGCCTTCCGCTGGAAAAGCTTGCGGCATTCAAGGAGGCGTTCGAAGCCGCGGTGCGCAATCGTATCGAGGAGTCGCAGCTGCAGGCGGTGATTGAAACCGACGGTGCTCTGCACGAGAGTGAATTCACCATGGAAACCGCTGGGCTCCTGCGCAGTTGTGCCCCCTGGGGGCAGGGCTTTCCCGAGCCGGAATTTGACGGTGAATTTTTGTTGTTGCAGCAGCGCATTGTCGGCGAGCGACACCTCAAGATGGTGGTCGCGCCAGCAGATGCGCCGCAAAAAGCACTGGACGCGATTGCCTTCAACGTGGATACGGACATGTGGCCGTCCCAGGCTGAACGAGTCCACTTGGCATTCAAACTCGATATCAACGAATTTCGCGGCCGTCAGTCCTTGCAGCTGATGGTCAGCCATATCCAGCCGGTGTGATTGCTGGCGGGTAGGCGCGCTTTTTATTTTGGAAGTCGTATGAAACAGAAACAGGCGAAAGCGGAGTTGCTGCTGTTATTGGCTGCGCTGTTCTGGGGCGTTGCCTTTGTGCCCCAGAAAATTGCCATGGCACATATTGAGCCGCTGGCATTTAACGCGTGGCGCTTCTTTCTGGGTGGGTTGTTGCTGATCCCCATTGTGTATTGGCTAGGCGCACGCAGGGCGCAGGTGGCGATGGAGGAGGGCAGTGACGTGCTGCACTCTTGGCGCAAGTGCCTCCCCGGTGGGGCTGTGCTTGGATTCTGGTTGTTTTTAGGCGCGGCGCTACAGCAGGCCAGCCTGCTGTATACCACCGCGGGACGCGCCGGTTTTATTACTGGCTTTTACTTGCTGCTGGTGCCGATTATCGGTTTGTCTCTCGGCCATAAGACCAACCGCTGGACGTGGGCAGGGGTGGCCCTGGCGCTGTTCGGGCTGTACTGGCTGGCAGATTTCAGTGAAGAAGCGCAGTTGATTGGTGACCTGATGGTGTTCGCCAGCGCCTTTGTGTTTGCGATTCAGGTACTCTCGGCGGACTATTTCGTGCATCGCTTTGATGCACTGCGACTGGCGGCGATTCAGTTCTTGGTGTGTGGCGTGTTGTCGGCGATTGCATCGTTGCTGATCGAACAGCCCACCCTGCAGGCCGCCTGGGATGCCGCCTGGCCGATCGCGTACATGATGGTCTTCTCCACCGCGATCGCGTTCACTTTCCAGTTATTGGGGCAGCGCAACGCGGCGCCATCCCACGCCACCGTCATTATGAGCCTGGAGTCGGTGTTCGCAGTGGCCGCTGGCTGGCTGTTTTTGAATGAATTGCTCAGCGCGAAAGAGCTGGTGGGCTGTGGCCTGATGCTGGCGGGTATGTTTGTCAGTCACTACGGCAATCATAACGGAACGCATCATTAACGCTCCATTGAAGTTTGGTGAGAGCTATTAAGCGAGTATTCGGCAGTGGAGGTTGTGCTGAGTGATTGATTTGTCCGTATTGGCGGTATTCATTCCCACGTTTTTCTTTGTCTCACTTACGCCGGGCATGTGCATGACACTGGCACTCACCATGGGTATGGCACTGGGCGTCAGGCGTACTTTGTGGATGATGCTGGGAGAGTTGGCCGGGGTTGCGCTGGTGGCCGTTGCCACCGTAGTGGGGATTGCCGCGTTTATGTTGCAATACCCGCAGGCGTTCCAGCTGTTTAAATATTGTGGCGCCGCGTACCTCGCTTATCTGGGTGTGCAGATGTGGCGCTCACAGGGGCAAATGGCGCTGGCGGAATCGCCCGGCCAGATGTCGCTGTCTATTCCGGCGCAGTCCCTGGTGTCGCAGGGTTTTGTCACCGCGGTAGCCAACCCTAAAGGGTGGGCATTCTTCGTCGCGCTACTGCCGCCGTTTATTAGCCAGAGCCAGCCTGTGCTGCCGCAGATGGTGGTATTGCTCAGTTTGATCCTGCTGATGGAGTTTGCGTGCATGCTGATTTACGCCAGCGGTGGTTATAGCTTGAGCCGCCTGCTGCAGCGCGCCGAGAGCGTCAAACTGATGAATCGTATCGCGGGCTCCCTGATGATGGGCGTCGGGGTGTGGCTCGCGCTAAGCTGAACGTAAGCCCGTAAGGAAACACCCGGCTCACGTCTATCTGATCGTGCGTGAGTGGGTAGAGCAAAGGAGAGCAAACATGTACCAGACTCTGATTCGAATGGTGGTTGTCGCCTCGATGGCCATCGCGGTGGTGGGCTGTGACACGGCCCGCGACAAAACTGCGGCCAGCAAGCCAAATGATGCGGCGCCATCCAAGGAAGAGAAGCAGGCGCCGGCGACCGCGGAGCCGCAGGCCGCCGCCGGAACCCAAACCTCGACCGATACCAATATGTGGGTGATGCAAGCGCGTGGTAACCGTCAGTGTGAAGGCGGCGGGCGCAGCCTGCAGGCAAGTTCTGCGCAACTGGTGGAAAACGGCATCAAGGTTCAGGAGAGCCGCTGCGCCACCCGTACCGACCGCATGTATCCGAGCGTCTGTGGCGGCGCAACCGGGGATGTGCTGATCCACAAAATTCCCGCAGGATTTCTCGATGCCGCGCTTGAGCTCGGGTTTGATCCTGCCAAACCGGGCCAATACCAGTTCGGCGATTGCCCTCAAGAGGCCTCTGGCGGCCCAGCGCCCCGCTAATCGGGCGCCCGCGTCTGCGCTGCTGGCGCAATTGCGGTGCTGCCGCACCACCTTTTCGCCAGCCCTGCGGGTTCCAGCGCGTATGTCGGCTCTGCCTGCATTCGCGGCACGCATCCCTGGGAAAAGAGCGTGATTCCGCGGTCTCAACAGCGGTGCCCCCTTATTTCCCAACCCATCCTGAGGTAGAATGCGCGCCCGAATTTAACCGACAGAAGCCGACGCATCTATGGAAATCAATCCGCTTCTAAACCAGATGAAAGACCTCGAAGAGCGCACCGACGTTCTTAGGGGGTATCTTTGACTACGCTGGCAAGAAAGAACGCCTGACCGAGGTCGAACTGGAACTGGCCGAGCCCAGTGTCTGGGACGAACCCGACCGCGCCCAGGAACTGGGCCGTGAACGCTCCTCCCTGGAAGCCGTGGTGAAAACCATCGACGACCTCGATAGCGGCATCAGCGACTGCCGTGAACTCCTCGAAATGGCCGTGGAAGAAGACGACGAAGACTCTGTCGAAGAAGTCTCCAGTGAGCTCGGCAACCTCCAGCAGCAGCTGGAAACCCTCGAGTTCCGTCGCATGTTCTCCGGCGAGACCGACCCCAACAACGCCTATCTGGATATCCAGGCCGGCTCCGGTGGCACCGAAGCCCAGGACTGGGCCGAAATGCTGCTGCGCATGTACCTGCGTTGGGGTGAAGCCCACGGCTTCAAAACCACCCTGGAAGAAGCCTCTGCCGGTGAAGTTGCGGGCATCAAGAGTGCCACCATCCACTTTCAGGGCGAATACGCCTTCGGCTGGCTGCGCACCGAAACCGGCGTACACCGCCTGGTGCGCAAGTCTCCGTTCGATTCCGGCAACCGCCGTCACACCTCGTTTACCTCTGTTTTCGTCTCTCCCGAGATTGACGACAACATCGAAATTGAAGTGGACAAGTCCCAGGTGCGCGAAGACACCTACCGCGCTTCCGGCGCCGGTGGTCAGCACGTGAACAAAACCGACTCTGCGGTGCGTTTGACCCATATCGAATCCGGCATTGTCGTGGCTTGTCAGAGTGAGCGCTCCCAGCACCAGAACCGCGACAAAGCGTGGAAGATGCTGCGCGCCAAGCTCTACGAGCAGGAGATGCAGAAGCGCAACGCCGAAAAACAGGCGATGGAAGAGAGCAAATCCGACATCGGCTGGGGCAGCCAGATCCGCTCCTACGTACTGGACGACCAGCGCATCAAGGATTTGCGCACCAGTGTTCAGACCAGCAATTGCCAAGCCGTGCTGGACGGGGACCTGGATCAGTTTATTGAGGCGAGCCTGAAAGCAGGGCTGTAGGCCTCAGTTACCGGTCTCCATTGGCTTACGAAGAAAAATACTTCAAAGCGAAGGCGAAGCACCGGGTATCCCTTTTCGAAAGCGTCGGCGACAGGACGTCGCCGACGCAACGTACAGGGATGTATTCACAGTGGTTTCGAAAAGGGATACCCGGTGTTCAGCCGCCTGGTTGCCGAAACAGAGCTCTACACAAGCTGCGAAACCCGTACCACACCGAAAACGACATGTGATAGATCATGACCAACACACCAACTCCGCAAGACGAAAACAAACTGATCGCCGAGCGCCGCGCCAAACTGAGCGCCATGCGTGAGAAGGGCAATGCCTTCCCGAACAGCTTTCGCCGCGAAGACCTCGCCGCCGACCTGCAGAAAGAGTTTGGTGAGAAATCCAAGGAAGAGCTGGAAGCTGAAGGCAATACCGCCTGCGTCGCGGGTCGTATCCTCGCCAAGCGTGGTCCTTTCATGGTGATCCAGGACGTCTCCGATCGCATCCAGCTGTACGCGGATAAAACCGCGCAGAAAGATATTAAAGAGCGTTGGGGTACCTGGGATATTGGCGACATCGTCGGCGTAAAAGGCACCCTGCACAAATCCGGCAAGGGCGACCTCTACGTAAACTGCGAAGACTACAGCCTGCTGACCAAAGCACTGCGCCCGCTGCCAGAAAAATTCCACGGTATCGCCGACCAGGAAATGCGCTACCGCCAGCGCTATGTGGACCTGATTGCCACCCCGGAATCCCGCGACGTGTTCCGCATTCGCTCCGAGGTCATCAGCTACATTCGCAGCTTCCTGAACAACAACCAGTTTATGGAAGTCGAAACGCCGATGCTGCAGGTGATTCCCGGCGGCGCTACCGCGCGTCCGTTTGTCACGCACCACAACGCGCTGGATATCGACATGTACCTGCGTATTGCGCCAGAACTGTACCTCAAGCGTCTGGTCGTCGGTGGCTTCGAGCGGGTTTACGAGATCAACCGTAACTTCCGTAATGAAGGCCTGTCCACACGCCACAACCCCGAGTTCACCATGCTCGAGTTCTACCAGGCGTATGCGGATTACAACGACCTGATGGATCTGACTGAAGCCATGATTCGCGGCATCTGCACTGACGTACTGGGCAGCACCACCGTGAACTACCAGGGAAGCAGCTACGATTTCGCCAAGCCGTTCGACCGCATCAGCGTGTTCGACTCCATCCTGAAGTACAACCCGGAGCTGAAAGCGTCCGATATCGACAATATCGACAGCGCGAAAAAGGTTGCAGAAGGTCTGGAGATTCCGCTGAAGGACATCTGGGGCCTCGGCAAGATCCAAATCGAGATCTTCGAGAAAACCGTTGAGCACCGCCTCGACCAGCCGACCTTTATCACCGAGTACCCGACGGAGGTCTCCCCGCTGGCCCGTCGCAATGACGAGAACCCGTTTGTGACCGATCGCTTTGAATTTTTCGTCGGTGGCCGCGAGATCGCCAATGGCTTCTCCGAGCTGAATGACGCGGAAGATCAGGCGGAGCGCTTCAAGGCGCAGGTGGCCGAAAAAGAAGCTGGTGATGACGAAGCCATGCACTTCGACGCCGACTACATCCGCGCACTGGAATATGGCCTGCCGCCCACTGCAGGCGAAGGTATCGGTATCGACCGCCTGGTAATGCTGTTGACCGATTCCCCATCCATTCGCGACGTATTGCTGTTCCCACATATGCGTCCAGAAGGCGTCTGATCACCCTCGCCATCGCACAGGCACCGCTGATATAGAATGTAGGCGGTGCTTTTTCTCTTCTTTCTTCCTCTATTTCTCCGTTTTTTCTCGCCTTATCCTCTCTGTCCTTTTTACTGTTTACTCCATCCCCACCAGAGTGAGCAAAGCCCTTTATCTGGTTCTACTGTTACAGAAGGATGATGGATGTAGAGTTAAGGGTGAAGGAATGCAATTCAGGCCGGCCCGCAGCATAAACGGATTGTTTAGGGCGAGATGCGCATCAGTTTGGCGAGCCTTCTTGTCAGGTTTTTTGCTGTTGTCGTTTGTTCTTACACCCGTAGTTTCCAATGCCGAGAATTCAGAAGAGTGGGAGTATTCTCTAACACCCTATCTTTTCCTGCCGTTGTCGACGCAGGGCACCTCCACGGTTGCCGGTACCGAGGCCGATCTCGACCTGAACCTATCCGATGTCTTGGAGATTCTGGATATCGCCTTCGCCACGCGCTTCGAGGCGCGGCGAAATCGGTTTGGTGTGCTTGCGGATTTGTACTACGTGTCGCTGAGCATGGATGAGGGCGCCACGCTCACGCCAGCAATGAATCCGGAGCTTGACCTAACGGCAACCTTAAATGTCGATGTGGATGTTCGGCAGGGATGGTTGTCTCTGCAGGGAATGTACCGAGCCTTTGAATCACCGGCCGGGGTGCGGTATCCCTGGGCATTAGACCTGTCGGCCGGTGCGCGTTGGAATTACCTGAAGCAGGAAATCGACACCAATCTCGCGCTCGAGATTTTACCGGGTCCGGGAATCCAGCAGTCGTTGGGGGGGACTGAAACCTGGTGGGAGCCGGTCGTGGGTTTCCGCACGGGCGTTGAGGTATCCAGTTGCCTGCGATTAGCACTGCGCGCCGATGTTGGCGGTTTCGGCGCGGGCGGAGATGACCTGCAGTGGGGCGTGTTGATGGGTGCGGAGCGTGATTTCGGCGAGCGTCACGCACTCCGCTTTGGATATCTGTTCTATGGCATTGACTATTCAAGCTTTCGCGCCGATGGTCGCTTTGCCTACGATGTTGATCAGCACGGGCCCTATGTGGCGTTTAGCTGGCGGTGGTAGTGGTTAACCTGTTTTGCGTTAGCCGCGGATGCCCAGTGGGCCAGCGGGTAGGTAGATTTTTTCCGTAGAGGAGCTTCCGCGACGCTGAATTTCCACCTCAACGGAGGAACCGGGTTTTGCCTGGTAAACCTGTGTGCGCAGGTCTCCCATATGGAATACGCGCTGATTGTTGTAGCGAATGATTTTATCGCCGGCTCTTAGCCCGGCATCATAGGCCGGTGCAGATTCGATGATACTGCCGATTTCCATCTCGGTACGTCCACCAAACGCATTGAGATACTGCTCAAACTCCGCCGGGCTCAGCTCTTGCTCAAATACACGGCGAGGATTACTGTAAGTCTGGATTTTTTGCTGTAGCTCTACCGCGCGCTCCGAGCGCTTGTCCTGCATATGGTGATATTCATAACTGTATTGCATCTGCTCGTACTGCAGGCGCTCCTGCCGATCCATGATCAGCGCCGCTCGCTCGGGGGGGAAGCCAGCGTCGATCAGGCGCCGGACCTGATTGCCCCGCTGGCGACTGAAGCGATTCTCGCTCCGCTGCCGATTGCGATAATCCTGTGAAGAGGTTGCCGGCGATTGTGCTGTGGACATGCTGGCGCGCCGCGTCTGGGGTGTTTCTGATTCCGGCGCTACCTTCGTGCTGAGTTCACTCACTAGCTCCAGAAGTTGCCCCTGGATTTTCAGTGTCTGATCGAGGGTTGCCTCAACCGAAGCGAGACGCGACTCCAGGCTGGGAGTACCTGGCTCTGCAGAAGTGAATAGTGAGGACGTCGTCGGTGACCCTGATACTTGTGCGCCAGATTCGTCGAGGAAGGCTACTGCGGTGCCAATGACCACCAGCAATCCAATACCGATGGGGACTCGGTATTTACGAATCCGGGGAGGGAGAGCGCGTAGTGAAGGCTGCATTGGACCACCTGTAAGCTTTTATCGCGGTCGAAAGAAGGAAAGATGCCGGTAAATTATAGAATGACTAGGTGATTGGGCAGCTCGTTCTTGATCACGGTGGCGGGCGCCGCTTCTTCCAGTAGCTCACCACACTTCTCGACACAGTGCACGAAGGCTTCGCCAGTTTTTCCCTTGCGCACTTCGCGAATAAAGTTCTCAACAATTTCCTGCCAGGCTTCATTGGTGATGTGCTCTGCGAGGCCGCGGTCGGCAAGTATTTCGACATAATGTTCGGCCTGGGATACAAAGATCAATAAGCCGAGGCGGTCCTTGGTGCTGTGCAGTTCGTGCTCGAGGAATTGCCGGCGGGCGAGGTTGGCTGCGCGCCAGTATTTGATCTTTTTCGGAACCAGCCACATGGTGAGTGGCCGCCAGCGAAAGAGCACGGCGAGTACAATAAATAGAATCCACTGCAAGGTGAATGCCTGCTGGTACTCGATCCACCAGGGCAGAAACTGCATGAGTGGTGCTATCAACAGCGCGAGGAATGCGGCCCACAGGGTGGATATATACAGATAATTGTCGGACTGGCCAGCCAATACGGTAACCACTTCGGCGTCGGTCTTGGATTCCACCTCTTTGATGGTTTCCGAGAGGTTCCGTTTCTCATTTGCGTTTAACATCATTATCCGCGATCGCAATCTGCGTTTTTACCAGCCACCAGAGGCACCGCCGCCGCCAAAGCCGCCGCCGCCACCACCAAATCCACCGCCAAAGCCGCCACCACCATAACCGCCGCCAAAGCCGCCTCCGCCGTAGTAGCCACCGTAGCGGCCACGGCGATAACCGCTGCTACCGGCAGGGGCCCCCAGAACCGAGGCGCCAAAGATCTGCAGCATCACGAACAGCAGGAAGACGCCCACCAGCAATGCCAGCTGGCGGTTGTCGTCGCTATCGGTGGCTTCGGGTACATACTCATTTTGGGTGGCGGCAATAATGGACTCGACGCCGGCGGTAACACCGCCATCGAAGTTGCCGGTGCGAAACTCTGGCAATATCTTGGTGTGAATGATGTTGGATGAAATTGCGTCGGTTAACGCGCCCTCCAGTCCATACCCGACCTCAATGCGCACCTGCCGGTCCTGAGGGGCGACAATTAGCAGTACCCCGTTGTCTTTGCCTTTCTGACCGATCTTCCAGTGGCGACCCAGCTGATAGCCATATTCCTCGATGGTCTGGCCCTGCAAATCGGGCAGGGTAACCACCACGATTTGATTACTGCTGATCTTCTCCTGTTGCTGGAGCCGCTCGGTCAACTGGTAGCGCGTACTCTGGCTGAGCAGGTTGGCATTGTCGACGACACGGCCGGACAGCGTCGGAAACTGGATGTCCGCTAGTGCCACCCATGCCAACAAGGCGCCGGGCAACAGCAGTAGCAACAGGGCGACCCGCCGAATCGTCATTGCGCTTGATTCCGCCACGAAGTGAGTGGAACTAGGTTACTGGAAGTCGACCTCCGGCGCCTTTTCTGCATCTTCAGAGGTGGCGTGGAAGGTGTCGCGCAGCGGCATATCGCTGTAGAGCACGGTGTGCCAGATTCTGCCCGGGAAGGTGCGTATTTCACGGTTGTAGCGTTCTACCGCGGCGATATAATCGCGGCGGGCGACACTGATACGGTTTTCGGTGCCTTCCAGCTGGGATTGTAACGCCAGGAAATTCTGGTTGGCCTTGAGGTCCGGGTAGCGTTCAACGACTACCATCAGGCGGGATAGGGCGCTGCTCAATTGAGATTGTGCGGCTTCAAACTGCTGGAGTTTCGCCGGATCGTTGATAATGTCAGAGTTGACCTGCATGGAGTTCACCTTGGCGCGCGCCTCGGTGACTGCCTCCAGCGTTTCTTTTTCATGGGCCGCATAGGCCTTGACGGTTTTGACCAGGTTGGGAATCAGGTCGGCGCGGCGCTGGTACTGGTTCTGTACCTGTGCCCAGGTGGCTTTCACATTTTCATCAAAGCTGGGAATGTTGTTGATGCCGCAACCACTGAGCCCAAAGGCAATGACGGCGATCAGGGCAAGATGCCATCTGCGTGGGTTGCTGAGCGGGCGGTGCTCCCGGTGAGAAAGTCTGAGAGTAGCGTTCATGCTGTCGGTCCTTTTTCCCTGGCCTCTGGTCCTTGATCCCTGGTCCCCGAGCCTTTGTAGGTTACGAACCAGACAATAATAGTCTTCAATCCGGTGTTTTCGGACAAGAGTTTTCCGGTTGGAGTGAGAACGACAGTGAGAGAGCTGTTAGAGAGTAGGTAATGGCACTTAAAGCGACCATTTTCAAAGCGCGACTGCAGGTTGCGGATATGGATCGGGATTACTATGCGGAGCACAGTCTGACGCTGGCGCGGCACCCCTCGGAGACCGACGAGCGCATGATGATTCGCCTGCTGGCGTTTGCACTGAATGCCAGCGAAACCCTGGAGTTTACCCGCGGCCTTTCCAGCGACGATGAGGCCGATGTCTGGCAGCACAATTTGAGTGGGGAAATCGAAACCTGGATTGAAGTGGGCGTGCCTGCCGAAGAGCGGGTGCGCAAGGCATGTGGGCGCGCCGACCAGGTTATGGTCTATGCCTATGGCCAGCGCACGGCACCGGTGTGGTGGCAGAAGATGGAGGCAGCGACTGCGCGCTTCGATAACCTGCAGGTGTTTTTCCTGCCTCCAGAGCAGTGTGCGGCGCTCGCCGGCCTGGCGGAGCGCTCCATGGAATTGACCGCCACAATCCAGGATGGTCAGCTGTGGCTGGCGAGTGAAACCCAGACCGTGGAAGTGCAACCGCAGCGCTGGAAATAGAATTGTAATCCCGCCGATCGTGCGGGGCATTTGAACGGGCCATGTGAACTGGCCATGTTAATGGAGAATAAGATGCCGTCTTTCGATATTGTTTCAGAAGTCGATAAACACCAACTGACCAATGCGGTGGATCAGGTAAACCGCACCATTACCAATCGTTTTGATTTTAAGGGTGTGGATGCGCAGGTAGAAATGAAGGAGTTTGCGCTGACGCTGCATGCGGAATCCGATATGCAGGTAAACCAGATGGTGGATATGTTGCGTGCGGCACTGATCAAGTGCGATATCGACCCACTGGCGATGGATGTGGGCGAGGAAGAGCAATCCGGCAAGCTGGTTAAGATCGGGGTCACATTGAAGAATGGCCTCGACAAAGATCTGTCAAAAAAGATTGTTAAGATCATCAAAGACGAAAAACTGAAAGTGCAGGCCGCGATTCAGGGTGATTCGGTGCGTGTTACCGGCAAGAAGCGCGATGACCTGCAGCAGGTAATGGCTATGTTACGCGGGAAAGAGCTGGAGCAGCCGCTGCAGTTCAATAATTTCCGGGATTGAGGCGAGCGCTATTTAGCGCGTGCCTATCTAAGCAGTACCCATTTAAGGAGTGCCTGTGGCAATGTTTTCCTGCATGCGTCACTGCGTTTTCTGGCTCGTTGCCGGCATTTTTCTGTACCTTGCTGGCAGCGGTGCTTACGCCAGTGGCGCACCGGTAAAGCCGGCTAAGCTGCTGGGTGCCTGGTGGATTGATGGCAGTGAAGATCTGGATATTTCCGGTCTGAGTTTTTGCGACGGCGAGCTGCTCGCGGTTGCGGATAAATCCTCGGAGCACATTTATCACTTGCCAGTCCGGGAGGGTGCCGAGCGCGTCACCCTGGAGCCGAAGGCGCGTTTTGCCCGCCCGGATTTACCAGACGATCAGCCGGTACCGTTAAAAGTACGCGCACTGCATTACGCCAGCACCCCGTTGAGCATGGATTTTGAGGGTATAACCTGTGATGCCTCGGGCGTATACCTGCTCAGTGAGCGACACAATCGTATCGCGCGGCTTGATTCTGCGGCAAAGCGTGCGCAATGGCTGGTCCCGCGCTGGTCTGAGTCTGCCCGTGAACGCGGTTACCTGCAGGTTTTTAATGCAGAGAGTGAGGGGCTTGTAAAGGCAGAGGGCGTCTTTTGGGTGGCCCTGGAGCGAGAACCTCGCGGGCTGCTGCGACTCGAGCGCGACGAGGTCGAGGGCAAGGATTTCCGTGCACTTCCCGGAGTGGCCGGCCTCGATTTTCGCGGTCGCGCCGAGGACGTTACCGCACTGGCCTACTACGATGGTGGCCTGTTCACCCTGGAACGCAACGCCTTTGCCGTGTGTCGACGGGAGCCAGCCAGCTTACTTGCCGAGTGGTGCGTGCACTATCGGGATATTGAGCATGCGCCAGAGTTCGTGTATCGCGATACCCGCTTTGGTAAGGGCGAGGGTTTGGCGATTAACCCACAGGGTATCTTCGTGGTGCTGGACAACAATGGGGTGGCCCGCGCTGCGGACGCTGGAGACCGCCGCGGCCTGCTGTTACAGCTGGCCTTGCCGGAGTTCGTCAATGCTTCCCCACGCAATGGCGCACGTAAACCGCAGAGGCCTTAGTTCCCATTGGCCACTACCAAACTCGACCAACTACTCAACGATGTGCGGGCTTGCCGGCTGTGCGAGGAGCACTTGCCACGGGGGCCGCGCCCGGTTCTGAGTGCGGCAAGGTCGGCTCAATTACTGATAGTTGGGCAAGCGCCCGGCACCCGCGTACACGAGACCGGTATTCCCTGGAACGATCCCTCCGGGGATCGCCTGCGAGACTGGCTGCAGCTGGACCGGGAAACCTTTTACGATGGTTCGCGCATCGCTATTGTGCCCATGGGGTTTTGCTACCCGGGGCGTGGCAAGGGTGGTGATCTTCCCCCCAGGCCAGAGTGTGCCGCCACCTGGCACAGTCGCCTGCTGGCGCTCATGCCGAATATCCAGCTGACCTTGCTGATCGGGCAGTATAGCCAGCGCTTCTATCTGCCCCACTGGTATGGCAGCATTACCGAAAATGTGCGGCATTATGCCGATGCACTGCCCCATGGCTTTTTTCCGCTTCCCCACCCGAGTCCCAGGAATACCCTGTGGTTGCAACGCCGCCCCTGGTTCGATCAGGAGGTGGTGCCGGCGTTACGCGCGCATGTTCACCAGGTTTTAAAGGTCGATAATGCAGGCTCCTGAAAATATCAAGATTCACCCATCCTGGTACGCCGTGCTGGAATCCCAATTTGATCAGCCGTATATGGCCGAGTTGCGGGCATTCTTACAGCAGGAAAAGCAGGCCGGTAAATCGATCTTCCCACCGAGTACACAGGTTTTTAATGCCTTCAATTCCACGCCCTTCGACCAGGTGAAAGTCGTGATTCTTGGGCAGGACCCGTATCACGGCGCGGGGCAGGCACACGGCCTGTGTTTTTCGGTAATGCCGGGAGTGCGGATTCCACCATCGCTAAAAAATATTTACAAAGAAATGGAGTCGGACCTCGGCATCGTACCGCCCGATCACGGTTGCCTGCAGCCCTGGGCGGAGCAGGGCGTTTTATTGCTGAATGCCACGCTGACCGTAGAGGAGAGCAAAGCCGGCGCACACCAGGGGCGCGGTTGGGAGCAATTTACCGACGCGGCAGTGCATGCGCTAGCCGAACAGCGTGATGGTCTGGTGTTTATTTTGTGGGGTAGCTACGCGCAGAAAAAAGGAGGGTTTATCGATAACCGCCGGCATCTGGTGCTGCGCGGCCCGCACCCATCGCCGCTGTCGGCACACCGGGGCTTTTTTGGTACACGGCCGTTTTCCCAGGCCAATGCCTATTTACAGCAGCGTGGCGCAGCGCCCATCGATTGGTCCTTGCCGCCGGCAGCAACGCTGCAACGGGTCGCCGTAGAAATATAAGTTGTGCGCTTCAGATCGATGCGTGAAATAGGCACTTGCGCCGGTTCACGCCAACGGGTCGGCATCCGCATCGTACGGTAACTCAAGCAGTTCCAGTACGCGGCCATCTTTTAGTTGCAGGCTTTCCCCATCCGCCACTTTGCTCTTGGTTAGCACCGCCAGCAGTGCAATTTCGCCCTCATGAGGACTGGCCTGCACAATATTGCCGATGCTGGACCCGCCCGCTGCGGTAAAGATTTCTTCGCCGGCTGCCGGCAGCTCGCCACTGTCAATTTGCGCGCGGTACATGCGTCGCTTGCTAGCTCCCAGATACTGCATACGTGCAACCACTTCCTGCCCGGTGTAGCAGCCCTTTTTGAAACTGACTGCGTCCAGCAGGTGCAGGTTGAGCATCTGCGGGATGAATTCCTCGCTGGTGCTTTGATAGACCAGTGGCACGCCGCTGTCGATCAGCTGCAGCTGCCATTGCTGGTAGCTTCCAGGTTCAGCCCCGTTGCCCGCAAGTTTTTGCCATATGTCGGCCGCTTGTTCCGCGGGTATCTGCACAACCACGTTGCGCTCGCTCAGGCCGGCGGCGAGTCCCGGGTGCCCATTGTGATCAAAGGGGCGTAACTGGGAGGGGATCAGGTCGGAGTCGGGGGTATTCGACAGCGCCAGCAGTGTGTTGGCTGCCTGGCAGGCATCGCGGCCGCACAGTGCCAGCCAGCGCTGCTCGTCACTAATGTCACTCAGCTCTGTTTTAAAGAAGACAGCATATTTCTTCAGTGCGGCGAGGGCGGTGGTCACCAGATCCCGTGGCATCAGCAGTACAAACTCGCTCTGGCTGAGCTTCAGTGCGAAGAAGGCACTGATCATGCGGCCCTTGGGGTTGCAGTGGCTGCCCAGGGTCAGCTGTCCGTCCGGCAAGTTCACCAGGTCGCAGGTGAGCTGCCCCTGCAGGAATTTTTGGCTGTCGGGGCCTCGGATCGCCATGGCTCCCAGCGGGCTCAGGTCGATGAGCCGCAGTGCGCCCTTACTCTCCGGCGCATCGTCGACGAATTCGGCATATCCGTCCCGCCAGAGGGCGCCCTGGGTGCTGAGAAAATCCTGCCACTGCTGTTGATCCATGCTGAACTCGCTGCCTGAGAAATGTACATATGGGCGCCTTCGCGGCGCAACGTGAGAATCTCATAATTGGGGGTTTTGCGGTTGGATTTCAACTACCGCTATACTGCGCGCACTTTGAATAGTGGCTTGAGAACGAAGTATGGATCGCAACCGCCTGTTTTGGGCCAGCCGTCGCGGCATGTTAGAGCTGGATTTGGTGTTGCTGCCGTTTCTGGAGAATGTGTATGACACCCTCTCTGAAGACGATAAGCAGCGATACATCAAGTTACTGGATGAGCAGGATCAGGACCTGTTTGCCTGGTTTCTGCGTCGTGAAGACCCTGCAGACCCCGAGTTGAAGAAGATTGTCCAGATCATCCGGGACAATACCGGCCTCCAGGAATAACGCGGGGGACCCGCGCGCTGCCAGTTCCGGGAAAGCTCCTGGAAGTACCCGTTCCCGCAGTGGGAGCGGGGAGGCACGCGCGGCGCGTCTCAGCTGTGACCTTGCTCCGTCTCGTTTACTCCGTCTGGGCCTTCTGTTCATTCTTGCCCAGACCATTCTCCTGCTGTTTGTCTCCCGTCTGCCCTGGGTCCTGGTAATTGCACTCGTCCCCGTTGTTTTGTTGTACGGCGTCGTTGAATGGCGTCGACTCGGTGCTTCCGTTGGACGGTTATCCACCACAGAACGACGCTGGTACTGGCAGGTGCGGGGCGGTGCGCGACGGGAATTTCACTTTGTCGGCGAGTTGACCCTGTGGCGTTGGTTGATCGTGATTAACGGCAAAGATGTTGAAGGGCGCCGTTTGCGCCTGGTGCTGGCGCGAGATGCCGCCACGGCAGATGCATGGCGGCGATTATTGGTCGCCTTGCGTTATTCGCGCTGACTGTGCCCGGGTACCGTTGAGCACGGGTTTTTAACGTTGGGTTACGGGCCAATAAAATGCCGCTGGTCGGCAAAATTCTCCGGTACCAGAATGGTATCCATGGCCAGTTCCCGCAGTCCCGGGTAGTCCAGTGAGTAGTGCAGCCCGCGGCTTTCCCGGCGGTCCAGCGCGGAGCGGATAATCAGCTCGGACACGACCGCCAGGTTGCGCAGTTCAATCAGGTCGCTGGTGATTCGGTAATTCGCGTAGAACTCCCTGATCTCCTGCTGCAACAGCTTCACCCGGTGCTCCGCTCGCAACAGGCGCTTGCGCGTCCGCACAATGCCGACAAAGTCCCACATAAAGCGGCGTAACTCGTCCCAGTTGTGCGAGATCACCACGTCCTCATCGGAGTCGGTTACCCGGGAAGCATCCCAGGCCGGTGCCTCGCGCGGCGGGGCGATATCGTCGATCGAGTTGTCGATATGCATCGCGGCCGAGCGCGCGTAAACCACACACTCGAGGAGCGAGTTACTGGCCAGGCGATTGGCGCCGTGCAGGCCGGTAAAGGTGGTTTCACCGATCGCGTAAAGCTGATCCAGATCCGTGCGGCCGTGCTCGTCGACCATTACCCCGCCGCAGGTATAGTGCGCCGCGGGAACCACCGGGATGGCTTCGCGGGTGATGTCGATGCCATATTCGAGACAGCTTTTGTATACGGTCGGAAAGTGCTCGCGGACAAAATCCGGGTCCTTGTGCGAAATGTCCAGGTACAGGCAATCGGCACCCAGTCGCTTCATTTCGTGGTCGATGGCGCGGGCCACGATATCCCGCGGCGCCAGCTCACCACGCCTGTCGAAGCGATCCATAAAACGCTCGCCATTCGGCAGCTTTAACAGGGCACCCTCACCGCGCAGGGCTTCGGTGATCAGCATGGACTTGGCTTTGGGGTGGTACAGGCAAGTGGGGTGGAACTGGTTGAATTCCATGTTCGCAACCCGGCACCCGGCGCGCCAGGCCATGGCGATACCGTCACCGCTGGCGCCATCGGGGTTGCTGGTATACAGGTAGGCTTTGGAGGCCCCGCCAGTGGCGAGTACGACCGCGCGCCCCTGGAATACCTCGACCTCTTCGGTTTGTTTGTTATGCACGTAACATCCGCCACAGCGGAAGCGGCCGGTCTTCGGGTTGGGTTGGCGGATCAGGTCCAGGGCAATGTGGTGTTCAAAGCAGTCGATATTGGGCGTGTTGCGCACGCGCTCCAGCAGGGTGCTGTGTACCGCCTGGCCGGTGGCGTCGGCACTGTGAATTATGCGCCGGTGGCTGTGACCACCCTCTTTGGTAAGGTGGTACTCACCATCTTCTTCGCGGGTGAAATCTACGCCCTGGTTAATGAGCCAGTGAACGGCGTCCCGGCTGTTTTCCACGGTGAAGCGAACCGCGTCGGGGTGGCAGAGTCCCGCTCCTGCATCTAATGTATCCGCTATATGGGCGTCTACGGAGTCGGCCTCGTCCAGTACGCCAGCGATACCGCCCTGGGCGAACCAGGTAGAGCCATCTCGCAAGCGCTGCTTGGAAAGCAGTGCCACGCGGTGGCGTGCAGCGAGGTGCAGCGCCAGGGTCAAGCCGGCGGCACCACTGCCTACAACTAGCACATCGTAATTGTTCTCGTTGTAGCTGTTTTCGTTAGGATTCACGGGTCCGTTTGCCTTCTCTCTCGTGGAGTTTTATTCGTCTCGGGGGGCGCGTAGTATACGCCATCTTGAAAAATTACCGATTTGTCAGGAACTTATGACCAAAATTTGGTGTCTTGGACACATTAGAAAAAGCTTGGCCAAGGCGCTCCGACGTGTCTGGCCCGCGGTTTGGAGTAGGGGATGACAGGGCAACAGGCGTCACCAAGTGATCGCCAGCTGGTAGAGCGGGTGCAGAAAGGCGATAAGCGAGCCTTCGACCTGTTGGTATTGAAGTACCAACACAAAATCATGGCGGTGGTTAGCCGCTACATCAACGATCATGCGGAAGTGCATGACGTGGTGCAGGAAGCGTTTATCAAGGCATACCGGGCACTGGGCAATTTCCGTGGGGAGAGTGCTTTTTATACCTGGATGTATCGCATCGCGATTAATACCGCCAAAAACCACCTCGTTTCACGCAGTCGCCGTCCCCCCTCATCGGATGTGGATCTGGAGGATGCCGAATTTTACTCCGGCGCCGATTTGCTGCGCGATAACGAAACCCCCGAGAACCAACTGTTCCGCGATCAACTGGAAGCGGCGGTACACCAGGCTATCCGCGAGCTACCGGAAGATCTGCGCTCGGCCGTGACCCTGCGCGAGATGGAAGGCCTCAGCTACGAGGAGATCGCTGAAGTGATGGGGTGCCCGGTAGGTACCGTACGCTCGCGGATTTTCCGCGCCCGGGAGGCTATTGATCGCGCAGTCCAGGCCACCATGGCCGGCGAGCCCGAGTCCGTCGACGGGCGCAGCTAGCCTGCGTGAGCACGGCAGGCGGTTATTTTTTAATCTATTTTGTTTTATCAGAATCGCTTGTCGAGAGGTTTCTGGCCTAAATCCAGAGCCTGACCGGGATGACAGGTAAAAATATCGACGAATTCACACAAAATTTGTCTGCTAGGTAAAACTTTTTTGCGAAGCCCGGGTCTGACGTATTAACAAACAGGGTGTGAACTAGCGCCCAAAGAATTGCACTGAAAGAGGGTTTACCCGTATGTCCCACGGGAGTCATCAACAGCGCCTGAATGAATCGCTTTCCGCATTAATGGATGGCGAGGCCAATGAGTTGGAAATTCAGCGCCTACTCAAGGAATCTGATGCCAGCGGTGCGTCAGACGGTGAGTTGGGTCATCGCTGGTCGCGCTACCAGTTGGCTGCCAGCGTGATGCGTGGTGAAAAGGTGGCGCCGGTGGACATGGGGCTCGCCGCAAGTATTTCTGCAGCGATTGCCGATGAGCCATCGCTGGAGCCTGGGCAGCAGGCATCGGCGAACGATGCGGGTAATGACCAGGCGAGAAGCCGTTGGTGGCGTCCACTTTCCCGCGGTGCCGTCGCGGCAACCGTAGCATTTGCCGCCATTTTGGGGGTGCAACAGATGCAGGCCCCGCAAGTGCAGGGTGACTTGGTAGCGGAAGTTGAGGCGCCCCAGCCGCAGCCTGTGACGACCAATTCGCAACCTGGCAGATTTTTGACCCCAACATTGAATACCCGCGCGGTAAGCACCGCACCACAGCTTGTACCCGAAAAACGGGTAGGGCCAGCCCCGCAGGTGCAGGTTGTGCCCACGCCAGAATTGATGCGGCATTTGAATCGGGTGATGGTGGAACACTCAGAGCAGGCCGCCCGTATCGGCAGCCAGGGTATGGTTCCCCATGCTCGGGCAACCTATGGGGAGCGCCCATCGGAGTAATGGCGGCTGCCGGAGGTTGCTCCGGCTGTCTCGTTGTTGAGCGAAACAAAGCATGACCATGGCAAATATGATTTTCCGTACCACCCGCAAAGCCAACAGCTCGCTGTTGGCTTTTTTACTATGTGCTGCACCACTGGGCTTCGCCCAGAGCGGTCCGTCCGCCGGTGGGCCAAGCAACCCGCAATCAGCGCCGCAGGAGCCCCCTAACCAGGCTCCTCAACTAGCTCCTCAATCGGTTCCCCAAGATACCCGCGAGGCCTCAGCCAGTGAGGCGACCGGTGTGTTGCTAGCACGGCTCGCCCAGGCTGCCGCCAACCTGGAGTACCGCGGATTGGTTACCTTTGAGCATGTGGGCTCCATGGAAACCCTGGAGGTAGTGCACGGTATCCGCAATGGGGAGCAGGTGGAGCGTATTCGCTACCTGACCGGTAGTCCGCGCGAAAAGGTGAGCCGCACCGGGGGCGACGAGTGTCGCCTCAGCGGCAGTGTGTTTCCCAGTTCTGGTCTGTTGAGCGCTGCCGGGCTGCAAAACGTGCAGTCCAATTATGCATTTTTGATTCGCGGCGAGGAGCGTGTGGCCGACCGCGAGACGATCGTGCTTGAGGCCCGGCCCCGGGATATGCATCGCTTCGGCATGGTCATCAGTGTCGATAAAGAAACCGGCCTGCCTCTCAAGTCCATGTTGATTGCACCGGCGGGAAGGGTTCTCGAGCGCTTTCAGTTTGTCGAGCTCGACCTGAAACCGGTAACCGATGATGAGTTGAAGCCTCATTCACCCTTGGCGCAGCCAGACACCGGTAGCGACGCAGCAAGCTGCGCCAATGTGGAAAGTCGCTGGCGTCTCGGTTGGGCGCCCAGTGGTTTTAAACCGGTTGCCGTGCAGGCACTAAAAGATGGGCAAATGCTGGTATTTAGCGACGGCCTGAGTGCATTCACCGTGTTTGTCCAGCAGCTCCCGGAGATGAACTACACAGGGCAAGCGGTGCGCGGCGCTACTGTCGCCTATATGGACCATATCGATGTCAATGGCGCACGTTACACCGTGACAGTGGTGGGCGAAATCCCAGACAATACCGCGCAGCTGGTGGCCAAGGCGATCACCGAGGCAAACTGACGACGCGGTTAAACGGGGTAAGACACGGCATGATCGAAGAGCGCGGAAAAGTGGTCGCTGTAGACGGCGATGCGATTTGGGTGGAAACCGTCCAGCGCAGCGGTTGTCATGGCTGTGCGGCCAAGTCAGGGTGTGGCACCGGCTTACTCGGCGACTTCTGGGCGAGCGCATCGCGCGTGCGTGTTCAGCTTACTCCCCATGAAGCGCAGGCGATTCAGCTGCACGACACCGTGGTGATTGGGATTGGCGAACGCGTGCTGGCGAGCAGCGCGCTCGTAGTTTACCTGGTGCCACTGGTGCTGCTGGTTGCCGGTGCTCTGGCGGGGCAGTCGTTGGGGGCTGAACCGCTGGCGATAGCCGGTGCATTGCTTGGCCTGATTGGCGGTGCCCTCGCGATTCGTGCCTACAGTTACCTGCGTCGCGGCGATGCTTCGCTGGAGCCCGTATATCTTCGCCGCGAACAAGCCAATCCCTGCGCAATTCCGGTTACTCCTATCAGCTGAGCGCACGCGCACGCTTTGCGCGACAGCGCTCGATCGTTTATTCCTGTTATTTCTTTCTCTGTTATTCCTTTCTCTGATATTCATTTCGCTACGCTCACTGGCATTTCCTGGTGAATTTTTCCTGGTGGGCTTTTCCTGCTATCTCTTGAACTGTTTCTACACTAAAGGTGACCCATTGGCCGTTCAGCTCCGGGTGTGACGGATATCAATACGAGGAAACAGGGATGGCAGGGCAAAGGGAATCAGGCCGGGTTCAAGCCTTTGAAGGCCGCTGCTACGCCGAGAGTTGGCCGCTGAAAACGACCTTTGTGATTTCCAGAGGCGCGCGCAGTGAGGCCCGGGTGGTTGTGGTGGAAGTGGTGGCGGAAGGTGTCACCGGCATTGGCGAGTGCACACCCTATCCCCGCTATGGAGAAAGCCTGGAATCCGTATTGGCCGAAATCACCTCGGTGTTGCCGGCATTGCGCCAGGGAATCTCGCGCAGCCAACTGCAGCAGGCCATGCCTGCCGGGGCGGCGCGCAATGCGGTGGATTGCGCACTGGCCAATTGGGCAGAGAAGAAACACCAGCAGGGTTTCGCCGGTCCCGAGTCATTGCCCACTGTGCAAACCCTGGTGATTGCCACCCCAGATGAAATGGCGGAGGCGGCGAGTGCGGCCGAAAAGTCCGGGGTTACGGTACTCAAACTCAAGCTGGATGAGAAACAGGTGCTGGAGAGGGTGGCAGCGGTGCGCGCCGCTGCGCCCGCCTGCGAGCTGGTTATTGATGCCAATGAAGCCTGGTCCGCCGATGGCTTGCCCGCGCTGTGTGATGCGCTGGCGAAACAGGGTGTTTCCATGCTGGAGCAGCCGCTGCCCGCTGGGGATGATCGCGCCCTCGCAAGCTTTGCCCACCCCATACCCATCTGCGCCGATGAAAGCTGCCACACCCGGGCGGACTTACCGCGGCTTGCGGGGCTCTACGAGATGGTGAACGTCAAACTGGATAAAACGGGCGGCCTCTGGGAGGCGTTACTCCTCGCCGATGCCGCGCGCGCACAGGGCTTTGAGGTCATGCTCGGCTGCATGTTGTGCACCTCGCGCGCGATTCGTGCAGCCTGGCCACTGGGGCAGGGGGCGCGGTTTGTGGACCTCGACGGCCCCACCTGGCTAGCCAGGGATGCCGACCCGCTGCAGTTTTTTCACGGAAGGGTGTACTGGACCTGAAGCGCATGTCGCGCTGTAGGTGAGGGCTCAGGGCTGGTAGCAGAGCAGGTCAGTCATCACCTGCAGGTAGTCCTCGGTGGCGGCATCGGTGGAAATGGGCGGGAATTCCAAGGTGATGCACGGATGCTGGTGCTCTGCGCACCAGGTGCCGAAAGAGCCGGGGGTCTGGTAGCCGAGTTCACACACAAGTGGTAGCTCGATGCGCTCCGCTAGCCAGTGCCCCAGAGGGCTCTGCAGGGGATCTTCAACACAGGCCAGCGGTTCGTGAATCGATACGATCCAGGCTGGGTCTAACTCCCTGACCAGCCGGCACAGCGCCTGGGTTTCAGGTTCTGACCCCGGTCGATCGCCGGTGGAGAGGAAAACGTCGCGCTCTTCCGCGGCATTGTTCCAGCGATAGACGGTGCCGTCCGCCTTCCAGTTAATGGTGGCAAAGTTGCGATTCAGGTCGACGCCGTGTGCGTTGCAGCGCGTACCAAGCTGGCAGCCGTCGGGATTGACCGCAAGAATGACGTGGTGGCGCCGCAGTCCCGCTTGCAGCGCGCGCAGTGCACAGGAAAGTGTGACCACTGCGGTCACTTCGTCTCCATGAGTGCCGGCCATGATGATGCCTGAATGTTCATCGCGTATTTCTGCCGGAAAGTAGTAGAGCGGGGCGCCCAGCACCGATTCCCCATATCGCTGCCGCTCTGCGTGAAATTGGCCACGCTGCGGGCGCGGGCGCAGTTGCGTCGGAGCTGGTTGTCTGTGAACCGGCAGTTTTTGGGTGCTCATGCAATCCTTAACACTGATTTACACTAGAGAATGCGAACTTTTTAACGCATCACCGAACTAAGAGGGTGTTATGGCGGGTTTCATCAACCAAATCCCGCCATTGTGGGAGCCATCTGGATAACACCAAGTGATAACCAACCGGCTGCCAAATCTAAATGGTGTTTTGACATATTAGTAAAAGGGCTTATCAGGGGTGACATATATGGTTGCACGCTGTTCGCAATTCCTTCTCGTGCTTTGCTTGCTATTTTCCACTTCGGTGCTTGCACGCGGCCTGCCGGAGCTGACTGATCTGATTGAACAGAACTCCCCGGCGGTGGTGAAAATCAACACCGTGGAGCGCAATCGCGCCTCCCGCAATGCAATTCCGCCACGCTATCAACAAGACATCCCGGACATCTTCCGTCACCTGCTGGAACCGCGTCAGCGTCAGCAGCGCCCGGTGGCAAGCATGGGTTCCGGCTTTATCATTTCTAAAGATGGCTATGTGGTCACCAATAACCACGTGGTCGATGGCGCCGACGAGGTGCGCATTACCCTGACCGACCGCCGCGAGTTCGAAGCCAAGGTGGTGGGTACCGACCCGCGTTCAGACCTGGCGTTGCTCAAAGTGGAGGGCGACGATCTGCCGGTGGTGCGATGGGGTGATTCCGAAGGCATCAAGGTTGGCGAGTGGGTGGTCGCCATCGGCTCCCCATTTGGCCTGGATTACTCTGCGAGTGCGGGCATTGTGAGCGCCATGGGCCGCAGTATTCCCAACGAAAGCCGCGAAAATTATGTGCCGTTCATCCAGACCGATGTGGCGATCAACCCGGGTAACTCCGGTGGCCCGCTGTTTAACCTTGAGGGTGAGGTGGTTGGTATCAACTCCCAGATCTACACCCGTAGCGGCGGCTCCATTGGCCTGTCGTTCGCGATCCCTGCGAGCCTTGCGCAAGACGTGGTGGCCCAACTGAAAGAGAAGGGTCGAGTGGACCGCGGTTGGCTGGGGGTCGGCATCCAGGACGTGGATCGCAAACTGGCTAAGGCCATGGGCCTCGGAAAACCGGCGGGCGCTTTGGTCGGCCAGTTGGAAGCCGGTTCTCCGGCAGAGAAGGCTGGTATCCAGGTGGGCGATATCATCACTCGCTTCGATGACCAGAAAATTGTTAGCCAGGGCGACCTTCCGCATGTGGTTGGCCGTACCCGCCCCGGCGCTGAAGTACCCGTTCTGCTCATGCGCGAGGGCAAGCAGCGCAAGCTGACGGTGCGCGTGGGCGCACTGCCCGGTGACGACGAAGGCTTCGCGCAGTCCAGTGTGACCAGTACAAGTGATGTTGGCGGCGTACTGGGGCTGGTGGTGGAAGATATCCCCGACAACCTCAAGCAGCGTCTGGGCGTAGAGAATGGCGTACTGGTGAAGCAGGTAGTGCCGGGCAAGGCCGGTGCCAATGCGGGCCTGCGCAGCGGCGACATCATTGCCCAGCTTGGATTCGAACAGGTGGAATCCCTGAATGACTACGACAAGGTGGTTAAGAAACTGCCGAAGGGCGAGTTGTTGCCAATCCGCTTTTTCCGCGGCGGCCAGCCGACTTTCCGTACCATTCAGATCGAAGAAAGCTGAAGCCTGCAGATCGAAGAGAGCTGAAGCCAACAAATCCAGTGAGTGCATGGGCTCGGCGTCGTGATTCGGCGCCGAGCCCAGTTGTTTCGAGGGTTGCAGACAGATTGGATGCACTTTTTGCGCAACCTGTTAGACTTGCGCCCACAGCGCGGCCCGGTCCGCTCATTAACTCACTGATTTTTAAAAGGTTTTACCCTCGCAGTGGCCACTGATCTCTCCCATATCCGCAACTTTTCCATTATTGCCCATATCGACCACGGCAAATCCACTCTGGCAGACCGCTTTATCCAGGTCTGCGGTGGCCTGAGCGACCGTGAGATGGCGGCACAGGTACTCGATAGCATGGATATCGAGCGGGAGCGGGGCATTACCATCAAGGCCCAGAGCGTTACCCTCGACTATAAGGCCCGCGACGGCAAAACCTACCAGCTGAACTTTATTGATACCCCGGGGCACGTGGACTTCTCATACGAAGTTTCCCGCTCGCTCGCCGCCTGTGAAGGCGCGCTGCTGGTGGTGGATGCCGCCCAGGGTGTAGAGGCGCAGTCTGTCGCCAACTGTTACACCGCGATTGAGCAGGGCCTAGAAGTGATCCCTGTTCTGAACAAGATGGACCTGCCCCAGGCGGAGCCGGAAAAGGTCGCGGAAGAGATCGAAGATATTATCGGCATCGATGCCACGGAAGCGACGCGCTGCAGCGCCAAGTCGGGCCTCGGTATTGAAGACGTACTGGAAGACCTGGTACGTCTGGTGCCGCCGCCAGAGGGCGATGTGGATGCGCCGTTGCAGGCGCTGATCATCGACTCCTGGTTCGACAGCTACCTGGGCGTTGTGTCCCTGGTGCGCGTGGTCCAGGGCACCCTGAAAAACAAAGACAAGATTGTTACCAAATCCATCGGCCGCGCCCATGTGGTGGATAGCGTCGGTGTATTTACCCCCAAGCGCAAGGAAACCGGCGAGCTCAAGGCCGGTGAAGTGGGTTTTGTGGTAGCCGGCATCAAGGACATTCACGGCGCGCCCGTTGGTGACACCCTGACGCACGCGAAAGAAGCCGATAAGGTTGAAATGCTGCCGGGCTTCCAGAAGGTGAAACCGCAGGTTTACGCCGGTCTGTTTCCGGTAAGCTCCGACGATTATGAAGCCTTCCGTGACGCACTGGACAAGCTCTCCCTGAACGATGCCTCGCTGTTTTACGAGCCGGAAACCTCCGACGCGCTGGGCTTTGGCTTCCGCTGTGGCTTCCTCGGTATGCTGCACATGGAAATCATCCAGGAGCGCCTGGAACGCGAGTACAACCTCGACCTGATTACCACCGCCCCTACGGTGGTGTACGAGGTGGAACTTACCAACGGCGAAACCATGACCATGGATAACCCCTCGCGTATGCCGGATCTGGGCATGATCGAGGAAATGCGCGAGCCAATCGTGGAAGCGAACATCCTGGTTCCGCAGGATTACCTGGGTAACGTGATTACCCTGTGCGTGGAAAAACGCGGTATCCAGAAAGATATGCAGTACGTGGGTGGGCAGGTCTCGCTGCGCTATGAACTGCCGATGAGCGAAGTAGTGATGGACTTCTTCGATCGCCTCAAGTCCGTGAGCCGCGGCTTTGCTTCCCTCGATTACAACTTTGTGCGCTTTGACCCGGCAAAACTGGTGCGCCTTGATATTCTGATCAACGGCGAGCGGGTCGATGCCCTGGCGGTGATTCTGCACCGTGACAATGCCCAGCAGCGCGGTCGCGCCCTGGCAGAGAAAATGAAAGAATTGATCCCGCGTCAGATGTTCGACGTGGCGATTCAGGCGGCAATCGGTGGTCAGGTCGTCGCCCGTACCACCGTAAAGGCTTTGCGCAAGAACGTAACCGCAAAGTGTTATGGTGGTGACGTGACCCGGAAGAAGAAGCTGCTGGAGAAGCAGAAAGCGGGTAAGCGCCGCATGAAGCAGCTGGGTAAGGTCGAAGTGCCACAGGATGCCTTCCTTGCAGTGCTGAAAGTCGATAACTGATCGAGCGCGTTGCGGGTAAATTTAAAATAAAGCGGCTGGGGGGTGGGCAGTATCGTCTCCCGGCCGTAGCGGATAAGAAATAGTCGGCAAGAGACAACTGAATGGATATCAATTTCCCCCTTATTTTGCTGTTGCTGGTGGTGGTGACAGGGGTGATCTGGCTGTTTGATGCACTGTTTCTGGCGCGGGGGCGCAAGGCCGCCACTGCCAAGGGACAGCCGGTACAGGAGCCGGTGGTTGTTGAGTACGCCAAATCCTTTTTCCCGGTACTGGCGATTGTTTTTGTGCTTCGCTCCTTCGTGGTGGAGCCCTTCCAGATCCCGTCTGCATCCATGGACCCAACGCTGGAAGTGGGCGACTTTATTCTGGTCAACAAATACGCCTACGGATTGCGCCTGCCGGTGAGCCGCACCAAAGTGGTGGATATCGGGGAGCCGAAACGCGGCGACGTGATGGTGTTTTTCCCTCCGCATATGAATGAGACCTACTACATCAAGCGTGTGGTGGGTTTGCCGGGGGATGAAATTCGTGTGGAAAATAACCAGCTGTATGTGAACGGCGAAGCGGTACCGCAGGAATTTATCCGCTTTGATACGCAAGACCCCGGGCGCGAGCTGATGTGGGAGACCCTCGATGGTCACCGCCACCTGGCTGCCAAACAGCAGAATCCTGGCCCGTACGGCAATATTCGCACCGTCACGGTGCCGGAAGGTTACTACTTCATGATGGGTGACAACCGGGACAACAGCCTGGATAGCCGCAAGTGGGGCTTTGTGCCGGAAAAAGACATTGTCGGCAAGGCCTTTGCAATCTGGATGCATTGGGAGAAACTATTGAGCCTGCCCAGCTTTAGCCGGGTCGGCGGGATCGACTGACTGGTCGCTCCCGCTTCGGTGACAACCCTTGGTTTAATGACAACAACGATAACAACAGGTAGGTCAGCATGGCTGTAAACACGCAATTTTCACGTGCTCTGGCAAATCAGCGAGGCATGAGTTACTGGGGCTGGTTGGCCATCATTGCCGTATTTGGCTTTGGGCTGACCGTGGTATCCAAAATGGGCCCGGCCTATGTGGACGCGCATTTTGTGGAAGAGGGGCTGCACTCCCTCGCCAACAACAGCGGTGTGCGCGAAATGAGCAATACCGAGATCAAGCGCGAGCTGGACCGTTTTTTCACTATCAATAATGTGCGCGGCGAGCCGACCGAGTCGGTCAAGATCATCCGTGGTGCCGACAGCACCCTGGTCAGTATCAATTACGAGCTGCGTCAGCCACTGTTCCAGAATGTGGACGTGGTAATGAAATTTAACAAGCAATTGAATACCGCCAAGCCCGAGCTGTGCTGTGAGCCGCTCGTGGACCTTGAGCAGTTTCGCAAGCGAGATGACTACTAACCGGTGACAGACCTTCATCTGCAACGACTGTGTGGCCGCCTGGGCTACCAATTTACTAACGAAGAGCTATTGGATCTGGCGCTGACGCACCGTTCCCATGGCAGCCGCAACAATGAGCGCCTGGAATTTCTGGGCGACTCCATCCTCGGGTTTACCATCAGCGCGGCCCTGTTCGAAAAATTCCCCGAAGGCCGCGAAGGCCAGATGAGCCGTCTGCGCGCGCAGTTGGTAAGCGGCGAGACCCTGGCCAAGGTCGCGCGCGAGCTCGAGCTTGGCGATTGCCTGCGGCTGGGCGAGGGCGAGATGAAGAGTGGCGGTCATCGCCGCGCATCCATTCTCGCCGATGCGGTCGAGGCCATTATCGGCGCGATGTATCTGGACTCCGGGCTGGAAGCGGCCCGCGAACGGGTGCTGGCCTGGTTTGCCCCGCGCTTGCAAAGCCTTTCCCTGGAAACCGCCAAAGACCCGAAAACCCGGCTGCAGGAGTGGCTGCAGGCGCGTCACAAGCCGTTACCCGAATATCAGGTCGTGGAAGTGGCTGGTGAAGAGCACTCCCAGCAGTTTATTGTGGAGTGTCGAGTATCTGGCCTGGCTGCTCCGGTAAAAGGCGTCGCCAGCAATCGCCGTGCGGCGGAGAAGTCCGCTGCTGCAGAAGCCTATGCCCAACTGACCGGGCAGGGCTGACCCTATAATTCCCATCTGACACTTTGCCCCGCCTGCGGATGCATGCGGGCTCGACCGGCTCGGAGACCCCCTTGAGCGAACCCAATACTGAAACTTCCCGCTGCGGCTACGTTGCCATTGTCGGCCGCCCCAACGTGGGCAAATCCACTTTGCTGAACCATTTGCTGGGGCAGAAGATTTGCATTACCTCTCGCAAGCCGCAAACCACGCGTCACAACATGCTGGGGATCAAAACCGAGGGGACCAACCAGATTATTTTCGTGGATACGCCGGGATTGCATGCAGGGGAAGAAAAGGCGATCAACCGCTATATGAACCGTGCCGCGATCAGTTCTACCCGCGATGTGGACGTGGTGGTGTTTGTGGTGGAGCCGGTGAAATGGACCGAGGGTGACGAGCTGGTGGCGCAAAAACTGCGGGGACTCAAGTGCCCGTTGATTGTTGCCGTGAACAAGGTAGATCAGCTGCAGGATAAGAACGCGGTATTGCCGCAACTGCAGGCGCTGGCCGAGCGTTTCCCCGAGGCTGAGATTGTGCCCATTTCCGCCCTGCGTACGTCTAATCTCCAGTCGCTGGAAGATGTGATTATCCAGCGATTGCCCGAGGGCATGCACTTCTTCGAAGAAGATCAAATTACCGACCGCAGCTCGCGCTTCCTCGCGGCCGAAATCGTGCGCGAGAAGGTTATGCGTCAGCTGGGCGCGGAAATTCCGTATGCGGTTACCGTTGAGGTAGAAGAGTTCAGCCAGGAGGGCAAGGTGCTGCACATCAGTGCTGCGATTCTGGTCGAGCGCAACGGTCAGAAGCGTATCCTGATCGGAACCAAGGGTGAGCGTATCAAACAAATCGGCCAACAGGCGCGCGTGGATATGGAGCGCCTGTTCGACAGCAAAGTGATGCTGAATCTTTGGGTCAAGGTGAAGTCCGGTTGGTCCGACGACGAGCGCGCGCTGCGCAGTCTCGGCTACGTGGACAAACAGTAAACGTCTGGCCCATCGGCGTGCAGCAGCTTCCCCCGCAACCCGCCTATATTTTGCATTCCCGTCCGTTCCGGGACTCCAGCTTGATTCTGGAGTTACTTACGCCCGAGTACGGACGGATTTCCTGTATCGCCAAGGGCGCTCGCCGCGACAAGCAGCGTCGCCAGCGGGCGCTACAGCCATTTGCCCCCCTGCTGGTGACCTTGCTCGGGCGCCGCGATTTGAAAACCCTTGGCCCCGTGGAAAGTGCCGGACAGTCACTGTGGCTGAAAGGTCGCGCCGTATATGGCGGACTCTATGCCAATGAGCTGTTACTGCGCTTATTGCCGGAGGGGGAGAGCCTGCTTGCGGTATTCGCGGCGTATCAGCGTCTGCTGGCGTGGCTCGCGCAGTTGTCAGGAGACAATAGCAGCGAGCTGGAGATGCCACTGCGACTGTTTGAGTTGCAGTTGCTGCATGCCCTGGGTAGCTGCCCCGAGTTGGCTTATAGCTCGATGGAAGGTGCCGCGGTAAGTGCACACAGCGTGTACCGGTTGACGCAGGAAGACGGCTTTGTACCGGTGGTGGTGCCGCCCGGGCAGGCGCCGCGTGGGGTGGACTTTTACGGTAGTCATCTGCTGGCGATTGCCGAGTTGCTCAGGGGTGAAGCAGCGCCCGATGACAATGCGCTTCCCGCAGCGTTGTCGGCGGAAATACTGCTGGAAGCCAAGCGCCTTACCCGGCTGTTGCTCGGCCCCTTGCTCGGTAGCCGGCCGATGAAAAGTCGCGAGCTGTTTCGTCAGGTTTATGCTGCCGAATAGCCTCCGGGGCTCCTAGCGGCTGACAGGGGTTCTCACGGGCTGTCACGGGCTCTTCAATCGATTTCAGCTTCTTCGCATTCAATACCGAATAGTGCGCCCAGATCCTGGTCCGCACCCCAGTCGCGCAGGCCACGAATCTCTTTTCTCACCAGTTTATAGGCCGCTTTAAAGGCGCTGCCGTCCAGTGTCTTTGCGGCTTTTTCCGGCTCAAACTCCTGAACCGGACGCAGTAATTCCTGCAGTTGCCCGGTGGCATTGCGCAGTCGCGGTACGCCGCAATAGCAGCAGCCACCATGCAGGCGATGTACGCGCTCAAACAACCCTTTGTAGTCTTCACCCTGAGCCAGTCGAGCGAGTTCCTGCTCGTCTTCGTACAAGCCTTTTAGCAACATGCGCAGCAGATCGCGCGCGAGGCCGGCATCCTGGTTCGCGAGATTCAGGCTTTCACCGATATCGACCAGACGCGGTTCCACCGCTGTGGACGGGGCTTCTGTTGCCGGTGTGCTGGTTATTTCCATCCAGCGCTTTACGGTGTGCGCCAGCTGCGTCTCGCTGACCGGTTTGCTCAGGTAATCGTCAAGCCCTGCGCTGAGCAGGCGAGACTTCTCCTCGGTGCCGGCGTGGGCGGTGAGTGCAATGATCGGGGTGCGGCGACCGGATTCCCGTTCGCGAATCAGCTGTGTGGTGGCGATGCCGTCCAGCCCGGGCATCTGGATGTCCATGAAAATCATATCGAAATGCTGACTTTGCCATTGCTGAAGCGCCTCTTCACCGGAGCTCGCGGTCGGGGCCTCGATGTGCTGCGCACGCAGTAGTTCAATCATCAGTTTTCGGTTTGGCTCGTAGTCGTCGACCACCAGCACCTTGGGCTGTGTTGGCCATGGCGTAGTGGGGTAACTGCCCGTTTGTGGGCGGGACTGCGCCTGTTGCGGTACCGTGCGCTTTAGGGCACGGAGCAGGCCATCGCGACTTACCGGTTTGGCGAGGAAGGCCAGTACGCGGGTGCGCAACGCATCGTAACAGCGGCGTAAGTCCACCGGGGACCCCTGTACGATCACCCGACACTGATAGGTGTCCACCAGTTGCTGCACGGTACTGATAAAGCCTTCGAAGTCGTCCCCGGCAAGGGCGGTATCGATAATCAACCCATCGGGAAGCGCGTCGTGGCGCCACATTTGTTCCACTGCGGGCACCAGGCTCTCGCCATCGTTGTGCTCCAGCGGAGCTGCACGCCAGTGACTGAGCTGCTGGTAGATCTGTGTCCGGGTAATGGGATTGGGATCCACAAGTAATAGGCGGCACCCGGGGAACTGCTCACGAGTCACTGCGACGCGATTGCGGTCGATGGTGAGGGGGAGCGCAATCCAGTAGCTGCAGCTGCCCTGGTCGTTGTCCTCGAGGCCGATTTCCCCGCCCATGGATTGCACTAAATTACGTGCGATGCCGAGGCCCATACCGCTATTGGATAGTTGGTGCTGTGCCGTTGCACTGGTAAGCAGGAGGCGCATCTCGCGGCGGCGCTGCTCGTCCGCGCGCCCACCATTGTCGGTGATCGTGATTCGCACCATGAGCTCGGAAGCTTTACCGCTGAGCACCGCGATGCGCACGGGAATGCTGCCATTCTCCGAGCTGCGGATGGCGAGGCTGACTAGGTTGGTCAGGATTTGCTTGATACGCAGCGGGTCGCCGATTTGTGACGGCGGCAACTGCGGGTCGACGAACGGCACCAGTTCCAGGTTGTGCTCATAGCCATAGGGCGCGAGGATCTGCAGCGTCTCTTCCAAAACCTGACCCAGATTCATGGGGCTTTGGTCAAGCACCAGGTTGCCAGACTCAATACGCGAGAAGTCCAGAATGTCATTCATGGATGTCAGCAGGTTTTCTGATGACCGCAGGATGGTCTGCAGGTAATCCTGCTGTAGTTGATCGACCTCAGTTTTCAGAAGTAGGTTGGTAAACCCGATGATGCCGTTGAGCGGGGTACGAATTTCATGGCTGGTATTGGCAAGGAAAGTGGACTTCACCCGGCTGTTTTCCTCGGCCTTCTTGCGGGCCATTTCAAGTTCGATATTTTGCTCTTCCATCGAGTCTAGCGACTGGCGCAGGTCCTCCATGGTCTGGTGCAGGCCCTCCTGGTAATCCCGCTGATACTCCGAGAGGTTACGGGCCATATGTCCGATTTCTTCACTCAGTTGATACAGCTCGAGATTTCTGGAAGTCGGGATCTGGGTCAAAAAGTTGCCACTGCCGATGGATTGCAGGGCGCGTTTAAATCGTTCGAGGCTGTGGGATGCGCGCTCGGCGATGGCCGCGGCCCACACAAGGGCGACCAGGCTGCACAAGATCAGTCCCATTAGGCCGACCAGAGCCACCTGATAGGTCCCCACCAGGAAGTAAGGGCGATGTAGTTCGATGCTCAGCCAACAGTTGGCATTTTCTCCAATCAAGGGCTGCATTACGTGCAGGCTATGCAGGTCCTCGTAGATATGTGCATGCTTGCCGCGCAGCTCACTGGCGGTAAACACCGTTCGCGGGCGCGGGCCGACGCTGGAGATGAGGTTAAACTCTTCCTCCCCCTGCGCGTTGAGGTCCGCACGGTACAACTGTACCGAGCGGATCATGCCGCGCTCGAGCATCAGGGCCATCAGGCTTTTATCGAGCCACTCAATACGCTCTTCAAAGGAGTGGCCACCGCTCAGGTGGATCAACTCAACCAGGGTTTCGGCGCTGGCGCGGCCGTGGCTCAGCAGCAGGTCGCGGCGATCTCCGGCCTGCTGCAAGGTGAAGAGCAGGCACAGCAGGATGGTCAGGAGGAGCGCGGGGGTCATCGCGTAGCGGAACAACAGGGCGCGCAGCGATAGGCGCCGTCGCCTGGATGGGGCACCTGTCGGTGTCATCTGTGGGCTGAACGAAGGGTCAGAGGAGCGGGATTGAACCATGTTGCCTGACTGCGCTAATGCGTATTGTGTTATTTTTGTCCGATTCTACCCTTGCTGGCGGTAGAAACCAGCCCCATTTCACGGTTTCAGCACACGGAAATCTGTGGCTGGTCCGTGCGCGATTCGCAGTGGCGCCGGCTGGGAGGTAGAATAAGCGCCCGCCTAGGCCGATGGACCTGTAGTAACGATGGATTTTCCGACGGATTACCCGACGATTGCCGATTGTGTTGGCAACACCCCTCTGGTGCGCTTGCAGCGTATTCCGGGGCAGACCAGCAATACCCTGTTGCTGAAACTGGAAGGCAATAACCCTGCCGGTTCGGTGAAGGATCGCCCGGCGCTCTCCATGATCACGCGCGCCGAATCTCGCGGGCAAATTCGACCCGGCGATACCCTGATCGAGGCTACCAGTGGCAACACAGGTATCGCGCTGGCGATGGCAGCCGCAATTAAAGGCTATCGATTAATTCTGATCATGCCCGAAAGTGCTACGGATGAGCGCAAGGCTGCAATGGCGGCCTACGGTGCGGAGTTGATTCTCGTCACCTCGGAGCAGGGGATGGAAGGCGCGCGCGATCTGGCATTACAAATGCAAGCCGAAGGGCAGGGGTTGGTGCTGGATCAATTTTCCAACCTGGACAACCCGCAGGCGCACATCGACAGTACCGGGCCTGAGATCTGGCGTCAGACTGGCGGGCGGATAACGCACTTTGTTTCCTCCATGGGTACTACCGGCACCATCATGGGCTGCGGCCGCTATTTCAAACAACAGAACCCGGATATTCAAATTGTTGGCCTGCAGCCGACAGAAGGCTCCGCGATTCCCGGCATTCGCCGTTGGCCCCAAGCTTATTTACCAAAAATATTTGTCCCGCAGGAAGTTGACCGCGTGATGGATATTAGTCAGGCCGAGGCGGAGACCATGACCCGCCGACTGGCCCGCGAAGAAGGTATTTTTTGCGGGGTATCGTCCGGCGGCGCCGTTGCCGGGGCGTTGCGACTCTCGGCCGAAGTGGAAAATGCCACCATCGTGGCAATTATTTGTGATCGCGGCGATCGCTACCTCTCCTCGGGTCTGTTTAACGCCGACCAGTAAACATGATTTTGATCGCGAGTTAGACCATTGGTACAGGTTAGAAAAAATTATCCGCGCTTAGCTGACGGCACCCTGGACCGGGAGGCATGGCTTCGCCACATTCAGTCCATGGCCCAGCTCGATGGCGGTACCGTCGTCAATCTGCGCAAAGCCGTGGAGATGAGTGAGGACGCGGAACAGCGGGCCATCGAAGCGGAAAATATCTGGGCGGAAGGCGCGAGCAGTTTCCTTACCGGCCTGGAAATGGTGGAAATCCTCGCGGACCTGCAAATTGACGGTGAGGCCCTGTGCGCGGCCATGCTGTATCGCGCAGTGCGAGAAAAACGCTTACCGCTGAAAACCGTTGAAGCGGAGATGGGCGAGACCGTCGCCAAATTGATTCGCGGCGTACTGCGCATGGCGGTGATTCGCAGCCGCAGTGCCGATACTGGTGAAGAAAATCAGAGCGGCGCGGTCGAAGAGCATTCGGAAAACATTCGCAGGATGCTGGTCGCGCTGGTTGACGATGTGCGGGTTGCGCTAATCAAGCTTGCGGAGCGTACCTGCGCCATTCGCGCGGCAAAAAACACAGATGAAGCCAAGCGACGCCGGGTTGCCCGGGAAGTGGCCGATGTCTATGCACCGCTGGCGCACCGGCTGGGTATTGGTCATATCAAGTGGGAGCTTGAGGACCTGGCATTCCGCTATCTGGAACCCGATGACTACATGCAGATTGCGCGTCTGCTGGATGAAAAGCGCCTGGCGCGACAGGAGTATATCGACGATGTGCTCAGCCTGTTGCGCAATGAGTTGCACAAGGCGGATATCGACGGCGAAGTGTTTGGGCGCGCAAAGCACATTTACAGTATCTGGCGGAAAATGCGCCGGAAAAATATCGGATTCTCGCAGGTTTACGATATCCGTGCGGTGCGCATTCTGGTTCCTACGGTGCGCGACTGTTATGCAGTGCTGGGTATCGTGCACAACTTGTGGCGAAACATTCCCAATGAGTTTGATGATTACATTGCCTCGCCCAAGGAAAATGGCTATCGCTCCCTGCACACCGCAGTAATCGGCCCCGATCGCAAAGTGCTCGAAGTCCAGATCCGGACTTTTGCCATGCACGAAGAGGCGGAGTACGGCGTGTGTGCACACTGGCGCTACAAGGGCACCGACAAGAAGTCGGGGCAGCTGGAAGGGCAGGACGGCTACGAGCAAAAAATTTCCTGGTTGCGCCAGGTATTGGACTGGCACGAAGAAGTGGGCGGCAACCCGCTGCAGGACGACCTGCAGGCCAGCGACGTCGATACGCGTATCTACGTCTTTACACCAGACGGGCATGTGGTGGACCTGCCGAAGGGGGCGACGCCCCTCGACTTTGCCTACCGTATCCATACCGAGATCGGGCATCGCTGCCGCGGTGCCAAGGTAGATGGGCGCATTGTGCCGCTCAACCATGAGTTGCAGACGGCCAACCAGGTGGAAATTCTCACGGGCAAGCGGGAGTCCCCCAGTCGCGATTGGATCTCGCGCAGCATGGGCTACATCACCACTTCCCGTGCGCGCGCCAAGGTGATTCACTGGTTCAAGCAGCAGGCGCGGGATCAGAATGTCGCGGAAGGGCGTTCAATCCTTGATGGTGAATTCAAGCAGCTGGCGCTTCCCGACTTTGACTACGAAAAGCTAGCGAAGAAACTCAATATGCACTCGCTGGATGACCTCTATGCTGCCGTTGGGGCGGGCGATATTGGTGTCGGCCAGGTGCTGAATGCCGCGCAACGCATGGTCAAGGTGGAACAGGATGAGCCAGTCCTTTCGCTGACCGCGCCCGTGGCCCGCGAAGGGCAGGCGGATGTTTATATCGATGGTGTCGGCAACCTGATGACCCATATTGCCGGTTGCTGTAACCCGCTACCCGGTGACGAAATCATGGGGTACATCACCCTTGGCCGCGGTGTATCCATTCACCGTAAAGACTGCGCGAATATGCTGCGTATGCAGGCGGATGAACCGGAGCGGATTCTGCAGGTGGAGTGGTCGGAAAAGCCCACCGAGGTCTATGCCGTTGAGATTATGGTGGAAGCCTACGACCGACATGGCCTGCTGCGGGATGTCACCACCATGCTGGACAGTCAGCGGATCAACATCACGGCCATGCAGACCCACTCCAACAAAAACAAGCACACGGTGGATATGGTGATTACCGCGGAAATTCATAATTTTGAAGAACTGAGCCAGGTATTGCACCGTATTAATCAGTTGCCGAATATCGCTTCAGCGAAACGGCGCATATTGCACTGATAATTTCTGCTCATTCTGAATGGCCGCGGACTGGAAGGCGCGGAAAATGAAGCAAAACTACAACGTTGAAGATCTGCAGTATCTGATGGCCCAGCTGAGGAACCCCGATGGCGGCTGCCCCTGGGATCTCAAGCAGAGCTTTGCCACCATCGTACCCTCGACGATTGAGGAGGCCTACGAGGTTGCCGAGGCGATCGAGCAGGAAGATTTTGAGCACCTGCACGAAGAGCTTGGCGATCTGCTGTTTCAGGTAATCTTCTATGCGCAACTCGGGCGTGAAGCGGGGCACTTTGATTTTACCCGTATTGTCGACACCCTGGTGCGCAAACTGGTGCGCCGGCACCCGCACGTATTCCCATCGGGCGAACTATATGGGGAGAATGCTACCGTGGAGATTGACGAGAAGCAGGTAAAAGCGAACTGGGAAGCGATCAAAGCGGCGGAAAGGCAGGAAAAAGGCGAGGCTGGCACGCTGGATGGCGTCGCCGCTGGATTGCCGGCGCTCACCCGAGCAGCGAAACTGCAAAAACGCGCTTCACAAGTTGGCTTCGACTGGCCAGAAATTGACGGCGTGCTTGGCAAGGTCAAAGAGGAATTGCGTGAGCTGCGCGAGGCTATCTCGAGTGGTGACCGCGAGCATGCGAGCGAAGAGCTGGGTGACCTGCTGTTTTCCTGTGTCAATGTCGCGCGTCACCTTAAGCAAGACCCCGAAAGTGCCCTGCGCAAGAGTAACCGGAAGTTTGAGCAGCGCTTCGGTGCCGTAGAGGCCGCACTGCGGGCGCGCGACCTGCAACCCGCGGATGTTTCGCTGCAGGAGCTGGATGCGCTGTGGGATGCAGCAAAGCGCGCTGGGGGGTGACTCCGCTTGAGTGCTATTGGCATACGAGCGGCTTCTGCGCCCTTGGTTCGGGCAGTATTTTGCCCCTAGATTGCCTGGCTATTTTTTCATCAGAGTGGCGACGGTCTGCGTGAATTGATGGCTAGTTTGTAAATAAATTACTTAATCCGGCCTGACCACATGCGGGCTTGTTCTGTGTTGGGGCAAAGTGTAAGGTAGCGCTCTTTTCTCGGGGCGCCGCCGGAATCAGCTCTCCGGAACAACCAATAATGGCCTCGGCATGATCTGGAGACTATCTGTTTATGAGAATCATACTTCTGGGCGCACCTGGCGCCGGTAAAGGGACTCAAGCCCAGTTCATCACCGAGAAGTTTGGCATTCCTCAGATTTCCACTGGAGATATGCTCCGCGCAGCCGTCAAGGCCGGTACGCCGCTGGGTCTGGAAGCCAAAGACGTAATGGCCGCTGGCAAACTGGTCTCCGACGATCTGATCATTGCCCTTGTGAAGGAGCGTATTGCGCAGGACGACTGTGCTAACGGCTTCCTGTTCGACGGTTTCCCTCGCACCATTCCCCAGGCCCAGGCGCTGCTGGATGCCGACGTATCCATCGACAATGTGCTTGAGATTGCGGTTGATGATGAAGAAATCGTACAGCGCCTGTCGGGCCGTCGTGTGCACGAAGGTTCTGGCCGTGTTTACCACCTTGTGTACAACCCGCCCAAGAACGAAGGTGTAGACGATGTCACCGGCGAGGCGCTGGTTCAGCGCGCCGATGACACCGAAGAAACCGTACGCAACCGTCTGTCCGTTTATCATGAACAGACCGAGCCGCTGGTTGGTTTCTATCGAGAGCTTGCGCAGCGCGCACCCGAAACCGCACCGAAGTACAGCAAGGTAGAAGGTGTAGGCTCTATGGATGATATCCGCGAAAAGGTCATTGAAGCGCTGAGCTGAGCGCTGCGTCCTTTCCGGTAGCTGCACCTATTCAGTCCCGCGCTGCTTTCGCCCCCATTGCGCGGCGACCGAGTGCAGCAACAATGTGCAGCAACACAAAGCTCCTTCGGGAGCTTTTTTTATGCAGCGATATTTTGCCCGCCGAGGTTAATCCAAAAGAGGGGCTGTGGTGTATAGGGTTCTGGTTCTGTCCATCAAAAGCGGGTTACCCCTGCGATCGATGGGTTTACCGCGAACCATAAGCTTGTAAAATTTCGCTGAACCCTACTCAGTGGCTGCACTAATTTGGCTAGCCTCAAGAAAGCTGAAGTAAGGCTTGCAGACCAATAGGAGCCCATATAGCCATGGCGCATGCGATTATCCTGATGAACTTGGGCACCCCAGCGGAGCCGACCCCGAGGGGTGTTCGGCAGTTTCTCCGGGACTTCCTGTCCGACCCGCGGGTTGTCGAGATTCCTCGTCCAATCTGGGCGCTGATTCTGAATGCGTTCATTCTGCCGCTGCGGCCGGCCAAGATCGCGCCGGCGTATCGGGAGATCTGGAGTCAGGGGCTCGATGGTGAGGCCGTTAGCGGGTCGCCAATTACCTACTACACACAGCGGCAAGTTACCCTCTTGCAACAGCGATTCGATGCTGCCGCAGAGGGCGAATTTACTGTGGCCTACGCGATGACCTACGGGGCTCCCTCCCTGCCGGAGACGGTGGCGCGGTTGCAGAAAGAAGGGGCAAGGGGGTTCACACTATTGCCGCTTTACCCGCAATATTCCGCGACGACGACGGGTGCTATCTACGATCAGGTGGCAGACATCATGCGGGCATCGCGCAATGTGCCAGATATCAGCGTGGTGCACGAATACTGGCAGCACCCACTCTATATCGCTGCCCTGGCAAATTCGGTGCGTGAACACTGGGAGAAACACGGTGCCGCGGAAAAGCTCCTGATGTCTTTTCATGGGATCCCTAAAGCCAATGTCCGCAAGGGTGACCCGTATTACCAGCAGTGCTGCGACACTGCGGAACTCCTGGCAGAATCCTTGCAGCTCCCAAGGGATAAATGGGAGATCACCTTCCAATCCCGGTTTGGGAAAGCGGAATGGCTGCAGCCCTATACCGATAAAACTCTGATCGAGTGGGGGCAAAACGGTGTTGCCAGTGTCGATGTGATTTGTCCGGCGTTTTCGGCCGACTGTTTGGAGACCCTGGAAGAAATTGCGGTGGAGAATCGCGCTAACTTTATCGATGCGGGCGGTACTGAGTATCGATATATTCCTGCGCTGAACGCGCGTGCGGATCATATGCAGGCACTGGAAGCCGTTGTACGTGATCGACTGCCAGCTGCGGTTTTGCATTCGGCAAATATCTAGGTTTTAAATTTTTCTTTTTCTTGTGCGGCGCCCGCCAGCCTATTTTTTGTGAGGTTTCAACGGAAAACGTATAGAAAATCCGTTGAAACCCAAAAATATTCAAAAAATTTGTATTTTTTGGTTGTTTTTAATCTTTTTTTCTTGCAAACCCTCCTTTTTTTATTAACTTTGATACAGCCGCGTCATTTTTAATGGCTGGGCTGCTCTCAATTGTTCAAAGTTGGTCGATACACACTTCGGTGTTCACAGTGACTTCTCGAATAGAGAAAGGAGACAAGGGATGGCACGAGTCGCAAAGAAAAAGGCCAAGGCAAAACGGGTAGCAAAACCGGCCGCCAAAGCCGCAGCTACCGCCTCACCGGTGGTAACCAAAGCGCAGAAAGCGGTTGATTCTGCGGCGAAAGCTCTGGATGCGCAGTTGGACCGTGTAGGCAAAGCGCGCGCCCGGGTACAGAAATCCAATACGGCAGCAGCAAAGAATTCACTCGCATCCGCGAATAGTAAGTTGCGTGAGCTGCGCGCCAAACTGGCAGTGGCGAAACTTGGTCTCGCCAAGGCAAACGCGATGGATTCCGTTCGTCAGGCGGAAGAGTCGGCGAAGAAGGCTGTTTCAGATTTGGCAGAGAAGCTGTCTAAGAATGCCGATAAGGATCTGGATAAGGCATTAAAGGCATTTGAAGCGCGTTGGAAGAAGACGCGGGCCAAAGCGGATGCCAAAAAAGTAAAAGCCGCCGAGAAGAAAGCAACAGCCAAGGTCAAGACTGCAGCGAAGAAGGCCGCAGCCAAGGCCAAAGCCATGGAGAAAAAAGCCCTAGCCAAGGCTAAGGCGGAAGCGAAGAAAGCTGCGAAGAAGGCGAAAAAGAAGGTTGCGTCGAAGAAATCGGCCGCCAAAGCGGCAATAAAAAAGGCCGTGGGGCGTCCTAAAAAGGCCGCAGCAAAAAAGGCAACCGCCAAGAAGCCGGCCAAGAAAGCAGCCAAGAAACCTGCTAAGAAGGTAGCTAAGAAAGCAGCCAAGTCGGCTCCCAAGAAAGTCGCCCGCCGGGGGCGTCCACCGAAGGCCACGGCGAAAAAAGCCGGTGCCCGTCGTGGCCGTCCGCCGAAGAAGGCGTGATCCGCAGCCCCTCGCCAGAAGCATATAGGGGCTGGACTGAGATATGAGCCCTGGGGGTAGCCCCCGGGGCTTTTTTATTTCCCTTCCCGCCGGTTGCGTTTGCCGCTGGCCATGCCACAATTCGTCCCCAATCCCTTAGGTCGATTTCCCGCGTGTCTGCAGCCAGCAGCGCGTCAGGTGTCCGCGGCCGGCGGCATCTGTGGCCGTTTACTTAGATCTCACCAAATTGGGGCCTTATTCATTGAAAATCCTGGCTGTCGATACTACCTCTGGTGCCTGCTCTGTCGCCCTGTATGACCAGGGGCAGGTAAACGAGATATTTGTCCGTGCCGAACGCGACCACACCCGCCGCCTGTTGCCCATGGTGGAGCAGCTATTGGGGGAGAGTGGATACCGCCTGGCTCAGATGGACAGCATGGCGGTGAGCCAGGGGCCGGGTTCTTTTACCGGCCTGCGTATTGCAATCAGCTGCGTACAGGGGCTCGCGTTTTCTGCCGACCTGCCGGTTGTTCCGGTTTCGAGCCTGGCGGCATTGGCCCTGGGCGCGACGCGAGACAAGCCGGAATGGTCGGCGCTTCAAAAGCCGGTTCTGGCAGCGCTGGATGCGCGAATGAATGAGGTTTACTGGGGTCTGTATGATGCGGCGAAGCCCGGGCATGCGCTGCTGCCAGATCAGGTGTCTTCTCCGGAGCAGGTAATTGCTGCTTTGCAGGCAGCTGGCTACGTGGCAACAGAGGTCTCTGGCTCAGAATGTGACGAAGCACCACTGCTCGCCGCAGGACCAGGATGGGGCTATCCAGAACTTGCAGCATTGAATCCTCGGGCGCTGTTCATGGATGCAGGTATCCACGCGCAGGATATCGCCGTGCTCGCAGCGGATTTGTGGCAGCAGGGACAAGCTGTCTCCGCTGACAAGCTGCAGCCCGCATACCTGCGTAACGAAGTTACCTGGAAAAAACGCGAGCGGATTCGCCCGGCCAAATAATCGTTTTACGCAGTTGAGATAGTATGGAAACCTTTCAGATCGTCATCCTCGCACTCATTCAGGGGATAACCGAGTTTTTGCCCATTTCCAGCTCCGCACATTTGATCTTGCCGAATCAGGTGCTGGGTTGGCCGGATCAGGGGCTTGCGTTTGACGTGGCGGTGCATTTCGGTTCCTTGATGGCGGTACTTATTTATTTCCGCAAGGACGTGTGGCATTTGATTTGCGATGGCCTTGGTGGCTTTAAAACTGGGCAATTCAGTGAGGAGGGGCGGCTCGCCTGGCTCATCGTCCTGGCAACCATTCCCGCCGGGTTGGCGGGTCTCGCATTTAAAGATTTTATCGAAACCCACCTGCGCTCATCGGCAGTCATCGCGGCAACCACGATTATCTTCGGCCTGCTGCTGTGGTGGGCAGACGTATACGGCAAACGACACGATGGTTTGGGCCAGTTGAACTGGAAAAAAGCGTTGATGATTGGCGCTGCGCAGGCCCTAGCGCTTATACCTGGTACTTCGCGCTCCGGTATTACCATGACCGCGGGCTTGATGTTGGGTATGAAGCGGGAAGCGGCAGCACGCTTTTCTTTTTTGATGTCGATCCCGGTTATTGCGTTAAGTGCACTGTTGCTGACCCTTGAGCTTCTCGATACGCAAGCCGTACCCTGGGGTAGTATTTTTCTTGGTGTAATCCTGTCGGGAATTAGTGCTTACCTATGTATCCACTTTTTCCTGCAGTTTATTAGTCGAATTGGTATGGCACCATTCGCGATCTATCGCTTGCTACTGGGAGCGGTACTGATCTGGTTGATTGTTGCCGGTTGAGCTTGCCAATAAATAGCTGGGTTTCAGTACTGCACGACTTAACTTCGCGGAGTAACTATGAAGACAACCGTCGCGTTTATAGGGCTTGGTGTCATGGGGTATCCCATGGCCGGTTATCTTTCCCAAGCCGGGTATCCGGTGCAGATCTATAACCGCACTGGAGCCCGTGCCAGCCAGTGGCTTGATGACTATCAGGGAGAGGTATTTGCGACGCCTGCCAAGGCTGCGCAAGGTGCTGAGATCGTCTTTGCCTGTGTGGGCAATGATGACGACCTGCGTCAGGTGACAGTGGGTGCCGAAGGCGCCTTTGCTGGCATGGCACCGGGGAGCCTGTTTGTGGATCACACCACCGCGTCAGCCGACGTAGCGCATGAACTGGCAGGTAAAGCAGCCGAACGTCAGATCGGTTTTCTGGATGCTCCGGTTTCCGGGGGCCAGGCCGGCGCTGAGAACGGGGCACTTACAATCATGGTCGGTGGCAGCGAGGCTGAATTTTTGCGAGCCAAGCCCTTGCTGGACTGTTACGCACGAGCGGCCAATCTGCTGGGGCCGGTGGGTAGTGGTCAACTGTGCAAGATGGTGAATCAGATCTGTATCGCCGGGTTGGTGCAAGGTCTGTCCGAGGGGTTGCACTTCGCGCGCGCAGCGGGTCTGGATCCGGAACAGGTGGTTGAGGTTATTTCCAAGGGTGCAGCACAGAGCTGGCAAATGGAAAACCGCTATAAAACCATGCTGGCAGGTGAGTATGAACACGGTTTTGCGGTGGACTGGATGCGCAAGGACCTGGCGATTGTTCAGGACGAGGCGCGACGTAATGGCGCTCTACTGCCGGTGACCGCGCTGGTGGATCAGTTTTACAGTGAAGTCCAGGCGCTTGGCGGGGGGCGCTGGGACACGTCCAGCCTGTTTGCCCGTCTGGAGAACGTGCGTAAGTTCGATTGATGCGCGTTTTACTGTTGTCAGCCTACGATGCGGAAAGCCACAAGCGGTGGCGCCGCGGGCTGGTGGCCGCCTTCCCAGACTGGCAGTGGACGGTGCTGACCCTGCCTCCGCGCTATTTCAGCTGGCGCATCCGCGGCAACAGCCTGAGTTGGGCATTGGGTCCGGAGCGGGCAACGCTGGAGCGACCCTATGATCTCCTCGTCGCCACGTCGATGACCGACCTCTCGGCCTTGCGCGGGCTGGTTCCTGCGCTGGCGAGCATTCCCGCGTTGGTTTATTTTCACGAAAACCAATTTGCCTATCCGAAAACCGGTCTAGCCCACCAGTCGGTGGAACCACAAATACTCAATCTGTACACGGCCCTGTGCGGCGACAAGGTGGTGTTCAATTCTGAGTTCAATCGCCGCACTTTTCTCGAGGGCGCGGCGGCACTTCTGGGCAAGTTGCCGGATGCCGTCCCTCCACACGTGATAGAACATGTCGCCACGCGCAGCCTGGTCATGCCGGTGCCGCTCGAGCAGGAGCTGTTGGGATCGCCCTATGGTTCAGGAGAGTGCGCTGACTACCTCACCATCAGCTGGGCGGCACGCTGGGAATACGATAAGGGGGCGGATCGCCTGCTGCGTATCCTGGACCGGCTTGAGGCTTCGGGAATGGAATACCGGCTCAATTTGCTTGGTCAGTCGTTTCGCAAAGTCCCCGCCGAGCTACAGGAAATTCAGGTTCGATTCGCACACCGCTTGCTAAGGGTGGGCTTCGTGGAGAACCTGGAAGAGTACCGCAGGTTACTCGCCGACAGCGATGTGTTCCTGTCCACGGCGTATCACGAGTTTCAGGGATTGGCGGTAATGGAGGCGACGGCGCTTGGCGCCATCCCGTTAGTACCCCATTCGATGGCGTATCCTGAAATTTACCCGGCATCTTGCCTGTACGCCTCGGAGGCCGCTGCGGTACAGCGGTTGTCGGCCCTGCAATCGATCAAGCAGCGAGGTGGCACACTGGAGCCCGTGGCGATCGCGCACTATGGTTGGGATCACTGGCGGGCACCCTATGAGAAAGCAATGCGCGCAGCGTGCTGTCACTGACGCCCTGAGGGTGAAACTGCGAGATAGGGTTGTCGGGCCGGTTCAGTCTGAATCGTTATGCCGGTATCATAGCGCCCGCGCAATACGTGCGCGGGATACAAGTTTTCAGTTGGAATGTTCACGAGCTATGAAGAAACAGCGGGTTCTCACCGGGATTACGACGACAGGCACTCCTCACCTGGGTAACTATGTGGGCGCGATACGCCCGGCAATTGAGGCTAGCCAGGACGCTGACAATCAGTCGTTCTATTTCCTGGCGGATTACCACGCGCTGATCAAGTGTCAGGATCCGGAGCAGGTGCATCAGTCCACCCTGGAAATTGCTGCGACTTGGCTGGCGCTGGGGCTCAATACCGACAATGTGGTGTTTTACCGCCAGTCGGACATCGTGGAGATTCCAGAGCTTACCTGGCTGTTGACCTGCCAGACCGCCAAGGGCCTGATGAATCGCGCTCACGCGTACAAGGCCGCGGTCGACGCGAACCGCGATGATGGCCAGGATTCTGACTTTGGCATCAACATGGGGCTCTACAGCTACCCGATCCTGATGGCAGCGGACATTCTTATGTTCAACGCGAACAAGGTCCCGGTGGGCAAGGACCAGATCCAGCATATTGAAATGGCGCGCGACATCGCTGCCCGTTTCAATCATCACTACGGTGAGCATTTTGCGCTGCCAGAAGCGGTGGTAGATGATCACGTATCTGTGTTGCAGGGGCTCGATGGCCGCAAAATGAGCAAGAGCTACGGCAATACCATTCCGCTGTTCCTGCCCGAGAAGAAGCTGAAAAAGCACATTAATAAGATTAAGACGAACCTGCTGGAGCCCGGCGAGCCGAAGGATGCGGATACGTCCACTGTTTTCCAGATCTGGCAGGCATTTGCTACTCCGGAGCAGACCGCCGAGATGCGTCAGGCATTTGCCGATGGTATTGCCTGGGGCGAAGCGAAGAAGCAGCTATTTGAGCTGATCAATGGTCAGGTCGGTGAAGCCCGTGAACGGTACGAGGCTCTGTTGGCCAATCCTGCCCAGATTGAGGCAGAGCTGGAGAAGGGCGCAGAAAAGGCCCGTGCCTATTCGGCGCCATTCCTGGCGAAACTGCGTGAAGCGGTGGGCATTCGCAAGATTGCCTGAGCCCGCGGCCAATGGCTGCTCTCTCAGGGTGGGGAGTGGCCGGCAATGCGTGCGGCAAGATAAAGGTAAGAAAGGTAAGAGCGCGCGCTTCTGACCCAGGGAATTAATCCCGATCCCTGCGCGGTGTGTTTGTCGCCTGCCGGTCCCCCGAAACCTCCGCCTTGGTGTCCGCCTCCGCTTTCCAGCGTGCACGCGGAGACGCTTTCTTACCCCTTGGCCAGCCCTCCCGCTGTACGCCCCGTTCGCCATCGGTTTCATCGGTCTGGTCGTGGAACAGGTGGACCTGCGTTTCGAAGGGCATGTCGATACCAGCCTCGTCGAGCGCGACCTTAACCTTTTCGATAAATTGTGCCCGCACGTGCGTGACGTCTCTCTGAAGGCTGTTGGTCCACCAGCGCGCACGAATCGTGACCCAGCTCGCTTCTAGGCCCCAGGGGAGCACTTCGGGGGCCGGTCTTTGTGCCACGCCTTCTATTGCCTTTAACGTCTGTAAAACTACTGCACAGGCTTCGTCGATCTGGTCGCTGTAGCCAATGCCGATGTCGAAATCGCTGCGGCGCATGGAGCGAGCTGTTTTTACCAGGATGGCGCTGGTGTAAATGTCACTATTCGGGATAACTACTCTCTGCCCATCGTAGGTATTGATCATGGTGGCCCGTGTTTCAATGCGCTTCACGGTACCTTCGAAATCCGCAACCTGGATTTGATCTCCTACCTCAAATGGTTGCCGTAGCAAGATCAAAAGGCCCGCGAGCCAGTTCTGCAGAATATCTTTAAAGGCAAATCCAATTGCCACCGATCCCACACCGAGACCGGCAATCAGGTCGCCGGGCTTTAAACTGGGCATCACGACGGTTGCGGCGATGAGAAGCCCGGCGAGAGTAACGCCCCACTTTACGAGGCTGCCCAGCACCTCACCTAAATTGGCGCGATTGCGACGATTTAAGTAGCGATGGACCAGAAAGCGTAGGAATGCACCGACGCAGTAAAAGACCACCAGCACAACGATGGCTACCGCAAAATTTGGCAGCAATTTGACGGCACTGTCGACCCAATTGTCCACCTGGCCGATGGCTTGGCTTAGGTCTGCATCGATCTGTGTAGTCGTGTTTTGCTCTTGCACGGTACTGATTGCTGCTCCAGTTGTTTTCCAGACCGAAGAGGAGTTATCCCGGGTTACTGATGCGTATGTTCATGGTGAAGTCTGCGCGCTCATTCTTATCCGCGGCCGCATTCTTTAGAAAGACGCGGATGCGATAGGTGCCATCGCGCGGTATCGTCACGGAGTAGCTGCTTTCCTTGCCATGGCTGTGGTAGAGCGGTCGTGTGGATGCGGGCGCGGTGATGCGAAATCCCACGAGTGCATGATCGCTCGATAGTTCCAGTTGCAACTGCTGCCCGGTATTGGCGGCAAACAAGTACTCCCTGGTGTCTTCCCCCTGGATGGAGCCGGTTATGCCATTCGCCACCAGCTGATTTTCACTATTCTGGCGCAACAGGATTTTCGCCGGCTTGATGCGCGCTCCGCCCGGCGAGGCTAATTGATGCTCGGTATCGCCCGGGGGCGATATAACTTTATGGGAATCCGCATAAGCGGTGGGGCAGGGTACGGACAGGATCAGCAAGATCAGGCCAAGACGCACTTGCCACTCTAGAACTGGCCATGCGGGAGGAACTGGCCATCTGGAGAGTCGCCAAGCGGCACGTGAGAACGGCCGATGGAGTAAAGCGCTCAGGGCAATAACTGGGAAAGTGTCTGGCGCTGTGGGCGCACTTAGTGCCCTCGACGGGAATGCTAAGGGTAACGCTAAGGGGAGTATCGGTAACTGCACTGAGGACCCTGCCGCTAACGGGAAGATCCGGTAGTGTAGTCTGGTGCGTGCGAGACTAGTTGCTTGATCTAGTCGCGCTTAAAGACACCGCGGTTTAAGAAGTAAATCACCTGTTCGATAACCTGAGGGTTTTTCATCATAAAAACGTGGGTGACAGGCATTTCAAGGTGGTCGTTCATTCCTTCCAGGCGGGTACGGGCAACGGTGACTTTTCCGTCATCCTCTTCCGGCAACATGCTCGATAAAATTGGGTTGACACTGCGGGTGCCGGCGATAACCCCGAGCTCGAAGTTCGCCGCACCTAGCGCGTTGGGAGTGCTCATCTCTCCCGTCCCCAGTTGCAGCCCGGCGTCGCCAAACATCATGTGAAACCCCGGTAAACTTCCCAGGTTATCCACCACTTCACTGCCGCGATTCGGTGGGCCAAGCATGACCACACGCCCCAGGTTGTCGAGCGTCACTTTACTGAGGTACTGCCGAACCAGGATGCCGCCCATGGAATGGGTAACAAAATGTACCTTGGTTTGGCTGTGTTCTTTGTCGGCACGTTCTGCACAGCGGTCCAGAGCGGGCGCAATGGCCGGGCCCGCCAGTTTTTCGATGGGGTACTCGGTGGAGGGGTAATCCACATTGACGGTCGCAAACCCTGCATCGGTAAGTGCCGAGTCCAGCTTCTGCATGGAATGGTCTGACTTCGCGAGGCCGTGTAACAGTATTACGCAGTCTCCGGCGAGGGCGGGCGAAGGCAGAAACAGGATCAGATAGATGATCGCGAGCGCGGGCAACAGGGGTTTCATGGTGTTAAAGAAATCCATTTCTCGGGGTAGCTACTCAAGTACCCAGACGTTAACTCCCGTCAGGCTCTGGGTCAAATGACGCCGCGAGGCGACTGGGATTTTTCTCCTTGCGCGAACGACTGCTGCGTTTGCTATCTATTTCCACTTGCAGGGTAAAGGGTGCCGACTCGTTGCGACGCGCAGCGCTGCGCATCATGTAAACCTGAATCGTGTAAATGCCGTCTTTGGCGAGCTTTTCCGAAAAGCGCGCGCCCTTGATCGATCCAATATAGATCGCCGCATCGCCGGGGCCCGTGCCAGGGCCGTAAACATTAAAGTAGGTGGCGGTGTGGGGTGAGGTAAGCGTGATCGTCATCAGCTGCCCCGCCTTTGCGCGGAGGGTGTAGTTGACGCCGTTGTAGCCCTGTATTTTGTCGGAGACGGAAGCGCTGGTTGCGCCCTTGGCAAACTGCAGGGATTCGGTACGTGACTCCAGCGCGAAGCTCATCGCGCTCGCCACCAGCAGGCAGATTGCCATCGCAACCCACAGGCGCTGGATGGCGTGCTGATTATTCCGTTCGAGGCTGTATTGCTGCATTCAATGAGTGTAGTCCAGCGCCAGCACTGGACGGCAGGGTTTTAGCCTGCGGGGTCGACGACGACCCCCGAGCCTGCGCAAGCGCCGTCAAGCGGCGCCTTTAGAACTCACCAGTTTCTGGGTGACCTGCGTGAATAGCTGGGGTTTATCCGGGGTGATTACCACCGTAGAGGTTGGCCACTTAATGACAACGGCCCTTGCCGCATCTGTGCCGTAGGCGCGAAAGCGCCCGAGATGTTTATTGCGGAACAACCCCAGGTAGCTGAACAGGCCGCCATTCCCGAACAATTTGATCGACCCGTCCATTGCTTTCGCATCCTGAGTGATTGATTCCACTCCCTGCAGTGACACCCGGCTGTGCCAGCCAGGGCGTAATATCAGCAGCTGATCGCCCTGGAGCTGGTAACCCCGGACGGTAAACAGGGCGCACAGCAACAACAGCCCCAGAGGTAGCCAGATACCCAGCTGGTACAAGGGAGGTGACTGCTCAGGCTCATTTACCAGCAACAGGGTACTGATGCCGATCAATATAACGCTGGCCAGAAGTGTCAGCAGTTTCAGTTCTTTGCTCCAGGGGGCGTCAAAACGTGCCGATCTCAATGTGGGGTGCTGCTCTGGCATCGTCATAGGTCTCTCAAACACATGG
>NZ_AFPJ01000038.1 GCF_000220505.1 Microbulbifer agarilyticus S89 | reverse complement strand
TACCGTTCGGGAGCGCCTTTTTTGTATGGTGCCCAGAGGCGGACTAGTTTCCATCATTCCTAACCCTGGGTACTCAAGGCCTTCAGCGTCGAGTTGTGAGGAAATTGTACCATCCCTTGTACCTCCGGCAGTGCAGCAATTTCTACCGGTTGGACAGCACACTCTCGACCGCTTTCCGGGGTACGATCCCGATAGTTGCACCGTCCATACCTACTTCAGGCTTAGGAGCTACTATAGAGAACATTACTCCCTGGTTTGGGCCGGGGTCTCTTACGGTGTAAAAGCTTGTAGTCTGAATTCCTTCGTCTAACTTACGAAGAAACTCAGCTCCATAAAACTGCTTGAGAAGTCGGTCTAATTCTGCGGGCTTTAGTCCCGTGGACATTACTGTACATCCTCCCCCATTCACGAACCCAATCAAGAAGACGAGGCCTTCGTAGCGAAGGCCGTAGCCTCCTCCTCCCAGCTTCCGCATTGCAGGGTCTGCATTCAGCATCTCCTCCGGAAGCTCCATAGCTCCCATTGCTTCAGCCAATGGGGGGATGTTGCTGTAGTCGTCTTTGTTTTGTACGCAGTATCCATCAAATGTGTTGATTGCATGCTGCTCATTTGAAACTGCTAAGGCAGTTTGTGCCTTGAGTAGAAACCCAAGTGCCAAAATGATTCCAAGTCGCAAGGGGAAGCCTCTAGTTCATTCTCGAGGGAGTTCAGTTAGTGGTGGGCAATGCTATAGCACTTCTCCGAGCATCACCCAAAACCCCCAAGTTGGAACAAATAGAGAGATCACAACATCCCACTTATCGCCGAATATCACTGCTAGAGGGAGGCTGCCGGTATACACCACGAAAAAAATAACCATGAAGATGGATGAAAAGAAATCGGAAGCACGATCACTGCTGGACATTTTTTAACCTTCCTTGTGGGTTATTGAGGCTAGATTTGAGGGCGTGATTAGTTTGTGTCAAAGTTGAAATAGGTGTCAATGAGGAATTTGTCACAGAAAAATTGTGAACGCATACCTTGAATACGGTGAAGGTATTGTCCCCCCCTTGCCCCCCCCTATCTGTAACTAAGCCAGATGCAACACTCACAACGAACGTCGTTATTTGTTGCAGGCTGGTTGAACTGGTGCTCTACTTGTTCTTGACCAAGGCAACAGCGACAACAGCAATGACCATTCGCTATGTGATTTATCGTCGTGTGAGCACTGACAAGCAGGGAGCGTCTGGGTTAGGTCTAGAGGCTCAGCAGAGGGACATAGCCCTCTTCCTGGAGACCTACTCTGGCCAACCCTACGAGGTACTGGGCACCTTCACAGAGGTAATTACCGGGAAGGACACTGGGGCGGTGAAGGAGGAGCGGGAGAAGGCTATTGCTCTAAGTAAGAAGCACAAGGCCACTATGCTGGTGGCCAAGCTCGACCGGCTCAGTAGGGATGTTGAGGACATCGCGGGGATCATTAAGCGGGTAGACCTCAAGGTTGCCTGTATGCCCCAGGCGGATAGGTTTCAGCTCCACTTGTATGCCGCACTGGCGGAGCAGGAGAGGGAGTTCATCAGTCAGCGGACCAAACAGGCACTGGCGGCAGCCAAGGCCCGAGGAGTGAAGCTAGGAGGGCTCAGGGATAAAACTGGCAGGCGCAACGAAGTGACGAAGCAGAAAGCGCAGGAGCGTGCTGAAAGGCTATCAGGGCTCGTGAAACCGCTAGTGGCGGCAGGTATGACTACGCGCGAGATAGCTCAGGAACTGAACAATGCAGGACTCAGGACTTCTCGAGGTCACGAGTTTCAATCAATGACAGTCTCCAGGCTTATTCAGCGACTGGGGCTTTAGCTACAGTACAAGAATTGCCATCCCGTATAGGGATAGTAACCACCTTCCCTCCGGGGCGTCCTAGCCCCGTCTCTGACCTGCGACGGTCAGTTCCCCCTAAATATACCCTCCATCACTTAAGGGCGAATGCCATTGGCTTAGACCGCCCACCTCTGAGGAATGACATGAACAAGAAGCAAGTACAAAAGATCTATCCAGGCCTCTCGATTACCGGGCGGTTCAATTTGAGACAGGTTGATATAGTGGTTGAAGAAGGCTTCAACAATCGAAGAGTCGATATGAACCATGTTGAGCAGCTGACCAAATCAATCAAGATTGGCGGTCTAGAGAGGCCGGTTTGTGTGGCCGATGTGATCGATGAAGATGGATGTGTCACCCAAAACGTACTGCTAAGAGGACATCACCGCTATCACGCTGTCTGCAACCTAAACCGCAAAGCATCAGCCAACCACCAACGAAAGATCAGAGTGGAAAAGCTGACATTCCATGGTGACCCAGTCCCAATCCAGATTGCAAAGCATATTGCTCAAAGCGACAACACGAAGCCAACGAAGACCTTGGCCCGCAATGAAACTACGAATCTCGCTTGGAAGAGGCTGACTGATTGTCATCAATGGGAAGGGTGTCTGAAAGGAAGGCCGGTCCGAGAGCTTGCTCGTATGCTGGATATCAGCAAAAGCCTAACTAGCCGGATGTTGAGAACAAGAGATGCCCTATTGGCGAAGGGGGTGGACTGGGATGACCTGAACCGGACTGCTTGGTGGAGTGCTATGAAATTTTCCCCCCTTAATCAAACACAGGAATCCGAGGAGCAGGAGCACCGTAGAATGAAAATGCAAGCCATTGAAGCCTTGGCTCATGAGGATGCAAGCAGGCTAGTTAGGTTCCTTGAGATGAATGACGATGATGCCAGAGCTGACGAGGTAGCGATGAAGGCGCACCAGATCCTGAGCTTGGCAAGGCACCTGGAGCAACAATTGAAGGCCTCTGGGATATCAAAATCTGATCTGAAGAAGCGAGCCGCTTATGCTGGTTGCGCTTCGTCCGGTATTTTGCCCAGTTTCACAACGTTTGAGGAATCAGCTGTAGTGGACTTCTGAAGGAGGCGCTAGGTGATTACTCTCCGAGGTGGAAACGATTTATAGGTATCACAGTAGCTGTCCCTGCTAAGGGGGCTGGAGGGACATACAACTTTAGCGGACTAGTCGCCTTGAAGGCCCCGTGGTTCCTAGCTTTTAGCGATCTTGTATGTCCGTGGCAGGGTCGCTTTTTTTGACCCTGAGGGTGGTAGGGCAACGTCCCTGCTGCCCTATTTTGCGGTGTTTTTGGCTGTGAGGAGCGTTAACCGCTCCAGCTTTCCCATTGTCCGATACCTGCTTGGCTGACCCCCAACTGGACGAGTCGAGCACCGATTTGTCGGAATGCTTCTCCAAGCGCTCCCGGGCCGGGAGTTGCTGTCATGGATGTGCACATATTGCATAGCTGCTCCCAGGAGTAGCAAAAAATAACTCGACAGCCTGAGTCTCTCGCTTTGACTGTTTCTGCTTCAAAATCCCTTTGATCATGCGGTTGGCTGAGGGCTAGATAGAGAACGTTGGGAATGTCGAACTTGACTACCTTCTCTACACTGGATAACACATCTGAACCGCTGACTTTTTTATCTTTCACTTCAACTGAAAAACGAACTTTGCGATCCACGGGGTCATCGAACACAGTGATGTCTAGTGGGAAGCGACGGTCTGGATCGTTGATGTGGCTGACTTCCACGTTTTCCGTCCCGAAAGCAACTGAAAGCAAACCTGCAGCTACAGCTTGAGCGCGGCGACCCTCTTCGCTATCAGTTCCAACGAACTCTTCAATTCTTGTCGCGAGGCTTTGAGATACAAAGTAGTCGCCCGCGTTTTCACCGACATTGAACGAAGTTGTTGCCACTACTGTCCGCGACAAGATGAATCCTCGCAGGGCGGAGCGTGCTTCTTCTGTGCCTTGAATGCTGTCCAGCTCATCCAGGCATGCAAAAAGCCAGTTCCGACCTTCCACATTCCTAACACGCTCAATCGCGTCAATTCTCGCGCGGCCGACGAAAGGGGTATTGTTCAGTGGATTCGCATTGTTAGCGCCGAGATCAACGTCCAGGTAGGCTCTGTTTTTAGCCCAGACGTTGTCAGCGAGAGAGCGTGCCGAATAGGAACGCTCACCTCCGTCACGGTCGAGTAGAGAGTATACGTCGACATTCGGCTCAACAGACTTGGCTAGCAGGGCGGTGCCCAAGGCGGCTACGAAGGTTGAGCTTTTCCTGTATGGGCATAGCGCTCCTAGCCGATCAACTTTGGCTTTCCAAGCTTCACATATGGGATCGCTCACACCGTTATGGGCTTTCGCGTGCTCCTCGTAAAGTACTGACTTAGCTTGCGAGTGATCAATTTTTATTGGCATTGCTCTCACGGCCCCCCGTTACGTCTGGCTGGTGCTCGAGCAGGGTGGCTACATCGCACCTCAAGTACTCGCAGAGCAAGTCAATGGTTGCCAGTGTCGTGTTGTAGTCGCTACGAGACCCTAGTGCTTCGAGGGTCGCTTTGGAGAGCCCTGTCTCTTTGGCTATTTCGGCATATGTGGTTCTTGTCCCGGTTCTGCGGGCATAGTCGACCATTGCCTGACGAAGATTTACCTTGATCACTTGTACTCTCAATACAATTTATGTAGAGTTGCCACACTACCCTTCCTATACGCGGCGTGAGCTGCGACAAAATCCATCAACGCTACAGGCAGTTGGGTGTATGCGCAAGATTGTTAGTTTATTCACTGGTGCCGGAGGGCTGGATCTCGGGCTTGAAGCTGCTGGCTTCGAGACTGCCGTCGCCGTGGAGATGGACAAGTGGGCATGTCAGACTTTGCGTGCGAACCGCGATTGGCCTGTGTTTGAAGATGACATTCACAATGTAACGTCCGAAGACTTGAAGTCGGCTGGAGGCTTCAATAGGAGAGCGCCAGACCTCCTAATTGGGGGGCCGCCGTGTCAGCCCTTCTCAAAGTCTGCTTATTGGTCGAAGGGCGATACCAAGCGCTTAGATGACCCTAGGGCTGATACGTTGACAGCCTACTTGCGGGTGTTAAGAGACCTGAAGCCGAAGGCGTTTTTGCTGGAAAACGTCCAGGGAATGACCTTCAAGGGCAAAGATGAAGGGCTCAAGTTGCTTGAGAACATCATCCAGAAGATCAACGAAGAAACCGGCAGCAACTACTCATTCACATGGCAAGTGCTGAATGCTGCCGACTACGGCGTGCCTCAGATGCGTGAGCGAGTATTTCTGGTCGGCTCTCGTGATGGAAAGGTGTTTAGGTTTCCAGCTGCCACACATCAAGATCCAGAACTCGCAGTTGATGATCTCTTCGGTTACCCAACATGGAATAACGCCTGGGATGCCATAGGTGACTTAGTTAATGCTCCTGAGTCCAAAGATCCGAAACTGAAGGTTGGTGGAAAGTGGGGGGCGCTGCTGCCCTCTATCCCTGAGGGGAAAAATTACCTGCACCATACAGATCGAGGAGATGGTCAGCCGCTATTTGGCTGGCGGACGCGCTACTGGGGGTTCCTACTTAAGCTCGCCAAGAATAAGCCTTCTTGGACTATTCAGGCGCAGCCGGGAAGCTCCATTGGGCCGTTCCATTGGGATAGCAGAAAGCTAACCATGCGAGAGACTTGTCGTCTACAAACCTTCCCAGATGGGTATCACATTGAAGGTGGGCGTAGTGAGATGCAGCGTCAGTTAGGTAACGCTGTGCCCAGCTTAATGGGAGAGATTTTGGGTAGGGAAATCCGGAAGCAATTTTTCGGGGATAAGCTCGACAGCGATCAGTTGAAGTTGATCCCTCAGAAGAAAGAGCCTTGCCCGAGAGCGAAAAGAGTTCAACCGGTTCCTGAGCAGTACCACGAGTTAATCGGGGAGCATGCAGCTCATCCGGGTACAGGCCTTGGCCCTGTCGCGCGTAAGCGTAAGCTGGCAACGGCGACCTAAGCTAATGGGGGAAGGGTTCCCCCACCTTTACCCTGGGTTTTCCCGATACTGCTGCGGTGCCCCTTTTGCTCGGTTGCTATCAGTAGCTGGTGCTGACCCTTTACAGTCTCTTGAATCGCTTCCAGCCATTGCGTAATGAGGCCAAATCCACAGAGGGGAATTGCACCAGCTCAAGGCTTTCCTTGAGTCTCCGTACATCCCTTTTGCCATAGTACGTCGCTGTCTCTGCCAATTGTTTAGGCTCGTGACCAACCATTGATTGCAGGTCTAACAGGTCAATTTTGGCGTTGAGTCCCGCTGTGATGAATGTTCGACGCAGCGAGTGGAAGACTTTCTTGTCCTCTTTGAATTCGCTTGGGAGATGTCGGGCCCGGTAGGTCTCATTAAACCACTTGGACGCCACTTCTCCTGGCTTCCTGGATCCAAGGGGTATCGATTCGAGTAGTCGTGTAGCCCCGCTAGCTCTGACTTGCTCCACGTAATCACGGAAGCCAAGCTCCAAAAGTGCTGAGTGAATCGGGAAAGTTCGACGTGCCGCATTGGTCTTCACCCGTTTGCCGTCTTCCTCATCATCGTCGACTACTGCACACAAGATGCCATCGATTTCCTGAATGTCGCTCAGATGCATTTGTGTCAGTTCGCCTACCCTGGCCCCCGTCCAAAACCCAAGCAATGGAAGCCACCAGCGAGAAGCTGTGGTTTTGCTGCTTCTTGAGTATTTGGAATCAACGTAGATTGCGCTAGTTGTGATCACTCTGAGGTCGTCGGAGTCAAACTCTGTGTAACTCCTGCTGTCCTCCAGGTGTGTCTTGACCCCCTCAAACACATTGAGGTCAGCGAGTCGTTTCGGGATCAAGTGCTTCTGGAAGATCGCGCTCAGAATGGAAAGACGATCGTTAATTGTCTTTCCAGATAGGCATATGGACTCAGGTAGCTCAAGGGCTAGTAGCTCATCGATAGTCTTGTTTTTGTAGTTGGGGTTTTTTGTGCGGTTTGTAGGGATCTGCCTGCAAGCATCCCTAAAGCGGCAGGCGTCATCATGTGTTATTTCCCCGACAGGCTTGTCACCAACAACAAACACGAAAGTGCTGACCGCCTCCCGGTAGCTCTCAATGGAGCTAATGCCAACCTTCTTAGCCTGTTGCTTCTCATTGATGAATGCCTCAAGGACTTCGCTCAACAGGGGGGTAGTCTTCGGTTGTGTGGCGGCAACTGGAGTGGGGCTTGCCTGGAGCAGGTAAGGTTGCTCATTGTGAGCTGATTTACCGTTATGCAGGCGAAGGTCTTCTCGCTGAAGCTCAATGGTGGCCCTGAGTAACTCCCTGCAAAGTAACCGAAAGCTTCCAGATGTCTCGTCGAGCCTGATGCCGTTGTCATCTAGTATTTGCTGCGCTCTGCGAGCGATGCTTCGAAAGTGGGAGCGAGCTAAATCTTCCTCGGCTTCTCTGAGGAATTCTAGGCTGGCTGTGACGTGCGCTTCCCAGGCTCCGGGTGACTTCTCGCGGAGGTGGTCAGATGTAACCTCCGAGTGAGATTCTTCAATCTCCTTGCGGACAAGGTTCATTATTTGTTCGCGGGACAGCTGCATGCGACTGCTCTCAATACCACTTAGCAACCACTCAATCCGCGCAACTATATACGCGGCCGCTCGTTTGGCAATCAATTGTTTGTGGGTATGTAGGGGGTATCTCAGCTCGCGAACTGGAAGCAGGGATGCAAAGCGAAGGGGTCTCGCGTAACGGAGGTAATAGCCAGAGGGGCGAAGAAAAATGTAATCAGCCATCAGCTCTTGTACCAAGAGTTTGTACCAAGAATACTGAAGGCTGATAAAACCCCTTGAGGGACAAGGGGTTAAGAAAAGGTGGTGCCCAGAGGCGGAATCGAACCACCGACACGGGGATTTTCAATCCCCTGCTCTACCGACTGAGCTATCTGGGCAATGCTGTTTCGGGGTTGTCCCCGGCAGCGAGGCGCGTATTAAACCTGCTCTTCCGGGGGGAGTCAACCCCTTGATTGATAAATAGTTTTTTCGGTTTGTAAGTAGTTGCTTACTTGTCGCCGTCTTGCTCGGGAACGAAGCCTTCGGCGTCGTCGTAGTCTTCACCGGCGAAGAATTTGCCCATCTGTTCGGCCAGGTAGGCGCGGGAGGACGGTTCCATCATGTTGAGGCGCTTTTCGTTGATCAGCATGGTCTGGTGGGCCATCCACTCGCCCCAGGCTTTCTTGGAGACGTTGTCGTAGATGTCCTGCCCCTTGGGGCCCGGGAAGGGCGGGTTGGGGAGGCCTTCGAGTTCTTCCTGGTATTTGCGGCAGAAGACGGTGCGGGACATGGTTTCTCCTAACAGGGTGCCAATAGTGGGGCGCGCATGGCCATTAATTGTTTGACCAGCTTGGCGATGGGCGCCGGCAGGCCGAGATCCTGCCCGGATCGGGGCCGGTCGAGCTGGCGCAGTTTATACCAGCCACTGGCTCCTTCCGCTACCTGATCGGGCTTGTGCGGCAGACTTATCCACACCGGGTGGATATCCAGGTGGAAGTGGCTGAAGGTGTGTCGCATGGATGGCAGGGCTTGCAGCTCGCTGGCGTCGAGGTCCTGTGCCGCCAGCCATTCCTGCGCGCTGGCGTCACCGCCATCGTCTCCTTCCAGCTGTGGCGGTATCCACAGGCCACCCCAGATGCCGCTGGCGGGGCGCTGTTCCAGGTACAGTTCGCCGTCGTGTTCGATCAGCAACAGGGTAGTCTGGCGTACCGGCTTTTCCTTCTTGGGCTTCTTGCCCGGGTAATCGGCGGGGTTGCCCTGGGTGTGGGCCACGCAGTGCTTGGCAAAGGGGCAGCGCTCGCAGGCGGGCTTGGAGCGGGTGCACAGGGTGGCGCCCAGGTCCATCATCGCCTGGGTGTAGTTGCCGGTGCGCTTGGCCGGGGTGTACTTCTCGGCGATCTCCCACATGCCTTTGGCCACGGCGGTTTGCCCGGGCCAGCCCTCCACCGCGTGCATACGCGCCAGTACCCGTTTGACGTTGCCGTCGAGAATCGCCGCCTCCAGCCCCATGCTGATACTGGCGATGGCGCCGGCAGTGGAGCGGCCGATACCGGGCAGTTCGGCGAGGGCGTCCACGCTGCGGGGGAATGCGCCACTGTGTTCGTTGACCACGGTCTGCGCGCATTTGTGCAGGTTGCGCGCACGGGCGTAGTAGCCGAGGCCGCTCCAGTGGGCCAGCACCTGGTCCTGGCTGGCGGCAGCGAGGGCCTCCACCGTGGGGAAGGACTCCATAAACCGCTGGTAGTAGGGAATGACCGCCGCTACCTGGGTCTGCTGTAGCATGATCTCCGATACCCACACCCGGTAGGGATTGATGTCCTGCTGCCACGGCAGGTCGTGACGGCCATGCTGGTCGAACCACTTGAGCAGGGTGCGTTGGAACTGGCTCGGGGAGATGGCTCTCGGTGTCGGTGTAGATGCGGATGTGGCGGAAGGCATGGCGGTGTCTTGGGCTACTGCAGATGGGGCTTTGTATCTGTGGTGGAGTGTATCAAAGGTAAAGGGTACCAGAGGTATTTGGAGGGGCGACCAGTCAGCTTGCCGACCCCGCAGAGAGCGTTTCGATAATCAAATCCCGCAGCCACTGGTGTGCCGGGTCCTGCTCCGCATTTTTGTGCCACAGCAAACAGGATTCGATCTTGGGTACCGGGAAGGGCAGGTCAAAGCAGTCCACGTTGTAGCGGCTGGCAAAGCTGCTGGGGGCGCTGAGGGCGAGGTTGGACGCCTCCACGATCATCGGCGCAATGCGGTAGTGCTGGGCGCGCAGGGTGATTTTGCGGCGGCGGCCGAGCTTGTTCAGTTGCAGGTCCACCAGCCCCGGACCGGAGCGCCGGCTGGAAATGTGGATATGTTGTAGTGCCAGGTAGTCGTCCAGGGTCAGGGCGCCGCTTACCTGGGGGTGGTCACGGCGCAGCATGCACACGAAGTGGTCCTTGCCCAGCGGGTGCTGCTGCAACTGGGTATTGCCCATGATGGGTACGTCGATGGCGAAGTCGAGGCTGTGGCTGGCCAGCTCCCGTTCCAGCTGCTCGCGCGGCACATTGTAGGACTCTACCTGCATATTCGGTGCGGCCTGCTGCAGGCGCTCTACTAGGGCCGGCAACAGCATGGTCTCGGTAAGGTCGTTCATGCTCAGGCGGATGGTTTTCTCCGCACTGGCCGGGTCGAAGGTCACATTGGAGGTGGCACTCTGGTGCAGCTGCTGCAGCCCGCTCTTTACCTGCGCGATGATGGCCTCGGTAAAGACGGTGGGCTGCATGCCCTGCGGGGTGCGAACAAACAGCTCGTCGTTCAGTGCCTCACGGGCGCGGCCGAGGGCGTTGCTCACCGCTGGCTGGGTGAGGTGCAGCTGCTCCGCGGCGCGGGTCAGGTTACGTTCGCGGTAGATGGTGTCGATCACCACGAACAGGTTCAGGTCGATGCGGTGAGGGTTCATATCTCGTGTACGTGCGCTGGTGGTGTATGCCCCGTCTATAACCGATGTGAATGTCGGCTTATCAGAACAATTGATTTTAATGATTAAAATCCCTGCGCTACATTGCGTCAATGGCATTCATCGATTGACGGGCGACTGGAGGTTCCGGTGGCAGAATTTTTTACCGTGCGGCACGGACAGGCGTCGCTGGGTAGCGACAACTATGACCAGTTGTCGGCGCTGGGAGAGCAGCAATCCCGCTGGCTGGGCGAGCACTTTCGCCGCCAGGGCACCCGCTTCGACCGCATCCTGTGTGGTGATCTGCTGCGCCACCGGCAAACCGCCGAGGCCATCTGTGTAGGCATGCAAGGTGGGCCAGACGAGGGTCAGCACACGCCGGCAGTGGAAAGCTTCCCCGAGCTGGACGAATTCCAGTTCAAGCAGGTGATGGGCGCCTTTATTCACAAGCACCCGGAGCGGCGCCCGCAGGACGGTGCCGATGCCCGTGTGTTTTTCCGCGTGTTAAAGGACGCGATGCACGCGTGGATCGACGGCGAGATCCAGGTTGAGGAAAGCTGGGCCGCGTTTGAGCAACGCGTGCAGCGGGGCCTGGATATTATTGCCGAGGGCGAGGGACGCACCCTGGTAGTCAGCTCCGGTGGCACCATTTCCATGCTCACCCGGCTGGTGTTGAGTGCACCCGCGCAAACCGTGGTGAAGCTCAACATGCAGACTCGCAATACCTCCCTTAGCCGCTTTTTCTTTCAGGCCCAGCGTGGCCGCGAATCGGTCAGCCTGCACTCCTTCAACCACACACCGCACCTGGAGCACCCTGAGCGCCAGGACGCCATAACTTACGCATAATACGAGGCGACGCACCATGGACTTTGATTATTCCGACAAGGTAAAAGGGCTGCAGGCGCGCGTGCAGCAGTTTATGGAAGAGCACATCTACCCGGCGGAAGCACTGTACGAACAACAGGTGCAGGAAAACCGCTGGGATACGCCGCCGGTGATGCAGGAACTGAAAAAGAAAGCCAAGGCCGCCGAGTTGTGGAATCTGTTTTTACCGGAGTCCGAACACGGCGCGGGCCTTTCCAATCTGGAATATGCACCGCTGGCGGAATTGATGGGGCGCTCACTGATCGCCTCGGAAGCGTTTAACTGCAGTGCGCCGGATACCGGCAATATGGAAGTGCTCGCACGTTACGGAACCGATGAGCAAAAAGCCCAGTGGTTGGTGCCGCTATTAAATGGCGATATCCGCTCGGCGTTCGCCATGACCGAGCCCAAAGTTGCTTCCAGCGATGCCACCAATATCGAAACCTCGATCGTGCGCGATGGCGATGACTACATCATCAATGGCCACAAGTTTTATATCAGTGGTGCGTCCAACCAGCACTGCAAAATCCTGATCGTGATGGGCAAAACCGACGCGGACAACCCGGACCGTTATCGCCAGCAGTCCATGATCCTGGTGCCGATGGATACGCCAGGGGTGGAAGTAATTCGCCCCATGCAGGTGTTTGGCTTTGACGACGCGCCGGAAGGTCATGCGGAAATCATCTTCAATAATGTGCGCGTGCCGGCTACCAATATGCTGCTGGGTGAAGGGCGCGGATTTGAAATTGCTCAGGGACGCTTGGGGCCGGGCCGTATTCATCACTGCATGCGTCTGATTGGCGTGGCACAGCGCGCACTGGAGACCATGGCCAAGCGGGCCAGCGAGCGCGAGGTGTTTGGCCGCGCAATGGCTCGGCACGGCGGTGTGCGCGAAGTGCTGGCAAAAAGCCAGTGCGAGATCGAGCAGGCACGCCTGCTTACTCTCAAGGCGGCCGATCGCATGGACAAGGTGGGCAACAAGGGGGCGAAGGACCTGATCGCGATGATCAAAATCGTCGCCCCGCAAATGGCCTGCAATGTGCTCGACCGCGCGATTCAGATTCACGGCGCTGCTGGCCTGGGGCAGGACTTCTTCCTCGCACGGGGATATGCCTATGCGCGGATTATCCGCCTCGCCGATGGCCCGGACGAGGTACACATGATGCAGTTGGGGCGCGGTATTGCTGCCGCTTATGGCCACTAACTCAGAGCCACTAACCCAGAGCCAGTAAAACGGAGAGAATAGTGTGAGTGAATTAAATCAAGCCGTTGACCAGCTGGACGAAGCCTTGCTGGCAGAATATTTTGCCGAACATATTGTTGGCTTTCGCGGCCCGATAACCGCAACCAAGTTCTCTGGTGGCCAGTCGAATCCCACTTTCAAACTCGAGACGCCGGACCGCACCTATGTACTGCGCCGTCAGCCCCCGGGCAAACTGTTAAAAAGTGCGCATGCGGTGGACCGGGAATACCGGGTGATTCGGGCCCTCGCGGACACCAATGTACCGGTGCCAGAAGTTGTGCACCTGTGTGAAGACCGCGATGTGATCGGCTCCATGTTTTACGTGATGTCATATATGGACGGGCGCATCTTCTGGGATGCCCAGATACCGGAGGTGGATAACACTGCACGCAGCGCTATGTACCGGGAAATGAACCAGGTACTGGCGGAGTTGCACAGCGTGGATGTGGCCGCGGTGGGGCTGTCGGACTACGGCAAACCGGGTAATTATTTTGCTCGCCAGTACGATCGTTGGTGCAGTCAGTATCGTGCATCCGAGATCAATAAAATTGATGCTATGGAGAAGCTGATTGGCTGGCTGGGCGAGGCGCAACCAGCAGACGATGGCCGCGTGTCACTGGTGCACGGGGATTACCGTCTCGACAATATGGTGTTCGCGCCAAAGGAACCGAACGTCATTGCGGTGCTGGATTGGGAGTTATCCACCCTGGGCCACCCATTTGCCGATCTTGCCTACCAGTGCATGCAGCTGCGTATGCCCGGTGGTACCGGCAGTATCTCGGGCTTGATGGGGGTGGACCGCGCGGCGCTGGGTATTCCGGACGAACAGGAGTATGTGGCGATGTACTGCGCGCGCATGGGCATCGAGCGTATCGAACACTGGACCTACTACCTCGCATTCAGCTTCTTCCGCTTGGCGGCCATTGCCCAGGGCGTGGCGAAGCGCGCACAGAGTGGCAATGCGTCCAGTAAGGAAGCGGCCAAGGTCGGTGCTTTTGTGGAACCGCTGGCAATGATGGCGCTGGATATTATTCAGCGAGACGGCCAGTAAAGGGAATTTGTCACAAGGAAGTTAGTCAAAACGATGAATAAAAAACGGGGCCGCTGGCCCCGTTTTTGGTTTCGATCATCTACCTCGGACTTTACTCGCCGCGATTAAACAAACCCTTGAAGCGGTCTTTCAGTTTGTCGCGCAGCTTGTCAGTTTTCTCTTCCAGCTGGTCGCCGTACTTCTTTTGCGCCTTGTACTTCAGTTCCTCGCGAATCAGGTCGTCCAGGCGGCGGCTATCCGGTTTGCAGGTGGTGGCGCCGGCCTCGGAAAACTTCGCCTTGCAGCGCAGCGGCAGTGGGCGGTTGCGCCAGCGCGAATTCTGCACGGAACAGCCATTGCCGGAGGTTTTTTCACCCACCAGTGCCAGGCCCAGGGCGAAGTCAAAATTCTGCTGTTGCAGGTTGATGGTGCCATCACCGCTCAGCGCGATGTTCTCAATCCCTGCGTTGATTCCGTCTACCTTGGCCACGTCGCCGTCCAGGTTAACGCTGGCGCGCAGGTCCTGCATACGCGTTTGGGCGGGCCACTCGCGCTCCGGCATTGGCGTTTTCTCTGCGTAGCTCACCAGCTGGCACATGCCCTTCTCCAGATTGAACGGGGCCAGTGCCAGTTCCTGTGCATTGAGCTGCACCGCCGCGCGCAGGTTTTTTTGCAGCGCCTGGGTGTCTGCGCCAGTGGTCTGGCCTACCCAGGTGAGGTCGGTCTTGCCGGACAGGGTGACTTTGTTCTGGTCGGCGGCCTGCGGTTCATCGCTGGCGAACAGGGCTTCCTGCACCTTGGAAATTTCCACCCCGCTCAGGCCACCGCTCAGTTCACCGCGTGCAGAGCTGCCGCGGGCATTGAAAACGCCGGTGCTGTTCAGGGTGCCGCCGTAGACACCGGCCGCCAGTTTGTTCAGCTGGTAGAGGCCGTTTTGCACATTGACGGCGAGCTCGGGCTTGTCGATGTCGAAATCCAGCGCATGCAGCTTGTCGAGTGTCAGGTCCAGCTTGGCGTTAAAGCCGCGCATGGCTTCCAGTGGCAGAGGTACCGGCTTGGCTGCGGCAATATCCGCACTGAGCTCATCCTGCTCCGGTGTGGCAACCGGCGGTGGCAGGTAGTCGTCCACGTTCAGCTCACCGCCCTTCAGGCTCAGCGAAACACTGGGTACACCCTTGGCTCCGTTTGCCCCTTTGCTGTTATCAAGAGCGGCCTGATAACTGGCGCTGCCGGTAAAGGTATGCGCATCCAGCACCAGTTCCAGCGGTTGCATGTTCATCTGGCGGTCGCTGCCGCTCACGTCCGTATCGATTTTGAGCTTCTGCAGCGCACTGGTGCTTTGTGGCTTGTAACTGCTGCCTACGGCGGCCAGCCAACCGGAGACCGGCTCCACATCCACTTTCAGGTTCAGCTGGATCTGCCAGGGCGCATCGGCTTTGGCGCGGCGCACGTTACCGCGCAGGTACACTTCTGCACTGGCATTGTCGCCGCTGGTGAGCTTAATGGTGGCCGGCTGCAGGCGCAGGCCATTCAGCCCCTCGTCGATCGCGAGGCTGCTGCGAATATTCAGGTCCACCGGCTCTGGAAAGTCACTGCCGGCAAGTTTGGCGCTCACCTGCACATCACCGGGTTTACCGCCGGGCACCAGATTATCGGCGGTAACATTTAACTTACTGATGGAATATTCGCTGCCACTTTGTTTATCGGTGTAGCGCAGTACTCCATCTTCCAGGCGCAGCTCCTGCAGCGCGAGCTCCAGTCCCGCGCTGGGTGTGGCTTCTTGCTGGGGAATGTCGAGGGTGGGTGGCGTTTCCCGCTGCTGCTTGGCATCCTGCTGCGCTTTGGCCTCCATAGCATCGGTAATCAGTTCCCAGTTGCCCTTGCCGTTCTCGTCGACGGTAAGGGCGACCTGCGGTGCCAGCAATACAATTTCCTGAGCCTCGATACGCTTGCTCAGCAGTGGCATCAGGCCGACGCCAACGGCGACCTTGTCCGCCTGCAACAGGGATTCACTGGGCTGCGCCAGCGGCGCAACTTTCACCCCTTCCAGTTTGAGCGCAATATTTGGCCACAGCTGCCAGCCGATATCGCCATCCAGTGTCAGAGACACCCCTTGGTCGGCAGCCAGCTGCACGATCTTGGGTTTGTACTGGTTGGCATCGAGGCCAGAGAGGAACCAGGCGACAGCACCGGCAAAGAGTGCAAAGAGAACAACGAGGGTGATAAGTCCGCGTTTAATCCAGGCCATACAGAGGCATCCTTCATTCTGAAATAGGCGAGAGGGGTGCGGTGCGCGTATTGGTATATGCGCATCGCAAGAATCGCTATTGAAGCAATTGCTGATCAGAAATGAAACCGGTTGTGGCTCGGTGGTCTTAAAGAATGTGGGTAAGAAAGCACATAAACCACCGAAACCACAGCAATGGCAGATACAGCAGAAACATTAGAAACAAAAAAGCGGCAACCGAATAAATCGATTGCCGCTTTCGATTGCCGCTTTAAATAGGCGTTTGTAACGCGGAGGCGGGTGCCTCAGCGAACATGCGCTTAGAACTGGAAGCGTACGCCTGCTTCTACACTGCGGCCGGCTTCTGGAGCGAAGTCGCGCAGCAAAGAAGTAGACTGGCGAATTTCTTCGTCCAGCAGGTTGCGGGCGCTGGCGAACAGTACGGCGTTGTTGCCGCCGATGTTCAGGTTGTAGCGCGCGGTCAGGTCCATGCGGGTGTAACCCTCGGTGCCCTCTTCAAAAGCACCGGCGCGTTCCTGTGCAGATGCTTTGGTGGTACGCAGCTGCCAGTTCCACTGGTCGTAGTTGCCACCAAAGGCCAGGCCTACACGCAGCGGCGGCATGCGCGGCACGGCACGGCTGTTGTCGATCATCTCTTCGTGCTCGTGGCCTTCTTCTTCCTCTTCATCGTGGTGCAGTTCGAGGTCGCTCTCGAAGCTGGCGCGCACGCTGTCACCGAAGAGTTCTACGTAGTGACCACCAGCGAAGGGGTAGCGCACAGAAGCTTCAGCACCATAGAAGACCGCGTCGCGGTTGGTGTAGCTGTAGATAGCCAGGCCTTCCTCTTCGTGCTCTTCATGTTCCTCGCCCATGTGCTCTTCTTCCATGTGCTCTTCTTCGAAGAATTCACCGGAGTTGGCGGCGTAGATGTAATCATTGACGCGGTTGTAGAACAGGTTGGCTTCAACCTGCAGTGCGTGCCAGCCAGTACCGCCTTCGTTGTGGTGGTGGTAACCCAGCTCCAGGTTGAAAGAGTTCTCTTTGTCGAGGTCTTCCTCACCCTCCAGGTAGCGTGCTTCCGCCAGGTGCTCACCATCGGCAAACAGTTCTTCGGCTACCGGCGCGCGCTCGGCGTGGGTCAGGCCAAAGCTCAGGTGCTGGTGCTCGGCCAGGAAGTACTGCAGGGTGCCGCTCAGACCCAGCAGGTTGAAGTCCTGGGATGCACCTTCCTGCGGGTCGATGGTGACCTGCTCCAGGCGGCCGCCCAGGTCCAGGTGCCAGTCACCCCAGGTGCGTTCCTTCATGGTGAACACGCCAACGCTGGTGGTATTGCTCGGCTGTACGAATGCTTCGTCACCCACCGCAGCAAAGTCTTTGTCGCTCAGCTGCAGGCCGTAAGCACCGCGCCACAGGCCACCGTTGTCGTGGGTGATTTCCACGCGGCTTTCCCAGGCCTTGTTGGTGAAGCGGGTGCCCTCTACGTCTTCTTCCAGCTCAACGTGCTCGTAGTCGTTGTAGCCCAGGCGCACGCTCAGCTTCTCCCAGTATTCGCTGTTGAAGCGGTGCTCGCCCTTCAGGTCGTAGCGGGTCTGCTGCAGGGCGATGCGTACGGCCTCCGCGCCCTCTTCGTGTTCTTCATGCTCTTCGGCGAGCTCTTCACCTTCATGCTCTTCTTCGTCGTGGTGATGGTGCTCGTGGGCACCCAGCGGGATACCGTAGTTGTTGTCCAGCTGGTTTACGGAGAAGCCGACAAAACCGGTGTCGGTGATCCAGGACAGGCCACCGCTGTAGCTGCTGGCGCGGGCATTGGTGTTGCCCACGAAGCCATCGGTGTTGAACTCTTCTTCGTGTTCCGCGTGCTCTTCGCCTTCGTGTTCTTCGTGCTCTTCATGTTCTTCGTGGTGCACGATGGCTTCGCCCGGGATCTGGGTGTTGCCATTCTCGCGATACACGCCGTCCAGATACCAGGCCAGCTGGCCCGCGCCGCCGTTCAGGCGGAACACACCGGCGTCCTGGCTGTTGCCACTGTCGTGACGCAGCTCAAACGCACCTTCCATTTCCTCGGGCACTTCGCTGGGGATACGGCCGTCGAGCACGTTCACGACGCCGCCGATGGCGCCGCTGCCGTAGCGCAGGGCTGCCGGGCCACGCAGGATCTCAATGCGCTGGGCCAGCAGCGGCTCGATGCTGGCGGCGTGGTCAGAGGAGGTGTTGGAGGCGTCGGATACATCCAGGTTGTCGCTCAGCACGCGCACACGGTTAGCGCTCTGGCCACGGATCACCGGCAGGCCAACGCCGCTACCGAAGGAAGCATTGGCCACGCCCAGCTGGTTGGTCAGGGTCTGGCCCAGAGTGCCGGCGGCCTGCTGGCGCAGTTCTTCACCGGTGAGAATGGAGACCGGCGCGGCGGCTACATCGGCGGGCTTGGCCAGCGGAGAAACGGTGACGTTCACCAGTTCCAGGTTTTCGTTTTTGTCAGTGTCGTTTTGAGCGTAGGCAGCAGAAGACAGCGCACAGGCAACGGCCAGCGCCAGAGTGTTTACTCGGTACATTGTTATGGTCCTGTCAGACTCAGGCAGCGGCCACCCAAGAGGCCCGCGCCCGGAAAATAAGCGTTATTAGGTCGACGGCAGCCTGCTAGCGGCAGCCTGGCGACGGAGAGGTCAGCTAAGAGGCGGGATTGCGGGAGGCCCGCGTGCGGACTGGTGATCCGGTTGGCAGTCGAGTGCTGCTGGGGCCTGCTGCTCAATACAAAGCGGTGCAAGGTCGTCGGAAACGAAAGTGATACTACCGCCGCCCAGTGCGGGGGCGTGATTATGGGATAGATCGCACAGCTGGTGCGCGCGGTCTTCAATGTGAATATGCTCCGCCACTACCGGTTGCGCGAGCATCAGCGCAAACAGCAGGCACAGGCTGACCCAGACGGGGGTCTTATGGCGGGGGCGTAGGTTCATGCGGCGTATGATATTTGATCTTTGTGGCGAATCAAGTTACATCTGAGACTATCCACCAAATTTCGACCCATTTGAGCGTATAATCCGCGCCATCTATCCTCCGGGGCCGGCCGAGCGGGTCGTCCCCACCTCGCAATAAAGGATGTAGTCCCATGCGCACCGCCAGCGTCAACCGCGATACCCTGGAAACCAAGATCCAGGTCAGCCTCAACCTCGACGGCAAAGGCACCGGCAAATTCAACACCGGCGTCCCGTTTCTCGAGCACATGATGGACCAGATCGCCCGTCACGGCATGATCGACCTGGACATCACCTGTGACGGCGACGTGCATATCGACGACCACCACACCGTGGAAGATATCGGCATCACCATCGGCAAGGCCATCAACCAGGCCGTCGGCGACAAGAAAGGCATGACCCGCTACGGTCACGCCTACGTACCACTGGACGAAGCCCTGAGCCGCGTCGTCATCGACTTCTCCGGCCGCCCGGGGCTGACCATGAACGTGCCCTTTACCCAGAAACGCATCGGCAACTTCGATACCGAGCTGTTCTACGAATTCTTTCAGGGCTTCGTGAACCACGCGCTGGTCACCGTGCACATCGACTGCATCCGCGGCTTCAACGCCCACCACCAGATCGAAACCGTGTTCAAGGCCTTCGGCCGCGCCCTGCGCATGGCCCTGACCCCGGACCCGCGCATGGAAGGCGCCATGCCCTCCACCAAGGGCGTGCTGTAAGCCAGGAGACTGCTGAAGATGCAAAAGATCGTCGTCCTCGACTACGGCATGGGCAACCTCCACTCCGTGGCCAGTGCCCTGCAAAAGGTCGCCCCCGATGACCAGGTCGTGCTCGCTACTACACCGGAACAAGCCGAAGGCGCTGATCGCCTGATCGTCCCCGGCGTCGGCGCCATCCGCGACTGCATGGAAGGCTTCATCCGCCCCGGATTCGTACCCCTGCTGAACCAGAGCATCGAATCCGGCATGCCCATTCTGGGTATCTGCGTGGGCATGCAGATCATGATGTCCCAGAGCGAAGAGAACGGCGGCGTCGACTGCCTGAGTATCTTCCCGCAACCGGTGAAATTCTTCGGTACAGACCTGCACGAAAACGGCGAGCGTTTGAAAGTCCCACATATGGGCTGGAACCGAGTAAAGCCAACTATTGATCACCCCATGTGGAACGGCATCGAAAGCGGTAGCCGCTTCTACTTTGTGCATAGCTACTATGTGCCCGCCGAAAACAACGATGCCGTTGCCGGCCAGACCGACTACGGTGTGCCGTTTGCGGCTGCGGTGACCAAGAACAATATATTCGCTACCCAGTTCCACCCTGAAAAAAGTGCTGATGCGGGTATGCAGTTACTGAAAAATTTTGTGGGTTGGAACGGTACTGCCTAAAAAGTACTGCTGACGCATACGAAGTAAATAGCTAGATGCGAAAGCAGAGTGCCGGGCAGGCGTTTTCAGAAGCGTCGGCAACAGGGATGTTGCCGACGCAGTGTACAGGGACGTATTTACAACGGTTCTGAAAACGCCTGCCCGGTACTCCGCTGCCACCGGACCTGAACAAAACAGGACCCCGAACCAGGAAGTTATACAAATGATCGTAATCCCAGCCATTGATCTGAAAGACGGCCAGTGCGTGCGCCTGCGCCAGGGTGAAATGGAAGACGCGACCGTCTTCTCCGACGACCCGGTTGCCACCGCCGAACACTGGCTCGGCCAAGGTGCCAAGCGCCTGCATATCGTCGACCTCAATGGTGCCTTCGCCGGCAACCCCGTGAACGGCGACGCCGTTAACGCCATCGCGCGCCAGTTTCCACAATTCCCCATCCAGATCGGTGGCGGCATCCGCGACCTCAAAACCATCGAATGGTATCTGGAGGCTGGCGTCAGCTGGACCATCATCGGCACCGCTGCCGTAAAGAACCCCAAACTGGTAAAAGAAGCCTGCCGCGAATTTGAAGGCCACATCATCGTCGGCCTCGACGCCAAAGACGGCCTCGTCGCCACCGAAGGTTGGGCCGAAGTCTCCGACGTACAGGCCACCGAACTGGCCAAACAGTTCCAGGACTGTGGCGTCAGCGCCATTGTCTACACCGACATTGCCCGCGACGGCATGATGCAGGGCGTGAACCTCGAATCCACCATGGATCTCGCCCGCGCCGTACAGATCCCCATCATCGCCTCCGGCGGTGTCAGCTGCATCGAAGACATCGAACAACTGCTGAAGGCCGGCGACGACAAAACTGAAATCTTCGGCGCGATTACTGGCCGAGCCATCTACGAAGACAAGCTCGACCTGCGCAAAGCACAGCAACTGTGCGACAACTGGACCAAATAACTTACCGGGAACCGACCATGGGCCTCGCCAAACGCATTATCCCCTGTCTCGACGTTGACGCCGGTCGCGTCGTCAAAGGCGTAAACTTTGTCGATATCCGCGACGCCGGTGACCCCGTAGAAGTCGCTCGTCGCTACAACGAAGCTGGTGCCGATGAAGTGACCTTCCTCGACATCACCGCCACCCATGAAGGCCGCGACACCACCCTGCACACCGTCGAAAAAATGGCATCAGAAGTGTTTATCCCGCTGACCGTTGGTGGTGGCGTGCGCGAGCTGCAGGACATCCGCAACCTGTTGAACGCCGGTGCGGATAAAACCGCGATCAACTCTGCCGCCGTATTCAATCCGGACTTCGTGCGCGAAGCCGCCGATCGCTTCGGCAGCCAGTGCATCGTCGTCGCCATCGATGCCAAGCAGGTAGATGATGGTAAATGGGAAATCTTTACCCACGGCGGACGCAAACCCACCGGCATCGACGCGGTGGAGTGGGCGAAGAAAATGGATAGCTACGGCGCCGGCGAAATTCTGCTGACCAGCATGGACAGAGACGGTACCAAAAATGGTTTTGACCTGGCGCTGACCCGCGCGATTTCCGATGCAGTATCGGTACCGGTGATTGCCTCCGGCGGTGTGGGCAACTTGCAGCATCTGGCCGACGGTGTATTGCAGGGCGGCGCCGATGCAGTACTCGCGGCGAGCATCTTCCACTTCGGTGAATACACCGTGGGTGAGGCCAAGGCGTTTATGCGTGACGTGGGAATTGAAATGCGTCTGTGACGATTTCGGGCGGCGCTCACGCCGCCTGTAAATTGGTCGAACGTCTCGCCAACAATATTTATTTAATGTTTTTTGCGCCTTGCGCACTCCTGTGGTGCATGGCTGCAGTGCGTCCCTTCTTGTTACCCATGCGTGCACATTGTCGCGGGTCAAATTCGATGGTACCTTGGCTCTGCATCACTGGTTTTTCCATGTGAATAACCAGTTCCTATCAAAAGCTTATGTCCATGCTTTGTGCAGTTAAGATGCTCAAAGCGCTTTGCAAGACAGAGTCTCCCTTCTTCATTCTCTCCATCTTCCAAACCTTTGAAGTTCGCTCAGGTTGGCTTTTTTTACGATTGTTTCTCGTGACCAAAATGGATGGTGGGGCGTTAAGGACGCAACGAGGAATATGTAGGACGGGTTTTAGGCTCAGGTCGTGATGCATGGCATATTTAAAGTTTAGTTCTCGCAATGTGGCGGCCTCCGAGCGCCGGGAAGTACTGGCTGAGACTTATGTACCGCTCTGTGGCATGGATGTTGAGTTTCAGCAGGATGCCCTCGATGTGGAAGTCGCGGTACATGCACTGACGCGTTTGGCCGTAGCGGACTCGCATCTCACCGGCCACCGCGCAACCCGCACTCTTTCGCATATCGCCAAGGGCGATAATGCCATGGTCCTGGTGCTGCCCCGTGATGGCGATATCGAGCTGCTGCACAAAAGCCGTTACGATACGCGCTGCAAGCCTGGTGAGTTGCATTTATTACCCCTCGACAGTCCTTTTATTTCTGCCAATCCAGAATACGTACATGTAACGGGTATCAATTTGCCGGGCGCATTTGTTGAGCGGCATCTGGTAAGCCCGGACAAGGTCATCAACAAAACCATCAAGCCTGCCAATCAAGACGCATATAACCTATTGCTCGGATACGTGGATGCCATTCATCAGGTTAGGGAAGATCTTTCTGAGGATTCAGCAAGGCTTGCCGACCTACACATTATGGATCTCATTGCCCTGAGCCTGGGTATGCATGATGAGCTACAACATAGTGCGGCAGATCGCGGGCTCACCTTTGCACGGTTTGCTGCAATGCGAACCTATCTTAACGAGCACAAGCACGATCCGACGATGAGCGCGCAGGCTGTGGCAATACATTTCAATCTATCAGCGCAAGCTGTGCGCAAGATTTTTCGTCAGCACGGTACTACCGTTACCGACTACTTGAACAATGTGCGGCTTGGCTGGGTATACGATCAATTGCAAAATCCCGTGGCCAATAGCCACTCCATTTCATCCCTGGCATATGCCGTCGGTTTTAATAACTTGACCTGGTTTAATCGGGCTTTTAAGCGAAAGTTTGGAATAACACCAAGCGAAGTTTTGGATTTTGAGCGGCACCCTCAGGCGTAAAACCTCGATGGGTTGCCCAAAAGTCGTCGTTGTAGCGAATAATGTGCATTCTGGTATCCAGTAGGATTAGCAGAGTTGCGATGGATGGCCTTTAATGAGGCGTACACTGGGCGTCGAGTGGTCGGAACGCTTCCTGTGGCCAAGGATTGGTCTCAGGCCCGAGGTAAGGTGGTTATCTCGGTGACGACTTGAGGCCTGCGCTGTGCGTTTTTCGGGGCTCTGAAGGATCGAGGGTTGTGGTACGGCAAAGGGAATTGCCGATTCCGATCAGTGGAACCTCCTCATGTCCATGCAATCCCATGATCAACCTTTGCGCGTAGTGCGACAGGCGATATTCCTGTAACAAAAATGTCATCTTCATGGTTAACCATTTAGCGTTCAGTGTTGCTGCCAGCTTCGGCCTATTGTGGCCTGCCGGGTAGCTGCAAAACATGTCGCCGATAGGTATCGGGTGTATGCCGATATGGGAGGGAAACTTGTGAGTGATGGTCGGGCAGCTTCTATCTTGCCCTATCGCGATCATGTGTATGTCGCGGACTTTGGGATACTTATCAATAGCAAGCGTGAAAAGCCAGCGGTGGAATATACCGTGCGGCGCATGGGTAGCTTGGTATTGTTGGATCTCTCGGTCGATCATTGCCAGTTTGTGAAGGTGCCCGGCGGAGGGGCACTGGACTGGGCCGAGATGGTGCTGTTGGTGTTTTCCCAAGGCGAGGGGTATATCCGTGATAAAGGCAGCGCGCAGGTAACCTGCGCCTCCGGTGATAGCTTTCTTTTGCCGTTACGGCAGGGGCATTCCCTGGAACTCGCGGCAAACACCAAGTTGTACGCGGTGTTTATGGCGAACGACAGTCCCGTCATTTCCGTTTCGCAAGTATTACCGCATATCGGCAAGCGTATTCAGCCGCCCAGCCCTTTTCCGGTGCGGATGCTGTCATCGTATATTCAGTCTTTGCTGCGCGAAAATGTCCGTCCAGAGCGCGCGCTCAGGCGGCTGGCGGAGCGACAGTTGGCAGAGCTGATTTCCCTTATTTGCTCGCAGGAGGCGCTTGCCAGCGCATCCAGTAAGGTAAGTGGTGTGAGCAAGGAGCGGATAAACAGCCTGTTGGGGTATGTGAAGGATAATCTCCACAACCCCGAGTTGAGCGTTCAGCTCATCGCACAAGCAATGAATATTTCCAGTCATTATGTGCGCAAGCTGTTTTCTCTCGCCGAGACAAATTTTACCGAGTACGTCACCGAGTCTCGTTTGAACTGGGCCTATCAGCGCCTCACCAGTGAGGGCGGGCAGGTGGAGCGAGTTGCAGATATCGCGTTTCAGGCCGGCTTTAACAATCTGGGTTGGTTTAATCGCGCGTTCAAGAAAAAATTTAATGCGACGCCGACTCGAGTGCGCGAGAAAGCCAGTCAGATGTTTACCCAGGTGGAGTCGTGATAAGGGTCTGGCGTTCTGAATAGTGATCCAGACCATTGTCACTTACGTAAGGTGCTGTCGATAACTATAAGTTTGCGTTGAAGTTGCGGGGAGGTTTACAGCAGCCCGGCGCCCAATCATCGGATAAAGCTATGGCACTGGTAAAATTTAGCACGCGTCTGATTCCACCAGAAAAATGGAATGAGGCGTTTGAGGAGGTATTTAGTCCTATTTGTGGGGCCGACCTGGATCTGGGGCAGCGCGCGCCCGCCACCGATGTCGATGTCTGTGTGCTGCCTGGCATGGGTATTAGTAATAATCGCATCGGCGCACATAAGGCTTACAGAAGTCATCGCCATATTGTGGATGGGGATGATTCAATAGTGGTGGCGATCCCCCGTACCGGCCAGTTAACTATCGATTTCGCCAATCGCGGGGCACAGAGGTGTGCGGTAGGTAATTTGCTGGTGGCCTCGTCGGACACGCCGTTCACGGCCGAGAATGAATACTTTTTGCACTCCAGCGTGTTCTCCGTGCAGCGCTCCTGGTTCGAAAGCCAATTCGGTGGTTCTGCGTCGCTGGTTAACTGTGTAAGAACGCCGGCAAACCTGCAGGCATTGCGCCTGTTGCTGAAATACAGTGATAACGTGATTGGCAATGGCCATTTTTTTGAGGAGCGTGCCGCACAACTGAGTGTTGTGCATATGCACGAATTACTGGCACTCGCCCTGGGCGCGCAGCCTGTCAGCGATGCAGTTGATGCGGGCGCGGTGGCGGACTCGGTAAAAAAATAACCTCAATGACGCGCTGGCAAGCCTGTCACGTGTTCTCGCCTGGCGGCATGTTGTTAGGCTGAACCGTACTTAGGTGCGCCTCAGCGAGGGGCGGCGCAGGCGCCCAAATGGTCGCACGTTGCCGTGATAGTCGTGCTTTGGATGGAGAAAGGCCTGTAGCGCCTTTTCGGCCTCGTCTCGGCAGCGGTAGGGCCCGAAGGCCTTGCCGCCGCGCACATTGAAATACCAATCGTCACCCAGCTTATAAAAACGGTCTGAGCGAGCGGGGATCCGGGTGTTCTGTTCGCCACGGCGATACTGCTGCATGACTACCTCGTTACTGCATAGCGGTTAAACCTGCGCACCGGCACCGCGACCGGTTTGGTGTCGCGGCGGCACTGCCAGAAAAACAAAACCGACGTTCCTGTAACAAGTTTAGCTAGCTGCTAGCTGTACTAAATCACAGGGACGCCGGTTTTACGGGCTGACGAGTCGCGCTGCTGAAGCGCTTGTTTGGTTTGCCGGCCCGGAGGCCCTCAGAAGTCCTCGGAGATACTCAGAGATCCTCGGGGTTCACCTGTGCAACGGTTTCTTCCTTCTCTTGCTCGGCATCTGCGCGGAGTTCGCTGCGCTTGGCAGGCATACGCCCCACATACAGATTGAGGCCCTTGAGCACGTTCAGAGCCTCAAAGACTTGGTTGTCGCGACTGTACCAGTCTTCTTTTTCCGCCTTGGCCCGCTTGCGGTCCTGTGAACCGCTTTCCTTGCCGCCATTGCCATTACCGAGGTGGCCTGCCAGGTCCGCTTCGGTGGAGCGCGAGCGCCCTTCCATGCGCGTGATTTGCACGCGTTCCACGGTAATGTCCGGCTTGATGCCCTGGGCCTGGATAGAGCGGCCTTTGGGCGTGAAATACAGTGCCGTGGTGAGTTTGATGGCGCGGTCATCGTTGATCGGAATCACCGTTTGCACCGAGCCTTTGCCAAAGCTGTCGGTGCCCATCACCACCGCGCGGCGGTGATCTTGCAGGGCGCCGGCCACAATTTCTGCGGCGGAGGCGGAGCCGTCGTTGATCAGCACTACCAGGGGTGCGCCCTTGGTCACATCGCCCGGGCTTGCGGAGTAGCGCAGATTGGACGCGTCATTGCGGCCCTCGGTATAGACCACGAGGCCCTCTTCCAGGAATGCATCCACTACTTCCACAGAAGACTGCAATACGCCACCGGGGTTATTGCGCAGGTCGAGTATCAGGCCCTTCAGGTCACCCTTTTTCTCCAGTTTTTTCATCGCGCGCATCAGGTCGCCACCGGTGTCCAGCTGGAACTGACTGATACGCAGATAGCCGTAGCCATCCTCCAGCATTTCGCCGCGCACACTGTACACGCGCACCTTGTCGCGCTTGAGCGTCACGTCGAACGGCTGCTTGTGCCCCTTGCGACCGATGGTCAGGGTCACGGAGGAGCCTACCGGGCCGCGCATCTGTTCCACCGCATCGTCCAGGCTCACGCCGCGCATGGATTTGCCCGCGAGGCGCAGGATGACATCCCCGGCGCGCAATCCGGCGCGTTCCGCGGGCGTATCGTCCATGGGGGTAATGATGGTGATGTAGTCGTCCTCGACACCTACCTCGATACCCAGCCCGGCGAACTCACCGGTGGTGTTGGCCTGCAGGTCGGTAAACGAGCGGCTGTCGAGGTAGGAGGAGTGTGGGTCCAGTCCCTGCAGCATGCCCTTGATGGCAAATTCCAGCAGGGTGCTGTCGTCGACTTCTTTGACATAGCCGCGGCGAATCTGCTCGAACACCTTGGCAAAGCTGCGCAGGTCTTCCAGCGGCAGGCGGGATTCTGCCTCCAACGATACGCGTTCTTCGGGGTCGCCCTGGCTGAGTCCCATCAGCGGCAGTGCGGTGAGTGCTGCCGCGCCGATAAGGCTGGTCAGCATTTTGGGGGTGAACATAATCTGCACGTCCTTGGCATTTATCGTTACTGTCTAAATCGCGGCTACTACTCGTGATGTTCCACCTGAAATTGTAGACCCGGGGCCAACCCGGGGTTTTCAAGTTGGCGGCGATTCGAACTGGGGTGCGCGTGGCGGGATAAAAATGAAAAGGGAAATATGTTAGGGGGAACGGTCGGCGGACGGCGTCGCAAAAGGGGTGTCGGAGGTTATCCCCGACACCACGCGGTAGGGTCCTGAGGTTTGCCATTGCGGCGAATTTCGAAGTACAGGCCGGACTGGCTGGCGCCACCGGTGTTGCCCACCTTGGCAATGGTGTCACCGCGCTCCACCCACTCGCCGACCGCGCGGGTCAGTGACTGGTTCTGGCCATACAGGCTCATATAGCCGTCGCCGTGGTCGAGGATGATCAGCATGCCCTGACCGCGCAGGTAATCGGAGAACACCACACGGCCGCGGTGAATAGCGCGCACCGGGTTGCCCTCGTTGGCACGCAGGGTGACGCCGGTCCAGGTAATGCCGTTGGCGCGGCGCTGGCCAAAGGCGTTGGCGCGGCGGCCCTTGGTTGGCCACTGCATGCGCCCGCGCTGTTTGGCGAAAGGGGTCTGGTCACTGGGGTTGATCAGGGTGGCGATGGCGCGGCCCACTTCATCCACCAGGCGCTGCAAGCGGCTGCGGTCGCTGTGCAGTTGATTGAGTTCTCCACCCTTGCTGGCCAGTTGCTGGGCGAGTTTGTCGAGGGTGCGCTGGCGCTGGTTTTGCGCACTGACCAGCGCACGGCGTTTGTCTTCCAGCTGGTCGCGTTCGCGCGCGAGTGTGCTTTGCTCCCGTTCGATACCGGTGCTGACGGTGGAGAGCTGGTCGAGGGTGCTGACGTAGTCGTGGATCACGCGGCTGCGTTGTTGGAGGAAGTAGTCGTGGTAGCGGAGTTGGCGGGCGATGTGCTGGGGATCTTGCTGGTTGAGGAGCAGTTTGATCTGCTCCTGGCGACCGAGTCGGTAAGCGGCGGCGACTTCCTGCTCGACCCGCCGCTGCATACTTCGGCGGGATTCCTCGAGCTGTTTTTCTTCCTGTTTTAATTCCTGCAGTTTTTCACCGCGGCTCTGCATGTCCGACTTGATCTTGTCGATGCGCTGCAGCAGCTCCGAGATGTCTTTCTCGTTGGCTTCCAGGTCCCTGAGCAACTGGTCGCGATCGCTTTTTACCTGGTTGAGTTCTTTCTGCAGGGTTTCGATACGCTGCTTGATTTCCGCCAGCCGCGCCTGCTGCTCTTCGTCGCTAGCCTGCGCAAAGCAGGCTGGCACCAGGGTGAACGATAACAGTGCGGCGAAGATAAACCGGGGAAATTTCATCGTCTCTGCTTTTCTCGCATGTTGGGGCTGCCCGCGCTGCGGGCGCCCTCGATTAATTGACTTTGACCAGCGGCTCGCCGCTCATTTCTACGGGCTGTGACAGGCCCATCAGCGCCAGCATGGTCGGCGCCACGTCCGCCAGGCTGCCGCCGTCACGCATGGTCACGTCGCGTTCGCCCACGTACACAAATGGTACCGGCAGGGTGGAGTGCTGAGTGCTGACCTGGCCGGAGCCTGCGTCAAACATCTCTTCCACATTGCCGTGGTCGGCGGTGATCAGCACCTCGCCACCGGCCGCCAGCGCCGCCTTGATCACGCGGTCCACGCAACCGTCCAGCGCTTCCACCGCCTGTACCGCAGCGTCAAATACACCGGTGTGGCCCACCATGTCGCCATTGGCGTAGTTGCACACGATGGCGTCGAACTTGCCGCTCTCAATGGCGGACACCAGGTTGTCGGTGACTTCCGGCGCGCTCATTTCCGGCTGCAGGTCGTAGGTGGCGACATCCGGGGATTTAATCAGGATACGCTCCTCGCCATTGTAGGGCTCTTCGCGGCCGCCGCTAAAGAAGAAGGTCACATGTGCGTACTTTTCTGTCTCGGCAATGCGCAACTGGGTCTTGTTCTGGCTCTGCAGGTACTCCCCGAGGGTGTTGACCAGGTTTTCCGGCGGGAAGGCGCAGGCGGCGTCAATGGAGCTGGCATATTCGGTGGTCATCACAAAGTCGGCCAGCTGCGGCGTGGCGGCGCGCGCGAAGCCGTCAAAGTCCGCTTCGGTAAAGGCGCGGGTCAGCTGGCGCGCGCGGTCCGGGCGGAAGTTCATAAAGATCAGCGCGTCGCCATCGCTCAGTGGCGCGGGTTCACCGATCAGGGTCGGCGCAACAAATTCGTCGTTTTCGTCGCGCGCATAAGCCGCTTCCAAACCGGCCAGCGCGGACTCGGCCTGGTATTCCGCCTTGCCCTGGGTGATCAGGTCGTACACCGGCTGCACGCGCTCCCAGCGGTTGTCGCGGTCCATGGCGAAGTAGCGCCCGGCTATGCTGGCGATGCGCGCGGTGCCCAGTGCGTCACACACCTGGGTCAGGCGTGCCAGCGGGGTTTCGGCGCTGCGCGGCGGCGTGTCGCGGCCGTCGGTAAATGCATGGATGTACACCGCCTTGGCGCCGCGCTGGGCGGCCAGGGTGGCCATGGCGACAATGTGGTCGTCGTGGCTGTGCACGCCGCCTTCGGAGGCCAGGCCCATAATGTGGACCGCACCCTTGCTGGCGATGGCTTTGTCGACCGCAGCGGTGTAGGCGGGGTTCTTGAAGAAGTCGCCGTCCTGGATCGCCTTGTTGATACGGGTGAAGTTCTGGTACACCACGCGGCCGGCGCCGAGGGTCATGTGGCCCACTTCCGAGTTGCCCATCTGTCCTTCCGGCAAGCCCACTGCCATGCCGGAGGTGTGGATCAGGGTTTTGGGGCGGCTCGCCCAGATGTCGTCCCACACCGGGCTCTTGGCCGCGGCAATGGCGTTGTGTTCGCTGTGCTCGCTGTGGCCGAAACCGTCCAGAATCAGCAGTACCAGGGGGCGTTTGGGCGATGTCTCGGAGGCCATGGGGTCGGGATTCCTGTATTGGGTCGTGTGTGGGACAAACGAAATATCTGACTGGCAGACCGTACGGCGTCGGTGCCGGAAAGCGGTCGTTCAGCGGATGCACGCTACGGGCCAGGCCGCGCGGTGCACGACAGCAGGTGGCGGATTTTACCCTGTTGTAGGGCTCAGGTCAGTAATCGGTCAGTACCAGGCGGTCATTTTCTTGCCGGCGTCGCGATGCCGGGCTCTGATTGAGTTGGCTGAATAAGAAACGGCCGTCATCGTGTATACTGCGCCACCTCGAGACTGAGTGTCTGAGAGGGAATAAGAGTGCCGTGCGGTAATTGTGCTGAAGCAGTTCTATTCTCGACGGCGTTAAACTGGTGGACTGCCTGGTCTGTGGTCGCACCGTATCAAAACAACGAATTGTGAAAATTTGGGGGCGAAGTGGACTTTTTCGTCTTTATCAGTGAGCAGTGGCTGCTGGTGAGTCTGTTGGTGGCGCTGATTTATGCGCTGGCCATCACCGAACGTATCAAGGCGGGTAAGCCCGCATCGGCCCACGAGGCCACCCAGCTGATCAACAGCGACGGGGCCAAGGTGATCGATGTACGCGATCGCTCCGACTTCACTGCCGGGCACATTGTGGACGCCATCCACATTCCCCACAGCGAAATCGAGAAGCGCATGGGCGAGCTGGCACCCTATAAAGAGAAGACCCTGATTCTGGCGGACAAGATCGGCCAGCACGCAGGCCCGGTTGGCCGTCAACTGAAAAAGGCGGGCTACACCGTGCGTCGCCTCGAGGGCGGTATGTCCGAGTGGGCAAATCAAAAGCTGCCGCTGGTGAAAGGCTGATTCAGCAGCCATTGGATTAAGTGAGCCCAAGAGGTTACCTGGGAGGTTTTCCGGTCGTGAAAGACGTTGTTATCTACACCACCCGTTATTGCCCCTTCTGCATCCGCGCCAAGTATCTCCTGGACAACAAGAATGTCCCTTACAAGGAGATCTCCGTGGATGGCGACCGCGCAGCCCGCGCGAAAATGACCGCCAAGGCCGGGCGCCACACGGTGCCGCAGATCTGGATCGGTGACCACCATGTGGGCGGCTGTGATGAGCTGATGGCCATCGAGCGCAGCGGCCAGCTGGATACCCTGCTGGGCTAACGCGCGCGGCGCGACAAAGAAATTTAAACCGGTGCCTTGAAAGGAGTTTTCGAGGCCCCCATAAGTAAGACTCATACAGGGAGTCTTCTTTCAGGGAAGGCATTTAACCAACATAATTGAGTGAACAGGCTACTGACATGGCTGAAGAACAAAACAACGCTGCGGTAAACGGCGAAGAACAACAACAAGTACAATTCGCGATGCAGCGTATCTACCTGAAAGACCTGTCCTTCGAAACCCCGATGGGTGCAGAGATTTTCAAGAAGCAGTGGCAGCCCCAGGTGAACCAGGAGCTGAACACCAAAACCGCTAAAATCGACGAAGATCTGTATGAAGTGGCGCTGACCCTGACCATTACCGTCAAGGTTGAAGACGAAACCGCTTTCCTGGTGGAAGTGCAGCAGGCCGGCCTGTTCGGCATCAAGGGCCTGGAAGGCCAGCAGCTGGCGCAGGCGCTGAACACCGCGTGCCCGACCATCCTGTTCCCGTACGCGCGCGAAGTGATCGATAACGTAGTAACCAAGGGCTCCTTCCCTGCCCTGATGCTGCCGCCGATCAACTTTGACGCCCTGTTCGCGGCTGCTCTGCAGCAGGCGCAACAGCAGGCTGCCGAGCAAGGCGGTGAGAAAGCCGACGCCTAAGCGGCGACGGTTCAGAGAAAGGCTCCTTCGGGAGCCTTTTTTGTCTCTGCAAGGAAGTCATGGTTATGCAGTGGGATTACCCCAACCCCTATATTCACCGCGTGCAGGTGGCACCGGAGCACGTGGACGGCCTGCACCACGCCAATAACGCAGAGTACCTGCGCTGGTGTGAACAGGCCGGCTGGTCGCACAGTGTCGAGCTGGGCCTGGATGTCACTAATTATCAAGCCCTCGACCGGGGAATGGCCATTCGTCACGCGGAGTACGACTATATACTGGCGTCTAGACAGGGCGATGAATTGCTGGTCGGCACCTGGCTGACCAAGGTCGATGGCCGCCTGAATATGACGCGCAAGTTCCAGATTTACCGCGCCAGTGACCTGGCGCTGATTCTGCGTGGGGTGTGGCAGCTGGTGTGCATCGAACTCTCCAGCGGCAAGCCCAAGCGTATGCCGCAAACCTTCAAAGACATCTATTGCCCGGCGGTGGTGGCGGAGACCTCACACGACTAAGCCGATAGCGAAAAATCCAAACGATACCCAGGGAGCGCCTGTATGAGCGAAGACATCACTCTCACCAAGAATACGGGCGCCCTCAAGGGCAAAACGATCTTTATCACCGGTGCCAGCCGTGGCATCGGCCGCGCTATCGCGCTGAAGTGCGCTGCCGACGGCGCCAATATTGCCATTGCCGCCAAGTCCGCCGAACCCCACCCGAAGCTCCCCGGCACCATTTTCTCCGTGGCCGAGGAGGTGGAGGCCGCCGGTGGCAAGGCCCTGCCGATGCAGGTGGATGTGCGCGACGAAGAGCAGGTGGCCGAAGCCCTGAAGAAAACCGCAGACACCTTTGGCGGTATTGATGGGGTGATCAACAACGCCGGCGCCATCAACCTTACCAGCGTGGAGGCCACTCCGCCCAAGCGCTACGACCTGATGATGGATATCAACGCCCGCGGCGTGTACCTGACGGCCCATCTGGCCATGCCCTACCTGAAGCAGTCGGCCAGCGGCCATATCCTGAGCCTGTCGCCGCCGATCAATCTCGAGCCCCGCTGGCTTGGCCCCTTTGCGCCCTACGCCCTGTCGAAATACGGCATGACCATTCTCAGCATGGGGCTGGCGGAAGAGCTGAGTGAATCCAATATCAGCGTCGCCACCCTGTGGCCGCAGACCATTGTCGCCACCGCGGCGATCGAGTTTGCCGTGGGCAGCCGCGAAATGTTCCACCAGAGCCGCAAGCCCGGGGTGATGGCGGATGCAGCCTACGAGATATTGCGCACCAGCGACAAGTCCCTGAGCGGAGCCCAGTGGATCGATGAGGCCCTGCTGCGTACCCGGGGGGTAGACGATTTCAGCCAGTATGCGCACAATCCCGCCAAGGCCGGTGAGTTGATGGTGGATCTGTTTCTCGATCCCTGACCGCTGCCGGCCAAAGTAGTTGTTATGTGGGGGTAGTTGTGGATAAAAGTGACCTGGACGATTTTCGCGGCGCTATGGGTGCGCTCGGTGACGTAAAGCCGCTTTCCCCCGGGCAGTGCCACCGCGCGTTGAAGAAAGACACCCGCGACCCGCTCAACCAGCGTGCTCGCCGCGAGGCGGCGACCGCGCAGACCTATCAAGAGTTGAACCCGCTGGGCGGTGAGTTTGTGGAGCCGGTAGAGCCGTTCGACCCAATCGAATTCAAGCGCGACGGGGTACAGAACGGGGTCTACCGCAATCTGCGCCTGGGTAAGTACACCGTGGATGCACGTCTCGACCTGCACAACCACTCCGTGGAGATGGCGCGCAGTGCGCTGTATCAGTTTGTGCGGGATTGCCTGGAAGCGGATGTGCGCTGTGCGTTGATTACCCATGGCAAGGGTGAGGGGCGCAAGACCCAGGCGGTACTGAAAAGCTGCGTGAATGCCTGGTTGCCGCAGTTACCGGAAGTGCTTGCGTTCCACAGTGCGCAGAAGCAGCACGGAGGCCTCGGAGCTACCTACATTTTGCTGCGCAAGAGTGAGCGCAAACGCCAACAAAACCTCGAGCAGCACCAGCGTCGGTCAAAGCCGTAATCTGTTTGTCACCTGCGTTCGTTACATTAGCGCCACAACGAAACGATTTGTGCAATCTATTGCTCAATGGCTTGTCCAGTTGTTTCATCGCTCAACTGACGTGTTTTCGTTGTTCTTCTCTCTTTGCATCGTACCAATCGTTTGATTGGTTCAATTTGCTTCCGAGTTTGGAAGTACCTCCAGTTGGAGGGTTGGGGCTGGGCGCGGTATTTACACGCTTGCCCCTTTATTGAATGGTACTAGGCGGCCCAGGTGGCCGCCTTTTTTACGCATCACCATAAATCTACTGCGCGTATGCCTGACGGCGCCCGGCGCTGCTCACAATGCTCATGTACTTAAGTACACTCCGCTTGCTGCGCTGCGGCGGTCACCACCAGCCATTCGCTCGCTACGATTTATGGCGATGCTCGATTATTCTGAGATTTTTCGGATAGGGGTGGGGAGTTCGCCGGTCTGTTTGAACTCGATGCGGGTGCCGTCGTCGCCTTGCAGGGTCAGCATATCGCCCTCGACACTGGCGCGGTTGATACGCGGTAGTGCTTTCAGAAAATCTTTTTCCAGATCGCTGCTGTCTCGCCGCCCCACCATGCGCGAAATCTTCGGTGACTTGCGCCATTGAATGTGGCCATCATCGTCCAGGGAAAACTTGCCGAGGTAGGGGTTGGAGCCGGCACTGCCGCGCACAAAGCCGAGTTTGTCGCAGGTCAGGTAGGGGCGGTCGCGCACCATTTTTTGCCACAGCAGGCGGGACTTCTGTTCTTCCCCATCCACACTGATGCCGTGCAGTATCCACTGGTAATCGCAGATTTCTCCGGGGTGGCTGGGGAGGTTAACCAGGGAGTTTGAGGGGGTGGAACTGCAGCCGCTGGCGAGTGCGGCCATCAGGCACCAGCCACTGGAAGCGACGAACGCGCGCAGGGCCTGAGAAGAGCTTTGTTTAGCGAGTCGTTGGGAACCTGTGCCCGAGTGCGAGCGGTGCAAGAAATCCATCAAGTCTGTCCGTAGCCGTTTGCACCATTTAAACGTAAACCGGTGATGTCTTCTGTGACCCAGGTGCGTTTCTGTGACCCGAGCGTACTCCTATGATGCAAACGCGTTTCTGGGGCTCGCGCGGGTAATCCGTGCGCGGGCCTCAGTAGTCGGCTTTGACGTATTCGATATACACATCACCGGAGGGGTCGCGCAGGATCAGGCGCCCGCCGCTGCTTTTTACAAACGCCTGGCGGGTGCGAGACAGTGCGCCGAGGTACTGGGACTCCTGGTCCATCAGCTGCGGGGGGCCGGCCATTTTGGTGGAGGCAAAGCTGCCGGTATCCCACAAAATCTGGCCATTGTCGGTCACGTGCATTGAACCACGGTAGGTATTGATACCGCTCTTGCCCATGGCCTCGCCGCCACTGTTACACAGGAAAGTAAATTCAGACGGCTGGTCGATGGCAATAGCCTGGCCGTTGATGCGCAGCAGGCTCAACTCCCATTTGCCACCGCACACGTCACCGACGGTGCCTGGCTTCTGGGTGGGCCCCGAGCTGCTCTCACTCATGCTCATACAGCCGGCAATGGTGACAGCGACGGCGAGCAGCCACACTGGCAGCAGTTTGTTCATTGTCTGGGTTCCTTTCTCTGGTCACAGGCCGGTGGTCGGCCACGCTGCGTCCGTGCAGTTAGTTCAAGCTTAGTCAGGCCACCGCACCAGCGAGTGGAATGGCGCGACAGCTTGTGGCGGAGAGGTTCACAAAAGCCCGCTGTATCTCGTGACAGCAGGCATGGAGTGAACGGGCACGGAGTGTCCAGGTATGGGATGGCAAGGCATGGGATGACCAGGCCCGCGGTGAACGGGCTTGTGCTGGTTTGGGGCTAAGACTGCCGCACGCAGCGTACCACCACTTTCGAATCCAGCTCCTGTTCGAAGCAGCGGAAGCGAGTACCGTTGACGTTGAGTGAACGGGGCGCCTCGCGAACACTGCGGCGGGGGCGTCGCTCAGATGAGCGCACGGTAAAGTGCGAAGACTCCAGATGTGGTGGGACTGCGCTACTGAAAGCGCGGTTGGCTTGACTTTCCCTGGGCTCGGTCGTGGTACAACCGGCAACAACTCCTGTCGCAATGGCCACCGTCAGCAGAATACTTCTGAATTTCTGCACGCGGATACCTCAATGGCTTGATTCGGGCAGCGGCTTCACTGCCACTACCTTTCTTCAGATTAGAAGAGCTTTCCGCCAAAGTGTGAAATTGCGCGCCAAATTAATTATTCGTGCGCCGGAGTGGCAGTGGTACTGGAGCGACAAGGGTGCTGGGGCAGAAACAAAAAAGGGGCCCAGTGGGCCCCAAGGGAAAGTGCAATGAAGGTGCACGAAACGTGCTTTGCAAATTCGCGATGATGTCAGAGACAAACTTAGAAGTTGTAGTTACCTGTGAGGGCGATAGTGCGTGGCGCGCCGTAGAAGCCAGTCTGGAACGGGCCGCCAAAGTCGTAGCCTGCGATACGGTACTCGGTATCGGTCAGGTTTTTGCCCTGCAGACCCAGGTTCCAGTTGCCGTCGGCGCTGTAGTAAGTCGCGGTCAGGTCAACCAGGGTGTAGCCCTTCTGGTCGAGGATGCTCGGAGTTTCAAAAATTTGAGTGTCTGAGCGGTAAGACGCGGAAGGTACAACAACCATTTCGCCACCGGCCACTGGCAGAGACCAGTTCAGCTGAACCATCGCGGTGGTGTCCGGGGTGTTCTGCATGTCGCGGGTGTCAGAGATGTCCATGCCGCCGGAGATGAACTCGACGAACTCGGCATCGACCCAGCCCAGGTTGGCATTTGCACTCAGGGTATCGGTCAGCGCCAGAGAGGCTTCCAGTTCGATACCTTGAATACGGGACTTACCGGCGTTCAGAACGTCACCAGCGGTGGTGCCGTCATCCAGCAGGCGCTGGGTGGTCAGCTGCATGTCGGTGTAATCTGCGCGGAACAGGGCACCGTTGAGTCGCATGCGGTTGTCGAGGAGATCCAGCTTCCAGCCAAACTCTACGGTATCGACGGTCTCAGGAGCGTAACCTTCGGTAGTTTGCGGGTTGGCAGTTGCTACACCACGCATATCGAAACCGCCGGACTTGAAGCCGGTGCTGTAGCTCGCATACACCATTGCATCTTCGCTAACTTGATAGTCGAGACCTACACGCGGGGTGAACTCGCCCCAGGAATCGCTATTGGTGTAGTCGGTGCGCACGGCTAAAACAACGGGGTCAGCAGAGTCTGCATAGTACTTGTCATGGGACAGTTCGCTGCCCAGACCGGCTACAACCGCGTTGTACACGTCAGCTTCTTTTTCGTCGCGGGTATAACGGCCGCCCAGGTTCAGGTTCCACTGATCGGCGAACTGCCAGTTGTAGTGCGCGTACGCAGACAGGCTCTTGGTGTCTACTTCACCGTTTACCGCAACAGTGATCGGATCCAGTACTGCGTCGTAGCCGCCCGCTGCGGTGCCGTCGTAGTAGTAGAGACCACTCACCAGGTCAGCGCTATCGCCCTGCCAGATCAGCTGGAATTCCTGGGAGAATTGTTCGTCGTCGTAAACTGCCGGTACGTCAAAGCTCGCGGAGTTCACACTGTCGAAATCGATAACGGTTTCGGTTTCGCCCTTACGATTTGCGGTAACAGACTTGATGGTGATGCTGTCTGTTGCTTCCCATTCTGCAGTCAGGGACATACCGCTGGTTTCTACGCGGTTGTCAGAAGGCAGGTTGGATTCGGTATCGTAGATGCTACCCAGTACGGCTTCGCCGTTAATACCTTGGTTGAAACGATGCCCGTGCTTGGAAGCAGATTCGTCGATCGTCTTGTCGGCTGCGAAGCGGAAGAACAGGTCATCGGTCGCTGTGTATTCGAGGCTTACGCGACCAGCAAGAATATCTTTGTTGTACTGATCCTGGCCGGTGCGGACGTTCTCACCAAAACCGTCGCGGTTGAAGCTCGCCACGGCAGCACCGATGTTCAGCTTGTCGGTCATCGCGGTGGATGCCTTGAACTTCAGGTCGCGCTGGTTGTAGCTGCCCAGGGAGGAGCCGATGGACACTTCGGTGTCGCCGGACATTTTCTTGGTGACATATTTAACCGCGCCACCAATGGTGTTTTTACCGTACAGGGTACCCTGCGGGCCGCGCAGAACTTCGATGCGCTCAACATCGAATACATCCATTACTGCGCCCTGCGGACGCGCGATGTACACGTCGTCAATGTAGATGCCGACACCCGGCTCATAACCCCACAGCGGATCCTGCTGACCAATACCGCGAATAAAGGCGGTCAGGGTGGAGTTGGTACCGCGGCTCACCTGCAGGGTGGTGTTAGGGGACATTTTCTGGATTTCGGTCATGTCGGTAATGCCGTTATCCATCAGCTGAGCTTCGCTGATCGCTGATACCGCAACCGGTACTTCCTGCAGTGACTGTTCGCGCTTCTGCGCTGTTACGGTCACTTCTTCCAGCTGAGGTTCCGCATATGCGAAGGATGCGCCACAGGCGAGCATAACGCCCATGGCAAGAGGATTGAATTTACTTGGATTGCGCATGGCTCTCTCCGATCACCGGTTTATGGTTTTTATCTAAGTTACGGACTTGCACTGTATCGGGTGGCGCGGTCTCTGCCAGCTAGACCAAGGTATGACGCGGGTCACATCTTCAGGAGCAGGACAAAAAACACACGATCGGTTACCCTCTGTATCATTATCACAATAATGAATGAGGCGCCAAGTGTTCAGCCTTACCCTGTTGGCCGTCGTCGGCCTGTCCTATCTGCTGCTGCTGTTTGCCATCGCCTTCTGGGGCGACCGCTTGTCCATTGCCCGGATTCGCCCGGTCAAACCCCTGCTGCTGGCCCTGGCCGGTACTTATACCAGTGCCTGGATGTTCTTCGGCGTACCCGCGCAGGCGGTGACCGAAGGCTGGCTGCTGCCGCCGACCTTCGTTGGCGCCAGTCTGATGCTGATCTTTGGCGCACCGCTGCTGATGCGCTTTGTGCGCCTGTCCAAGCGGCAGGGTTCCACATCCATCGCCGACTTTATCAGTGCCCAGTACGGCGGCTCCCAGTGGCTGGCGGCCGTCATCGCACTGCTTGCCGTGGTGGCCATTGTCCCCTACCTGTCGCTGCAGTTAAGGGCCGTTGCGGACAGCTTTCTGTTATTGGCAGACGGCGCTGACCAGCAGCAGGGTGTCAGTGCATCGGTGGTGACCGCGGTGGTTGGGGTGACGCTGGGGCTGTTTGCGCTGCTGTTCGGCACCCGACATATCGACAGCAGTGTGCACCGCAACGGCATGCTGCTGGCGGTGGCGTTCGAAGCGCTGGTCAAAATCGGCGCGCTGGTAGCAGTGGCCTGTTTCGTGGTGGGGGCCGCGTTTGACGGCTCGGCGGAGCTCGCGCGTGCCGCGCTGTCCAGTGAGCGAGTAGCGGCGCTGGCGGAGTCGCGCCCGGCGGATACCGGCTTTTTCGCGGTGGTGGTACTGGGGATGGCGGCAATCTTCTGCCTGCCGCGGCAGTTCCATATTCTGATGATCGAGAGTGACGGCGAGCGGGACATCAAGACCGTGCGCCGTTTGATTCCCCTGTATCTGGCGCTGGTGTCGGCGGCTGTATTGGTGGTCGGTTACGGCGGCCTGCTGTGGCTGCCGGAGAGCTATGCCAACGCAGAGCGCTATGTGCTGGGCATTCCGCTGGAGAGCGGTATGCCCTGGCTGGCACTGCTGGCCTTTATCGGTGGGCTTTCCGCCGGCTCCAGCATGGTGATTATCGCCACCATCGCCCTGTCCACCATGATCGCCAACACCATGGTGGTGCCCTGGTGGCTGAAGCGCCTGCAGCAGCGCCCGGCCGGGGTCGCGCTGGGTAGCGACCTGCGCCGGGTGCGCCGGGTGATTATTGGCCTGCTGATGTTCGCCGCGTTTGGGGTGAGCGAGCTGATCGGCTCCGGGGTTAGCCTAGGCACCTTTGGCCTGCTGTCCCTGGCGCTGGTGGCGCAACTGGCGCCATCCATGGTTGCCGCGGTGACCTGGCCCGGGCACTGGCCGCAGTTGCGCGCCGCTGGTGTGATTACCGGTTTGCTGGTGGGTTCGGCGGTGTGGGCGATGTCAGCGCTGCCCGCGGCACTGGGGCAGGCCGATCTGATCGCCGGTGCACTGGGGCTTGAGTGGAACGCGCTGACCAGCAGCTGCGTGTTTGGGTTGGGCCTGAACGCGGTCGCTCTGGTGGCCGTGTCGCTGTTACAGGAGCACCTGCAGCCCGGTGGCGGTGCGGTGCAGGCAGCGCCTGTGGATAAGTCGCAGTTGCGCCAGTTGCTGGCGCGGTTCGTTGGCGAGGCGGCCGCAGAGCGGGCACTGGCGCCACTGGCGGAGGGGCCCGAGACCGAATCCGGTAGCAAGGTGGCCAGAGAGGCCGCGGGCAGATACCGCGAGGCGGTGGAAAAGATTCTTGCGGGTATTGTCGGCAGCACCAGTGCGCAGCGCCTGGTGCGCCAGCTGAGTGAGCCGGACGTGACCGCACAGGAGCTGCAGCAGGCGTCGGAGATCTATCAGTTTGGCCGTGGCCTGTTGCAGAGCAGCATCGATAATATCGACCAGGGAATATCGGTGGTGGATGCCAATCTCAACCTGGTGGCCTGGAATCGCCGTTATCTGGAACTGTTCAAGTACCCCACCGAGATGATCTATGTAGGGCGCCCGGTGGCGGAGCTGGTGCGCTACAACGCGAGCCGCGGCGAGTGTGGCCCCGGCGATGTGGAAGAGCATGTGCGCAAGCGCGTGGAGCATTTGCGCAACGGCACCGCCTATCGGGTGCAGCGTAACCGCACCGACGGCACGGTGCTCGAGATCCGCGGCAACCCCTTGCCCGGCGGCGGCTTTGTTACCACTTATACGGATGTGTCGGATTACCAGCGCGCGCTGGGTGAGCTGACCGAGATCCGCAATTCCCTCGAGCAGAAGGTAGCGCACCGCACCGTGGAACTGGAAACGGTCAACGACGAGTTGCAGGAGCTGAACCGCGAGCTGCAGGCAGCGAGTGCCGGTAAAACCCGCTTCCTGGCCGCCGCCAGTCACGACCTGGTGCAGCCACTGAACGCCAGCCGCCTGTTTATCGATGCGCTGGCCGCGCACTCGCTGGAGGAAGACAGTCGACAGTTGCTGACCCGTGCCGACCGCGCCCTCGCCTCCGCCGAACAGTTGATCACCGATATGCTGCAGATTGCGCGCATGGACGCGGGGGATATTCGCCCGAACTTCGCGCCGGTATCCCTCGACAGTATTCTCGACGACGCGGTGGCCCAAGCGCGAGTCGCCGCCGGCAGCCGCGGTATTCGCCTGCGTTACCGACGCAGCCACCTGTGGGTGCACAGCGACGAGAAGATGCTGCGCCGGGTGGTGCAGAACCTACTGGACAACGCGGTGAAATACACCGCGCGCGGTGGCGTGCTGGTAGCGGCGCGCAAGCGCGGTGCCGACATCTCCCTGGAGGTGTGGGATACCGGTGAAGGTATCGCCCCCGAGCAGCAGCAGGCCATCTTCCGCGAGTTCTGCCGCCTTACCTCACAGGATTCCGACAACGTGGCGCGCCAGCACGGTTACGGGCTTGGCCTCGCCACGGTGGAGCGCCTGTGCCGCCTGCTGAACAGCCCTATCAGCCTGTCTTCGGTCCTCGGCCGTGGCAGTGTGTTCCGCGTGCGTATGCCGCGCGCCACGGCCCGCGTGGCTTCCCGTCCGAGCGTGACCCCGATCACCGGGCGCGGCGCCAAGCTGAACCTGCAGGTGTTGTGTGTGGACAACGAGCCCTCGATCCTCGAGGCGATGGCGGCACTGCTGAGCGGCTGGGGGTGCACGGTGCACTGCGCGCGCAATCGCGTCGAGGCGCTCGCCGCGACCGAGCCAGATCTGCTGCTGATGGATTTCCACCTGGACGATGGCGACAATGGCATCGACCTGGCCGGTGAGCTGCTGTCTCGCTGGGGTGGCGGCATTCCCTGCGTGATCATTTCCGCAGAGAATACCAATACGGTGAAGACCCGTGCGCAAAACGCGGGCTGGCAGTTCCTGCAGAAACCGCTGCGCCCGGCGGCACTGCGCGCCTTGCTGCAGCAGCGGCAAAAGTCGCGCAGCGCCGAGTCTGCGACCAAGGTCGTATAGGCAAAGCCCTGCGATCCGACGCAGTCTGACCTGTGACTTAATCGAGAATAAAAAGTGGTATCCCGCGATGAAAAAATACGTGTTGGAAATACTGATGTTCAGCGCCTACGCGCTGTTCGCCGCAAGCTGGGTGTCGGGGGCCATTCTTACCCCGGCGATCCAGTCGTCCTTTGGTGAGGAAGGGTTCGCGAATGCAACCTGGGGCAGCAATGTCATCACTATTGCCAAGATTATCGGCAATCTCGCTGCCGCCGCCCTGCTGATGCGTCTCGGCGCCAAGCGCGCGTTTTTGATTGCGATTGTCCTGATCGCGGCCGGCGGCTTCGGCGCCCTTGCCGGCAGTTACGGTGCCTGGCTGATGTCCCGTCTGGCCCTGGGTCTCGGCGGCGCACTGGCGATTGTGTATTTTGCCCCGGTGGTACTGCACTACTTCTCCGCCGAAGAGCGTCCGCTGATCAACGGTATCAACGCGGCTGCGTTTAATGCCGGTAACTTGCTGGCCCTGTTGACCACTACTGCACTACTGAGCTGGCTCGGCAGCTGGCAGTCTGTTGTGGTGCTGTACGGGGTTATGGTGCTGGCGCTGGGTGTTCTGTGGTGGCTGAGCGCGGAGAACTTCCCGCTCTCGGGTGGCGGCGACAAGCCGCAGGAAGAATACGGCTTCAAGCAGGGCGCGCGCGAAGGCTTCAACTGGTGGTTGCCGCTGGCCTACTGTGGAGTGCTGTTCTGCTACATCGCGGTATTCGCGCTGTTCCCGCTGATCGACGGTTTTGCGGTTGCCAGTAATCACCTGTCCGCAGTAATGATTGCCGCGGGCATGGTGGGTACGGTGGCCGGGATTATCGTCACCAAACGCTATCCGCTGCGTCTGCCGGTACTCCGCTTCGGCGGCCTTGCGCTGGTGGTCTTTGCCGCACTGATGGTCACCAGTCGCGATCCGTTAATTGCCTACACCGCAGCGGCGCTGGCTGGCTTCTGCATGTTCCTGCCGATGACCGCTTTGGTTACCTTGCCGCAGGAGCTACCCGGCATGACCCCGGCAAAAATTACCGTCACTTTCGCCATGTTCTGGTCCGTGTCCTACGGCGTTGAAACTGTGCTCATGTACGGCGCTGGCGTGCTCGCGGACGTTACCGGTGAGCCGGCAACCGCGGCCTATTTTGCCGTAGCCTGCTCTGCATCCCTGTTTGTCTTCTCC
>NZ_AFPJ01000039.1 GCF_000220505.1 Microbulbifer agarilyticus S89 | reverse complement strand
GGGATGAACGCCGAGCAGATTGCTGCTATCCGGGGGCTGAAAATGAGTACAATAGAAGATCATTTTGTGGAAATGGCCATTAATGACGATGCGTTCCCATTGACAGACTTTGTTACACCTAATCAGGTGGATGAGGTAGTTTCAAAAGTAGAGGAATTGGGGACTAGAAGATTACGAATGTTAAAACAAGAGTTTGGCGAATTAAGTTATTTTCAACTTCGTCTAATACTAGGCTCCAAGTTGGGAGGCGGAAAATGACAGACCTGCAAAATTTGTTGTATGAGAAATTTGGCTACCGTGAATTTCGGCCAGGACAGGAAAAAGTGATTCGTTCTGTCCTGGAAGGAAAGGACACAGTCGCAATCTTGCCAACAGGAACAGGCAAATCGCTTTGTTACCAATTGCCTTCTTATTTGTTGAATGGCAGCACGCTCATTATTTCTCCGCTTGTTTCATTGATGGAGGATCAAGCGTCTTCCATGAGGAGAAATGGTGAGAAGAGAGTCGCGGCCTTGAACTCATTTTTATCATTTCAGGATAAAAACCGGATTCTCTCCCAAATTCATT
>NZ_AFPJ01000041.1 GCF_000220505.1 Microbulbifer agarilyticus S89 | reverse complement strand
CCGATGCCGATGCCGACTGCGACGCCGATGCGGATGCAGACGCCGACGCAGATGCCGATGCCGATGCGGATGCGGATGCCGATGCAGACGCCGACGCAGACGCCGACGCAGACGCCGACACAGATACCGATGCCGATGCGGATGCGGATGCCGATGCCGATGCCGATGCAGACGCCGACTCAGATCTCGATAATGCGATCTCCTACGTCGCGTTCAGATTGGAAGATGGCCGAGTTATCAAGGTCGAAGGCTTTGAAGGTGAGTTCGCCGAGATCAAAGATCCGGCGTATCCGCAGACGCTTTATGACTGCATCGAAGATGAGTACGGGTCTCCGGTAGACCAGGATGGTCCGGGTGATCCATACATCATCAAGGCGGGCTCAAGTGGCATTGGCAATGGTCATTACGATCCAGATGGCAATGAAACCACGACAGACGGCTGGCCGACGAATATGTCGGGCAACGTCGGAGGACCTGGTGTCTTTGATGAGATTGATGTGGCCGACTTGTGCGATGACGGTGAATCCTTGATGAGTTCGTCGCCTGCTGAACCTGACGTAGTCGAAATAACGGACTTCGACGAGATGACCGATGGCTTGGTACCGATGGCTGATGCTGACGTCACAGAACAGCTTGAAGACGTGTTAGGAAACATCCTCGGCGACGTTATTGAGATCGCTGAGCATATTTCTGACCAATCCAATGGCCACGACTACCTGTCAGCAGAAGAGGAAGCGGCTGGGTATCCGAGTCTTCATGACTTACTCAGTGACTACCTGGAGAGTGAGTCGATTACCGGGTTGGGGGCTTCTAGTGACTCCGTTGGCGAGGTGTTAACCGACATGCTCCATGAGCATCTTTCACAGGATATTTCGCCAGCTGACATGGAGGACCCAATGAGGGATATGTGGAGCCAATCTGGTCAGCATGATATTTAGTATTTCGATTTGATTTAGTCTTATCCTCGAAATTACCGGGCCTCGTGCCCGGTTTTTTTTACTCGCTTTTTGGCGAAATCCTGAAAAATATTACCCGCACTAATTATTTGAAATGAAATAGTCAAAATCGATTGGCGCACCGGACATTAGCTCACGCCTACACTGTTGATTAATTGAACTAAAATTTTCGAGGAAATATCAATAAATTTTCCGCCGAATGCCTTCGAATAGGACTGCAAGGCGGCATATATAAGTGGATTAACGTGAAGCAGCGATACGGGCTCATCAGCCAATGGATGGCTATCCGTCATAAATGCGATCATTTACCTGTCACATTTTCCCATATCTTGAAGGCTTCACTACTGCTTGGGGGAGCCTGGGTACCTCTGTCGCAGGCGGAACAGTTAGAAGTTATCAGTCCTTCTCAAATTCAAGGGCAGGTCACTAAGGACCAATTTCACTCACCCAGGCCACTGGTTGCCACTACATATTCAAGCCATACACCTCTTGAGCTGGATTTTAATGAAGCGGTATCTCAGGCCGTCGGCTGGCATCCGGCGGTTGGTGAATCCGTTGGTGAACTTCGCCGCCAGCAGCAAAACATTCGCGCCGCACGCGCTGGATACTTTCCCCAGCTAAGTCTCGGTGTGATTGGTGGGTACGACTCGGAGACGGATGGTGATGGTGACGGACATGCTGTCCAGTTGTATGTATCTCAAGTCATCTACGATTTTGGGAAAATATCTGGCAGTGTCGATGCCGCGACTGCAACGGCGCATGCATCCCAAGCGCGTGTTCTCTTGCAGATTGATACGGTTGCGCGAGATACCGCTCAGGCAGCGCTGGAGGTATTGCGCTACCAGACGTTAATGCGCTCTGCGGATGCCCAGGTTGAAGGCGTGTCAAGCATTTCTGATTTAGTAAGGATGCGCAACCAACGTGGTGCGAGTACACGTTCAGATGTCTTGCAATCTCAGGCACGTATTGAGTCTGCCAGGGCAAACCGTCAGCAGACATTGGCACAGCTCAGCCGCTGGCGCAGCGTACTACAAAACCTTGTGGGAGTTACTGAACCCATTGTTTTAAAGCCGGGGGTGCCCGGTGCCGTGATGAATGGCTGCATGGTGGATCCATTAAAGGTGAATACTGCACCAAGTGTACTTGTCGCAGAGGCGGAGCGTTCCCAGGCTGTGGCCCAACTGAAGGAAGCGCGTGCACAATCGTGGCCGACATTGTCGTTGGACGGCAGTGTGAACCGCTACCTGGATCAGCAATATGTCGACTCGAATGCATTGAACGACCACGAAAGTGCAATTTTTCTTAATTTGTCCATGCCGATTTATCAGGGCGGGCGAATTTTCTCGAACAGAGATGCCGCGAACTTTGCCATGCGTTCCGCTGAGGCCGCAAAGGATACAGCGCAGCTTACCGTCTCCAGGGATCTAAGGATCGCGCAAAGTCAGAGTGTCGGGTTAGAACGCAGCCTCAACATTTTGGATGCCAGGTTACGGGCAATTGAAGAAACGCGGGATTTGTACAGAAAACAATACTCGGCACTGGGCACACGTACGCTCGTTGAACTCCTGAATTCTGAAGACGAAGTCCAGCAGGCGCGAGTAGAGCTGGCAAATAATCAGTATGACTTGTATCGGCTCAACATCGATTGCCTGTATACCGTGGGCGAAATTCGAGCGGCCTTCGCTCTGCAGGGGCGCAGTATCCAGGGAGTGGAGATTTTGCCATGACGGAAACTCACGAGCCATTGAACCCAGGTACGAGTCAAGATCCTGGTCAGGACGGTAGTAGTCCGCAGTCTTCGGATTATCGGCCTTGGATGCGCGCAATTATCGCCATCGCCAAGTATTATCGACTTGATTTCTCGGCAGAAAATGTCCGTATCGCATCGCAATGGGGGAAAGGCGAAACGTCTGAGAACATGGTGCGTAGTATGGCCAAGCAGGCGGGGTTAGTTGCGAAGTTCAGTAGGTTCGACGAAGGCATGCTAAGCCCGTGGCGGCTGCCTTTGGCCGTTCAACTGAAAGGTGGGCAGGTAGGGGTAATTAATGCCATTAGTGGAGAACGCGTTGTTTCGGTTTTGTTTAGTGGCGATGCTGGTGCTGCTTCGCAGATACCGGCGGATAAACTAGCAAAGCATATTGATTCTGTGACCATATTGCGCCCTGCAAGCAATATTGCCGATGCCAGGGTCGATGACTACGTTAAGCCGCAGCAAACACATTGGTTCCGGTCGATCATTCTTCGTGATCTGAAACCCTATGGTCACGTAATGCTGGCGACCACTGTGGCAAATGTGCTCGCGCTCGCGGGTATTTTATTCGCCAAGCAAGTTTACGATCGCGTGATTCCTGCAGAGTCCACGGCGACATTATATGTTTTATTCAGCGGTGTAATGGTCGCTGTCCTGTTTGACTTTCTCATGCGCGTCAATCGTGTCCGTGTAACAGATCTGCTGGGTAAACGTGCGGATATACGGGTATCAGACCTGGTGTATGGCCATGCAGTACGGGTGCGCAATGATGCACGCCCTAAATCTACCGGTGCTTTTATCTCTCAGATTCGTGAGTTAGAGCGTGTCAGGGAGTTGGTGACTTCCACGACGATTCTCGCCATTGCAGATATGCCTTTCTTCTTTTTATTCTTATTTTTTATGTGGTACCTGGCCGGTCCGTTGGCGTTGGTGCCTTTGGCTGCGCTTGTGGCTCTCATTATTCCGGGCCTCTTGGCTCAGCCCAAGCTCGCACGCCTTGCGGGTGAGTCGATTCGGGAGTCAT
>NZ_AFPJ01000042.1 GCF_000220505.1 Microbulbifer agarilyticus S89 | reverse complement strand
CCCTACGCAATGCCATGCTGGTGGAAACCGTGCAAGGCATGGAGGACATAAAGGCGCTCCAGGCCGAGCAGCGCTTTCAGCAGCAGTGGAATCACTATAACGCAGTTACAGCGGAGTCAAATCTGAGGCTGCGCGGGCTCGTAGGGAAACTCGTTACCTGGACACACAATGTACAGTCTTCGGTGTTCGCGCTGATTGTTTTGTTTGGTGCGCCGATGGTCATGGCCGGAGATATGACCACGGGCGCTCTGGTCGCCGCTTCAATTCTAGGCTCGCGGATGATGGCACCTATGTCTCAAATTACCCAGGTGCTGAGTCGCTGGCAGCAGGCGAAGTACGCGCTCAAGGGATTGGATCAAATAATGCAACTCCCGGTAGACCAACCGGAGGGTGCCACGCTGGTGCATATGGCTTCCATTTCGGGCAATTACCAGATACGCGACGCTGAATTCCGTTACGGAACGGGCGAGGGCGCCGCGGCTCTCAAGATTGATGCACTGCGGATCAATGCCGGTGAAAAAATCGCTGTGCTGGGTCGAAACGGTTCCGGAAAGTCGACATTGCTACAGGCACTTTCTGGGCAGCTATTACCGGCCACCGGTGAGCTTAACCTCGAAGGGGCGAGTCTAGCGCACATCGATCCTGCGGACGCCCGGCGTGACATTGGTCTATTAACCCAGAACGCGCAACTCTTTCATGGGACGCTGCGTGAAAATGTGGTGCTCGGTGCTCCGGATGCCTCGGACAAAGACATTCTGGCTGCATTAGATATGTCAGGGGCACTTGAATTCGTACGCAAGCTGCCAAAGGGATTGGATCATATCATTCTAGAAGGGGGGCTCGGCCTGTCAGGTGGCCAACGGCAGTCATTACTGCTGGCAAGACTGTTTATCCGGAGCCCGCAGGTAATTTTGCTTGACGAGCCGACTGCTTCACTGGATGACCTCACCGAAAAACGCTTTATCGATAAACTCAGTCGTTGGATGCATGGGCGTACCTTGCTGCTTGCTACACACCGTCGCAGTACACTCCGATTGGTTGATCGTATTCTGGTGGTTGAGGATGGCAAGCTGGTTATCGATGCTCCAAGAGACGTAGCTCTGGCAAAACTAGCTCAATCCGCTCCGGTGACGACATCGACGGCTGATACACCAGACCGGGGGAAAGAAACGAAAGACACAGGTGAAAAGGTAAGCTGATGTCTGGTAAACGCCATAACGAGGAGCACGCGGAATCGCGACAACAGACTGCAATTAGTCGTCACCACTCCGCAGGAGAACAACGCAATGTGGCGATTATTGAGGCCGATTTTCATAATGCCGGCCACCATCATGATGAAGAAGCGGACGATGTTCAGTTATCCAAATCAGGCCGTATTATCTGGATATTTTTCTTGCTGTTGATTGCGCTACTTGCGTGGTCCTACTTCGCGAAGGTGGATGAAGTATCAAAAGGCAGTGGCAAGGTGATACCAACCTCGAGAGCGCAAGTAATCCAGTCGTTGGAGGGCGGCATTCTGGCGCGCCTGAATGTGATCGAAGGCGATATTGTCGAGCGCGGAGAAGTCCTGGCCCAGCTAGACCCAACCAAAATTCGATCCAACGTCCAGGAAGGCGAAGCACGCTTCAGGGCTGCACTTGCCAGTGAGGCGCGTTTGAGTGCAGAAGTTAATGGTGGGGACCTCGTTTTTCCCAGGGTTCTGGATGACTATGATGAACTACTCGCCAAAGAGCGAAAGCTATTTCAAACCCGCCAGAAGAGTCTGCGTGACTCATTGAGTAGCTTGGGTGAGTCACGAGACTTGGTAAATCGCGAGCTATCAATAACACGGTCCTTAGTGGACTCCGGCGCAGCGAGCAATGTAGAGGTGTTGCGCCTTAGTCGGCAAAAATCGGACTTGGACCTAAAAATCAAAGATGTGCGTTCCGAATATATGGTTCGGGCCCGTGAAGAGCTTGCGTCGGTCAGCGCCGAAGTGGAGGCGCTTCGTTCAGTGATTGAAGGACGGGCGGATTCATTGACGCGATTAACGCTAAAGTCCCCGGTACGCGGTATCGTCAAAGACATCGAAGTTACCACTATTGGTGGTGTCTTACCGCCAAACGGCCGTCTGATGGAGATTGTGCCACTGGATGATCGCTTGCTGGTGGAAGCAAAAATATCTCCACGAGATATCGCATTCATTCATCCGGGACAGCATGCCAAGGTGAAAATCACGGCATATGACTATTCGGTGTATGGTGGTCTGGACGGAAAAGTGACCACTATTTCACCCGATACTATTCAGGATGAAACCAAGCCCGGTGAATATTTTTACCGCGTCCTGATCTTGACTGATGAAGATGCACTGGTGAATCGATCAGGCAAGGAATTCCCGATTGTGCCGGGCATGGTCGCAACGGTCGATGTGCGCACCGGGTCTAAAACCGTGTTTGACTACCTGGTAAAACCGTTTAATAAAGCAGGCGAGGCATTGCGCGAGCGGTGATTGGTTTGTTCGAAAAGCGAAAATGGGTGTGCGCGGCCGCGACGCTGCTGGTTATTGCTGCACTACTCATGACTAAGTTCACCGCATACGCTGATGAGTCTGCAAGTGAACAGAAATCGGCACATATGGTCACTCTTCTGGCTGAAATCACTGTCACCAATGACACCGAGCAATCTATACAAGGTTATATTCACCGGGTAGCAATTCCGGTGGATGGACATAGGCAACAGCGCGTACTGGGTCTACGCGTCGATGATGTGGCCAGGGTCGAGCGACGAGAGTTTGAATATGATGCTGGTGAGTATCTCGAACTGGAATGGGATATCCCTCCCAACGACGTTTCGGTCAAGCGCGTGTACTTCGAGGTGCTGGTCGCGGGCTATGATCTCGCGATTCAACACGATGAGTGGTTGGGTACGTCGCTAGAAGCAGCTCCATCCACCATCTATCTCAGACCCTCCAAATACATCGAGTCAGAATCCGTTGAGATCGTACGCCTCGCCCAAAACATCGAGCGCAGTTACTCTGATCCCGAAGCGCGATTGCGTGCCGCGTTCCTGACGCCCCAACAAATTATCGAATATCGTCGGCAGAAGACGCGCGGTGCCCTGTATGCGGTTAAGGCCCGACAAGGAGATTGTACAGAATTCTCAGCGCTCTTTGTCGCCTTAGCCCGCGCTATGGGGTATCCCGCACGAATGACATCAGAATTTCTTTTTACTGAAAAACGAGCGTTTTCACAGCCAAATCACCACGCAGCGGAAGTGTATTTGCACAATCGCTGGATTCCAGTAGATGCCAACCTCGCACTAGACCCAAAGTTTGGGTATGGGTTTGGCGTAGGCCAAGATAAGAAAATTGTGCTAAACCGGAACTCTGTATGGGTGTGGTCAAATTTATTTCCCCGCGGTGTGAGTCAACGCGGTGGGGAAGTTGATGTGAAGATGCTCTGGCGTATTTTGGACGATCAAGGGACAGATTAATGCACGACGGCAATGACAGCTCGGACACAGTTATCAGTGAGGATGCCTGCCAGGTAGACGTTGGTATCGACGATCAAGAAAACTTGGAGGGGCGTGGTGATCCTGATAACGGCCCATGTGGGCAGGGCCAGCCGCCCCTGCCCATTGACGATGTCATTCAGAACTCTGGCCCAAACGATTTCTCAGCCTCGAAATTCCTACAAAGTCAGGATGATGTCGGCATTCAGCTTTTGTGTAATGCGGCAGCCAACCTTGATCTGGATGTGCGCTATCACAGAAACCTAATTTTTGAAGTTTTCAATGAATCACGACGGGTCGTGTTCCGGCAAAATTCGCCAGAAAACTCTTCTGTGTATGCCTACTGTGTGCGCAAGAAGCAGATCGCGAAGAGTATGATGGCCGCGCATGGCGTGCCAGTTCCCTCAGGAAGTGTGTTTCGTGACTATGACGCGGCACTGGCATTCTTCACGGAATCGGACACAGTTGTCACTGTGAAGCCCACCGATGGATCTGCTGGCCATGGCGTCACTAGCCAAATTTCCACAGAAGAGGAGTTCTTCAAGGCCTGGGAATTTGCGAAAAGCGAAAGTCGAGAGGTGCTCGTAGAGCAACATATTTTTGGCGACGATGTGCGCATTATTGTGATCGGCGGGAGGGCAGAAGCCGCCTATGTGAGGGTGCCGGCCTGTGTTATGGGCGATGGCAAATCGACAGTCAGGGAACTGGTTGCTCAGAAGAATACGGTCAGAAGACGTAATCCTAGCCTGAGGATCGATCCAATACGGCGTTTCGATCTTTTGGAGCGCCATGGGCTTACGCTCGACTATGTGCCGGAGCCTGATGAGTCCGTCCAGCTCACCAGTGTTGCCAATGCGTCGGCTGGTGGCGAAACCGTGCAAATACTTGATTACTTGGATCGTGAGGCCGTCGAAATTGCTGAGCGTGCCGCAAACTGCTTTCCGGGCCTGGTTCAGGTTGGAGTAGATCTCATCTATGTCTCGCCAGATCATTGGCACAATGGGATGCCGCGGGCATATATCATTGAGGTAAATTCGAACCCGGGGATAAGCGACGCGGTATTCCCGAGTTACGGGCGGCCTGTGAATGTGCCGGAGAAAGTGATATCGCACATGTTTTCCGAGGATATTAAGCCCGCCTTAGTATCAACCGAGAATGCGACGGTCTCGCTTGCAGAGCCTTATAGGGACACTCGATTTAGCAGAGTGTTTGGAAAAGGCAATGCTCGCCAGGCTGCTCTGGTGAAACAGGCCGCATACAAACTCAATCTGCAGGTGGAGCAGCTTGCAGACGGACTCTACCGGTTAACCGGAGAGCACAGCAGCTGCCTATTCCACCATGGTATGCCGGACAGGTTACGCTTGATTTCACGAAAAATCACTCGCAATGGCGACTGGATGAAGTCGATATTGCCAACGAACCTGGAAGAATTCATTAAGGATGAGACGAAGCTGAATCAATTTCGCTTATTGGTTGTCGGCGGGCGACTGGTATCCGTTTTGCATCTTCAGGCGCAAGCGGGCCGCACTGACGTTGCTCTCCGGGAGGTTGGCGATCAGGTTCATCAAAGTATCGAGGGCGTCTTGCAGCGGACGCTGCCGGCCATTTTTTATCCTCCTTTGGTCGGGATTGATTTTTGTACCGAAGACATCAGCAGTGATCTCGATAGCCAGCCCTGGCGAGTTATGGACGCGGTTTGTAATCCGCATCTATCGTCGCATCATTTTCCATCGTCTGGGCCCGGCCGTGATGTGGCGACGGCTCTTGTCTCGCATATATTTAATGATCTGGATCGGTCCACAGTTCCAAAACAATGCGAGCGCTTTGTTATTCGCGGTCAGGTCCAGGGCGTCGGTTTTCGACGCTGGCTAAAGTGGATAGCAATCTTGCATTCTATTCGCGGCTGGGTCAGAAACCGGCGGGAAAACGGCGAAGATGTTCTGGAGGCCGTACTCGAGGGATCACCAGTAGCCATCCAGCGAATGTATACCTTGTGCCATCATGGACCTAAGGACGCTCGAGTAGACGCGATCGACCGCTCCCCACTGGCGCATTCGGGAAGATCGCAATTTTCCGTTATTGGTTAGGGTCCAGGGAATAATTCTTATGTAGAGGCGGGTAACCATGGATACAGTTAGATCGGCGTTCAGTACACCCATTTTGGTGCGTGATATCGCGGAGTCTGTCGATGTAAACAGGCGTCTGGAGAAAATTATCCTTGATGCTGAGGCAACGATACCCGGGAAAAAGCGCTCAAATATAGGGAGTTGGGACTCGCAGAAAGACTTCTTTGATTGGCCGCACAACGAAATAGCCACGATGAAAGGTTGGCTCGTGGATGCGGTTAGAGAAATATCCCTAAAAGCTACCCGACAACAATTTACGCCGCGTGCCGAGGATATGCTCGCGCATGCATGGGCGAACGTTTCTCGCGGAGACAGCTATCGAAAGATACACAATCATGAATCCTGTACGTGGTCTGGGGTTTATTATGTGAAATCCGATTTGGTGAAGGAGAAAAGTGTCAGCAGTGGCAATATCGAGTTTTTGGATCCTCGCATGCTGTGCATACAGGGTGAATTGCCGAATAGCAGTTTCGGAAGCCGTGTGCGGGTCATTCCCCGCGCAGGCAGGCTGGTAGTGTTTCCACATTGGTTACTGCATTATGTAAACCCGGTGGAAGATGATTCTCTTAGGATTTGTGTCGCATTCAATGTGAAGATTGAGACTCGGGCTGTACAGCGACGAGCGCAAAGCATGCGGTCTCTAGCGGGTTGTGGAGATTCCGCAGTGAGAAAACGCACCTCAGATATCAATTAATAAAAACCCACGAAATAAACTATCATCCGACGAGAATTTCCTGTGGTACTCCTATGCATTGGAGTCGACCTTTATTGTTTCTTGTATTTTGATGGCTTCTTTAAGCAGGGTTGTAACGTTTCCAAAGTCTGAGTCTCTTCTAGACCCCTTAATTAGAATCAGATCTTTCGGCTGAATAGTACCTGCTAAGAAACTGGAAATCTCATTTGCGCTAGAAAAGTGGGGCCCCAGTAGTTCTGTTGGCATGACATCACGCAAAAATTGCATCTCTGCTCCATGGGTTATCAGAAGATCGATGCCACTCTCGATAAGAGGTTGCGCCAGACTCTGATGCAGTTGTTCCGCGTGATCACCAAGATCGACAATACGACCCAGTGCCGCTATCTTACGTCCACCCGCCGACACCGCTGATGCGGCCAATACAGAAAACGCATTTAGCATTGAACTCACCGTAGCGTTCCAGCTATCGTCGATGAGTTGTGCGGTTCCGCTACCTAAGTTCAGGTCAATGTGGGTCAAGTGACCGTCGTCTAGTTGCAAGTGCTTAAGGGACTCTGCAGCCTCATCCAGGGGGCGTCCCAGTGCATAGGCAACGCACATCGCAGCGACAGCGTTGTGAACCATTCCCACACTTGGTGCTGGAACATGAAGTGTGCGTTCAGCCCCCGCTATTCTTACCGTGACTTTACTACCGCGGCCCTCCGCCTGGATATTGGTAATTTGCACTTCGGCGTTCTCGCTTGTGCCGAATACAATTATACGTTTCGCATGCTGCTTGGCTTTGGCCAGTACATAATCGAAGTGCAGTAGCTGCTCATTGACGATCGCCACGGCTCTACCGATTAGGCCGTCAAAAATACGTGATTTCCAGCGAGCCGTGTCTTCGGTTGTCTTAACCCGTTTCGTTGTCTGCGATATGCCGATTCCAGTTATTAGCGCGATGGTTGGGCGCACGCGTCGCGTAATTGGCCCCGAACGCATCCACAGAGCACTTTGTGCGATCTCCAGAATAGCAACCTGTTGGTCGCCACTCAGACTCGCGAGCATACTGGGTGTGCCAACTCTCGAATTGTAGTTACCCAGGCTCGACAAGACGGTCTCCCTTGTGCCGAGCATGTTTGCGAGCATATGCACGGTCGAGGACTTTCCCGCGGTGCCGGTTATGGCGACTACATCGCCGCGGAATCGATTTCGAGCGGCGAGCCCGAGCTCAATAAGTGCCTGGATAGGGTCATCCACGCGGAGAACAGGAAGCTTCTCCGGTAGTCCGTGGACCGGTCGTGCTACGATTACCCCCCCCATATCTTGTCCCGCAGCGTGTACGATAGCTGCGAGCTTGTCGTGCAGGTCCCATTTTTTGTACTGCGCTTTGGCTGTGCGCTCATGGTAGGCTCGGTCACTGTATTTGTGCGCGACGAATAGTACGGGATTCAAGGATTGCTCGATGAAGCTTTGACCGGAGACGACGCTCCGTACATACCAGCCTGGAGGCGGTGGTACCAGCCATTCGCCTCCGGTGAGCTCGGTTAGTTGCTGCGCATTCCACGTTTGCCCCGGGGATTCGCGGTAGACGCATGCGGGGAAGGTTGTGCGGTACTGCGGCGGCGAGCGGCCGTCGATGGATGCAGTTTCTTTTTTCTTCCGGGCAACTGTCTTCTGGGCGAGGTTCAGCTGAATGAGGGTGTCGTGTACCGGTATCGGGCGGATGTGGGTGTTTGCGCCGATCAGGCCGATTTCGAGACGCAGGTCGCTATTGCTGAGGTGTTTGGGCGCAGGTGGGCGCAAGCCATAGTAGTCGCGGTAGATGACGCCGGGTTTCCACAGTCTGGTAGGCAACATCCAGTCACAGGGATCGTGATCCATGGACTTTCCCCAGCAGGGCATATCGGTCGGTTGGATGGGCACGGCGCGAATGTCGAGACGAATATTCTCTGTGAGTTGGTCGGTTCTTGAGGGATTAAGCCTCCAGAACGACTCCACATAGAGAAGTTGTCTACGTTCGATTTTGTGAGGGCTATAACGTAGGCCGACAAGCTGCAATGGCCCCAGGTCCATTGGTGGAATGCTGGCATCGCGCGGTACATCTCTGGCGACCCAAAGTGGCGAAATGGGAATTTCTGTTGGCTTTATCGCGGTGGAAACGGCTGTTGCTTTGCGTGCCGCTGGCAGAGATGGACAGGTCCTTTGTGGTGGGGCAAGGGTAATCTCGCCGGAGCCATCTTCCAGGGGTTGCAGTAAAGTACCCATCTTTTCACACAGGCCTGCGAATCGCTGGGTTGCCGCGATTGCCTCTTTCCCCGTCCGCTGGTGACTTAAGCCGAATCCTGAGCCGACCGGAACGAAGCGTATCTTTTCCACCCCTCTTTGGCTCAATGATAATTGGAAGACACCACTATCTTTCAATGATCGGCGGACCGCATCAAAGAGCAGGTCACCTGCGTCATGAATAATCGGGCGATCTTTATAGACCTCGATACCCTGAAGAATATGCGCACTGGTACCGAGGATGCCATCAGCACCCGCATCAATGATGTGATGGCCGACCGAAATTTCGTCCGCGCCGGGTTCGTGTTCCAGGTTCTTTCCCCAGTGTACGGCTACCAGAACCACCTGGGCATGTTGGCGTGCGCGCAGAATACGTGGCTCGAGTAAGCGCAACCAGGCGGTGGGATTGTCGAGTGGCAGGAAGGCGCCGCCTGGTTGTTTCGGCCCCGCGCCAAAGGATTTTTGCGTGGCATCCAGGGAAAATAGGGCTACATTGAAATCGTTTAGGGGAAGTATGACAGGAGTCAATGCCGCGTCGAGATTCACTCCCGTGCCGGTGTGACCGATCCTCTGGCTGTCGAGCCAGAATCCCTGTTCCAATAAAGCCTGAACACCATAGTCACCACTGTGGTTATTGGCAGTGGTGACAGCATCGATGTTGGCCCTGCGCAATAGCTTCAGCATTTCGGGCCGTGCGCGGTAGTAGTATGGGGCTTTCTCTCCCTTGTAGATGCCCTGTTCGCCAGTGGTGGCAACGACACATTCTAGATTGACCACACTCAAGTCGGCGTTGGAAAGTGCCGGGATACGCCCGATGACCTCCTCTTCGCCAAGCTCCTCTGTACGGTAGTGCTGTCTGCGGGCAAGGTTTACATCTCCTGCCCAGGCCAGTATGGGTAGGGGGGCTTCTTCGGAGCGAGCAAGTTGTCGCGCCTGCGGCATGGGTGAAAATTGCTGTGGGCAACCACCGCCGAGAAGATATTTCCTAAACGCAACAAATCCCGAAAGGTAGTGTTCCACATCGTCAATACGCACGCGAAATGCATGATGACGAATATAAAAGCTACCAACGATTTTTGCAGGGTTCTGAAAAAACATGGCATATTCGGGCCAGAAGTAACCGTTCAACAGGTACATGGCACGGGTATGCAGTGCGAAGTAAAACTTCTTCAGGTCGAGTTGATTGAGTAGATAGGAAAATTCTTTTTCTTGGCGCAGGCGGGTGACCATCCGCTCGGAAGCCATCATCAGCTCCAGCAGGGTCGGGAATGTGGTGATGCGCTCAATAATAAAGTCGAGATGTCCGACCACATTTTGAATGCCGAACTGGTAATAGCGCGCCTCAGGACGATACAGGGTCAATTCATTGACACAGTAACTGAGCCAGTGATCATGGGCCTCCCAGTGGTTGTTCTCAAGGAAGTATTCGAAGGCTTTCTCGACCAGGTTCAGCCAGCGCTCGTCCTTGGTTAGCCCGTACAGGCGCATGAGACCAAAGGCTGCTTCACCGTCGTAATAGATGATGCGAAATTTTTCCTTCACGGTAAGGTCCGGATATTGCAGCACGTGCACGAACTTTCCGGACTCCGGGTCCTGCATGAAGCGGATTCCCTGCGCCAGCTGCTCCATTAGCTCGCTGTATTTTGCATGCGTTTCACTGTTTTCACTGAGCTCGATGTATTTAACCAGTGCCAGCAGGCACACAGCGTTTCCGCCGAGTTTGATTTCACCATTGGCTTCTACAAGGAATGCAGCGTCTTCACCGCCAGGCAGCCGTACTTTCTTGATGAGCTTTTCCGTCAGGCAATTCAGTGCTCGGTCGATGGCCCGTTTGGTCTTGTCATCGCGGGTTACCTCCCACCCCTCGGTCATTGCGTAGGTAGAGCTGGCATGGCGGAGTGTGTTGTAGGTGCCGATAGGGCGATCGAAGCAGCAGTGCCAGCCATATTCGAAGCGCCCATTTTTCAATACCTGTGAGGCGAGGTAGCGACTGCTGGTATCGATTACATGTTCCGCTGTGGGTTGGTCGAGCTCGTCGATAATTCTACGGCCAGCGTTGCGCCCCGGGCCATAGAGAAACTGCGGGATAGAATTTTTTTCGACAAAGAGGCCTTCCGTGTGCAAACGGGTCACGGGGGTATCATCATCGAAATTCAGCGGCGTATTTTTTCCAAAACGTATATCGGTATAGGTGCGAAATTTACTATGGTTGACCATAGCGTGCGCGACTTTATTGCCGCCGTACAGCATAGCGTTGCCATTCAGTTCTTGTTCCAGAAAGGCAACCTCCCAGTTGGCGTCGAGCGCCAGTCCGAACCGGAAATAGCCGCGTTTGGTGTTTTTGAACTTTTCTTTAAGTGTGCGCCAATCCATGGGCTCCGCATCGGTTACCCAGTCGATACGCAACCAGCGCCCAGCCATTTTTGCACTGGCAAGCTGCTTGCGTGACTGTGCGGCGAGTTTTAGCCAGAGGGTATTCAGATCACTGCCGCGCCCGTGGCAGACTCGTGCGCGTTTGCTGCCATCGCTCACCGAAAAGAACAGTGTGTAGGGCGGTTGCAGATGTTCTAGCGCTTGCTCGACACTTGGCCGTGCGCGAGAGAGTAAATCAGAGAGGGTGGACGTCGCCATGAGCAGGGCCTTTCCTGTCTTTCGTTATTCTAACGGCAGGGAAGCCCATATAACCGGCGTGTGTCTTAGCGGTCGCTGCGCTTGTGGATAAAGGCGCTACGCGGAGAGGAATGTTGCGCTTCCCTGGCAGATCAATCCGTATGCCTCAGTATAGTTCTGCGGCAGCGATTTGCCGCCAGATCAGCCTATATCCGCCAAGCTTGAACTATCAGGCATGCGCTAGATGGCGTTAAATTTCTGCCGCGAGGCGCGAGCCCTGGTCGATCGCTCGTTTGGCATCGAGTTCCACAGCCTCATAGGCGCCGCCAATCAAATGACTGATTTGGCCTTTGGCCTGTAGTGCATCGTGCAGGGTGCGCAGGGGCTCCTGGCCCGCGCAGATAATGATGTTATCCACATCCAGGATTTGTTGTTCGTCGCCCAGGCGGATATGCAGACCCTGATCATCGATCTTCTTGTAAGCCACGCCCGACAGGTTTTTCACCTGGCGGTGCTTGAGGCTGGTGCGATGGATCCAGCCTGTGGTTTTGCCCAGCCCGGCACCCACTTTGGTTGTTTTGCGCTGCAGCAGGTATACCTCGCGCGGACTGGCGACGGGCTCAATGGGCTTCAGGCCCGCGCGATGGTCGAGGGTGATATCCACACCCCATTCATCGAAGAACTCCTGTTTGCTACTGGCCACCAGTTCACTGATATGATCTTCGCTGTGGGTGAGGTACTCCGCGACATCAAAGCCGATGCCACCGGCGCCAATGATCGCCACACGTTTCCCCACTGGCTTTTTCTCCCGCAGAACCTCCAGGTAACTGAGCACTTTGGGGTGATCGATGCCCTCGATAGGCGGAATTCTCGGAAGTATTCCGGTGGATATGATCACTTCGTCGTAGTCACTCAGGTCCGCTTCAGTGGCTTTGGTATTGAGCTTTACATCGACTCCTGTGAGTTCGAGCTTGCGCTTGAAGTAGCGCAGGGTTTCTTCAAATTCCGCTTTGCCGGGAATCTGTTTGGCGATATTAAACTGGCCACCAACCTTGTCGCTCGCTTCGAACAGCGTCACTTGATGTCCGCGCTCGGCTGCAACGGTGGAAGCCGCGAGCCCGGCAGGGCCAGCGCCGACCACAGCAATCTTCTTGGGTTTTGCCGTTGGCCGGTAATTGAGTTCGGTTTCATGGCAGGCACGCGGATTGACCAAACACGAGGTGAGCTTCAGTTCGAAGGTATGGTCCAGGCACGCCTGATTGCAGCCGATACAGGTGTTGATCTCATCTGCACGATCTTCTGCGGCCTTGTTGACGAATTCTGGGTCTGCGAGGAACGGGCGCGCCATGGAGATGATGTCGGCCTCACCTGCGGCGAGTACATCTTCCCCGACTTGCGGCATATTGATTCGGTTACTGGTCACCACTGGAAGGTTCAGGTGTTGTCTGACTTTGGCGGTAATACCGCTGAAAGCCGCACGGGGAACGCTGGTGGCGATGGTCGGGATTCGCGCTTCGTGCCAGCCAATGCCCGTGTTGATGATATTAGCGCCGGCTTTCTCAATCGCCTGGCCCAGGGTGACCACTTCGTCAAAGCTGCTGCCACCTTCCACCAGGTCGAGCATGGAAAGGCGATAGATGATGATGAACTCTTCGCCTAAAGCCTCGCGGATACGGCGCACAATCTCGATAGGCAGGCGCATGCGGTTTTCATAACTGCCTCCCCAGCGGTCGTCCCGGTGATTGGTGCGGGTAACGATGAACTGGTTGATGAAATAGCCCTCTGAGCCCATCACTTCGATGCCATCGTAGCCCGCTTGCTGGGCGAGGGTCGCACAGCGCACATAGTCATCGATTTGTTGCTCAACCTCTGCGTCACTCAGCGCCTTGGGGGGAAATGGGTTAATTGGCGCCTGAATGGCGGATGGAGCGACGAGATTAGGGTTATACGCGTAACGGCCAGCATGCAGTATCTGCATGCAGATCTTGCCACCTTCGTTGTGGACTGCGGCGGTAATCACCCGGTGCTCTTCTGCCTCTTCTGGGGTGGTTAACTTGGCGCACCCCTGAAATACCCCGCCTTCTTCATTTGGGGCAATGCCGCCGGTGACAATCAGGCCGACACCACCGCGTGCGCGCTCGGCGTAGAAAGTGGCCAAACGCTGATAGCCTCCTGGGTGCTCTTCCAGGTTTGTGTGCATAGAGCCCATCAGCACACGGTTCTTCAGTGTGGTGAAACCCAGATCCAGCGGGGCGAGCAGGTGCGGGTAGGCTTGGGTCATCTTATAAGTGTCCTTTTATGGAAGCTGTCCAATTACCTGAGTAAACAGCGAGTGAGCTAGCTGGAAACATAGCACCGGCGCCGGGCGGCCGGGAAAATCCGCCGCAAAAGTGCGCAGATACCGCTGTGACAGGGGGTATTGGCGCCTGAACCTCAGTGCTGAAACCCGTTTTTTTGTTATGGGTATTTGTCATAGATTTTTTGAATGTGGGGCGATTCACATAATTAATTTGGTTGATTCCGAGGGACCCGGTAACGTGAAAATCAGGACTCTAATGGGGCCGCTCGTGCACTTTTTATACAGTGCCGGACTGGGTGCCTCGGGTGTCAGTAACCGAACAACGTATAGACGATAACCATCGGGAGAAATTCATGGCGACCAACCTCTTTGACTTAACGGGAAAGATTGCGCTGGTAACCGGCGCCAGTCGTGGCATTGGTGAGGCGATCGCCAAGCTGCTGGCGGAGCAGGGAGCCCAGGTGCTGGTGTCCAGTCGCAAGATTGAGGGCTGCCAGGCGGTGGCTGATGCGATCAATGACGCCGGTGGCAAAGCGGAAGCGCTGCCCTGCCATATTGGCAACATGCAAGATATTGAGCAGGTGTTTCAGCATATCCGCGCGCAATACGGCAAGCTCGATATTCTCGTAAACAATGCAGCGACCAACCCCTATTTCGGCCATATTCTCGATACCGATCTTGGTGCTTTTGAAAAAACCGTGGATGTAAACATTCGCGGTTATTTTTATATGTCCGTAGAGGCCGGAAAATTGATGCGAGAAAATGGTGGCGGTTGCATCGTAAACACAGCCTCGATCAACGCGTTACAGCCCGGGGTAGGCCAGGGTATTTATTCCATCACCAAGGCCGCCGTGGTGAATATGACCAAGGCTTTCGCCAAGGAGTGTGCGCAGTTCAATATCCGCGTAAATGCGTTGTTGCCCGGGCTCACCAAAACCAAATTTGCCGGCGCCCTGTTTTCTCACGACGAGATCTACCAGGCTGCTATTGGGCATATCCCGATGCACCGACATGCCGAGCCGGAAGAAATGGCCGGTACGGTTTTGTACTTGGTCTCTGATGCCGGCAGTTATACCAATGGCGAATGTGTCGTTGTTGATGGCGGCCTCACCGCCTGTGGAGGACTGTAATCATGGCAGACTTTCAGCGAGATCCATTGCTGGACTTCACCGGCAAGGTAGCGTTGATTACTGGAGCCGCCAGTGGCTTTGGCGCGCTACTGGCGGAGGCGCTTGGTCACCGGGGTGCCCGTTTGGTCCTTGGGGATATCAATGAAGAAGGCTTGCATGTAGTGGTCGATAAGTTGACGGCACAGGGTATCGAAGTCCAGGCCGTTACCTGCGATGTATCCTCAGAGACGGACTGTGCGGCGATGGTCGCGCTGGCGCGGGAGAACTTTGGGCGGCTGGATATTGCGGTGAACAATGCTGGCATTGCGCCACCCCAGGTGCATTTTGAAGAAGTTGATGAAGAGACCTTCGATCGTCAACACAACGTGAATGTCAAAGGGGTCTTCTTTGGCATGAAGCATCAGCTCAAGCTCATGCGCGGACAGAAACACGGCATTATTTTGAATGTCAGCTCCATGGCAGGCCTTGGCGGCGCGCCGAAGGCGGCGGCCTATGCTGGTGCCAAACACTCGGTGGTGGGGCTTACTCGCACCGCTGCAGTGGAATATGCGCGGCACAATGTGCGGGTGAACGCCATCTGCCCATTCTTCACGTTAACCCCTATGGTGGCGGGGCTGACGCCACCCCCGGGTGCCAGTGTAGAACAGTTACATGGGGTACTCGCGGCGGGTTGCCCGATGAAACGTTTGGGGGATCCGGAAGAGGTGGTGAACGCAATGGTGATGCTGTGCTCCCCAGCGCTCACCTATGTCACTGGGCAAGCACTGGCAGTTGATGGAGGCGTTTCCGCTTACTGACGGGAGGGGCCCAGCACTCGGGAGAGTCAGGGTAGCAACCGACAGTGCTGTTTTGCTTTGGTTGCCAAATCCTTGGGCAGGCGGACGCTAGTGTCGTCGCCCTTTAGCCGGCGCCACTGCGCACACAGCGACATAAAATTTCCCGCCTGCACTTCTGCGCGTATGTGGTACCACTCATCTAGCACCGGTTGGCTGGTCGCGGAAACGGCCGCTTTCCGGACGCGCTGGTTCTCTGCTGGCTGTACTCGCTCTGCCTGGCCCGGAGTGATCTGGCCGGGCTCTGCCCCGATATATTGCGCCGGGTGCAGCAGCACAATGGCGACAGCCAAAACACCTAACCCTGAGCTGACCTTGGAAAAAGTGCTGGCTTCCCCATGCACACGTCGGCTCTTTTTCTCAGGTTGTATATTGCGCAGGCTGTCCATGACTTTTTCGTCAAGATGCGAAGGCACATGAATGGTGTCGATGGCCTGCTGGTAGGACGATTCCCATTGGTTCGTGTTCATGCCTGCGCAATCTCAACGGTAGGTTTACTGGTTTCGGAGTTGGATGGTTTCAGGCTTTTGGCTGCCCACCGTGTTCCCCAGGTGAAGCGGGGCTTGGCCGTTTGGGGTTGCTCGCGCGCTTGCTCTTGCGCGAGGGCATCTGCCTCAGCGGCCTGCTTCGCGAGAGTGACGCTGGACACCCAGGGCTTACGCGCACTGCCGTGCAAGTTGAACTCCAGGGAGTTACTGCCATCTGCCAGCTCCTGGCGGCACACGGCCAGGGAAATTCTTTCGATGTCTGCCACCGTCGCCAGCGAGAGGCCGCACTGCTTGTACAGCAGGAAAATGTTGCGTTGGCGGCGCGGCAGCTGCTGCAGCGCCTTGAGCATGTCAGACTGTTCGAAGGCGTTTTGTAAGGTGGTCTCCTGCGAGTTAATTTCGCTGGTGACGTCACCACAGGCAGAGTTGAGCAAGCGGTTTACGCGAATGTACAGCCAGTTTTTCAGCTGTTGACGCTCGAGTAGGGGCGGCTCTGAAAGTAGGGTAAGCCAGAAATTCTCCATCAGTGCGGTACAGCGAGCCAAGTCCATCTGTGCACAGTAACGGAACAACGGTTCCTTATAGCGATGGAAAATCTCGCGAAATGCCTGACGGTTTCGTGTGTGGTAATACTGTTGAATTAAGTCTTCGTCACTGAGACTACACAACTTGTCCGCAAACATGGGATCTGCCTCCTTGGCCTCAATTCCCATCGTCACTTACTAGTGCGTAATCCCTTGGGAATCCTTCCCTGGGCGACATCATGCACCAGCAAGTAGTTTGTTAACGTTATTTCGCTGAAAAACAGCTTCGAGCGAATACCACTCTTGACTCAGTGTTAACCGTACCGGCTTCGTATTTGCGTCGTCTCTTGTGCGACGCTTTACACATTGCAGGCTACTTTCTTGGAGTAACCTTTTCTGCACTACCGTGCACCACTTTCTCTTTACGCTCTGGAGGATCTCGCAGATCATCTCGATTTTTACGCCATGAGGCGAGAAAAATCGTTGCGAGTCCCAGCAGAATTTCGTCCACAAAGGGCACCAGATCCGGAATAATCAGATCAAGTAAAAAGAGGGCACATATCCACTTGAATAGCTGCGGGTGCTTCAACTTGCGGGCGTAATTGAGAAACCAGCCCACAAATGCGCTGGGAAGTACACGCTTCATAGATTCAGTGGAGCAGCTTTAAAAACCGTGATGGGAGTATAGCCGGCGGACGCTCGACAGGTATTTTGGGCAAAGGTTCCGCGACGCGAAAATCTGCCGAAACTGGCGTGGAAATCGTTTGTAACCGGAACGCCTGAATCGGGTTCGGCACAGTAGGGTACCTAAAGTTGAGCAAAATCAGGTATTGGATGAGGGCCGGTAGCGCAGCGGGAGTGGTAGTTGCTCCGGCCCTAATTCGGCGCGCAAGTCTTTTAGTTTGATGCCCACACCCAGCAGGCGGATCGGATCGCTGCGCTTCTCCCAACATTGCTCCAGTAGTTGCTTGAACTCGCTAATGCGTCCAGCCTTGCTGGTGCGCTCATGGGTGGACTGGGTAAAGTCGGCATACTTCACTTTGACGATTGCGCCACTAATTTCGTAGCGGTCGCCGAGCTTCTCCATGCGCTCTTGCAATCGTCCATACAGGTGAATCATTTCTTTCTGCCAGGATTCCAAAGTAATCAAGTCGTCGCGAAAGGTGCGCTCCACACTGACACTTTTCCGTGCGCCATCACTGCTTACTTTTCTGTCATCGATACCACGACACAATTGGTACAGGCGATTGCCAAATTTTCCATATTTTTGGGCCAGCTCAATTTGGCTATAGCGCCGTAAATCGCTGCAGGTGCGAATGCCTTGCCGTTGCATTTTTTCTGCAGTGACCCGCCCTACACCGTGAATCTTTTTGATCGGTAAGCGCAGCACAAAGTCTTCGACAGCATTTGGGTGAATGACTGTCAATCCATCCGGCTTTTGCCAATCACTGGCGATCTTGGCGAGGAATTTATTCGGCGCTACGCCTGCGGAAATAGTGATGCCTAGGTCCTGCTGTACTCGCGCGCGAATTTCTTGGGCGATTAAAGTTGCGCTGCCGTTGCAGTGTGGGCTGTCTGTGACATCGAGATAGGCTTCATCCAAGGATAATGGCTCAATAAAATCGGTATACGATAGAAAAATTTCCCGTATCTGCTCGCTCACCTCTCGATATTTTTTCATGTTGCCCGGCACTACAATCAGGTCAGGACACAGCTTTTTGGCCTGTGCGGTGGGCATGGCTGAGCGCACTCCGAAGCTGCGTGCTTCGTAGTTGCAGGTCGAGATAACGCCTCTGCGGTCGCTTGACCCGCCTACCGCGATAGGACGCCCACGTAAATTGGGATCGTCCCGCATTTCTACCGAGGCATAGAAGCAATCACAGTCACAATGGATGATTTTTCTTACCATCTCTGAAACCCAATAACGGCGGGAAACCCGCATGGTGCGGGGGCTGGCGAGTCACAGGTCGTGTTACATATCGTGTTACATCTGTGGTAAGTTGGCGCCGAAATCGACCGGAGATGGCTGTGAACCTTAAGCATTTGACCCTGCATCACAACAAGTGGGTGTATTCGCGCAGAATACCCAAGAGTATCCAGCATCGCTACGGTGGAAAGTCACATATTCGCCGCTCTACCGGCACCAGTGATGTTAAGGCTGCGATGATTTTCCGTGACCAAATGGATGCAGAGTTCGCTCGTCAAGTATTGGAAGAGCAGCAGACAACTACCCGTGATCGTTTCCGGTCAGTTCTTTCCGAATTGCGTGGTGCAATTTACCCAGCACAAAGCCCTCATGAGCTGCCGCATGACCACGGCGTTCACCACTCACCAGACTTCGAGATTAACGCAAATACTCCTCAGATTCGTCGAGAGGCGTTGGAGCAATTCTGGGAGCGGAAAGACCATGAGTCAGGTAAGCACGGCTTCAGTCTTTTGGATGGGGCTAAGGCCAGCGCTGAGAAAGCTAAGAGGGAAGGGCGGGGCGCTAAGACGATAGAGCGCCGTGAAATCTATGCTAAGCGATTCTTGGACTATCTCGGTGAGAAGGATGTACCGCTTGTCTCGATCACTGAACAGCAGGTTGCAGGCTATATCGATTTTAGAGCTGATCAAGGGCTTGTCCGTGGGACGATCAATGCTGAGGTCACAGCGTTGGCGAAGATATACACCGATAGTCGCCGTGTTGCTCAGGGTATTCCTAAAGAGAACCCGTTCCGTGATCAGGAAGTACTTGGTAAGGACGACGGACACTTCCAGTCATTCACCAAGCAGGAAGTCCAAGCAATCCTCGACAAGACTCGTGACATGGAAGGGTACAAATACTTGTTGCCCCGACTTGGGATGTATACCGGTGCACGTATCAATGAGCTGGCATTAGCTGGAGTCGATGCTATTGAACAGACCGAGCATGGTCAGTGGTACTTCGATATACGGGAAAGCAAGACTAAAGCCGGTATCCGTAAGGTGCCTATACATCCCGACATACTTGAGATGGTACTGGCTCAGCGCGAGAAGGGGTTGTTTAGTAGTAGTAAGCTGCTGTTCCCTGAGCTGGCAGGGAAGAATGATCAGAGAGCGTCTGGCTGGTTTAGCAGCCTGAAGACATCACTGGGTATTAAGAACGATGAGAAAGGTCAGAAGGTCTTTCATAGCTTCAGGAAGTTTCTTGCTACTGCTTTGCAAGAGAAGGACGTTCCCATCTCCGTAGCCAAGCAAATCGTTGGACATGAAGATGGGTCGTTGACTTATGGTCTGTACTCAGATGGCTTGAAGATTGAGCAACTGGCTGAGCATATGCGGGGCATTGAAAATACTCCGACTCTCAAAGGGCTGGCGTTGTAATCGATAAAATAGGTTCTTACGCGGGGGTCATTTCCTTCAGTAGCTGTTGGGTCTTCACGTCGTGACAAATCCAATATTCAGTTAACTGTAGAATTTCTTTGAGGTCTTGTACGTCTTTATCTACAAACTTGCGCGTATAGTGAGATTCGTCATTTCCAAGCCAGACTGCCCGCTTAACGACTTCTTTTAAGGTAGTATCACTAACAAACTTATCAATGACATTACCCAAGAACATTTTCTTAATTTTATCCTCTTGATCTGGCATCTTTTGGATGCAGTAATCTTTGATTAAGTATTCTAAGGCTTTTCGGTAACCACATCCGGCAATTAGTGTTAGATCGTTCGCTTCCGCTGCTGCGGACTGATTGAAAATTTCGCTGTACTGCGTTGAAACGCCTGTTATCTCTGTGGGGTACTCGCGAGGCTCATGCTTTTTAGGTGAAACGCTTTTTAGGTGGCAGACTCTCAGCATGCAGATGTAGTTGGCGATGAATATTTCAGCACACTCATGTCGGGGGCAGCGATACGCAACTTGCAGACGCTCTAATCTATTGTCTTTATACGTATAAGATGTAGTTTTTAGCTCAGGATCGATACCCCGATTACATCTGGGGCAAGTATCAGGCTCCCGGTCGACACTACATCCATGTTGAAACAGTTCGTTACTTAATGCGGTCATTTCACTCCCTCCCTTTGAGCCACTGGTAATCATTACAGCATTGGGGCGACTGTAAATATATCAAGTAATTTTTGGTGGTGAGAATATGAAAAGCCACTTTTCGACATACTAATAGCCAAGAGTTTTTCGTCGGAAAAATCTGAGGCCATACATCGACCGACTAACTTCCAGGTTTCCCCCTATACCCCATTGACCTGCCCAGCCTGAAGCCTTCCCTTTGCCAGCCTGTAGCAACTTAATGATCACCGCTGGTCTGCTGTTCCGTTGTCAGATGACAGAGTAAAGAGCAACGACAGTAGCCAGTGATTGATCAGTTAGGGGGGTATCCCATACCTTCGGAAGAAATCTATCAGTCTCTCAGTGCGTCTCTTAATGTATACATAATGTTACCTAATTGATGCCGACGTATTGACTGTGTCTCTTCTATGTCTCAGAATTACTGTATCACAACAGTTAAGGACATAGGAGACGCAGCATGGCAAAGCATAAAGGTTCAATGATTGGTTACGCCCGAGTAAGTACCACTGGGCAATCTCTGGCAGTCCAGGAAGAGAAGCTGAAAGACTGCGACAAGGTATTCAAGGAGAAGCGCTCTGGTCTCGACGGTAAGCGACCACAGCTTAAAGCTTGCCTTGAGTATCTACGTGAAGGTGACACGCTGGTAATCAGTCGTATTGATCGTCTGGCTCGTTCCACTGTTCATCTACATCAGATCGCTGAAGACCTGAGACAACGAGGAGTTGAACTCAAAGTCATTGATCAACACATTGATACCAGTACAGCTCAAGGCAAGCTGATGTTCTCCATGCTGGCTGCAATCGCTGAGTTCGAGACTGACATCAGGAAGGAGCGACAAGCTGACGGTATCGCCAAGGCTAAGGCCAATGGTGTTAAGTTCGGTCGTAAGAATGAATTCACTGATGAATTGATCGAGGAGATGCGTCAGAAGCGTTCTGAAGGCGTTCTGATCAAGGACATCATGGCTGAGTACGAGATCAGTAAGGCTCACTTGTATCGGTTGCTGAAGTAGGTTTAAGGCTGTAGGTATAGGTGTTTCTGAAACGTCAAGGGGGGTCCCCCTCCTATCCAACAAGAAAACATTATTTCCTGATGCTACTACTACAACAGTTGACCTTCAGAACCGTTCCGACAGCGTTCCTTAAGGTTCCTTAGCGTTCCAACTGGTGACTGTTGCTGTTCCGTGAAAAGGAAAAGGCTGAGACCGCGCTGAAGAAACTGGAAGGTAACGACCTGAAGGTTCAAGCGTATCGTGCAGGTCTGACTGTAGTGGTCTAAGGGGGGTATCCCATACCTATGGATAAAACTTTTCACTACTTGCTTCAGGTCATCTACTGGCCAACTTGGAGCAAAAACTAAAAGTTTTCTTGACATCTCTGCATCGCTTGTGGCGTCTGGTCAAAAGCTCTCCCATACCTATGCAATAAAGTTTTCAGCTATCGAGCCTGTGCATTCCTGACGCCCTGTAGTTTAGCCAGTAGTTCCCTTGTAGCACGTAAAAACCCCGAAGACCTACCTGAACCAAATACCGGTAGGCTGTCCCCAAGACAACAAACCATGGACACACTCAGTCTCACAAGATGATCACTATCATCGAGACCGATCCATGTTGCGAAAGACACCACTTCATTGACTGCCTTAGATGGCAACGACAACGACAGACCACGACAGAGCCTTAAGCAAGCTCGGTGACAACCTGAAGTTATCGGTGAATGTTGTAAAAGACTCAGTAAGGAGGTAATGGCCCTGAACAGTCTGGAGGTTTAGTAACAGAGCCGCATGATACCGTGGAAAGTATCGAGCCTTAGACCACTGAAAAGACAGTAAATTAAGGTGCGGAACGGAATGGCTTCCTATCTTAAAGTTATCTTTTAGCCTGTAGTAGATTAGTTAATCAATGTTATCTACTAAATATCTAACTAGTAGTTAACTTTAAGATATCTACAGGAATCACTACTGGTATCTCTTCGCCTTGTCCTGTAGCTAACTTAAAGCTTGTCTAAGATCGATTGTCTTGGATAAATCATTGTTGATTATCAACCAAGGACTATCACCAGTCAGTTACCTTGGTCATTGTCTTATTCCTTGTCTTCTCCGTCTTTCCGTCAGCGTCTTGATGTTGTCTTAAAGTACTGTCTACTCCTTGAATCGATGTCTTATCTCCGCATCGTTGGTCATGGGTGGTCTCCAGACAGTACGACAGCATCAGGGCGCTATCGGAAGGGTGGACTAAGCCCTTCGTTGTGATTTTGCTCATTATCTCTGAGCCTTTGGCTCGACCGACTCTTAATCGTGTCAGACTTGTTTAGGTTCTGGTTACCTGTTCAGTCATATCCCCTTGCTTCTGGCCTTATCTCGATGAGGTCTTTTGGTCGGCTACTGCTCTTACCTCGGCAGTGGTCGTCCATCATTTTTGTAAAAACTCCCTTACATCATCGATCACTGATCACCCCAATTCTTTTTGTAAAAAATCCTTTAGGAAACCACTCATGCTAAAACAATTACGCATTGACGATTACAAGTGCATTCACCCAAACAAGATTGCCCGCATCATCGTCAAGTTACCACCCAAGACAGCAAAGATTCTGTCTGAGCTGCAACACCAAGAACAGAAGAAGCGCGATAGAAAAGTAGCTGTAGCTGAACTCGTTGACGACATTATTAATCGTCGTGTCGAGCTGCCTCCTAAGCGCTCCTGAGGCTGCCTGTAAGCCTCTCTCAGCTCGCCTGAGAACTTACCAACATCATTTAACCAGTAGAGCAGGGAAACGATTGTAGGCGTCATTCCTGATGCCCTCTAAAAGTCAACTACTGGAACCACTCATGACCGTATCTGCGATAGGTCGAGCCGATGGCTCAATGACCAATAAATTCAATATTGCTGCTGTGTTAAGTGCCTTGTTCTTCTTGGCTCTCGATACATGGTCAGTACAACAGGAGATTTCCCATTATGAGGAAGCCCGACTATCACTCATTGCCGCCACAGACCAACAATCTGAGCAGCTACCAGACGATGTCTCAGCGCATCGAAGATCACTTCAGGCCAACTGATACAGGTCTGAGGCTTCAACAACTGATTGCCTACTTCAGCCAGCTCCAAGGCGAGAGCGTTGACGCTGAGTGGGTAGCCAAATTCTGTATCAATCAAATCTATCTCGACACGCATAAAGCCAGCCCTAACAACGGACGCTGCCGTGTCTTTCACAACCTTTAATACTGGAGACCATCCATGACCGAAATTACTAAACACGGAACCATGATCAACACTGAGACCAACCGCAGTGGTCGTTCTAACTTAGCCCTACGCCCTACATCGACATCTGAAAGTCAGCGAGAAGCCGCTACAGAAGCTTACCTTGCTGATCAGAAAGCACAGCAAGCCATGAGCCGTGGTGGTCGTGATTATCTGGACATCGACAAGGCTTATGACCTTGGTGTTGGTGTTAAATCAAATTGGATTAACCCACACGAATCAACGACTACAACCGTTCGCCAGGTCGACCCAGCATACAAGGCGAGTCTTGATCGGATGAAGGATAACGGCACCATCAGTGAGGAGACTTACAACAATGCTATTAGCTCTGCCTTGGGTATCGATCCACATGCTGAAGCACCGCCTGAAGCTGACGTAGAGCGTCTGGAGTTCGACAAGGAAACTTCTGATAACGCTCGATGGGTACAAGGCACTGTAGGTGAATCAAAGTTCAACGCCGCTCTAACTGCTTACGTTATGGGCGACAGTACTCCAGCACTGGACATTGCCAGTCACTTAACCGGGTTTGGTGTAACAGCTCAAGACATGACCGGTCTTTACGACAGTATGGCGAACCAAGCATTGAGCAAGATTGCTGATGTGATGGAAGCCAATGGCGACACTGATGTAGATGTCTACGAGATGGCCCAATGGGCGAAAGGATTGGAGCGAGGTCAGACCCGTGAGCTGGCTACTTCAGTCTTGGCGTCTGCCATGTACAACAGATTCAATAACGTACCTGAAGTTGCTGAAGCGTTCCGTCGCGCTAAGAGTAAGTAACCCAACTAACTAACCACTACAGGCCGACCAGTAGCTGTCTTGTATCGCTACTGCGTTTGCCTGTGTCTGTAATTTATTAACTGAGACCACTAACCATGACCAACACTACTAACACCACCAACAACGAAACCAACTATATCGACCCGATTGATAAGTTCGTCGAGCTACGCATTTCCCTTCAGACGACTGCTGGCTATCAGGAAGCGCTTAGGGAAGCTGCTGCTGCCGCGCTGGATAACTACATGTCCACGTGGGAGACCTCAGAGAACCCTGACACCTTTCGTAATCATGTCTTGGGCTGTGGACGGTGTGATGCACTCGAAGTGCTCGTGGAGTGGGCCAACGTGAACTGCACCAGCCTTGACCTTCTGTTGGCTGAACACCCGTACCTTGTTGCTGAGAATGAAGAGCTGGAGAGTTGATTGATGAATGAATTAACTATCAACGATGTAACCACCCTCAACTTCGAGGGCCAGCCATTGAAGGTTGTCCAGCGTGAAGGAGAGCCTTACTGGATTGCTAAAGAAGTATGCGACATCCTTGGCTACAAGAACGCAAGACAGGCACTGCTTGATCAAGTAGAACCGGAAGACATTTTGAGATGTCATTCTACGGACGCACAAACTTTAACCGGCAACTCCAAAGCCCGATCACTGAACCTGATCAATGAAGCTGGCCTGTATGGACTGGCCTTCGGTAGTACGCTCAAGTCAGCTAAACGCTTCAAGCGCTGGGTCTTCAAGGAAGTACTACCAAGCATTCGCAAGCACGGTGGCTACATCCAAGGCCAAGATGAACTGACAGACCTCCAAAAGGCTGTTCTAAACGGTACGGCGCAGAGCCTGACCGCTGCTCTTAGGTACGTTGAGCGTGAGACCAAGCATCTGTTCTGGTTATCACCTGCTAAGCAGTCCCAGTACTTGAATCGAATAATGGATAACGCCGCTTCCCGCTACCGGTTGCCCATGGAACTGGTAGAAGCTGTTAGCCGATTCGGTGTCGCTGATGTTCAGAAAGAACTGACAGTCTAAGACGCCACCCCCTGACACGATCTAAGGCTACTCGCCTTGATGCTTATCGCCCCTTTCTTAACCTTCCCAATAAACCCACTGAATCACAGCGTCCTGCTGTGTACTCTGTGAGTTCGGGTTACGGTGACTTAGAGTTTATCCACTAGATAAGCGTTGAGCGCGAGTGGTCTTAGATCGTGTCAGGGGTTGTATTTGTTTAGACATGCAGCTCACTACAATGTGAGGAATCAGGATAGAGATTGCCAGCAGGGAATCGATCTCTGTATCTCTGAAATCGTGTTACATTTTGTAGTGCATATCGTGTAACACAACTCATCTAAGTTATTGATTTTATTGGAATTAAATTAATTCTTTGACTCAATGGATGATTTTGCGCATGCTGGGATTATATCCAGTATTTGGGCGCAGCCAACCATAATCTGTACCGATCAAGGTGCAGTGGGAGGAGGACATGAACTCGATGCCATTGGTGCATGCTGCAGCGGACGCCCCCCAAGATATTGGCGTTAAAGCCGTACTGGACGAAGTGCGCAGCCAACTGGGGGAGGTGCCCAATTTATTCCGGGCCTATGCAAATAACCCCACCTTGTTATCCCAGTTATGGGACAGGTATCAGCATGTGATGCTTACCGGTGAACTGTCGCCGAAACTGAAGGAAGCCATCGCACTGATGATTGCGGCAGACGAACACTGTGACTACGGTATTGCTCAGCATGTGGCATGGCTGGAAAAGCTGGGTGTGGCGCCGCGGGAAATACTGCGCATTCGTACGGATCCCGATCACGCGCATTTTGACCGGAAAGATCATGCTCTGCTGGAGCTTGCCCGCCACATGAATTCCACACCACACGACGACGGTGACCTTGCGGTGAAGGCCGCACGCAAAGCCGGCGCGAGCGATGCCGAGATCCTTGAAGCGGTCGCGGTTGCCGGGCTGACTGCGGAGCTGAGTCACGCGGCGTCATTTTTGGGCATCCCGGTCGATTAATGACAGGTAACTTGATTCGCCCGGTAGGGAATTGAGGGGTACAAAAAAGCCGTCTCTAGGACGGCTTTTTACGTGATGGCGTGGTGAGGTCTTACCGCTCGAGATACTGCAGTTTGCCAGTTTTACCGTCCCACTCTGCAGCGTCTGGCAGAGGGTCTTTCTTTTCGGTGATGTTCGGCCACACCTCGGCAAGCTCAGCGTTCAGCTCGGTGTATTCCTGCTGATCGTCCGGTACCTCATCTTCCGAGAAGATGGCGTTGGCCGGGCACTCTGGTTCACACAGGGCGCAGTCGATGCACTCGTCCGGGTGGATCACCAGGAAGTTGGGGCCTTCATAAAAGCAGTCTACCGGGCAAACTTCCACACAGTCGGTGTATTTGCACTTGATGCAGTTTTCCCCAATTACGAATGTCATGCTAGTCCCTCGATAATACTTTGGCGTTGCCAGTGCTCGGCCAGTTGCTGCTGAAACCGCGCTTTATTTTTTAAGCAGCGGATTTTAGCAATTAATGGCGCGAATTGTAGTGGCTTTTGAGTCAAATTGGTTGGGTGCTTATAACAATTTGCGCAGGGCGTAGAGCTGCTCCAGCGCCTGACGCGGGGTCATATCGTCCGGATCCAACCCTTCCAGTGCTTCCACAGCCGGATGCGGGGCGCTGCCGAACAGGTCTACCTGTGCGGGTGCTGCGGATTTTGGCTTAGCCTTGGGGGCCTCTTTAACGGGCTCTCGGGATACTGGCTCGGCTGTTTTCGCTTCAATAACAGAAGCCACGGGACCAGGGCCCGAATCACGCGTCGTGTGGCCGGCCTCCAGGGCGGCAAGCCGCGCCTTGGCTTCATCCAGTACTTCCTGGGGAATACCGGCCAGTTTCGCCACCTGCAAGCCGTAACTCTTGGATGCCGGGCCTTCCTGAATGCGGTGCAGGAACACGATGGAATCCCCGTGCTCGGTAGCATTCAGGTGAATATTGGCCACTTCGCCGCACTGCTCAGGGAGTTCGGTCAGTTCGAAATAGTGGGTCGCGAACAGGGTAAAGGCGCGCACGTGGTCGGCAAGGAAGTGCGCACAGGCCCAGGCCAGAGACAGGCCATCGTAAGTGCTGGTACCGCGGCCAATTTCATCCATCAGGATCAGGCTGTGCTCGCTGGCGTTGCGCAGGATGTTTGCGGTCTCGGTCATTTCCACCATAAAGGTAGAGCGGCCGCCGGCCAGATCGTCGGCGCTGCCAATTCGGGTAAAGATACGGTCGAGCAGGCCGATACGCGCGCTGTCAGCAGGAACGAAGCTGCCGCAGTGCGCCAGCAGGGCGATGAGCGCCGTCTGCCGCATGTAAGTCGATTTACCGCCCATGTTAGGGCCGGTGATGACCAGCATACGGCGGGACGTGTGCAGGTCGATATCGTTGGCCACGAATGGGTCTTCGAGGACCTGCTCCACCACCGGGTGGCGACCACCTTCTACATGGATGCCCGGCTGCTCGGAGAGCTCCGGCTTAGTCAGTCGCAGCTGATCCGCGCGCTCGGCCATATTGCCCAGTACATCCAGCTGGGATACCGCGGCGGCAGCGGTTTGCAGCTCCGCGAGGGATTCGTTCAGGGTGGTGATCAGTTCCTCGTACAGGAACTTCTCGCGGGCAAGGGCGCGGCTCTTGGCCGACAGTGCCTTGTCTTCAAACTCTTTCAGTTCCGGGGTGATAAAGCGTTCGGCATTCTTCAGGGTCTGGCGGCGGATATAGTCTGCCGGTGCCTTGTCGCTCTGGCCGCGGCTGATCTCGATAAAGTAGCCGTGCACTCGGTTGTAGCCGACTTTCAGTGTGGGAATGCCGGTGCGCTCCTTCTCGCGCACCTCCAGCTGGACCAGATAATCACCGGCGTTTTCACTGATACCGCGCAGCTCATCCAGCTCCTCATCGAAGCCGTCTGCGATTACACCGCCTTCACGGATAACCACGGGCGGATTTTCTACCAGTGCGCGCTTCAGCAGCTCCACGGTTTGTGGCCACTCACCCATTTCACGATTCAACTGGCCAAGCAGGGCAGCGTCGGTCTCGCTCAGCTGGCTTTGCAGTTCCGGGAACTGGGCCAGGGACATGCCCAGGCGAGACAGGTCGCGGGGGCGCGCGGAGCGCAGGGCCAGGCGGCCAAGGATGCGCTCCATATCGCCGATGGGCTTCAGCGCTTCACGCAGCGGCTCAAAACGGTAATCACTAATCAGTGCGGAAATCGCGTTCTGGCGCTGTTGCAAGGTATTCAGGTTGCGCAGCGGGTTGTTCAGCCAGCGGCGCAGCAGGCGGCTGCCCATGGCCGTCTTACAGGCATCGAATACCGACAGCAGGGTATTATCGTCGCCACCGTTCAGGTTGGTGTCGATTTCCAGATTGCGGCGGCTGGCCGGGTCCAGCGCGACGGTGTCTTCACTGCGTTCGGTACGCAGGGTGCGAATATGGGGCAATTCAGTGCGCTGGGTGTCGCGGGCATATTGCAGCAGGCAACCGGCCGCACTCAGAGCCGCATGCATATGGCTGCAGCCGAAGGCTTCCAGGTCCATGGTGCCAAACTGGCGGTTCAGCAGGCGCAGGGCGCTTTCCAGATCGAATTCCCAGGGCGCGCGGCGGCGCACGCCGGGGCGGCGTTCGATTTCCACCGGCAGGGTCAGGTCTTCGGATACCAGCAATTCGGTGGGACTGAAGCGCTGGATCTGCTCTGCCAGGGCTTCTTCACTGTCGACTTCCTGCACCGCGAAATGCCCGGTGCCCACATCCAGTAGCGCCAAGCCAAACTGGTCGCCCACAAGAACGGTAGATGCCAGCAGGTTGTCACGGCGCTCGTTGAGCAGCGCTTCGTCGGTCACAGTACCGGGAGTGACAATCCGCACAACCTTGCGCTCGACCGGGCCTTTGGACGTGGCCGGGTCACCGATCTGCTCGGCAATGGCTACAGAAACGCCGGCCTTGATCAGCCGCGCCAGGTAGCCTTCCGCCGCATGGTAGGGGATACCGGCCATGGGAATTGGCTGGCCGCCGGATTTACCGCGGGCCGTCAGGGTGACATCCAGCAGCTCGGCAGCCCGCTTGGCGTCATCGTAGAACAGCTCGTAGAAGTCACCCATGCGGTAAAACACCAGCTCCTGAGTGTGTTCCGCCTTGATGCGCAGGTACTGCTGCATCATGGGGGTGTGTTCGGGCTTGGACGTCTTGGCGGCGGCAGTTGCGGGCATTGCAGAAAAATCTTTATAAAACAGTGGGTTAGTTGTTTTTATTGCAGCCGCCTGATGGCGGTTGCCGCCTGTTGCGGGCGGTTCATGCAAGCCGCGTAGGATACCAAACGGGGCGGTTGAGAACTATCGGACCGAAAGGTCGAATGGTCGAAAGAGCAGTAACGTAAAACCAGCACTGGCAAGCGGCTCTGTCGCTGGCTTGTCTTGCCTAGCACCCAAGCAGGCTTACAGATTGTGCAGTGGCAACTCGCTCGTCTGCTTCATCGTTTCCATTACGAAGCTGGAGCTCACGTCAAACAGGTCTGCCTTGATCAGCTCCTTGTACAGGCGGTCGTACCCGGGCATGTCGGTCACCACAGCCTTGACCAGATAATCCAGGTCACCACTCATCCGGTGCACCTCCAATATTTCGGGAATCCCGGCGACGACTTCGCGAAAGTGGTTGGACCATGCATCGTTGTGCCGGTTGGTACGCACCGAGATGTATACGGTGAGGGGCAGATTGACCTTCTCCGGGTTCAGCAGGGTTACTCGCTCGCGAATCACCTGCTCCTTCTCGAGTCTTTGGATACGTCGCCAGCAGGCGGACTTGGAGATGCCGACTTGCTCGGCGATGTCGCCGACGGATCGCCCAGCATCTCTTTGCAGCAGTTCGAGGATCGAGCGGTCCTGCTTGTCGAGTTTCAGCTCAGCCATGTTGCTTCCTTCTACCTGCCCGTACCTGTCCGACGGATCTCTTTAGGGTGGGCATGAGCCACTTTAGCGAATTTTTAATCAGGTGTGAAACAGTGTGCCTAAAAATATTCATATATGGATCATTGTGCCGATATTGTGGTATTCGGTCGAACATTTAGAAGCAATGTTTCAGGCGCTGAACCCTACAATTTGCCCCGATTCACACCGTTTAGGAAAAGAATAATGGGCGCAAAGCACAACGTATTACTTGAGAAGATTCGCCAGTCGGTCATTGGCGAAGGCTCACAGATCACCACCTGTTTTGGTCAAAAGCCCCTCGTTTACGCGGATTACACGGCGTCGGGCCGCGCCCTCGACTTCATCGAGGACTTTATTCGAGAACAGGTTTTGCCCTATTACGCGAATACGCACACCGAAAACTCCTACACCGGTGCACAAACCACGCGGCTGCGGGAGGAGGCGAGGCAGCAGATTCGGTCTGCAGTGAATGGCGGTGCGGATGATCAGGTCATTTTTTGCGGGTCTGGCGCGACGGCCGCAATCAACAAGCTCATTGATATTCTGGGGTTGAGAAACCGCCAGCCGGCATCCGCTGTGCAGCGCCCCGTCGTTTTTATAGGCCCTTATGAACACCATTCCAATGAATTGCCGTGGCGAGAATGCGATGTAGACCTGGTCACGATTCCTCTGACCGAAGAGGGTGTTCTTGACCTCGCAGCACTGGAATCGGCGCTGATTCAGTATCAGGGCCGAGCCGTGAAGGTGGGCTCCTTTTCAGCGGCCTCCAATGTAACGGGACTAAAAACCGATACCGTCGCGGTATCGCGTTTGCTACACCGGTACGACGCCATCGCTTGCTGGGATTATGCGGCAGCGGCGCCTTATGTGGGTATCGATATGGCGGGCGAGCAGAACGAAAGCGGGGACTCGAGCCTGGATGCTGTGTTTATTTCCACCCATAAATTTGTGGGGGGGCCTGGTACCCCGGGCGTTCTGGTAGTGAAAAAGCACCTGCTGCAAAACCCTATTCCGGCTGTCCCCGGCGGTGGTACGGTGCTTTACGTTACGCCAGAAGATCACCGTTACCTGACCAACTGCGAGCGCCGCGAGGAAGGCGGAACACCGGCAATTGTTGAATCCATTCGTGCGGGCCTGGTGTTCAAGTTGCAACAGGATGTCGGTACGCACGAGATCGAACGTCGTGAAGCGGACTTTGTTGCGCGTGCCATGGCGCGCTGGAACGAACACGAAAATATTGAAATCCTGGGCAGTACCGAGGCCCCGCGCCTTTCCATTGTTTCATTCAAAGTGAAGTATCAACAGCAAGATTTGCACTACAGCTTTGTGGTTGCGTTGCTAAACGACCTGTTTGGTATTCAGGTCCGCGGGGGCTGTTCCTGTGCCGGGCCCTATGGCCATAGCCTGCTCGGCATGAGCATGCAGCAGAGTAAAGCGATTGAAGCGCAATTACTCCAGGGAAATATGGTGCTGCGCCCCGGTTGGGTGCGACTGAACTTTAATTATTTTATTGATGAGGAAACCTATGAGTACCTGTTGCGCGCGGTTGAACTGGTGGCGGAGCACGGCTGGAGGTTGTTGCCGTACTACTACTTCGATACTACCAACGGAACCTGGCGCTACCAGAAGAGGGCGCTTTCGCCGGAAGTGAGTTTGAATACGCTGGACTTCTCCCAACCAGCGGCGGCAGCAAGTGCGGATTTCGGCACCTCTTTTGCCGGGCTACTGGAGCAAGCTGAGCAGGAGCTGTTGCGACCTAATCGAGAGGGTGAGACCTATCGTTTGGAACTGTCGGATACAGCGGAGGCACTGCGCTGGTTTGTATTGCCGCAAAACATTTCTGTACTGCAAATGGGTGACCAGGCTGCCTGAGATCCAGTGGGGGAAAATTAAGTAAGCGGAGAAATTTGGTGGATGGCAAGGTGACGTCGGGGGTACTTGAAAGTACCCCCGACGTCATTGTCCCAGCTTTTACTTTGCGGGCATGAACTAGCGGTCTACGCCAGCTGCAAGTGCTTGTTTACCGGCAGGTCGCGGATACGCTCACCACAAGCGGCAAAAATGGCATTGGTAATGCTGGGGGCAACCGGCGGTACACCCGGCTCACCTACACCCGCCGGAGCGTGCTCGGTGCCCAGTAAGGTTACGCTCATCTTGGGGCTCTGCTGCATGCGCAACAATGGGTAGTCATGGAAGTTGCTGTTGGTTACCGCACCCTTTTCCATGCCGATCTCGCCCATCAGGGCCAGACTCATACCAAAGATCATGGAACCCTCCATCTGTGATTCCACCCGATCCGGGTTCACCGCCAAGCCTACGTCCGCAACACAGTGCATTTCCTTGATCGCTACCCGGCCATTTTCCACTGCTACTTTGGTGGCAATGCCCACGTAGGATAGGAAGCTGCGGTGCACGGCAATACCCCAACCTTCACCTGCTTTTTGCGCGTGGTCACCCTTTTGCGAGAGGTCCGCTTTCGCGGCGGTGGCTGCCAGTACCTGCTTCAGACGCGCGGTATCCAGCGGGAAGTCTTTCAGGCTGGCACCGTGGTTGCCGTACTCAAAGTCACCCTGATTCGGGTCGATGTGCCGGTCCTCACCCATCAACTCCAGCAGGAATTCATCCGGCTTGCGCTTGAGCAGATGGGCCAGCTCATCGGCGAAACTGCACACACCAAAGGCGTTCTGGATATTAGATACAGAACGCAGCCAGCCGATGCGCGCTTCATACTCTGCGGGCGCCGTTTCGCATTGGCGATGGGGAATATCGAACGGCATGTCGGCAAAGCCGAGGCTGAGTTCACCGTTGCTCGGGTGCTCTGCGCCCTTGGCAAAGGTGCCGCTAATGGTGGGGAAGGCGGTGCGCTGTTGCCAGCCAGTCACCTGGCCACCGTCATCCATGGCGGCCTCAAAATGTGAGGCGGCTGCCGCGTGGTAGTAATCGTGGCGAATGTCGTCTTCACGGCTCCAGACCACCTTTACCGGGCGTTGCATTTTCTTTGCCAGCAGCGCTGCTTCAACGGCAAAGTCCGGTTTGGATTTACGGCCAAAGCCACCGCCCAACAGCGTTACATTGACTTTTACCTGTTCGGGAGTGAGTCCGAGTGCATTGGCGACGTGTTGCTGTGTGCCCTGGGGCACCTGTACGCAGGCCCAGATTTCGCAGTGATCATCTTTCACTACTGCGGTGGCACTGGGCGGTTCCATGCTCGCGTGCGCGAGATAGGGCACCGAATAGGTAGCGCTGTGCGTGTTGGCTGCGTCGGCAAGGCTGGAGGCCACATCACCGTACTTGGTAACGACTTTACCAGGCTGCTTAACACGCTGCTTCAGTGTCTCGATAAACGGCGCACTGTTGTGGCCGGCGTGGCTGGTGTCGGTCCACTGAATATCGAGCGCCTTGCGGGCTTTCATGGCCGCCCAGGTGTTGGTAGCAATTACCGCGACACCGGAAAGGGGGTGAAATAGTGGTGGCTCGATTCCGCCGTCCATGTTTTCGATTGCCACGACACCGGAAATTTTGCGGGCCGCGCTATCGTCCACCGAGGCAACCTTGGATCCCAGCACCGGTGCGCGTTCGATACTGGCAATCAGCATGTCATCCAGAATGACATCCTGGCCAAAAACGCCTTTGCCCTGCACGATTGCGGGAGTGTCGTAGGTAGCGACGGGTTTGCCGATATAGTTGAAGTTGCTCGGGGTTTTGAGGACCAGCGTATCTTCCGCCGGAACCTTTTGCGTGGCGGCCAGCTCGGCCAGTTCGCCGAAGCTCGCGGAGCGGTCACTGGCGGAGTGGTGTACACGGTGTTTACGTGCCTGGCATTCGCTTACGGGTACAGACCATAACTGCGCGGCGGCTTGTTCCAGCATGGTGCGGGCGCTGGCACCCATGGTGCGCATGGTAGTGTAAAAGTTGCGAATACTGCGCGAGCCGTCGGTATTTTGGCTGCCGTAACGTTTGTCGCCGAGACCCTGTACGACTTCCACCAGATCCCAGTCGGCTTCCAGTTCGTCGGCGACCACTTGTGGGAGGCCGGTGCGGATACCCTGTCCCATCTCCGAGCGATGACACACGATGGAAACGGTATTGTCTTTGGCGATACTGACAAACAGGTTTAACGGTGCCGCAGATTTGTCTTTCGCTGCAGTGCCGGCAATGTCGGCCCACGCCGGCTGAAAATTGGGCAGGGTAGCCCCGAGAATCAGGCCAGAGCTACTGACACCCGCGAGCTTGAGGAAGCGGCGGCGGTCGACCAGTGAAATCGCGTTTGTGTTATCCGTCATGTTATTCGCCTCCTTGCTTTTCTTGTTGCTCGCCGGCGTTGTAATACTGCACCGCATCCTGAATCGCCGCTTTGATGCGCGGGTAAGTGCCACAGCGGCACAGGTTGCCGCTCATAGCGCTATCAATGTCTTTCTCTGATGGATTGGGGTTATTGGCCAGCAGAGCGGCAGCAGACATTAACTGGCCGCTCTGGCAGTAACCGCACTGAGGCACGTTGTGCTTGACCCACGCCTGCTGTAACGGATGGTCGCCGGTGTCGCTGAGACCCTCGATGGTAGTGATCTTTGCGCCCTTGGCCGCAGTGATTGGGGTCAAGCAGGCGCGCGCAGGATTGCCGTTGATGTGGATGGTGCAGGCACCGCACAGGCCGGCACCACAACCAAACTTGGTGCCTGTCATTTTCAGTTCGTCCCGCAGTGCCCACAGCAGTGGAGTATCATCGTCCACATCGACCTGGTGAACCTTGCCATTGATGGTCAGTTCCATACTGCTTCTCCCTTTGTGAAATCGTTATTTGTGTGTTGTGCGCGCTGCCAATTCTGCCAGTCATGTGGCGTATCAATATCAATGGCCGCGCTGGCCATAGGAATCATGTTTCCGGCGTATTTGTTCAGTAACGCTTTGGCCCCTTTGTCACCGTTGAGGCGCAGTAGTTGGGGGAATAGGGCGCGTGGAAATATCGCGGGCACTCCCGGCGTGCCACCGTAATGCGCGCAGGTGAGTACTCGATGCTCGGACCATTGTTGGCAAAGCGCCTGGATTTCTTCTGCACTGACTGCGACCTGATCCCCCAACAGTAACAAAACCGCCTCGGTGTCTTCCGGAAGCTGGCCAATGGCAAACGCAATACTGGTGCCCAGGCCCTGTTGCCAGTTGGGATTCAAGTGCAGGTCAAAGTCCGGATGCGCCAGCTGAATTTCCTGATGCCAGGCCCCGGTGACGATCAACGGGGCCTGCAGGCCGGCACTGCGCACGGATTCTACCCGTTGTTGCAGTACGGTCTTGCCGCTCTGCTGGATCAGGTGTTTACAGGATCCAAAACGGCTGGCCGCCCCCGCGGCGAGTATCACCGTTGCCAGCTTTTCATTGAGCGCTTTATCAGGGATACGTCTCACGAAGGTACCCGGGATTTGTTGTGCGCTTCACCGCGCGCATCCATTTCCTGCGATCTGCTGGTCAAGGTGCGGCCAGATTTTCCATGCAATACGCTATGGATTTCCGCGCAGGTGGCCAGGGCAATACTCTCCGGAAGCTCGCCGCCCAGGTCGAGCCCGATCGGCGCGCGCAATACGCCGCTTACTAGCCGGTCGGTTTCGCTGCTGGACAGGCCACTGAGCGACAATACCCGGTCCCTGCGGCTGGTCGGCCCCAGCAGTCCGAAATAGCGAATGGGTCGCCTGTGAAAAATACGTACCGTCGCGGCGTCGAGATTCAGGTTGTGGCTCATGGCGACCACAGCATCTATGGAGTCGAGATCCATCAATTCGGCCAGCGCATCCGGGTGGCAGCGATACGTGGTGCTTTCCGGAAAGTAGGCGGCGCGGGCGTTGGCGGGGCGCGGGTCGCACAGGCTTACTTTCCACCCCTGTGCATTAAATTGCTGGGCCATGGGGCGGGCATCAACGCCGCCACCCACAATAAGGATGTGCGGCCGCGGTTTAATTGGTGTGTTCAGCCAGAGTTCGCCGTCGACTTCGGTGAGCATGGGGCGCTTCAGTGGAATGCCGGAGCCCTGACCAGCCTCCACTAGCGGCCGAAGCTCCGCCTGGCTCTCGCCATTGCGTGCAATCTTCTGGCGATAGAGTAGCGGCTGACGCTGCTCAAGTTGCTCCCGCAGCTCGCCCAGGTACAGGAAATTATTTTCTTCGTCAATGGGCTGCAGGAGGATGTCGACCTCGCCACCGCAGCCAATACCCAACTGAAAGGAAATATCGTCTTCGTCGTTACCGTCATAGCGGATGGTTTTGGCCTTGCCGGTGGCGAGGACCTTGCGCGCGTGGCGCTGGATATCTGACTCCAGGCATCCGCCGCTCAGTAGCCCAAAATAACGCCCCAGATCGTCGCACAGCATCATTGACCCGGCCTTGCGGTAGCTGGAGCCGGCAGTCTTGAACACGGTTCCCAGGACCCATTGGCGTTCGTCCCGCTGGCTATGCCAGATGTCCAGCAGGGTCGATAGATGGTTGGCGGCTCGGATTCTTGTGCTCTGCATACTTCAACTGTTTTGGGTGTTTCTTGTACGTTTTGTCGCGGGTTCATCTTTCACGCGACCGATTGGCACTGTGCTTCTGTCTTTGCTTTTACTTAGGCCTGAGACACTAACATGCCGATAGATTAGGTGGAGAGTCAACCTACTCGCTTGGCCGCGCACAGGCTGCAGGTCATCGAGGCGTGCTTGTCTGCGGCTCTTTACGCCCCTGAGGCACGTGAAATTCTCTGCAGACAAACTGCATATTGTCGACAATTAACTATTGACATTGTTGTTGGCAAACCAGACGATAGGTGCGCGGTTTCTTGCACGTACGTTCAAGTTGGTGCAAGTGTGCCCCGCAAGGAAGGTTCAACTCATAAAAATAAGCGCTCGATACTCGGTTGCCTGGGAGCAGGTGAGGGGTCTGAGCATCGAGCCTCCACATGGAGAGAGAGCACCCATGCCTATCAATAGCAAGCGCTTTACCCTGAGCGCTTTGTCTGCTGCCGTGATTTCCGCAGCATCTGTCGGCGTGCAGGCCCAGGACGCGGCTTCCACCACGCTGGAAGAGGTTTCCGTAACCGGTATTCGCCAATCCCTGACCAACGCCATGGATATCAAGCGCGATTCCGCCGGTGTGGTAGACGCAATTTCCGCAGAAGATATTGGCAAGTTCCCGGATACCAACCTCGCAGAATCCCTGCAGCGCATTACTGGTGTGTCCATTGACCGCAGCAACAACGAAGGTAACAAGGTTACCGTGCGCGGCTTTGGCCCCAACTACAATCTGGTGACCCTGAACGGCCGCCAAATGCCGAATTCCTCTGCACTGCAATCGGAAGGTATTACCCGTAGTTTCAAGTTTTCAGAGATTTCCGCTGAGAGCGTATCTGGCGTTGAGGTCGTGAAGACCGGTAAAGCGGATGTTTATTCCGGCGGTATTGGTTCCACCATTAATATCAAGACCGCGCGCCCGTTTGACCACGATGGCTTCGTTGCCAGCGCGAGTGTCAAAGGCGTCATGGATACCAGCGTCGAGAAAGGCGATTCTGTCACCCCGGAATTTTCCAGCATGGTGAGCGGTACCTTCTTTGAGGACAAACTCGGTGTGTTGTTGACCCTGTCCCATGCTGAGCGCGATAGCCGCAGTGAAGGCGTCGGCACCCAAGCGTGGGTACCCAACTACGGCACCGCAGATACTTCTGCTATTGACCGCAACAAAAACCCGGAGGGTACCTACTGGGCACCCTGGACCTTTGATGTAGATGTTTCTGACCATCAGCGCGAACGTCAGAACGGTCAGCTGGTAGTGCAGTTTGCACCAGTCGAAAACGTAACCGCGACTCTGGACTACACCGCTTCCCGTTACGATGAGCAGATCTCGATGAATCGTACCAGCGTGTGGTTCGACACCTCAGCCGGTGTGACCGACAGCAACGGTACCGTGATCAACCCAAGTGTGCAGAATGATGAGCTGAACTTCTGGGCATGGGACTACCAGTTCGTGACCGACAACGACTCGGTAGGTCTCAACGTGGAATGGGAAGCGACAGACTCCCTGAGCTTCGCGCTGGATTTCCACGATTCCACTTCTCACTCGCAGCCTGGCGGCCTTCCCGCGGAAACCATCGCCAATACCAAAAACCCGGGCAAGATGGTGGATGTGGTTGCCGATTTCTCCAGCAGCAGTGGTCTGCCGGGTATCAGCTTTGATGACTCCGATCTCGCCGGTGGCGCATACGCACCACAAAACATCGTATCTGACCTGTTCCAGGAGCGCGGCTACGAGATTGAGAACAGCATCCAGCAGTTCCAGCTGAGTGGTGCCTGGGAAAACCTCGACGACGGCGCACTGAAGACCATCCGCTTTGGTGTTGCGACCACCGATTACCAGGTGGACGTATTTGAAAGCGGCTCTTTTGCCTTTGTAAACCTGGGTGACCTCGCGGCTCTGGGTATCGACTTCGAGAACCGTGGCGACTTCGGCGACCAAATGGGCAGCAACAGTGGTTTGTTCCCGTTACTGGCAGACTATGAAGCGTCTGACTTTATCGATGCAGTGAAAGCCAATGGCGATTACTACGAGGCGACGCCGACTTTCGACAAGGTAAGTGAAGAGACCCTGGCTGCCTTTGTGGCAATGGATTTCGAAACAGAGTTCAATGGCTACCCAGTGCGTTTGAACACTGGCCTGCGCTTTGAAGATACCGACGTATCGGGTACCTCTATCCAGAACGGTATTGTTGGCCTGAGTTACTGGCACGTGGAAGAGCTGCGCGAAGTCAATGACGATATGCCGAGCGCAGATACGCTTGACGGTGACTACACTCGCTTCTTGCCCAATGTGGATGCCAGCATTGAGCTGAATGAAGACCTGGTAGCACGTGCTTCTTACAGCCGCACCCTGAGCCGCGCTGATATCTCGGCGATGTTCCCATCCACCTCACTGGATGTGTCCCGCCCGGGTGGTCCATTTAACGCATCCCAGGGTAACCCGGGCTTGCTGCCAATCACTTCCGACAACTTCGACCTCTCTGTTGAGTACTACTACTCGGAGGGCAGTTATGCATCTGTCGGCTTCTTCAAGAAGTACGTTGAGAACTTTATCGGTGCAACGACCGAAGAGCGTGTGATTTACGACGTTAACGGAAACCCGATTACTGACTCGAGTGCCAACCCGCGTCCGGGCTGCCCCGATTCTACCGGTGCTAATGCGGCGTGTCTGAACACCGCTGGAGACCCGGTGATTACCTGGAGTGTAGCGACCCCGGGTAACCTGGAAGAGGCAGAGGTTTACGGTTGGGAAGTGGCGGTACAGCATATGTTCGGCGACTCCGGCTTTGGTGCCATTGCCAACTTCACTCTGGTGGATGGCGATGTGGAGTACGATGTATTCGACAACGAAAACTCCGTGGCACTGACCGGTATGAGCGATTCTGCCAACCTGATCGGCTTCTACGAAAAAGACGCCTTCCAGGCACGTCTCGCCTACAACTGGCGTGATGACTTCCTGCTGGATACACGTCAGTCTCAGATCGGCAACCAGCCGGTGTTCACCGAGGCCTACGGCCAGTGGGATCTGAATGCCAGCTATGATGTGACCGAAGATGTATCTGTTTTCTTGGAAGGTTTGAACCTGACCGAGGAAACCATCCGTCGTCATGGTCGCTTCGCTAATCAGCTGGTGAGCGCACAGCAGTATGGTGCTCGCTACAATATCGGCGTTCGCGCGCGTTTCTAAATGCGCGTTAGTATCGTCAAGTAGTACCAGGGAGGGCTGCCACATATGTGGCGGCCCTCCTTGTTTTAAAAATCTGATTCCAAAATAATAAATTCGAGGCCAGGTATGTCTGATCCCATTAACTCGGTTGTGATTCTTGGTGGCGGCACAGCAGGGTGGATAACCGCTGGCACTTTGGCGGCCCGATTTAACAGGGAGCAGGAGGAGCCGGTTCGTGTCACCTTGGTTGAATCGCCAAATGTGCCCACTATCGGCGTGGGGGAAGGCACATGGCCCACCATGCGCAGCACACTGAAAAAAATGGGGGTGAGGGAAACCGAGTTTATTCGTGAGTGCAATGTCGGCTTCAAGCAGGGGGCGAAATTTGCCCGCTGGACTACCGGTGCTGACGACGAGTTCTACTACCACCCCTTGGTGCAGCCGGAGGGCTTTCATAACCACAATCTCGCCACCCATTGGCTTGGCGGTAACACATCGGAGTCCTTCTCGAATGCAGTCTGTCCGCAGGAAGCGTTGTGTGAACACAATAGAGCCCCCAAGCAGATTGGTACCCCGGAATATGCGGCGGTTGCCAATTACGCCTATCACCTGGATGCGGGAAAGTTCGCAGGCTTTTTGCAACGCCATTGCACCGAAAATCTTGATGTGCGGCATATTCTCGCGGATGTTACCGGCATTGAGGAATCGGAGACGGGCGATATCGCGGCGCTAAGGACGGAGGCACACGGAAAAGTTTCCGGGGATCTATTTGTTGACTGCAGTGGCTTCGGTTCGCGTCTGCTCGGTGGTCACTACAAGGTGCCGTTCCGCTCTTGCAAGGATGTTCTGTTTATTGATAGCGCGCTTGCGGTACAGGTGCCTTACGAGCGCGAAGATAGCCCGATAGCGACCCATACCATATCCACCGCGCAGAATGCGGGCTGGGTATGGGACATTGGTTTACAGAGCCGGCGCGGTGTGGGTCATGTCTTCTCCAGCGCCCACACGAGCGACAGTGCCGCCTATGGCGAACTGGCGCGGTACCTTAAGGTAAGCGAAGGGGAGCTGGATCGGCTGGGTGTGCGTAAAATCCCGATTGTACCCGGCCACCGGGAAAAATTCTGGCACCGGAACTGTGTGGCCATTGGTTTGTCGGCGGGGTTTCTGGAACCGCTGGAAGCCTCGGCACTGGTGTTGGTGGAGATCTCGGCAAACATGCTCGCGGAGCAGTTTCCAGCAAGTCGCGCCGCAATGGATGTGGTTGCCCGTCGTTTCAATGAGACGTTCTTGTATCGCTGGGACAGGATTATCGATTTCCTGAAGCTGCACTATGTACTAACCAAACGCACCGATAGCCGTTTCTGGATCGACAATTGCGACCCGGCTACGATTCCCGACAGTCTGCAGGAGCTGCTGACCTTATGGCGTTACCAGCCACCTTGGCACGACGACTTTGATCGGGCAGTAGAGGTGTTCCCGGCGGCGAGCTACCAATATGTTTTGTACGGTATGGGATTCGAGACGCAACCCGCAGTGCACGGTGTATCGCGCGCATCGCTTGAGCAGGCAGGGCAGTTGTTTCAGCAAAAATGTAAGGCCACCCAGCAGATGCTGGAGGGGCTGGAAACACACAGGGATTTAATCAATAAAATTTGCCGGCATGGGTTACAGAAAATATAAGCTAGTCCAGACCAGCCAATATCAAGAATAAGCAGTAGTGAGGGAGAAAAAATGAGCAATACCGTTGCATTGAACAACGAGAGCCATCGCAACTTGAAAGTGATGACCAAGCGCGGCGCCGCTTTTGGTGAATTGACACACCTGGTGCCAGTGGTGGCAAATGAGCTGCGCAATCTGGTACTCGAATATCCAGTATGTATCACCAAGGACCCTAAAAACGGCCAATTTTCGCTGTGTGCGTTGTTGGGCTTTGAGCCGGGTGAAAACCTGTTTTTACATGGCGATAACTGGGACGCGCAATATGTCCCCATGCATATCCGCAGGCAGCCATTCATGGTTGGGTATCGAAACCCTGAAGCGGGGCCGGGCGAAGACAAAGGTGCGGTGATCACCCTGGATATGGATAGCCCGCGGGTAAACCGCGACGGGAGTTCGGCGGATGGTATGCGCCTATTTGATGATGAAGGCAGCAACACACCGTTTATGAATGAGGTCAGTGACCTGTTGGGTCAGCTCATGGGCGGGATGGAATCAACCACCGCTTTCTTGAAATTTCTGGCCGACAACGACTTGATCGAGCCCGCGCATATCAATGTCCAGTTTGCCAGTGGCGAGCAGAAGCGCTACGAAGGTCTTTACACGGTCAATGACGAGAAGCTACAGCAGCTGGAAGCCGACAAACTTGTGTATATGCATCAGCACGGATACTTGCAGGCAGCGTATTGGTTGAGTGCCTCGATGGGGCAAGTGCGAAAATTAATCCAGAGAAAGAATCAGCTGTGAGTGTGCCTGAATACGCGGCGAACACCGCGCATTCAGGTGGCTGGATTTAGGTGTGCTCTCCACGTATTCGTTAGGTATCTTGTTCCGATAGGATGGGGTGCACCTGTGGCCAGCCGGCAAACTGTGCATCCCGCTGTGGATCCGCGTCCCAGGGCCAGCATTCCATCGTGTAGTGATTGGCAGTCTGGTCAATGGTTACCAATCCATAGCCCTCGCTCTTCAGCGCCCGATCCGAAACAAATTTTCCCCAGCTGGTATTGTCGTCACTGAACTCTGCGTGCGAAATTTTCGGATTGGCGACCGCTAATACGCGCATCTTGTTGCCAAACGGATCAATGAAATGACCGGTATTCGGGTCGTTCCCGACCGGGTTCTCGAGCTTGCCAAACCCTTCGAACCAGCGCTGCCAAAATGCTGCGGAGGCGGGTCCCGAGAAAAACAGGGCACCGCCGGAGAAGTCATTGGTGTATTGCTGTGCGAGCATTCCCAGGTGCTGGTCGCCGGCGAGTACCAGTGCGTTCGCGTCTTCCACCAGTTTGACCGCGCGGGTACGCCCATCGGGCGGGTAGCCGTTTGCGTCGTAGTCAACTAAGCCCGCGCCGGTCTCATCAGTTTGCGGTGAGCCCCAGATGGACGCGGTGAGGCAAACCTTTGGCATGCCCGGATCCATGTGCTTCCAGTCCTGTAAAAACGCCTCTTGCCGGCTGCCGAGCAAGCTGCCGGTGACTGTGAGTCGCTCAGCTTCATAGTCGGGTGCTGATTTGAACTTGCGGTCCTCCACCATGGCGAAGCTGGTTTTCCCATAGACAAAGTGCGCATAAGTGACTGGAATGCCGTGCTGGATCGGGGTGGGGTCATAGGCATCCGGGGTATGGCTGCTCTGCATGCGGTACACCATTTTTACCAGGTCGATATCGTGCTTGAAGCCGCCGTCTTCTTCCCGCGGACCGCCGCTGGCATCGCCTTTGTTGCCCCACAAGTTGCCCTGCAATACGTCGTGATCGTCCACCAGAAGGATCGACGGGCGGTTGCGTACGGATTCGCGAAAGGTCCAGTACCAGAGATACCAGCGATACAGCGTGTCGAGCTTTGCCTGGGGCGTATCGCGGCCGTAGCGGGTGGGAAAGGTTTCGTAGTACTGGTCACCGGCGAAAACATACAGGTTTGGCTGGTGACTGTCGCAATGTTTGGTCAGTGTCGCATGTGGGAAGAAGACAAAATCCTCTGTGTAGCGGCCAAGGGTGCGCTCTTCCGGAATATGTTTCTTTATTGCGATGTCGTCGAGGCTCTTCGCAGTAGGAGTGATGCAGGAATACAGCGCAATTTTTAGTGCGTCGCTCTTAGCGGGGTCTTTTTGTATCTGCCCAGAGTATAAAGTCTCTTCGCGTTTGTCATACCGCACACGATACTCGTGATCTTGCCCGGCATCCCAGCCCGTAATACGAAACGCCGCAACGTAGCCATCTTCTATTTTTGCCTCGGCCCCGACGACCCACTCTTCGGTGCCAAGCACGCGGTATTCAAGCCGTGCAGCAGGGTTCGCCTGTAGGTCGATTGGCATAAATTGCGCTGACAATTTCAGCACCGCGTTATCGGGCCCATTGGCACAGTTCAGGCTGTGCATACAGCCCATGACTGGACCGAGTGCTCGCTCAGGATAGGCTGAGATCTTGTCGCCGCCGGTTTCAATATGACTAAACCACCAGCGGGCACCGGCCTGCTGATGGTGTGGAGACGAAACCAGCATAATCCCACCGGTGAGTTGCTCAGCCTCTACGCCGCTGCGCACCGCAAACCCGAGTTCACTGCCACTGTGTACGTCGCTGGCAATCAGGCGCACATCAAACCGCCCGTTGGTCACCGGATCGATATGGCAATCCAGTTGAATCTCCCGTGTGCCTACCCGGTCGATGCCGACGCTGCCTGCGCGCTCAAGGCGGGTAAACGCCATGCTGTTCTTTTGGTCGGAAAAGTCGCGGAAGCTCAGGTTTCCCTGGTCATCCAGCACCGCCATAAAGCCGCCGTTGGTTCCACCGGCGCGTTGTGCCAGAGCGGCTCCCCGGTAATCCAGTTCTCCAGCTCCCACACCTAATAAAAAGCCGCAAAAGCCTCCGGCTTCTGGTGTCAGCAGGCCTACCCGGGCGCGCAGCCGGCCCGCCTGGTGGCGGTTGTTCAGTTCGCGGGTCAGCAAGGCTGCGGTGCGCACTTCAAAGGACTTTTCCCCCTGCAAGCACTCCAGTCGTCCATTGTTGCAGTGCCAGTCCTGTAGCCGATTGCCCCACAGGGGCCCGCCCAGCCAGTGCTGCAAGCCAGATTCGGGGAGGGCTTCAATAGGGCGGGTACCGACAAGCTCGGGTCTGGCTGCCGCCATTGCGGAAGCAAGAGAAGGCGTTAGTGCCGGGGTCAGCGCTGCGCCAAGGATGCTCGCAGTACCGGAAGTTAACTTGATGAAGTTGCGACGTTTCATATTGATTGAGACCGTGTTTCGTTATTTTTCTATGGGAGAAACAATTGAGCTAGTCGGCGAATGTATCCGGAAAACGGGATTGGTCGACAAGCGCCCCGCGGTGCTGAATCACTACGGCAGAAACCCTCGCCGCCTGTGCGATCGCTTGGCGAGGGGATGCGCCCTGGCTGCGGAAGGCGAGGTAGCTGCCATTGAAGGAATCGCCGGCTGCGGTGGTATCCACTACCTTATCTACCGCTGTAATCGGTTCCAAAAAGCGCTCCTTGGGGCCTCGGTAGTAGACCCCATTGGGGCCGTCTTTAATCACAAGCTCGGTAATGGAGAAGGGCTCCAGCAGATCGCAGGCCCCGGAGAAGTCCTTCACTCCATACAATGCTTCCAGGTCTTCGATCCCCGGCAATGCCAGGTCCGCATAGGCAAAGGCGAGTGCATACTGCTCGCGGGTCTCTTTGGCCGACTGCCAGAGCTTCGGGCGGTAGTTGGGGTCGAATACGATCTTGGTACCGCAATCCTGCAGCTTTTCCACCAGCTCCCAAAAGGCGGGGCGTGACTCCGGCGTCAATACAGCAAGAGAGATACCACTAAAGAAGAACATGTCGGGCCGGGGTGCGAGGCCGGCGGGGGAGTAGCCCCCATCTCCCGCGACTTGTGTTGCCTCGCGGAACAACGGCATGACTTCCCGCGCCGCCGAGCTATCCCGCCAGTAACTGAAGCTGCGTTCGCCGACGTTATCGGTGTTCACCATATAAAGGCCCAATTGGCGGTGGGGGTGGCGGAACACCAGTGAGGTATCGATGTGCTCCTCTTCCAGAGCATCAATCAGGCCGTTACTGGCACTGTCAAAGCCAACGGCGGTCATCAGGCGCACCCGGTCATCGGCCTGCGCAAGGCGCTTGTAGTAAACGGCCACACTGTGTACATCGCCGGCAAAAGACTGTTGATAGAGGCCTGGCTCTACCTGGCTGAACTCCACCATGCTTTCCCCAAGAATTACCAGATCTGTCATCTCAGTCATGTCTCCTTGTTGCGCACCCGCTGGGGTATGAGAAAATCACTGTCACGAAAGGGATTATTGACATGTTTAACGGGCATTTTAAGGCGCCAGTCGGTGGTCAAGCCCAGCAGATAGGTCTGGCGCTTTACTCCCGGAGTGCATGCTTGTAAATTGTCAACAACGGCTAACGGAATTTTCCGGCGAGTCGTAAAAAGTATATTAAAAACAATAAGTTAGTGTTTTTCGGGTCAGTGAGCAGGCTTTTGCCCCCTGACGCGCTCTTCAGCCGCTATTAAACAACGATTGAATATTGTTAACAATCAACAGTTGACATGTATTTGGGCGTTGGTGGATGATTGAGCTATCGATGGAGGAAACCCAAATAATTTAACTAACGGGTCTTCATTCGAAATCTAGGGGCGGCGCCACTAGCGGTATCAGTGAATGCCGAGTTGATAATAAAAATACGATCCGATGGAGAGAGATAACCATGTCTACGTCCAATGTACGTAATCGCTTCCGTATGTCTGCACTGTCAGTTGCGGTACTGTCCGTATGTGGCGGCCAAGCGCTTGCGCAGGAATCCGACGAACAAAACCAATACGAAGCACTTGAAGAAGTTCAGGTAACGGGCATCCGTGCAAGTATTGAAAAGTCTATTGATGACAAGCGCTACGGCGGTAATATCAAGGACACCATCAACGCCGAAGACATCGGCAAGACCACCGACCAGAACATCGCAGAAGCCCTGTCCCGCGTGACCGGTGTTTCCATGCAGACGGCGGACGGTGAGGGCACCACCATTACCGTACGTGGTGCAAACGCTCAGCAGAACAACATTAGCCTGAACGGCGTGCAGCTCGGTGCGACCGACTTTAGCCAGGCGGTTGACCTCTCGTCCTATTCTGCTGATATTCTCTCCAAAATTGAGGTTGTAAAAACCCCGAGTGCGGATCACGATGAAGGCTCGCTAGGTGCCAACATTAATCTCGTATCGGCCAAGCCGCTCGAGGTTAACGAAGGCTTCAATATCAATTCCCAGGGTCGTTACAATGACCTGGCCGACGATCACGGCCATAAGATTTCGCAAACCTATACCGGTAAGTTTATTGACGATACCTTCGGTGTTTTGCTTACTACTTTTGACGAATCAAGCAGCAGCCGAAAAGATCAATATCGCGCTGAAACTTTTACTACCTACACGTCTCGCATCGCACGCGACCAGAACGGCAACATCGTTAATGATGTTACTGGTATTGTTCCTTCTTTCTCGAACCTGGAACTGGCGGAAAACCAGCGTGATCGCAAGGGTGTAAACGTAGCGCTGCAGTGGCAAGCGACTGATACCACTGAAGTTAATACCAACCTGAGCTGGAACGAACAGGATATCGAAGCGACTACTCATAGTATTCGCACCCGTATAGGTGATTACGGTAACAAGGTTGAGGGTGTTTCGACTCCGGGTCTTTTTCTTGATCCTGCCGAGTATAGTGATCCTCAGGAAGACTGGCACACATACGATACAGAGACTCGTACCTTCACCAAGATGTTGAACCGTGCTGCACTGGGTGACATCTCCCAGTCAGAGAACAAATTCAGCAACGTAAACAAAATTGCTGCCATCGATATCAGCCAAGAGATAGGCGATAGTGTGGTCGTTAGTGGCGGTATTGGTTATTCCAGCGCAGAGCAGATCCCTGATCAGTCGCTTTACGTAAACCTGCAAAACTACGCGAATATCAATGCGTGGGTACTGCAGCACGCAACTCCAGATGAACTTGAGCCGGTTGGCTTTGACTGTACTTCAGGCGTATGTGAGTTGGTTGGCGGTACTGGGCAGCTTGATCAAGGTACTACCCAGTATCCAGAAAGTGGTGCTGTCTGGGACAACTTCTCAACCACTGGTTTTAACCCGGATGATCTGGGTTCTCAGCATCTCTCCTATCTTGCCCGTACCGTGCGTGCAGTCGAAGATACTCAGAAAACCGCATACGTAGATGTAGACTGGGATGTGGATTTCGCAGGTGTTAATCGACTTGAATTTGGTGCGAAGATTTCCAACCGAGAAAAATTTGTCGATAACCAAACCGGTGCGTTCTTTTCGGTAGGAGAGGGCGTCGTAGTTGTAGACCCAGATACTGGCGTTCGAGTAGCTACCATTAACGGCCTTCAGGACATTCCTGGAACTTATATCCAAGAGGGTGAGTTCCCTGCAGATGACTTCATGGAGTCTCTCGGTTATAGCCGCAACAATATCACTGACGGCTGGACTACTATTTCTGCAGAAAAAGCATTCCTTGCTGCTCAGGGAAGTCCAGATGCGGGCTTTATTCCTGACGACACCGAGACCCGCTTTGCTGAGCTGGATAATCAGGCTGTTTACTTCAAGGCGAACTTCTCTTTCTTGGATGATCGCTTGAGTGGCGACGCTGGTTTGCGCTATGTGGAGACAGACGTATTTGCTAGCGGATATTCCGGTGTGACTTTCCAGAGTGATCCATTCAACCTTGGTCGTACTTTGGACCCAATTAAATTGGCGGAACTACGGGATTCCTCTCTACCAACCTGTGCTGATCCAGTTTGGTACGGTGCGGACTGGAACGAGGAGATTCGTTGGTCGCGTGTAGATGGCCAGGGTTACGACACTCAGGGAACCGCAACCAAAGAAGACGATACCCCGCTACCCGATCAGGGGCCTTGTTACGACGCACGCGCTGAGCGTATCCACCCAGGAGATGGTGCTCCAGCGAGTAACTGGTGGTTGTGGCGTCACACTGACCTGTCTACCGAGCAGTACTATGTGTACGGTGAGCGTCGCTACGATGAAAATGGACAGCTTCTGCCCACAGGTGATCTTAGCAAACGCTCTTTCGAGGTTGATGATGACCACACCTACCGCGTTTTGTTGCCAAGCTTGAACCTGAATTACGTGATCAATGATGAGATGGTAGGTCGCTTGGCTCTGTCCAAAACTATGTCTCGTCCGCAGATCGATTCCCTGCGTCCTGGCTTTAAAGTCACTGAAAGCGTTTGGGGTGGATTTGATCGTCCAGGAAACGTGGTGACTCTGACGAATACCAAGCTGGACCCTCTCGAATCCAATAACCTGGATATTGCATTTGAGTGGTACTTTGCTGAGAACTCCCTGTTGGCGGCTGGACTTTTCTACAAGGACATGACCAACTTTGAAGAGTCTCAAACCATTGTTACTTACCTAGATGATCTGCGTGATCTCGGTTTGAACGAGAACGGTGAACCCTACAGCACTGCCGATCTGATTAAGAGTGAAGATGACCTCGAAGGCTGTATGCCGCGTCGTATCCTGAACTTTGGTGAGTTGGCTGAAGACTGGGTTTACTCTGACGACTTGAGTCAATTGTGTGCGCAGTTCCAGACCACGCAGATTAACAATGGTAAGGGCGCCGAGATCCTGGGTGCCGAATTCCAGTACACGCAAACCTACGACATGCTGCCGGGTGTGTTTGCTGGCTTGGGTACCATGTTTAACTATACCTATCAGGATAGTGCCTACGATCAAGAGGTATCTTCTCTCGATCCGAACATTGTCTTGCCGGAACTGCCGGTAGCCTATACCCCAGAGCATAGCTATAACGCGACTGTTTTCTGGGAGCAGAATGGTCACCAGCTTCGATTGGCTTACCAGGGTACCTCCGACCAGCTGGCAAATCGTAGCTGGAACAACGGTTCCCTTTGGCAGGAAGGTCGTAATACCTTGGACTTCTCGGCCACCTATGCAGTCAACGACAACTTCGATGTGTACTTCCAGGCTACAAACCTGACTGACTCTGAAGTGCGCACCTATTTCACCAGCCGCTTTATGGACCTGGGTGATGTCGATGCGAGTGGTGCTCCGGTTTACTACGATGAGGGTAACCCCCTCGATGGTGATGCAACCAAAGGTCGCACCGAAATCGAGTACAAGACTGGTCGTGCGTTCCGCGTGGGTGTACAGGCACGCTTTTAAGTCCTCTTAGCAATTATTGTCATTGCTTGGCCGCGTCTGGAAACAGGCGCGGCCTTTTGTTTTGGGGTTGCAGATGATGCGCTATTCCGAAGCTGCGAATAGGCCAAATTTTCCGCTACAGTCTCTCAGGATTTCTATAGCTCTTTGAGAGAAGTCAGTCCTTAGTACCCATATAAACTTCCAGCTGCACTGAGTGATAAGGATCAATTTCATATTGAAAAAGGGTTGTTCTACGGATTCATTCAAAAGTTGAAAATTTTTACCGCGGGATTTTATTGGGAATATGACAGTGGTAAAAAGTTTTGGTGTGACGAAAAGGTTACCTACCAGAATCCAGGTGTATATGTTTCTGAGGAACTGGAGTGTTCCATTTGTTTCTTAGTGGAATAGTGCTGTATTTCTGGCTCTGGAGTGCCCTCTAATTTAAGGACAGATCAACACCCTCTCCATTCTGTCCAACTGATATTCCGAGCCGTCTAATCTAATTCCTGTGTTCTATGCTTGCCTATTTCTACGGAAGTATAGGTTTCCTATTGAATAGTTTTAGTTGAGTCTTTCTGGGCAACAAAAAAGCCCACAGACAGAGCTGTGGGCTTAACAGTACCGGTATTGAATTTATATTCGCGATACCGGATTTTCTAGAGCTTTTCGGCTACTTTTTTCGTCTTTAGTTGCGCACAGGCGCCGCACTAAACTCCTTGATCACCAGGTTTGCAACCGCCAACTGGCCATCGTGGCGGAAGTCCACGGCAATGGTGTTGTTGGCTTGCAGCAATTCAACAGGCACAGGAATTTCCAGTGTGTTGAAGTAGCGTTCGGCGTTGTTTGCCCGACGTCCACGCCAGTCAATGGGTGTCTCGACCACTTCACCATTCACGGTGAGCGACACAATGCCGAGGTTGGTGTCGACCTTGTCGTCTTCATCCGGAAAGAGTGCCACGGTCAGGCGCAGTTGCGCTTCAGCGTAACCTGCAGGTACCGACACATTGTTAATACTCAGTGTCTTGGCACCGCCGGCCACGGCAATGCGGTGAGGTTCACTGCCACCACTTACGCTGTTACCGAAGTACTTCTTCTCATCCATGGACTGGTTGATGGTGATGTTGTTACCCAAGGTGTAGCGCAGAACAACCGTTGCATCGGCACCCAGTGTCAGCGTGCTGGGTGCTTGCTGCATGTGGTGACGATCGGTCACGGTGTCATAGCTGCTGTCGTAACGCATATTTCGCATTTCAACATTCTGTACCGCAGCGCCGCCAAGGCCCGCCACGTTCAGGTTGATGGTAGTGGCATAGGTCTCCAGGTTGTTGAGGATGACAAACAGTTCGTTGTCATTTACATAGGACTGAACCTGTACGTCTGCATCGCTGGAAACGCTGTCTACCCGTGTGCCGTCAACATCTGCCCACAGCTCGTAGAACTGGATGTAGTCGGACCACTTCCACTCGTCACTGTTGAGCGCAGTCTCTTTCATCAGGCTGTAGTGGTAAGGCGCAGTACAGGTACGTACTTCGTCGTAACCGCAGCCGAATGGTTTGTAGCCCCACAGCGGCTTCGCCGGGGTGAACGGCATGGACTTGATGACGTAGTCTGGGCGATCCAGGATTTGCATAAACATCGCATTGAAGGACTTCATCACCTCAGATTCGTAGCGATTGTTGTGCACCAGATAGTCCCAGCCACCCTGTACCGCACCATACTCAGACAGCACGATAGGTTTACGATTGGCTTCACCATTCTGGTAAACGTCGTACCACTCCATCATGTCCAGCATGGCGGGCAGGTGGCCGTTGCGGCGCAGTACCGACATGTTGTCGCCATCGACACCGGGCCAGTCATAGACGTGTACCGCATAGAAGTCCATGTTGTGACCGGCAGCATCCATAAAGCCTTTCCACATCACATCCCACTGATACCAGTCCTGATCGCGGGTATCGTCCACCGTGGTAGCCATCGCATTCTCAAAGAAGGCTTCGGCAGCGGCTTCTTCTGCCGGGTCCTCAGCAGTGATCCACTGGGCATAGTTATCATCGCCATAGCGAGAGATTCCATCGCGACGATAGAAGTCGTGCTGCCCCCAGGTCATGCCACCGATCAACGGTGCCTCATTCCCGAGCTTCGCACGGATTTCCTGCGCTACCAAGTTGTGGTATTCCCACAGCGCTTCCTGATTGGTGACCATGAACTTACCGGTTTTCATTTCCATGTCCGGTTCGTTGATCACTTCCCAGTACTTCGGCATTGGATCACCAATAAAGCCGTTACTGCTGTTGGCGTAGTAGTGCTTCAGGTACTGGCCCATCCATGCGGCAGAGGTCTGGATATCCATCGGCTGCCAGTTGTGCCAGGTCTTCCCGTTGTCGTACCAGCTCAGTGTCGGGTAGGTGGGATGTGGGTTGGTACCGGCGATCAGTTCGGTGCTTTCCGGGCTGAAGCGCTTGTAGAACGCGTTGGCTTCATAGTTTTCACGCAGCTCCTGCCCGCGTGTCACCATGTAGTCCATATCCGGCCAGTTTTCCCTGTTCGGGTCTTCCTTGGTATCCGAGAACTTCCAGGTAGCTGTACCGTTGTCGCGCCCGAGGGTCACGTCGAGGGTATTTAGCAGGTAGTTCAGCTTGTCGGAGTGACCAACCCAGTCCTGCTCATAGATCGCAGTATGCGCTGTGATATGTCGAGCGCGACCAAAGTCGGATACGCCGTTAACACTATGTGCGATGTTGGCATTTACCGTGACGGTAGCGCTGTGGGTATTACCAACTTGTGCGGCAGAACAGCCGGACTCATTGGCAAACGCACCGGCGGCAGTAGACGGGCAGTTGTCCGCGCTGTCTGCAACACCATCGCTATCACTGTCTGAGAAACTGCTACAACCCGTTGGGTCAACGTTTTGACCGTAGGGGGTGTTGGGACATTGATCCGTCGTGTTGAGTACGCCATCGAAGTCGTCGTCGTCACCACCGGGGCTCGCACAGCCTACGGCATTCACGAATTCGCCAGGTCCGGTAGTAGGACATTGGTCTTCCGCATCGTTGATGCCATCTTCATCGGTATCCAGCTGCGAGGGTGCACAGCCGACACTGTTGGCGGTTTCCGCTGGGTCTGTGCTCGGGCACTGGTCGCTAACATCCGGCGTACCGTCGCCGTCACCGTCGAGGTTCAGGTCAGCATCACCCACGCGCTCGAAAATGGCGTAGTCGATATTGAACTGGAAGTCCTCACTGCCGGCACCGTAAATACGGATGGTCAGGTCGCCGGCAAACAGGTTCACTTCGCTGGAAGCATTTACCAGATAGAAGCTATCCCAGTCGCCTTGGCTCACCACATCGGTGGTGTTTTTGATCACCAGCTCACCTTCGTGGTCGGTGGCCATCAGTCCAACCGCCGTACCGGAAGTATTTCCGGTGCCCACATAGAACTTTGGACGGTACAGGCCGGACTGATCCAGGCTCAGGTTGTACTCCAGGTAGTCACCACTGTTGAAGTAGTTGACTGCCATACCACCGTTGATGGCATAGGTGTCGATATCACCACCTACTACATGGGCGCTTTCTGCCTGCAGGGTAAAGGTTCCGGAAACCGGGCTGCCGTTACCGGGCGAGGTGCCGCCAGAGCTGGAGCTGGAAGAGGAACCGCCGGAGCTTGAGGAGCTCGACGAGGAACTGGAAGACGAGCTCGAGGAAGAACTGGAGCTGCTGCCGCCGGAACTGGACGAACTGCTCGACGAACTACTTGAAGAACTGGACGAACTACTCGAGGAACTGCTGGAAGAAGAACCGCCGGAGCTTGAGGAACCACCGGTATACGCAAACTCCATGCGGTCCAGGTTCCACTGCCAATCATTACTACCACCGCCGTACACGCGAATTTGTTGGCTGCCCGCTGGCAGGTATACGGTATCCGCGGCTTGCGGTTGGAAGTTGTCCCAGCCGATGTTCGGAACATTGGTTTGTGCCAAAGTCTGCCAGCTTCCGCTGCTGTTCAGCTGGAAATCAATCTGCGCGCCGTTCACCGCAGTGCCGGCGAAATAGGTCAGGTCGTAGTTACCCGCCTGAGGCACAGAAACGGAGTATTCCGCGTAGTCACCTTTATTGACGTAATTAATCGCGGTCGCGCCATTGGCTGAGTACACGCTGATTTTTTGCGGCTGGCCGTCGGCATAAGTACCGCCAACCTGCGCGAAGCTTTCCGCTTCCACGGTAAATTCGGTGCTGCCACCGGCGCTGCTGGAACTACTAGAGCCACCGCTCGAGCTGCTGCTTGAGCTTGAGCTACTGCTAGAGCCGCCGGTGCTGACGAGAGTCAGTTCCAGGGCATCCAGGTTCCACTGCCAGTCGTTGCTGCCAGAGCCAACAACGCGCAGGTTAATGGTGCCCGCTGGAAGCGAAACGTTACCTGCATCCAGCGGCTGGAAATTATCCCAGTGGCCTGCTGGTACCGCCTTCTTGACCAGGGATGTCCAGTTGCTGCCGGAGCCGATCTGGAAATCGATCTCTGCGCCAGAAGTCATGCTGGTACCGATCAGATATTGCAGGTTATAAGTGCCGGCTTCTGCAACTTGCAAGGCGTATTCGGCGTAGTCACCACGGTTTACATAGTTAATGGCGGTCACACCATTTACATTGTAAACGCTGATTTTTTGAGGCTGGCCATCGGCGTAGGTACCGCCGACGCTGCTGAAGGATTCAGCCTCTATTCGATAGTCTGCTGCGGTTGCAGCAGTACTGAAGGCGAGTCCTGCCGCCAGCACAGACTGTGCCAGTGCCAGGGGGCGCCTGGGGTAGGGGAGTTTCATCGCTTGCTCCGGGATCGAGACACGGTACCGCTTGTGTCGTTATTATTTTTTGAACCGCTCTGGCGTTTCGCCGATACCTCGCAATGGCAAAGCGCACAGGAAGTGGCTTTGAATTGACCGTAGTTTCTGCTTTCAGCTACTTGAAGCCTCACTCGACTTCACAGCAGCTGTCCACGTTATATCCGCGGTATCAATATTTAACAATAAACTGTTAACAATCGACAATAATGTATGGCGCGAATTTTTCCCGTTCTTGCGTTTTTTTCAGAAATGCGAACTGGTACTGGAGGGTGCACGGACTAGAGGTAACTCGGAAGAAGGGGCCGGCCGCGAGGCGGCCGACCCGGGGGAAGTGGCAAGAAATGTCTATTTAACGAAAAAGTATATTAGTTACGCGCACCACGACTTAATGGGGACGAAGTATTGGACACCTGTGCGGTGACAGTGCTGACAAAACCACCGTCATCGTCAAATACAATTTCAATTGCATTGTTTTCACTCAGGTAACTGTGGTCCACGGGAATCTCGATAACGCCGAAGAATTGTGCGCGACCTTTGCCACCGTAATATTGGTCGTAGCCCTGGTAATCTTCCGGCACGGACAAGGTGTTGCCGTTTATGGTTACGGAAGGCGTGAGGGACTTGCCATGATCTCGGCCGACGCCCAAACGCAAGATTGCTTCGCCGTTATCGCCTAGGGTAACGCCGTTGATGGCGAACGAAATTTTTTCACCAGCAGTAATGGCCTGTTTGTAAGTCTCTGCGTAGTACTTGGTTTCCATATTGTCGTTGTCGATGGTAATCGCATCGGTAAAGGTCAACTGCAAAATGGCGGTCGCTTCGGCGTTTAAGGTAAACGTTTGTGGCAACTCGGTGACCGAGGTTTCGTCCAGTACAGGCTTTCCACTATCGTCATAGTGCAATTGCTTGATAGTCGCACGGTCAAAACTGTTCCCAGCGATACCGAGGGTGGCGAGGTCCAGTACCGAGGCTTCCTGTTCCAGATTGTTAAGTACCAGATACGCAGTATTGCCATCGACATAGGCATTCACCTGTATATCCAGATCGCTCGCCCAGCTATCTACGCGGGTACCTTTTACCTCGGACCACAGCTGGTAGAACTTGACGAACTCGGTGTATACCCACGCATCGCCAGTTTCACCATCCCCTTCTTTTTTCTGTCGCATCAGGCGGTTGGTGTAGGGCATGCCGGTATCTGGGTCGCGCCCCCATTCCGCCTTGATGGTGACAAACGGGATGGACTTAAGAATTTGGTCCGGTCGCTCCAGCATATTCATGGTAAGGCCGTTCAAGGCGCGCAATTTGTAACTGTCGCGCTCTGGCGACCAGGCGTCGTTCATCATGCTGTGCACCGTGGCGCCAATCTCAGAAACCATAAACGGCATGCGTGCACCGGTTGCCATCAGGCTATATTGCTCGAGCATATCGAAGGTGGCTTCAATATTGCTGCCGCGGCGGAGCTGTCGGGTGCCCTGAAATGCAGGGAAGTCATAGAAGTGCACGGACAGGAAGTCCATGTTGTCGCCGGCGACATCGATAAACAGCTTGTCGCGCTCTTCCCAGCGGTTGAAGTTGTCTTTTTCAAAATCCGGGAAGGCAACGGTGTAGCCGCCAATCAAGACATTCTCGTGTGATGCCTGATTCCATGTATCGCGATATGCGCGAACTTCGTTTGCCACAGCATTGTGGAAATCGAATACTTTTTGCGGGGTGGTGGCGGTGGTGCCTTCGCGTGGGTAATCCACCAGTTCGTAAAGAGGCTCGTTCATTACCTCGAGATAAACCGGCTTGGGTTGACCAAATTCATCATTTTCGCCGCGATTAAAATACTCGTAGAGAAAATTCGCCATATAGTGACCGACAGCGGTACCAAACGGCTCTGCATCGGTGTCGGTTGTGGAGAAGCTCCAGCCCATACCCGTATCAGCGCCATTGGGCCAGTAGGGGTGCTGTTGGCCGCCTACCACCATGTCGATGGCACGGTGACCATGTTTCCGGATCAGTTCGCCTTTTGTGCTGATGTCTTTGGTGTAGTTCCAGCGCATACCGCCACCGTTGGTGATAGCTGAATCCACATCGATAAACCCAGGACGCGCGCCGTCTTCTGGCAATTGGCTCAACTGCCATTTCATGCCGCCGGTGTCCCGGCCGAAATAGACATCGTAACCTTCCAGGAAATTCGTCATCAGGTCCGGGTCTTCATTCGCCGCGCCGGCGCTTTGCGAGTTGCCACCAAACCAGTCATTTTCGGTATTCGAAGCATGGACTGTTATGAACTTGCGACGATCAAATTCTGACTCACCACCCACCGAGTGCCGCATATTCAGGTTGAAGTCGACTCTAATCGCACTCTCTGCCGGAGGGGCCGGTTCTACAGGTTCTGCCATAGTGGTGACTGTGTATTCCGCGCTCACTCCACCAATCGTCAGCGTGGCGACGACTGCGGTACTGTATGCGGTGCTCGAAGTGACACGCACAGCGACACTGTCACCATTCTCAAGGGTGGCGGCATCGCTGGAATAGCTGCCGTTGTTCACCGAGTACTCTCCACCACTAATGCTCACATTCGCGGCCGTATTGATACCGGAGACGGTAGTGGCATCGGAGGTATAAGCCGTATCCAGGTCCGCGTCGTTAACGGCGGAAAATGCAAAGGCATCGGGACGTGTGTCTTGTTGCACACCGCCGTTGTCTTGTGGCGGCTGGTCGTTACCAGAGTTGCCGCTACTGCCTCCGCCACAGGCCGCAAGAGCTGCGGTCAGGGTAAGCAAAGCGAATCGCGCAGGTAGGGAATAGGGTCTCATCCGCTCTCTCTCCAGATCGTTTTTATCGTTTTGTCTCGCGGATACTAGCGGCGCCGGCAGGCTACTGTAAATAGTAAATTGTTGACAAAAAGTGTGTGGTTTGGACATTCCTGACATTGGTGCCAGATTGGTAATGCGCTGCCTTTTCCCTGTTAGGTAATTAATAGAGCACCTTTTCATGCCAATTTATATGTTGTAGATTGTTAACAAAAGGCGTAATGTCGTAGTTACAGCAGTCCCACCTTTAGTCGATAACCAAAAATAATGGGTAAAGTGATGATTGAAACTACCGCAAAGGTCCAGGCGTTTATTGGTCAGTCCCCCGTCCCTTTCTATTCCAATGGTGCTTGGGTCACGGGTAGTCCTGGCAAGTCCATGGCTGTGGAGAACCCGGCAGATAAATCCCATCTGGCAACGATTTCCGAGGCTCTTGCCAGTGACGCTGAGCAAGCTATTGAAGGAGCCCATGCTGCATTTTCTTCCTGGCAAGAGACCAGCCCTGATGAGCGCGCCGCACTGTTGCGCAAGCTTGCAGACTTGTGTGAGCGCGACGCCGAGGAACTGTCGCAGCTGGAAGCTCTGGATGTCGGTAAGCCAGTAGAAAACGCCCGTGGGTTCGATGTGCCATTCGGCATCGAGTGCCTGCGTTATTTTGCGGATCTCTGTGAGAAAGAAGAGTTTGAAACCCCGCTGACTCTCGACGGTATGAAGCAGGCCCGCAAAGTGCGCCTGCCCTACGGTGTGGTCGGTTTTATTTTTCCCTGGAACTTCCCGCTCACCCTGTGCCAGTGGGGTATTGCACCGGCGCTTGCGGCGGGTAATACCGTGGTGGTGAAGCCATCTGAGGTAACCCCGCTTTCCACGCTGTATCTCGCGAAATTGGCGGAGGAAGCTGGTTTTCCCGCAGGCGTGATCAATGTGCTGCCGGGCGAGGGGCCGGAAGTCGGCTCTGTATTTACCCAGCACCCGAAAGTGCGCTTTGTTTCTTTCACTGGCTCTTCCCGCGTGGGTCGTCTGATTGGCGAAGCGTGTGGCGCAAACCTGAAGCCGGTGAAGCTGGAGCTGGGAGGCAAGGGCGCGTCCATTATCTGCGACGACGCAAATATCAGCGCCGCTGCCGCGGGTCTGGCTGGTGCTATTACCCTGAATACTGGGCAGGTATGTTGCACTGCGACCCGTTGGATTGTGCATGAGAGCGTAGCGTCCGAATTTATCGAGCAGGTAAAAGCGGAGCTCGACAAAGTGCTGATCAAGGCCGGTATGAACGAAGACAGCCAGATGGGCCCGCTAGTAAGCGAGCGCCAACTGAACACCGTCAACGGCTACATTCAACAGGGGCAGGAACAGGGTGCAGAGATTGTGTATGGCGGCCAGCCGCTCTCTGACGCGGAGCGTTCTGGCTACTACGTTAGTCCCACGCTGTTGATGGGCTCTGAAGAAAATATTTGCTTCCGTGAGGAAATTTTCGGGCCAGTGGCTTACATCACCACTTTCAAGGACGACGCCGATGCCCTGCGTCAGGTCAATAGTCTGGACTACGGGTTGGCCAACAGCGTTTGGACCACGAACAACGACCGCGCTATTTCCATCGCCAAGAAGATGGTCTCTGGCAACAGCTGGGTAAATGCGCACAACGTGTTTGCGTACGGTCTGCCGTATGGTGCCTGTAGTGCCAGTGGCATGGGTGGTGGCGTGAACAGCCGCGAAACAATGCTGGACTACACACGCAATTTGTCGATCGCCGAACCCGAAGAGGAATAACTGTGGATCAGGTAGCGTTATGTAATTACCTGATCGAAAAAGGTCTTCTGCACTCACAGGATGCAACCTTTACCCCGCTCTCCGGCGGGGTTTCTTGTGAGATCCTGCTGGTAGACGACGGTCAGGCACGCTTTGTCGTTAAGCGTGCGCTGGACAAGCTCAAGGTAAAAGACGATTGGTTTGCGGATATCAAACGCAATATCACCGAGCAGGAATACCTGAGTTATGTCGGTGCATTCCTGCCCGAGTCTGTGCCCGCCATTCTCTATTCCGATGCAGAAAAGTATTTTTTCTGCATGGAAATGATTGAGGGAGGGCTGGAAAACTGGAAGTCGCGACTGCTACTTGGCGAATATGATCGCCAGTATGCAGGCCTTGCGGGGAGCTATCTTGGCAGCATTCACAAGAAGTCCGTTGGTGATTCTTCGGCACAAGCTAAATTCGATACCCTGAAGGACTTCACCGAGCTTCGCCTTGAGCCATACCTATTGAAAACCGGTAGCCGGCACCCCGGGCTGAACACGCACTTTGTGTCAGAGGCCGATCGGATTGCAAGCACGGCTACCTGTCTTATTCACGGTGACTACAGCCCGAAAAACCTGATGGTTGGGAATGGCAAGCTGGTGATTCTCGACTGCGAGGTGGCCTGGTATGGCGACCCCGTCTTTGATGTCGCCTTCCTGTTAAATCACTTTTTGCTCAAGGCACTGCACAAGCCAAAGAACGCGGCGCAAATTCTGGGCCTGGGCGAGAAGGTGTGGGAAGCCTACTTGGCTGCGGCGGGAGAGGTTGTTGACGATGACTTCGAGTCCCGGCTGTGTCACCTGCTGCCCATGTTGATGTTGGCCCGGGTAGATGGAAAGTCCCCAGTGGAGTACCTGAATGCCAGCCAGCAACAAACCGTCAGGGACTTTGCTTACGCAGTAATCCCTGATGGACCAACCACATTAAGTCAGCTGCTCCATCAATGGACAGAACTTTTGGCCGCAGAATGATTAGCGGTAAATAAACACGGTAAATAAATTAAGCACGCCATGAATATCCAAAGTATTGACGCGTTTCAAATATACGATTCACGGGGTTTTCCCACGGTTGAAGTAGAAGTCACCCTCGAGAACGGCGTGACCGGTTCTGGCTTGGTGCCCAGTGGTGCATCCACTGGGCAGTTTGAGGCACTTGAGCTGCGCGATGGTGACAAGTCTGTTTTCCGCGGCAAGTCTGTCTTTAAGGCGATTGCGAATATTCGCGAGGAAATTGCCCCGGCGCTGCAGGGCATGACCGTCACCGACCTGAAAGCGATCGACGGCAAACTGGTAGAGCTGGACGGCACGGAAAATAAATCCCGGCTCGGCGCTAACGCTACCCTTGGCGTCTCCATGGCGTGCGCCCATGCCGCGGCAAACGCGCGCGGCGTGCCGCTGTATGAATACCTGGGCAAAGGGCAGGGCACCCTGCTCCCATTGAATGAGATCCAGATTCTGGGAGGTGGCGCACACGCCGACTGGGCCATTGATATTCAGGACTTCCTGATTATTGCGGTGGGTGCGAAAACCTACGAAGAAACGCTGGAGATGACCTTCAATATCTACCATGCCGCCGGTGAAGTGATGAAGGGGCGGGGCAAGAGTGTTGGTCTTGCCGACGAAGGTGGTTGGTGGCCAGCGTTTGACAGTAATGAAGAGCCTTTTGAAGTCCTTCTGGAAGCGGTGCGTCTGGCGGGTTATGAAGCTGGGAAAGATGTGGCCATTTCTCTGGATATCGCCGCCAGTGATCTGTACGACGGTGAGCGGTACCACTTGAAGAAAGACGGTACCTCATTTACCCCCTCCGAGTTTTGTGACTTGATGATTGAGTGGTGTGACAAATACCCGATCATCTCTATCGAAGACCCCTTTGCGGACACCGATTTCGATAGCTGGAAACGGTTTACTGAAGAAGTGGGCAAACGTGTACAGGTAATCGGTGACGATCTCTTTACTACTAACATTGCCCGTATCCAAAATGGCATCGATAACCAGTTGGCGAATTCCGTACTGATCAAACTCAATCAGATCGGTACCGTATCCGAAACCATGGCCGCCATCGAAATGACCCAGAAAGCCGGTTGGCTGCCGGTCGTATCGGCGCGTTCGGGTGAAACGGAAGATGCGTTTATTGCCCATCTCGCGGTTGCAACCAACGCGGGCCAGCTCAAAGTCGGTTCCTTTGCCCGCAGTGAGCGTATGGTGAAGTGGAATGAAGTATTGCGCATTCAGCGAAGCCTTGGGGAGCGCGCGCGATTTGTCGGTGCGGCACTCTACGGGCCTATCTTCAGCTAATTCCATGGCTAGGTGAGTCGTAGTACCTGCTTGCGTAGTTCTTGTAGCGCATTCCCGGCACTCGCGGTCTGTACGTTGGGTATTCGCTTCTCCCTGCGTACTTGATCTCTGCGGGTCAACTAAATATTTGTCCGGGGTTGTACTCATCTTTGGTCTTGTATTCTTGAACGGTATCTCGACAGATCCATTTTTCACCACGCTGCGTATAGACCTATCACATAATGCATAAATTCGGAGAAGGCCTTGAGTGATCTAATCCAGTTGGTATACGCGAGCCGGGCCACGTTCAAGCCCGCACCCAATAGCCAGGGAGTCGAGCCTTCCGTCGCCCGCATATTGATGCAGAGCCGTCGCAATAACAGTCGCGTCGATATTGGTGGGGTGCTCTATTTTGGCGATGGGTACTTCTTTCAGGTGCTAGAGGGCGGTCGCACCGTGGTCACCGAAACCTATGAGCGAATCACCTCCGATCCTCGTCACAGTGACGCCACGATTCTGTCGTTAAAAAATATACGTGAGCGGGGCTTTAACGAATGGTCGATGAAGTATGTCCCGGTAGATGACGCCGTGCGCGCATTTCTGGCAAAACGCGGTGAACGCAATTTCGCACCGTTCAAATTTTCAGGTGGGGATGTGGAGGCATTGGTTCGCTTGCTGCATGCCCAGGGTGAGGGCGGCGCAACGAAGGCGAAGCGAAAGTGGGACCTAGGCGGGCTGCTCAGAGCGCCCGCGCTACTAAACCCCTTTCGCCGGTAATCGGTATTGCTAGTGTTTTTGCATGCGTCCCAGATTTTCTGAGAGCAGGCTGCCGACATAAAGGTAGTCTGGTGTTTCAAACACACCGGTGGTGGTGGCATAGCCGGCAGAGGGGGCTTGTATCTCTTGCAAGATCTCGCCTGCATCATCGTATTAACGAAAAAAGGGGCCACTGGCCCCCTTTTTTAGTTTGTATGACTGGTGATTAGTTGCTCAGCACGAACTTATCCAGGTTCCACTGCCAGTCGTTACTGCCGACACCATGCAGGCGCACCTGATACGTACCTGCCTCCAAGTAGACGCTGCCACCGTTTAGTGGCTGGAAGTTGTCCCAGCCCTGGTTCGGTACAGGCGTTGCCGTTTTACTATTCCAGCTACCGCCTTCGTTCACCAGAAACTCGATGCTGCCACCGGTTACGCCACTACCGACGTGATAGGTAATGGCATAGGTGCCTGCGTTGGCAACATTGATGGTGTAGTCGGCAAAGTCACCGGCATTCACGTAGTTGATCGCGGTGCTGCCATTGGTGGTGTAAACGCTGATTGGCTGTGCCTGTCCGTCGGCATAGGTGCCGCCGACAGAAGCAAAGCTTTCCGCTTCTACGGTGATGGTGGCACCAGTCGCTGGTGGCGGCGGTGGTGTGCTGTCATCCTCGGTTTTGGTAAAGCGTATTTCATCGCCGTTCCACTGCCAGGCACTGCCACCAGCGCTTTGTACACGGATTGTGTGGTTGCCTGCTGAAGCAATATAAATCGTGCTCGGCAGGGTAAATGTATTGTACAGCTCCCAGTCACCGGTACTGCTCAGGGGAATGGTACCTACGTAGCTGCCGTCTACCTGCACGTCCGCTGCGATGCCGGAAGTGGTGGGGGAGGCGGCGAGCAATTCCACGTTGTAGCTACCCGCTTCCGGGAAATTTACGGTGTAGTCGCCCCAATCCCCGAGGGTGTTGTAGTTGATGTTGTCGCCATTGGCGTTGAAGCCAGCAACGGTGTCGCCGGCAACGGCCGCGCCTGCTTTACCGGTAGCGGAGAAGCTGCCCATCTCAACGCGAATGGTTTCGCCACTTCCCGGGTTGCCCCCATTACCTGGATCACCGCCATTGCCCGGGTCGCCGCCCCCGTTGCTGTCTGCCACTGGCTTGTAGAAGCGTACCCAGTCCACCAGGAACTTGTTGCGGCTTGGGTCGGCGAGCTCTTCATCGGTGGGGGGCAAGGTTCCCTGCGCATCGCGCCAGGGCTGGTGCTCCGCATCAAAGATGACCTGCATCGGCTTGCTGAGGCCATTGCCGTTGGTGTAGCCATAGGGGTCAATCATTTCAACACCGGAGACGGTGCGCACGTGCTCACCATTTACGTAGTACTCCAGTGTCCACGGGTCGATCCAGTAAACGCCAATACGGAAAAACTGGTCACGCCAGTGGCCGCCATCGGGGTTCGGATACCAGCTCCCCGCATCTTTCGGCTGGTAGTCCTGAAACGGCTCGCGGATAAATACGTGATGGCTGAGGTGCAGGCGCTCGTCAAACCAGGTCTCGCTGGGGCGGTCACTGCCGTAGGACTCCAGTACATCGATCTCTTCTGTGGAGTCCGAGCTCAGCAGCCAGAACGCATTGGCCAGCGTGAGGTTGGTGATTTTTACCCGCGCTTCCATAAACAGCGGATAGGTCATGCTCTCCTTGGAGTGGATGGCGCCTGTATGCACCTTGATGGTGCCGGGCTTGCGGCTGGCCTTGATGACCAGGTTACCGCCTTCCACATAGGAGTTGGGGGCGTAGTACTCGGTTTCACCCGGGCCTAGCCAGGGGTTGATAAAGCCTTCGCTCCAGCGCTCAAAAAAGGTCGCACTCTTGCCGACGGGTGGCGCGGCGTAGTTGAAATCGTCAGAAAGACTGTGGAGTTTCCAGGTATTTCCGGCTCCGGCATCGGCGGGAACAGGAATATTGTCCCAGTCCGAAGCCAGCGCGGAGGATGACAGCGCAAGGGCCGCCAAAGTGAGAGAGGTGGTTTTCATCGCGTCTCCTTGTGCCCCCGGTTTGAGGGGCGGTTATTGTTATGCCGAGGAGAGTAATGTAAATTGTTAACAATTGTAAGGGGCGACCTTGTTCTCGTGATGGTGTAGCCAGCGATTGCTCGATCACGTCACAAAATAATAAGAGCGCTGATACGCGCATTAACAAGAGTAACCAGGCAGATGAGCGGTGGGACCAAAGGACGGAGCGGCAGTGCTAGCGTAAAGAGCGGCAAGTTTGGTGTGCTCGCTCTGATCTTCATCAGTGTGGTGATCAACTACATGGACCGTACCAATATTTCGGTTGCGGCCAATGCGATCTCACAGGACCTGGAGCTCTCTCCGGTACAAATGGGGATTATTTTTTCGGCGTTCGCCTGGACCTATTCCATCATGCAGATTCCCGGCGGCATGATCGTGGATGCGGTGCGTGTACGGATCCTGTACCCCTTTATCCTGATCGCCTGGTCGTTGGCGACGGTTGTGCAGGGATTGGTTAGCTCCCTCGCGGCCCTGGTGGGCTGCCGTATGGCGATCGGGCTGTTTGAAGCGCCCTCGTATCCTGCGAACAATAAAATTGTTACCCATTGGTTCCCTGAGCGTGAGCGCGCCAGTGCCATTGCCGTGTATACCTCTGGGCAATTTATTGGATTGGCCTTTCTGATGCCCGTGCTGGCGGTGATTCAGGAGTGGTTTGGTTGGCGTGGGCTGTTTATCGTGTCGGGCCTTATCGGCATCGTCTGGGCGGTGGTTTGGTATTTCCTGTATCGCGAATCGGGAGATTCCCAAGACGTCGTCAAAGAGCGGGAAGAGGATGCAGGGCAAGCAGAAACCCATTCAGCGGTGGTGAAACCTGTACGTGCGGCCCCGCAACAGGCGGCAATTAATTGGCAGAGCCTGCGCCTAGCGTTTTCTAGCCGCAAACTGTGGGGAATTTACATCGGCCAGTTTTGCCTTGGCAGTACCCTGATTTTCTTTTTAACCTGGTTTCCTACCTATCTCGCGGAGTACCGCGGTATGGGTGATCTCAAAACCGGCTTTCTTGCTTCCATTCCTTTTCTCGCTGCTTTTTGCGGTGTCTTACTCTCCGGCTTCACCTCCGATTGGCTGGTACGGCGCGGGTTCACCAATGAATTTTCACGTAAAACCCCGGTCATCATTGGGCTTATGCTCTCCTGCTCGATGATTGGAGCGAATTATGTGGAGTCTACGGCAGCGGTGACATTTTTCCTCTCTCTTGCCTTTTTTGGCAATGGGCTTGCCTCTATCACCTGGGTATTTGTCTCCTTGATTGCGCCCAAAAATATGGTCGGACTGGTAGGCGGTTGTTTTAATTTTGTTGGTGGATTGTCCGCCGTAATTATCCCGGTCGCAATCGGGGCGCTCGCACACGATGGTGATTTTCGTCCTGCCCTGGCATTGATTGGTGCGCTTGCCGTGGTGGGGCTTTGTTCCTATTTATTTCTCGTTGGAAAAATCGAGCAAATTACGCTGCACGAGGGCGAAGAAGGCTCCACGGTTGAGCCACAGGCTGCGTAAACACACCATATTTTCATAATCATTGAGGTGGGGACCCACAATGCGGTATCGAATCTTGTTGCCGGTTTTAACTTGCCTTGCGGGAGCGCTGATAGCTGCCTGTAGCGAGCGTTTGGATGGCCAGCAGCAGACCAGTGCGGCGCAATTGGATAAGCGCCCGATTGGCGAATCCTTATGGGATTTCGAAGACACTGCAGTACCGCCAGAGATCAAATTGCATAATGCGGTGGCCACGTTGGTTGGAGGTACAACTGACAAGAATGGGCAGGCACTGAATATCAAGCTGCAAACGGAAAACCACTACACAGCTGGCTTTTCCTTTTCACCCCAATCGCCATGGGACTGGAGTGAACTGGGTACGTTTGCATTTGCACTGGACATCGCCAATCAACAGCCATCTTCTGTGCATTTTTATGTGAAAGCCCACGATCAACAGGGTAAGACCCATAACCGTAGTTTTGTCGTGCCAGAACGCTCGGATAACACCTACTTCTTTGAGCTGAAAGGTCCGGATCTTGGGGTAGAGACCGGCATCCGGTCCAACCCGCCTTCGTGGGATAGTAAGTACCAAGATATTATCTTTCGCTACGGCGCGAAAGATTTGGATGTGAGCGCAATTGCGCGTATCGAATTCAACGTTGTCGGAGTGCTGGAAGACAAAGAGATTCGCATCGACAATGTTCGTTTGATTCAACCGCAATCGTTGGATCAGGACTACCTGAAAGGTTTGGTCGATGCCTTCGGGCAAAGTGCCAAGCGCGAATTTGCAGGCAAGGTAGATTCGGTTGCAACTTTGCGCCAGCAAGCTGAGGAAGAAGGATCCATCCTGCGTAAGCAACCACTGGAGGGGCGCTCTCGCTTCGGTGGTTGGACCCAGGGACCAAAGCTTGATGCCACCGGCTTCTTTCGCACACAAAAGGTCGACGGAAAATGGACGCTGGTGGACCCGGAAGGCTATCCCTTTTTCTCCACCGGTATCGCCAATGTGCGCCTGGCCAATACCTCCACCATTACCGGTTACGACTTTGATCGGGGTGCGGTTCCCCAGCGTGCGCCCGGTGATTTAACCCCTGAAGATTCCTTGGGGCTTAACCCTGTGCCGGATGCTGCGCTTCCTTCGCGCCATATCAGTTCTTCACTGCGCGCAGAAATGTTCACCTGGCTACCGGACTACGGCGATCCACTGGGCGAGAACTTTGGCTATCGGCGGGAAGTGCATACCGGCGCGATTCCGCGCGGTGAGACCTTCAGCTTCTATCGCGCAAACTTACAGCGCAAGTACCAGATTACCGACGACGAACAGCTGATGGCGAAATGGCGTGAGGTCACCATCGACCGCATGCTCAGTTGGGGCTTTACGTCTTTCGGTAACTGGATTGATCCCGATTACTACCAGATGGATCGCATTCCCTATTTTGCCAATGGCTGGATCATCGGTAACTTCAAGACTGTCAGTAGTGGCAAAGATTACTGGAGTCCACTGCCAGACCCCTTCGATCCATTGTTTAAGGAACGCGCATTCATTACGGCCGAGCAGGTCGCAAGGGAGGTGCAGGGCAGCCCTTGGTGCGTTGGGGTATTTATCGACAATGAAAAGAGCTGGGGCCAGGAGGGTTCTACCGAAACCCGCTTTGGTATCGTCATCAATACCCTGTCGCGGGATGCTGTCGATAGCCCTACCAAAGCCGAATTCGTGCGGTTGATGCAGGAGAAATATGCCTCCATAGAACAGCTCAACCGCGCGTGGGATACCCAGATCTCTTCCTGGGAGCAGTTTTCTGGTGGCGTGGCATTGGCGAGTTTTAACCCTGCGATGGTGGAGGACTTTTCCGCACTGCTTGAACACTACACCGGGCAGTACTTCAAAGTAGTGCGTGCAGCAGTGAAGCACTTTATGCCCAATCACTTGTACCTGGGCGCGCGCTTTGCAGATTGGGGCATGACTCCGGAGGTGCGTCGCGCTGCAGCTAAACATGCTGATGTGGTGAGCTACAACTACTACAAGGAAGGCGTCAGCGACAAGTTTTGGCATTTCCTTGAGACATTGGACAAACCGAGCATCATCGGTGAGTTTCACAATGGGGCACTGGATTCCGGCTTGCTCAACCCCGGTTTGATTCACGCGAGTTCGCAAGTGGATCGAGGGAAGAAGTACACCGAGTACATGCACAGTGTGATCGACAACCCCTGGTTTGTGGGAGCCCACTGGTTCCAGTACATCGACTCCCCGCTGACCGGCCGCGCATACGATGGGGAGAACTACAATGTGGGTTTTGTGAGCGTTACCGATACGCCCTACGAGCCCTTGGTTGATGCCGTCACCCGCTTGAACAAAAGCCTTTACCAACGCCGCTTTACCAGTAGCGAACAAGCTGCCGCACAGGGTGATACCCCGTGAGTAAAGCGTTGCCAGTCATTGCAGCATTTGCCGGGTGGATATTGCCAATCACCGCTAGCGCAGGTAGTTCTGCAGAAATTTTTGACCCGCGGGTATTGTCACTACTGGATCCCAAGGCGGAAGTAGAGGTGGTCAGCGAGGGCTATGTGTGGGCGGAAGGGCCCGTGTGGGTACCGCCGGCATCTCGAGTTGGCCGGGGGCAGGGAGCACACGGAACCAGTACAGGGGGCAACGCGAATACTGCAGCCACTGGCTATTTGTTGTTTTCCGATATTCCCACGCATCGTGTGTACCGTTATGTCCCGGGCGAGGGGGCAAGCGTTTATCTGGAAGACAGCGGCTACTCCAACGGCCTCTTGCTGGACCGGGACAATAGCTTATTGCTCCTGCAGTCCCGGTCGCGGCGCGTGGCCAAACTCACTGCGCCGCTCGACACACCACAACCAAGGTATACAGCTCTCGCTGAGTCATTTGAAGGCAAACGCCTGAACAGCCCGAACGATGGCGTGCTGCACCACACCGGTACCCTCTACTTTACCGACCCGCCATACGGGTTGCCCGCACAACTGGAAGACCCGGCTAAGGAACTGGATTTCCAGGGTATTTATGCGCTTGCGCCATCCGGGGAACTGACCTTACTGGATGACAGCATCCATCTGCCCAATGGCATCGCACTTTCTCCCGACCAGCGCCGCTTATATGTTGCGGCTTCCGATCCCAATACACCGGCGTGGTACCTGTATGAGCTTGATGCCGACGGCGTGCCGGGTCCGCGTCGCGTATTCCACAAACTGGATCGTAAAGGCCTTGGCGCCCATCGAAGTGGTTTGCCGGATGGGTTGAAGGTGCACAGTTCCGGTACGGTGTTCGCCACCGGCCCCGGTGGTGTGTGGGTGCTGGATGAGGAGGGGAAGCACCTCGCTACTATCCCGACACCGAGTGTTGCGGCTAACCTGGCATTTAATGCCGACGAATCGGCAATCTATATCACTGCGCACAAAACCCTGTTGCGCTACCAACTGCGCTCCCAACCTGTGCGCTTCACGGATGTTTCCGCAGCCCGCGGTCTGGTTACAGAACCCACATGGAAATATGGCGGTCCCGCGGTTGCCGACTTGAATGGCGACGGGCGCTACGAGCTGCTCCTGGGTAACCACGATAAGGTCCCTGCACAGCTTGTTTGGGCCACTGGTGAGAATCACTATGCATTGGATCCCGCACCACTGATGCGTTGGGATGTCCACGGCATTGCCGCTGGTGACTACGACCTGGATGGTGACCAGGATGTAGTGGTCGCACTCGGTGGTGGCAACGGCAGTAGCCCCCAGCCACCGCGAATTTTAAAAAACAACGATGGAAATTTTGTCGATATCACTGAAGGCAGTGGTATCGAGCACATGGGCGCACGGGGCCGCTCTGTGCGTTGGATCGACATGGATCACGATGGTGATCTGGACCTGTTGCAGATCAACGCCATGATGATTCCCGGAGAAACAGGACCGCGCAATATCCTGTTCGAAAATATCGCCCAGGACCAATTTCGCTACCGCAGCCATCCTCAGTTTGAATCCCTCGACGCCGAACGCGTACTGGTTACCGATTTTAATGGCGACAATGTGAGTGACCTGATCACCTTCGCGCCGCTTGGCTTATGGGCCGGAGACGGTGAATTTGGGTTCGAAGATGTCACAGGTGAATGGCTGCCGAAATCGGTGGAGCAGGACTTTGTGATGGCGGTGGCAGAGGCAGACATCGACAACGATGGCGACCTTGATTATTACCTTGCCCGCGGTAAAACCTATTATCAAATTGCCAACAATGCCGTCGCCTTCGATGCGCGGTCACGGCGATTGGACTTACGAGATGAAGGTAATAGCGGGCACGACGGTATTAGCTTCACCGCGGATGGGGAGCTCCAGCTCAATCATTTTTTCCACTGGCACCGCGGTGTAAAGGTAACACTGCCTGTGTACCTCGGTGAAGCGGGGGTGGCACTGGACACACCTGCAGGTGCTGACCGCATTTCGGTGAGCCGGGAACAGGCTATAGGTTTCCCGGCGGACCTAACGAAAAACGGCTGGTATCTGGGCCACGTGCGTGACGGCCAATGGCGGCTTGAGTGGCGCCTCAATGACAACCTGGCGTGGGACCTGCGCGCTAGTATTCACGGGGTAACTTCCGTAACACCGGATTGGCAGCCCCAGGAGCTCGGAGTCCCAGACCTGCTGTTGCGCAATGAGGGAGACCGGTTTAGCGACGCAAGCCAGCTGCTGCCGGTGCAAACCACCGATAATAATTGGGGTGTGGCAACCGGTGACTTCGATAACGATGGCTTTGAGGACTTTTTCGTATATCGGTTTGGCGCGCTGCACCAGCGCAAGGTTGACTTGCTACTGCGCAATCGCCAAGGCAAGGACTTTGGGCTGCAATTAATGCATGGCGCCACTGCCGTGCCGCAGTCCGGGCATGGCGACATGGGGGCCGCGTTCGACTACGACCTCGACGGAGATGTCGACCTGCTGAGTGGCGACGACGATCAGGGTCGCTGGCACTTGTTTGAAAACCAGCTAAATGATACATCGCCCGCGAATGACTTTTTATTGGTCAACGTAGGTTATTCACCAAAGGGGGCGGATGCTTCTGCGGCAACCGTGCGCCTGACAGTTACCCACGGGGAAACTGAACTCACCCGACTCAAGCGCGTTGGTTCCGGCAGCGCCACACACTCGCAAAGCCAACTGAATCTTGTGCATTTTGGTCTCGGCCAGGGAATGCTGCCGACGCGCGTGGAAGTGGTATGGCGAGACGGTTCCCAGCAGCAACTCGAACATCCCGTACCAGGTTCCAACATTGCTTTTGGCGAACGCCGCCAGTGACCTGCCGCCAGATACTATTACAGGAAATACCGTGAAAACTTCAGTCTCTATTCGGTCGTTTGTTCTTGTTACTTCGGTCCTTTTTTTGTCCGCCCTAGTATCAACGGCGCTCGCTAACCCCTCTACATCGATTAGCGCTTCACTAAATCGAGGAGAGGTTGGGCCTGTACGCTCCACCGATTTTAATTTCGGTTGGAAGTTTAAGCTGGAAGACAGTAGCGACTTTAGGCACGCTGATTACGATGATAGTGGGTGGCGAGCGCTGCGCTTGCCACACGACTGGAGTATCGAACAGGATTTTGACCCATCGCTAGATGGCGCCACTGCATATTTACCCGGAGGCATTGGCTGGTACCGGAAGTCTTTCGTTACCCCGAAAACCGCAGGTAAAAATCGCTCTCTTCTGTACTTTGATGGCATTTATAACCATTCAGAAATTTGGCTGAATGGGACCCGCGTCGGTGGCCGCATCAACGGCTATACCCCGTTTTACATCGATATCACTGATCATCTGCTTGATCCGGGTAAGCAGAACCTAGTGGCCGTGCGCGTCGACCGCAGTCGCTACATCGATAGCCGCTGGTACCCCGGAGCCGGTATCTATCGAGATGTGAAGTTGGTTTCCGTGGACCCATTGCATATCCCCATCTGGGGGTTATTTGTCAAAACACCAGTAGTCACGGAAGAGCGTGCCGAAGTAACACTAGATGTTGAGGTTGCCAACCAGCGCGATGAATCTGCGCAATTTACCATCCACTCGGTGATTTTGGATGGGCAGGGACGTGAGGTCGCAAGAGCGGATTCCAGTAGCAAACTTGCGGCGGATCAATCTGGCACCTTCATGCAGGCTCTCTCGATTAAGTCGCCCAGCCTTTGGAGCCCTGATACCCCCTACCTATATCGTGCGCAAACCACGATCTTGTCGGGCGATGTGGTAGTGGACCGACTGGAAACGCGCTTTGGCGTGCGCGAAATTCGTTTTGACCCGAATACCGGCTTTTACCTGAATGGTGTGAACACTGAAATCAAAGGCGTAAACCTGCACCACGATGCCGGAGCTGTCGGTGTCGCGGTGCCAAAAGACGTCTGGCGGCGCAGGCTGGAAAGTTTGAAGCGGGCGGGTACCAATGCCATCCGCACCGCACACAACCCGGCCTCTCAGGAATTTCTCGACCTGTGTGACGAAATGGGTTTTCTGGTCCAGGCGGAAATTTTTGATGAATGGGATAACCCCAAGGACAAGCGGCTCAACCAATGGGAGCGCCATGACGACCGGATCAGCCGGGGATACGCCGACTATTTCCAGCAGGAAGCCGAATCCGACCTCAAGCTCTCGGTAAAGCGCGATCGCAACCACCCGTCGGTGATTATGTGGAGTATTGGCAACGAGATCGAGTGGACCTACCCGCGTTACAAGGATGCCACCGGATACTTCGACATGAACGCATCCGGCAATTACTTCTACAACCCGCCGTTTATCACCGAGCAGGAAATCAAGGATCGCTTTCACGGCAGCGAAGCCGGGCAATACGTGTTGGCTAAAACGGCGGCCAAACTCTCGGGCTGGGTTAAGGAACTCGACACCAGTCGTCCTGTAACCGCGAACCTGATTCTGCCTTCGGTGAGTCATATCTCCGGTTACACTGATGCGCTGGATATTGTCGGCTACAGCTACCGTCGTGTGATCTATGACTATGGGCACGAGAAGTACCCGGAGAAAATGATCATGGGTACCGAAAATGTGGTGCAGTGGCACGAGTGGAAGGCCATCGAGGAACGCGACTTTATTCCCGGCACGTTCTTATGGACCGGTACCGACTACCTGGGCGAAGCCCATGGCGCCTGGCCGCGCAAGGCGGTGCGCAGTGGCCTGCTGGACCTTGCAGGTTTTGAGACTCCCGCCTATGACCTGTACCGCACCCTGTGGAATCCAGCTCCCTATGTGGCAATCACTTCCCAGACGGAAGAGAAATCCCTGTATCGCCGCGATACAGACGGCAAGGTGGTAGAAAAGACGCCGGGTGCCTGGGAGCAGCGTGTGTGGGGGTGGCAGGATGTTAACCGACATTGGAATTACGCCAATGGCGAGCTAGTGATTGTCGAGGTGCTGAGCAACTGCCCGCAAGTCGAACTGTTCCTGAATGGAAGCTCGCTGGGCGCCAGGGCCCTTGCTGACAATCCTGACCGTCTCCTCAAGTGGGCTGTCCCGTTCGCCGGGGGTAAACTATCCGCCCGGGGTATCGATGGTTGTGTGGCGGCCGCGGAGGTGGAGACGGCGGCGCAACCGGTGTCTATCGAGCTCACTTTTGACCGCGACTTACTGCCTGCGGATAGCTACAGCGTGGCGCATGTGGAAGCACAGCTGGTGGATGCCAAGGGCCGCCCGGTGCGCCACCAGGAGGCTAATATTGAGTTCCAACTACCCGAGAGTTTGGAACTGTTGGGTACCGACAACGGTCGTTCGGCGCTTATGGAGCGTTACAAGAGTGAACGATTGCGCACCAGTGAAGGCAAGGCACTACTGATTGTACGTGCCGCCGGGCAAACCAAACCTGTTGATCTGCAACGTAGCGTATCGGCGAAAATTACCGGTTTAGTAAAGGCACAGTAGCCGACTCAGAAATTATTATCGAAAAATACTGAATGAATTTGAGGATTACACGTGAGTGATCAACCGCTGGATTCGCCGAACAAAAAGCCGGGCTCGGAAACCGTATCCGCTGAAGTTTTTGATGCGCGGATATGCAGCTTGGGCGAGGGCCCGCTGTGGCATCCATTGCGCAAGACCTTGTATTGGGTGGACCTACTGAATAACAAAGTGTTGGCCAAGGGCCCCGATGGCGCGCAAACCTGGGATATGGGCGAAATGCCTTCGGCGATAGGCTGGGTGGATCGCGACCGTGCCCTGGTTGCCTGCCAGAGTGGCCTGCACCTGATGGATTTGAATTCCGGCGAAAAGACCCTGCTGTGCGTATTGGAACCCGATATGCCGGGCAATCGCAGCAATGACGGCCGCGCCGACCCCTGGGGTGGTTTCTGGATTGGTACCATGGGCATCAATGGTGAGCCGGACCAGGGGAACCTTTATCGGTGGTACAAAGGCGAACTGCGTCGGCTCGATTCAGGAATGACAGTACCCAATGGCATCTGCTTTGACCGCGAACGCTGTTATGGCTACTACGCAGACTCTGCAAAAAATACCGTTTACCGCGTACTGCTGAATACCGCTGATGGCTGGCCCATGGGTGAGCCCGAAGTCTTCCTGGACCTGAGTACACAGGAGCTGATTCCCGACGGCGCAGTAATGGATGGGCAGGGCAATATGTGGTCTTCACTATGGGACAGCGCGCGCACCCAGTGCTTTGACCCGAGCGGCCGGGAAATCGCGGCGCTGGAAGCGCCAGTGATTCGCACCACCTGTCCGGCGTTTGGGGGGGAGGATTTTACCGATATGTATGTGACCACCGCCGCAGTTGGGCTGGAAGATCGCCCGGGGGCTAAGGTCGCCAATGGGGTCACGCTGGTCTATCGCAACGCGGTCAAGGGGCTCCCCGAACCCGCAGTGATCGTTTAGGTTTGGCCAAAACATCTGAGCGGTAAGGCTTGGGTCATTTATCCATCTACAGAATCGTTGTTGAAACGGGGGCTAGGCCCCCGTTCTGTCAAGTGCCACCGCACTAGTTGCAATTCAGATACACCGCGCGTTTTTGCAGGTATCCCTCGATGCCGTAGATGCCATCTTCGCCGCCGATACCACTGCGCTTGTGGCCGGAATGGTAACCCTGGATGTAGCCGACAATTTGCTTGTTCACAAACACTGTGCCTACTTCCAGTCGGGCAATGCCATCCATGATGATGCGGTAGTCGTTGCTCCACAGGTAGCAGCTCAGGCCGTCGTTGCGGCGGTTGGTGATGGCAACCGCTTCGTCAAAGGACGAAATTTTGACGATGGGCAATACCGGGCCGAAGATCTCTTCACGGGCCGCCGCCATGTCTGCCGTCACCTCGGTGAGCACGGTGGGCTGGTACCAGTTACCGTTTTCAAACTCGCTACCTTGTGGGCGGCCACCACCATAGGCGACAGTCGCGCCGGCATTAATGGTTTCCTGCACAATGGATTCCACCCGGTCCAACCCCTGTGCGGTCACCGATGGACCCATGCTGGGGTTGTCCATGGGGTTGCCCACCGTGAGTGCTTTTACTTTCTCCAGTACTTTGCGGGTGAATTCGTCAGCAACCTTTTCGTGTACCAGCACCAGTTCTGCACAGATACACACTTGTCCGCAGTTTGCGTAGCGGGAGATCACCACCGCATCCACGGCTTTGTCGATGTCGGCATCGTCCAGCACGATAAAGGACGCTTTACCGCCCAGTTCCAGGGATACCGCGGTTACGTTTTCTGCCACCGCACGACAGATCGCCTGGCCCGCGCGGATACTGCCGGTGAGTGTCACCAGCTGGGTAATCGGGCTTTTTACCAGGTGCTCGCCAACCGCAATGCCGCTGCTGCTAATGATGTTGATCACACCTTTTGGAATGCCGGCTTCCTCGACAACCTTGGCAAACTCCATGGCGGTAATCGGTGTCGCCTCGTGGGGTTTCACTATCATGGTGTTACCGGTTACCAGTGCCGGGCCCACTTTGCGGCCGATCAGGGCGAGCGGGTAGTTAAACGCGCACAGCCCGACGGTTACGCCGTAGGGTACCTTCTGAATCCAAAGCTGTTCGCCTGCGTTATCGGAGGGAAAGATATTGCCTTCGATGCGGCGCGCAGCCTCTGCGGAGTAGGTAAGGTAATTCAGGGTATCGTCGAATTCGCCGTAGGCTTCGTTCAGGGTTTTGCCCTGTTCGAGTACCAGCAGGCGGGCAAACAGGTCGCGCTTTGGTTGCAGTGCTTCAATCAGGCGAAACAGATGACGGCCACGTTCGATTGCCGGCAACATTTTCCAGCTTTGCAGTGCAGCCTGAGAGGATGCCAGTGCAGCGTTTGCCTGTTCCAGAGTGCAGTCGGGTACGCTGCTGAATACTTCGCCGGTCGCGGGGTTTTCCACCGACAGCTTTTGTGCGCTGTCGACCCAATTGCCGTCGATATAGCACTGGTAATGGGGTTGCGCGGTTGTGCTCGATGTACTCATCATCTTCTCCTTGTATTTTTTATATCTGGGTCTGATCGATTGATTTGGGACTGATTGTCTCTACGGATTACGTTTATCGATTAAACACGGGCGAACGCTTTTCCAGAAAGGCTTGTAAGCCCTCTGCGGCGTCGGGTGTTTCATACAGCGCGTCTGCCAACTCGGCCTCCAGCGCCAGCCCCTGGGCGAGTGGCAGTGAGCTGCCTTCACGCAAGGCGCGCTTGGTGGCGGCGATGGCGCGGCCCGGGCTGCGTGCAATTTCGTTCGCGAACTCACGCGTTCCCTCGGCCAGGGAATCGCGGCTGTAGGTACCGTCCAGCAAGCCCAGTTCTTGCGCATGGCTCACTCCAAAAGTATCGCCGGTAAGCAGGAGTTCCATGGCTGCCCGTCGGCCAATACGGCGCACCAGACGCTGGGTGCCGCCATTGCCTGGGATCAATCCAAGCTTGATTTCAGGCAGGCCAAACCGGTAGTTGCCTTCCGCTGCGAAGATAAAATCGCAGGCCATCGCGATTTCCAGGCCGCCGCCGAGGCAGTGCCCGGAAATCTCGGCGATATAGACTTTGCTGCTGTTTTCAATCGCATTCGCGTTGATCCGTGCGGCGGCAACCAGTGCGAGATTTTGTTGTACGCTATTACTCGCGAATACCTTGATGTCCGCGCCCGCACAAAAGAACTTTTCCAACCCACTTTTGATCACCACCACGCGCACGCTATCGTCTTGCTCCAGAGTGCGAATGACCACGCCAATTTCCCGTAGAAATGCTTCGTAGTAGGCGTTTGCGGGGGCCAGATTCAGTGAAATGTACGCAACGCCTTCCGCAGATTTGGTGAGTGCTACTCGAGCGGGCGTGGCCGTTGTCTTTACCATTGTCTCGCCGAGCGGTGTGTGACCTTCACTCATGGCTCATTCCTTTCAATGCGTTGAGGAAACTTTGTATTTCCTGGTTAATTGCTGCCTGGTGTTGCCCCAGTTGTGGCGCAGGTTGGCTGCCCCAAAGGCACTGTTCATCAATCCGGATAGGGCAGCGGCTGGTGGTTAACGCGTTGCCCCCGGGCATGGGGAGTGACTGCAACATGCCGAGGGTTTTGAACCCTTCGTGTGCCAGTAACTGCTCCCAGTCGAGTACCTCGGCACACCAGATGTCTGCGGGCTCTAGCAGTGACAGCCAGTGCGCAGTAGTCTGGCAGGGCAGGTGGTCGGCGAGAATTTGCTTGATGGCATCGCGCTCTGCGAAGGCGAGTGCTGGGTCGGAAAAGGGTAGTAATGCGGGGCAGTCGAGCAGGCGCGCGAGATCCTCGACCCGTCCCATCGACAGCGCTATATAGCCGTCCTGAGTGCGGTAAAACCCGTAGGCGCCGGCAACCAGCGCATGGGCGCCATTGACGGCCGCGCGCTCGATGGATTGCTCCGGGTCGTGCAGGGCAATGGTGAGTGGTTCGAACTGAAAATCCAGCATCGCTTCCAGCATGCTGATCTGCACATGGCTGCCTTCACCGGAAAACTCTCGCGCAAATACGGCGGCGAGAATACCCTGTACCAGTTGCGCGCCGGTAAAGATGTCGGCAACGGGCACACCCATGGCGACGGGGCCGTCTGCCCGGCTGCCGGACAGCCACGTGAGGCCGGAGAGTGCCTGTAGCAATAGATCCTGCCCGGGGCGCTCCGCCCACGGACCAACGAGGCCGTAGCCACTGATTTCCCCGTAGACGATTCCCGGATTCAGGCTTTTTACGGATTGGTAATCGAGGCCCAGCCGGTGCATCACCCCGGGGCGGAAATTTGCGATGAGGATATCCGCTTGCTTAATCAGCGTATTCAGCGCATCCCGTTGAGCGGGGTCCTTCAGGTCCACACAAAAGCTTTCCTTGTCGCGGTTGATTGCGTGGAACAGCGTGGACTCACCTTCCAAAACACAATCCGACAGGTAGAGGTTGCGGCCGTCTTCGCCGCGCTCCGGGCGTTCGATCTTGATCACCCGGGCGCCCAAGTCGGCTAGCCTCAGTGCGGCGGAAGGGCCAGATAGAAACTGGGAGAAGTCGAGTACGAGTAAGCCGTCAAGCGGTCGCTGCAGTTCACTCATTGTACAACCTCCTGCTTTGCCAGCAGTGTTTGCCGGATGTGTGCGGTATCGGCACCCAGTACCGGGGCAGCTCTGTGACAGGTAAAGCGCTGCCCGTTAATCTGTAACGGGCAGCGGGTTGTCGTTACGGTGACTTCGTTGCCGCGCGCATTTTGCGCGGGTCGCGAGACCTGTAGCTCCATGGCTACTGCCTTGAACGCGGGGTGCTGCAGCAGGGTGTCGTAGTCCACGACTTCTGATGCCCAGATGGCGGCGGTGTTGAGGCGCTGCATCCAGTAGTCGGTTGACTGAGTGCGCAGATGCTCTGCGAGCGTGGCCTTGATGGTATCGCGCTGACTGAACGCTTGCTTGTCAATATCGTTTCGGATGAGCGCCGGACACGCCAGTGCCTCTGCCAGTGGTCCCAGCGGACCCATGGAAATTGCGATCCAGTGGTCTTTGGTCTGGTAGATCCCGTAAGGGGCGCCGAGGAATGCGTGGGCGTTGGCGATTTCACTGCGGCTTGGTGGCTGCTGGCCATTGTTCAGGTAGGTAGTAAGCCCTTCAAACTGAAAGTCGATCATGGACTCGAGCAGGCTTACCTGTACTTTTGCACCGGTATTTCCCGCTTCTATTCCTTCTGCCCCTTCTATTCCTTCTATTTTCCCTATTCCATTTGCGCCGTTGTCCGCAGGGTATTTTCCAGAGCGCTTTGTGGCGCGCTGCCGGCGCACCAGAGCGGCGAGAATACCTTGTGCCAGATGGGTACCGCACAGCATGTCGGCAATGGCGAGGCCTAGCGGCACCGGCCCCTGGTCGCGATTGCCCGAGAGCCAGCCGAGTCCTGACACCGCTTGCGCCAGTAGGTCCTGGCCGGGCTTGTGTACCCAGGGACCTTCGTTGCCGTAACCGGATACTTCCCCATAAATAATGCGCGGGTTAATTGCCTGTACACTGGTGTAGTCGAGCCCGATCTTTTCCATTACCCCTGGACGGAAGTTGTGGGTCATCACGTCCGCCTGACGGATCAGTTGGCGGATCGCCGCCAGATCACCCGGGTTTTTCAGGTCTGCACAAAAGGACTCTTTATTGCGGTTGATGGTGTGGAACAGCAAGCTGTCACCATCCACCCATAAATCCTTGGTGGCGAGATTGCGGCAGGCATCGCCGCTGCCCGGGCGTTCTATTTTGATTACCCGCGCACCGAGGTCTGCCAGGCGCAGACCCGCATAGGGGCCTGCCAGGTACTGGCTGAATTCGAGAACGGTGATGCCTTTGAGTGGTTGCGTCATGAATTAACCCTGACGAGATTTCACATACAGTGCATTGAGTTGGTCGAGCAGTGCGTTGGCGTCGCCGCCGTGCATCAGGTAGTTGCGAATAGGTGCGCCCGAGTTGTCCTGGAAGAACATATGCCCGTGGTAGCGCGGCCGCAGGAAGGCGCGGTCGAGCGTGGGCAGGGTGTTGGCGAAATAGTCGTTGGTGAGCTGGTTCGCCGGCTCGGCTTGCCAAGCGGCGCGGTGCCCCGGCTGGCCGCCGTACTGGATATAGAAAGACCCCTGGAAGTCCGGGTTGCCGGCAAACTCCACAAATTGTGCGGCCACTTCTGCGTGTTTGGTCTGGGCGGAAATTGCCAGGCCGGTGCCACCGAGGGTGGTTTTCAGGTGTTCTGCCTTGGGCCCTGCGGTGACCGTATCGCGGAATGCCAGGCGCTTGCGTGCATAACCCGGCTGCGCGTAATTCGCATAGCCATAAGCAAATGGGCAGTACGCGAAGTCGTCGCTGAGGGTCATTGCCTCGTAGACCTTGATCGGGTTCCAGTCGAAGCAGCGGCGATCGAGGTTATCGGACAGGGCCTTCAGCATGCCCAGCGCTTCCAGGCCCACCGCACTACTGACTACTTCCTCTTCGCCCACACAGGGGTCTTCACCCATGGCTGAACACAACATGTAGAAGTTCATCAGGGTGTCTTGGGGAATGCTCGGCACAGCCACCAGGCCTTGCTCGGCTAGAGCCATCAAGTCTTCCCAGGTTTTTGGCTCGTCCAGCCCCTTTTGTTGCAGCAGGTCTGGGCGCAGGGAAGCGACGGGAGTGGCGGCATCCAGGGCGAGGGCCCACTGCTGGCCGTCGTAGTTGTAGGAGTTATGGGACTGGCCCACGGCATTGTCTGCCTGGTCCTGCAGAAAAGCGGCTGGCAGGTAATCATCCAAAGGCAGAATCACTTTTTCCCGTGCTGCAAACCCGGTCCAGGGGTGATCGATCACCAGCAGGTCGTAACGGCCGGCAAGGTCGTCGATGGGGTGGTCGGCGAAAGCCTGCAGTGAGCGCTTGTCCCACTCGATGGTCACGTGTGGATTCAATTCTTCAAAGCGCTGGGCGGCCGCCACCATGGGGGTGAAACCCCGGGTGTGGTTCCAGGTCATACCGCGCAGAACAATTTGTTCCGGGCTGCTGTTGCTTGTTGAGCTGCTCATGATTTTCTCTCGGTAACTCCCGTCGGTGTTGGTCGACAGGTTGCGGGCTGTGTTTGCCCGCTGGTTGGCGGCTCATCAGGATTTTTATATATAAAATTATTGTTCAAGTATAAAAATCGTTTTTTGCCGGTGTCAACCTGTGCTTAAATGCGCGAATCATCAAAAAGGTTTGCAGAAGCCCGAACAGCAATGGCTTGAATGCGACCGGTTGATTGTTTTGGGTTGATCGAAACGGGTTTAAGGGGAAAGCGGTGCCCGCAAAAGACAAAGACAAGAGTGCAGGCCAGAAGAGCGATAACGGCAGTAAATATGCGGTTCCGGCGCTGGATAAGGCGCTGGAAATACTCGAATTTCTGGCGGCGGAGTCGCTACCGCTGTCGCAGTCCGATATAGCCCAGGGTATTGGGCGTACTACCAGTGAGATCTTTCGTGTTTTGGTTGGCCTCGAGGCCCGTGGGTACCTGTTGCGGGAGGAGGTGTCCGGCAAATATCGGGTCTCCCTCAAATTGCTGGAACTGACGCGCACACTTTCCCCTGTCTCCCAGTTGCGCTTTGCCGCACAGCCGGAGATGGAGGCACTGGCGGCGCGACTCGGGCAGTCCTGCCATTTGAGCGTGATCCACCAGGGGCAATTGATGGTGGTGCTGCAGGTACAGAGCCCGGGGCCGGTATCCCTGTCGTTCAATGAAGGCACTCTGTTCCCGCTGCTGCAGACGGTTTCCGGCCGGGTGCTTCTGGCTAATTGCGATCCTGGGCGTCGTGCGGATTTGCTGCGCGGCGTGCATAACCTGACGGAGGCTGCCGAAGTGGAGCAGTCGTTGTTGGCAGTGCGCGAGGCCGGGTTCGAGCTGTGTACCAGTGAACTAACCGATGGCGTTACCGACTGCGCGGCGCTGGTGGGTCGGCCCGAAGGCGCGACTATTGCTGCATTGGCGGTGTCCAGCCTCACTTCGGTGGTTGGCAAGAAACTGGAGCGTGAAGAATTGATTCGCGCGGTACAGGAGTCTGCCGGCCGTATCAGTGCGTCGCTCGGGCTTTGATGGTGTTTGAGTGCGTTGAACGTTGGGGTGTGCAGACCTATCAGGCCTAGAAGGCTTACTAGAAGATTTAAAGGGCGCGCTCTTTCCAGATATAAAAAAAGCGCCCCAAAAGAGGCGCTGAAGCGAGAGAAAATGCCCTGTTCGCCACAAATGGCGTTGTGGCAGGGCAAAGATTGCGAAGAGTCAATCGCAACTGACAACGTGTATTGATGCTTGGCCTGGGCCGCGGAGGTTAAAGCCACGGTTGCATAACCACACATCGATACGGGGAGAAACTAGTCGCCGAGCGCCTGGGCGCGCTTGGCTGCATCGACCATGATGCGCGCCTTGTCGGCAATCTGGCTGGCGTTATCGCCCGCCGCATATATGTTGGATCCCAGGCCAAAGCCACGGGCACCGGCCTGCCAGTACTCATCCATATTGGTGTCGGTGATGCCACCTACCGCCAGGGTAAGCACATCTTTTGGTACCACCGCGCCGAGGGAGGTCAGGTACTGTGCCGGGAAATCTGCCACCGGGAACATCTTCAGTACCCGGGCACCGGCCTTGAGCGCGCTGAAGGCTTCCGTGGGGGTGAGGCAACCGGGAACAGAAATCAGGTCACGGTCGACAGTGGCCCGGATAATTTCCGGGTCGCAATTAGGTGAAACAATGATCTTTCCGCCGGCATTTTGTACACTCTGTACCTGCTCTTCGGTGAGCACGGTACCGGCACCGCAAATGGTGGTTTCGCCGAAGTTGTCCATGATGGTGGCCAGTCGCTCGATGCTTTTGAGCGGTTCCACAGGGGAGTTCAGCGGAATCTCGATAGCGCGTACACCGGCCTCTAGCAGGGTGTTGGCGACCATATCGACTTCATCTGGGGTAACGCCGCGAATAATGGCGATCAGTGGGCAGGCTTCCAACGCCTGATGAAACTGCTGGCTCAGCATGTTGTATTCCTGTTGTTCTTACTGGTCTTTTCCCACAGGGGGTCAGGATGGAGCCAGTATAAGGGGTTACAGGAATATTTGTATATAGTTAATTGTTAACAAAAAGGAAATGGGGTTGTATGATGGGCCTACATCAAGTGGTGCCCGTTCCAGCAACCTGCGGTCGGAGTACCCATAACAATAAAGAGGGTCGTCCGATGAGAGGATTTCAATTAACCGCCTTCAAATTTGCCGCAATTGTGGCGTTTGGCGGTTTCATCTTTGGTCTCGACGCGGCGCTGATTTCCGGCACCGTGCGCTTCATTACCGCTGAGTTTACCCTGTCTGACCTGCAAGTGGGTACCGTGGTAAGTGCGCCGGGTTTTGGGGTGATCTTTGCCCTGCTGGTTACCGGGCGTATCTGCGATGCCTGGGGCCGCAAGACGGCTTTGCTGATCATCGCTGCCTTATACCTGTTATCGGCGATTGGCTCGGTCCTCGCGCCCAACTTTGAAATGCTGGTGGCCGCGCGATTCCTCGGTGGTTTGGCATTTACCTCCCTGTCTCTGGCCTCCATGTATATTGGTGAGATAGCGCCGGCGAATATGCGCGGCAAGCTGGTCTCGATGAACCAGATCACCACAGTGGTGGGGCTGTCTGCCGCGTACTTCGCCAACTACCTGATCCTGCAAGCTTCCAATGCGGACGCCGCCTGGGTAACCACCTTGGGTATCGATCAGTACACCTGGCGCTGGATGCTGGGGGTGGAAGTTGTGCCGGCGCTGATCTGGCTACTGATGCTTCTGATTATTCCGGAGAGCCCGCGCTGGCTGGTGCTGAAAGGTCGTCTTAGTGAAGCGCGCGTAGTCATGGGTAAGCTGATGCCTGCGGTTCATATTGAGCCGCAGATCCAGGAGATTCAGGAGAGCGCTGCCGCTGCGCCTAGCGGTAGTTTCCGGCAGCAAGTTGCCGAGATTTTCAAACCGCGCTTGCGCACCGCCTTCTGGGTAGGCCTCGTCATTGCGGTGGCCCAGCCGATTACCGGCATTAACGCGATTATGTTCTATGCGCCCACTGTATTTGAGCAGGTGGGTATTGGTACCGATGCGGCCTTCCTGCAGGCGGTTGTTGTGGGGGTGGTGAGTGTGATGTTCACCATCCTGGCGTTGCTGCTGATCGACCGCCTCGGCCGTCGCCCGCTGGTGCTGTTTGGTTTGGCCTGGGGTGGTGTCAGCCTGTTCCTGTGTAGCTGGGCATTCAACCAGGCGAGCTACGAACTAACAGCGGCCTCGCTGCAGGCACTGGCGGCCGCGAATATTGATGTGTCGGCAATGCAGGCGCTGGTGGGTACTGCCTTCGAAACGGACGTGGCCTTCAAGCAGGCGATGTATCAAGCATTGGGCGAGGCCACAGCCCGTGCCAATGAAGGCCTATTGATCCAGCAGGCAATTCAAATTGATGCCACGCTGGTGCTTGCGGGCATCATGTGTTTTATCGCGTCCTTTAACCTGTCTATCGGGCCGGTTATGTGGGTGTTGTTCTCGGAAATCTTCCCCACCCATGTGCGCGGTGTGGCCATTCCATTCTTTGCGCTGATTGTGAGCACCGTCAGTTACTTCGTACAGCAGTTCTTCCCCTGGCAGTTGAACAATATGGGCGCTGCGGAAATCTTCCTATTTTATGCCGCTTGCATCACCGTGAGCCTGGCGCTGTTGTTCCGCTTGCTGCCGGAAACCAAGAATAAATCCATCGAAGAGATTGAAGCCACCATGGTGCGCGCGTAAGCGCGCACCGCAAACGGCGATAAGCGACGATTAAATAAGTGAGTAGTCTTCATGTCTAAAGCCTTGCTGGATCAGAAGGTGGTTGTAATCACGGGCGCTGCCGCGGGCATCGGCTGGGGTATCGCACAGGTGTGTGCCGAGGCAGGTGCCACTGTTGTTCTGGCAGATATCAACGATGCTGGCAATCGCGTTGAAACACTGCGGGACCGCGGTTTTGAGAGTGCTTACTTTCCGTTGAATGTGGGCGATGCCTCGGCGATAGACCCATTTATTGAGTCGGTGGTGGCGCGCTTCGGACGTATCGATGGCCTGGTGAACAACGCTGGCGTGACCATCGAAGGCGACTTTCTCGATTTTGATTTGGACAAGCTCGACTGCTTGTGGGAAGTCAACCAGCGCTCCGTATTTCTGTTGTGCCAGGCTGCGGCGCGGCGTATGCAGGCCGGTGCGGCGATTGTAAACATCGCTTCCAATCATGCCGGTGCCAGTGTGGCTGGCTACGAAATGTATGCCGCAACCAAAGGCGCCATTGTGGCAATGACCCGCGCTATGGCCTGGAGCCTGGGCAAGAAAGGTATTCGCGTAAACAGCTTGTGCCCGGGCCTGACGAAAACCGAGGCGGTTGCCAAGGTCGCAGATGAGAGCCCTGCGCTGGCCGCATCCTTTGACAAGATGCACGCGGACAACAAGTACAACACGGTCGAGGAAGTGGGGCATATCGCCGCCTTCCTTCTGTCCTCCTGTTCCGGGGCCATGACTGGCTCCAACATCACTGCAGACCATGGCCTCAGTGCCAGTCTGTGTCCCACCGATGACCTGAAATAATGGCTTCAAAGAAGGGCTGGCTGCGATGAAGATTTCCGATATCAAGGTATACCCGGTTTGGGTTGGGCACCGGAACTTGTGCCTGGTAAAGGTGGAGACCGATGAGGGCGTTTACGGTTGGGGTGAATCCGGCCTTTCCAGTCGTGAGTTAGCGGTTGCGGGTGCGGTAAAACACTATCGTGATTTTCTGATTGGCCGCGACGCGCGCAATATTGGCGCGCTGTGGCAAGAGATGTACCGCAGTCAGTATTTCGAGGGCGGTCGCGTGCTGACCGCTGCAATTTCCGCCATTGATATCGCGTTGTGGGATATCGCCGGCAAGGCGCTGAGCGTGCCGACCTATCAATTGCTGGGCGGCAAGCAGCGCAACGAAATTCCGCTGTTCGTCACGTCTACCAAGCCCATGGGTCAGGCGCTGATGGATGACTTCCGTGCATTGCGCGAGCAGGGTTGGGAAGTGATTCGCGCGACTACAGGTGAGCACGGTAGCCCTACCGAACCCACCACATTCGATGTGCGCAAATCCATTGCGGCGGCGGCCGGTAGCTTGAAAGAAATTCGTCAGGAACTCGGCGAAGAGCTGGTGCTGGGCATCGACTACCACCACCGACTCTCCGTGGCGGAAACCGCAAGTTTTTGCCAGAAGTTGGGAGAAGGGGTGCTCGACTTTCTTGAAGAACCCATTCGCGACCAGTCGGTGACTGCCTATCAGGGTCTGCGCAAATTGACGAATGTGCCGTTTGCAATTGGTGAAGAGTTTGCCAGCAAGTGGGACTTCATGCCTTACATCGAAAGTGACCTCACCAATTTCGCCCGTATCGATGTGTGTAATGTCGGCGGCTTGACCGAGGCCATGAAGGTGGCGGCAATGGCGGAGAGTCATTACATCGACATTATGCCGCACGACCCGTTGGGCCCGGTGTGCACCGCCGCAACCATCCAGATGTGTGCCGCGGTACCGAATCTGGCGTGGTGCGAAATCGCTCCCTACGATAGCAACAAGTCTGATCACGACAAGTACTTTATCAACCGGCCGCAAGAAGTGAATCGGGTTTACCAGGTGGATGACGCGCCCGGTCTCGGTATCGATGTAAACGAAGAATTGATTGCCGAGCAGTCGTTTAAATTTTGGGAGGCACCGCGCCTCTACAAACCCGACGGTAGCTATACCAATTGGTAAGAAATCGTTTGTTGGCTTTTTTCAATTGAAAAGGGCAGTCGCGATACGAACGACGATTTCTTCAGGAAATACATATCAATAATTAGACGTGGAAAAGACGATGGAAACCAAAAAAGCAGCCGCTAAAGCGTCGGCCGCCGTGTCACATTCAACACCTTTGATTCGTTCTGTGCTGGCCCTCGCCATAACCGCGGCGACATTGGGCGGTTTGGCCGCCTGTTCCGCAGAGCAGGGCGATAGTGCACAAAGAAGTGGTGCGCAAAAAGACGGTGCAGTGTCTGGTGCGGATTCCAACCTGCTGGCAGAAGACTTTGTGCTGGAAGGGTTTGATAAGGATGGTGTGCCCGCGTCGGTGCAGGTGAACAACGGTACCGCGGCTCTGGTGGATGATGGTGCCGGTGGCAAAGCGCTGCAGGTCAAGCTGAAACTTGCCGAGCACAATAACGCGGGGCTTGTCATTCAACCGGCAGAGGCCTGGGACTGGAGTGAGTTTTCCGATTTTAACTTGGCCTTTGATGTTTCCAACGATGGCGAAGAGTCTGTCCAAATCGACGTCACCATGGCAGACAAAAACGGGGATTTCTACACACGTGGACTGGTTGTCCCAGCGGACGGCGTAGCGCGCACTTACTACGCGAAGCTGCACGGGCATGATCAGGAAGACCCCAAGGCCGCAGCACAGAATGAATTCAACTTTGCCTCCGGCCTCCGCTCCAACCCACCCACTTGGCAGTCTGATGACATCATGCTGCATTCCTTCTGGGGCAAAAAACTGTTGGATTTGAGCGGAATTACCCAAATTTCTTTTGGCTCTGATGGCAGTCTGAGCGACCGCCAGTACACCATTGATAACCTGCGCCTGCGTGCGAACCCGGAAATGGATAAGAATTTCCTCAGCGGGCTGCTGGATCAATATGGTCAGAATGCCAAGGTGGATTACGTCGGCAAGATTCACTCTGACGAGCAGTTGCAGCAGGTTGTTGAAGCGGAGCTGGCAAGCTTGTCCGGTGAGCCGAACGCAGATCGCTCTAAGTTCAGCGGCTGGAAAAACGGGCCAAAGCTCGAAGCGACCGGTTACTTCCGTACCGAAAAGGTCAATGGCAAGTGGGCGCTGGTGGACCCGGAAGGCTATCTCTATTTCTCCACCGGTATCGATATTATCCGCCTGTCGAATTCCTCTACCATTACTGGTTATGACTACGATCAGGCGCTGATCCCGAAGCGCAGCGCAGAAGACGTGATTGCCGAAGATGACCAGCCGCTGAATCGTGTGGATGAGAAGGCCTGGGCCACCCGCGAGTTGATCTCCCAGACCCGCGCGGATATGTTCGAATGGCTGCCGGGCTATGACGACCCACTGGGGAATCACTATGGTTACCGTCGCGAAACCCAGTCTGGCCCGTTGAAGCACGGGGAGACCTTTAGCTTCTACAGCGCCAATCTGGAGCGTCGCTACGGCGAGACGTATCCGGAGTCTTACCTGGATACGTGGCAGAAAGTTACCATCGATCGCATGCTGGACTGGGGCTTTACTTCCCTGGGTAACTGGGCAGCGGATTCCTACTACAAGGAAGAGCGTATTCCGTTCGTTGCGTTTGCAGACATCATCGGTGAATTCAGCACGCTTTCTAGCGGCTTTGATTTCTGGCATCCGGTACCGGACCCTTACGACCCGCGTTTTTATGCCCGCGCTGTGGTTGCGGCGGAATCCGTCAGCGAGCAGATTAATGCCAGCCCATGGTGTATGGGTATTTTCTTCGACAATGAGCAGAGCTTTGGCCGTCTGGAATCCAATGAGCTGCATTACGGTATTGTGATCAATGCACTGTCGCGGGACGCGGCAGATACGCCGGCCAAGGTTGCCTTCAGTAAAGTTCTGAAAGAAAAATACGGAAACATTGACGCGCTGAACAAGGCCTGGGACAAGCAGGTCGCTTCGTGGGAGGCGTTCGACAAGGGCATGGACTCCAGTGTGAGCACCGATGCGCAGCTGGAAGACTACGCCACTCTGTTGTTCGAATACGGCAATCAGTACTTCGGCACGATTAACAAGGCGATGAAGTCTGTGCTGCCCAACCACCTGTACCTGGGCTCCCGTTTGCCAAGCTGGGGCATGCCTCCGGAAATCGTCAAGGCGGCGGGTAAAAACGTCGACATTATCAGCTACAACCTGTACGAAGAGGGCCTGGTCCCATCCAAGTGGGCGTTCCTGGCGGAGATCGACAAGCCGAGCCTGATTGGTGAGTTCAGCTTCGGCTCCGATGATCAGGGCCATTTCCACCCGGGTATCGTTATTTCCTCGGATCAGAAAGATCGTGGCCGCATGTTCAAGAACTATATGCACTCGTTTATCGACAACCCCTGGTTCGTCGGTGTGCATATGTTCCAGTACATGGACTCGCCGATTACTGGCCGCGCCTACGATGGTGAGAACTATGCCAACGGCTTTGTGTCGGTTGCGGACGTCCCATATGTGGAAATGGTCAAGGCGGCCAAAGAAGTCCACGAAGGGCTCTACGAGCGTCGCTTCGGTGGTGCGCGGTCGGAAGACTAATTCCACCCATTTGGCCGGCTAGGGTGGCGGTTCCTAATCCTCCGTCCTTTGAGAGCGCGCTGCCCGCCGGGTAGCGCGCTTTTTTGTTTCAAAACAAGCAGTTATGTCCAATTGGGGCAACAATAACGTTTACATTTCTGTTAGATGACTGTAGATTGTTGACAAAATGCTTGTCTATCAATCTCTGTTAGCTCTTTTGTCAGAAAGTGATTTCCGCCTAGTAGTCTTGAGGCGGGTTTCGCGCTCTCACTTCGTGCGTGTGCGCTGTTTTCATATTGTTTCCAGAAGCACGGTAAAAAGTGATTGACGAATATTGTTAACAATCTACAATAGTCGACGTTGTATCAATGAAGTTCTAATAACAAGACACGGATTTTGGGGTTCCTCCATGCTGATGGAAGTGCAAGAGCAGGCGTCCGCGCTGCTACCCGCGAGCGCGATTGCCGCTACAAAAGTCGAGTACTACCAGATACCTCTGGCCGAAGTGCTCTCTGACGCCCGCCATGGTGACCACACCCATTTCGAGCTGCTGGTGTTCCGCGTACGTTGTAATGATGGCCTGGAGGGGGTTGGCTATACCTACACGGGTGGGCGCGGTGGCCGTGCCATCTATTCCCTGCTGCAAGACGATATTCAGCCCTTGCTGGAGGGTAAGGATGCCAATGAAATCGGTGCTGCTTGGGAAGAAATTCAGTCGCACCTGCACTACGTGGGTCGCGGTGGTCTGCTGAGCTTTGCACTGTCCGCCGTGGATATCGCCCTTTGGGACCTGCGCTGCAAACGCCTAGGCATGCCGCTGTGGAAGGTGGCCGGTGGTGCGGACAACACCACCAAGTGTTACGCCGGTGGCATCGACCTGAATTTCAGCGAAGCCAAACTGCTCGACAATATTTCCAGCTACCTTGCGCGCGGTTTTAACGCGGTCAAGATCAAGGTCGGTAAGGATGATTACCGGGAAGATGTGGCGCGGGTGGAAGCGGTACGCAAGCTGATCGGCGACGATGCCATTTTTATGGTGGATGCCAATTACTCCATGACCGTGGAGCAGGCCGTTCGTTTCGGGCGCGCCATCGACCACTGCGATATTACCTGGTTTGAAGAGCCCACCATCCCCGATGACTATCTCGGTTACGGCCGTATTGCCGAGGCGATCAATATTCCGTTGGCAATGGGCGAAAACCTGCACACCATCCACGAATTTACTTACGCGATTGCGCAGTCGAAGCTCGGCTTTCTGCAGCCGGACGCATCGAATATCGGCGGTATCACCGGTTGGTTGAAAGTTGCCGAGTTGGCCTACGCCCACAACCTGCCAGTGTGCAGCCACGGTATGCACGAGCTGCATGTGTCACTGATGGCGAGCCAACCACACGCAGGCTACCTGGAAGTTCACTCTTTCCCAATTGATGAATACACCACCCGCCCCATCGTGTTGCAGGACGGCCGCGCTGTTGCCTCCAATGAGCCCGGCACCGGCGTGGTGTTTGATGATGCACTGCTGCGACCACATCTGGTCAAGTACACATAACAGGTAATTTTCATGCAAGCTCAAGCTGCTCAGTATGTTGGCAACAAATCCTTTGAAGTTGTGGAAGGACGCTGCGAAGCGCCTGCAGCCGGCGAGGTGCGCCTTAAAGTGGGTTATGTCGGTATCTGCGGAACCGATATGCACATCTATCACGGTGTGATGGACCAGCGTGTACAGCCGCCTCAAGTCGTCGGCCACGAGATGTCTGGGGTGGTCGACGCCGTTGGCGAAGGTGTGGAAGGGTACTCAGTCGGAGATCGCGTAGTAGTGCGCCCACTCGACTTTTGCGGTGATTGCCCGGCCTGTAATGAGGGCCACAGCCACGTTTGCCACAATCTGAAATTCATGGGTATCGACTCTGTCGGTGCGTTCCAGAGCTTCTGGAATGTAAAAGCCCGCACCCTGCACAAGTTGCCGGAAAACGTTTCGCTAAAGCAGGGCGCGCTGATCGAGCCGCTGGCCGTGGCGTGCCACGATATTTCCCGTGCGCGCCTCAAGGCGGGTGAGAAAGCGGTCATTCTAGGCGGTGGCCCTATCGGGCAATTGGTGGCGCAGGTTGCTTTGGGTATTGGCGCTGAGGTGATGGTGTCTGAGCCGAGTCCAGAACGTCGCGCATTTGCGGAACAGACCGGTGCACTGGCGGTTAACCCGCTGGAACAGGATCTCACCGCCGCGGTGGAAGACTGGACCCAAGGCAAGGGCGCCGATGTGGTGTTCGAGGTCTCTGGTGTGCAGCCGGCAATTGACGCCATGACCGAAATTGCCGCCGTGCGCGGGCGAATTTGCATGGTTGCGATCCACAGTCAAAAGCCGCAGCTGGACCTGTTCAAGTTCTTCTGGCGTGAGCTGGAGCTGGTGGGTGCACGTGTGTACGAAGCGCAGGATTTTGAACAGGCGATCGACATGGTTGCCAAAGGCAAGATCGACCTGGTGCCGTTTATCAGCAAAGTGGCGCAACTAAACGACATTGGCAGCGCCTTCGCTAGTATGGATGGTAATCCATCTGGCATGAAAGCTCTGGTTGCGTGTGGTGCTGAGGACTGATCCTCCAGAAATAATTTAGAGAGTAAAACGATGTTGCAGCAATTTAGTCTCGCCGGTAAAAAAGCCCTGGTTACCGGTTGTAATCGCGGTATTGGTAAAGCCATGGCGGTCGCTCTGGCAGAAGCGGGTGCGGACGTGATCGGCGTATCTGCCAACCTGGATTTAAGTGACTCTGAAGTGGGCCGCGAGGTGGCAGCCGCGGGTCAGCAGTTTTTTCCCTACCAGTGCGATTTTTCAGACCGCAACTCGCTGTATGGTTTTATCGACAAGGTTAAAAGCGAACACCCGCAAATCGATATCTTGGTAAACAATGCCGGTACGATTTTGCGCGCCCCGGCGGCAGAGCACGGTGACGACCTGTGGGATAAGGTGATCGAAGTTAACCTGAACGCACAGTTTATTTTGAGCCGCGAAATCGGCAAGGAAATGGTCGCGCGCGGCGCTGGGAAAATTATTTTCACCGCGTCGCTGCTGACTTTCCAGGGTGGTATTACTGTTCCGGGTTACGCCGCGAGTAAAGGTGCGATTGGGCAAATCGCCATGGCGCTGTCCAATGAATGGGCTTCCAAGGGCGTTAACGTGAATGCGATTGCCCCGGGATATATCGCCACCGATAACACCCAGGCGCTACGCGAAGACAGCGAGCGTGCGGCGAGCATCCTCGCCCGTATCCCCCAGGGGCGCTGGGGCGAACCCGCAGACTTCAAGGGGCCGGTAGTCTTCCTGGCATCCGAAGCCTCTAACTACATGAATGGCAGCGTCCTGTTGGTGGACGGTGGCTGGATGGGGAGATAAGCCCATGTCGCTAGAACTGAAAAACAATGTGAACTTTATCAATGGCGAATACGTTGCCTCCGAGGCAGACGGCGTCATTGACGTATTAAACCCGAGCACTGGTGAGGTACTGGGTAGTATCCCCAAGGGCTGTGCTGAAGATGCCGAGTGCGCACTTAGCAATGCCAAGCAAGCGCAAAAGTCTTGGGCCAAGCGCACGGCGCGCGACCGTGCAGCGCTGCTGCGCAAGTTTGCTGTGGCAATTCGCGCGGAGACCGAAGGCCTCGCCGAGCTGCTGGTGAAAGAGCAGGGCAAGCTGATTGGCGTTGCCCGCGACGAAGTGAATGCTACCGCGACGTTTATCGAGTACGCCTGTGACAACGCGTTGACGCTGGAAGGCGATATTTTGCCTTCCGACAACGAAGACGAAAAAATCTATATCCACAAGGTGCCCCGCGGCGTCGTGGTCGCGATTACTGCGTGGAATTTTCCCTTGGCGTTGGCAGGCCGGAAAATTGGCCCGGCATTGATTACCGGTAACAGCATCGTTATCAAACCTACACAGGAAACGCCGCTCACCACCATGGAGCTGGGGCGCATTGCTAACGACGTGGGCATTCCCGCCGGTGTGCTGAACATTGTGAATGGTCAGGGCTCCGTTGTTGGCCAGGCGCTCTGTGAAAGTCCGCTCACTGCCATGATTACCATGACTGGAAGTACCCGCGCCGGCCAGGTGATTCATCAGGCCAGCGGCAAGCACATGATTCCCGTTATGCTGGAGCTGGGTGGCAAGGCGCCGTTTATCGTGATGGAAGATGCGGACCTGGAGAAAGCTGCGGAAGCGGCGCTGTGGACCCGTTATGCCAACTGCGGCCAGGTGTGTACCTGTGCCGAGCGTTTGTATGTCCACGAAAGCGTGTACGACGCCTTTATGGACAAATTCCTGCCGAAAGTAAAAGCACTGAATGTCGGCAACCCGCTTGATGAAGCGACGCAGATGGGACCGAAGGTCAATGCGCGCGAAATCGAACATATCCACGAGCTGGTGCAGCAAAGTATTGCCCAGGGGGCGGAGCTGTTGATCGGTGGCAAACCTGCGGATGTCGCTGGTTTCGAAGGTGGCAACTGGTATGAACCGACGGTATTGACCAATGTGCAGCAGGACAACGTGCTGGTACATGAGGAAACCTTCGGGCCGATTCTGCCGATCGTAAAGATCTCCAGTATCGAGGAAGCCATCAACCATACCAACGACAGTGAATACGGTCTGTCCGCTTATCTGTTTACCGAGAACCTGCGTTACATCCACCAGGCCGTAGCCGAGATGGAAGTTGGTGAGGTTTACGTGAATCGCGGTATTGGTGAGCAACACCAGGGTTTCCACAATGGTTGGAAGCTTTCCGGCATCGGTGGCGAAGATGGCCGCTACGGGCTTGAGCAGTACGTGGATAAGAAAACGGTTTATTTGTCAGAGGCGTGAGCGCCTCTGTTCTCTTCCTTTCATCTCATCAGGATGAACAACTTTGCGCGAAGTTTTGCTTCGCGTTTTTTTTGCTCCGAAAAAAGTTGTGGGGTGTTGGAAACATAAACTGTTGGTAATAAAAAAGCCCGACACTAGGCCGGGCTTTTGCGAATCAAACGACCGCAGCGGGTCGCGTGACACTTATTTGATATTGCTTAACATTACTTGATATTGGCGCGCAGTGCGGTGGTGGCTACGTTGATCTTGTTGGCCTTCAGCGCTTCCAGGATCGCGCGGTGCTCGTCCACACAATCTTTCGGTTTGGAGATCCGCTTGTAGTTCATGCGCATACGTAGCACGATGGGGTACCAGAGATTGATCAGTTCATCGCCACCGGCTGCGTGCACCAGATAACGGTGGAAATCGATATCGGCCTTGGTCACCTCATTGAATTCCTGAGCATCAAAGGCATCCTGCAGGCGCACCAGAATATCTTCCAGCTCGGCAAAATCCATTTCGGTCAGTTTGCCCTTCAGCTGTGAGATCGCAAACACCTCGATACGACGGCGAATATCGACCATCAGCTCCTGCATGGACGGATCCAGCACGCTGTTTACTGAAACACCGCAGTTGTTCTTGGCGACCAGCAGGCCTTCTTTGGTGAGCTGCAGCAGGACGTCGCGCACGGGACCGCGGGATACGCCGAACCGGTTTGCCAGCTGCTGTTCGTTCAGTTTGGTAGTGGGCGCCAGGTCTCCGGAAATGATATCGGAGCGCAACTGATCCGCGATCTGTTCGCGGACTGGAATAATTTTTGTGGCTTCACGCATGATCGATTCTGCTCACCAATTTATCTTTGGGTAGGAGGCGAGGCCCCGCTTACCGTATTTCGTTCATTTCATTCGCCGTCTCTTGCAGCCCGTCTGGCGTAGAGGAGGGCAAGGACTTATGGCGGATATGCCCGGGCCATCATGGTCACCAGCTGCTTCTGCGGTAACGCACGGGTTGCAACAAATTTACAACGGACTCCCGATTTGCCGATAGTACCCCAGACCACAATAAAAATCCCCAATAAAATGTTAACAATCGACAATTATGCTGGTTAAATCTACCCTGATGCGGGCGATATTGTACTGAAAAGCGCGATTTCGCTGCGATTTTGGCGTGATTTAGTGCGTCTGGTCAACAATTAACCAGTCGTACAAGAATGTGTTTTGGAGTGTCGCAATGGGTGAAATTTTGGTGTGTGACTGGGGAACCAGTAGCTTTCGGTTAATGCGAGTTAGTGCGTCGGGTGAAACCCTCGCTCAGGTGGCTACAGATCAAGGTGTAAAGCAGCTGAATCCCGAAGATATGGAGGCGTATCTCAAGACCCAAATGGCAACGCTCGGCAGCATCACTGCTCCTGTGGTCCTGTGTGGCATGGTGGGATCCGGTATTGGCTGGTACGAGGTGCCTTATGTAACCTGCCCAGCCTCCGTCAAGTCACTGTCCGCGGCGTTGGTACGCATCCCGCAGACCAATCTGAATGCCTGGTGTGTGCCAGGTGTAAAGCTGACGTCTTCGCAAGGTGATGCGGATGTGATGCGCGGCGAAGAGACTCAAATCATTGGTTGGCTTACGCAGGCGAGTGAGCAGGAACGCACCAACAGTACTCTGTGCCTGCCGGGTACACATAGTAAATGGGCGCATGTGGAGGGAGGGGAAATCTGTGAATTCAGCACTGCATTCACCGGCGAAATGTACGCGCTGCTGAATGACCACAGTGTGCTCGTACAGGGCGCCCAAATAGCTTGTGATAGCGCGTTTGACGCTGGTCTTGCGGCAAGCACAGATGGTGCCGGGCTTATTCATCGGTTGTTCAATGCCCGTAGCAGGTCGGTACTGGGCCTGCAGCCTGCCTCTGCAAGCGCGTCTTATCTTTCAGGTCTATTAATCGGCAGTGAAGTTGCGGGCGTGGCGAATAAACTGTCGCCCGGCGCAGTCGTGCACCTGATTTGTGGTGATTACCTGGCGGAGCCTTACCTGAAAGCGCTAACGCATTTTGGGCTTAGAGGTATGCACTACTCAGGTAGCACCTATTCTGCACTGGGGCTGCGTGCCATTGTCGAGGCTCGCGGCCTGAGCTAGGAGGTCTGTTGTGGTGAGGCCGATGGTAATTTCCCGTTTGTAGCAGTTGCTCTATCGCTTTGCCCGATGGCTCCCGCTTTACCTTTTCTTCTCCCGTTGACCAATATCTGCCCATCATGTCAAAGGAAGGGAGGCGGCAATGGCGAGTATCTGGGGTAAGTTGCGGGTTTTTTTCGCGGCGGTAATGACGGTCATCATACTGGTCGGTTGTGGTGGTTCCAGTGAGAGCGAGTCGCCCGCTCCAGAGGTTACCGAGGGTGTAGCCGACGGTGGATCCGATGATAGTTCCGATGGCGGCAGCAATGACGACGATGACACGAACACCACTGAAGACCCGGTAACCGTTGCAGAAAATAAACTGGGTGCCTGGATTTGGTACATCGACGAGGCCGGACTCATACGAGGCGATCACGCGAGCATGGCTCAGTACCTCGCTGGTCTCGGCGTGAAGCGTGTGTTCATCAAGATCAGTGATATCAACTACCAGTGGGAAGCCAATAAAATTACCTTCCAGGGCGACGGTGTTAATTGCGGTGTATGGCAAGACGCCTGTGAGCCCGAAAACCTTCAATTCTACCGGGATGCGGGCATTGAACCCTGGGCGTGGACCTACAACGATATACATTCCTTTGAAGAGCAAGCGGATATGCTCGAAGCAGCGGTGCGTGTAGGTTACGTCGGTTACGTATTGGATATCGAAGAAGAATATAACGGTGTCTCCGACGATCTGCACACGCTGCTGTCGGCCCATCGCAATCGTCTGGAAGTACTAGGCGATATCGTTCCAGAGAATTTCTTGCTGACCGCGACAAGCTGGGGCAACCCGCAATACCACGGCATGCGCATTGATATTATCGATGAGTATGTGGATGCGCACATGCCGCAGACGTATATAGAAAAGTGGGGGAGTGATTTTATTCTGGATATCCCCGGTACCATCACTCAGGGAGATTGCGAATACCGTGAGCTTGGGGCGACCAAGCCGGTCTGGCATATTGTTTCTCATGAAGACAAACTGCTCACCGCGGACCAGTTAACCGAGTTTGTCCGTCATGCCGGCCCGCATGCGTCAGTATGGCGTATTAGCGATGACTATCTGCAAGAAGAGATTGCGGCGATTGACTGGGGCATGCAAGAGTTTCAGCCCAATGAATGTACTCAGACGAGCTTTGATCTCGAATGAACTGTTAATGTAGCAAGCAGTGATTATGCGAAAACACACCGCTCAAGTTTTCTTCGTAGCCCTGGCGATGATTGCACCATTTTCGGATGTCGGTGCGAATGATGGTGAGTTGCCAGACTCGGTATTGTTCTCCAGTACTGAAGATGGTGGGCACTATTTGGAGCTACCACTAGCGGATGCGGTGCATTTACTGGCGCCACGAATGCGCTCGACTTCATTACTAATGGAAGATTGGGCGCTGCAGAAGAATACTGCTGCAGTGATTAATGGTGGTTACTTCATCGGTAACACACCAGTATCCCTTGTGGTCTCAGGAGGGCACCGACTCGCCGATGGTGTGTCCGCAGTGACACGCAATGGCAAGTCATACCCGGTATTGCGCAGCGCGTTGTGGATAAATAAGGCTGGAGAGGCCCGTTTCGACTGGGTGGGTATCGATATCTCTGGAGTCTTGAAGGCATTTCCCGAGGCTATGCCTTATCGGCGCGATCAAGCCGACCCTTTGCCAACTCCAGATAGTCGTTCAGGTGAGGAGATCTCTCCTGCATGGGCTATCGGCGGTGGACCTCGTCTTCTGCAGGGTGGAGCAAAAGCGATCAGCTATGACGAGGAATTGTTTTGGGGCTCCGGTGTTGAGCTCGATGATATACGTCCGCGCACTGCAGTCTGCACGACTGATCGAGAGACTTTGGTGTTGTACGTAAGTTCCGGGGCAACGCTACACGGATTGACACAGCAACTTCTCGCGCTGGGCTGCGAGGATGCGATGAATCTGGATGGCGGTGGTTCCTCGGCAATGTATGTTGAGGGCGAGCGGGTTCTGGATCAGCAGCGTGCCGTCCCTGTTGTTCTGGCAATTACTGCGGCGCGTTGATCGTGCTCAGTTGGTAGCGGCAGTCGTAAGTGGAGCGACCCGGCTCATCGCGTCTGAAAACCATCCCGTAACCACCTCCGTCCGCGTGATAGCCGTTCCTACCGTCACTGCCCAAGCGCCAATTTCACGCGCTTTCATGCAATGCTCTGGCGTATTGAAACGTCCCTCCGCCATGACGCGGGGAAAGTAAGCGCAGAATTTTTGCAGCAACGCGTAATCTGGCTCCGAGGGGACAGGTCCACCCGTATAGCCCGATAACGTGGTGCCAACGATTGCGGCACCCGCGGCAAAAGCGCGCTCAGCGTCTTCGAAACTACTGCAGTCTGCCATAGCGATTTTACCGAGCTGGTTGATGTGCTTAAGCAGGGCGAGGGTTGGCACCGGGCGTATTCGCTGCGTCGCATCAATGGCAATCACCGTCGCGCCGGCGGTCGCCAATGCCTCGACGTCCTCGTGAAAGGGCGTGATGCGCACCGGGCTGTCTGCCAGATCGCGTTTTACGATGCCGATGATAAGGGCATCTGGAATAGCGTCGCGTACTTTTGCGACCCGTGCAGCCCCCTCGATTCGCACACCGCCGGCACCACCAGCAAGGGCGGCTTTGGCCAGGCGGACGACGACATCGTCCGTATCCAGCGGTCCGTGATCGACCGGTTGGCAGGAGACGATGAGCCCCGAGCTGAGTAGCTGATCGATTTGTTCAAGGGTAAGGGGTGCGGGTGTTGTCATTATTCAAATGCCGTTGCCAGACGGGTGCCGTTACGCTGTACCAGGACATCGAAGCGGTAGCGATCGGCGCGGTACAGGCTTTTTGCCAATTCAATGATCCGGCCTTGCTCATCGAGAACGGTACGCTCGGCGAGCAAAGCAGGGCTAAACACAGGTATTTGGAGAAAATCCGCTTCCTCTTCATCGACCACGGTCGCGCTGATTTGCTGCTTGGCCTGGTCTACTACGATCTCATACTGGCGGTGGAGGAGATCATAAAGAGAGCCTGTGTGCAGTTCTTTGGTTGCCAACTCCGGGAAGATCGACTTTGGGAGGTACACCTGTTCGATCGCCACCGGAGCACCGTCGGCCAAGCGCAAACGTCGAATAGAAAATAACTCTGCGCCAGGAGCCAGCCCCAGCTTGTTGGCCACTTTTACGTCCGCTCTGACTACATCGTTAAACAGTAATTTATTGGACGGGGTAAGCCCGAGCTGTTGCATCTCTTCACTAAACGACATGAGCTTCAGTTGGTTGGCGAGTGGTTTTGCCAACACAAAAATACCGGCACCCTGGCGGATTTCTATGTGCTTGAGCCCTTCCAGGTGTTTGAGCGCGCGGCGCAAGGTGTCGCGCGATACCTGCGTCACTGCAGCGAGCTCCCGCTCTGCCGGGAGCCTGGCGCCCGGCGGCTGCTGGTCGATGATATCGAGCAATTGTTCGTGCAGTTTCTGTTGCTTGCGTGTCATCACCATGACAGCCCCTGCTGAAGTAAAAACAACCAATATCAATTTTTGGTTGGTTTTGTTGGTTAAATTATCTGCATAATATACCAAATGGTTTGATTTGGAAAATTTGATTCGCTAAAGTCGTGCTATCCAATAGGGGCCGAATAATGAAAACTACGCTCTTGAAGCTGCACATCGCGATGGTCATTTCGCTCGTCGTACTGGCAAATTCCAGTGCGTGGGCAAGCGCATCGGGGAGCGCTCACAGGACCCAAATCCAGTTCTGGACTATGCAACTTTCGCCATTTCATGATGACTATGTGATGGGGATGATTGATGCATTCGAACAACGACACCCGGATGTACAGGTGAAGTGGGTCGATGTTCCGTGGAAGGAAATGGAGAAGAAAATGTTGGCGTCGGTGGCCGCCGGCACTGCGCCCGATGTCGTCAATCTGAATCCGCAGTTTTCAGCCAAGTTGGCAGAGTTTGGTGCGCTGGCGAACCCGGAACACTACCTGTCAGAACAGGAGATTGCCGCCTATCTTCCCAACATCTGGAAGGCAAACCGCTTTCAGGGCGAAACCTTCGCGATTCCCTGGTATCTCTCTACCACAATTACGATCTACAACCGGGCTTTGCTTGACCAGGCCGGCGTTGCCGTACCCGAGGACTTTTCCGGGCTATTAGACGCGGCGCAAGTTCTCCAGCGTAAACTCGGAAAATATGCCTACTTTCCTGCAATGGATGGCAGTCGGCCACTGGAGAACCTCGCCGCCAGCGGTGTTCCACTGCTGGCTGACGATGGATCCATCGGGTTTGATAGCCCGGGTGGGAAAGCGTTTTTTAGGTTTAATCGGGATATGTATCAGCAGGGATTGATCCCAAAAAATGTTCTAACCGAGGGGCATCACAAGGCGGTTGATCTCTTTCAGTCCGGGCAGGTGGCCCTGATAACCACCGGTATGCAGTTCCTGCAGACCATTCGCACGAATGCACCTGAGCTCTACGCAAATGTTGACGTCGCCCCGCAACTAAAACACCCGGCCAGCAAAAGCAACGTCGCTGTGATGAATCTGGCTGTGCCGAACATGTCTAGTGAAAAGGAAGCCGCCTTTGCGTTCGCAACCTTTGTGACCAGTCATGAAAATCAGATGGCGCTTGCTCGTCGAATACCTTTACTGCCATCTACCGCAGAGTCTTTTCAGGATACGTTTTTTTCATTGCCGGACAATCCCACCGTTGTGGAACGCGCGCGCGCACTTTCCGCGCAGCAGGTTCTCGATGGTGCAGTACTGGTTCCGCCTCTGCCCAAATACAGCAAGCTTAAAACCAGCTTTGTATTCAACTTGCAGTCCGCAATGGTCGGCCACCTGACAGTGGATCAGGCTCTGGAGCGAACCAGCGAAACTTGGTCACTATTTCTCCAGCCCGTCGACCAAAGCCGTCGCCAAAACGGCGACACACCGGCAACTGAGTGAGGTGGCGGGAATGAAAGGCGAGGCAATGATGCTGATTAGTGCGGACCTTGGCGGCACCAAAATTCGTGCGGCGGTATTTGATCGGTCGCTCAGAACGTTGTTTAAAACTCAGGTGCCCAGTGAGGCCAGTGCCGGCAAAACCTGTGTCTTGAGTGCGCTAGAGGCTGTGATTGGCCAGTGTATGGCGTGGTGTGACGAGGCGGTCCCACACGGCCGGGTTGCTGGCATAGGTATTTCCACCGCTGGTGTCGTTGAGGAAAAAACAGGCTCGATTCAAGATGCGACCGATGCGATCCCAGGCTGGAAGGGGACACCGCTTGCTGCATGGCTGCGAGCGCGCTTTGCCTGCCCGGTGGTTGTCGAGAATGATGTGAAGTGTGCATTGCTGGGTGAGTTGAATCAGAGTGCCGAACTCCTGAGTGGCCGTGTTGCGATGCTTACCTTGGGCACTGGCTTGGGGGGAGCGCTGGCCGAGCAGGGAAAAATTGTTGTCGGCGCACACGCGGTTGCCGGACATTTTGGTCGACAGCCAGTACCCAGTCCCTGGCGGCGCGGTGAGTTGCTTGCACTGGAATCACTGGTTTCAGGGACAGGCCTCACGAACCTGGCGAATCGTGAAGATGGTGATATGGAATTCGCGGATGGTCGTGCGGTACTTGAGCACGCGGTGGCTGGCAACGATCAGGCACTTCGCGGGCTGGATCAATTTTGTAACTACCTCGCGATGGTCCTGGAGCAGGTTTACTGGGTACTTGATCCTGATGTCATATTGATCGGCGGCGGGCTGGTGGAAGCGCGTGATTTATGGTGGCCGCGAATGATTGAAAAGCTTGCATACCGAGGATTACCCATAAAGATACAGCCCGCGAAACTCGACAACGACGCGGGCGTGCATGGCGCGGGCAAACTAATTTTGGCGCATACGAAATCGGGAGAGATTGTGGATGCAAACGCGTAATACGATGCGTGAAGAACTGCTGACGTCGGGTACAGGGCAGGGGCAGCTGACTTCCCGAGTTCGCCAGAAGCTTCAGGCTGCATTCACATCGCGACCCAGTTTCGGTTTGAGTGGGCTGACCCCCTATCTTTTTTTGCTGCCTGCATGTGTGATTATCGGCGCTTTTGTTCTCTATCCGATGTTACATGCAATTATGGCGAGTCTTACTGACTACAACATGATTACCGAATCCCGCTTCGTCGGCCTGGACAATTACAAGTTGCTGGTGCAGGACCCATTCTTTTGGAATAGCTTAAAAAACACACTGCTGTACTTGTTGGTGGTGGTGCCTGTTCTGGTGATTGCACCGATATTTCTCGCGCTGCTAGTCAATCATGCTCTACCGGGTATCAAGTTCTTTCGTGCGGTTTTTTATCTGCCAGTGATTACATCACTCGTGGTAACCGGTCTGATTTGGAAGTGGGTTTATGAGGAGCAGGGGATCCTCAACTACTTCTTGCTTAGCACAGGTATCACCGATAACCCTGTTGCCTTTCTTACTGACCCTGCCAATGCGCTGTACTCCGTGATGGCGGTTACAGTTTGGACCGGGCTCGGCTATTACATGGTGATTTACTTGGCAGGCCTTCAGTCCATTCCCAAGCATTTGTATGAGGCGGCGGATGTTGAAGGAGTGTCCAAGTGGCGCCAGACGCTGTTCATTACCATCCCTCTACTAAAACCCTCGATTGCCATAGTTGCCGTAATGTCATCGATAGCGGCGATGAAAGTGTTCGAAGAGGTCTATGTCATGACTCAAGGAGGACCACTGGATGCTACTAAGACGCTGGTGTACTTCATCTATCAAAGCGCATTTGAAGAGTTTGAAATGGGCTACGCCGCGGCTGCTGGTGTCGTACTGTTCTTGCTTACCCTGATCTTGTCTCTGGTTAACCTGTTCCTGTTGAGGAAAGATCGATGAAAAGCTCTCCGCTTGCAATCGCATTGCGTTATCTCGGCTTGCTATGCGTGGCCATGCTGACAATGGGGCCATTTCTCTGGTTATTGTCCACGGCGTTGAAATCCGGTGGCGAGAACATCTTTGCATACCCGCCTTCTCTGTTGCCAGAGCACGCGACATTCGAGAATTTTGGCCGGGTACTCGAAACCCAGCCTTTCATTTTGTATCTAAAGAATAGCGTGCTGGTAGCATTGCTCTCAGTTACAGCCAATCTTGTGTTTGCCTCTCTCGCTGCCTACCCGTTGGCGCGCATGGAGTTCCGCGGAAAGAATCTGATTTTTGTCGCGCTACTCAGTTCCATGATGATTCCATTTCAGCTTCTCATGATCCCGGTGTATGACCTGGCAATTTCACTTGGTCTGCAGAATTCCTATCTCGGCCTTGTACTACCCCATGCTTGTACAGCCTTTGGGGTCTTTCTGATGCGTCAGGCCTTTCTCGGCATCCCCAAAGCCCTCGAAGAGTCTGCTTTGCTGGAGGGGCTGAATCGATTGCAGATCTGGTGGTATGTACTGGTGCCGCTGGTGAAACCCTCGCTGGCGACCCTTGCGGTATTTAGTTTTATTGCTGTATGGGGAGATTTCCTGTGGCCACTCATTATTCTTGACGACCCGTCGCTGTACACCTTGCCTCTCGGTGTAAACCGACTGGCCAATACCTTCTCTATGGACTGGCGACTGGTGGCCGCCGGCGCGGTATTCTCAATTTTACCGATTTTAGCGGTGTTCTTGTTCAGTCAGAAATACTTCATTGAAGGCGCTATGCGTGGCGCCGTGAAAGGATAGGGGTGGGTGCAACGATGACTAGAGATGTTGCAGTTGTTGTACAAACTCACTGGGATCGGGAATGGTACTACCCGCATCAGACGTTTCTCGCTCGCCTGTTGCGGGTGATGCGGCAGGTTGTGGAACAGTTAGATTGTGGTGAGCTGCATAGTTTCCTATTCGATGGGCAAGTGTCTGCGATAGAAGATTTCTACACACATGCTGAGCCAGAACTTGCCGAACGCGTGCGTGCTCATGTACAGGCCGGGCGCATTGTCATTGGCCCCTGGTACATCATGGCGGATGAGTTCCTGTGCGCTGGCGAATCGCTGGTGCGTAATCTTGAGCTGGGTATGTCCCGCGCTGCACGACATGGCCGGTGTCAGAAGGTAGGGTACTTGCCAGACACTTTTGGGCATATTTCTCAGATGCCGCAAATCCTGCAAGGCTTTGGTATCGATAACGCTGTTGCCTGGCGCGGTATTGATGCGCCGCAATCTGAGATCCTCTGGCGGGCACCAGATGGTAGTGCGGTGGTTACCGTATTTTTGACGGAAGGTTACTACCAACACCCGTTCAATACCGAGGATTGGCTGGGCAACCTGAACACCTATCTGGGCAAAATCGTCAATCGCAGTAGTGGCTGTGACTTGCTATTGACTCAGGGTGGCGATCACCTGCTCACGGTTGAGGGGCTACAGCAAAAAATAGATGTATATAACCAAGGTCAAAGTGACTTTCGTCTGGTCCAGCGCGGCCTTGAGGAATATGTGCGCAGTGTTCAGTCTGGCGAGCAAGCGGAACCGCTTTCCGTGGTAGTTGGTGAGCTGCGGGATAATCAGGCAGCCTTCGTGCTGCCCGATGTGCTCTCGACAAGGCAATATCTGAAGGCCCAGAACCAGTTGTTGGAAGATCTCCTCACCGGCCTGGTTGAGCCTCTACTCGCATCGACCGCCCCGGCGTGGACGGGCCAGTATTATCCTCAGCACTATCTTGAGCAGACCTGGCAGCTATTGATTGAGCAGCATGCACACGACTCGATTTGTGGCTGTAGTGTGGATGAAGTGCATCGGGAAATGGAGGTACGATTTTCCCAGTTGCACCAGCGGATGGTCGCACTGACTGAACAGGCCTTACAGGTATCTGGTTTTGTAAATGATCGCGTCAGTTTTCATCGGGACGGCATGGCGCCCAGTCCCTTCGCCGACGACAGTAGTGTCACTTTGTTCAATCCATCCCCCAAACCTCGCTGCGGTTGGCAGCAGGTGAGCCTCTTTCTAGCGGGAGACGCGCATGATCAGGTTGTGCTGGAAACCGATCAGGGGAAAATACTACCTTCCCTATTGATGTATTGTGAGGCAGCTGAAGAGTTTCAATCACCCATCGATGACTTTCCGGACGTGACGAAGGGACACCGATATACCCTGGCCGTGCAAGTCGAACTGGCGGGCCTGGAAATGTTGCGCTGTTCCGTGAAAGGCGCTGCGCGTGACTCGAAAAATGGTTTGACGGTCGCCAAGCACTCGCGGCTGTCCGCGAGTATTGAGAACAGCTTCTATCGATTGCTTATCGATGGCAATCAACTGGTTATCGAAGACAAGCAGTCCGGAAAACACTATCGCGATGCACTTTCATTGGTGAGCGAGCAGGACGGTGGAGACACCTATAATTTTTCGCCCGTTGATGGTGAAGATTATCGGGCTGAAATTACCTCCTTCTCCATGTCTGCTGAGCATGCGATTCAAGTCCTCGAACTGCGGCTGCGCCTGACCCAGCCAGCCGGGCTTGATATGGACCGCAAGAGCACCTCGGAGCGCGTCGAGAGTACCGGCGTGCTCACGTTACGTCTGATGCCCGGCGATGACTATATCGACTGCCAGCTCGAATGGGATAACCGCGCACGCGATCAGCGACTGCGCCTGCAGCTATCACTGGGAGAGCATGTTTCGCATGCGGGTTCGGACAGCGCCTTTGCTTGGATTGAGCGTCCCAAGATCTATGCAGATAGCACCCAAGTGAGTGGTCAGCAGGAGTCTCCGGTTGCGGTATTCCCCAGCCAGTCAGCGGTGAGTGCTGGTCCAGTGGGCTTCCTACACAGAGGACTGCAGGAAGCGGAACTGGTCCAGGCCGGCTCGGAAGACCGCTTGGCAATTACTCTGGTGCGTAGTGTGGGTTGGTTGTCCCGTCGCGATTTGAAAACTCGTGGGTTAGGGGCGGGCCCAGATCTAGCCACACCGGAAGCGCAGTGCCTGCGTAAACATCAGTTTCAATTTGCATTCAGTCTCCGGAACCCGAGCACGATCGATCTGCTAAATCGTGCGGACAGCTGGCGTAAGCCAGTGACGCTACTACGGGGTGGTGGTCGTGGCCCTTTTGCCCAGCTTGAACTGCAAAATGCGACCCTGCAGGTTAGTAGTCTGCGCCGGGTCCAACGGCAAGGTGGCCCAGCATTGGAGTTGCGCGTATGGAACCCCGAGTCTCTAGCGATTACCGCAGAGTTCAATAGCGATACGTTTGTGCGCACCGACTTAGCGGGTTGTGTCCCCGAGAAATTTTCTGTGAACTCTCGTAGCGTCGGTTCGCATCAGATTGCCACTTTTGTATTCCCAGTTGCTAAGCTCCCTACACGTGAGCTGGGCGAGAGGTCTGCTCATGTCAAAATTTAAGATACTGGCTCTGTCGGTAGATGGAAGACCGGTTACCCGCGAGCAGGTCCAGCTACTCGCTCGGATTGCCGACTGTGAACTGTTGTGTCCGCCGGTTGAGTCCCTTGGATATTTTCGCCAGCCAGCGGATCGTGACCAGCTTGCCGACTGGGTGATGCAAAACGCTGCCAGTGCGGACGGATTTATTTTCTCTCTGGACATGCTTGTATATGGCGGGTTGGTACCGAGCCGGTTCATTGAGGACGTTGGGCCATCCTTGGAGGCTCGGCTCGAACTGCTGAAAGATCTGAAGCAGCACTATCCGGATAAACCGCTGTATGGCTTCTGTGCCACAATGCGCATGTCCAACAATAATGAAAACGAAGAAGAGAAACTGTACTGGGCTCAGCACGGCACGGATATCTGGTCCTGGTCGTACTTCAGTGACCGATACGCGTGCCTGCACGACCAGGAGGATAAGGAGCGAGCAGAAAAGGCCCGGGTGAAAATCCCTGAAACGATCCAGCGCGATTATCTATCGACGCGCGCACGGAATTTTTCAGTCACGCAAAAAGTGCTGGCGATGGTCGAGGACAAGATCATTGATCGATTGGTCCTGCCCCAGGACGATACCGCGGAATATGGCTTCAATATTGGTGAACGCCGCCAGCTGCAGTCATGGGTTGCCCGCAAACAGTTACATGACAACGTATTGATCTATCCAGGCGCAGACGAGGTGATTTACACCTTACTCGCCCATCAGGTACAGGTACTGGAGCAGCGAAGGCACAACAGCGTGTCGCCAATTAAGATCGCAGTGCGCGCACACCATCCCTCAGCACTGGCAGCCATGGTGGCACGCTATGAGGATCGTCCGGTAATGGAATCGATCCACTGCCAGGTTGACGCTGCTGGCGCTGTGATCGTTGAGTGTGAAGAAGAGGCCGATGTCGTGCTTGCCGTGCATTGTCGCGGCAAGGTACAGGGCGATTGGGCGATGCAATATCCGCTATCGGAGGACCTTGGGCTTGACGACGAGTGGCTTGCAAAACTGCAACGTGATGTACGTGAAGCGCACCGGCCCATTGCCATACTGGATCTCGCCTATGCCAATGGTGGGGATCCCGAATTGCTCAGTGTGCTAGAAGATACAAGCAACGTGAGGCTGAGTACTCTGCAAGGCTATAGTGGCTGGAATACTGCAAGCAATAGTATCGGCAGCCTGGTTGCGCAGCTGTGTTTTAGTGTGAGCCCCCAAAGCCAGGCTCACTCTACCGAAAATTCCCGTGAGCAAAATCGGCATTTACTCGCGATCCGGTTGTTAGACGACTATCTCTATCAATCGAGGTTCCGCCAGATATTGCGTGAGCGGCAGCAATCGCTCTCATTAGCCGATGGAGATATTGAGCTCCTGCGCGAGGTTTACCTCGACACGGCACGTCAGTGGTTGCAACAGCAGGGTTTTACCGACGTTGTACTGGATGATGTGTATTTCCCCTGGCGGAGAAGTTTCGAAGTCGGCTTGTCCACACTCTTAACCCAGACATCGCGCCAGCTTTCCGTGGAGGCCTCTGCATGAGCGCAGGAATTGCAGTGAGACAGGCTCAGGTGGCGGTAATTGGCGCAAGCCTGGGTGGGGTGATGGCGGCATGGCAACTGTGTCGTGCTGGGGTTAAAACAATCCTCACAAGCGAGTTTCCCTGGATCGGCGGGCAGATGACCAGCCAGGGGGTTCCGCCGGATGAACACCGTTATATCGAATCGTTTGGGTTGTCGGAAAGCTATAAGAATTTCAGGGATGGGATTCGTGCGCATTACCGATCACAGGAGGATTTTGTTGATCACTCTGTGATGACCGAAGGCTGTAATCCTGGTGATGGATGGGTTAGCCGTTTGTGCTTCGAGCCTGAGGTTGCCGAACGGTATTTCCGCCAGCTTTTACAACCTTATTTGGACAGCGAGCTGCTGACGCTATTGGAGCTGAGGCGCCCAGTGGCAGCGTCACGCAATCACCGCAAGATCGAATCTGTGACGTTAGAGACGCTGCAAGGCTCAACGACACAGATCGAAGTCCGTGCCGACTATTTTCTGGACGCTACCGATACCGGCGCCCTGTTGGACCTTGCACGACTACCGTGCCGGCTGGGAAAAGAGTCCAAAAAAGAGTTTGCCGAACCACAAGCGCCAGAGAAAGCGAATAGAGACGATCAGCAACCCGTCACGTTCGTGTGTGCACTGCGCTGCCACGATTCCCCCTGTGAGCCGATTCCAAAGCCCGAGGAATACGAATTTTGGCGTAGCTACATCCTTCCGCATTACGATTATCCGCTGTTTTCGGATTTGATACCGGCTGGTGAGGCGAATCTATCGACTCGATTTCCGCTCCTTTCTGATGCCGTCATGTCTGGACGGTACTCTGACTCAACACTCGACCTTTGGCGCTATCGCCGAATTATTGCTGCACACAACTGGCAGTTGGGCACGGTACACGACGTGAGTCTGATCAACTGGGCGCAAAACGACTATGCGCTCCACCCTTTGTTGGATGGCGACAATCAGAGTGAGCAGGAAGTTGTTGAATCGGCAAAAGCGCTGACCCGTTGCTTCGTACACTGGCTCCAGACAGAAGCACCGCGAGACTGCATTGGCGAAGAAGGGGCCGGGTTTCCAGAGCTTGCGCTTGCAGAAGATGTGCTGGGGACCAATGATGGCTTTGCCCAGCAAGTTTATGTCCGGGAATCCCGTCGCATTCGAGGATTACAGACCCTGAGCCAAAACGACATTATCCTGCATGAGGGTTCCGATGAGAGTTGGCAGCCTGCCGTTTTTAGCAATAGCGTAGGTATTGGACTGTATAACATGGATATCCACCCTACCTGTGTTTCTGGTATGGGGACGAATGCTGCTGTTCGACCGTTTGAGCTTCCGCTGGGCGTCTTCATCCCGGTAGACGTCGATAACCTGTTACCCGCCTGCAAAAACATCAGCGTCACCCATTTGGTCAATGCAGCGACGCGCGTCCACCCCATTGAGTGGCTGATCGGTGAGGTGGCCGGACTTCTGGCCACGTATTGCTTACAAACGGAGACGATGCCGGCCGGTATTTACGAGAGTGAGATCCGGGTAAAGCAGTTTCAGCAGCTACTGGAAACGAAAGGAATCTCGTTGCACTGGCCAAGTGCGCCGGATAGTGCGAGCTGACTTTTTAAGAATAGAGAATATACATTTAGGGGTTGCCTATGTCTGACCTGAAACTGACCGCTGTAAAAAAACGCTTTGGTAATACTCAGACTATTCACGGCGTGGATTTGAGTATTCAATCCGGTGAGTTTGTTGTATTCGTCGGACCTTCGGGCTGTGGGAAATCTACATTGCTGCGCATGATCGCAGGACTGGAATCTGTGAGTGAAGGCCAGGTACACATTGGGAACCGGGATGTGACTGGACTGGCAGCCAGTCGGCGGCAGGTGGCAATGGTATTTCAGTCTTACGCCCTATATCCACATATGACTGCGGAGCAGAACCTGAGCTTTGGAATGCGTATGCGTGGAGTGCCCAAGCACGAAATTGCAAAAAAAATAGCGTATGCCACAGAGGTTTTGCAGCTGGCGCCATACCTCAAACGCAAGCCGGGTGCGCTTTCCGGAGGCCAATGCCAGCGTGTAGCGATTGGCCGCGCATTGGTGCAAGACCCGGAGGTGTTTCTTTTTGATGAGCCTCTGTCCAATCTCGATGCGGAATTGCGTGTAAAAATGCGCTCGGAAATTTCTGATCTGCATCGTCGCCTCGGCAGTACCATGGTTTATGTCACACATGATCAAACCGAAGCAATGACCATGGCAGATCGCATTGTGGTGTTACGTGATGGCGAAATCGAACAGGTCGGTCAACCAATGGCCCTGTATACCAATCCGGTTAACAAGTTTGTGGCGGGGTTTATCGGTTCTCCGAAGATGAATTTTCTTTCTGTGACAGCCGTACGGAAATCGACCGATATGTTGACCGTTGCGCTTGGAGCAAAGGAACTGGCTTTCCCCATAGTGAAACAGGCGGGGCAGGTTGGTGAGACGGCAACTCTTGGCATACGACCTGAACACCTGCGGTTTAGCAATGAAGGTCCAATACAGGGCAAGGTGCGCGCTGTTGAGCAGTTGGGTTCCGTCAGTTTTGTCTACATAGATGTCGGCGGACAGGATGTGTGTGTGCAGACACAGCAATTCGCTTTGCCACGACTAGGCGATGCCATATACCTCGATTTCGATCGCACGGATGCTTATTTATTTGGCGAAGACGGCATCACCGTGTCACCTCAGAAAGTTGAGAAGTCCAGAGAGGCAGCGTGATATGCGTTTGGTAATGCAGAGGTACATATTTGTTGTCGCTTGCATCCTGTTGCAGATGGTAATCGCGCAGTCTCATGCCCAAAGTCAGCAACTGGCGGAATCGCATGAGTCGCTGCCGGAAGCTGTCCGTGGGGTTTGGTTAACTAATGTGGCCAGTGATGCAATGTACACGCGCGAGGGAATAGAGCGCGCAGTCGAGCTCTGTGCTGAGCTCGGGATAAACAGCATCTTCGTGGTCACCTGGAATAAGGGGCACACCCTATACCCTTCCGAAATTATGCAGGAATTCACTGGCGTTGCTATGGATCCGTCAATGGATCCGGAGCAGCGTGGTCGTGATCCGCTGCAAGAACTCATTCAGGCGGCGCATCAACGAGACATAAAAGTATTTGCCTGGTTCGAATTTGGCTTTGCTGCATCGCATGGAGGGCAGGGGGGCGAACTTGTTCGGCGCAAACCGCACTGGGCAGCGTTGGACCGGAACGGTGACCTGGTCAGCAAAAATGGCTTCCAATGGCTGAATACCTTGGATTCCGAAGTGCAGGCGTTTATGACATCGCTTGTGCTGGAAGTGGTGCGTAAATACGATATTGACGGCGTGCAGGGTGATGACCGTCTTCCGGCCCTACCCTCCGAGGGCGGGTATAACCCAGAAGTGACCGACGCCTACTATGCAGAAATGGGGCAGCGAGCACCTGCTGACAGCAAAGATACTCAATGGGTGCAATGGCGTGCCGGCCGCTTGAATCAGTACGCTGTTGATCTATATCAGTCAGTAAAAATGGAAGACCCGGATGTGATCGTGTCTTTCTCACCTTCCGTGTTTCCCTGGTCTTTGAACCACTATCTGCAAGACTGGCCTGACTGGATAGAGCAGGGTGCAGTAGACCTGTTAATTCCCCAAGTGTACCGGCATCAACTGGTTAGTTACCAAGAAACCCTGCATGACACCCTTTCATATATACCAGACACCCAACGTTCAGGCTTTGCTCCCGGCGTGCTGATTAAAGTAGGTGACACAATGCCATCGCAGGAGATGATGCGGGGCATGTTGGCAGCCAATCGGGATGCAGGCCTGCTAGGGGAGGTGTTCTTTTTCTACGAGGGCCTGGAAAACTACCGTGAAGTAATCCGAACCTCCTATGCAAAGGATCCGGTTAGGTTTCCCGAAAGTCTTTGAGTCGCTATAACTACAACGTATCTTGAGGGATGCTGGAGAGGAGAGAGATTGTGAGGGTCGTCTGTTTTGGTGAAGCGCTGGTTGACATGCTATCCAACCGTATTTCTGGCGCCGCTAGCATCAGTGAACCGGAGCAGTTTACCAAGTTCGCTGGTGGTGCCCCGGCAAATGCTGCGGTCGCCGTTGCCAAGCTTGGAGGTAATGCTTATTTTTCGGGGATGCTAGGAGAGGACATGTTTGGCCACTTCCTGAATAGCGCATTAGCTGCAGAAGGCGTCAATACGGACCATGTAAAGTTTACCGATGAGGCAAAAACAGCCTTGGCTTTCGTCACCCTGGACAGTAATGGGGAGCGAAGTTTCGAGTTCTATAGGCCACCTGCGGCAGATCTGTTATTTCGTGAGGAGCATCTTTCTCCAGAGTTATTTACTGGCACAGGGATTTTACATATCTGCTCGAATAGCCTTACTGAAAAGGCGATCGAACATACCACAAAGGCTGTTGTGGATCGGGCGCGTGCTGCCGGCTGGTTAGTAAGTCTTGATGTGAATTTGCGGCATGATCTGTGGCCTGCAGGAATTGCGGATCGCCAAACAGTGAATTCCCTGGTTTCACAGGCAGATATCGTTAAGTTCAGCCTCGAGGAGTTGGAATTTCTCGCCGATGAGGGTGCCGCGGACGTTGAGGGCTTTATCTCTCAGCAACTTCAGCAGGGGGCGCAACTGTTATTGATCACCAATGGCGGTCTGCCAGTACGGTGGATGACTCGCAGTCACAGCGGTAGCGTGCAACCTCCTTGCGTAGAAGCGGTTGATACCACCGCGGGTGGCGATGGCTTTATTGGTGGCTTCCTCTACCAGCTTTCCATGCAGACAGTTTCTCCAGATAGGCTTTCGGAGTGGTTAGGGTCCAAAGAATTTATGCGCGCACTGGAGTTTGCCTGTGCGTGCGGTGCCCACGCGGTTTCCCGTAAAGGTGCCTTCGTCGCGCTACCTACACTCGAAAGCTTGCAGACGTTTGGATTCGGCATGACTGCCAGCTACTGAAATTTTTTCCAAAAATAATAAATATGCAGGGTTCATCATGACTAATTTCCGCTCCCCAAATTTTTTGCAAGCACATGTCGAGAGTATTCTCGAATTCTACCGGCCGAATGTGCGTGATCATGCGTTTGGCGGTCTCAACCAGAATTATCTCGATGATGGTAGCGTATTCGATATTGGCAAAAAGCATCTCGTGAGTACCACGCGGATGATTTTCAACTATGGCCGGGCATATAAGAGCACTTTGGATGAATCCAAGCGCTCAGAGTACAAGGCATTGGCGGAAGCTGGACTGGAGTATCTGCAACGTTATCACTGGGATCCAGAGAGGCGCGGATATAATTGGGTGTTACAGGACAACCGGCCAGTGGACCAGACCAACCACTGTTACGGCCTGGCGTTTGTGATTCTCGCGTATGCGACAAGTATCGAAACCGGCGTCGGCGACATGCGTTCACAGCTTTATACCACCTGGGAGCTACTTAACGAGCATTTTTGGCAGCCAGAGGCGGGGCTCTATGCGGATGAAGCCTCACCAGACTGGCACGTTGTATCTCCCTATCGTGGCCAAAATGCAAATATGCATTGTTGTGAGGCGCTTTTAGCTGCCTTCTCCGCGACGCAAGATCCTGTGTTTCTCGACAGAGCATATACCCTGGCCAAATCAGTGGCAGTTGCCCTTGCTGACAAAGCAGATGGCCTGATCTGGGAGCACTTCACCAAAGACCTCAGCATTGACTGGGACTATAACCGTGAAGACCCCAAAAACCTGTACCGCCCCTGGGGCTTTCAGCCGGGCCATCAGACAGAATGGGCCAAGCTCTTGTTGCTTTTACACCGCGAACGGCCCGAGCCATGGATGATTGAGCGAGCAGCCAATTTGTTTGATCGCGCTCTGGAGATCTGCTGGGATCGGGAGTATGGCGGTATTCTCTATGGTCACGCACCAGATGGCAGTATTTGTGATGATGATAAATATTTCTGGGTACAGGCGGAGTCATTTGCCGCGGCGGCGCTACTTGCTGAGGCGACCGGTGAGACGCAATACTGGCAGTGGTATGACAAAATTTGGGAATATAGCTGGGCGCATTTTGTCGACCATGAATTCGGTGCTTGGTATCGATTACTTGACCGTCACAACCGGAAGTACTCTGACCAAAAAAGCATCGCTGGCGGCAAGTGTGACTATCACACGTTGGGTGCATGCTGGGAGGTATTGCGCCTAGTTAATAAGATGCGCTGACCGCGCGCGTAGGAAAATATTATGTTGGGAAAACAATGTTCGTTATTTTTACTTGCGGTTTTGTGCACCTTGAGCGCCGCCGCCCAGGTACCACTGAATAGTCAGCAATTACTGATTACCCTGACGGATGACTGGGGTGCGACCACCGGCGAGCTGTATGCATTTAAGCGTGGAGCGGAGGGCTGGGAATCGGTACTGGAACCAGTTCCGGTTAACCTTGGTCGCACAGGGCTGGCGTGGGGAATTGGACTGCATCCCAACTCTGTTGTTCGCGAAGGTGACCCTCAAAAGCGCGAGGGCGATGGAAAAGCGCCAGCGGGCATTTTTCGTTTGGGTGATGCTTTCGGCTACCCGGAGTCGTTGCGCACCGGGCTCGGCTACCAACCTATGAGCGCTTCCCATTATTGTATCGATATGCCTGAGTCTGCCTTGTACAACCAGACTGTGGACGCCGCTGTGGTAGGCGCTGATAAGGTGAAGGGCTCCTCTGAAGGAATGCGCCGGGATATTCATTATGGGGATCAGCAGTACAAAAAAGGGATCTTTGTCGCCCACAATCCCGCTAATGTACCCAAGGCCGGTAGTTGCATCTTTATGCATCTGTGGAAAGCGCCGGGTAGCCCCACTGCCGGTTGCACTGCAATGGCGGAGCCGCAAATGGATTCGATTCTAGAGTGGCTAAAATCCGATCAGCTCCCGGTGTATGTAGCACTGCCAAAAGCGCAGTACATGGCCCTGCGCTCGCAATGGCAGCTACCGACGCTATAGAGTCGAGTGCGCACTCGACATATCGGCGCTGTCGATAGCTACAAACTGTCACTGATCAATAAGCGGCTTACACTAAGCTCATTGTCCGTCCCGTTGGGGGGACTCCAACAACGTTGAGAATGAGCAAGGTTATGAGTAGCGAGAACTGGCAGGCGGATAAACGCCACTGGATGCATCCATGGACCCATTTTGATTCCTTTAAAGAGGAGGGATCATTGATGCTTAGCCGGGCAAAAGGTGCACGCCTGTGGGATGAACAGGGCAAAAGCTACTTTGACGCAGTAGGTGGGCTGTGGTGCACAAACATTGGTTTGGGCCGAGAAGAGATGGCGGAAGTCATTGCCGAGCAAGTGCGAGAAATGGCCTATGGCAATCCTTTTGTGGATATGTCGAATGTGCCAGCGGCTCAGCTTGCGAAAAAGCTTGCCGAGTTGGCGCCGGGCGATGTGAATCGGGTTTTTTACAGCTGCGGTGGGTCGACTGCGATTGATACGGCGTTCCGTTTGGTGCATTTCTATCAAAATTGTCGTGGCAAGCCGGCCAAGAAGCACATTCTGGCGCGCAAGGGCGGCTACCATGGCAGTACTTATGCGGCCATGTCTATTACTGGTAAGTCGGGCGACAAGATTGCTGAGTTCGATTATATCCAGGACACCATTCACCACCTGAGTTGTCCGAACCCCTACCGTGCACCCGCGGGCATGGATGAGCAGCAATTTTGTGACTTCCTCGTTGACGAGTTTAAGCAGAAAATCGTGGAGTTGGGTGCTGATAAAATCGCCGCTTTTTTTGCGGAGCCGATTTTAGGATCCGGGGGTGTGATTGTACCGCCCGAGGGTTATAACCGCCGAATCTGGGAACTGTGCCAGGAGAATGACATTCTCTTTGTTGCCGATGAAGTGGTTACTGCATTTGGCCGCGTCGGCCACTGGTTTGCCTCTGAAGATCTATTCGGTGTACAGCCGGATATCATTACCTGTGCCAAGGGCCTGACTTCGGGATACCAGCCGCTGGGCGCCACTCTGTTCTCCGATCGAATTTATGATGTGATCGCAACCGGTGATGCAGATCGCTACTTCGCCAGCGGGTACACCTATTCGGGGCATCCGGTGGCCTGTGCGGCGGCACTCAAAAATATTGAGATTATCGAGCGGGAAAATCTGCTGGCACGTGTGGTTGAGGTTGGTGCGTATTTCGAGAAGCGATTGCAGACATTGTGCGATCTCCCGCTTGTCGGCGACGTTCGTGGCAAGCGCTTCATGATGTGCGTGGAGAATGTCGCGGACAAAACAACCAAGCAGTTGCTGCCGGATGAGCTGAATATTGGCAAGTGGATCTCGGACCGCGCTGAGCAGAATGGGTTGATTGTGCGTCCTATCGTGCACTTGAATGTGATGTCGCCACCACTAACCATGAGCCATAACGACGTGGACTTTGTAGTGGAGAGGCTAGGTGCGGCAATTGAGCACACCTATCACGATTTGCAAAAAGAGGGGCTTGTTGCTGCCCCCCGCAAGCTGACTGCCTAAGGCCTGCGTTTACCTGCCCGTCGTCTAGGCGGGCTCGGCAGTTTTTGCGGACAGGATATTGGATACTTCATCGATTAACCGCTGTCCGGCAGGGCCCAGGGTTTTACGGCGTGACCAAATAAGGTCGGTGCAGTATGGGTAGGGAGTTAGCTGGAAGTCCGTATCCAATACGGCAATTGCACCGCTTTCAATGTGTGGGCGTGCAATATGCAGCGGGGTAAATGCCCAGCCGAGCCCTTCTGTCAGCATCGTCATGAACAGTGAATAGCTTTCGAGGTACCAGACTCGATCGCTGAGGTCATTTTCCGGCAGGGACGCCGGATCACTGCTTGCACTAATACGCAGATGCAGGTGGTTGTGTAGATCCTGGATACTCACTTTATCCAGTCTCGTAAGTGGGTGGTTAGCCCCTGCAACAAGCATAAACGAACAATTGCCGACCCCTCGAAAATCAAAGTCTTCCGGGTAGTCCCCCTGGCTCAAAACAATACCGATATCCGCTTTACCTTCTCGAACTAAGGACGCGGCGGTGTCCCCGGAAGCATGTCGCAAGCTAATGGTCACGGTGCCGAACTCGGCATAGAATCTTTCCAGTCCCTGCGCCAGAGCGCTCAAATCAATGGCGGACTCGTCGACGGCAATAGTAAGTGACTCTTCTAGCCCTGCATTGAGGCTGCGGCTCTTTGCTTCAAAGCGGGAATAGGAATTGAGTAGGGAGCGAACATCATGTAACAGGGAGCGCCCCTGGGCGGTGAGTTTGGGTTCGCGACCAGAGCGGTCGAAGAGCGTCAAGCCCGTGTCAATCTCAAGGTTGCTTATCAGTCCTGAAACCGTTGATTGCGCCTTTCCCAGAGACCGTGCGGCCGCGGAAAAGGATCCACTGCGTGCAGCTGCCTCAAAGGCCTCTAGCTGCTCTGGTGCGATAAAGAAGCGCGATTCCATAAATCCCCTGTAACGCGACAATTGCCAAAGTTTTTATTGGGTATGGTCAATATTGCATCTGTTCGATGCTTAGCTCCATCGAGCTGGCCATCATGCGAGATCTCGTTGGCCCGGCGAATAGCTTGTATCGGCTTGGCCTATGGAAATCACTGTATCAGAGTTCATTGTTCTGTAAAGCGACGGCATAGGTTTTGTAAAGCGTGGTCTTATTTTAACCACACTTGTGGCCGATATTAACCGACTTGGTGCGTTGGCGGCATGCATTCCCAGTTTGGAATCAAAACTCAGTATGCCCCACAACCGGCCATTTGACTCATGCTCTAAGGGATTTTCTGTAATTTCCACCTGATCTGGCGGCTGATAAATGTCTCAGGTTTTGCATCGGCATGGTGCTGGCGACTGAATTTTCGACAGTTTGCGCGCTCACTTGGTGCGCTTTTGGCGAAAAGGAGTTTCCTCGACCAGTAATATTATCTTTCCGCTTATCTATCGCCGTTGCCGATGGTTGATATTTTCCAATTTTTAGCTTCGAGAGAGATCCTGATTGCAGGGTCGATGAGTTCGCGCGCCCGAGAAGAGAGTCTTAGTCAAATAATAAGGATCTAGGGTATGTTCCCATTCAATAAAAAACCGCTGGCATACATTGTGCCAATGTTTGCTCTGAGTCTGGCTCCTGTAACTTTTGCTCAGGAAAGTACAGCAGACCAGAAGGAACTGGCGAAAGAAGGAAGCCAGGAAGTCCAGGCGCTAGAGACGGTAGTTGTTACCGCTACCCGACGTGAGGCATCTGTCGAAGATATTCCGTTGAATATTTCCGCGATTGGAGAGGCGGAAATGCGTAAACGCGCGATCACTGACCTGAAAGACTTGATCAGTGACTCTGTGACTATCAGCGCCCCTGGTAATTCTGCGCGCTTCGCTGATTCCGTTACGGTGCGAGGCCTCAACGTTTCACCGGTAAATCAGAATAACCTTGAATTCTTTGTGCGCTCTACACTGGCTTATTACCTGGACGAGACCCCATTGCCGCATATCGGCTACCGTATTAAGGATATAGCGCGTGTAGAAACCCTGTTGGGCCCTCAAGGGACTCTGTACGGTTCTGGTAGTTTGGGGGGTACTGTTCGCTACATTACCAATCAGCCAGATTTTGACGAGTCGACTGTGCGCTTCAACACCGGAATGTATCAGACCAAGGGCGGCGGCTTGAGTACCGACACCGACGTGGTGATTAACCAGCCACTGAGTGAGAATGTGGCTATTCGAGCGTCTCTTGCGTACTTGGACGAGGCTGGATACACCGATCGAGTGATCTCTCCGTCTTTCCGTACCGAGACCCCCTGGACTAATGTCGACGGCACGAGCCAGACCCGCTATGAAAACGATGATTATCAGTACGTAACCACGGGCAAGGTGGCATTAGCTTGGCAAATCAACCCGGATGCGAAGCTCACATTTACGCATGCACAGCAAAGTCAGCTTGCCAACGGCTCAGGTGGTAGCACCATCGATCCCACTCAGGATGGCGACGTGCTCCAGTATGGTCAGGATGTTGTTGTGGGGCGTTACCGTGAGTTTTCTGACCGCTCTTTCAAATTAGACTCAATGGATCTTGAGTGGGGCTTCGACTCCTTCTCGATGAAGTCCAGTACCTCTTACTTTAAGGACACGCGTGAGGGTCAAGCCAACTACGGTATTGGCTACCTGTATTACGGTGACTGGGGTTGGAGTGCCCTGACTCCGGATAATACGGATGAAACCCCGTACATGGTGTTTGACAACACCTATTCTGGCTTGAGTCACGAAACCCGCTTTGTGTCTGAAGGTGATAGCGCATTGAGCTGGATTGGTGGTATTTATTACACCCAACAAGAGCGCGCCCTGACTTTCTCAGAAATTTTCCCGACATTGGATTCTGTGGGCGGAATCGATCGCTCCGCGGTTGGCGGTAGTGTGGACGCTGGCTATTCCGAGGACATCAACTCTGATTACAGTGAGCTGGCTTTGTTCGGCGAGCTCACCTATGCAGTGACTGATCGTTGGGATGTGACTCTGGGAGCGCGAGTATTTAACTTCTCCGACGAAGCGGATCCCCAGATTACAGATTATGCATTCGGCGCTGTTGACACCAAAGGTGCCACTGACACATCTGAGTCTGGCGAAAAGTTCTTCAAGCTCAATACTTCTTACGACCTGACGGATGATCTGCTGGTCTATGCAACTGCATCCCAGGGCTTCCGTCGTGGTGGCGTGAACGGTTTCAAAAACCTGGGAGATCAGCAGGTTGCGGAAAGTACCCAGAACTACGCGCCTGACTCTGTTGATAACTTTGAGCTCGGATTGAAAGGCAGTTTCTTCGATGACGTGCTTTATGTTGAAACAAACGTATATCAGATTGCATGGGATAACACTCAGACCTATTACTCTCAGAGCATCAACCTGTTCCCTCTGAATGGTACTGCCAACGGTCCCGCGGCTGAGTCGCGCGGCTTTGATTTCAGCAGCCGCCTGAAGGTTACTGACAACATTAATCTGAAGTACGCAACTGCGACTACCGAAGCGAAATGGGCAGAAACGAAAGAGGTTTGTCTCTACACAGATGGGTCTAGCTGCCGGACTTGGTCCGAGGGTGGCCTTCTCGGTGGTGCACCAGAGTGGCGTCACAATCTGGGTGCGGACTTTTTCTACGATCTAAGTAACGGTCTAACCATGTCTGCAAATGTGCGTGGTGCTTATACGAGTGAGATTCAAAGTAATCGCGCGGATTCACCTGATGAAGAACCCCCTCGCTACGATTCGTACACTCTGTACAGTGCCAACCTGGCACTTTCGGGTGACGACTGGACTGCAGGAGTCTGGGCTCGAAACCTGACGAATGAACGCGCTGAGGTTTCCTACCAAGCAGAGCATTACGTGGGTGAGCGTAAAATCTACACGGCGCCACGCACTATTGGCCTGAACGTCTCCTACGATTTCTAACTAAATCGACTCATTGTGGATTGATGGGGGCGTTTTCGCCCCCTTTTTTTTAGATTCGAAAACTTCCTATTGCGTTGCCGCGCTAAATGTGAAGAATAAATTATTCCGCAATTTCAAATATCTTATAATTGGTTATTATTTATGCTGGTTAAACCGTTGCTTGTGCAAGCGCTGAAGTCCTGTTCCCTCGCGGCACTGATCGCCTCTCTAAGTGCCTGTGGCCAGTCCGACAAGAGCGGCCAAGGCTCTGCAGGTGCATCGCTGGATTTGCGTCAGAAAATTGCGCAGAAGTTGATGTTGGACATCCGCTACTTTTGCCCGGATATGCAGCGCCCGGCGGAAGGGAAAGCCGGTGCGGCGCATTGTGCACAGCCGGTTACCTCGCTGCCGCCAGAGCTGGCGACGTTGATTTCAGACAGTGACCTTGGTGGCATCATTCTGTTTGCTGATAACCTGGAAAGCAGCACACAGATGGTAAAGCTGAATAGAGCACTGCAGGCAGCTGCCGCCCAATCTCGCTCCGGTTTGCCGCTGCTGATAGGTATCGACCAGGAGGGGGGGCGCGTAAACAGGCTGCCGCGTGAAGAGGCCGCAGCATTTGCTGGCAATATGGCGATCGGAGCAACCTACTCGCGAGAAGGTGATCGGTTTGCCCGTGCTACCGCAGAGGTCATGGCGGAGCAGTTGCGTGTGCTTGGGTTCAATGTGAACTTCGCACCAACGCTGGATGTAAATAGTAACCCCGACAACCCAGTCATTAATGTGCGCTCCTATGGTGAAACCCCGCAGGTCGTCGCTGACCTGGGAGCCGCGAGTGTCGAAGGGTTCCAGCAGCGCGGTGTCGCTGCGACGGTAAAGCATTTCCCGGGGCACGGCGATACCAGTGTGGACAGCCATACAGGTCTTCCCCGTGTAGAGCGCACCGCAGCAGACGCACAAGCGATAGATTTGCTCCCATTCAAACAGGTGATCGCCCGCGCGCAACCAGCACTGACGATGACTGCACACATCCAATATCCATCTCTGGATACCAGCATGCTCACATCGCGTTCCGGGGAGCAGATGCTGGCGCCGGCTACTCTTTCGCGCAAGATTCTGACCGGAATACTGCGAGAAGACATGGCTTATCAGGGGGTGATCATCACTGACTCTCTGAATATGGCAGGTATCAGCGATTACTTCACCCCGGAAGAGGCGGTGGTGAATACCTTTAAAGCTGGTGCCGATATTGCACTCATGCCGATAAAAATCCGTTTTCCCGAAGATCTGGTGCAGCTGGATAAACTGATAGACCGTGTTGTTTTAGCGGTTGAAGGTGGTGAGCTGTCGCTGCAAGAGATCGATGCTTCACTCGCTCGTGTGCAGAAGCTCAAGCAGCAGTTCATCGATGAGAGTTGGATGGCACTGGCTGAGGAGAAAGCAATCGCCCAGGCGGAACAAGTGCTGGCAACGGAGGAGCATCGCGCTCTGGCCGATGCGCTGGCAAGTGCGGCGCTGACCAATATTTTCACCCCAGATCCTGCCAAGTTGCCGGTCATTGATAGTACGGTAAAACGTGTACAGGTGTTAACGCCGCACCGCGCAATTGGTGAGGCTTTCCGTATTGCATTGATGCAGGCGAGCGACGTTGAGGTCGAGGTTCTGAACCCCGATTCTGCAGTAAGCGCAATTAATGAGTCTGCTGCTGATGCACTTGTTGTTGCGAGTATCGTACCTTCCGAAAGTGCCGTAGAGCTGGGCGGTATGGAAGATCTGGCAATACTTGAGCATCGTGTGATCGATCTCGAGCAGCGCTATGAAATCTACGTCGATGCGTTGCAGGCTGCAAATGCTCATGGAGCCAAGACAGTCTTTGTCAGTATGCGTTCTCCATACGAGGCTGCGCGCTTCGAAACCTTGGCCGATGTGCATTTGGCAAGCTTCGATTACAAAGCCTACCTCGGTGAAGGGCAGCGGCTCGAAGGACCAATCTACCACGCACTCGCGCGTGCGTTACTGAGCCCTGAGGTTTCTGCCGGGGAGCTGCCAGTAACCGTAACTAGTGCAGGAGTAATGCAAGCAGATGGCGAGGCGGTGAATAAAGAGGGTTGAATAGTCACACTGTGATGTCTATCGGTCCTGCCTTTGGTTAATCATTTAATTTCAATCGGTTGGACCGCCACACTAGCGCTTTCGAAGTGAGAACAATAAAAGGTGCACCATGCGAATGGACGTGTGTTACATGGATGCCTGTGAGGTGCGCGAGCACTATATCCGCGGTGATTTGTCACCAGTGGATGTACTCGCGGCACATATCGAGCGGTATGAGCAGATTGGCCCAGAAATCAATGCATTTACACAGTGCAATTTTGAACGGGCAATGGAGCAGGCGCATGCCGCCGAGCAGGCGTATGCGCGCGGCGAAGCGCGACCGCTGGAAGGCATAATCACCGCGATCAAGGATGAGACCTACGTGCGCGGTGAGGTGACCACCAATGGTTCGCGGCTGTTGCAAGACAACGTGGCAGACGTGACCGATCCGGTGCCAGAGAGATTGCTCTCTGCCGGTGCAATATTCCATGCGCGCACCGCAACTCCAGAGTTCTCCGTTGCCGCCTATACGTGGTCTGACTTGTGGGGGGTGACACGTAACCCCTGGAATACCGATATTACCCCTGGTGGTTCCTCCGGTGGTTCGGCTGCTGCCCTGGCCGCAGGTCTTTGCACCATTGCCAATGGTACGGACATGGGCGGGTCGGTTCGCATTCCGGCCTCCCAGTGCGGGCTTGTGGGGCTTAAAGCTTCACATGGGCGTATCCCCGAAATCCCTCCCTATAACGTGGACCCCTACGTACACCACGGCATGCTCACGCGCAGTGCCCGTGACATGGTGTTGTTGTACAACCTGATCTCTGGACCACACCCGGTCGATTTGGTGTCCCAGATTGCGAAAGAGTCAGTGCCAGCGGCACCGCTGAAGCTAAAAGGCCTCAAAGTTGGCTTGTCCCTGGATTTGGGCTTCTTTCCTCTGGATGACGACGTGCGTCGTAACACCCTGGCGTATGCGGACCAGCTAACAGCACTGGGTGCCGAGGTCGAGTTGGTATCCCTGGATTGGGATGCACGCTGCATTCGCACCGCGCAGATTCACCAGGGCGCTTCCATGGGACATATGTTGCGACAGAAGTACGACAACCCAGAATGCCGCGACCAGTTAAGCAGTTACGTTCGCCACTATTTTGATCTTTCGTCTGCGGCTTCCCCCGAGCGTATCCAAGAGGCGAACGATTATGCTCAGCATATGTGGCAGTCACTAGAGCAGGTGTTCCGTAACTACGATTTCTTGCTGTGCCCTACAGTGTGCACGACACGAGTCCCCGCAGATTTCGACTACGGTAGAGACTCACTGGAAGTTGACGGTGTCAGCGTGGACCCCGTGAAAGGCTGGTTTATGACGTATCCGTTCAACACCTTGAGTCGCTGTCCGGTGCTCTCACTTCCAAGTGGTCTGGGGGACAATGGTGTGCCGACCGGCGTGCAATTGGCCGGGCATCCATATGCCGACGCCGCCTTGCTCCAACTCGGTCTTGCCATTGAATTGGAACTTGGGAAATTCATTCGTGCGGACAATGTACCGCTCTACACTGAGGTCCAGGTGGCATGATCAAGCAGTGCCCTCGTGTGATTCGTGCAGAAATTCGCGCGGCACGCTTTGCCGGCCCAACGTCTGGTCTCGCAGCCGGTTATGTTCAGGCGAATATTGCCATAGTGCCCGCTGAGTACGCGGATGAGTTTGCGCGTTTTTGTGACAGGAATAACCGGGCCTGTGCGCTGTTGTATCGAGCCGAGCCAGGCCAGTTCCTGATGTCCGGGTTGGGGCAGGACGTGGATATCCGTAAAGATGTGCCGCGCTACCTGGTGCATCGTGCCGGACAGCCCGCAGAGGAGGTGACGGACATCAGTGCTTTGTGGCGCGATGATCTGGTGACTTTTGCTCTGGGATGTTCCTTTTCTTTTGAAGAGGCACTGATTGCATCGGGCTTGGAGGTGCGGAACATCGTTGAGGGCCGCAATGTGCCAATGTACCGTACCGACAAAGAGTGCGTTGCGGAAGGGCGATTCCATGGCAAATTGGTTGTGAGCATGCGTCCCTTTAGTGGCAATGCGACTGAACAGGCCTGTGAAATCTCTGGCCGCTATCCGCTGGTACATGGTGCGCCCATCTTTTCTGGCGACGCGGCCGCGCTGGGCATTGAAGATTTGGCCGAGCCGGATTTCGGCGAAGCGATACGTGTTGGCAAAGAAGAGATCCCGTCATTCTGGGCGTGTGGAGTCACGGCGATTGAAGCTCTACGTAATGCCAATTTGCCATTTTGTATTACTCACGCGCCGGGTCATATGTTGATCACTGACAGGCTCAATTCAGAACTTGAGTTGGTCACCGATATTCAGTCACTCGATTGGAGCTAGGTGGGGTCTGATGTTCCAGATCGTAGACTCAGGTGATACGGCGATCACGGTTTACCTTGCAGACAAGCCAAGTGAACACTCGCTTTCCCGCGTACTCACATTTGCCGAACGACTGAAGCGGCTACTCGGGGACCGCGTGCAGGATATTGTTCCCTCCTATTGTTGCGTAACCCTGTACTTTGACATTTTGCGTTGTGACTACTTTGTTCTGCGCAGAACCATTCGTGAACTCGGAGAAGCACTCGACACGGAGCAGGCGAGCCGATGCGAGGGCGAACAAGCACCGCTCATTACCCTTCCTGTTTATTATGGGCAGGAGTCAGCGCCTGATATGGCAAGAGTCTCCCGTGCGTGTGAATTGAGTTCGAATGAAATTATCCATCTTCACTCCTCCCAGACGTATCGGGTTTTTGCTTTGGGGTTCCGCCCCGGTTTCGCGTTTATGGGAGATGTCGTTGAATCCATACGGGTTCCACGCTTGGAATCGCCGCGTAAGCGTGTTCCCGCGGGCTCTGTTGCCATTGCCGGCAATCAGGCTGCGGTCTATCCATCGGCGAGTCCCGGCGGTTGGAACCTGATTGGTCGTTGCCCCACACCGTTGTTTTCATGCTCGTCCGGGCAGCCCGAGGTATTGCTCTCGGTCGGTGCTCGGGTGCGCTTCCAGCAAATTTCCCGCGATGAATATGTGCAACTAGGCGGCTGCTTTGATGAATAGCATAGCGTTTTCTTCATCAGATATCGCGTTGCGTCGTTGTCTCGCAACAATTCTGAACCCGGGAGCGCTCGCGCTTATTCAGGACCGCGGTCGCTTTGGTTATCAACATCTCGGTATCGGTGCCAGTGGAGTTGCTGATAGCCATGGGGCCGGGTGGGCCAATCGACTCTTGGGGAATTCCAGCGGTGACGCAGTGATCGAACTGTGCCTGGGAAACTTTCGCATGCAGTTCAAATCTGAGGGTCGGTTTGCAATTGCAGGTGCTGATCTGGGGTGGCGGCTAGATGGCGAGCGACTGGAAAACTGGTGTTCCTATCGAGCGCGGGCGGGTGCGAAACTCGAAGCATCGATTGCTACCGATGGTTTGCGGGGGTACCTGGGCTTTTCTGGCGGTGTCGACGCCCCGCTTATTTGTGGAAGTCGTGCAACGAGCCAGGGTGACGGACTTGGTGGCCTGAAGGGAAATGGCGAACCGTTGGCAAAGGGTGACGTCCTTACCTTTGGCTGCCCAATGAATTCAGGAATCCATGATGCTTCGGTTCGCGCGGTTCCCAGCCAGTTTCGACGTACCTATGGCACCGCAGTAACTTTGCGGGTTGTCCCTTCCAATCAGTTCAATGCCTTTTCTGCGGATTGCGTGCATCAACTGTTGAATACCAGCTATACCGTGGCTCCGGATTCCGACCGCATGGGTGTGCGCCTCGCCGGTAGCGCGTTACCGGAACCGCCGGGCAATTTGATTTCTGAGCCAGTGAGCCCGGGTGCAATTCAGGTGCCGGCCAATGGCCAACCAATTGTGTTGATGCAGGATTGCCAGACAATAGGTGGTTACCCCAAGCTCGGGCATGTTTACCGAGTGGACCTGGACCGTCTGGCGCAAGCCCGGCCGGGTGCACAAGTGCGCTTTGTCATGGGAAATCGGGCGGAATCGCAGCACGAGTGGCTGTTGCAATCTCAATTCTTTTCCAGTGCCGTGGTAGGTGCAAATGCATAATTTAACCTTTGAGAAAGGCCTCAGACCCAGTACTGACCAGTTGGCCATGCAATTGGAAGCATTGATGGTGGCGGGTAATTTGCGGGGAATGGCGACGGTCCGCGATAGTGGTTATCGAGGGTACTTGCGCGATTCGGTACAGGCACTGTTGCGCAACAGCGGGCGGGTTGCGATTGTGAGTGGTTTCCCCGTAGGCGAGCGTTTTGAGACCGACGGCCCCGCAGGCGCTATCGCGCTTGCCAATGGGCTACAGCGATTGGGTGCGGAAGTAGCCCTAGTGGGTGCAGAGCGCTACGCAAAGGCACTGCGTGCAGCATTGCCTGCAGCTATCGCAAACGGTGAACAGCTCGCAGACTGTGTTGTGCCGATTGACAAGGGGCAGTGTGAAGCCCAACTCAGGACCTTTGTCAGTGACTTCCAGCCCACGCTGGTGATATTTATCGAGGTGCCTGGTGTTGGACGAGATGGCACCCACCGAAATATGCGATTTGAAGATATCAGTGCGCAAACCCTCACCTGGGAACTTCTGTTGCAGCAGGTTATATGTCCGACCCTTGCTATAGGGGATGGTGGTAACGAGCTTGGTATGGGGCTTGTGGCTACGCACCTGCAGCAATTGCCTGTGGCCTGTGCGTCGGCAAGCACTGACCACCTCGTGCTCGCGGATGTTTCGAACTGGGGAGCTTATACTCTGCTCGCGCTGGCATCGGCCTGTGTTGGACGCCCTTTACTGACAGGCTTTGAACTCGCGACCTGCCTGAACGCCCTGGTCGATGCGGGGTTTGTCGATGGTGTAACACAGTGTGCTGCTGCGACCGAGGACGGTTTGCCACTCGTTCGTAGTGAGTCTTTCATTGCAGGGCTGCAAGCATTGGCTGCACCAATCATTGCGGAGTGTCAGGCAAGCGATCTATTTGCAGCCGATAGTTTTGCCATGGAGTACGCATGACACGGCCTCTTCAGGCGATCGTTAAACTCGATGCCATTGTAAGCAACTACCGTCAGGCAAAAACGTTGGCCGGTGGCGCGGTGGTAGCCGTTATCAAAGCCAATGGCTACGGCCATGGCCTTGTCAATGTTGGTCTCCACCTTTCCCCTCATGTGGATGCTCTGGCGGTGGCGACTCTCGAAGAAGCGATTGAGCTGCGAACGGCAAATGTCCCCGGGCGACTTTTGGTTCTGGAGGGTGTATTTGACGCGGAAGCGCTCGCTACCGCCAACCGATTAGATCTCGATCTTGTTGTACACAGTGACTATCAAGTTGCTCTTCTTCAAGAGTACCAGCCAAACGCCGGCGACAGCACATTAAACCTTTGGCTCAAGATTGATACCGGAATGGGGCGCCTTGGATTTTCGCCGGATAGAGCTGCTCAACAGTACAAAGAGCTTTTCTCACTGGATATGGTCAAGTCAGTGATACTGACGAGCCATTTCGCCTGTGCCGATGAACCAGACCGTGAGGAAAATGCGCAGCAGTTAGCGTCGTTTGACAGGGCGGTAAACGCTGTGGAAAAGCTGCTGAAGGATCTTCCAGGAGCAGAAGGTGAAGCTTTCGCGCTCCAGCAAAGTATCGCAAACTCCGCAGCGATCCTCGCGTTGCCAGCTGCCCATCGACATTGGAATAGGGCGGGTATCATGTTGTACGGCAGTGACCCGGTTGTGCGAGGCGTTGATCGCCCAGCCGAGACTCAGTCACTGGCATGCAGTATGACATTGCAATCACGCTTGATAGCGGTGCGTTCCGTCCACAAAGGTGAGTCGATTGGCTACGGGGCGGATTTTCATTTTGAGGAGGATGGCCGCTATGGCATTGTCGCGTGTGGCTACGGCGATGGTTATCCGCGACATGCTGGCACCGGCACGCCAGTGATGGTCGGAGGAGTGCGTACCCGTTTGATCGGACGTGTTTCGATGGATATGTTGGCCGTAGACTTGTCGAAGGTGCCGCATGCCGAAGTGGGCACAGAGGTTGAACTGTGGGGCAACGAAATATCGATATCAGAAGTGGCAGATTGCGCAGGTACTATCCCTTATGAACTATTCACTGGCCTAACCCAGCGCGTTCCCCGCGTTTATCTGCCTGCAGAATAAGGACCCTAATAATAGCCCTATAGTCCAATAAAAAAGCCAGCCGC
>NZ_AFPJ01000043.1 GCF_000220505.1 Microbulbifer agarilyticus S89 | reverse complement strand
TGCGCAACCAGATCTCGCCCATCTGCGGCGGCATGTTTATCGAGCCCGCACGCGACTATCCCAATGCCGAGGAACTGCCGGAGGAAGCGCCGCTGCGCGCCACTGCGGACAGTTCCGACTGGCTCGAAGACGGCACCGCACAGTTGCGCGGCAATGTGCACATCACCCAGGGCTACCGCCAGCTGTTTGCCGACCAGGTAAACGTCAACCGCGCAGAGAGCACCGCTTACCTGAGTGGCGCCATCGAGATGCGCGAGCCCGGAATGCTGGTACGCGGCAAGGCTGCCGAGGTACAGACGGACAGCAAAGCGGCGTCCATTGAGGACGCCACCTACGTGGTTCACGATGAGTCCGTGCATGGTTCGGCGCGTTTTGCCTCCCGCGAGGCCAGCGGGGAGCTGATTCTGACGCAAGGCAACTACACGCGCTGTGAACCGGACGACGTTTTCTGGCGCATGACCGGTGGCGAGATCACCATCGACAGTGTCGAGCGCCAGGGCACCGCGCGCAACGTGCGCCTGGAAATCGCCGATATCCCCGTATTTTATTTCCCCTACATGCGCTTCCCGGTAGGGGACGAGCGTATGTCTGGATTCCTATTTCCCAGCATCAGCAACAGCGATGAGAACGGCTGGGACATCGCGGTGCCCTACTACTGGAACATCGCGCCGCAACTGGATGCGACCATTGCCCCGCGCTATATCCAGCACCGCGGCACTGGCCTGGAACTGGAAGCGCGCCATCTGAGTGAATGGTTCAGTACCGAGACCCGCCTCGCCGGGCTGCCCAATGACAAGGGCGGCGACGACGAAGATGCGCGCCGCCTGATCAATGAGGGCTTCCCGGAAGACCTGGTGCTGCCCGCCAAAGGCGAGGACCGCTGGTATGTGAATTTAGACCAGGTCGGCGGCACCGGGGGCCTGTGGCGCACCCGTATCAACTTTTCCAAGGTCAGCGATCCGGACTACTTCCGCGACCTGGACACCGCCGAGCTGAAAGCGCCGGCCAACGTAAGTTCGCGAGCACTCACCAACCTGAACCAGACCGCGGAAGCCAGTTTACGCACCGAGAACTGGAACGCCCGCCTACGTGTGCAGGAATATCAGCAGCTGTCCAAGGACCGCTTCGATACCTACAGCCAGCTGCCGCGCATCAATGTGAATGGCAATTACAAGTGGAACGACTGGTATTTGAAGCTTCAGCACGAGATCACCAGCTTCGACCACCAGGATACCCAGACCATCCAGTTTATCGCTGACGTCAATGACCCGAACAGCGTGACCACCAGCACCCGCAATTTCGTCAATGCGCGCCGTTCGCGGGTGGACTACAGCTACGGATGGGACAAGCAGTGGTTGTGGGGCTTCTTTAACCCGCAGGTGACCGGCATCTATCTCGGCTACGAGCTGTCCGATACCTTCCTCGAAAACCCTGACATGGACACACCCGAGGCCGCGGCCGCGCAACTGGCCATTGATAGCGGCCTGTTCTTCGAGCGCGATGGCAACCTGTTCTCGCGGGAATATGTGCAAACCCTGGAACCGCGCCTGTTCCTGCTGGCAAGCTCGAATGCGGATCAGTCGGACTTCCTCAATGTAAGCACTAGTAGTCGCGACGGCGGCAACGACCTGCTGTACGACACCTCGCTATTCACTTTCAGCTACGACCAGCTGTTCCGTGACAGCCGCTTCAACGGCAACGACCGTATCGACGACGCCGATCGCGCCGCGCTGGGCCTGACCACACGGTTTATCGACCCACGTAGTGGCCGCGACCTGTTTGCCGCCAGCGTAGGGCAGATTTTCTACTCCAATGACAGCCGCATCGAGCTGGCGACATTTATCGAGGACGTGCCGCGCTCCGAGTTTGCCGCACGCCTGGAAAGCCGCCCCACGGGTGACCTGCGTATCAGCAGTGAGGTGATCTACCACGACAGCGACAACACCATTAACCGCGGCAACGTCAGCCTGCGTTATCTGGATGACGATTTTCGTCTGTTTAACGTAAGCTACCGTTACCTCCGCAAGGAAGAGCGCTTCGACTCGACCGATACCTTCCTGGTACAGGGACCGGTACGCCAGGGCGACATCTCTGCGGCCTGGCCAATAAATGATCGCCTTTCGTTGCTGGCCCGCGCCAACTACGATTTCACCTTCGACAGGGAACTGGAGTACCTGGCGGGACTCGAATATGACACATGCTGCTACCGCACCCGGGTGCTGTGGCGCCGTGAACTGGACAATGACCTGGCCGACGTCGTACCACCGGAAGAGCTGGAATTCGACGAGGGTGTCTATATTGAACTGCAGCTGAAGGGCCTAGCCGGCCTGGGCGGTTCCGTCACCCGTATTCTGTCCCAGGGCATTGCCAACTTTGAACAACGAGAAGTACTGAAACAGTGATGACAATAATGCAGATGTTCACCTCTCTTCGCCGCGGCCTGCTCGCCGTAGCCGCCGCCAGCGCCATCGCGCTCCCCGCCTGGGCCCAGGTACAGCAACTGGATCGCGTGGTAGCGGTAGTGGACGATGATGTGGTCATGGCCAGTGAACTGCAGCAACGCATCAATACCATCACCCAGCAAATTGCCGCACAGAATGTGCAGGCGCCACCAATCGATGTGCTGCGCCGCCAGGTGCTGGAGCAGCTGATCGTCGAGCGACTGCAGCTGCAGATGGGTTCTCGCGCCGGCGTTACCATTTCCGAAGAGGAGCTCGATCAGGCCATCGCACGGGTACAGCAGAACATGAACCTGTCCCCGGCCCAGTTCCAGCAAAAGCTTGAGGTAGACGGCATCTCCAACAATGCCTTCCGTCAGCAGATTCGCCAAGAACTGATCATCCGCCGGGTGGAGCAGGGCAGCGTCAGCCGCCGCATCCAGATTACCGACCAGGACATCAACAACTTCCTGCGCTCCAAAGAGGGAGAATTCTGGAAGTCCCCGCAATATGAGCTGGGGCACATCCTGATCGCGGTAAGCTCCAGTGCCCCCGCCGAAGAAGTCACTGCGGCGCGTGAAAAGGCCGATGCTATCTATGAGAAAGCCAAGGGTGGAGAAGATTTCCGTGCCCTCGCCATTTCCAACTCCTCCGGCCAGAATGCGCTGCAAGGCGGCGATCTCGGTTGGCGTAAACCCGTTGAGCTGCCGACCCTGTTTGCCGACGCGCTCGACGGCGTGAAGGTGGGTGAAACCACCAAGCCATTCCGCAGCGATGCCGGTTTTCACATGCTGAAGATCCATCAGCAGCGCGGCGCCACCGAGCAGGTGGTCGAGCAGACCAAGGTGCGTCACATCCTGGTTAAAACCTCTGCCATCCGCGATGACGATGCGGCCTACAACCTGCTTACCGACCTGCGCAGCAAAATTGAAGCCGGTGAGCTGAAGTTCGAAGATGCCGCCAAAGACAATTCCGAAGACATCGGCACCATGCTGCAGGGTGGTGACCTGGGCTGGTCCACGCCTGGCCAGTTTGTACCCGAATTCACCCAGGCCATGAACAACACCCCGGTGGGTGAAATCAGCATGCCGTTCCGCAGTCAGTTCGGCTGGCACATCCTGCGCGTGGATGAGCGCCGCCAGCAGGATATGACGGACCAGTACATCCGCAACCAGGCCGCCAACCTGCTGCGCAACCGCCGCTACGAGGAAGAACTGCAAAACTGGCGTCAGGAAATTCGCGACCAGGCGTATGTGGAAATCAAATTGCCAGATGCCGAATCCAGCGATACCGAGCAAAGCGCCGAGAGCGCCAACGATTCCCAGTAACGCTTTATGGTCCCTCGCATTGCCTTCACCCCCGGCGAGCCCGCCGGGATAGGCCCGGAGCTGGCAGTCAAAATTGCCTGCTCCGAGCGCTCTACATCTGCGGTCCGCGCACAAATCATCGCCATTGCCGATCCAGACCTGCTCCAGCAGGAGGCTTCCCGCCAGGGGAGATCTTTGCAACTGATACCCTTCGACCATGCACGCGCTGCGGAGCCAACCCCCACAGGCAGCCTGCACATAGCCCCGGTAGCACTGGCGGAGCCAGCACGTCCAGGACAACTAAATCCCGCCAACGGTTGCTATGTACTGGAAACCCTGCGCGTTGCCGCCGAGGGATGCCTGCAGCGCAGTTTCGATGCGGTGGTAACCGGACCGGTGCACAAAGGCGTGATCAACGAGGGCGGCGTTTCCTTTAGCGGGCACACGGAATACTTTGCTGAAAAAGCTGGCGTGGAAAAGGTCGTGATGATGCTCGCTGCCGACGATCTGCGCGTAGCGTTGGCAACCACGCACCTGCCGCTGAAAGATGTCAGCACCGCGGTTACCGGCCAATCCCTACAGCAGGTGATTACGATCCTGCACCGCAGCCTGCGTGACCAGTTCCGCATCGAGCAGCCGCGCATTGGCGTGTGTGGCCTCAACCCCCATGCCGGTGAAGGTGGCCATTTGGGGCGGGAAGAAATTGACGTGATCGAGCCCGCCCTGAATACCCTTCGAGCCCTCGGTATAAACCTGATCGGCCCACTGCCCGCCGACACCCTGTTTACGCCGCCGCAACTGGCGCACTGTGACGCCGTACTCGCCATGTACCACGACCAGGGCCTGCCGGTGTTAAAATTCAAGGGATTCGGGCGCGCAATCAATATCACCCTCGGGCTTCCGTTTATCCGCACCTCGGTGGATCACGGTACCGCCCTCAACATTGCCGGCCAGGGCATCGCTGACACCGGCAGCCTGATTGCGGCACTCGATCAGGCGATCGAACTGGCCCAACTGCGCCAGACTTTTTAAAGCGGTTGTTTAAGCGTGCTATTTGTTTGGCGCGCAAACTCTTATCCACACGAACGATTTCATGGACAACTTTTTCCAACACAAGGCGCGCAAGCGCTTCGGCCAGAACTTTCTGGTCGACGAAAATATTATCGAGCGCATCGTGCGCGCCATCGGCCCCAAAGATACCGACAAGCTGGTGGAAATCGGCCCGGGCCAGGGTGCCATTACCTCCCTGCTGATCGACAAGTGCCCGTCACTGACCGCGGTGGAACTGGACCGCGACCTGATACCGATGCTGGAGTTTAAATTCCGCGACTACCCGGATTTCACCATCATCGAGAAAGATGCACTGAAATTTGATTTTGGCAGCATGGTGGAGGAAGGCGAACAGTTGCGCATCGTCGGCAACCTGCCCTACAACATCTCTACCCCGCTGCTGTTCCACCTGCTGAGCTTTCGCGGCAAGGTGAAAGACATGCACTTTATGCTGCAGAAAGAAGTGGTGGATCGCCTCAGCGCAGTACCTGGAGTGAAAGCCTACGGTCGCCTCAGTGTCATGACACAGTACTACTGTCGTGTGCAGGGACTGTTTCCTGTGCCACCGCAGTCTTTCCGCCCGGCCCCCAAAGTCGATTCCGCGATTGTGCGCCTGGTTCCGCACAAATCACTACCGCACCCGGCAGAGAACGAAGCCCTGCTGGAGCGCATCGTCAGCGTTGCCTTCCAGCAGCGTCGCAAAACCCTGCGCAATGCGCTGAAGCCGCTGTTTCCTGACTTAGACCCAGAACAACTGCCAGTGGATACCAGTCGCCGCCCAGAAACCCTGAGCGTAAAGGAGTATGTGGAGCTGGCAAATTTCTGCAGTAACCTGACACCTCCGCAAGCCCAAGCGCAGTAAACGGGGAATACCTTGGCCACTTACGCAATTGGCGACATCCAGGGCTGCTTCGAACCCTTGCAGCGACTGCTCAAGAAAGTCGATTTCAACCCGCACAAGGATAAGTTGTGGCTGGCTGGTGACATGGTGCACCGAGGCCACGACAGCCTTGGAACCCTGCGTTTTCTTTACGAGCACCGCAGTCAGGTGACCGCGGTGCTCGGCAATCACGACCTGCACCTGCTGGCCATCGCTCACGGGGCGAAACGTCTTACCGATAAGGAGCACGACCTCGCAAAAATTCTGCGCGCCAAGGATGCAGACACCTTACTCGGCTGGCTGCAAAAACAACCGCTGATGGTGCACAAAAAGGTCGACGGAAAATATTTTTCGATGGTGCATGCAGGTATCCCGCCTATCTGGAGCATGAGCAAAGCGCTGGAACTCGCAGGTGAAGTGCATAAAGCGCTGCAGGATCCGGCGATGGCTGAAGCCTTTTTCTTTGGCATGTATGGTAATGAGCCGCACAAGTGGAGTGATCACTTGATCGGCGTCGAGCGCCTGCGTTCGATTACCAATTATTTTACGCGCATGCGCTTCTGCAAAGAGGACGGCACCTTGGACCTGGTCACAAAGCAGGGACCGCTGGCCGCTCATCACGATTACCATCCATGGTTCAGCTTTAAAGACCGCAAGACGAAAAACGATCGGATTATTTTTGGCCACTGGGCAGCACTGGAGGGTGAGGCCAATACCAAAAATGTCTACGCACTCGATACCGGCTGTGTCTGGGGCGGCTACCTAACCGCCATGAAAATGGAAGACGAATCGTTTTATTGTGCTGATTGCGCACTATGAGCGGAAACAACGACCAGCAAAACCCCACCCACTGAATGAATTTCACCCAAATGTAACTTACATTTGCTACCCTCCCCCCCACTTTTACCTAAATCACCCCCAACCACTTTTTTCTCCACCCCCCTCGGGTGGGATGCCGTTCTCAGGTACCTGCCCTCTAATCGATCTTCCGTTTTTGTACATGATGTTAAGCGCCCGTCGGTTTGAGGGGGCTCGTGTAACGATGGTGAAGCAGCCAGTGGTAACGCATAAATGCCGCGGCTGACAGAGAATCGATAATAGAAAAATAAGGTCAAAGAGCATGCAAGCATCCTCACATTCCCGGGGGAGTGCCCGCCGCGTACAATTAAGTTCGCTGCTGGCCATGGCGGTTGCCGCCGTCACCCATAGTGCCGCTCAGGCGAGTACAAACTCTGAACTTTCCATGGTCAATATTCCTGGCACCATCCAGACCGCTATCGGTTGTAGCGATGTGTGGCAGGAAGCCTGCCCTGAATCACAGCTGACCTATGACGCGGATGACGACCTGTGGCAGGGCTCTTTCACCCTTCCCGCCGGTGACTACGAATACAAAGTCGCGATCAATGGTAGCTGGGACGAAAACTACGGTGGCAATGCCGACGCGGGCGGCGGCAATATCCCACTGAGCATCGCCGCCGAACAGTCCGTAAAGTTTATCTACGACCACGAGACCAACTGGATTGCCGACAACGTACGGCACACCATCGTTACCGCCGCTGGTGATTTCCAAAGCGCACTGGGCTGCCCGGATAACTGGCAACCCCAGTGCCTGCAAACATTACTGCAGGACGTAGACGGCGACGGTATTTACACCTTCATTACCGACGCGATCCCAGCCGGCGATTACCAGATGAAAGCCGCACTCAATGAGGGCTGGGACGAAAGCTATGGCGATAGCAGCGGCAACAATATTGCGTTCACTGCAGAAGCAGGCAAAGAAATCTACTTTGCGTTCGACAGCAACACCAACAAAGTCGTCGTCAGTACCGACGGCGTTCCCCGCGGCGACCTGACCACCGATAAAGCACACTGGGTCGATACCAGCACCATCCTGTGGCCGGTTACCATGCCAGAAGGCGGTAGCGCCAAACTGGTGGCAAGCGACAGTGCCGCACTCACCCTGGGCCCAGATGGCGTTTCCGGTGATAGTGAAATTGCACTGACAGTAAGTGCAAATGGCGCGCCCGAAGAAGCAATCGCCAAATTCCCACACCTGGCCAATTCCACTGCGCTTACGGTACCCGAAACTGCGGATCTGTCCGCACTGGTAAAAGGCCAGCTAGCGGTCGCCATTTTTGATGCGGAAGGTGCAGTTGTGGATGCCACCGGCATTCAAATGCCGGGTCTACTCGATGATGCGTTTGCCTATGCAGGCACGCTCGGTGCTACCGTTGGTGAGAATGCCATCGAGTTCGCGCTGTGGGCACCAACCGCAAAATCGGTGAAGGTGCACCTGTTTGACAGCGGCGATCAGTTTGAGCCCAGCACCAATGTGGAAATGGTAGAAAACAATGGCGTTTGGACCGCATCCACCAGCATCGACTGGGACCGCAAGTTCTACATGTACGAAGTGGAAGTCTATTCCTACGCGACCCGGAAGATCGAAAACAACTGGGTTTCCGACCCCTATTCCCTCAGCCTGTCCACCAACTCGTACAAGACCCAGATCGTCAACCTGAATGATGATGACCTGAAGCCGGCAGGTTGGGACTCGGTGATGAAACCGTCTCTTGATACGGCCGAAGACATCTCCATTTACGAACTGCACGTGCGCGATTTCAGCATTGCCGACGACATGGTAAGTGAAGCCGCTCGCGGCACCTTCGCAGCGTTTGCCGAGGACGGTCGCGGTAGCCTGCACTTGGCAGAGCTGGCGTCAGCGGGCCTGACCCATGTACACCTGTTGCCCGCGTTCGATTTCGCTACGGTGAATGAAGACCGCTCCGCACAGAAAACTACCGAAGACCTCAGCATCTATGCGCCTGACAGCAGTGAGCAGCAGGCAGCGGTCAATGCAATCCGCGATGACGACGGCTTCAACTGGGGTTACGACCCACTGCACTTCACCGTACCCGAAGGCAGCTACTCCACCGACCCCAACGGCGTACAGCGCATTATTGAATTCCGCGAGATGGTGCAGTCCCTGGGCGATGTTGGCCTGCGCGTGGTAATGGATGTGGTGTACAACCACACCAGCTCTTTTGCCCAGAACGACAAGTCCATTCTCGACAAGATCGTGCCGGGCTATTACCACCGCCGCAACGGTGAAGGCTTTGTGGAAATGAGCAGCTGCTGCGCGAATACCGCCAGTGAGCACACCATGATGGAGAAGCTGATGCGCGACTCCATGAAGGTCTGGGCCACCGCCTATAAGGTGGATGGATTCCGCTTTGACCTGATGGGACACCACACCAAGCAAAACATCCTCAATGTCGCCGCGGATATGGAAGCACTCACCACCGAAACAGACGGTGTCGATGGCTCATCCATTTACCTGTACGGCGAAGGCTGGAACTTCGGTGAGGTGGTTGATGATGCACGCTTCGTACAGGCACGCCAGAGCAATATGGCAGGCACCGGTGTTGGTACCTTTAATGACCGTATTCGCGATTCCGCGCGCGGTGGCAACCCGTTTGGTGGTTTTGAGGAACAGGGCTTCAGTACCGGCCTGTTCACCGACAGCAACGGCAAGTTCAATGGTGACGAGCGCGCGACGCTGCTGACCCTGGCAGATAAGGTGCGTATCACCCTTGCCGGTAACCTGGCAGGATATGAGCTGGAAACCTCAGACGGTACCGTCATGACGGGCGCCGAACTGGAATATAACGGCCAGGCGACTGGCTACACCGCGGACCCACAGGAATCGATCAACTACGTCGCCGCACACGATAACGAGACGCTATTTGATGGCATTCAGATTAAGGCGAACGAGACCACCAGCCTGGCGGACCGTGTGCGCCTGCAGAACTTCAGCACTTCGCTGGTGATGTTCGCCCAGGGTGTTCCGTTTATCCATGCCGGCCAGGAAATCTTGCGTTCCAAATCCATGGATCGCGACAGCTACAACTCTGGTGACTGGTTCAACGCCATCGACTACTCCCTTGCCACCGACAACTGGGCCGCCGGCCTGCCGATCGCTGACAAGAACGACGACAAGTGGAACCTGATGGCACCGCTGCTGGCGAATCCGGATATTGCCCCGCAACAGTCCGATCGCGAATTTGCCCTGGCGGTATTTAAAGAGCAGCTACAGATCCGTGGCAGCAGCAAGCTGTTCCGCCTTCCCACCAAGGAAGCAATCGACTCAGTGGTGTCCTTTGCCAACACCGGCCCTGAGCAGATCCCCGGGCTGATCGCCATGCATTTGAACGATCCGGCAGGCGAGTTCGATGAGGAAACGTCGCAGATCCTGGTGCTGTTTAATGGTGGCGCGGAAGCGCAGGAGTTTACGCTGGGGTCTGCGACAGCACTGCCGTTTGCCCTGCACGAAGTGCAGCAGGCATCTGCAGATGAAGCTCTCGCTGATGCAACCGTAGAAGCCGGCGTATTCTCAGTTCCGGCACGCACCACGGCGGTGTTCACGCTGGCCCGTGAAGACGACAGCTCCATCCCCGTAGACGAGGAAGAGCTGGAAGACGACCAGGGTGAGGATGAGGACAACGACTCCAGTGGCGGCGCCACCGGTTTCGCCTTCCTCGCGCTACTCGCCGCTGCCCTGCTGCGTCGCCGCTTCTTCTAATTAGCGACCCGCTATCAGGCAAATAAAAAACCCGGCTATAGGCCGGGTTTTTTATTGCTGTCTTTTAGACGTTTCGTTACCAAGAGCTACTCGGCATACCCCTGAGGATTTTGCGATTGCCAGCGCCAGGTATCCTCCACCATGCGTTTCAGATCAAATTCTGCTTTCCACTTCAGCTCGCGCTCGGCCAGGGCTGGATCTGCATAGTACTCGGCAACATCACCCGACCGGCGGGGAACGACCTTATAGGGAATCTCCTTGCCCGCCGCTTCGGCGAATGCCTGGACAATTTCCAGTACTGAGCTGCCACGCCCCGTACCGAGGTTGTAGGTATAGCAACCTGCCCCTGTGTCATCGCTGTTGAGCTTGTTCAATGCCGCCAGATGTCCGCGAGCCAGATCCACGACGTGGATGTAATCGCGTACACCGGTACCGTCTGGCGTGTCGTAATCATCACCAAATACCTGTAACTGCGGCAGGCGGCCAATCGCGACCTGAGCCACATAGGGCAATAGGTTGTTGGGGATCCCCTCCGGATCTTCGCCAATGGTGCCACTTGCATGGGCACCAATCGGATTGAAGTAGCGCAGCACGCTGACCTTCCACTGGTTGTCCGGCGCCTTGCACAGGTCGCGCAACATGTCCTCCACCATCAGCTTGCTGGTGCCGTAAGGACTGGCCGCACCGGTGGGAAAGTCTTCACGCACCGGCACGGTCTCCGGGTCGCCGTAAACAGTCGCAGAGGAACTGAAGATTAACTGGCGGACGCCCGCCTCTTCCATCACCTCGCACAGGGTCAGGGTACCGGCAACATTGTTCTGGTAATAACGCAGTGGTTGAGCAACCGATTCCCCAACCGCCTTGAGCCCGGCAAAGTGAATCACCGCCTGTATCGGGTATTGTGCGAATACACCACGCAGCGCTTCGGCGTCGGTGATATCCACCTGATGAAGCGGCACCGAGCGGCCGGTAATCGCCTCGACGCGCCGCAGGGCCTCCTCACTGCTGTTATACAGGTTATCCACCACTACGGGCTCAAAACCGGCCTCAATCAACTCCACGCAGGTGTGGCTGCCGATATACCCCGCGCCCCCAGTTACCAAAATCTTCATCTATGCCCTACTTCTTCGTAAACGTTAATCACAGCAAACCTGTCCTATTAACTATTTCGGATCAGGATCAATCCTTGTCGCATTTTACCTGCCGCTTGTGACTGGTTTTAGCTCGTCAATGCGCTTCGCAAAACTGACGCGCCAATCGACGTATCTTGTCACTATCCGCCTTTCAAGGCCACAGCGCTGACTATCCTGAAAGTGCGGGACCTGTTAGCAGGCCCCCTGTTGCGACAGCAGCATCGTCGCGCAATCAATAGGTAATAACGATAGCGTTCCCGCTCTTCCAGCCTTACCGGAATGATTTTACGGGATGTATTCGCGGTCATCACACGCTGCAGCGCAGTAGGTACTCCACGGCAGGAGGCCGGTTACTGACGCGGTACGCTACAGGGAGTCGTAAACCATGTCGATATTCAATCACTACCTGGAACGCTATGAGTCGATTCAGGAGGAAGAGCTCACTATCCAGGAGTACCTGGAGCTGTGTAAAAATGACCGCAGCGCCTACGCTTCGCCGGCGGAGCGCATGCTGATGGCCATCGGCGAGGCGGAGCTGGTAGATACCTCTCGCGACCCACGACTCTCGCGTATCTTCTCCAACAAGGTCATCAAGCGCTACAAGGCGTTCAGCGAATTCTATGGCATGGAAGAAGCGATTGAGCAGATCGTGTCCTTCTTCCGCCATGCCGCCCAGGGGCTGGAAGAGAAGAAGCAGATTTTGTACCTGCTGGGCCCGGTGGGTGGCGGCAAGTCATCCCTGGCGGAACGGCTCAAGGCGCTGATGGAGCAGATCCCCATTTATGCCATCAAGGGGTCGCCGGTGTTTGAGTCGCCGCTGGCGCTTTTCTCGCCCACCGAGGACGGCCAGATCCTGGAAGAGGATTACGGCATCCCGCGCCGCTATGTAAACACCATCATGTCACCCTGGGCGGTGAAGCGCCTGCACGAATACAACGGCGACATCACCAAATTCAAGGTGGTCAAAATCCGCCCATCGATTCTGGATCAGCAGGCAATTGCCAAAACAGAGCCGGGGGACGAGAACAACCAGGATATCTCTGCACTGGTGGGCAAGGTCGATATCCGCAAGCTGGAAGATTTTCCGCAAAATGACCCTGATGCCTACAGTTTCTCCGGCAGCCTGTGCCGCTCGAACCAGGGCCTGATGGAATTTGTGGAAATGTTCAAGGCGCCGATCAAGGTGCTGCACCCACTGCTGACCGCAACCCAGGAAGGCAACTACAACAGTACCGAAGGGCTGGGTGCCATCCCGTTTAACGGCGTGATCCTGGCGCACTCCAACGAGTCGGAGTGGCAGTCGTTCCGCAACAACCGCAATAACGAGGCCTTCCTCGACCGCATCTACATCGTCAAGGTGCCCTATTGCCTGCGGGTACAGGAAGAGATCCGTATCTACGACAAGCTGCTGGAAAACAGCTCGCTGTCGAAAGCCCCCTGCGCACCGGACACCCTGCGCATGCTGGCACAGTTCTCAGTACTGTCACGGGTGAAGAATCCGGAAAATTCCAGTGTATTTTCCAAGATGCGGGTTTATGACGGCGAGAACCTGAAAGACACAGACCCCAAGGCGAAGACCATTCAGGAATATCGCGACAATTCCGGGGTCGACGAGGGCATGAACGGCCTCTCTACCCGCTTCGCGTTCAAGATCCTGTCCAAGGTATTCAACTTCGACGCGACCGAAGTGGCCGCCAACCCGGTGCACCTACTGTATGTGCTGGAGCAGCAGATTGAACAGGAGCAATTCCCGCCAGAGATTCAGGAAAATTACCTGGGCTTTATCAAGGAATACCTGGCACCGCGTTATGTGGACTTTATCGGCAAGGAGATCCAGACCGCATATCTCGAGTCTTATGCGGAATACGGCCAGAACCTGTTCGACCGCTATGTAACCTATGCGGACTTCTGGATTCAGGATCAGGAATATCGCGATCCGGAGACCGGTGAAATTCTCGATCGTGCAGCTTTGAACGAGGAGCTGGAAAAAACCGAGAAGCCCGCAGGCATTTCCAATCCGAAAGACTTCCGCAACGAAATCGTCAACTTTGTCCTGCGCGCCCGCGCCGGCAACCAAGGCAAAAATCCGGACTGGAGGTCTTACGAGAAGCTGAAAGCGGTCATCGAGAAGAAGATGTTCTCGAACACCGAGGATCTGCTGCCGGTTATTTCGTTTAACACCAAAGCGTCTGCAGACGACCAGAAAAAGCATGCGGACTTTGTTGCCCGGATGGTGGAGCGAGGTTACACCGAGAAGCAGGTACGACTGCTTTCCGAGTGGTATCTGCGGGTGCGTAAGTCTCAGTAATTGATCGGGGTTGGTGTCTCGAAGTCCGACGGTGGCGGCCCTGCCACCGGTGGAGCTCTCCGAGACACGCCGTGAACCCATCCCTGGGGGCTTGTCCGTCGGGTCCCTCCGACGGACAGTCTCGAAGAGCTCCACCGGTGCCAGGGCCTTCAGACAACCCATCCAGCTCCGTGATCAGCAGAGCTGGTATTGATTGCTTGCCACATCGCCGAGTTTGCAGCGGCTTAGGTCAGCAACATAAGGCAGTACTATGAGCTACATCATCGACCGTCGCCTGAATGGCAAAAAGAAAAGCACCGTGAATCGCCAGCGTTTTTTACGGCGTTACAAAGCACACATCAAAAAAGCCGTTGGCGAGGCCATGAATAGCCGATCCATCACCGACTTGGGTAAAGGTGAAAAGATCAGCATCCCCACCCGTGATCTCAATGAACCGATTTTCTCCAATGGCCGCGGTGGGCACATGGAGCAGGTGTTACCGGGCAATAAAGAATTTGTCACCGGTGACCGCATTCCGCGCCCCGGACAGGGGCAGGGCCAAGGCAGTGGTGGCAGTGGCGCCAGCGACAGTGGCGAGGGGATGGATGAGTTCGCCTTCCAAATTTCGCAAGATGAATTCCTTGAGTTCATGTTCGAAGGTCTCGAGCTGCCAAATATGGTCAAGCGCAAGCTCGCCGGTAACGATGCCTTTCATGTGGTGCGTGCAGGTATTTGCAACGAGGGAACGCCCGGACGGCTGAATGTGGTGCGTTCCATGCGTGCGGCAAACGCGCGCCGCATTGCGTTGAGCGGTGGCAAGCGTCGCAACCTGAAGCTGCTGGAGCAGGAACTACTGGCCGAGGAAGAAAAAGATCCCGCGCTGCGTGACCAGCGCAGGCTGGAGGAGCTGCGCGCAAAAATTGAAGATCTGCGTGCTCGCGTGGGTCGCATCCCCTTTCTGGACGACTTTGACCTCAAGTACAACCTGCTCGTGAAACAGCCTCGCCCCAGCTCCAAGGCGGTGATGTTCTGCCTGATGGATGTGTCCGGCTCCATGAACCAGGCCACCAAGGATATGGCCAAGCGGTTTTTCCTGCTGCTCTACCTGTTCCTGCAGCGCAGTTATGAATACACCGAGATCGTATTTATCCGCCATCACACCAGTGCCAAAGAGGTGGACGAACAGGAATTTTTCTACTCCCGCGAAACCGGCGGCACCATCGTATCCAGTGCACTGAAGATGATGCGCAACATCATGCGAGAGCGCTACCCGGCCAGCGAGTGGAATATTTACGGTGCCCAGGCCTCCGATGGCGACAACTGGAACGATGATTCCAGTACCTGCCACAAAATCCTCATCGACGACATCATGCCCCACGTGCAGTACTACTCCTATGTGGAAATTACTCCGCGGGATCACCAGGCCCTGTGGGATGAGTACCAGAGCGTGGCGGCAGTGTTCCCAGAGCACTTTGCCATGGAGCAAATCATCGATATCGGCGATATCTACCCGGTATTCCGCCAGCTATTTACCCAGAAGGTTGCCGCCTGATGCTTGATACAGCACTCACCAATAAGCAGCCCATCTCCACCACCTCCGAGTGGACGTTCGAACTCATTCAGGAGTACGACCGGGAAATCGCGCTGCTGGCCAAAGAGTTTGGCCTGGACACGTACCCCAACCAGATTGAGGTGATCAGTTCCGAGCAGATGATGGATGCGTATTCATCCGTGGGCATGCCGGTGGGTTACAACCACTGGTCCTTCGGCAAGCAGTTCATCAGCGTGGAGAACAACTACCAGCGCGGGCGCATGGGTCTGGCGTATGAAATTGTGATTAACTCCAATCCCTGTATTGCCTACCTGATGGAAGAAAACACAATGACCATGCAGGCGCTGGTGATCGCGCATGCTTGCTACGGACATAACTCGTTCTTCAAGGGTAATTACCTGTTCCGCACCTGGACCGATGCCAGCAGCATCATTGATTACCTGCTGTTTGCAAAAAACTACATTGCCCGCTGCGAAGAACGCTATGGTGTCGATGAGGTCGAGGCGCTACTGGATAGCTGCCACGCATTGATGAATTACGGCGTCGATCGCTACAAGCGTCCCTATCCCATTTCCGCCCATGAAGAAGAGCGTCGCCAGAAAGAGCGAGAGGAGTATCGACAGCGGCAACTGAATGATCTGTGGCGAACCATCCCGAAACTGGGCAGCGGTGAGGAAGAGGCCGCGGTGCATCGTTTCCCCAATGAGCCTCAGGAAAACCTGCTCTACTTTATCGAGAAGAATGCGCCACTACTGGAGAACTGGCAGCGTGAACTGATACGTATTGTACGCAAAATGGCACAGTATTTTTATCCACAGCGTCAAACCCAGGTAATGAACGAGGGCTGGGCAACCTTCTGGCACTACACGCTACTGAACGAACTCCATGCCCAAGGTAAAGTTACCGATGGCTTCATGATGGAGTTTCTGAGCAGCCACACCAGTGTGATCTACCAGCCACCTTACGACAGCCCCTACTACAACGGTATCAACCCTTACGCACTGGGCTTCAGTATTTTTACCGACCTGCGGCGTATCTGTGAAAACCCCACCGATGAAGATCGCGCCTGGTTCCCGGACATCGCCGGTAGTAACTGGAAAGAAACCCTGCAGTTTGCCATGCGCGACTTCAAGGACGAAAGCTTTATCCTGCAGTTCCTGTCACCCAAGGTGATGCGGGACATGAAGCTATTCTGTATTTCCGATGACGATCGCGAGAAAGAAATTGAGGTGGGGGCCATCCACAATGAAGACGGCTATCGGGAATTGCGAGCGAAACTCGCCGGGCAATACAACCTGGGCAATCGCGAGCCGAATATCCAGGTGTATTCCGTGGATACCCGTGGCGACCGCTCAATCACCCTGCACCACACGCAGCATCAGCGCCGGCCTTTAGGGAAAGATACCCTCGAGGTACTCAAGCATTTGCACCGTCTGTGGGGGTTCGACGTGCATCTGCATAGCCTCAACGGCGATGAAATTACCGCGAGTTACCATTGCCCGGAACAGGGAAGAGATCGCTCGGAGCTAGAAGAGTCCATGCTGGTGCCAAAGCCGATCTAATATCGGCGCGGCACCTGCACAGGTACATCGCGCAGACAACGCGGGCAGATTAACCGTGCAGGTAAATCAGGCGTCCAACAGTAGGTTAATACGCCCAACCAGCTCATTGCGGTCGCAACCGGCAGCAACCACCGCATCGGCACCGGCATCCAACCAACGCTGCTGGTTATCTTCGTCTTGTGGCGCAACCAGCACCACGCTCAGGGACGAAAATTCACTGCGTGAACGCAGCATATCCAGTACCTGAAAGCCGTTTACCCCTTCCAGATTACTATCCAGCACCAGCATCGCCGGTTTGCCGCTGGCCAGCATCGCACCAGCACCAAAAGAATCGCTCGCCAGATCGACTTCACAACCCGCCTGTTGCAGTAACTGACGCCCCGCAATCATCTCGGGCGCGTCGGACACCAACAGTATTTTACGCGTGGCGGCGCCCAGCTCTGCTGGTACCGGCATGGCGTTATCGCGCAGGAAGCCCACGAAGTCTTCCACACAGATGCGGTGATCACCACGGCCCGGGAGCTTGTACGCTTTCAGCTGCCCACGCTCAATCCAGCGGATTACGGTACGGAAATTAACTCCGCAATACCGGGCGGCTTCCCCGGTCGTAAGTACATGCACATCGCTCATCTTATTACTTTCCCCCACGAATCGCGCATCTTGTTATCAATTGTGCTGAATTAAACCAAAAAAACAGGCGTTAATTCTATGCCTATATATGTTTAACGAACCAACCGACATTTCCCTCAATTAAAGTTTGAAAGCCATGGTTGACAGTTATGACAGGTTAAATAAAATGAACGCCATGTTGACGTCGACCAATTATGTCGGCAAAACACGCGTTAACTAGCCTGAACATGCAGCCTTTTGTATCAAACTGTCACTAAGTGGCGTTCAACTGGTGTTTTACGGGCCTTTTCAGCGCACACGAGCTTGTTGGGATTCTCTCTTCACGAATACCCTAAGACCCTGGGCCCCCTTGTTTTTTCGGGGCCTTTTTTTTATCTTCCCGATCCTCCATTTTTCTAATATCTACCTGAGTGCAAGCGCTTTTTGGCGTGGTTTATCTCAGGTTCAGCGGTATTTATGGCAGTCTTCGCCTCGTCTCTCGTTCCTCACCTGACCGCCCGCCCCGCTGGTGCGGCGCAGCCATTGATACTGGGGGCCGCGCGATGAATGTCTTTCTGGTTGGCGGTGCTGTCCGTGACAAACTGTTACATCGCCCCGTGCACGAGCGCGACTGGGTAGTAGTCGGTGCCACCGAGCAGGCCATGCGCGATCGTGGCTTCCGCCCGGTGGGCAAGGACTTCCCGGTTTTCCTGCACCCGGATACCGGTGAGGAATACGCTCTGGCCCGTACCGAGCGCAAAAGCGGTCATGGCTACGGCGGTTTTACCGTGTTTGCCAGCCCTGACGTCACCTTGGAGCAGGACCTGCAACGGCGAGACCTTACCGTCAACGCCATGGCAGAAACGGAAAATGGCGCCATCATTGACCCTTACGGTGGGCGTGCCGATCTGGATGCACGCATACTGCGCCATGTATCACCCGCCTTTAGCGAAGACCCCTTGCGTATACTGCGCGTAGCCCGCTTTGCCGCGCGCTACGCACCGCTGGGCTTTACCATCGCCGATGAGACTATGGCGTTAATGCGCACCATGGTGGAGGCAGGAGAGGTAGAGCACCTGGTTGCAGAACGGGTCTGGAAAGAAGTGAGTCGCGCACTTACCGAGCCACGGCCCGATATTTTTATCCGTACGTTGCGGGATTGTGGTGCCCTCAAGGTGCTACTGCCGGAGGTGGATTGCCTGTTTGGTATCCCTCAGCCACCACTGCACCACCCTGAGATCGACACTGGCGACCACGTGCTGCGGGCCCTGCGCCAGGCACCGCCGGAGCTTCCGGTGCGCTTTGCGGTACTGGTACACGACCTCGGCAAGGGCGTTACTCCGCAGGAGGTTCTGCCGAGCCATCGCGGCCACGAAGCGGCCGGCCTGCCACTGGTACGGGCAGTGTGTAAACGCTTGCGCGTGCCCAACCCCATTACGGCGCTATCACTCGGCGTATGCGAATACCACTTACACTGCCACAAGGCCTTCGAACTGCGCCCGCAGACACTGCTGAAACTACTGCGCGCGCTGGATGCGCTGCGCAAACCGGAACGCTTCGAACAGTTTCTGGAGAGCTGTGAAGCGGACGCCCGCGGGCGCCTGGGACTTGAGGACCGCGAGTATCCGCAGGTCGATTACCTGCGCGCGGCGCGCGCTGCTGCCGCACAGGTGGACCCGCAGACACTGATTGCGCAGGGCTTCGCGGGCGCGGAACTCGGCAAGGCGCTGGACCAAGCGCGCGTGCAAGCCCTGACCCAATTAAAAAACACCTACGGAGCCCCCGGTCAGGACTGACCGGCAAGCGCTGCTCCTCGCAACCCATCCGCCGACGGGAATACACGAATGGCCACAGCTCTGATTACCGGCGCCGCCGCGCGCCTCGGGCGCGCAATCGCCGAAGAACTCCACCGCGATCACCAAGTCATTGTGCATTACCGCCACTCCAACCAGGCCGCGCAAGCGCTGGTGGAATCTCTCAATCAGCGCCGCCCCGGCTCGGCGGCCACAGTTCAAAGCGAGCTGGCAAGTGCCGATGACTGCCAGCGGCTGGCAGAGGCTGCTCTGGCCTGCTTTGGCGAGGTTTCCGTGTTGGTGAACAACGCGTCCGCCTTTTATCCCACCCCCATCGGCCAGACCAGCGAACAGCATTGGGGGGAATTGATGGGCAGCAACTTGAAAGCCCCATTTTTTCTCAGTCAGGCCCTGACTCCCGCGCTGGCGGATGCCGGTGGCTGCATCGTCAACCTGGCCGATATTCACGCAGACAAGCCCATGCCCAGCCACACGATTTACAGTGCGGCCAAGGCGGGCCTGGTCATGATGACCAAGAGCCTGGCTCGCGAACTGGCACCACGGGTACGGGTCAATGCAGTGGCCCCGGGAGCGATTCTGTGGCCGGAACAGGCCAGTGAAGGCTATAACAAGGAGCAGATACTGGAGCGCATCCCCATGCAACGCAGCGGTGACCCTTCAGACATCGCACGCACGGTGCGCTTCCTGGCCTGTGATGCCCCCTATATCACCGGCCAGACAATCGCGGTCGACGGTGGCCGCAGCCTGAATATGTAATGCCGGTATTTAAATCGAAGCTTGAGGTAACGCAGTGAGCGAAAAGCAATATATTTCCGCCCAGTCCCTGCTGGACGATTCCTACACCTTGGCCCTGAAGGTCGTGGAGAGTGGTTTTCAGCCGGACTACATCGTTGGGGTTTGGCGCGGCGGGGCGCCTATCGGCATCGCTGTGCAGGAGATGTTCGATTTCCTCGGCTTCCACGCGGACCACATTGCCATTCGCACCTCCTCCTACTCTGGGGTTAACCAGCGCCAGAAAGAAGTCAAAGTGCACGGGCTGACCTACCTGATCAAACAGGTGGAGTCCCATGAAAAAATGCTGATTGTCGACGACGTTTACGATACCGGACTGAGCATCCAGCAAGCCATCAGTGACATGCGCAAGGCGGCAAAGAAAAACACTCCGGAAATCCGGGTTGCCTGCCCCTACTTCAAGCCCAGTCGCAATCAGACCGATATGGAGCCGGACTACTACCTGCACGAAACGGACAAGTGGCTGGTCTTCCCCCATGAGCTCAAGGGCCTGAGCATGGACGAAATCCTCGCGAATAAGGAGGAGCTGCGCAAGCACGAAGATAAATTGCGCGCGCTGAAAAAAAGCGACTAACCATTCACGAAAGTAACCGCTCATCGCACGTCTGCCACAGCGTATCGCAGAGGGTTAACCCTGCCGCCGTAAACGGGTAAAGTCGCACGACTCGAAACCCTTAAGCAGGAGTACACGATGAGCAACCCTCTCGACAGTCTGTTGCGTCCCTTCGAACACAAATCCCTGAAGTTACGCAATCGTGTGGCCATGGCCCCCATGACCCGCACCGCTTCCCCCGGCAATATCCCCAACGATCAGGTAGCGGGCTACTACCGCCGCCGCGCCGAGGGCGAAGTGGGCCTGCTGATTACCGAAGGCACTTTCGTCCACCCGGCCGGGAACGGCTATGAAAATGTGCCTGCGTTCTACGGTGACGAGGCCCTCGCGGGCTGGAAAAAAGTCGTCGAAGGCGTGCATGCAGCCGGTGGCCAGATTATTCCGCAGCTGTGGCATGTAGGCGCAGTGCGCAAGGAAGGCACCGGGCCGGACAAATCCCTTCCCGGTTACTCGCCCTCCGGCCTGTTCAAGCCCGGCAAACCCAACGGCAAGGCGATGAGCAAAGCCGACATCCAGGAAACCGTGCAGGCATTTGCCGATGCTGCCAAAGCGGCAAAAGCGATTGGTTTTGACGGCGTCGAGCTGCACGGTGCCCACGGTTACCTGATCGACCAGTTTTTCTGGGAAGGCACCAACGTGCGCGACGACGAGTACGGCGGCTCGCTGGAAAACCGTACCCGCTTCGCGGTGGAAATTGTCGAAGCCGTTCGTGACGCGGTAGGCGAGGATTTTGCCATTGTCCTGCGCTATTCCCAGTGGAAACAGCAGGACTACGATGCACGACTGGCGCACACGCCAGAAGAGCTGGAGCGCTTCCTGACTCCGCTCAGTAATGCCGGTGTGGATATTTTCCACGCATCGACACGACGCTTCTGGGTGCCGGAATTCGAAGGCTCCGATATGAACCTGGCCGGTTGGACTAAAGAGCTTACCGGCAAGCCGGTCATTTCAGTGGGCAGTGCCGGTCTCGACGATGACTTTATTGGCGGCAACAACCAGGGCATGGGCGGCACCGCCAACCCCACCGGCCTGGACGAGCTGACACGCCGTATGGATAAGGGCGAATTCGACATGATTGCCGTGGGCCGTGCCCTGCTGCAAGACCCGAACTGGCTGCAAAAAGTACAACAAGGTCGCGAAGAAGAAATCGTACCGTTTACCAAAGCGGCATTGGCAAGCCTGAGCTGATCAAAACCTGGGAGCTGCGCCTGCAAAGCCTGCAGCTCCTCAGCAAATCAGATTTCACTTCAATTTCACCGGTACCTTGTCACAATGTCTACTCATCCAACATGTGACAGGCACTGCCGGTGAACTCCCTCAAGATTCTTCTGGTTGAAGACAACCCCACCCTTGCCCGTCAGACCGGTCAATTCCTGGAAGGGCACGGCTGGCATGTGGACTTTGCCAGTAACGGGCAACTCGGCCTGCAACTGGCACTGCAGGAGATCTATGACCTGATTCTGCTGGACCTGAACCTGCCGGACATCGATGGCCTCGAAGTCTGTCGACAGCTGCGTGAGAAAGCACAGTTCGCTGCCCCGATTCTGATGCTGACCGCCCGCGATGCCTTTGCCGACAAGGCACAGGGGTTTGACTCGGGCGCAGATGACTACTTGTGCAAACCGTTCGACCCGCGTGAGCTGGCCCTGCGTTGCCGCGCGCTGGCGCGACGTCGGGAATTGCACCGCAATGACGAAATCCATATCGGCCCCCTGTATGTCCACCGGCGCCGTCGCGAGGCAAGCAGAGATGGGCAAGCCCTCAAGCTCACCACCATTGCCTTCAATATCCTGTGGGAGCTTGCCTGTACCTATCCCGAGCCACTCAGCCGCGGGGAAATTGTGCATCGTATATGGGGCGATAACCCGCCCGACAGCGACGCGCTGAAATCCCACATCTATAGCCTGCGACGTCAGCTGGACCGGCCATTTCCCGAGCCCATGCTGCGCACCATCAGCAGTATCGGCTTCCAGCTGGAGCAACCAAGTGCAAGCTGAAACACCCCGCAGCAACCTGCAGCGTAAAGTCTTCACCCTGTTCGGTGGCTTTACCCTGCTGCTCTGCCTGATTTATTCCGGTATCGGGCTGCTCACGGCCTACGTGATTGAGGACCAGCTGCTCGACAACCTGATTAATGAAGAAGCGCGTTACATCGAACAGTCATTTCGCAATGACGGCACCCTGCCCAGCCCCCGGCTACCGATGTTTACCCTGTACACATCAAATGCCGATACCCCGCCAGAATTCCTTACCGCACTGGCTGGCGAACAACGCAGGGCCGAATACTTTGTTGAAGGGCACCAGCATTTTCACTTGCGCGAACTTTCCCCCGGCACTGGAGCAATACTTGCCGCTGAAGTCGGCGATCTGCTCACCGTTTCCAGTCAATCGGGCCGGCTGATCTGGCTGCCACTGGCCGTGTTTCTGCTCACCACGCTTTTGGCGCTATGGCTTGCCTACCGGCTTGTGACGAGCGCCATTCGCCCAATTCTCAACTTGGCCCGGGAGGTTGAGTCGCAAGCAACCAGCCAGTCGCCACTGGCGCTGAGCACCAGCAGCCGTCACGACGAGATCGGCTTTCTCGCGCGTACCCTGCAACGCAACCTGCACGAACTTCAACAGGCCCGGCAGAGGGAGGCGGAATTCACCCACGATGTCAGCCACGAACTGCGCACAAACCTGGCTATCGCCAGTAACACCCTTGCTCTTGCCACCGAGCAAGGTTTGAATGTGGAAGAATCTCGCAAGCTCAGTGAGATACTGGCGGCAATGAACAGAACCGTCAGCACGCTGCTGACACTGGCACGATCGGAATCCTTCGAGCGTTCCAGTTTCGACCTGCGACCGCTGGTAGAGGAGCGCCTACTCGCGCGCCGCGAGATAACCATGTGCGCAGACTTTCAGTTGGACGTTACGCTACCCGACACTCTGCCGGTAACAGGACACCCGCAACTTGCGGCATCGCTGCTTGATATTCTTCTCGACAATACCAGCCAGCACGCATCCCAACCCGCGCTGCTACTTCACTACGAGGGTGGTGCGCTCACCTTTGAAAACCCCGTAGCGGAAGACCTCGAGACGACATCATTGTTTGAGGCAGGCGCGCGTGGGCCGGACAGTGAAGGCTTTGGACAGGGCCTCTATCTAGCGAACAGAATATTTAGCGCACTGGACTGGCGATTCTCATGCACTTGCGAGAACGGTAAATTTTCGCTCCGTGTATTTCCTACAGTGGATGACAGCGACCAGCAACATCTCGCCAAGTCCACTTAGTCCGATTATTTCACCCGCGCTTCACCTCGGGTCAGACAAGATCTCCCTACTACATACAGGAGATCCTCCATGCTCAAAAAAATACTGACAACCATCCTTTGCATCACCGCAGTTTTGTTCGGTGCCGCCTTCTGGTTAAAAAGTCTTATCCCGTCGGCACCCGATCACGAAGCATTGGCACGCACAACCATCGCGGATGTGCCCTACCTCAAGCAAATTCCTACTGAGAAACCACGCGGACGCATTCTCGTGGTCGTTAGCAGTGCCTCGGAGTTTGGCGACACGGGTAAAAAAACCGGCTATGAATTTACCGAACTCGTGCGCCCCTACTATGTATTCAGCGCCAACGGTTTTGCCGTGGATATCGCCAGCCCACTGGGCGGGGAACCACCCGCGGTGATGGACAAGGATGACATGGGACCGTTCGAATATGCCTTTCTGAACGATGAGGCCGCAATGGCAAAGCTGCGCAACAGTATTCCTTTGGAAAACATTGTCGCGGACCAGTATGAAGGCATCTTCTTTGCCGGAGGCAAAGGCGCCATGTTTGATTTCCCGGGCAACCCAGCCATACATGACCTGGTTGTCGCACTACATGAGAACGATGGCGTCATCGGTGCGGTCTGCCACGGCCCCGCCGCACTGGCAGACATCACACTCGATTCCGGCGCTTCGTTTCTCGAAGGGCGTCGCATCAGTAGTTTCACTAACGAAGAGGAGCTGTTCCTAATACCGGATGCCGAGCAGGTATTTCCGTTCTTACTCGAGACCCGCTTGCGCGATAACGGTGCCGTATTTGAGAAAGGCCCACTCTACCTGAACCAGGTCAGCGCTGATGACGGCCTGATCACCGGGCAAAATCCTTGGTCGTCATGGAATGTCACCGAGGACATGGTTCGCGCGCTGGGTTATACACCGGCACAACGAGCCATCACCGAGACCGAAAAAACCGTGGAAGTACTGCTGGCCTATGAGAGTAAAGGCCACGGGTCAGCCAGTGACGTGCTGCAGAATTTTTTGCAGCACGCAGAAGCTGATGGAGAAGTGATTGACCGACGTTTACTGGCCATGCACGGAATTGTCGCGGCCATGAAGGGAGAGCTGAAGAAAGCACTGGATATCGTGCGGCTGCTTGCCAGCGCCAAACCCAGTGCAACCGATCCTAGTCTTCCGGCCAGTTGAAAGGCACAGGCCAGAGTTTCTGGGACGCTTTATCGTAAGCCTCCCAGAGCTGCTGATAGGTCTGCTTCGCAACGGGATGCACAGCTTGCGGGGCAAGCTCCGAGAACGGCAGCAACACGAACGCATTCTTGAGGATTTCATCGCGCGGCAGGGCCACGCCGTCGACTTCGCCGGTGAGATCGCCATAAGTGAGAATATCGATGTCCAGGGTCCGCGCGCTGAACTTTGGCCCACTGCGCACGCGGCCATTGGCATCTTCGATATCGCGCAGGCGCAGGGCCAGCTCGCCAACCGACAGACCCGTATCGATTGCCGCTACCAGGTTGTAAAAATTATCGCCCTCGAAGCCCACCGCTTCACTTTCGTAGACCTGGGACATTTTCAGGTCTCCGAAGGCTTCTACTAACGCATCCAGCGCGGCACACAAGTGCTTTTCACGGTCAATGTTACTACCGAGACTCAGGTAGACGATTGCCATTGATCAGACCTCCACAGCCTGTTTTTTACCACGTTCTATGATGACACCCACATCGCGCGCGCCGCGCACGGCGCCCGGCTTGGAAAGGCGCAGGCGCAGCCAGCTCACATTGAATTCGCTGCGCACAATCTCCGCGGCCTGTTCTGCCATGGTCTCCACCAGCAGGAACTCGCTGCCCTCGATAAATGCGATCAGGCGCTTGGCAACGGCTTTGTAGTTCAGCGTGTGTTCGATATTGTCCGTGCGGGCAGCCTCACGGATATCGAATGCCATTTCGATATCGAGACTCACGGTCTGGCGCACTTCCCGCTCCCAGTCGTAAATGCCAATAATGGTCTCGACTTTCAAATCACGGATGTAAACGATATCCAACGCTCGTCTCCTTTCATTTGTACTTTTTATTCTGCGCTTGCTCGCTAGCGAGCACCGAGCGCACCGGTCAATTCGGTCAGCGGCCAGCGCGGACGCACTTCGATTTCGAGATCCGCACGCTGCCCGGCCTGCAAACGCAGGCAACCGGCATAAGCGATCATCGCACCGTTGTCGGTACAGAATTCCTGTCGCGGGTAATACACACTGCAGCCGTCTTCTGCGAGCCGCGCTTCCAGCCGCTGGCGCAGCAGGGTATTTGCCGAAACCCCGCCGGCAATCACCAGCGTCTTGCGCTTCGCCTGCTTGAGGGCGCGGCGGCATTTAATGACCAGCGTATCCACCACCGCTTCCTGGAAGGCTGCGGCGATATCCGCACAGGTCTGCTCATCCGGCAAACCGTCTTCCAGTGCATGTTTTTGCACGGTGGTGAGGGTGAACGTTTTCAGGCCGGAGAAGCTGAAGTCGAGCCCGGGGCGGTCGGTCATCGGGCGCGGGAAGGTAAAGCGCAGCGGGTCGCCTTTTTCCGCCAGCGCCGCGAGGCGCGGGCCTCCAGGATAATCCAGGTCCAGCATTTTAGCCGCCTTGTCGAAGGCCTCACCGGCGGCATCATCGAGGGACTCGCCGAGCAACTCGTATTGCCCCAATCCCTGCACATCCACCAGCTGGGTATGGCCGCCGGAAACCAGCAGTGCCACAAAAGGGAATTCCGGCGGGTTTTCCTCCAGCATCGGGGCTAGCAAATGCCCCTCCATATGGTGCACACCGATCGCCGGGACATCCCAGCCGTAGGCAATGGCCCGGCCAGCACAGGCGCCCACCATCAGCGCGCCAATCAGGCCCGGGCCCGCGGTGTAGGCCACACCGTCGATATCTTCGGCGCGAGTATTGCTCTGCGCCATCACTTCGCGCACCAGCGGCAACAGTTTGCGCACATGGTCGCGGCTGGCAAGCTCGGGCACCACACCACCGTAGTCCGCGTGCAGCTTTACCTGACTGTAGAGCGTGTGACCAAGCAGCCCCTGTTCGCTGTCGTACAGGGCTACCCCGGTTTCATCGCAGGACGTTTCTATTCCGAGTACTCGCACAGTGCCCGACTTCCCTTATGTAATGACAATTTAACCGAAAACATGTCGCAACCGGCCAAATTACCGGCACCAACCCCCTTGCGGGGGCGCTATCATACTCTCACGTGGGCCAGAAATCCGCCGCACCGCGCCGAAGTCACCGCCCGTTTGCCAGCAGCGGCCAGATTAACCTCATACTCGAGGCTGCAATCGGGTCATCTGCGATGCCGTCTAGCCAGTCGCAACGCCCGTGTGGCGCTGGCTGGCACCCGGTTGGCGCAATTGCACCCACAAGGCTTGCGAAGGCCAAATCATCTGTATAGAATTTGCGCCCTCGCTGTGAACCGGCCTCCGGCTTGTATCTGCGAGATAGACAGTTTGCCGGATAGGCCCCGCCAGTTCCCGTAGTGTTACGAGTAAGTATTGCTTGAGGGATTCTGGCCGAGAGAAACGAATTTTACAGGTAATCTAATGCCCTCAGTACGCATCAAAGACAACGAGCCATTTGACATCGCTCTGCGCCGCTTCAAGCGCTCCTGCGAAAAAGCCGGTGTACTCTCCGAAGTACGTCGTCGCGAGTTTTACGAGAAGCCCACTTCTGTTCGCAAGCGCAAGGCTGCGGCTGCTGTTAAGCGCCACGCCAAGAAAATGCAGCGCGAAAACCGCAAGTTCCAGCGTCTCTACTGAGTTTTGCCGGGCCTGAGCCCGGTCTCTCGCTCACAGCACGCTGACGCGAACGCGGTTCGCGATCTGAAACGGCGCCCGAGGTCACTCGCGCGCCGTTTTCTATTTGTTGCGCGGCGATTTATCCAAAGCTGCCCCTTCAGCCGCCCCGCCACAGGCGCTATGCTAGCCGCCTTATTCCCATCTTCTGCAACCAGAACCGGACAACGCCAAATGAGCACACTCAAGGAAACCCTCGCTACTGCCACCAAAAACGCCATGAAGGCCCGCGAAAAGGCACGTCTGGCGACCCTGCGACTGATCAATGCAGAGATCAAGCGCGTTGAGGTGGATGAGCGTATCGAGCTGGATGACGCGCGCATTCTGGCCCTGCTGGACAAAATGACCAAGCAGCGCCGCGACTCCATCACCCAGTACGAAAAAGCCGGCCGCCCGGAGCTTGCCGAAGTAGAGCAGCAGGAAATTGAGGTGATCCAGGACTTCCTGCCGGAGCAGCTGAGCGAAGCGGAAATCCAGGAAATCGTAGCCGCGGCAGTCAAGGAAACCGGTGCTGCCAGCATGGCCGACATGGGCAAGGTAATGGCACTGGTGAAGCCGCAAGTGCAGGGCCGTGCCGACATGGGCGCAGTCAGCAAGCTTGTAAAGGCTTCCTTCTAACGCCGCCCTGGTAGTTAGATTAACGACCGATGGCAGGCAAGATCCCGCAGTATTTTATCGACGACCTGTTGGCCCGCGCCGACATTGTTCCGGTCGTCGATAGCCGCGTTAAGCTGCGCAAAACTGGGAAAAACTATTCCGCCTGCTGTCCTTTTCACGACGAAAAAACCCCATCTTTCACGGTAAGTCCTGACAAACAGTTCTACTACTGCTTCGGCTGTGGAGCCAGCGGCAATGCCGTTGGCTTCCTGATGGAATACGACCGCCTACCGTTCCCCGAGGCAGTGGAAAAGCTCGCCGCCAGCCTGAGCCTGGAAGTACCGCGGGAGAAACTGGACGCAGGCCAACTCAAGCGCCAGCAGGAAAGCCAGTCCCTCTACCAGCTCACCGAGAAAGCGGCGGAGTTCTATCGCGAGAAGCTGCGGGACCACAAGGTCTCCACGCCAGCGATTACCTACCTGAAAAACCGCGGCCTGTCCGGCGCCATCTGCAAGGAATTCGGCATCGGCCTGGCACCGCCCGGTTGGGACAACCTGCTGAACCAGCTGGGCACCAGCGCGGAAAAAGCCGCGCAGCTGGAACTTGCCGGGCTGGCGATCCGCCGCCAGGACAGCGACGGCCTCTCAAATCATAAAGAGGGGGGCAAAGTCGAGCCAGCCAAGCGCCACCATTACGACCGCTTTCGCAACCGCATCATGTTCCCGATTCGCGACCAACGCGGGCGCACCATTGCCTTCGGCGGCCGGGTACTGGGGGACGACAAGCCCAAATACCTGAATTCACCGGAAACCCCGATCTTCCACAAGGGCCGCGAACTCTACGGCCTGTGGGAAGCGCGCCAGGCTAACCGCGAGCTCAAGCGGCTGATCGTGGTGGAGGGCTATATGGATGTGGTGGCGCTGGCCCAGTTCGATATCCGCTGCGCCGTAGCCACCCTTGGTACAGCCTGTGGTGAGGACCATATCCAACTGGCGTTCCGCCATACCCAGGAAGTCGTATTCTGTTTTGACGGCGACCAGGCCGGCCGCACCGCCGCCCGCCGCGCACTCGAAGCGGGCCTGCCGCACATGCAGGACGGCCGCAGCCTACGCTTCCTGCTACTGCCGGAAGGGGAAGACCCGGACACCCTGGTGCGCCAGATTGGCGGCGAGCGCTTTGACCAGCTGATCGACGAGCAGGGCCGTCCGCTGGAAGACTTCCTGTTCGACCTGCTTGGGGAAGGCATCAACATCCAGACCATGGATGGCCGCGCGCGCCTGTCGAAGGCCGCCGCGCCCCTGCTCGACCGACTGCCTGCCGGCGTATATCGCCAACTCATGTTCCAGCAACTGGCGCGGCGTACCGGCCTCGAACAGGACATGCTGGAAGAGATTATCGCCGCAGAAAAAGCCCGCAGCGCCGAACTCGCCCGCCAGTCGCAGCCGGCACCCAAACCGGCAGCTAAGCCGGGAAGCCAGCCGGGAAGCCAGCCAGGAAGCAGGCCAGCGGCCAAACCTGCATCCGCCCCCTCTGCGATGCCCATGGCGAACTCCCCCGCCGGGGAAGCAGCGCCGCTACCTTATGGTGACCAGGCGCCCCCCGCAGAGGCCTACGACGGGCCGCCGCCCGACTATGACGAGAACGCAATCCCCCAGGGCTATCCGGAAGACAGCCCGGAAAACAGCCCGGAAAACAGCCCGGCAGCCCAGGAAGGTCCGCGCCGCCGCAGCGGCCAGTACCGCCTGCCCGCCGAGCGCATGCTGATCGCGCTGCTGCTGCACCATCCGCAACTGGCGGAAACGATTGAGGACAGCGGCCGATTTAGCGCCAGTAACGACGCCGATTTGCAGCTGTTCGGCCAAATCCTGCAGGTTCTGCACCAAAACCCCGGCCTTAACAGCAACCAGCTGTTCGGCCGCCTGCTAAACCTGGAGAGCAAGGAAGCCCGCGAGCTGCTGCCGCGCCTCGCCATGAGCCACCCCATTGTCGGCGGCCAGGGCCAGGCCATGGAATACGACCCGCATACCGAGTTCAGCGATTGCCTGCGCACCCTGGACCTCACCGCCGAACGCGAGCGCAAACGGGGCCTGCTGGACCAACTGAAGAGCAACGGCAACCAGCTGAGCGCCGACCAGCTAGCGCTACTGGCACAATTTCGCCGCAAGCAGGACTAAGCACGGCCGCCTGGCAAGGTTTTCAGCCACTCCCCCTTGAATTCCCTCTGGCCAGCACCATATACACAGGCCCGCCGTCATTAGCCGGTGGGGAACCAAAGACAAGCGCGCCAGGACACCCTGAACCACGCCATCTGCCTTGACAGTCATAGTGGTTATTGCTATCGCAAATACGCTATAATCCCGCGTCTTTGTCCAGACAAAAGTCCCGACTATCAATCCCCAGAATTCAGGGTTGTGCATGACCGACAAAACCCAACAGCAAAAAACCACCTCCCGCATTCGAGAACTGATTGCCCGCGGTAAAGAGCAGGGCTACCTCACCTATGCGGAAGTGAATGACCACCTGCCAGAGGACATCTCTGATCCCGATCAGGTGGAAGACATCATCGGCATGATCAACGACATGGGCATCAAGGTGTTTGAACAAGCACCGGATGCCGAAGAACTGTTGATGGCCGAAGGCGACAGCTCCGCTGATGAAATCGCCGCCGCCGAAGCCGCTGCCGCGCTCGCCGCCGTAGAATCCGATGTAGGCCGTACCACCGACCCCGTGCGCATGTACATGCGTGAAATGGGTACCGTAGAGCTGCTTACCCGCGAAGGCGAGATCGCCATCGCCAAGCGTATCGAAGAAGGCCTGCGTGAACTGATGGCCGCCCTCGCCTACTGGCCGGGCGCCGTGCAGCACATCATCGACGAATACGCGCTGATCGAGAAAGAAGAGCGTCGCATCCCCGATGTGATTGCCGGCTGGCTCGACCCCGCCGAAGACGTGCCTCCGGGTGCCCAGGCAGGCCAGGCCGCGCAGGCGTCCAAAGAGGAAGACAGCGACGACGATTCCGACGACGATGATGACTCCGAGGAAGAAGAGGAAAACGTCGGCGGTATCGACCCGGAAGAGCTTGCCGAGCGCATGAACGCGCTGATTGCCGCGCAGAAGAAAGCGGACGCGGCAATCAAAAAGCACGGCCGCGATTCCAAAGAAGCCGGCACTGCCATGGAAGCCGTGGGCGAAGTATTCCGCTTCTTCAAACTGGCCCCGCGCCAGTTCGATCCGCTGTACACCGAAGTGCGCAACATTCTCGACGAAGTGCGCGCCCAGGAACGCCTGGTGATGAACCTGTGCATCAAGCGTGCCCGCATGCCGCGCAAGACCTTCATCAAGGAGTTCCCCGGTAACGAGACCAATCAAGATTGGATCCCGGCGATCATCAAGAAAAAGCGCGACTACTCTGATGCACTGCGTCAGGTAGCGGACGAAATCCAGCGTGCCCAGCGCAAGCTGCAGCAGGCCCAGGAAAAAGCGCAACTGGACGTTGGCCAGATCAAAGAGATCAACCGCCGTATGTCCATCGGTGAGGCACGCTCTCGTCGCGCCAAGAAAGAAATGGTCGAGGCCAACCTGCGCTTGGTAATTTCTATCGCGAAGAAATACACCAACCGCGGCCTGCAGTTCCTGGACCTGATTCAGGAAGGCAACATCGGCCTGATGAAGGCGGTAGACAAGTTCGAATACCGTCGCGGTTACAAGTTCTCCACCTATGCAACCTGGTGGATTCGCCAGGCGATCACCCGCTCCATTGCCGACCAGGCGCGCACCATCCGTATTCCGGTGCATATGATTGAGACCATCAACAAGCTCAATCGTATCAGCCGTCAGATGCTGCAGGAGATGGGCCGCGAGCCGACTCCGGAAGAGCTGGGCGAGCGCATGGATATGCCGGAAGACAAGGTGCGTAAAGTCCTGAAGATCGCCAAAGAGCCGATCTCCATGGAGACGCCGATCGGTGATGATGAAGACTCCCATCTGGGTGACTTTATCGAAGACCAGAACCAGTCTTCGCCGGTGGACACCGCAACCTCTACCGGCCTGCACGATGCAACCCGCTCTGTACTGGGCGGCCTGACCGCGCGGGAAGCAAAGGTACTGCGCATGCGCTTTGGTATCGACATGAACACTGACCACACCCTCGAGGAAGTGGGCAAGCAGTTCGACGTTACCCGGGAGCGTATCCGCCAGATCGAAGCCAAGGCTCTACGCAAACTGCGTCACCCTTCGCGCTCCGAACACCTGCGCAGCTTCCTGGACGAGTAACTTTCCATCGCGGAAAATCGTCCATACTTGAAAAAGCCCGGCTCGCCGGGCTTTTTTGTGGACCACGGTTTTATTGCAAACGGATGAATATCCACAGCAACGGAGCGAAAAAAAAAACAATGGAAGAGCAGTTCGTGAACAAACCCGGCAAAACCGGTATCTCCCGCCTTATTGATGCCACCGAGTACTCCCGTCAGGGGCTACTCGCCACCTGGCGCAACGAAGCGGCCTTTCGCCAGGAAGTCTCCCTGGCGATTTTCCTGATCCCCGCCGCCCTGTGGCTCGGTGAATCCGGCGTTGAGCGCGCCCTGCTGATCGGCGTCACCCTGCTGGTGATGATCGTCGAACTGCTGAACAGCGCGGTGGAAGCCGTAGTCGATCGGGTTGGCCCGGAAAAGCACCCGCTGTCGAAAATCGCCAAAGACACCGGCTCCGCCGCGGTTTCCATTTCCCTGCTACTGTGGGTCAGCACCTGGGCCTGCATCCTGCTACCACGCTGGCTTGGCTGAGCCATTGCCAATGGATGACCGGGCGAATTAGCCCGACAAAATTCGTGACCGCCGGGCGCTGAGCCCGGCATTCCCGGCCACCCCGACCTAAACTCCCTGCACTGACGTACCTAATTGGTACCCCCTAAATAAAGCGCAACGGATTTGCGCCCAGTAATAAGTTCAGGGAAGGAACCATGTTGTATTCTCGGGTGACCCGCGATCTTGGCGCGGGCACAGCGGTAGCTTTGCTTGCCCCATTTCTCGCTGCTCTCCCGCTTTTGCCATTCAGTGCGCAAGCCCAGATTCAATTGGGCGACGGCGACAATCAATACACTCTCGAAAATGGCGACAATGCCGCACGCAACAATGCGCTGTTGATCGATGGCGGCAACGGCTTCGACACACTGACCCTGCGGGATGTCGCTATCAGCAACCCGGCGCGCCTGCAGCGCTGGGAATCCATCACGCTCGACGGCGCTAGCCGCCTGGTACTCGACACCACACTCATCCTCGGCGACGAAGGTAACTATCCGGGTCAACTGCGTATCGGCGGCGACAGTAGCCTCGCTTTACCACATCTGGGCGCGGCAATAATTCCCTATAGCGGCCAAGGACTCACGCTGGTCAACCATGGCGTTATCGACATGCGTGGTCCCACCGCCAATCAACTGCTCGTAAGGGGCGATTACACCGGCACGGGTGTCATCCACATGGATATGATCGCCGGTGGTGACGACAGCCTTGCCGACAGTCTCATCCTGAATGGTGGCCACGCCAGCGGCAGTACACAGCTGGTATTTGAGCGCTTCTCCGGAAACGGCGCCGATACCATTGATGGCATTCTCGTGGTGGAGGCCACCAATGGTGCCACCACCGCCAGTGACGCGTTTTACATGGACAGCCCGATATCCGCCGGACCCTACGAGTACTTGCTGTTTCGCGGCGCCCGCAGCGCCGAGGACAGCGACAACTGGTTTCTGCGCTCCAACCTGCTGCCCGGCGACGCTGGGAGCGGCGAACCCGTCCCCCTCTACCGCCCTGAAGTACCGCTGTATGCCCAGGCGAAGTCCCTCGCGCGCCTGACATCGCTGCAGGAAATTGGCAGCTACCACAAACGCCGCGGCGAGCAGCGCAGCTGGTTTGATGGCGTCAACCAGGAGTGGGCGCGCGTGCACCACACCCGCGCCGACTACAACTGGCATGGCGATGTGGATAACCGCTTCGACGGCAGCATCTCTGGCTTTCAGATAGGTAAGAATTTTTGGGCGGGCCCCACCTGTACCGGTGGCGCACGGGAAATGGGACTGTTTGTGGGCAGCACCCGCAGCAGCGGAGATGTCACCGGCTTCGCCCGCGGCTTCAACAACTACGACGCCGGGCGCAACCAGCTCACCAGTCATCACATAGGCTACTACTTCAACGACTATCGTCCCAACATGGGCTATTTCGACTTCACCGCTAAAGTCGCCTACGTGAAGCTGCACAGCCAATCCACTCGCGGCATCGGCGACAGCATCACCGGCCCACAGCTCACCCTGTCCATGGAAAAGGGTTTTACTTGGCAGGTCACTGAGTCAATAAACCTGGAGCCGCAACTGCAGGCAGTGGTGAATTACACCAACTTCTCCGCCTACGAAGACGGGATTTCTTGGGTGGATACGGACAAGACCCCGGAAGCCAACTTTCGCGCCGGTATCCGCGGTTACAACGTCGACGCCCAGGTGCTCAATGGCAATTTGCGGCTCTACCTGTTCGGCAACCTCTGGCACACCCTCGGCGGCAACGACCAGCTGGTGTACAACCTGAACCAGCAAACCGACCTTGCGCGTGAGGCCACCTGGGGCGAATTTGGCGGTGGCGCGGTACTGCTGGAAAGCCAGTACGGCAGCGCCTTTGTTAACGTGGGCTACCAGACTTCTCTGGACGGTCTGAACTGGTCCGGCGGCAACGCCAGTCTGGGCTTTAACTGGGCATGGTGAGGAACTGGGACAGAGTGGGGAAACTGCCCCAGAGCGTTGATTTAACGCAGAAAATCGAGTACTTTGCCAACCCGTTCGCAGGTCCCTGCGAGCGCCTGTGGGGGCCTTTAGCTCAGTTGGTTAGAGCATCCGACTCATAATCGGCAGGTCCTGGGTTCAAGTCCCGGAAGGCCCACCATATTCACCCCAAGCTCAGCACACTGATCCCGTCGGATGCCGACTCACCTCTCTACCCGAAAGCCGGGCAGGTCCTGGGTTTAAGTCCCGGAAGGCCCACCATTTTTTCTAGGCGCCCTGCGAATTCCCCCAAGTATTCCCCTGAAAAATTAACACCGCCAGAGCAAACACAGTGATTAGCAACGGCGCAAACGATACCCACAGCACCGCATTCCAGCCGTAGGTACTGAGCAGGCCGCCGGAGGCAAATGAACCCAGTGCCATCAAGCCAAACACAATAAAGTCATTGAGGGATTGCACGCGAGTTTTTTCGCTGTCGCTATGGCATTCGAGTACCAGCGCCGAGGCGCCGAGAAAACCGAAGTTCCATCCCAACCCCAACAAAACCAGCGTCACCCAGAAGTGCATTACCGCGACACCGGTCAGCCCCACCGCCGCAGACAGGCCAATGAGCAGCAGCCCCACCATCATCACCCGCTCCGCGCCAAAGCGCGCAATCAGGCTGCCGGTGAAAAAGCTCGGGCCGAACATCGCGATCACATGCCACTGCAATCCCAAATTGGAGGACTCAGTGGAGTGCCCGTGTATATGCATGGCGAGCGGGGCCGCGGTCATCAGGAAGTTCATCAGCGTGTAAGAGATGGCGCCACATGCGGCGGCGGCGATAAAGCGCGGCTGGCGCGCAATAACGCCGAGGGACCTGCCACCACTGCGCAGTGTTGAGACAGGCTTCGGCAAGCGTACGCCGAACAAAATGATGGCGGATAGTGCGGCCACAGCTGCCTGTGCCATAAACGTCACGGCAAAAACATGACCTGCCCACAGGTGCATGGTCCAGGTCACCAGTTGCGGACCAACCACGCCCGCGGCAACGCCACCGGCCATTACCAGGGAGAGTGCGCGCGCCTTGCGACTGGGCGCAACCGCATCCGCAGCGGCGAAGCGAAAAGACAGCACCACGGCAGCATAGGCGCCACCGAAGAAGGTCGAGCCGCAAAACAGCCAGAAGCCCGCCACTCCACCAAGCAGGATTGCATAGGTGCCCAGCACACCCGCCAGTATTCCGGCACCCGCGCCCAACAGAAACGCCGCACGCCGACCATAGCGGCCGGCGACCGCGCCAAACGGCAAAATACACAGCGCCATGCCCACCACAAAAATGGACAGTGGCAATGTTGCCAGCCAGGACGCAGGGGCTAATTCGGCCCCGACAATCGCGCCGGTGGCATAGGCCACTACCGAATTAGCGCCGGCCAGCGCCTGGGCGATCGCCAGGCGCCAGATATTGCCGCTCTGTTCCCGCGCACTGAGCAGTGAAGCATCGCCCACACAGGCCGCAGTAGGCCGAACGGTTTGCTCAGTCACATCGTTCATAAACAGCTATTTCCCCAAGCACAGACGGCAGGCATTTCTTCAGCAAAAGAGCAGGGAATATACCAAAGCCACCGTGGCCAGCACTATCGCCGTCTATGTGCATCCAGCGCCATATTCAACCTCCGGGTCAGCTAGCCATGCTAAAGTGCCAGGTTTCACCTGTAGTCACGGCGGCTAAAACCGTACCGGAGCGCTCAACTTGGTCCGTTTCACCCTGAAAAATGTTCGCAATATGGTCGACCCACGCGCATTTGAGCGCGGTGAGGACTATTTCCAGCGCGGGCGTGTGCAGGAGGCCTACTGGGACCCAGACTCCAATATCTATCGCGGCCGGGTAAAAGGTTCGGCGCGATTCGTTTACCGGGTGGAACTCGATGTCGAACGCGGCCGGTTGGTGGGGCTCTGCTCCTGCCCGGTCGCTCTCAACTGCAAGCATGCGGTCGCCGTGGCGCTGGAACTGCTCAGGCAGGAACAACGTGAGGTCACCGCCGACAAGTCCGACACTGCAACAGGTACCGCGGAGGCCGGCACGGCAGACTGGCAGCAATGGCTCGCCAAGCTACCGAGCACTCCACGCACCCATGCCCTGCCTCTGGAGCACGGACAACACTACCTGCTGTACGTGCTCGAAAAAAATACTCAGGGGCAACTGCAACTCGCCACCAAGAAAGGCTACCTGAAGAAGGACGGCAGCTGGAGTCAGTTGCGCTATTTCACGCAGGAAACCAACCGACTGGGGTGGAATCGCCCCAGTCACCTGCTGGATGAAGACGTCAACATCTTGCAATTGTTACCCCGGGTAAGTGCCAGCGGCAAAATCGAATTATCCGGCGATGCGGGTCGTCGCGCACTGCCCTATCTGCTCGAAAGCAAACGCTTTTATTTCGAAGAAGAACTCATCCGACAAGCCCCGTCGCGGGCACTACAGTGGACCTGGCAGGCAAAGCAGGGCGGTAAACTACAACTCGCGGCAAGCCTTGAAGGGTTGGACTCCAGCAACTGGCACACCATTCCTACGAACCCACCCTGCTATCTGGATGCCGATACCGCCCGCCTCGGCGATATCACCACACCACTCCCCACGGCGCAACTGCTGCACCTGCTCACGATGCCTGCGGTACTGGAACAGGACGTGGGCCTGATGTCTGTCGCGTTGCGCCAGCGCGTGCCGCTGGATCAACTGCCGCTACCGGTTGAGCCGACACTCACCGTTGTTCGTGAATTCAATCCCGTTGTCACTCTGGTGGGCTGCGACTTTGATCACTACAAGTTGCCCGCCTTGAAGCTGAACTTCGATTACGGGGGCTTTTCTCTTGCGCCCAATTACAGCCGCCACTATGCGGGCAAGGAAGTGACCGAAGAACAGGATGGGAACTACTTCCAGATTCTTCGCGACGAAGAAGCAGAGAGCCGCTGTCGCGACCGGATTCACGAGCAAGGCCTCTACTTGATGCAGGAAAACCTGGGCGGCCAGGAAGAAGTCTGGATTCTCGATGCCACCAAGCCCGAGAAAATTTTTCAGCGCTGGAGTGCACTGCTGCGAGAGCAGTTGCCCGAGTGGCGCACACAGGGCTGGGTCATCGAAACCGATGCCAGCTACCGTTTCGATATTGCGCATGCCGACATTGCGATCGCGCTCACCGACCGCGATAACAACTGGTTCGACATGGGATTGGACCTGACGCTGCCCGATGGCCGCCAGTGGCCGATCGTCGACTTGGTCGAACAATGGCTGGAGCAAGATGCCCCAGATGAACTGAGCCTGATCGTGGATGGAGACTGGGTAAGCGTGAACACCCGCCCCCTGCAAGGTATTCGCAGCCTGCTGTTCGACTTGCTCAAAGAGAAAAAACTCGATCAGCCCATTCCGCTGCCCGCCTTCCAGGCGGTGCAGTTTACGGATATCGATATGCTGGACGACGCACGCGCCCCGCAAATTCATCAGCTAAAAGAAACCCTGCGGGATTTTTCCGGGCTGCCCACCATCCCCAAGCCGAAACATCTGCACGCGACCCTGCGACCCTACCAGCAGGATGGCCTGAACTGGCTGGCATTCCTGCAGGGCTATGGTTTTGGCGGCATACTCGCTGACGATATGGGGCTCGGCAAAACGCTGCAGACCCTGGCGCTGGTACAACACATGAAAGAAAGCGGTAGTCTCACCGCACCGGCAATGGTCGTCGCCCCCACCAGCCTCACCGGCAACTGGATACATGAAGCCGCAAAGTTCACCCCGCAATTACAGGTGACACTGATTCATGGCCCCCACCGCGAGGCCGCCTTTCCTCAGGTCACCCACAGTGACCTGGTGATCACCACTTACCCCCTGCTGGCCCGCGATTACGAACATTACCGAGACCACGCGTTTAGCCTGCTGGTATTGGACGAGGCCCAGGCCATCAAAAATCCCAGCACCAAAGTTGCCGAGTATGTTCGTCGTATTCGCAGCAGCACTCGTTTGTGCCTGTCCGGCACGCCACTGGAAAACCACCTCGGTGAGCTCTGGGCACTGATGGATTTTGCCCTGCCCGGGCTACTCGGTGGTAGCAAAGCCTTCCAGCAGGCGTACCGCAATCCCATCGAAAATCATGGCGACCATGAGCGGCAACAAGAACTCGCACGCAAGGTGCGTCCGTTTATGCTGCGGCGCACGAAATCTGAAGTCGTCGCCGACCTGCCGCCGAAAACTGAAACCATGCAGTATGTGGAACTCGGGAGCAAGCAGCGCAGCCTGTATGAAAGCGTACGCATCAGCATGGAAAAGCGAATCCGCGATCTGGTCGCGCGCCAGGGGCTGGGGAAAAGTCAGATCGAGTTTCTCGATGCCCTGCTGAAACTTCGCCAGACATGCATCGACCCTCGACTGGTTAAACTGGAAATGGCGGCGGGTATTGAGGAAAGCGCCAAGCTCAACTGGCTGGAAGAAAACCTGCCACAATTGCTGGAGGAAGGCCGCAGTATGCTGATCTTCTCCCAGTTTACCCAAGTGCTAAAACTGATTGAGCAGCAGCTCGACGAACAACAGGTCGAATACGCGAAACTTACCGGCCAGACCCGCAACCGTCAGCAAGCGATTGACCGCTTTCAGAGTGGTGACGTGCGGGTATTTTTAATCAGTCTCAAGGCCGGTGGGGCCGGACTGAACCTGACCGCCGCAGATGTGGTGATCCATATGGACCCCTGGTGGAATCCCGCGGTAGAAAATCAGGCGACGGATCGCGCCCATCGCATTGGGCAGGACAAGCCGGTGTTTGTGTACAAGCTCATTGCGGCCGATACGGTGGAAGAGCGCATCCAAAAAATGCAGCAGCAAAAGCAAGCGCTGGCGGATGCCCTGTTTGATGCCACGCAGGCACAGCAGCTGCCAAAAAGTGGCGAAGAACTATTGGGATTACTTTCGTAAAATCAGGCCTGGTAACTTAAGCCGGAAAAACGGCACGCAAATTACTGAGTGCCATTTACAGGCTGTCATCCTTGTCGAAACTTTGCAGCTGCGTCTCCAGCGCCCGCAGCAGAATACCCGTCACCCAGTCCGCCACTACTTTTTCAAGATACATACCTGATCACCGTAATAGTTATCGCTGTAATTACATTCAGAGTTACATGCAACGTTCTGTTGAAAACTACATTCGGTGACGGCGGTTGCAGGTAACTCTGTACGTAACAAGTGTGTCGTGGAATTTTTCATTGTTGCTCTCGCTCTTTCTTAATCTGTTCGTCGTGTATTCGCGAAACTAAGACTAAGAATAGACCGAAAGTCACCATAGCGATAATCAAATATAGCTTTCGCCTTGATTGCTGGACACTATCCAGATATGCGAGCGATCGGTGAACCTGCTTTGAGGCGACGGGAACTTGCGGTGAGTCTCAGGGAAAATGGCATTTGTGCGCACATTGGGCATGTGGCGGCTGGTCCCTCGTTTTTTACACTACAGTTAACACGTGGCCGCGCAGACTTTCCGTATCTTTTCCCTGGTCAACACGCTCACGAGAGAATTACCGCGAAAGCAGCAAAGGCATACATCGCAGCGTATATGCAGTAGAGGTTTCCAAATGAATACGCACTTGCCGCTAAAATCCCACCACCAAGCCAAACCTGCCATTCTCGCCACCCGGCAGAAGGACACCACGGCGCATTCACAGTCGCACGCCAAGCTGGGTAAGACCTGTGATAACTTGAGCCTGCGGTATCCAAAGGACTTGGAGCGTTGTTTCGTGCTTGGTAACAACTGAGCAACAAGCAGATAAACGAAAAAGGCCACGGATTGAGCACAATCCGCGGCCTTTCGAAATTCTTGATGCGCAGCGATTCTCTGGCAGACGTTAACCGCTGAGAAAAACGATCAGGCAACCGCAGCGCCGCCCCACCACTTCTCATGAAAATAGTACGCCACCGTGTTACATGCGGGCTCTACGAGTGCCAGTGCGCTTCCGACCAAGAAATCCCCGGTCATCACAAAGCCCACGGTGAATGCGACGGCCATGTGAACTAACGCAAAACTACAGGTCTTCTTCATAGTGAATCATCCTCAGTTGCACCGGTCTCGGGTCGGGCCGCACTGTGCAAATTTTGAGCAGCCACGAACAATATGCCGATTATCGAGAACAATTCCTATTTGTAAAAATTGTTTGCATCTAGCCACTTGATAGAGGTGACCAATTAGACCCCATGACTTCGCGCCGGACTGCTTAGTCCCGGGAAGATTTTCCCTGAACCACCTGCACGCCGTTTTGTTCGAGCACCTGGGCGATACGAGCCCCATCGTTCACACCCGCAGGAATTTCACGATCCAACGCTTCGAACATCTCCACCGCCCGGCTGCCGGGTCCCGTTATCTCAAGTAATTCGGCACCGCTGGCACCAAAGGTAAACGAATGCACCTCGCCTGCCGGGAAGTGCACCAGACTCCCGGCTTCCGCGCAAGTCTCGCACCCTCGCAATGCAAAGTCGACACTGCCGCGCACCACAAAAAAGGTTTCATTCCAGTCATGCCGGTGCGGAGGGGGCCCATCCCCAGCCTTGCCGTGAACGATGGTGATTGCGTACGAGCCCGTCTGCGCGAGTCGCGCAAGGACACTCACCGTATCGCCCATTACATTCAGCGGACGAGGATAGTCCTCGGGAGAAACCGTGAAGGAATGTTTCGCCATAACAGTACCAGCAGCCGGTTAACTGCGAAGCCGGGATTGATTTTTCAGGGATCGGACACTTCTGGTGATTAGTACTTCAGTGTCCCACGAATCGGATAGTGATTGTCCGGATCGCGAATCCAGGCGAGACCGCGAGTCAGCGCGCCCAGCTCCGGGCGTACAAAGGGATTATTTGAGATGTCCACCACGTGCAGATTACCTTGCTCGTTCACCACAAACAGCCCGGGCTCGGCAAAATTGTGGTCCGTCTCTTGTTCTGACCGGGGGATGGAAATATACAGGCCCAGCGTCTTCATCTGCTCTTCCGTCAGCCCGTAGGCAATGGGGAAGCTAACCTGTACTTTTTCCAGGTGCTGCTCCAACTGCTCTTTTGAATCAGCGGACACCGCGAGAATATCCACATCCGCATCCCGAAAGGCCTGCTTGAATGTTTCCAGTTCGCTCAGGTACTTGGTACACAGAGGGCAATGCTTGCCACGATACACAAACACGGCCTGCCAGGTCGCGCCTCCTTGTGGCTTACCGAGGGTAACGCTCGAACCATCCAGCTTGACCGCCTCCAGAGAAGGAAAGGCATCACCTGCTCTCAGTTTGGTAGAAGTAGCCATATTTATATCTCAATTAAGAATATATCGTGGAGAATCTTCGCCATAAGCATAGGTCATGATGTGGAAAACGGCGCTGTTATATTTAGACGGACATCAGGCGGGCAGACACCCGCATAAATAAGAAACTGCTATCCGAAAACCGTATAGTGACGTGAAACGTTCGTAGTCAAGCTACCCCAGCGCGAGCTTTTTACACGCTTTTGGTGATGTTGAAATGCGTCACGATCAATAAATTCCTCGTGAACATTGAAACGTGTCGGCTCTTCAACATCCTGTTCGACCACAAATTTTAGACATCCTGGTTCCGCGCGAGTAAGACGAGTATGCTCGATGAGTTCGCGCTTGATGGCATCAAGCTCTGTCGCAGGGACGAGGATATATCCATCTAATACTACCTTCCCCACTACACCCCCTTTAAACCGTAAAACAAAAAGTGCCAGATCATATCGGGCTCACTATTACCTATTCGCTCAACTTTTATAGCACGAGCTCATAAAACAGAGTATCCATCTCAGCATCGAGCCTTTTGTTAAAACCCAGCTTCTCGAAAAGTCGCTGAGACTGAATATTCTCCAAACTGACACCGCCGATAAGTGCGCTAAGAGATGCCCCCTTGCGCACCTGATCAATAAAGCCGCTCAGCAGTTCACTCGCCAGCCCTTGCCTCCAACATGACTCGCGTAGCAAGAAACCGATATGTGCATCCTGCTGCTGGTTAACGTGGACAAATAGAAAACCGACGGGCTCCTTGTCGATCCGTGTCGTAATCAACAAAAGATGACTCTCGGCACACATACGAGCTAGCCATACTTTCGCAACTTCGGGGGAGGTAATCCCGGAAAAGTGTGGCGGTAGATAAGCAACCACCGCAGGTGTAAGAATTTTCGGTATCTCGACCAGTAATTCCGCTCGATCTGATGCGGCACTATCAGCAGACAGCTCACTCACTAGGAGCCGAGGCGTTTCGAAATCGAACATAATAATTGGTAATTCAAGAAAATATTTTCAGTGACTGCAAGCATACGCCCAAGAGAACTGCCTCACGCAGGAAGCCACCTTCTCCCATAGATTTGCATTAGCCGTCCCTATCGCTTGTTTCTGGAATTCGGCCGTTAAGGAAATTTAGCACCAACGCGGTAAAAATAGCCATCATGATGTAGCCCAGGACGGCCTGTAGTGCAGCCCATTGTCGCATAGCCGGCGTTGGCACGCAGTCGCCGTATCCCAATGTCGTCCATGTGACGATACTGAAATAAATACTTGTGTAGGCATCCTTAACCAGCCTGCCTTCACAGACAATACCTTCTCGCTCATAGAGTGCCGCAAAACCTGCGATCTCCACAACAATGATCACGACAAAGTAGATAAATGCCTGAATCCTGTATCTGAAATCTCGGTGATTAAACGCCCAACTGACAAATATAGGAACCGTTACCGACATAAGGAGGAAGGACAGCCCCCTGAATCCCGAGATTGAACAAAAGAGCGTGGTGAACAAAAGCAGATACATGATTTTTGATTCATTGAGAATCTTCATATTCATCATTTGTATGTTTCGAGTTGATAGCAACGCCAAATGCCACGAGTGCAGCGCATTTATTCGGTTAGCAACAGAAAATGATAGGCGAAAAAAAGCCGGGCTTGTCAGCCCGGCAATACCATCCTGGTGGAGAGAAAATAAGGGTACGTCATGCCGCCAAATGACACCTATGCCACGCGGCAACCTGCGCTGGGACGATTAATCGATCAAGCCCAAGGCGCGCGGCAAGAACTCGCTAATCGCGGGGACCAGGGTAACCAGGGCCAGTACCAGGAACATCATCAGGTACATAGGCAGTAGTGGCCGCACCAGCGCGGTAATCGATGTTTTCGAGATACTCGCCCCGACAAACAGCACACTACCTACCGGCGGCGTACACAGGCCAATGCAAAGGTTCAGAATCATGACGATGCCAAACTGCAGCGGCGACATACCCAGCTCTACCACGACCGGCAGGAAAATAGGGGTAAAGATCAATACCGCGGGGGTCATATCCATAAAGGCACCCACGGCGAGGAGTATCAGGTTTATCGTCAGCAGAATGAGCAGCGGGTTCTCACTCAGGGTAATCAAGGCCTGGCTAATGGTCTGCGGGATGTTCTGGTAGGACATGATCCACGACATCGCCGAGGATGCGGCAATCAGGAACATCACGATCGCGGTGGTTTCTACTGACTTGGTCAATAGCGCAGGAAGCTGGCGCAACTTAACTTCCTTGTACACCACACACGACAGCAGTAATGAGTAAAGTACTGCGATGGCACTGGCCTCGGTGGCCGTGAAAAAGCCACTGATAATGCCGCCGATCACAATAAAGATCAGGAGCAGGCTCGGTACTGCATCCAGTGTCTTCTGCACGGCTTCCTGCAGCGAGGGCTTTTCACCCACCGGATAGCCTTTCGCCTTGGCCCACAAACCACAGACCATCATCAAACCCAGTGCGAGCAACAAGCCCGGAAGGTAACCGGCGATGAATAGTGCCGCAATTGAGACACCACCAGACGCGAGAGAGAAGACGATAAGAATATTACTCGGCGGGATCAGCAAGCCAGTGGTGGATGAGGCCACGGTAACGGCGGTGTTGAAATTCTTATCGTAGCCTTCTTTTTCCATCGAGGGGATCATAAAGCCACCGATGGCGGAGGTGGCCGCCACGGCAGAACCCGAAATGGAGCCAAACAGGGTACAGCTGATAATGTTCACAAATGCGAGGCCGCCGGGGAGCATGCCCACGAGCACCCGCGCGAAGTCAATGATCCTGCGCGCGATACCGCCACTTCCCATGAGCATGCCAGAAAAGATAAAGAACGGGATTGCCAGCAGCGCAAAGCTATCAATACCCGTGGCCATCCTCTGTGCCATGGTGATCATGGCCGGGTCAAAGTCAATCGTACACAGCATGGTGAGCACGGTGGCAACACCGATACTGATCGAAATAGGCACATTGAGCGCAAGCAGGATCAGAAAGCTGATCAGCAGAACCAGAACGGCAACTTCCATGGCGTTATCCCTCGCTTAAGCTTCAACCGCCGGTTCTACCGGCTTGGATTTTTGTTTTACCGCCAGTACTGGCTGATCACTCATCTCCGCTTCATCGTGGCGGGCGGCGGCACTGCCAATAGCAGATTCTTGTGGCTTGTTGGCGATCAACTGTAATAATTGATCAAGCGCAAAGACACTAATCAGCAAACCGGAGAGTGGCAACACGCTGTAGACATATCCCATAGGAAGATTCAGCGCGGCTGACCGCTGCTCGAGTTCAAAGGTCAGCAGAACAAGTTTGGCGCCGCCATAAACCATGACCATTGATGCGAAAACCAGGCAAACAGACACTACAAATAATTGCAGAAGGCGTTTTGGTCGTCCGTGCAGCGCATTACTGAGCAGATCGATACCGAGATGTGATTGCTTGCGATAAGCATAAGCGGCGCCCAGTAGCCCTATCCAAACCAGCAGGTAACGTGCAATCTCTTCGGTGTATGAGCTGGGCTGCATGGGCAGGAAACGGGTGAGAATTTGCCAGGTCACATCGAGCACCATCAGCCCCAGCAGTGCCCCGAGCAGCAGGCCCAGAACTGTTTCAATTTTTTGCATCATCTTCGCTTCCACTTTATTTTTATGCGCGAATTATCGTGCGTTATGGGTGGCTTAATTGATCGCTTTGATCTTATCCAGTAACTCGCCGACGGACGTACCCTGATAGCTGTCGTGCAGGGGTTTAACTGCATCGATAAATGGCTGCTTGTCGGGGTAGATGACTTCAACCCCTGCCGCCTTTACTGCGGCCAAAGATTCTTCGGTAGAAGTTTGCCACAGTGCGCGCTGGTAAGTTACCGCCTCGTCCACAGCCTGGCTCAACCAGCCCTGCTGTTGCGCGGAAAGCTTACTCCACACTTCAGTACTGATTAGCAGCAGGTCCGGCACATACGTGTGCTCGTCCAGGGTGTAGTAGCGGGAAACTTCATAGTGCTTGGAAAGGTAAAAGCTCGGCGGGTTATTCTCTGCACCACTTACCACCCCCTGTTGTAAGGCGGTATACAGCTCTCCCCAACTTACCGGTGTGGCCGCACCGCCCAGGGTATTCACCATCTTGATGGCAGTCTGGCTGTTTTGTACCCGGATCTTCTGGCCGGTTAAATCGGCGGGGGTATGCACCGGCACGTCATTCATGTAGAAACTGCGACTGCCAGCATCGAGGTATCCAAGCCCGCGCAATTTCGCACGTTCACAGGCGAGTAGCAGGTCTTTGCCGATAGGACTTTGCAGTACTTTCCAGAAATGATCGGAGTCACGGAAAACGTAGGGCAGGTTGAACACCTTCATCTCCGGCACGAATCCCTCCATGGGACTTGCCGACACCTTGGTCATGGCGAGGCTGCCAATCTGCAGCAGCTCAATCAGCTCGCGCTCACTGCCCAGTTGCCCCCCCGAGTAGATATCGATGCGCATGCTGTTGTCAGAGAGGTCGCGCAAGCGCTTGTCCATATACACCATGGCACGGTGGACCGAGTGCTGCTGGTCCAGGGTGTGCGCCAGCTTCAGGGCCACCTGCTCATCCTGAAAACCGCAGCTGGCGACAACTACGGCTGTAGCTCCCAGAACTGTGCCTTTCAGCATTCGCCGAAACATTTTCATCATCATTGTGCTGACCTGTGAATTATTTTTTTATTCCGTACAGGTTTGGACCGCGCAGCCTCGCTACGCGTACTGGCGACCCGAACTCATCATACCCTTGTATCGGCTGTATCGGCAGCAATACCCACGGGAGACAGGGATTCCCGTGTGCAATCGTTATATTGGTCACGCGGGATTATCGCTCCGCGGTAACCAATGACCTGCGCCGCGCAGCGATTACCTGCGGCTATAGAGTCATGCGCGCTGGCACCCTGCAGTCGAGCCCCCAGGTAGCCCGCATTGAATGCATCGCCGGCGCCGGTGGTATCGACGACATTGCTGACCGGCGGCACCTCTACCGCAGTCAGTGCGCCGCCCTGTTGCAACAGTACCGGCTCGGCCCCGCGTTTCAGAACCAACTCGCTAATGCCCGCACGGCTGTTGCGCTTCAGGCTCTGCAAGGGGCGCTTGTCGCCCCACAGGGCCTGCTCATCCTCGAAGGTGAGCAATGCAATGTCGGTTTGCTGAAGAAAGTCCAGGACCACTCTGCGGGCGGTATCGGGGGATTCCCACAAACGCGGGCGATAGTTGCTGTCGAAGGCCACCCGCCCCCCGGCTTGCCGATATTCACGCAAGAACTCCAGCAGCGCGGCACGGGCATCGCGCTGCATGATCGCAATGCTGATGCCACTCAGGTAAATGCAGTCCATCTTCTGCAGATGGGACTTTACCAACTGGCACTGGGTGCCCGGCGTCAGTAATGCTCGCGCGGGAGACTCACCACGCCAGTAGGTAAAGTAGCGCTCACCATCCGCTGAATTCTGAATCATGTACAGGCCCGGGCAACGTCCGGGCAACTGTTCGATGGCGCTGACATCAATCCGCTCAGAATGCAGGAGTGTGAGTATTTCCTCGCTGTACGGGTCATCACCCAGCAGGGTTAAGTAACTGACCTCGACACCACTGCGCGCTATGTACACCGCGGTGTTGAAGGTATCCCCGGCGAAGGACTGCCGCAGCAAAGGCTTACCGGTTCTAACACTGGGATCTGGGGTGTGGCCTGCCGCCTGCGGCGCCAGTTCAACCATTACTTCTCCAAGCGCTGCCAGCTTCACCTGTGGATCTCCCGAAAAATCTGCATCACCCCAATTCCTAACCAGGCCCAAACCAAGCCCAAATCCATGCCAAGAAGTCGCATCACCTTCAGCCTCCCATAACTAGAAGCCCACAGGGGTACCACTGCTCCAGAAACAACTGGTAATATGGTCATACCACTTGACCATATAAGCAAATCGAGACCGCATTTGCAACCGCAGATCCGTGGAATACCGGGTGGCGCGCTTCTATCCCCGGGCAGATTTGGCTATCATCATCGGTTATCAGGACTAGTGGTCAGATAGGTTGCCACCCCCGGCGACACTGACACAGCAATATTCAAAGGTATTTCCCGTGGAATTACAGGCAATCAAGGCCGAGCGTCTTTATCTCAAGGTCGCGGAACAACTCTCCTCGCTCATCACCAGTGGCTCGATTAAACCTGGTGAGCGCCTGCCGTCGGAGCGCGTCCTGGCGGACAAGCTTGGGGTGAGCCGGCCGACCATCCGTGAAGCCATGATTGCCCTGGAGATTTCCGGTGTTATTGAGATCCGCACCGGCTCCGGCATTTACGCCACGCAGAAACAGTACCAACAGTCGCAACCAGAGATCGGCGACAAGGGTGTTGGCCCGTTCGAAATTCTTGAAACGCGTTTTATTCTGGAGTCGGAGGCCTGCGCACTGGCTGCGGCGCGCATCTCCAACGAACAGATCCGCGAACTCAAGAATGCGCTGAAGGAAATGGAAGAAGAAGAGAGCCGCCCGGACGCGTCAGAAAAGGCGGATTGGAAATTCCACCGTATTATCGCCGAAGCCTCCCAGAACACCGCCATTACCGGAATCGTCGATTGGCTGTGGGAGCTGCGCAATCAATCGGAACTCAGTACCGACTTTATGCAACGCCTGCGCGCTGAGGGCGTGCACCCGTCCATCGAAGATCATCGCAAGATTATTCTCGCGCTGGAGCAACGCAACCCGGAAAAAGCCCGGGCAGCAATGCGCAACCATATCGACAATGCCACGGCTGCAGCCGCAGCCTATTTCCAGCAGGATAACTCCTGACCTACCGCTACCCCGGGGTAGTGTGGCATGTTTCACACCACCTCGGGTGAGGCCTCCCTCAGCACCACGTCGACTCCCCGCGCAATAATGCGCGCGAGACTGTGCTGTACGCCCGCAATGAGCTTCCCGTCCTGCACCAAAACCACAGGTACACACCCTGCATGGGTGAGCAATGCCTGCACATGGTCCCGGGATGGAAACCCTTTTTGATCTTTCTTGCGCTGCAGCATCTTCACCAGCACTTGCGAACCGCCGTCATTCAACGGAAATCCTCCCGCGGAGAAAGAGTGCAGAAAAAGGTAGGCAAGCCAGGTGGCCACAACGGCAACTAGACGCGATGCCTTGTGCTCGCCCACAACCCTCTCGGCAAGCGGGGAAAAGATACGCTGCGGCAGCTTGCGACTGCTGCCGGCGATGACTTGCACGCAGGTATAGGGCAGTGCGCGGTTGGCGAATCGCGCAAGCGCCTCTTGCGAGTACTGGTGGTAATCAACCTCAGGCAGCTCCGCCAGTGTTGGTATCACCTCTTCCTGCAACAGCTGCAAGACAAATTGGCGGATATCGGGGTCGGAGATGGCCTGATGAATATACGCATACCCCTTGAGCGCCCCCAAAAATGCCACGGTTGAATGAGCCCCATCCAACAGGCGAATCTTCATGCGCTCATAGGGTGTGATATCTGGTACCACCCGGACACCTACTGCACCCCAGTCCGGCACCGGTGCGACAAAATTATCCTCTATTACCCACTGGCGGTACGGCTCACTGAGCACGCAGGCGTGGTCGCGATAGCCGGCTCTCTGCTGAAGTAGCTCCGCCATAGATTTGGTCACCGCCGGCACCATGCAGTCCACCACAGAACTGCAAACCCCCACCTGCTCTTCTATCCAGCTGGCCAACCCGCTGTCTTGCAGGCGCGCGGCCGTGCGCAGGCTGGCACGCAAAATCGCACCGCCGCTGGGGAGGTTATCGCAACAGATAATATTGAAACCGGGTAAACGTTGGTCGCGTCGTAAGCGGCATGCGGCCAGCAAATAGCCCACTACCGTAGTCGGTTCCGCAGGGTGGAGAACATCATGCACGATCGCGGGGTGCGAAAGATCCAGCTGCTGTCCGTCGCTGGACAGGCAGTAAATATGTTTGGTGGCAGTAATGGTGACGATTTTCGTCGAAGCCGAGGCCAGCGCTTCGATGACTTCAGAAGTGGACTCTGGAGCGAACAATACCCTGTCAATCGAGGCAATAACCCGCAGCTGATCGAGTCCGGCCGACTTCTCATGCAGTGTATACAGACCGTTTTGTGGCTGCAGTGCGTCACGGGCTGTAGAGCTGTGCAGGCTTACGCCAATGATCCGCCAGTTTCCGCCACGCCGTCGCAGCAAGTCGTCAATAAACACGGCCTGATGGGCGCGGTGAAAACTGCCACTACCGATATGGACAATTCCGGTACCCAGCAAGCGGGGATCGTAGCCTGGCATGCGTGCGCCATTGCCCAGCGTCCGAGCACCCTTCGACGCAACTTCGACAAATTCATTGTGCAAGGACCGACGCAGAGGCGATGAGGAACTCGTCTGGTCCGTCACAGTGCTATCCGAGTGCTACGCGGTCGCTTTCAGCGCGTGAATGACACCACGCAATTCTGCCAACCCCTTCAAGCGGCCCACATAGGAATAGCCGGGTTTGGCTGAGCCCAACTTTAACTCATCGGCCATGAGGTGGCCGTGATCTGGCCGCATGGGAATTTCGCAATTATTACCGGTGCCGCGCCGGCGCTGCTCTTCCTGCAACAGTGCGCGAATCAGGCCTACCATGTCATTGTCACCACCAAGATGGTCTGACTCATAGAAGGAACCATCCGCTTCGCGAATCACGTTACGCAGGTGAACGAAGTAAATACGCTCGGCAAACTCCTTCGTCATCGCCACCAGGTCATTGTCGCCGCGCGCACCAAATGAGCCGGCGCACATGGTCAATCCATTCGCAGGACTGGGATAGGCATTGAGCAAGGCGCGGGCGTCTTCCGCTGTAGAGACCACACGCGGCAAACCAAACAGGGAGAAGGGAGGATCATCGGGATGGATGCACATCTTCACCCCCACCGACTCCGCTACCGGGATAATTTCCCGCAAGAACATAAACAGGTTTTCGCGGAAGCGATCCGTTCCCAGGTCAGTAAACACTTGGATAGCGCGACGGATACTCTCGCGATCATGCGATCCCTCACCACCGGGAAGCCCGGCGATAATATTGCGCTCCAGCTGGACAAGCCCATCGCTGTCCGTGTTTTCCAGGTAGCGTGCAGCGCGCTCGAGCACATCCGGCGGATAGTCACCCTCTGCCCCCGGGCGCTGCAAGATATGCAGGTCGTAAGCGGCGAAATCCGCCATCTCAAAGCGCAGGGCCTGGCTGCCGTTTGCCAGGGTGTAATTCAGGTTTGTGCGGGTCCAATCCACAACCGGCATAAAGTTGTAACAGATGGTGTCGATACCGGCATTGCCAGCATTGATAACCGACTGGCGGTAGTTTTCCAGCATGCGCTCAAAATCACCGGTACGGGCCTTGATGTCATTGTGCACCGGTATGCTTTCGATAACCGACCAGGTAAGCCCCGCGGCCTCGATCATGTCCTTGCGTTCACGAATGTCAGACTCCAACCAAACCTCCCCAGCCGGCACCTGATGCAGGCTGGTCACAATACCAGTGGCACCCGCCTGTGCGATGTGCTGGAGAGTGATTCCGTCGTCTGGTCCGAACCAGCGCCAGGTTTCTTGCATTGGAGTTTCCTTCTTTCGTGCCTCGGCCACACAACTGGCATGACCACCGGACCAATTAAACTCTGTTTCCCCCCCAATCACAAGGCCAAACCGCCGTATCGCGTGCATTCCCGTTAAAATTAGCTGTCTTTATAGGATTTACAGACTTTTATCTTAGTGAATCGTTGCAAAGTGACGCGAAAGGCTGGTGGCATGATTGTAAGGCCAGTTGTTCTGATCTAGTTTTTGCTGGCCGCATCAGGAGCCTTAGCACGCTCCTGGAACAACCCGCGGCGATGAATGAGACAGAAAGACAACACGTCGAATCGACGACCTGGAGACAATAATGAATAAACACGCTCCTCAAGCCGACGCCGGAACAATCCCGGCAGCGCGGCGACACTGTGCGCGCGGCAAACTGCTGGGCGGCATGGCAGCCACCGTACTGGCCCTTGCGGCCACCCATACACCGGCCCACGCTGCCGGATACAAAGATGGCCAGCCACTGCCCACCAGTTATAGCCAAACCATCAACGCCGCAAGCCATGGTGTTATTGCTAACGACGGTATGGATGATGCGGCCGCGCTGCAAAACATCATCGACACCATGATCCCGCTCGGGAATGCACCATCCAACCGGATCGCCATCCAATTACCCGCCGGCGAAATTCACATTGACGACGAGGTACATGTAGACCGCTCGGGTGTCGTAATCCTTGGTGCCGGCAACAGCCCAACGAGCGGAACAAAAATCACGGTGCGGAGCTGGCAGCCCTATGGCGCGGATTCCAGCGGCGCACCAGATTTTGACAAGAAGTATTGGCCCGGTTTTGCCGCCTTCCGGGTTGAGACTCGCATCAAGCATTCTGGTGAGCAAAATTACGAGGGCAGTATTAACTTTCACTGGAAACACAGCATCGAATTCGATCAGACCGCGTCCATTGGCGATACCGTGCTGCACCTGGAAAACAACGGCGCCAACAAGTTTTCCGTGGGTGACCTGATCTATGTGGGCGCAGCCTCGGATACGGCCTTTATGGATTTGGGTGAGGTCCCCAGTGGCAAACGCTCCAACCTGCAGACCGGGCATATGCGCACGCAGATCTTTACCGTGACCGCGCGCAATACCAGTAATGACACAGTGACCCTGGATGCCCCGCTGGAGTTTGACATACCGCTCAACAACAGCAGCGGCTACAAGAGCCGCGTCATGCCGGTAACGGCGGTGAAGGATGTGGGCTTCCGGGACTTCTATCTGGAGATGGCCACCACAGGCACCAACTGTGCCGGCTACAACGGCAACGACTACTCCGCATCGAATCCCAACGGGGTCGGCCTGAAGTACGTCAATCTGTGCCCGGAAGATGCTATCCACGGCATTCTATTCAAATGGGCAGCAGACGGCTGGGTGGAAGATGTGCGCATGGAAATGACCGGTTCCCACCCGCTGGTGACCGAGTTCGCAAGACACATGACGTTCAAGGACAACCATTTCCACGGCTCCTGGAACAAGGGCGCGGGCGGCAACGGCTACTTCCGCGGCTCCAAGCTGTACAACAGTCTGATCAAGGGGAACGCCCTGTCACGGCTGCGCCACCTCACCCTGCAGTGGTCCGCTACCGGCAATATTGTGGAGGACAACACACTGGACTGTGATATCAACCTGCACGGTGGCTGGGAACGCAACAACCTTATTCGCAACAACACCGTTGCGGTTCCGTTTGAACACCGCAACTGGAGCAATGGCGCACCGGATAGCGGCACCTGGCAGCCGATCTGGTATGGCTCCGGTGATCATGCGAGCAACTGGTCAGGACCGACCGGCCCGAACAATGTGTTTATCAATAACACCCTGTCGAAGGCCACCACGGCAGGCGGGGCGATCACCACCTGGGGCCTGTTTGATACACCAGGGGTGAGCTATGCATTCGCCTGGGATGGCACCGGCTTCAAGCACCTGAACGTCAGTGGCACGCCGGTAAGCACCTGGGACCAGGCCTATGCCGAAGATGTCTACGCACAGATCCCGCTGTCCGGGGTCTATGTCAGCGGCAGCTCGTCCAGCAGTTCTTCGAGCAGCTCATCGAGTAGTAGCTCTTCCAGCAGTTCTTCAAGCAGCTCGTCCAGCAGTTCCGGTGGCAGTAGCTCCTCGAGCAGCTCTTCAAGTAGCTCGGGCGGCAGCAGCTCTTCCAGCAGTTCCTCGAGTAGCTCCAGTGGCGGTAGCTCTTCCAGCAGTTCCGGGGGTGGCAGCGGCTGTGCGAGCTACATCGATCTACCGTGGGACAGCCGTGAAGAGATCACCATCAGCAGCAGTGGCAGCTGCGTGCGATTTGATCGCGACCTGTCCGGTGAAAAACTGCAGGTATGGGACAGCAATGCCAACCCCAGCTGTGATTTCCGCGGCACCGTCACCTCCGTGAACGGCAGCGGCTCCCTCACCGTCGACGGTAATTACGAGTCCACCGGTAATTTGAGTGGCACCATCCTCAAGTACCAGCCCAACAACGGCTGCGTGTATGTGAAGACCCGCGCATACTGATGCGGTTTTTACGGGTGGTGGAAACACCGCCCGTATTCTATTTTCTGCCGGCATAAAAAAGCCCCGCACTGGCGGGGCAAGGCTTCGAAAAGCACCGACGCGAGGTCGGGGAGAAAATGCTTAACCGAGGTCGGACAACGTCAGATGATCCATATCATCAAACTGTTGGTTTTCCCCACCCATTGCCCACACAAAGCTATAGCTGCACGTACCCGCACCACTGTGGATAGACCAGTATGGTGAGGCGATCGCCGTCTTGGGGGCTAGGGGGATCGAGCGGGTTTCACTGGGCTCGCCCATGAAGTGGAATACACGCTCATCTTCCGGGAAATCAAAATACAGATAGACTTCGGTGCGGCGGCGATGGGTATGCGGAGGTTTGGTATTCCACACACTGCCATTCGACAGCCGCGTAACACCCATTACCAGCTGACAGCTGTCCACCACCCCCGGGCAGATCGCCTGATAGATTACCCGCTCGTTGCTACCCTCCAGCGCGCCAAGCTCTACCTTGTGCGCCTTGTCCAGGGTGACGTGCACGGTTTCCGCTTTCCTGTGGGCGGGGTAACTCACCAGGTAGAATTCCGCCGGCGCCTCACCATCACTAAAGAAATTTACCGTACGGCTGCCGCGGCCGACATACAGGAATTCCAGAGAATCCAGCGCATAAGGTTTGCCATCCACCTCCACCCGGCCCGGCGCCCCCAGGTTTACAATTCCCAGCTCACGACGCTCACAAAAATACTCACTGGCAAGCTCTTTGTGTGTGGGCAGGGACAACGGCTGGTGTTGCAGGGGTACCGCGGCACCAACCAATGCGCGATCCACATCCGTATAAGTCAGATTCAACTCACCCGCGCGAAATAGGCCCTCCATGCAGAAGTTTTCGCGCAGTTCTGCGCTGGTCATACGCTGGTAACGGACACTGTCTGCGGTCTGTAAAAAATTCATAAGCGCTGTAATTCCTTGATTATTTCTTTCTTTATTCTGCGTGTTCAGATGGGGACTGATTCAGGCGCGAGACCTGCTGCTGCAGGTAACTGATAAAGTCCTGCTCGCTATCAATACCCTCCGCCCGCCATACACCAGCAAAGTAGTACTCCACCTGCGCAGCGCCCTTTAACTGCACCAGGTGGTTATTGGCATCATCACGAATTTCCGCGAGGTCTGCATTGCGGAAGAAAATCGCCATGCCGAGCTGGTCGTCAGCGAGACTCTGCATCCCCCAGGTGGCGAGATAGCCCCACTCCGAGTCGGCAGGACGATAGGTAAGCGGCTGCAAGCCATGGCGCACAATACCGGTGGCCCAGCCTGGTAGCGGTTGGTCCACCGTGGCCCGCACATGGGTCAAGCGGGAGCCGGGGGCAATACGCAACTGCATGGTGAGATCACGTGCACCCTCTGGGGTTTGCCAGCCGGAGTACTGCAGATCGACACCGGAAGCATCCGGTTCATTGTGGATTTGCAGCGAGGCGCCGTCGAATGTGTTTACCCCGGTGAGCCCGCTGTCACTCCAGGCGCCGATACCGCCAAGGCCAAGCGAATTGCCCACCTTTAAAACATCCATCCCCCAGTCGGCCAGGGTGTGGTAGTCGGAACCATCCACGCCGACTTGCGGCAGCACCAGCTGCGAACGAGTTTTGCCAAAAACATCGATCGCCGCTCGGTGATCAAAGTAAAGCCGGTAGGCCACCAACTCCGATTCCCAGCCCGGTCCTTCATATTTAAACAGCGCATCACCCACGGTGTGGGTCGCCGGCAGCGTCATCGATGCCACCGGCACCAGTTCACCCCCGCGTAGTTTGCCCGCATCATCGGCCACCGCACCGCGGCGCACCGCGAGTTCCGCATAGGCGCCTTTGTCTGCGAGCGGTGCCTTGCCGGCGGTCATCGCGGTGGCGGGCACACTTGCTTGCGCCAGCGCCAGCGCGAGTGCTGCGGCAGGGGCGCAACGCGTCCCAAAACGCGTCCCAAATAGACGCAATATGTTTTGCCCGAAAGTGGTACACATACGAGTGGCACTCGCACCCGCCAGGTTCTGAGCCTGAGTGCGGTATCCGTTTTGTGAATCAGGGGTTTGCATGGCGACCTCCCAGGTCCTCGAGTAGCCGTCCCTGCTGAAACTGCGCAGCGGTGGACACGTTGGTCAGGCCACTATACACTTGGTCAACTGGTAATACCACATTACCAAATAAATACCGAATAACGGTATACGTAGAAGTCCCGACCAGCTGCGCTCAAACAGCGCGCGTTCGCAGTAAAAATAAAATGGGACATCGCCGACAGAGCATCCGCGTGATCACAACAACGCGTCACGCCGCACCGATAACAGAGAAATAACCAGAAAGGCCGCCCTATGTTGAATACTTTGCGCCCCTCCCTGTCACTCCGGCATGTCCTGCACGTTGCCGCGCCTCTTACCCTGTGCGCGAGCCTTGTTGCCTGTGCGAAGGACGAACAGCCCACTGCCCAGCAACAAGCACCCGTCAATGCGGCACATGCGGAAGCGCCACAGTCCCCTGCAGTGTTTTGGCCGCAGCCGGTGCAATGGCAACAGCCCGGGACCGAACAGCAGGCATTCAGCGATAGCCTGAGCCCGAGCGCGATCACCAGCGTGGCCAACCAGGTCGCCGACTGGCAGCTTAGCCAATACGACCTGCGCAGTAATATGATGCGTGCCGAGGGGCGCCCCAGCGGTATCCCACAGGGCTGGATGTATGCGACCTGGCAAATCGGCCTGCTCGACTGGGCAGAAGCGAGCCAGCAGCCCGCCTACGAACAAGCGGTGTTCAATGCATCGGCGGTAAACCTGTGGCAACTGGGCCCGCGCATCCACCACGCAGACGACCATGCAATGGGTGCCGTGTACCTCAAGCTGTATGAAAAGTACGGCGACGCTCACAAGATCAAGCACCTCACCGATACCTTTGACCAGGTACTCGAAAACCCGGCGGACAACAGCCTGGCCTTCGATGACGACGACAAATACCTGCAGCCTCTTGCCTACCGCGACTTCGATGACCCCGCCTGCACCCTGCGCTGGTGCTGGGCCGATGCCATTTTTATGGCGCCGCCGGTATGGGCAGAGCTGGCCCGTGTTTCGGGAGACGAAAAGTACCTGGAATTTATGGACCAGGAATTCTGGGTAACCACGGATTACCTGTACAACACCGACGAAAAGCTGTACCTGCGTGACAGCCGCTATTTTGAGCGCAAAGACGATCAGGGCCGCTTGATTTACTGGGGCCGTGGCAATGGCTGGGTTCTGGCCGGTATCGCCCGCACCCTGCACGCCCTGCCCGATCACTTTGCGGCAAAAGAGCGCTACCAGTCGCTGTTTGTCGAGATGAGCGAACGCTTGGTAGACCTGCAACAAAAAGACGGCAGCTGGCCTTCTTCACTGCTGGAAATCGAGCAGCAGTCTCCGCCAGAATCCAGCGGCACAGGCCTGCTGGTGTACGCGTTGGCTTGGGGAGTGAACAATGGACTGCTCACCGAGCAGAAATACCGTGACGCTGTAGCGCGCGGCTGGTCGTCTCTCGTCGATAGTGTGCACCCGAATGGCAAACTCGGCTGGGTCCAGCAAGTTGCGTTCGCGCCGGGCTCCGCGACGGCCGACGACACCCAGCTGTACGGTACTGGCGCTCTGCTGCTGGCCGCCTCTGAAGTGATTCGCATGACCGGCGAGCAACGCGCGGAGGTCGCGCAATGAGCCAGGCCAGCCAGGACTATTTGCAGCAGCAATTTGGGCTCAACGGAAAAACGGCGCTGGTTACCGGTGCCAGCCGCGGCCTGGGCCGTGCCATGGCCATGGCACTGGGGCAGGCCGGAGCGAAAGTACTGGCAGTGGGCAGCCGCGCGGAAAGCGCGGCAGAAACCGTGCTGGCACTGCAAGAGGCCGGCGCGCAAGCCCAGGCCTATGGGTGCGACCAGTCAGACCCGACGCAAATCGATGCACTGTTCGCGCAGATTGCACAGGATGGCAACACCGTCGATATTCTAGTAAATAACGCCGGCACCATCCGCCGTGCCCCTGCCGCGGATACCTCCGACGTGGACTGGCTGGCGGTGATCGACACCAACCTGAACGGGGTTTTTCGCCTGTGCCGCGCCGCCGGCCAGCAAATGCTCGCGCAGGGCTCCGGCAAGATCATCAATATCGCTTCGCTGTTAAGTTTTTCCGGCGGCATTACCGTACCGGCGTATGCCGCCAGTAAAGGCGCAGTAGCACAGCTTACCAAGGCACTGGCAAATGAGTGGGCATCAGACAACATCCAGGTAAACGCCATCGCACCGGGATATTTTGCCACGGACAACACCGCCAATTTGCGCGCAGATGCCGATCGTTTCGAGTCGATCAGTGCGCGCATTCCCGCCGGACGCTGGGGTGCCCCGGACGATCTGGCAGGCGCGGCGGTGTTTCTCGCCTCGAGGGCCGCAGACTATATGAATGGGCATGTGATGCTCGTCGATGGAGGCTGGATGGCCCGATAAAAATTCGGCAATCCAATAACGAAATCAAAAACGGAGCCAACCATGCAACGCACCGGGGACTCATCCTCAACTTCCAGCACCGCAGTATTATTCTGCGGTGCTTTTTTTTGCCTGTTTTTCTCCAGTGTTTTTGCCGCATCCAACGATGGAAAACAGCGGTTTAATGACGGCTGGTATTACCTGCAAGATGAGCGCACCACCCCACCAGCGGTGAACACGGCTGGCGCTGTGGCGGTGACCCTGCCGCACACGTGGAATGCGACAGACACCGTCGACCCACTGCCCGGTTATCGACGTGCGGCGGGCTGGTATAGCAAAACATTCCGCCTGCCTAGTGCCGCACAGCGCGCGCCGCGCTACAAGCTGCACTTTGAAGGCGCCAACCAGAAGGCGTGGGTCTACCTGAACGGTGAGAAAATCGGTGAGCACATTGGCGGTTACCTCGGCTTTACCGTCGAGCTGACCGAGCAGCTGCGCGCGGGCGACAACCTGCTGCAGGTGCGGGTTTCCAACGCCTACGACCGCAACCTGATCCCGTCACAAAAGGCGGACTTTTTTATTCATGGCGGACTGACCCGCGATGTATGGCTGCTGCCATTACCGGCGAGCCATATTCAGTCCCTCACCATCGACACGCCTGCCGTCAGCAAGCAGTCTGCAGAAACCCGCGTGACCGTGGCGCTGGACCAGCTGGAACCACAGGCACATACGCTGCACCTGGAGTTGCGTGATCCCAAACAGCGGTTGGTCAGCACGCGGCAAGCCTCGCTGGAAAATGCCGGCGACAAGGTGATGGTAGAGTTGCCCGAAATTACCGAACCTAGCCTCTGGTCACCTTCATCCCCCGCACTGTATTCGGTCACGGCAGAGCTGCGCGATGCGCGCGGAAAACCTCTGCACAGTGCACGGCAGCGCTTTGGCTACCGCTGGTTTTCCATGCCCGCGGGCCAAGGGTTCTTCATCAATGGCAAGCGCCTGCTGATACGCGGTACCCATCGCCATGAAGAGCACGCCGGGATCGGTGCTGCGCTCAGCAATGCGCAACACCGTGCGGATATGCAGCAAATCAAAGATATGGGCGCAAACTTCGTGCGCCTTGGGCACTACCCCCAGGACCCGGAAATCTACCGCGCGGCGGATGAGCTGGGGTTGATCCTGTGGGATGAATTGCCCTGGTGCCGCGGCGGCATGGGCGGCAGCGAGTGGCAACAGAACACCGAGCGCCTGCTGCAGCAACAAATCACTCAGAACCGCAATCACCCGAGCATTGCCTTCTGGTCGCTGGGCAACGAAATGTACTGGGAAGAAGATTTTCCCGGTGGTGGTGATGACGAAAAAATTCTGCCGTTCCTGGAGAAATTAAACCAGCAGGTGAAGGCTATGGATCCATCGCGTCTCACCACCATTCGCAAATACTATCCCGGTGCCGATATTGTGGATGCCTTCTCGCCCTCAATATGGGCAGGATGGTACGGCGGCGCCTATGGCCAATACCGCGAAGCGATCACCAGCGCCCAAGAAAAATATCCGGCGTTTTTGCATATGGAATACGGTGGCTCCAGCCATCGCGGTCGCCACACGGAAACGCCACTGGGGCCCGAAGGATTTATCGATGCGCAGGTATCGGTGGCCGAGGCAATGAACCAGGCAGTGGTCAAAAGCGTGGCCAAGGACAGCGACTGGAATGAAAGCTACATAGTCGACCTGTTCGACTGGCACCTGTCGGTGAGCGAAAGCCAGGATAATTTCGCCGGCAACGCACAGTGGGCGTTCAAGGACTTCGGCACACCGCTGCGCCCAGAGAACCCCCTGCCCTACGTGAACCAAAAGGGACTGGTGGACCGTGCCGGCACCCCCAAAGACGCCTACTGGGTATTTGCCAGCTACTGGGCCGAGCAGCCGTTCTGCCGTATCGAGTCCCACAGCTGGACGGTGCGCTTTGGCGATAAGCGCGGCCGCCCGGTGCATGTGTACTGCAATACGGATTCCGCCGAGTTGTTCCTGAACGGCGAAAGCCTTGGGCGCAAGCAGCGGATCGTAGGCAAATTCCCTGCACATGGCCTGGTGTGGCAGGTACCGTTTAGCGAGGGCGACAACCAGCTGCGGGTACAGGGATTTACCGCAAATCGTGAACCCGTCAGCGATGCCATGACCCTGACTTACCATATCGGCGAGCCGGCCCCGGTCGCCAAAGTGGTGATGACGTCCGAGCTGCTTGCCCCCGACCACTACCGCATTACCGCGGAGGCACTGGATGCCAAAGGGCGGCGTGCGGTGCAGTTCAATGACCGCGCCTATTTCTCCACACTGGATGGCGACGGTGCACTGGCGCAGAACCTCGGTACCTACACCGGTTCCAGCATTATCGAGATGGCCAACGGTGTGGCCCAAATCGACTTTACCCCCGGAACTCGGGCGACTACCGTAGAATTCCGCGCCCAAAACATAAAAGGGGTCTACCTGACCCTGCCCGCCGCCCCTTAGAGGGCGCCGGGTACCCGGGCAAGATAGGGGTTGAATATGATGACAGGAGCCAACATGTAAGATGGTCAGGCCACTTGACGGCTTGTCATTTTTAGGGAACCATGCGTATACCCGTCAACAGTAATGCGATGATGGGATCTGACAGCGGTCCGGTCAGAAGAGACATCAAAATAACAAGTCAACCTTTCGGGGACCTGAGCATGACAACTGATAACAACCAATCTTCACGCCCGCGATTTACCAAAACCCTTCTCAGCAGCGTGATCGCCCTTGCGGTTTCTCCTGTAATGGCCCAGGAAGGCAGCGAACTGGAGGAGGTCGTCGTGACCGCGCAATTCCAGCGCAACCTGGATAACGCGCTGGATGTAAAACGCAACGCTTCCACGATTGTCGACGGTATTTCCGCTGACGACATCGGCACCCTGCCCGCACTCGATATGGGTGAAGCCCTCCAGGCTGTTGCTGGTGTCCAGCTAAACCGGGAAGGTGAGCGCCGCGAGTCCAGTATCAACCTACGCGGAATGCCATCCGGTTTTGTACAGACCACCGCGAACGGCCAGACTTTCGCCAGCCCGGCACGCAGCACCAAGGCATTCGGTGCACCCAATCCGTTCGGCGCATTCGATCCAGCAGTATTTAACGGTACTAATGTGATCAAGACCCAGACCGCAGCCATGCAGGAAGGCGGTATTGCCGGTACCGTGGACCTGGTCCTGCCGCGCGCGTTGGATAAAAAAGATGGCCGCCTGGATCTGTCGGTCGCAGGCCGTGCCGAGCAGCTGTCCGATGCGGTTGACAGTGAAATGGTTCTATCCGGTTCCAAGCACCTGATCAGCGACCAGCTCGCGGTCACCGCGACGCTCGCCACTTCCGAGCAAACCTTCCGCCGCGATACGGTTAAGATCAACCGCTACACCAATATCCCGACCAATGACAACTTCGTCGGCGCCAATGGTGAGGACTTCGCGACCTGGGCCGCAGCAAACAACCTGCCGGACAATGCTGTAGTGCGTATGCCCGGTGAACTGCGCCAGGGCTCTGAAATTAACGAAGGTTCACGTACTTCCTTCTCCGGCGGTGTGGAATTCCAGGCAACCGATAACCTGAAGCTCGGCCTGAATGTGCTCTATACCGAGCGCGACATGAACGACAATGGCCAGCAGGAACTCGACCTGCGTACCCGTAGTGGCGGTACCGTAATCACCCCCAACAGTGATCCGCGCAACACCGGCAAGGTAGACGACGACGGCAACCCGATTTATACCGTGTCCGATATCCTGTTTGCGGATGTGGATTACCGCAACACCTCGCGTATCTGGGATACCTACGAACAGTCACAAGCCGTGTTGATGGATGCCGAGTGGTCAAACGACGACTGGACTGTCGATGGACTGGTATCGCTCTCATCCGCGGAAAACAATTGGAGCGAGCTATTCTACACCCCGATCTTTAAAGCGGGCAGCAGCGGTGTTTCCGGGCGTTTGTATACCGGTGAAGGGGATGTGGGTAACTTCGTCACTGAATTCCAGGGCCTGGAAAATATCAGCCTCGAAGGTGAGTGGCTGGTCAAAGACACCCTGAGCGGCTCCGGTGTTACCACCCTTGTGGATAATTCCAATATCCAGGCGCTGATTACCGGCACCTACGAAACCCTGGAAACCGAAGCCAATTCCTTTGAACTGAATGCCAAGCGTGCACTGGAGTTGCCGGTAGTGTCCGCAGTCTCCTTTGGCTATCGCTACTCCAACCAAACGCAGGACTCCGATCGTCTGCGCAGCTCGCCCACCGGTATTGACCTGAACGGCATCCTCAACGACGCCGCCATCGGCAATCCAGCCTATGTCAGCGAAGGCAACTTCTTTGGTGGTGAGGCTCCGGGCTTCGCCGGTGCCGGTGCTGGCTGGTTCGCGCTGGATGTAGACGCAATCAATGCACAGGCCGCCGCCTCCATTGGTAATGTTGCTCCGGACCCCGTGACCGGTGAAATTCCCGTACGCGTACCGACCACCGGCCTGATCGCCCGTGGCGGCCAACAGAGTGCCGGCCTGGTGTACGACGTGGACCTGGATACTTCCGCACTGTACCTGATGGCCGACCTGGAATTCGCCGTCGCCGAAATGCCGGTTTCCGGTAACGTCGGCGTGCGCTATGTGAACTCCGAGCAGACCGCAGAATCGCCTTACTATGCGTTCGGTGCGACCGACATCAACAATCCGGAACAGCGCGCGGTAGAGAACGATTACGACTTCCTGCTGCCGAGCCTGAACCTGGCGATGGACCTGCGTGAAGACCTGGTGCTGCGTGTCGCTTACGGCGAATCGATTTCACGCCCGAACGTGCGTGCGGCAACGCCGGCCACGACCATCTCCTCTCGCCCGGGGGAAGTGAATATCCGCCTGCCGGGTGCCGACGTGGAACCCTTCACTGCACGCTCCTACGACGTGTCACTGGAATGGTATAACCGCGAAGGCAGCGCCATTACCTTTGCCGCTTTCCAGAAGAAGATCGACAACTTCTTCACTGCAGTGGATAGCTGTGATGCCGGGTTGCTTTCCAGCTACGACGTGAATGTAGGTAGCCTCTCTGTTCAGAACGGCAACTGCCTAACCAACGGTGTCGACGCTTACGATGCAATCGATGCGGACTACATCATGGCCGGTGACCAGGTGAGCATCAGCAAGATCCAGAACGTGGACGAGCAGATTGAAGTACGCGGTTATGAAGTCTCTGTACAGCAGAACCTCAGCTTCCTGCCCGCCCCATGGAATGGTTTCGGCGGTATCGTGAACTACTCCAGTACTTCCCAGGACGCACCGCTCGACGCGCGTATTCCGGGTATCTCTGATGACACCTACAACGTTATCGGATACTGGGAAGACGGCCCTTTCGGCATCCGTCTCGCCTACAACTATCGCAGTGAATACGAGCTGGAAAGTGTGGGCACCTTTAACGGTGAAGGAAACAAAAACGTTAAAGCCGCGGGCCGGGTTGACCTCTCCGCCTACTATAACGTGACCGACAACTTCTCGCTGTCGCTGAAAGGCTACAACCTGACCGAAGCACTGTATGAGGAATACCAGGACACGGAATTCCAGCCACGTGCCACCCACTTCGATGGACGCATCTTCGTAATGCAAGCGAAGTACAAGTTCTTCTAAGTCGATTGTGGTCAGATCGCCAAATGAAAAGGGACCCCTGTGGGTCCCTTTTTCACGAACACGCCTAAACAACCCGGGAGACACTCGATGTCGCGCACCAGTTTCCAGCTATCACTCCTGCTGAGCCTGTTTCTGGTTGTTCAGGCTACGTGGGCACAACAGGAAACGGCATCACTTCTGGTCCTTGAGCGCGAGGCTCTTGCGGCAATAGCTGAAGAACCCTCAACCATCGCAGCACTTGTACAGAACGCCGAACAGGCACTGCGCAAGCCGCTGTATTCCGTTACCGACAAAAAATCTCTGGCAGACAGTAAAGACCCCCATGACTACTACAGTCTCGGGCCCTACTGGTGGCCAAACCCAAATACCGAAAACGGATTGCCGTACATCCGCCGCGATGGCGAGCGCAACCCGGAGATAAATACCCAGGCTGGTGACAACCGTCGCCTGGTCGCGCTGAGTCGCGATGTCACTGCGCTGGCCCTCGCTTTCCACTTTACCGGCGAACTGCGCTACGGCAGGAAAGCACGTCAATTGCTGCGCACCTGGTTTATTGACCAGGACACTCGCATGAACCCGAATTTCCAGCACGCACAGGCCATTCCGGGTATCACTACCGGGCGCGGCATCGGCATTATCGAAGCGCGCTTTCTGATCCCCATCATTGATGCAATTACGCTACTGGGTTCACAATTAAGTGCGCAGGAGCAACAACAAATTCGCCAATGGTATGCCGACTTCAACCACTGGTTACGCACCAGTGATAATGGCTTTGAAGAGGACAACTGGCACAACAACCATGGTACCTGGTTCGACGCGCAAGTGGTTGCCTATGCTTTGTTTACCGAAGATATGCCCACCGCAAAACGCCGCCTGCGCATTACCCAGATGCGCCGCATCGGTAGCCAGTTTGATCGCCATGGCAACCAACATGCCGAGTTTGAGCGCACCCGCCCCTGGCACTACGCAAACTTCAACCTGGAGGCGTATAACCTGCTGGGTCGCTTGGGCGAAACTGCCGGCGTGGATATCTGGAATTACTCGGTAGATGGCCACGCACTGAAACAAGGTTATGCATTAATTGCAGAAACCGTACTCGCCCCAGAAACCTGGTCGCATAAAGAGAAATATGGCTTCGACCCGTTGAGAGCAGCGAGTACGCTGTATACCGCACAGCGGGTTTACAACGATACACTGTTTACCGAGGCGTGGCAGAGCCTTCACCAAAATCACGCATTGCCATTCGATCCGCGTCTGACACCGGTACGGTAATGCACAAACACGCTCTTCAATGCATGACAGATAATTTACCAACAGATTAAGCAGCACTGGAAATCTCACAATGACAAATCCCCTGATACTGCACCCCGATCGCCTGTTTCCCGCAGATACCAATATCCGGGATATCGCACGTAACCTGTACCAGAGCGTGAAAGAACTGCCGATTATCAGCCCGCATGGCCATACCGACCCGGCCTGGTTTGCCGACAACCAGCCCTTTGGCAATCCAGCGGATTTACTGATTCGACCGGACCACTACGTGTTCCGCATGCTGTATTCCCAGGGTATTCCGCTGGAGCAATTGGGCATTCGCAGCCAGGACGGCTCACCCGTAGAGCAGGACCCGCGCAAAATCTGGCAGCGGTTTGCAGAAAATTATCACCTGTTCCGCGGCACGCCCTCGCGTATCTGGCTGGATACGGTATTCCACGATGTATTCGACCTGGATGTGCAGCTCAACGGAGATACCGCTGAAACCTACTACGCACGCATCGACAGCTACCTGAGTACGCCAGAATTTTTGCCGCGCGCACTGTTTGAACGCTTCAATATCGAAGTGCTAGCCACTACCGAATCACCGCTGGATGACTTGCGTCACCACCAGAAAATTCGCGAGAGCGGCTGGGCCGGGCGCGTGATCACCGCTTTCCGCCCGGATCCGGTGCTGGACCCGGAGTTTGAAGGCTTTGCCGATAACCTGGCAAAGCTCGCAGAAATTACCGGTGAAGACACGAGCAGCTGGTCCGGCTATCTCGCCGCCCTGCGCAACCGCCGTGCCTTCTTCAAGGAGATGGGAGCAACTTCCACCGATCACGGCCACCCCACGGCCGCCACCGCCAACCTGTCACCGGCTCAGGCCGAGGCATTGTTCAACAGGGTACAAGGCGGCGATTGCAGTGCAGCCGACGCTGAACTGTTCCGCGCACATATGCTGACGGAAATGGCGCGCATGAGTATCGAGGATGGCCTGGTGATGCAAATCCATCCCGGGTCTTACCGCAATCACAATACCGGCGTGTTCCAGCGCTTCGGCCGCGACAAGGGTTGCGATATTCCGCTGCAAACCGAGTATGTGCAGGCGCTGCAACCATTGCTGGAAGCCGTGGGTAACGAGTCGCAGTTGAGCATCATTTTGTTCACCCTGGATGAAACCAGCTACAGCCGCGAGCTGGCGCCATTGGCTGGCCATTACCCGGCACTGAAGCTCGGCCCCGCCTGGTGGTTCCACGATAGCCCCGAAGGTATGCGCCGCTTCCGCGAGCAGGTGACCGAAACTGCCGGCTTCTACAACACCGTCGGTTTCAACGACGATACCCGGGCATTTCTGTCGATACCCGCGCGTCACGACGTCGCGCGACGCATGGACTGCGTGTGGTTGGCGCAGCTGGTGGCAGAGCACCGCTTGCAAGAGTCCGAGGCGTTCGAGCTGGCGGAGGACCTCGCCTATAACCTGGCGAAGCGCGCTTACAAGCTGTGACGGGATACCGAGGAACAAGTGATGAGCCGAGCACTATGAACATGCACAGACTGAATCAGCACGCCCTTGAGTCCCTCCCCGCCGAGGTAATCAAGCCAGCGTATAACCGCGATGCTATTGCCACCGGCATCGTGCACCTGGGTATCGGCGCTTTCCATCGAGCGCATCAGGCCTGGTTTACCGAGCAGCGGATTACCGCGGGCGAACACGACTGGGGAATCCTGGGTGCCAGCCTGCGCTCGGGCAGCGTGCGCGACCAGCTGGCACCTCAGGATGGACTCTACACTGTGGTAGAGCAGTCAAACGGTGCCGCAAAAGCACAGGTTATCGGCGCGGTTCGCGAGGTACTGGTGGGCCCGGAAGACCCGCAACAGCTGCTCGCAGCAATGGCCCAGGAAAGTGTGCGTATTGTTTCCCTGACCATTACCGAAAAAGGCTACTGCCACGACCCCGCCAGCGGTAACCTGAACCTGCAGCACCCGGATATTATTCACGACCTGCAAAACCCGCAGTCACCAAAGTCGGCTTTGGGCTATATCGTCGGCGCGCTGGCACTGCGCAAAGCCCGTGGCTTACCGGGCTTTACCGTACTCTCCTGCGATAACCTGCCATCCAATGGCAAACTACTAGGCCGGGTGTTGGCGCAGTTTGCCGAGCAGCTAGACGGCGAACTCGCACAGTGGATCGCTGGCAACACAACTACCCCGGCCACCATGGTCGACCGAATTGTGCCCGCCACCACCGACGCCGACCGCGACGCGGTGGAAGACCTGTTAGGCGTGCGCGATGAAGCCGCAGTGATTACCGAGCCGTTCGCACAGTGGGTGGTAGAAGATGATTTCCTGCTTGGGCGCCCCGACTGGGACAAGGCCGGTGCCATGTTCGTCAAGGATGTGGAAATTTATGAGTTGATCAAGTTGCGCCTGCTAAATGGCAGCCACTCACTGCTTGCCTACAGTGGTTACCTGGCGGGCTGCGAAACCGTGGCCGATGCAATGGCACAACCGGCATTTAAAAAACTCGTCGAGTATTTTATGCAGCAGGAAGTGGCACCCGGCATCGCCGTACCGCCCACCTTCGATATCGCCGCTTACCAGGCCCAGCTTATCCAGCGTTTTGAAAACCGCGCCCTGCACCACCGCACCTGGCAAATTGCCATGGATGGCTCCCAGAAAATCCCCCAGCGCTGGTTGGGTACCCTGCGCTACCAGCTGGACAGGAAGGGACCGATCTCGGCCATCAGCTTCACGCTGGCCAACTGGTTTCGCTACGTTTCTGCGGTGGATGAACAAGGCAATGCCATCGAGGTCTCCGACCCGCTGGCGCAAGAGCTAAAAGAAATTTGGGATCAATTTAAACCGGCGGGTAATGCAGCGGTAGTTAAGGCATTCCTCGAATTTGCCCCAGTCTTCGGTAAAGACCTCAAACACAGCGCACGCTTACATGCGTCGATCACCCATTGGCTTAATGCGCTGGATGTAGACGGTACTCTGGCTTGCGCCCAACAGGTACAAGCGGAAGCCGTTACCCCGGGCTAATCGACCGGGATAGGTACCCATCAGGGCAGTGCGAAACGCTGGCGAGCGGCACTCATTTCGCGCCGGGCCTGTTCCAGTGCTTCCGCTTCGGTAGCATCCAGCAACTGCTGGACTACGCGCTGCAAATGATCGCGCATCGCATTGCGCGCGGCTTCCGGGTCGCGTGCCTTAATCGCCTGCAAGATACGACGGTGTTCTTCAATGCGCGGTTTGCTGCCGGCCTGACGTGCGCGCTCCAGAATGCGCACGGAAATAGAGGAGCTGTTGCGCAGCTTCCACAGGTGTTCACACACGGAAACCACAGCATCGTTGTGGGTACAGCGGGCAATATGTAAGTGGAATTTTTCGTCCGCGATTTCGGCGCCGGACTCGGCAGCGTTCTCCGCAATCATCTCGTCGAGCAGCACTTCGAGTTGCGCGATTTCACCATCGGACATCTCGCGCGCGGCAAGGCCCGCGGCCTCACCCTCAAACATCATGCGCGCCTGCAATACTTCAAAAGCACCGATATCGTTTTCACCGCCGGAAAAGCCGCCGGGGCGTGCATCGGTCACGTAGACACCGGAGCCACCCTTCACTTCGACGTAACCGCCAAGCTCAAGGGCAATGATTGCCTCGCGCACGGTCGGACGGCTGACCTCAAATCGCTCGGCCAATTTGCGCTCCGCGGGAAGACGGGTACCAGCCGGATAATCCCCCGCGTCGATAGCGGCCGCCAGTTTTTCCGCCACCTGTTGATAAAGTCTCGCGCCCCGCATTCCCCAAACTCCCCTATCTACGACATCCGCCATTATGCTCTGCTTCGCCACACCTATCTGACCACCGCGGCAGCAAAATCAGACTCGAGTAGCTCCAATGGTCATCCCACCTCACCGCACAGCAGCCAGCCCGGCCTGACCTTATGCTGACACTTGCGGCAGCGGAGCACCTGACCAGGCTCCGAGGTAAGCACGCGGTACCCCAAATTGGCGGCTCGGCTAAAAAATTTGGCGGGATTCTAGCAGAAGGAATTTGACGACCTCAACCAAGGCAAGCCAGTTTGGCCTGACCAAAGCTTGCCGGATATTTAGCGAGGGACTGACCGGATTTACCCGGCAAAGCGGTTGCGGGGAGAGGCAGCAGGGAGAGGCAACGGAAAGAGGCAGCGGAGAGAGGCCGCGGAAAGAGTTGCGCCGGGTCATCGAGATTCACCGGCGCACATGCGTTCACCAACACACCGGTGAGGGTTAGTCGAGCGGTTTTGCCGGCGCTTTGCTCAGTAAAACCAGTACCAATGTTGCGAGTGGCCCGAAGATCAAACTCAAGATCCACCAGATCAGGCCACTGCGGTTTTTACCCTGGGCCAGACCCGCGTTGATCAGGGAGAGCGTTCCCCAGCCCACCAGCCACTCCCGTGACTGGATCATGACTTGATACTCTTCCATAGCGTTGGTTCCTGTTAGTTATCCTGCAAGAAACGGGCAATGGTGCGGAAACCATGCCCCTTGGCACCCTGTGCCCACTGGTCATTCGGTGCGGGCAAATAAGAGCCGGATAGGTCCATATGCACCCAGCCGCGACCTTCATCGCGCACAAATTTTGCCAGGAAGGCCGCAGCGGTGGACGCACCGGGGGTGCCCTCGCGGCCGATATTGGCAATCTCCGCAAAGCCGGAAGGGATCTGCTCCAGGTGGAATTTTTCCAGCGGCAGGCGCCAGGCTTTTTCGTGTTCGGACTTGGCCGCACGCAACACCTTGTCCGCCATATCGTCTTCCAGGCTCAGCACCGAATTGTAGTCCCGTCCGACGGCCATTTTTGCCGCACCGGTCAGTGTGGCCGCATCGAGGATGTAGCGCGGGTTCTGTTCGCTCGCCTCTAAAAGACCATCCGCCAGCACCAGGCGCCCCTCCGCATCGGTATTCAGAATTTCTGCAGTTACGCCATTTTTGTAGCGGATAACATCACCCAGTTTGAACGCATGGCCAGAAATCAGGTTTTCCGCGCAGCATAGATACAGCTTCACACGCTTCTGCAAACCCCGTGCAATGGCCAATGCCAGACCTCCGGCCACCATCGCCGCACCGCCCATGTCAGACTTCATATGCGCCATACCGGCGGATGGCTTGATGCTGTAACCACCGGAGTCAAAGGTGATGCCCTTGCCCACCAGGCAAATATCCACATCGCTATCGTCGCTACCCGTGGGGTTGTAATCGAGCTGCAGCATGGCACCGCCGCGCACGCTGCCGCGGCCCACATTGTAAATTCCCATATAGCCTGCATCGCGCAGCGCATCGCCTTCCACAATGCGGAAGCTCACTGCATCGGGCGCAAGCTTTTGCAGCATCTCTGCGGCGCTCTCGGCGAGGGTGCGCGGGGAGACATCTTCCGGTGAGCCATTGGTAATTTCGCGCACCCACAAGGCCGCGGCCTTGCGCGCTTCGAGTTCCGCCAGTTCATCGCCCTTCGCATTACCCCAGTCCACGCTGCTGTCGCGGTTCGGGTTGTAGTAGCCGGCCCAGAAGGCCCAGCGGCTTTCCAGATCCCAGTTGTCGCCAAGCAGGCTAATGTCCGTAACACCCATGCCATCGAGACGGCGCGCCGCGCGCTGGGTGGCGACCAGCGGACCGCCCATGGCGTCGGTAGCGTGAATGCGCGCTTCTGTATCGGCGAAACTCAACAGGGCATTTTTGCCCCAGTGCTCCGCTGCCGCGGAGGATTCCAACCGTACTTGCATCGCTTTGCTCATCTGAACCTCATTTATTCAGTAATGTTCTGCGCAACTGCGCCAGAGTGAATTGTCACTCCGTACAATATTGGGTCAGTCTAGCAGCCTGCAAGGGGGGGTAGATTGCGCCGCCCGGGACAGAGCCGATACACTGGGGAGTGCGCGCGACCGACTGCGCAGTAACGAAGCACAATAACAACAAGGATGTAGACCATGGGCAATGCCTGCCACTACCACTCGAATGCCGATGCCATCTGGCAGTGCAGCGGCTGCAGTAAGGAATACTGCGGCGACTGTGTTCCCGGCTCTGTGGATAACTATTATCGATCCACCCCCAAATGCATTCTGTGTAATAACCGGCTGCAAAATGTGGGTGCGAGCAACAAGGCCAAACCGTTCTGGCAGATGGCCCCGTTCTATTTTCGCTATGCACTTAACGCGGGGCCGTTAACCGTCTCTGCGATCTGCGCGGTGGCCGCCCTGGCCATCACCGGGATGGGCATACTTTCTATCTTTATTTTGGTGGCGATGCTGGCTGTGGTCTTGCGCTACAACCTGCTGGTGATCGAAAAGCTGGCCAGTGGCGATTTGCAGGCGCCCACCTTTGGCGACGCCCAGGATGGGCGTAGTGCCGCGGTGTTTGCGCGGGTCATCGGTATGATTCTGGTCGCCGGTGGCGGCGGCGCATTGGTTGCGACCACCTTTGGGGTAGGCGCTGCGCAGGTATATTCCATTGTGCTGTCGTTACTGGGGCCGGCAGCCATGATTGTGCTGGCGCTGGAGCACAGCATGCGCGCGGCAGTGAACCCGCTCAAGCTGCTGCATTTCACCCTGATTATTGGCTGGCCCTACTGGCTGCTGTGGCTGTCCACCAGCGCGGTTTCCGCTGCCCCTACTTTTTTGCTACCGGTGGTCGAGGACAAGCTGCCGGTGTGGATGCTGTTGCCGTTACTGGCATTTGTCACCAGCTATTTCTCCATCGTTACCAGTGCCATGATGGGCTATATCTGCCTGACCAAGCAGCAAAAGCTGGGCGTTGCTTCACAGGTGGACGCCGAGGAATTTCTCGAAGAGCGCGAGTTCGAGCGCCGCAAAGCCCTGGCGGACTCCAGTATATTGCTGCGCGAAGGACGCCACGAAGAAGCACGCAAAACGCTGGTGGGCTGTTTGCGCCAGCAGCCCAACGATGTGGTCCTGAACGAGCGCTACTATCGTCTGCTGCTGGCTACCGACGACAAAAAAGCGCTGCGCGAGCTTGGCCCGCACCTACTGGAACGCTTTATCAGCATGAACCAGCCACACAAGGCCGCAGAGCTGTATATGGCTACCGCACAGTCCCACGACACACCGGCCATCGACAAGTCGCTGCTACGCCACCAGATTGCCGAGGCGCTGTATCGCCAGCGTCAGTTCAAGCCAGCGCTGGCACTGGTCAACAACCTGCACAAGGAAGACCCGCACTACACCCGGCTGGACAGCGCCTATCTGCTACTGGCAAAGATTTATATGGATGGATTTAACCGCACCGACAACAGCCGCAAGCTGCTGGCGTTTGTGCGCAGCAAATTTCCGAAAAGCGCAGTGCTCGGGGAGGTAGAGCAGCTGGAATCCATTCTCGCCGCGGAGCAGCAGAACAGGAATAGCGCCCAGCCCGCCTAAACTGCGCTGGGCTGCAAAGTGCGGGCAAAGTCCCGCGCCTGCCGCGCGCGCTCCTCATCGCCACTCCGACGGTAGTGGTCCACCACGCCGTTGGCCAGGCGCGCCATCAATGGGTGGCGCTGCTGCTTTTGCTGCAAGCGTTTCAGCAGCACCTCAACCAGAGCCCAGTGTTTTTCGCGCGCCGCCCGTTGCGCGAGGATCAGGCACACCCGCGGTGTCAGCGCGCGCGGCTCCTGCACTTTTTGCCGGTAGGTTTCGACTCCGGCAGCAATGTGCGCAAAGTCCTGTTGCGGCAACTTGGCGAGGGCAAACAGGGCGAGCCAGGCCCGGTGATGGGCCTCACTCTCCGGCGCAAGACCGGTCAGCTCGATGGACTTTTCAATCAGCGGCAGTGACTCCGGATGCTGTTTGAGCGCACTGCTGGCCGCCTGCCCCGCTTCCAGTAACTTGCCATGGTTCTGCAGGGATTCGATGCGCGCCAGGGCCAGCTGCTCCGGCGTGGGCGGAAGGTCCTCCTCCACATGGATGTCGCGACTGGGGCGCACCCGGATCAGCGCCATGGTGCACACGAAGCCGGCCACCAGGCCGCCAAAGTGCGCCCAGTAGGCAATGTTTTCACTACCGAAGAAGTAACCGAATACTTCTTTGCCCAACCACAATGGCAGCACCATCAGCGCCGGTGCCGAAAATTCGCCAAAGGCAAAGCCGAGGGTGTAGAAGAAGCGCAGTCGCCGGATCCCGTAGACGGCGACAAACATTCCCATTACCGCAGATACCGCGCCGGAGGCACCGATCATCGGCATCAGGCTACCCGCTTCCACCCCCATGTGCAGGCCTGCGGCGGCCAGCCCGCCGAGCAGGTACAGGCCGAGGAACCAGGCAGCCCCCAGGGCCAGCTCAACCGACAGGCCAAACAGCAACAGGAACACCATATTCCCCAGCAAATGGTCCCAGCCACCATGCAGGAACATATGCCCGAACAGGCCTTTCAGGGTGGGATCCGCCGGGGTCAGGCCGTAGGCAAAACTGGACAGGCTGTCGCGCAGCTGGGCGAACTCCTGGCGCTGGGCCAGCCACTGCTGGGTGTCCTCGCCCTCCTGCTCCAGTTGTGGAATCAGCCAGTCGTGGAACTCGCGGCTCCACAACAGCTGCTCGTACATGAAGTCTTCCCCGGCGCCCTGGGCGATGGTGCGCCACTCGGGCTTTTCGGTATCCACAAACTCATAGAAACGCGCTTCATCCTGCTCCGGCAGCGTACTGGAGAAGTAATATTCCTCGGCCGCCTGCCAGCGCGCCTCATCGCCGCTCTGGTACAACACATACACCAGCAGGTTCGCCAGGATCAGCGCAAAACACACCAGGGGTGGCCGGCGCCAGTCGGGTTTGTTCTGGATGGGGATAATCAGCAAGGTGGGTTCGCTACAGGTTTGGCGTTGATTGGAAAATGTTCAGGCTTTCCAGAATACAGGGGTGGCAAAATAAGACCAGCCCCCTTGCGGGCCTTTTCGGCAGCTTTTTACGGCCGTTGCGGCCAGTGCCAGCGAATTGCGACGAAATGCGGTGAGTTGCGGACGGCCAGGCTGACTCAGGCGTCAGGGGCCATCACCACCGTCGCCGCCATCCCCGCCTGCACCGTCATTTGAACCCCCATGCGAACCTTGGTCGGCGTCGCCGGACCAGTCCTCAGAACCGCTGGTGCCACGCCGCTCGATGGGCTTGGGTGTCTTATCATCTGATACCTGCGTCGCAGGCGGAGCAGTTTCACCCCAACTGCGCACATGCAGGTCGCGCTGGGGGAAGGGAATCTCGATACCGCGCTGGTTGAACTCGCGCAGCAGCTCGAGGTTATACAACGCATGTAGGTCGCCCAGCGACGACACCGCATTGCTGTTCACCCACACCACCAGCTTGAAGTCGAGGGAGCTGTCACCGAAGGAAGTCAGCCACAATTCCGTTTTGCGTTGCCAGTTGGAAAAGGTCACCGGTACCCGCTCCGCCGCCGCCATGGCCGCCTCGCGCACTTCTTCCGGGTCGGTGCCGTAGGCCACGCCGAACAGCACGTGAATACGCCGCACCGGATCTTCCAGGGTGTGGTTGGTGACGCGCCCGGTTACAAACTCGGAATTGGGCACCAGGATATCCACGTTGTCGCGCGTGGTAATACGCGTGGAGCGCACATTGATATCGCGAATTCGCCCGAACACCCCAGACTCCAGCTCCACCAGGTCGCCGACCCGCAGGGGCTGCTCAAACAGCAGAATAATCCCGGAGATAAAGTTGGAAAAAATGGCCTGCATGCCAAAGCCAATACCCACCGACAGGGCACCGGCGATCAGGGTCAGTTTTGAGGTATCCAGCCCCACCATAGTCAGCAGGATGATGATGGTGATGAGCACAATGCAGTAATTCAACACCCGCCACAGCGCGTAAGCGGCCTGCTCGCTGGTGCGCTTCTTGCTCAGCATGCGCCGCAACACCAGGCTCAATAGCCGCGAGGTGGCCCAGGCGCCGATAATCACCAAAATCATCTGCGCGATGTCTTTGAGGGTGATGGGCTGCTGGCTGATGGCGAAGAGCTCGTAGTTCGCCAGATTGCGCCAGCCACTACGCAATTGCTGCAGCTGCAGCACAAGCCGGTCGCCGAGTGTGCGCCACCAGCCCTGCTGTCGCTGATACACAAACAACTGCGCCGTCTCGTAGCGCTTCACGTCATCGATCAGGTCGCCGGCATGCCCGAGGGCGCTGTTGATTGTCTCGAAGCGCTGCCACCAGCGCTGCATTGCCTTCGGGTCTTCGCCGATCCAGGCCACCACCTGCCGCTGACGCATATTGAGCTGACGCACCAGGTCCGCTTGGGCTTTCTCCGCATTCTCCACCAGCGTTTTACTGATGGTGAGCTTCTCCGCCTCGCCATTGGGATCGAGCACGCTGTTCATTGCCAGCAGCAGCTCCTGCTTGCGCAGTTGCAGGCGATTTTCCAGTGTTTCCACACTGTAATTCATCAAGCTGATCTGTTGCTCGAGCGTGACCTCACTGTCGGCGCTCTCAAAAACCATATGACGGGAATCACTGCGTTCGCGCGCCAGCTCCTCCAGGCTGGATTTTTCTTTGGTGCGCGCCGAGGCCAGCTGGTCGGCAACTTCTTGGCTGAATCGCAATTCCTTGAGCATCCGCTCCAGCTGGGCACGGCCGTAGGTCAGCTCTTCATCCCACAGGGCGAGCTGATCCCTCAGCAACTGCTGCTCTTCCAGCACCTGCAGATGATTGATCTGGCCAAAAAACACATCCAGCGTCGCACTCAAATATTTTGGATCGTTGCGATTAATATCGCGCAGTAACGCTACCTTTTCCCGCAGGCGGGAGAGTGAATGGGCAACGCCATCGTCCATCTGGCTTTTTTCTAATTGCACGCCCTGGTAACGCTGCTGCCCGCGCGCCACGGCCGCGTCGGATTCGGCCCACTGCAAGACCGTGGGCGACTCCGGAAAGGTCACTTCCGGCAGGATCTTGACCGACTTTAAGTTCTCACTTTTTTGCCAGGTTTTGCGGATACCCTCGAGACGCTTGTCAATTTGCAGGACCCGTTCATCCAGCGCCGCCTCTTCCGGCAAGGTCTTTTTCCAGTCCAGCCAGGCCTTTTCGATCTCGACCAACCACTCCGCCTGTTGCTCCTGGGAAACATCCGGCCACTCTGTCCACCAATCGGCGGACAGCGCAGAGAAATCGGGGATAACCGGGGAAAATTCTTTGGGTTTGACGGAGGAGAGTTGTGCGCTGGCCAGCGTAGAAAACGTCAGCACAAATACACAGGTACAAAAGAGCAAAAACTGCCGCCAGCAATCTGGCCGCAGCATCGGGAAGCCCTTTGGGCGGGCGTTACTGGCTAACATGCCGAAACCATCCCTGTACCACACTTCCCAAACACCCGTCCCTGTACCGACCTCGGCTACTGCTCAGCCATTAGCTAATGCACGCATCCCGTGAGCAGGGTGCATCTGTTTCAGTGTAGATGAGCACTGCCGGGGGAATTCTTGCGTCAGCGCCCTGCTCAGCGGCGCCGGTCGTAACGCTGGATACAGTTGCGATAGACCCGCTGATAAATTCGCATGCGCTGGCGATCCAGGGTACTACCACGCTGTGCAGCAGCAGAGGCATCCTGGCGACACCGGGACTCAGCGATGACCCGATTGTCGTAGCGTTCGCCGCTGGCGTCATAGGGGGGGCGAATGTTGGCGTAAGGGCGCGGCTCGCGACGGCGCGGGTCACGGTAACCCTCTGCCTCAAACAGGGTCATGCCCTCGTCATCGACACCGTCCGGGTCCAGCGCATCCGGCGGATAGGCCTGGGGAATACCCGAGCGATCGCGCAGGGTACCGAGGTCCTTATCGGGATAGCCGTACAGGCGCTCTTCGTACTTGCCGGCAAAGTCACCGTTGTAATAGCGCCGCCAGGCATACGGCGGCTGGGTTACCACATAGCGGTCACGACGGGGGTCGAAGCGATAAAAGGTACCGGTGCCACTCAAGAAAAACTGGCGCCCTTCGATCTCGAAGCCGCGACTACCGTAGGGCACAAACTTGAGCTCGGCCCCCAGCGGCGGTTCCACCCGCAGGAAGCCATCGTCTTCACGGCGATAGAAGTAACCGCCCTGGTAGTAATAGATATTGCCACTCAAGGTAAGCTGGACGGCGTCGGAGGAGAGTTGTCGTTGGCGATTGGGGTCGCGCCGGTAGTCTTCTGAGGATTCGCCGCTCGTCGTATCGGGCGGCGGCAGGGTGGTTTGCGCGCCCGCCCCGGAGGACAGGCTGGCCGCGCACGCCATGGCACAAATTACCGCACAGGAGCGCAGCCGATTTACTGGTGGGGGAAGCAACTTCACACAACTACCTCGCGCTTTGCATGGCCTTGACCATGCCATCCACACACAGCAACGCACGGTCTCCCGCCGCCGTAAAAGGCAAGACAACGAGAGGCCGCGCGCGCATAGTAGCCGGAGGCGCCGCTCTGCAAGAGACCGGCGGTGGCGGCAGGGCGCTCAAACTTTTCAGCTTCGCGCTTTCTGCCGTTCGGCCGACTACTTATTCAGTGTAGTTTCGCCTGAGGCAACCCCCAAAGGGTGGTTCAAAAAAGAGTGCCTCCACTACTGCACCGGCTCTGCTGCGCGCAGCACCACACTCAGAGCCACGGCACCGAAGCGGTTCTCGGCGTCATCGTAGTGGCCGCGGGCATGCAGCCGCCTGACCATGGCACCGGCCATTAACCGACTATCGAGTTCGCTGGCAAAGCTGGCAAAGTCGGAGAAGAACACCAGGTCGCCGGCGTCACTGCCGCGCTGGGCGATGGTGTAAATGCCGCGCCCGAAGAACATTGAATCCGCAGGCTCAATGGCAGGCAGCCCGTCCAGCGCCAGCAGGTCGGTGCGGTGCGAACCGCGCAGGATGTGGTGTTTGGCACCAAAGGCGCCGTCAGCGGACAGGGTCAGCCCGGTCGCTGACAGACTCGCAATCGCACTCTCCACTCCTGCCCCTCCTAACTCTCCCGCTTCTGCTGCTCCTTCATCTCCATGTGCCCAACCCACCAGCAGGCGCGCGCGGGCATCGCTGAAGTCGGTGAGCGAGAGGGCGTTGAAGTCCGCGGGCGCACTACCAAAGGGGGCCACATAGCCGCGCAGCTGCAGCGGAGCATCCATGCCAAACGCGCCCAACCCCAGACCGGCAATATTCACCTCGTATGCCGCGGGGTCCGCATCCTGTTCCGCCGTTACACCGGTGCCGGCAAAATCAAACATGGCAACTTCGCGACCACCGAAGGTCAGCGCCGCTGCTTCCAGAGTGCTGTCGCTCTGCGCAGCGGCAGTTGCCGACAGGCGTGTCAGCAACAGGTGGGCAAGACCTTCCCGCGCGTCGAATACTTCGCTCTCGGCATCCCAACTACCCAGCACGCGAATACGCTGGCCAACGGATATATCCTGCAGGCCCAGCATCTCATGCTGGTAACGGGGCTTGCTCACCTTGGTCAATTCGCCGAGCTGCACCTCCACCGTCTGGTTGAACTGGACCTCGCCGTCCACACGTACCAGGTTCGCACCGCGCAAGGTCAGGCGGTCGCCAGCGCGCGCAATCACATGTCCGTGCAAAGCGTCCAGGTCGGCACCGGGCACACTGGAGCCCACCAGTACCGAGTGTGCGGTAAATTCTCGTGACTCGCGGTTGAAGACACCCATCGCCAGCGTCACGGTGCCGGCTTCGAATTCCGCCAGCGCGGCCAAGCCGGTAGCACCGACATAGGTCTCACCGTCGATTTCCCAGGACGTTTCACTGTCGGTGATGATATCAATTCCACCCAGGCGCCCCTGCTTGTGCTGGAACGGGCGCAGCGCAATACGGTAATCGCCTTCGCTCTCGTCCACCTCGATCAGCGGGCCGCGCATGCGGAAGTCCTTTTGCGCGTCTGCATTCACCTCTGCAACCAGCACGGGATACAGCTCGGCGACAGGTGCCGCTCCTTCCAGATTCACCGTATGTGATGCCGCGAGGTCAAAGTCGGCGGTCAGCATGGCCGGTACACCCGGCGCGATTACCAGCTGGTTGCGGTTATCGATGGTGAGCGCCAGGGTAACCTCTCCTACTGCCTCGCCGGATTCATCCACCACCGTGGCGGCATGGGCTTCGCCATCCTTTTCGATGTAAATGTTTGCGTCCGTGTAATTGAGCGTGATTTCCCCGCGCACATAGGTACCCACGGGTACCGTTGCCGCGGTGACCAGCTCGGTAACATCCACATACTGGGCGAAGTCCACGATGTTGCTGGTAGGCAATACATCCACACGCGCGCCGTTTGCCCGCTCCAATGACAGTGACACCACTTCCACCTGGTACTGCAAGAAGTCGCCGTCGGCATCGGTGATACCGATCAACACCGTGCCACAAGAGTCTGAGTTACTGCCGCTATCGGAGGTTTCGCAACTGCTACCGCTCGGCGGGATCGGGTTAACCGGGTCCGCAATGACTTCGGTGGTATCGCTGCCGCCACCGCAGCCGGCCAGCAGAGCGCTCAATAACACCGCACTGAGCCAGCGCGCCGGGTGCGGTTTAACCTGCCGGTACAGGCGCATTGAATTAGGTATTGTCCACATCCTTGGTTCCTCGTTATTTGTTTTGCTAGCAGCCCCGAGAAACAACTCGGATGCTGCGCATGGAAAATCAGGTAACTGACCAGGTCGCCTGTATAAAACGGGGAGCGGGGACAAAGGTTGACAGGAAATCGAAAGAAATTTTATGCAGCTCGAGACGGCACAAAATGGCACATAGGAAATGACGGCCTGAAAAGAGCGGACACAAAAAAGGCGCGAACCCGGAGGTTCACGCCTTCTCGCCGCGCCCTCCCGGTAGCGATGACTACCTAAACGAGCGCGATAAGCCGGTAAGAAATCAGGCCAGGGTGATGATGACCTCACGCAGCTTGCCGACGATCTCATCAATTTCATGGGCCTCGATAATCAGCGGCGGCGACATGCACAGCGCGTCACCAATACCGCGCGCCATCACACCCGCTTCCCAGGCCAACGCAGAAGCCTTGGCACCAAACTTACCTTTTAAATGCTCCGGCGCACGCAACTCAATCGCGCCGACCAAACCATAGTTACGCACGTCGATCACGTTATCCAAGTCCGCTAGGCTGTGCAGGGCATTTTCCCAGTGCTTGCCTATATCGCCAGCAGCGCGGGTCAGCAGACCTTCGCGCTCGTAAATATCCAGCGTCGCCATACCGGCAGCACAGGCTACCGGGTGGGCGGAGTAGGTATAGCCGTGGAAGAATTCCACCATGCCTTCGGCTGCCGCATCCATCACGGTGCTATAAATCTTGTCACTGACAAACACCGCACCCAGTGGTACCGCCGCATTGGTAATACCCTTGGCGGAAGTAATCATGTCCGGGGTGACACCAAACTCCTGCGAAGCGAACGGCGAACCGGTACGACCCCAACCGGAAATTACTTCATCAAAGATCAGCAGCAGATCGTGCTTGTCACAGATTTCACGCAGGCGCTGCAGGTAACCCTTCGGTGGCAGCACCACACCACCGGCACCAGAGAACGGCTCTACAATCACCGCCGCAATCTGATCCGCACCGTGGAACGCCACCAGCCGCTCCAGATCTTCCGCCAGCTCCACACCGTGCTCCGGCAGGCCTTTGCTGAACGCATTGCGCTCGATATCCAGCGTGTGACGCATATGGTTCGCCTTCACCGGCTGGCCAAAGCTCTGGTAGTTCGGCGCGATACCGCCCACAGAAATACCACCGAAGTTCACCCCGTGATAACCCTTCTCACGGCCGATAAACATCGTGCGCGAGCCCTTGCCGCGAGCGCGCTGGTACTGCAATGCAATCTTCAGCGCAGACTCCACCGCCTCAGAACCGGAGTTACCAAAGAACACCCGGTTAAGGCCTTCCGGCGTGTGCTTGATCAAACGTTCGGAGTATTCAAAGCCCAGCTCGTGGCCAAAGTTGAAAATGGAGCTGTAATCCAGCTTCATCGCCTGCTGCTGAATCGCCTGCGCAATTTCGCTGCGACAGTGGCCGGCGTTGGAACACCAGAGGCCCGCGGTCGCATCGATAATTTTGCGGCCAGATTTCTCAAACAGGTAAATGCCTTCCGCGCGCTCGACAATACGCGGCGCTGCCTTGTAGCTGCGGTTGGGGGTAAACGGCATCCAAAATGCGTCTGTGTTTAAACCGTTATTCGATTCGGACATGATGTTCTCCGATAAAATTTTGTGCGTTTTCTAGCGCAATAAAAAGGTAACAAATAACTTCAATGCGAAGGCAAAGGGCCGGGTATCTGTTTTCAGAAGCGTCGCAAACAGGATGTTTGCGCCGCAGCGCCCAGGGATGGGTTCACAGCGGTTCTGAAAACAGATACCCGGCGCTTTGCCGCCACAAAATCTATTTACTGCCGAGCCACTCAGGCTCCGTAACAGCAATATTTGGTTTCATAGAATTCGGCCATGCCTTCAACGCCGCCTTCGCGACCGATACCGGATTCTTTGCATCCACCGAACGGCGCCACCGTAGTGGAGAACACACCTGCGTTGCAGGCCACCATGCCATACTCCAGCGCCTCCACCACACGGTTCGCGCGGTGGATATTTTCACTCATCACATACGCTGCCAGACCGTAAGGTGTATCGTTTGCACGACGAATCACATCGTCTTCATCACGGAACTTCTGCACCACCGCCAGCGGCCCAAAAATCTCTTCCCGCGCAACGCGCATCTCATCGTGTACATCCACCAGCAAAGTCGGCGCATAGTAATTTTCACCGTGCGGCAGGAAATCACCGCCCAGCAACAGGCGCGCACCATTGGCGACCGCCTCCTCCACGAGACCATGTACCTGATCCACCGCACGGCGGTAAATCAGCGGACCGAAATTAGTACCCTCTTCCAGGCCATGCCCCGGCTGTAAGGTTTCCATCTGCGCCTGCAGCTTCGCAACAAACTCATCGTGTACCGACTCGTGCACATAAATGCGGTTAGTCGACACACAGGTCTGGCCCGCATTGCGCATCTTGGTGGCCATGCACGCAGTCACCGCCACATCGATATCCGCATCGTCGAACACGATAAACGGAGCATTGCCGCCGAGCTCCATGGACATCTTCTTCACCGTGCTCGCGCACTGCTCCATCAGCAACTTGCCCACCGGCGTCGAACCGGTAAACGTGAACTTGGCCACGCGTGCATCCTGGGTCAGCACCTTGCCGACGCCGCGGGAATCTTTACTCGCCACCACATTCAGGGCGCCCGCCGGAATACCGGCTTCCTCGGCCAGCGCACACAGCGCCAGGGCCGACAGCGGCGTCTCGCTCGCCGGCTTGATGACCACGGTACAGCCCGCCGCCAGCGCCGGGGCCGCCTTGCGGGTAATCATCGCGTTGGGGAAGTTCCACGGCGTAATACAGGTCACCACACCCACCGGCTGGCGGATAGTGTGCAGGCGCATAGCCGGGTTGTGGGTCGGGATCGTCTGGCCGTACGCTCGGCGACACTCTTCCGCGTACCACTCGATGTAGGAGGCGCCGTAGTCGATCTCACCCAGGGCCTCTGCCAGCGGCTTGCCCTGCTCCAGGGTCAGCATGCGCGCCAGGTCTTCACGATTTTCCACAATCAGCTGATACCAGCGCTTCAGTACCGCCGCGCGCTCAGCTGCGGTTTTGCTGCGCCATTCAGGGAACACGCGGTGCGCCGCGGCGACCGCACGCTCGGCATCGGCAACGCTGCCATTGGCGATTTCCGCCAGCAGCACGCCGTTGGCCGGGTCAGTGACCGCCAACTTAGTGTCCCCCTCGCACCACTGACCATCGATATAATTCTTGGTCCGCAGTAACTGGCTATTGTTCAAGTTCATCGAATACTCCCTGATCCCTTTATTTATCAGTATTGGAGCAATAGTGGCGGGGAAGTCTGGTGGCGAAAAGTAAGAGTTTTAAAACTAAAATTTATGTTTTTCTAACTTTAGATTAGGCTGTGTCAGATATACGGTGCCTGCAAGCACCTCAGCCGGGCAAATTGAGGCCAAAATTCATGAAAAGCAGCCAAAAATCCGCAAAAACAGCACTCTCCGGCCGACTTAGTGACATGGATCTGCGCCTGCTGCGGGTATTCCGTGAGGTCGTACAGGCCGGCGGCCTGGCACCCGCCGAGGTGACCCTCAATGTCAGCCGCTCCACCATCAGTGTGCACCTGTCAGATCTCGAGACCCGGTTGGGTATGCAGTTGTGCCTGCGCTCTCGCGGTCGCGCCGACTTCAAACTCACCCCGGAGGGGGAATCCCTGTACCAGGCAATTCTGGAGCTTGATGGTCACCTGGCCACCTTCAAAAGCCAGGTCAATGCCATCCAGTCGCAACTGACCGGCAAACTGAGGCTGGTACTACCGGACGACGTCCTCTCCATGCCGCAGCTGGACCTGCCGGGCACCATTGCGCAACTGCGCGCACGCGCCCCGCAACTGCAGCTGGATATCCAGCTGGCCGCGCCCCACGCGCTGGAGCTGGAAATTCTCGCCGGGCGTGCCGATGTCGGCATCAACCCGCTGCACTCGCGCCGTCCCGGCCTGAGCTACCAGCCGCTGTTCAGCCATCAGTCATTACTGTATTGCGCCGCCAACCACCCCTGCGCCGAGCAGGCGGCTCTGGATATCGATGAAGAACTGATCACCCAACAGGAACTCGCCGCCCCGGACCATGCTGTTCTGTCTGGCGCCGCGCATTTGTATCGACTGTTTCCGCACAAAAGCATCGCCAACCATATGGCCGCGCGTTTGGCGATGATTCTGTCCGGAAAATTTATCGGCTTTTTACCCGCCTACTTGGCGGATGAATATGTTAGAAATGGATCCCTGAGTGCGCTGCGCCCGGAGCGCTTTTGCTACCAGATCCAGAATGCCATTACCTGCAAAAGCAGTGCACTGGAGCAACCTGCGGTGCAGCTGTTTATCGAATCGCTACAGATGCCGGCGAGCGAAGCTTAACGAGCCAGCACAGGGATAAACTCAGAAAAATAACATGCCTAAAAACGCGAAAATGCAGAAATAACTCGGGATGTAACCATGGCTTCCGATATCAAAGATAAGTCCGAAAACACCACAAAAAAATATACCGAACAAACCCTGAAGTCCTGGAATGAGGCAGCCGCTATTCACCACCAGCGCAACCCAGATCTGGCCGAGCGCGTTGCCGAACCAGGTTTCAACGCACTGGAAGCGGATTTCAACCGCCTGGTGGATGCACAGGAACTTACCGGCGCTTCGGTGGTGCAGGTGTGCTGCAATAACGGCAAAGACCTGCTGTCGATCAAAAACAAGGGGGCGGGTTATTGCCTGGGCATCGACGGCTCCAGTAAGTTCATCGAGCAGGCGAATAGCCTTGTTAAGAGCGGCGACTTCTCGGATGTGGCATTCGAAACCCACAACGTGTACGAGATTCCGCAGCACCACTATGGGCGTTTCGACTTCGCTGTCATCACCATCGGCGTACTGAACTGGATGCCCGACCTACAGGGTTTTATCCAAACCTGCAGCAGGCTACTAAAACCCGGTGGCCGCCTGCTGATGGAAGAAATACACCCGGTACTGAATATGTACGCCGAGGGCACGCCGTCACATATCGCCTACTCCTATTTCGACCGCGAGGCACAAGTGAGCGACGACGGTCTGGATTATTTCACCGGCGAAAAGTACGCATCCGAACCCCATTACAATTTCCAGCATACCCTGGGGGATATCTTCACCGCAGCTATCGCCAGCAATCTGGTGCTGGAAACCTTTGAAGAGATTGCCGAAGACGTGGGCAACTGTTGTGGCGACCTCGCCGAAATCCCACATAACCCACCCCTTGCATTTACCGCCAGCTGGAGGAAAACCTGAGATGCAACAGGAAAAATTCATCGAGGAAGTCGCGCGCCGCTTGCGCCAGTTGTTTACCAATTCGAAACTCGGCATGCAGATTCCCGTCGTCGAGCGCCACCGCCTGGAAGGCTTTATGCAGGCCGGCATCTTTTTTGGCCTGAACAGCAAGACCGAGCTGGCCCAATTGATGGAGGAGATTCACATCGAGGTATTCGGCAAGACCATCGCCGAACGCAAGGCACACGCGCCACACGCCTGGGTATTTGAAGAGATCGACTACCGCCCCTACGAAACGCCAACCTATGTGCGCAATCAGTAATACTGCGACCGCCAACGCGCGATCAAACTTCGGAGCAAACCGTGAGCGTAACCACCTACTACCTGGAAATGACCGACCCGGGCCAACTGAATAGCAAGCCATGCCCGGACGGGCTTTCAATTGTGGAGGCGGAAGAAAAGGAATTCCGCTTTAACCGCTACCTCTACCAGCTGGTGGGAGAACCCTGGGAGTGGACGGATAAACTCAAGCAATCGGACGCGCAATGGCAGGACTACGCAGAGCGTGACGCGCTGCGCACCTGGGCGGCCTACTACCGCGGCACCATTGCCGGCTACTTCGAGCTGGAGAAACAGGCGGACGATAGGGTACAGATCGCCTATTTCGGCCTGGCCCAGCGCTTTATCGGCCGCGGCTTTGGCGGGCACCTGCTGAGCCGGGCACTGGAGGAAGCGTGGAGCTGGGGTCCCTGCAAACGCGTGTGGGTGCACACCTGCACCCTCGACCACGAGGGTGCGCTGGCCAACTATCAGGCGCGCGGCATGCAGATTTACCGCACCGAAAGCGAGGACGAAAACTGAAGAACTATGCTGAAGTCCATTCATCACGCCGCGATTATTTGCTCCGATTACCCGCGCGCGAAAGATTTTTACGTAAATATACTCGGGCTTGAAATCCGCGCGGAGAATTACCGCGCGGTACGGGATTCTTGGAAGCTGGATTTGCAATTGCCGGATGGCGGCCAGGTGGAGCTGTTTTCTTTTCCGGATGCACCGCAGCGGCCCAGTTATCCGGAGGCGCAGGGATTACGTCACCTGGCGTTTTGTGTGGATTCGGTGGAGGCTACCAAGGCGCAGCTGGAGGCCCGCGGCGTGGAAGTGGAACCGGTGCGCGTGGACGAGTACACCGGCAGGCACTTCACCTTTTTCAGTGATCCCGACGGGCTGCCGCTCGAGCTGTATGAGGGCTAGCGCTGCGCAATGCGCTATTTAACACTTTCAATGACATACACCGGGCGCCGTTTGGATTCCATATAAATGCGCCCCACGTACTCGCCCACCACACCGATACCTACCAGCTGGATGCCGCCGAGAAACAACACCACCACAATGGTGGATGCGTAACCCGGGGTGTCCACACCAAACACCAGTGTGCGCAGGATAATCCAGGCCCCGTAGAGAAAGGATACGGATGAGACCAAACCGCCAATGTAGGTCCACACCCGCAGCGGCACGGTACTGAAACTGGTAATCCCCTCCCACGCCAAATTCCACAGCCTCCAACCACTGAAACTGCTCTCCCCGGCAACCCGCTCCAGGCGCTCGTAATCCACATAAGTGGTGGGGAACCCGCACCAGGCAAACAAACCCTTCATAAAGCGTTGGGATTCCGGCAGGTTGTTGAGCACGGTCACCACCCGGCGTGACATCAGGCGGTAATCACCGACGTTTTCCGGTATCTGTACCTTGGATAGACGCTTCAGCAGGCGGTAGAACATGCCGGCGGTCCAGCGCTTGGCCAGCGAATCGGATTTACGCGAAGTACGGCGCGCGAGCACCACATCAAAACCCTGCTGGTACTGCGCGAGCATTTTTGGAATCAGTTCCGGCGGGTCCTGCAGGTCGGCATCAATTGGAATCACCACATCGCCAGCAGCGACGCTCAAACCTGCGGAAAGGGCGCGCTCCTTGCCGAAATTGCGGGTCAGGTTGACCACCCGCAGCGCCTTAACTTCCTGCTGTTTCGCATACAGCGCTTCCAGCGTGTCGTCGGTGCTGCCGTCATTGACGCAAATCAGCTCATAGGGATGTTCCAGCTGATCCATGTGCCGGGTAATTTCTTTGAAGTAGTGATCAAGGCCCGCACTTTCGTTGTACATCGGGCACACAATCGATATCAGAAGGCTCAAGACTCCCTCCAGCCGATTCAGGATTTATTATTATCTTCCCACCAGTAAATGGCAGGCCTCTGAAACCAAAAACTGGGTCCGATAGTAGCGGCTAATGCTTGCCGCTTCTATCGGATACCCAGTAAAGAAGTCGAAAGATGTCGTTATCGGATCAGGGGCTAGCCTTGTTGCTGCCGCCTGCGGCCATCGCATTTTTGTTTTTCGCCGATGTATTGCCGTGGTTATGGTTTTGATGGTGGTGATGACTATGGCCCTGCGCACTGGCATGGGCGGTCGAGCGGCCCGCTTTCGGCTTCATCTCGGCCAGCATCATCTTCATCTGGTTGTATTCGTGCTCATTGGTAAGCTCCAGCATCAGCGGCTGCGCAACCTGGGTGAAGTACGCCGCGTCTTTGCGATCGTACAGCTCCTGAGCCATCCACTGGGCGATATGCAGTTCGCGCGGGGCACGCAGGTAAGCCTGCTCAAGCATTTCCACATACTGCTTTTTCGGGTAACCCAGCATCTGCATGGTGATCGCCAGACCGTACCAGTTCATCGCCTGGCCAGACTGGTTGTTAACCAGCTTTACGAACTTGTCGCGGGCACCTTTCAGGTTTTCCTTGCTGCGTTCGTTCCCCACGCTGCCGATCTCGCGGTTCAGCCACAACCAGGCCTGGGCTTTCTGGTACCAGAACTCATCCCGGTCGGAAGGGGCAACCTGCGCCAGCAAACGCGCTGCGCGGTCAAAGTCACCTTCACGGGTTGCCGCATCTGCGCGCACCGCGGTCAATTCCGGAGAATAAACATCGGCGCTCTGTGCGTAGGCCGCCAGATCGCGGATACCCTGCTGGTTGTAGCCAGACTTCACCAGGAAGCGCGCCAGCTCAACAACCGTCTCCTGACCGCTCATTGCGCGCAACTTGGGACGCTCGGACTTGAAGCTCGCCGGCACCTTGCCGCGGGCCAACTGGAAGCGGCCTTCCAGGAATTGTGCGTTGTACGCTTCTTCGATCTCGGCGATGGACATACCCAGGTTTTTGCTCAGCGCACGTACCGGGTCGGCACCGTTGTTGTAGTCCTTAACGAACTGCTTGAATTCCTCGGCCTTGCCACTCTTCATGATGATCCAGTGGGCCAGCATCCAACCACTGGCGTACACACGGCCCTTTTCCTCATCCGGCGTGTTGTGCACGGTCGCGCGCAACAGTTCCTGCAGCGGTACCGGGCTGGTGTACAGCAGGGTCATGGCTCGCTCACCGGGGATGGCACCGATATCGTAGGTGTTGCCCGGGCCAAAGGTCATGGTGGACATGAACTCGGCGAAACCTTCACTGTACCAGTACGGATAGTGGGTCGTGGTGCCGTTATAGCTCAGGAAGTGGGTGTACTCGTGGAACAGGAATTCACGCGCTTCCAACTGACGCTCACCGGTACGACCGTCGAGGTTCACCAGCGCGTAGCTGCCCTCTGCGGTGGTATCAAACAGACCATTGGTCAGCTCGGAAAGGTCATCACCTACCAGACCGGCATAGCTCTCGCGGTCAGCGGCAGCATAAATGGTCAGCTTGGCACCATCATCTTTGGCACCCAGCAGGCTCAAAGCCACCGCGCGATAACGTTCCAAATCCTCGGCCAGGCGACGCACAGAGCTGGGCTCGCCGTTGGTCACGATGTGAAAGTTAGCGCTGTCAATTTCGTACCAAGTGTCTTCCGCGAGACTTTCTGCCATGACATCACTGGTCGACAGCCAAGCGCCGGAAAAAACAACTAAATACGCGAGCATTCGTGAAAACATATTCTGACCATCCGGGTGTTTCGCCAATGGTGCAGCTGTCCGTTTTTTGAACAGCGCTGCGTGAAAAGCCACAATAACCGTTTTCACTGGTTAAAAAAAGAACAATCTTAAACGAGAACCCATAATTCATCTTTGGCATAAGGGCGGTCACGAACGAAATAAACCAACCAGTCACAAAATGACCGAAAAGTTCTGGGTTTAGCCGTGCGCCACTGACTGATGATTGGTTCACAGTCACAAAACTTGCCCTCTCCACATTTTCTGCGGGCTCCATAGACTTCTTGGATCCGCCCCGGTCCCGCACCAGGGACGGAGCGATGAAGCAGTAAAACGATAATAAATACCGAGAGAAAGCCATGAAGACATTTGCCCTGCCGGCGCTGCTGGCCGGTGCCCTGTGCGCCGGATTTACCGCAACCAGCCAGGCCGCTCCTACCTTTATTCCGGACGTCGATATCACCACCTTCGACGGCACCGAACTGGATGCCAACCTCTATATTCCGGAAACGCCGGCGCCGGCCGGCGGCTACCCCACGGTGCTATTCACCAACAGCTGGATGCTGGATAAGAACCAGTACCTCTCGCAGGCCAAGGCGCTCGCCGAAAATGGCTATCTGGTGATGAGCTATTCCACCCGCGGCTTTGGTGTCTCCGGGGGGCTGGTCGACGTGGCTGGGGATAACTCCATCAACGACGCCAGCGTGCTGATCGACTGGCTGCAGGCCAATTACCCGGTGGGCAAGCTTGGCATGGCCGGTATTTCCTACGGCGCCGGTATTTCTCTGGTCACCGCCGCCCAGGACCCGCGGGTAACCGCGGTTGCCGCGCTGTCGGGCTGGTCGGATGTGATCGAGGGCCTGTACCCGAACAACACCGTAAACCTGGTGTGGGGCACCATCCTCACCACCACCGCGCTCAATCTGGACCCGCAAGTGGACACCATCTGGGCCAACCTGCGCGCCACCGAAGACATTGCCGGCGTCGAAGCCTTCGCCGCACCGCGCTCCGCCCTCTCCTATGTCCCGGGGCTCAACAGCAATGGCACCGCGGTACTGATGTCGAACAACTTCGCCGATTACCTGTTCAAACCCAACAGCATGACCCAGCTGTATACCCTGCTCGACGGCCCCAAAAAACTGCTGTTGAACCCCGGCACCCACGCGGTGACCGAGACCCTTGGCGGTAACGACGGGCATATCTGGGCCACCACCTTCCGTTGGTTCGACCGCTATCTGAAAGAGGAAGCCAACGGCATCGACAACGAGCCCAAGGTCGACATGACCGTGCGCATCAGCAACAAGCTGGAGCAGTTCGACGACTTTCCGGTAACTGACAAATCCACCCGCTACTACCTGCACCCGCGTCTCAGTTACTTCAACAACGCCAGTATGAAAACCAGCAGCTACTCCGGCTGGGGCTGGAGCAACGACTTCCACGGCGGCGCCGACACCAAGGCGGGCACCGGCATTCCGGTGGTTTCCGATGCGCTGGAAGGCTTTGGTATTCCGGTCTACACCGACATGACAGGGATCAACGGTTACCACGCCATCGAATACAACTCACCGGTGCACTGGAGCACCTTCAAGATCCGCGGCACCCCGAAACTTGAAATGTGGATAAAACCGAGCAAGCCGGAGGTGCAGCTGCACGTCCACCTCTACGATACCGGCCCACTCGGCCTCGGCCGCCTGATTACCCATGCGCCGATCACCGTGCGCAACGCGGCGGTCGGTCAGAGCCAGAAGATCTCCCTGGACCTGTTCACTACCTCCTACGATGTTCCCCCGGGGCATGTGGTTACCCTGGCCATCGACACCCAGGGGCTGATTTATCAAAAGCCTGCGGATACCTGGTACGAAATCACGGTGCCGTATCGCCGCAGCCAGCAGTCAATGCTGACGATTCCGCACCTGTAATGCCGAAAATGGAAAAATTCAGAAGTCCTATATAAAGGTCAGGTGCCGGGTATTGGTTTTCAGAGATATTTTTTAACCCAATATCTGGTACCTGAATGCTATTTAGGTCACAACGCCCTCCCGCTAGCTGACACCAAAATCAGTACCCCTCCCCTGTAGAGCAAAGCGCGCGACCCGCTACAATAGGGCCTGCTACAATAGGGAAAAATTATTCCTTGATTCCCACTCCAAAAACGAAATCTCAGTTATTGAACAATCACGAGTTATGGAGAACATTCACATGCGCACCAGGATAGTGCTCTTGTTTTTGCTTATAACCGTCCCATTTAAAGTTCTGTCAGGAGAACTCATAAACCCTAAAAATATGGACGAGCTACAGACAGAAATTTCGAAAAGCCCAAATAATAATCGAAGTTTCTATATAGAGTTTCCATACCTATTTTCTACCGACCAAGTAGAGGAACTAGTCTCCACTTATAATCTTTTCCCACTAGACCTAAGTGGCACATATGATGTAAAAGGTGAGACACGATACTTCGCAATCCATGATTTCACCCAAGTAGATGGCAATTTAAAATTAGGGATAAAGAAAGCGTTTGGGCGACACAATAAAAGAGCATCAAACAGAAAAAATTCAGGAAAAATAAAAAAATATGAACTTTCCGACGGCACGGAATCAGTAAATAACTCAGGCTCGGTGAATATCAGATGGGTTAGGATTAAGGCTCTGGGAACATACAGGTCAATAAATCAAATTGTAGGTTCACCAAATTCATTGAGAATTACTTTTACAACTAAAAATATTGGTCCTCAATTTGACGAATATCTAGAAACCCTAAAATCTAGCAGATAGGCTATGGATCCACGTTATGAAATTACCATGTCGTATCGTAGGGTGCGGTAGTCATTACAGGCAATTCCCTACCCGTCATTACGCAAATGGAAGCGGTTAAAATTTACACAAAACCGTAAGTGCAGGTTAGCTTACTAGAACTCCTTGTTTGACTGGCACCAAAATCAGTGCATCGCCCCTGTAAAGCAAAGCGCGCGACCCGCTACAATAGAGCCCACTACAATAGGGAAAACCTTTCCTCTATTTTCCAATCCAAAAAACACGCAAAGATTTCCAATGCAAAAATTTGCCTTACCCGCCCTGTTGGCCGGGCTGATCCTGCTTACTGCATGCGGATCCGACAAAAAGAACACCGAAGACACTCCATCAATGGAGCCTGCAGCCAAGAGTGAACAAGGCGCTGCGCCCGAGGCATCAGAAGAGTCCATCAGCCAGCCCCAGGCCAGCACAAATCCACGCGAGCAAGCGCCTGCGGGCAGGCTTCCGGACGACGTGCGCCCGAGTGCCTACCGCCTGGACCTCACGCTCGATCCGCGCCAGGACACGTTCCATGGCCAGGTGGAAATCGACATCGATCTGGATAACCCCACCGACCATATCTGGATCCATGGCAACAATATTGACGTTGCCGATATAGGCGCCATCGTTCACGCCGAAGAGGACATCGCACTACCCAACGCGGAAAGCAGGAAAGTGGTGCCGGCACAGTACCAACAGGTTCTCGATAGCGGAGTCGTGCGTGTCGACTTCAGTAGAGAAGTCCCCGCCGGCAAGATCACCCTGCGTATCCAATACAGCGCCCCCTTCGACAAAAACCTCGCGGGCCTGTTCAAGGTGGAAGAAAAAGGCGATGCTTACGCCCTGGCAAAATCGGAGTCCATCCAGGCGCGCCGCTTCCTGCCCGGCTTTGACGAACCCGGGCTCAAGGCGACCTATGACATCAGCCTGACCATCCCCGAGGGTTATGTCGCCATCAGCAATGAACCGGAAACGGGGCGCAGCGATGCCGGCGATGGCATGCAAAAAATCACCTTCGCCCAGTCACCGCCCATGCCTACCTACCTGCTCTCACTGGCGGTAGGTCCGTTTGACGTGGTGGAGCGCCCGGCTATCCCCGCCAACCAATACCGCAAAGAACCGCTGCCGCTGCGCGGTTTCGCGCGCAAAGGGCGCGGCAAGGACCTGCAATACGTGCTGGATATTACGCCGCAAATGCTGCGCGTATTTGAAGAGCAGATCCGCCGCCCGTATCCGTTCCGCAAACTCGACATCATCGCCGCACCACAGTGGCCGAGTGGCGCCACCGAGCTTTCCGCGGCAATTACCTACCGGGAACAGCGCATTCTGGTCGAGGGCGACGAGCCGGCACCGGGACAACGCCTGGCTCTGTTGGGAATTCACGCCCATGAAATTGCCCACATGTGGTTCGGCAACCTGGTTACTCCACCCTGGTGGGACGACCTGTGGCTGAAAGAGGGCTTCGCTACCTGGGGTACGCCACTGGCGCTGACGATTATGGAACCGGACGGTGGCCACGACCTGAACGCCGCGGCACGCGCGATCAGCGCCATGCAACTGGATTCACTCGCCAGCACCCGCGCCATCCGCGAACCGATTACCGATAACAACAATATCCGCAACGCCTACGATGCGATTACGTATTTGAAGAGCCTCGGCGTTATCCACATGGTGGACGAGTACTTCGGTGCGGATACGTTCCGCCCGGCACTGGGACGCTATGTAGAGAAATTTGCCGATGGGGTTGCCGACTCACCGGACTTTTACAGAGTCATCGGCGATGAAACCGGCAGCCCGCAACTGACCGAAACCTTCCGTACTTTTGTCGAACAGAAAGGCGTGCCGCTGCTCTCACTCACCGTCGACTGCAATACCGAAGGCAACGCCCAGGTACATATCACCCAGGAGCGCTACAAGCCGCTCGGCTCGCCCATCGCCGATACCGGTGTGCAGTGGAGCATTCCGTTCTGTATGCGCGGCAGTACTGGCGTCGCACAGTGCGAGTTCCTCACCGAGAGTAAACAGACGCTGGCGCTCTCCGGCGGCGTCTGCCCCAAGTGGGTTATGCCGAATGCCAATGGCAGTGGCTACTACCGCTTCAATATGGATGAGCCCCAATGGCAAGCCCTGCTCGCAGCCTTTGACGCCCTCAATACCACCGAGCGCCTGGCTCTGGTCGATAGCGCTTTTGCCGCATTCGAGGCAGGCCAGCTGCAACCGGCAGCACTGCTGGAAACTGTGCGTCTGTCTGCCACCTCCGATGTACGCCAGGTGGTGGAAGCTCCGCTGGTATACCTCAGTAAATACAGCGATCATTATGTGGATCGTGAAAACGCCGGTAACTGGCATGCATTCCTGATGAAACTGTACGGCAAGAAAGTACAGGAACTGGCGGGCAACGACGATCCGGAAAGCAAGCTGTTGCACAGCCGCCTGCTCGGTTTCCTGGCGCTGGAGGCAAACGACAAACAGGCCCGCGCACAGCTGCGGGAAAGCGCCGAACAGTTCACCGGCTTTGGTGTGCCGCGGGATTCCAAGGCATTGGACTCAGACCTGTATGAAAGTGCCCTGACGGTCGCGGTACAGGATTCGGGCAAGGACTTCCTCGACCACCTGATTAGCGTGCGCAAAGAACTGGATGATCCACTGTTCGAAAATGCCAGTGCCAATGCCATCGGCCGGGTGACCGACCCATCACAACTGGACACCATCCACGCGCTCGCCCTGAGCGACGAGCTGGGCCCGCGCGAAAGCTTCGGCCTGATACTGAATTCCATGGCCAGTTCCGAGCTGCAAACCCGCAACTGGCAGTGGCTGCAGGAAAACTTTCCGGCGGTGGTAGAAAAGATCCCCGGGCAATGGCGACGCAACACCCCGCGTTTTTCGGCGAGCTTCTGCGATCCGCAGTCACTGCAGGAAGTTCAGCTGTTATTTGCCGACAACAAACAGCTCATTCCCGGCTTCCAGCGCGCCCTGGCGCAGACGGAAGAGCGGATCTCACTGTGTATTGCCCAAAAAGAGAAAGGCACCGAACTGATCGGTGCCCTGAAGTAAATATCCGATTGAAAAATGGCAGCCTCGGCTGCCATTTTTTATGTCCGTCATTTATCTACAGCAATGTCCGCCTGCACAAGGATATCTCGCATTGGTTGTAACTGCGCCGCGTAGTTACGCCATTTGTTGAGGGACGTCTGATAGACCGGCTGATGCACCTGCGCCGCACTCGCCGTCGCAGTGCCTTTGCCCGCCTTGTAGTAGCGGGTCGCAACAGCGTCATCCCAAGGCAGATCACAGCGACGATACAGCGCCTGCCCGGCACTCGGCAGGTCGCTCACCAGGCTTTCGTAATGCACATCGATAATCCGCTCTGGCAGGGTATCCCGCCAGTGCTGCATCAGCTGATGATAGCCGCCGTAGTACTGCGCCATCTCCGACTGACTGTAGGAAAACGGATACGCCGTCTTGAACAGCGTCTTGTACACCGCATAGCAGGTATCCATAGGGTTGCGACACAGATGAATAATCTTGGCACCGGGCAGCGCGCGGGCAATCCAGCCCAGATAGAGAAAATTCATCGGGTTCTTGTCGATAATCCGGCGGCCGCCCGCGAGCTGCGCACGCGCGCGCAGCTGCTGCACATATGCACGGCCCAGGAAATGCATATCAAGACTTTCCCCCGCCTGCAAAATTATATTGCGCGCACTGTCGCCGTCGGCACCCTGCACATTGGCGGCCTCTTGCAGCAATAAGCGCGCAAAGGTATCCGGCTCACCAGCCGAAACCACTTCTCCGGATGCACATAGTACGCGGTCGAGCAACGTGGACCCGGTACGCGGCATGCCAAGAACAAAAATAATTTCTTTGCCGAAATCTGACGGTACATCAGCGCCCGCCAAAAAATCCGGGGTAAAGCGCGCGGCGATGTCCGACATAATCGACAGGTCATCAGTGACCGCATAATCAATCGATTTTCTTCTTACCTCACAGCCTCGCTGCAGTGCCGTGAAGCTCTCCGCATGCTGACCCAGATCCTCAAATTCTTTGGCAAGGGCAAACTGCAATTGCACTCTGGCCACATCTGGCAAATCGCACAGGGCAAGCTGTTGTTGCAATTCCGCAACATGGTTGCGCTGCAGATTTTGCTTACGGAGGTCGGAGCGGTTCTTATACGCCTCCCAGTCTTGCGGGTTCAATGACAGGACGCGATCGTAGAGTTCTTCCGCGCGCGCCAGGTTACCCATAGCACGGTTTGCCGCCGCACAATTAAACAAAAACAGTGGATCGTCGGGCTGCCCGGCCAGCGCACACTCAAATACCCGCAGCGCAGCATCGTGGGACTCACACAGGGTCAACAGATAGCCGAGTTGGGACAGCAGGGCTGCGTCCAGGGCTTCTACGGGCTCCAGGTCGCTAGTGGTGAGCACCGCGAGTGCTCCCGCCAGGTCGCCTTCCCGCACAAAGCTGATGGCTTTATGCAGCAGGATCGGGCGACGGCGATCAACCTGATCCGCAAATGCCTGCAGCGCACTATCCAGCTGGCCGCGCGCAGCCGCAAATTGATTAAGGCCGATTAATATGTCTGCATACAGGCGGCGGCCACTGGCAAACGCGGGAGAATGGCGGACCACTTCTTCAGCGGCATCCTGCGCGGCACGCAGGTTCCCGGAGCGAAAGTACTGGCGAGCGCGAATATACGCTTGCTTGGCCTCAGTGTTGGGTTCAACCACGGTCTGCATAGTATCCACGGCCTGAATAGTATTGAGTTTTTTCACCTTATCGCTTGAGTGTACCGGTTTTTGTGGCATAAAAAAGCCGGCGCAGAGGCCGGCTAAGTGTCACACGGTGAGACAACGATGAGGCTTAGAAGTGATAGCGCCCGGAAACCCCCAGGGTGCGTGGCAGACTGATGTAGTCTTTTGACGCATTACCATAGAAGTTTTCGGCCGGGTCCGTGCCCATGTGTGCTTCGGTCAGGGCACCGGTTACGCCATCTTCATTGAAGAGATTCTTCGCAAACAGCGTGACATCCCAGTCGTTGGCCACCAGCGTGCTACTCGCATTCCACAGTTGGAACCCATCAAACTCGGTAAAGGTCCGACCGCTACCAATGGCGTTGGTGGTTTCCGACTGGTAGTAACCGCTCAGGCGCGATACCAGGGTCAGATCCGTCGCCACCGTGGTGGTGTGATCCAGAGAGAGTGACATGGTGTGCTCGGCAGTGCCGGGCAGCGTGGTGCCGGACTCGGCAACCATAAACTCACCTAAGTCTCCGCTGCCCTGCCAGTTACCGCTGGGCTGGTAGAAATCGCTGGTCAGCTCAGCATCGACAAATGCATAACCGAAGGTATAGCCAATGCTTTCGCTCAGGTCGCCATTCAGCTCCACTTCGAGGCCCTGGGTGCGCGCTTCATCGCCATTAACCGCGGCGAAAAAGCCCCAGTTAGTAGTGGCGGTATTGAGCTGGGGGTCGGTCCAGTCCATGCGGAACAGGGACACGGTATAGCGCATTGCATCTGTCGTGCCCTTAACACCCAGTTCGTAGTTCAAAACCTGGTCTGCGCCATATTCCAGATACGCTGGGTTCTCGGCAAAGTTCCCCATCAGCGGCACCGCATTGGCGCCACCGCGGCGATAGCCCTCGGAGACGGTTGCGTAAAGCATGGTGCTCTCGCTCATATCCCAGGACAGGTTAGCCTTGAGCAAGGTATCGTCATCCTCGGTGGTGAAACTCGCGCGAGTATCTTCTTCAGGCTCCGGCCAGATCGGCAGCTGCAGTACCGAATCATTTGTTAGCTTGTTGTCAAAGTGGCGCAGGCCCAGGGTCATACGCAGGGTGTCGGAGAAGTTAAACGTGGTCTCACCGAAAATAGCCACATCGGTAAACTTCTGGTTACGGCGGAAGTAGAAGTCCTGATCCTGAACATTGCCGCCATAGAATTCAAAATCCCCTTTAACGGAATCCGCGACTAACCATTGAGATGGTGCTTCTGCTGCCCAGGCTGCCCAACCCGGCATATAGCTGTTCTGCCCGGCCTTGCTGTCCTGATCCATATAGAAGAAACCGGCTACCCAATCGACTGCATTGTCACCATTGGAAACCAGGCGAATTTCCTGCACCAGTGCGCTGTCATCGTAGAAGCGCTCGGCCTGTGCCAGCGGACGCGGGGAACCGCCGTAGTAGTTCGCGAACCAGCCGTTCTGTGCGTAGAAGCCGGAGTTATCACTGATGGCAATGCCGTCGTGAGAGTAGCTGGAAGTACTGGAGGTGAAGGTGGCGAAGCCCATATCCAGGGAGATTTCCAGCGAAGTCAGGGAGACGTCGCGCTCGGAGGGCTCGAGGGTTACCGCACCGTTTTCATAGTCATCGTAAAACTCTTCTTCACCACTGACCCAATTGGTGCCGCGGGTAACCTGGCGGCGCCCGCCAATTTCATCGCTCTGCATCTGATGCGAGAGCTGTACGCTCAACTGGTCATTCGGTTCAATCAGCAGTGCCGCGCGGGCGTAACTAATTTCCACCGTATCTGCGTCTTCCACGCTGCGGAATACCGGCGCACCGTTGGCGATATCACCGCCGGCGGCGACAGGCGCGCCCTGTGCATCGAGTTCATACACATTGGTGTAGTCGACGATGCCGTCGTTATCGATCATGCCCACGTTTGCACGCAGTGCCACATTGTCCCCAAGCGGTACATTGATCAGCGCGTCGCTATTCATGTTAAAGCCGTCGGAACCTTCGGTCTGGCTGAAACTGCTGCCCACGGTTGCTTCAAACTCGCCGAGCTTCGGCTTGTTCATGATGTAGCGCACGGTGCCCGCCAGGGAGCCGGATCCATACAGGGTGCCCTGAGGTCCACGCAATACTTCCACGCGCTCGATGTCTTTCAGCACGAAGTTGGCGTACAGCGGGGTATCGTCCACATAGGTCGCAACGGTAGGTACCGCCGAAAGCGGAACGTCACCATTGGAACCGCTATCGACATTCACACCACGAATCATCACACCATTGACGGTACCCGAGTTGCGGTAGCCGCGATCCACAACGGTCAAGCCGGGAACGCCACGCATCATCTCTGCAGCATCGGTGATCTGGCTTGCTTCCAGCTCATCACCGGCAACCGCAGAAATATTGTAGGGAATGTCCTGCACGCTCTGCGCGCGACGGGTTGCGGTAACGATGATTTCTTCCACCGCTTCAGCATCCTGCGCCACGGAAATTTGCGGAACCGCAAATAACGTACCCGCAGATACGGCCGCGACCGCACTGGCCAGCGTGGATTTGGTAAACCTCTGCTTGATTGTATGTTTCATGGTGCCCTCTGCTAGGTTTGGAACTCTCTTTGAATTGTTTTTGCTGGCCAAACAGCGCCGGCTTTTGTTGTGGTTATTTTTTAACTCCGGACCCTGACCCCAACCTAGTGCCAGTTAGTCTATAACGACTGGTCCAGTTTTTACGCATCCTGTGAGAATGGATTCGATTCATGTGTCGCGCGCGCCCGTCTCAGTCCGGCACTCAATCCGGTACCTTTAGCTCGCCGAGGCGCTGCAGCGCAGGTGACACTGCACCCACCTCATACTGAGGATAGTGCACGCGGCCATCGCGAAAACTCTTTAATGTCTGACCAAGGCCCTTCATGCCGCGCTCGCGTACCCCGGTAACTTTGTCCAGGTCAATTTCGAAGGCGATGACTTCCTCCTCTACCGAGGCCTCATGTAGCGTCTCGCCTTCCGGGCCGACGATGATGGAACGGCCCACACCCTGGGTGCCCGCGGAGTTCACATCGACGATGTAACACTGGTTCATGGTTGCGCTGGCGCGCACAATGGAGAGCTCATCCTTGCGGTCGATGGTGTCGGTTTTGGTGGGGTGAATAATCACCTCTGCGCCCAGCCATACCATGGCGCGGGTGGTTTCCGGGAACCACATGTCATAGCAGATCGACACACCGAAACAGCCGACTTCCGGCACATCAAACACCACAAACTGGTCGCCAGCGGTCACGCCTTTTTCATAGGGGAGGAAGGGGTACATCTTGCGGTAGCGGGCAATCACTTCACCCGCCGGGTTAATTACTGGTGTGGTATTGAATACAGCGCTGCCGCACTTTTCATACATGGAACCCGGGATCAGCCAGATGCCTAATTCACGGGCGGCGCGACAGAATGCCTCTTCCTCTGCGGAGGGCAGCTCGCGGGCGTGCTGGGCACCGACGCCGCGCAGCGCCAGCTCGCTCAACACAACCATTTTTACCCACGGGTAGCGCAGCTTGGTACGCTGGATTTTCTGCAGCAGCAGCTCCAGATTATCTGTTTCTTCAAGCTTCAGTTGCAGCGCGGCTATCCCGAACGTATTGGGTTTGCTACTCATCACACCGATTCCTGGTTGTGCAGTCTTGTTCATATTGCCTGGGGCCATACTGGCGTATGTGGCACTGCCGCTATAGGGCCAGATGGCCGCATGGGATGAGTCCAAAGCCCGTTTACCCCGGAAATGCGGCTTTTGGCTCTAACGACAGGGCCAATCTGGCACTATGGATAGCGATGTAATAAGTTAGTTTTGATCCGGGGCCTGACTGCGACAGCAATGCAGGCAGATAGACATACACCCATAACAACAATGACGCACCGGAGCAGGCATGCAAGATCCAGTAAACAGCGCAGTAACTGACGCTTCCGACAGTGGCGGCGGCGTGCTGCCAGACAGCAGCGCAGCGCAACTCGGAATGGCCAGTGGCCGGTTCGCGAGCAACGGTTGGGTGGCGAGTGTATTTCTCGCATTCCTGTCCTCAGCGGGGCTCTACTACGTCAACATCTTTCCGGTCATCGTGGACGCCTTGATGGCCGGTGCGGGACTGAGTGCGGAGCAGGCGGGGCAAATTACCTTTGCCAACACCATCGGTGCGGTTATTGGAGCATTTGGGGTTTCCTGGCTGATTCGCCATATCCCGCGCTGGAAACGTGCGGCGGTGATCCTGTTGTGCTGCTCGATCGGAATGGATGTGTTGACCATCCAGCTGGCCAACTTGGATCTGTTGATTCCATTGCGCCTGGTGCATGGCATTCTCGGCGGTGCACTGGTCGGTCTGGGGTTTGCGGTCATTGCCCGCAGCGGCATTGCGGGCCGCAGCTACAGCATGGTGCTGCTGGTGCAATACACCGGTGGTGCCATTGGCATGGGATTCCTGCCGGCGCTGGTGGTGGAGCACGGCACCTACGTGCCCTTCTATGCCCTGATCACATTTAGCGTAATTACCCTGCTGATGCTGCCGCTTATCGCGGACTATCCTTTGCCGCGCGAAAGCGCAACCAAAGCCTCAGTCGAGTCGCACCCCCAATCGCCCAGGACCGCACGCGCGTATTTCCCCATCGCAATTACCTTGCTTGCGCTGTTCTGCTTTCAATTCGCCAATATGGCCCTGTTCGCGTTTATTTTTGACCTGGGGAAAACCTATGCACTGCCGCTTGGGTTTATCAGCCAGACGCTGTTCTGGGCCAACCTGATCGCCATCAGCGGTGCCCTACTTGCCGCAGTGACCGGGCAAAAATATCCGCTGGCGAAGCCGCTGGCGGCGGCATTGGTAATTACGCTGGTCGGGTTACTGCTGTTCTTGCTCAGTGATGTGCGCGCGATGTTTATTGTCGCCAACGTGGTTACGGGCATTACCTGGGCGTTCTGCGTACCTTATTTCCTGACCATTGCCTCGCGCTTTGACAGTGCGGGCCAGATGGGAGCCTTTGCAGGGTTTGCATCCAAGCTAGGGCTCGCCTGCGGGCCATTATTTGCCGGGTACTTCATCACCGCTGGTGGTGGCTACGCGCAGCTGATTATCCTGGCCACGGTCATTCTGGGCATCTGCCTGATCGCCATTCCCGCCGCAAGCCGGCTGGACCATTCAAGCCAGCCGGGCTAACCACCACTCGGCTCGTCAAAACTGGGTTAACCACCTTGGTCGACCCAGTTACTCGTTGGCAATAACCGCCGTATCAATCAGTTTTCCACACTGGCTAAACCACTTGATACGGTGGCCATCGGTGACCACGTGGAAGCTTGCCTTGCGCCCGTACGACCAACTGCGCCACTGACGCACCCACTGGTCGCCATCGAGCCACCAGCGCCCGGTATCCGTCTCATCCATTTCTACATCATTGCGCGAGTAACCCAGCATGGTGCCGTCGGGTTTCAACTCGATGCGATAGGATTCACCCAGGGTATTGGTGCCGAGAAAAATCGCCCCGGGCATTTCCCGTTGGAGGTCGCTGGCACTCAAGCGCCTGCCCGCAGTATTCGCCAGCGATTCTTCTTCTGCCTGCAGTTCGCCATTGATCAGCTGTGCGAGTACCCGCACACCACCTTCAATTTTGTCTGCATCGATAGCAGAGAAACCCAGCCGCACCGCGCGGCCATCACCGACAGCCTCCAATAACAGGCCGTTCTTCTCCGCGCTAATTTGCAGCTGTGCGCCGTCGATATGCGGTGGCAGTTCCAGCCAGCAGGCGGTACCGCAGCTTGCACGCCGGACCTTCAGTTTCGGCAGGTGATACATCAGAGCTTCGCCCAGCGCGGTCCACCGCTCTTTTAACTGCTGGGTGATTTTAAATAGGGCCGCGTCAAGATGCCCGGCGGCCACGAATTTTGCCAGTAACCGCTGGTTGAGAGCGGGTACGCGCTCGCGCAGGGTGTAGCGCAATGCACGCAAGCGCTGGATCACCGGCTTGGGCGCGACGACAAAGGCCAGCTGCATACCCGGATCGATAATTTTGGGGAACTGATAGAGGTAGATGACCGAGCTGCCGCCATCCATACCTTTCAGCGGTGGCAACGGGTTACCGTGATAGCAGAAGTCGTGGTCGCAGTCGTTCTCAATCACCACCGCGCCCTGCTCCCGCGCCTGCTTCAGCAACAAGCGGCGACGCTCCAGACTACAGGTCACCGCCGTGGGGTTGTGCACATTGGGCTGCAGGTAGATGCAGTCGGCCTGTTTCAGGTTCTGGTCGAGCAGGGGGCCATCGGCGTCCTGCACCAGGGGCAACATCTGCGCACCGGTGCGACGAAAAATTTCGCCGGTCTCACCCGCAACCGGTTGCACCAGGGCAAGTTTGCGCTGGTCCCCCAGTAACAGCTCGCCCAGCAAATGGCAGGCCTGCTCCATGCCACAGGTCAGCAAGATCTGCCCGGGCTCCACATAAATACCCCGACGCGGCAGCAAGCGCGTGCAGATTTGCTCCACCAGATGACGATCATCTTCGTTGTTGCCCAGGGTTGCCCACTGGGCCACTTCGCGCGCAGTAAAAATATCCCGCGTGCACTCACGCCACTCCGGCCCCGGATACAGGCGCGGGTCATATTCGTTGCTGACAAAGGGAAAGGGGTATTGCAGCCAGTTGGCCGGGCGGGCCTTGAGCGCGCGACGGCTTACCGAGACCGCATTACAGTGCGTGCGCCAGAAACTGCGATCAACGTCATCCCGCTGGGGCTCACCGGCGCCGTGGCTGATTACCCCCTGCTGGGAAAGGGTATCACTGACATAGAAGCCGCTGCGCTCGCGGGTTACCAGAAAGCCGTCGTCCACCAGTTGCTGATAGGCGAGCACCACGGTGTTGCGCGCCACCCCCAACTGCTCGGCCATACGGCGCGAAGAGGGCATTTTATGGCTTGCAGGAATACTCCCGGACAGAATGCCCTGGATTAGCTTTTCGCGGATTTGCTGCTGCAGGCTTTTTTCTGCTGCTGGATCGAGAATGATTAGCGCTTCGCTCATGTTCGGCTCGTTATATTTGTTCTTGCCTGATACACACCGAAAACGACTTAAGCATCACTACTACACGTCAAAAGTCACCCACAGTGTGCACGCGGGCCCCTGCAGTTTCAAGCACGGGCCGAGAGCTTGTCCCTAGCGAATGGCCCCGAGCCCCCGGGCTGTTGGGGGCTCGGGTAAGCTCATGCGGATTGCGTGCCAACCTTCTTCAGGCGGAAGGCCAACCACACCAGAATGATACCGAATGCGATGGCATAGCCACCGATAAGCCACAGCAGTGCCAGCGCGCCCGCCCCGGGCTTGATCAGCAGGAATAATCCAACAATCACCGACAGCACACCCGCCAGTATCAGCAGCCACTCGTGATCAATCTCCTTGCGCAGGCGGATGGCCCCCACAATCTCAAAGATCCCACGTACCAGCGCCCAGGCGCCGATAAAGATCACCAGTACCAGGGCGGTGACCTGCGGATACACAAAGGTGATGATACCCGCGGCGATGCCCGTAAGCCCCACAAACAGCAGCCACCACAGGGATGAGCGCTCCGCGGAGCCTCGCCCCTTAATGGCTCCGTACAGGGCCACAACGCCATCCACCAAAGTGTAGGCTCCAAAGAGAAGAACGAGGCTGAGAAGGGATATACCGGGCCAGACAAAGGTAAGCACACCGAACACAATGGCGAGCAAGCCGCGCACCAGTGCCACCCACCAGTTTTCCGCCAGTGCCCGCAGCAGCGGGCGCTGACCCATCGAGATTTGCGCACCGCTCGGGCTCTGCGGTTGCGGGCTGTTTTCTGTCGCCATGGGGCCTCCAAAGCAGGAAGTTCGCGTTAGCAGGGAGTTTTAGTCTCCCATGACACAGAAAACGAGATTATTTTTCCTTTTAGCACGACTCAGTGCGGGTCAGTGCGACTCAGTGCAGTACTGCCCCGCACGCAGTCCCGCGCATCGAGGCCAACCGGTTAGATAAAGTGCTGAACCTTGGTCTTGTAGCTGCGGCTCATCTTGAGTCGCTCGCCATTATTGAGCACCAGGTGGTACTCACCGTTGATGTGCGCACATATCTCGCGCACCCGCTTCAGGTTGACGATGGTCGAGCGGTGAATACGCTGGAACACTTTGGGGTCCAGCTGCTGTTCCAGCTCCTTCATGGTGATGCGCATAACGTGTGTTTCGCCATTGGCGTGCACGCACATGTAATCCCCGGCGGCGTCGATCCAGTCGATATCCCGCGCGGGCACCAGGGTAATTTTTCCGGAATCCTTGATCGCGATTTTTTCCGGGTAGCGGCTGCCACCCAGCTCGCCCGCCGCCAGTTTTTCTTCCAGCGCCTCCGGGGATTCGTGAGTCAGGTCTGCAACCGCCTCCAGCAATTGCTCGCGCTGGGCCACGAGATTTTCACTACCGCGTTTCTCCCGCACCCGCTGCAACGCCATCGCCAGGCGATCTTCTTCGATAGGCTTCAATACGTAGTCGACCGCATTCACCTCAAACGCTTCCACCGCGTATTGATCGTAGGCCGTGACAAATACAATTTGTGGCATATCGTCGGCCGGTAACAGCTGCACCAAATCGAGGCCACTCACCCCAGGCATCTGGATATCCAGAAACGCGACGTCCGGCTTCAGTGCCAGGATCTGTTCGCGCGCCTCGCGGCCATTGCCACACTCGGCCACCACTTCTATGCCGCCGAGGTTTTCCAGGCGCAGGCGCAAACCGCGCCGGGCCAGGGGTTCATCGTCCACAATGATGACTTTCAGAATATCGCTGCTCACCAGTACGCCCTCTCCAGATAATCCGGTTATTCCTGTTCAAACGGAATGCGCAAATGCACACTCAGGCCGCCTTGCGGGCGGTTGCAGAAGCGGGTCTTCTGCTCGTCACCATAGAGCGCACGCAAGCGCTCACAGGTATTGCGAATACCCACACCGGCACCCTGCCCCAACCCTGCGAGTTCCTTCTCGGGCACGCCCGGGCCATTGTCGCTGACCTCGATCAGCAGCTCACCGGCAAACACCCGCGCCTTGATGGTGATCTCCCCGCCCCATTCGCGCTGGGAAATACCGTACTTGATCGCGTTTTCCACAACCGGTTGCAGCAACAAGCTCGGCACCAGTGCGCGGGGTGCGTCGCCTTCCAGATCGATATTGATCTGCAGGCGGTCGGCGAAGCGCACCTTTTCAATGTCGAGGTACAACATCAGCGCCTCGACTTCCTTCGCCAACGTCACCTTTTGCATAGGGTCGTTATCCAGCGAGTGGCGCAGGAACTGCGACAGGCGGGTCACCATGCTGTTGGCAGTCTTGCCATCCTGATCCAGGATTAAGGTGGAAATCGCATTCAGGGTATTGAACAGGAAGTGCGGGTTCAGCTGATAGCGCAGCATCTTGAGCTGTGACTGATGCGCGATGGATTCCGCCTTCAGCGCCTTCTCCTGCTGCTGCAGGGATGTCTGATAGTACTTAATGCCGTAGTAGAGAGCGGTCCAGGTCATGTAGATCAGGAACGAGTAGGAGAACCAGTAGACCGACATCACCAGTGGGTGCTCGTCGCTCTCCTTGCCGTACAGCCACAGGTTGCCGCCAAACTTGATCGCCGCCCAAAGCGCCGCCGCCAGGATGATCACCGCGAGAGAGCCAATCAGGCGTGTAGCCGGTGGCTTGTCCCACAAGCGCTGGAAACCACGACGCATGCCTTCGGACAGGGCAATACCCGATGCGGTGGCCACGGCGAGGTAGCCGCTATAGAGCAGATGATTCTCCACCCAGAAGAAGCCGCCGATAAACGTCAGCAGCGTATAGCCCGCCCAGCCGCTCCACTGCAGCGCCCAGTACTGGTGACGCTCAGTGGCCAGCTTGTCGGAAAGCCAGTTAAAAACAGATGTACCCATATTTCTCCAAAAGTGCGCACGTATTGCGCCAATCTGGGAAAATAGCCTAAATGACACGAGCGCTGAACGGTATACCACCAACCGCAGCAATCTGACAGGTTGCCGCAGAAATCGCGCAGAATTGGGGATTAGTGATGAATTACTGGCTGTTTAAGTCGGAACCGGACGAATATAGCCTGGATGACCTGAAGCGAGAACCTGGTCATACAGGCCGCTGGGATGGCATCCGCAACTACCAGGCGCGCAACTTCCTGCGCGACGCGGTGCAGGAAGGCGACGGCGTGCTGTTCTACCACAGCGCCTGCAAGGTCCCGGCCATTGTCGGCACCGCCAGTGTGGCGCGTGGCGCCTATCCAGATCCGGCCCAGTTTGACCCGGAGAGTAAATACTTCGACCCCAAGGCAACCGCAGAGCAGCCGCGCTGGTACTGCGTGGATATCCGCTGGCAAAGCGCCTTCGCCCAGCCGGTGCCATTAAAAGACATCAAGCAAAACCCGGCGCTGGAGGAGATGGTACTGGTGAAGCAGGGCCGGCTTTCCATTCAGCCGGTCACTGCAAGGGAGTGGCAGCTGATCGAGCAACTGGGCGAGACAGGCTAAATTTATTGAGCCGATACTTTCGGGTGCGCTAGATAAACTCGGCGATTTCCTCGAGCGGCTTTTTGTGGATCGCCGGCACTTCGGCGCCCTCTTCCGGCAGGCCCGCCACCACGATCATATAAGGGCGCTCGTCACTGGGGCGGCCGAGGATCTGGTTGAGAAACTTCATCGGGCTCGGGGTGTGGGTCAAAGTGGCGACGCCGGCGTTGTGCAATGCCGCCAGCAGCATACCGGTAGCGATTCCTACGGACTCCGCGGTGTAGTAATTCTTCAGCTGCTCGCCCGCTTCATTCTGGGAAAATTTCTTCAGGAAGATCACGATCAGGTAGGGCGCTGTTTCCAGAAAAGGTTTATTCGCGTCGGTGCCCAATGGGGCCAGCGCATCGAGCCACTCTTCCGACGCGCGCCGTTCGTAAAACTCGCGTTCCTCCGCTTCCGCCGCAATGCGGATTTCTTTTTTTACCGCTGCTGACTCCACCACGCAGAAGTGCCAGGGCTGCATATTGGCCCCGCTGGGTGCACTGCCGGCGGTACGCACCGCGTCTGCAATCACCGCACGCGGTACCGGCGCACTGGAAAAATCGCGCACCGAGCGTCGCTGCCGCATCTGCTCATAAAATGCTTTGGCCCGCGCGGCCTTGGTCGCGTCATCAAGTTGCGCAAATTGCAGTGGGATAAATTCTTCGGCTTCCGCCATAGCCTTAAACTCCTATTTCAAACCCGGCGCCTGGTAAGCGCTCCCCGCCTCACACAACACCCTTGGTGCCCGCAATAAACAGGCTGAGCAGAGAAAGCAGGGTCAATACAATCAGGATAATGCCGAGCAACATAAGCGGGCGGAACGGCTTGCGCTCGACCCGGTTGTAGCCCCGGGCCAGATAGCGGTCGACCTTTGCCTGGTCTTCGTCGGAGAGTTTTTTCGGTGGCACCGAAAGGTCTGCATCCTGCTCTGGATTGGACTCAAATTTGGACATGGGCAACCCGGTATTTTTATTGTGTTGCCCCGAGTGTAGGAGATTCGCCGCAATGAAAAAAGCCCCGCGGATGCGGGGCTTTTTTGAACTGCGGACGGAAGATCAGAACAGCTCTTCTTCCAGGTCCATCAGGGTATCACTACCGGCCATCACACTGGCAGCCAGGGCCTGGGACTTCGGCAGCAGACGCGCGAAGTAGAAACGCGCGGTCTTGACCTGCGAGCGGTAGAAATCCTCGTCTTTGCCCAGAGCAACGCTGGCGATCTTGGCCCACATAAAGGCGTAGGCTACATAACCAAACAGATCCAGGTAATCCACAGAGGCCGCGCCCGGGGCGCTCGGATCGGTTTTGGAGGCTTCGATAACCGCTGCGGTCGCGCCTTTGAGACGCTGCAGTTCACCGGCCAGCGGCTGAATGAACTCCGCCAGGTCGGCATTGCCAGCATTGGCGTCGATAAACTGCTGCACGTCGGCGGCAAACAGCTCAAACAGGGCGCCACCGTTGGCCACGGTCTTGCGGCCGATCAGGTCCAGCGCCTGGATGCCGTTAGTACCCTCGTAGATCTGGGTAATACGTACATCGCGCACCAGCTGCTCCTGGCCCCACTCGCGAACATAGCCGTGGCCGCCAAATACCTGCTGGCCGATTACGGTGCAGTCGAGGCCGCGGTCGGTAAAGAAGGCCTTGGCCACCGGGGTCAGCAGCGCCACCATCGCTTCCGCCTGCTGCTTTTCCTCACCTTCGCCGTATTTGGCCAGGTCCAGCCACTTGGCGACATAGGTAGACAGCGCGCGGGCGCCGCCAATGTAGGCTTTCTGAGTGAGCAGCATGCGGCGTACGTCCGGGTGGACGATGATCGGATCAGCGGTCTTCTCCGGCTGCTTGGCACCGGAAGGAGAGCGGCTCTGCACGCGGTCGCGGGCGTATTCGATCGCATTTTGATAGGAGCGCTCGGAAGCACCCAGGCCCTGGATACCCACACCCAGGCGCTCATAGTTCATCATGGTGAACATGGCCGCGAGGCCCTTGTTCAGCTCGCCTACCAGCCAGCCCTTGGCACCGTCGAAGTTCATCGCACAGGTGGAGGAGGCCTTGATGCCCATCTTGTGTTCGATGGAGCCACAGTTGACCGCATTGCGCTCGCCCAGGCTGCCGTCTTCGTTCACCAGAATTTTTGGCACCAGGAACAGGGAGATCCCCTTGGGTCCTTTCGGCGCATCTGGGAGCTTGGCCAGCACCAGGTGAATCACGTTCTCAGACAGATCCTGGTCGCCGCCGGTAATGAAGATCTTGCTGCCGGTAATTGAGTAGCTGCCATCCGCCTGCGGCTCCGCCTTGGTGCGGATAATGCCGAGGTCGGTACCGGCGTGCGGCTCGGTGAGGTCCATGGCACCGGACCAAGTACCTGCGTACATGTTGGGCAGGTACTTTTCTTTCAGCTCCTGGCTGCCGTGGGCATCGATCGCCAGGCACGCGCCGTTGGTCAGCACCGGATACAGGGCGAAGGAGATATTCGCCGAGTTCAGCATCTCTTCGACCTGGGCACCCAGCATCTTGGGCATGCCCATGCCACCAAATTCGGGGTTACCCACCAGCGCACCCCAGCCGCCTTCACAGAAGGTGGCATAGGCTTCGGGGAAGCCTTTTGGCGTGGTTACCACACCATCGTTCCAGGAGCAGCCTTCTTCGTCGCCGCTGCGGTTAATCGGGTCTAGGGTGTTCGCGGCCAGCTTGCCCATCTCTTCCAGAATGGCATCGGCGGTCTCGCGGTCCGCGGTTTCCGCCAGCGCGGGCAGGCGCGCCCACAGTTTGTCTGCCTCGAACACTTCGTGCAGCAGGAAGTTCATCTCGCGCAGTGGCGCCTTGTAATCGGCCATGGTGTCGCCTCTTAGAATCGATTTTTCAGTGTGTCTGGGGTGGCTCTGCGATGCGCAGGCCGGAGTCACTCAATCGTTTGTTTCAAACGCATGTTTGAAATCTAGGCTGAAGGGCCCCCCAAGTCAAGCCGGACCCACGGTCCGGCCGGGGGAATCAACCCAGTTTGCTCAGTTGGAAGAAGATAGCAGCGGGGAGAGGTCGAGGTGGGCGGCGCCATTGCGGTAGTCGCCCGATTCGTCGTGCGGCAGGGTGCCGAGGCATGGCGCGGGCAGAATTGCCCGCAGGGTCATCAGATTTTCCTCCGCGCGCGGCATATCTTCCTGCGGACCGCGCACAAAGTTTGCCACCCAGCCCGCCAGCGGCAGACCGTCGCGGCGAATGGCTTCAGCGGTCAGCAGCGCATGGTTGATACACCCCAGTTCAATGCTCACCACCAGAATAACCGGCAATTCCAATGCGCGCGGCAGATCCGACAGGAACTGACGTGGAGCCAGCGGCACCCGCCAGCCACCGGCACCTTCGATCAGCACCAGATCAGCGCCGCTGCTCATGACACCGCGACAGATACCCTCCAGCCGAGAAACATCCAGTCGGCGCCCCGCTTCCATCGCCGCAATATGTGGGGCGATGGCCGGCTCCAGTGCCACCGGGTTGACCTGCTCGTAGGGCATATCCTGGTTCATCGCCTCCATCAGGGTCAGCGCATCGCTGTTGCGCAGGCCCTCGGCGGTCTGCTCACAGCCGGATGCCACGGGTTTCACCGCCGCGGTTTTCAGCCCCTGCTGCCCCGCCGCGTGCAGCAGTGCCGCGGTAGCGTAGGTTTTGCCGACCTCAGTATTCGTTCCGGTCACAAACAAAGTTTCGGTCACAAATTCTTCCTCATTCTTTGGTTTTTGTTTGACGGCTCTTTAAACATGATCTACTTGCTGATAAATTAACCAGTTAGAGCGGTATTCATACAACCCATTACGCCATTTAGGGCCCGGGTTAGGATAATTGCCTAAAAAAATCCCCGGACCTGGTTTGGGGTGGCAGCCAAGGACAGCGCTGTCATAACGCTATTGCGTCATTAAGTCGCACCGCGCAACCACGTTTCTCCGCACGGCAGCTCGGTTCTGCCCATACGCCGAGACACCCCGCAATTGCCAGGGATGTGGAAGTGCGAAAGCACGGAAGCTGATTGTTCAGCCCCGGAATGACACCGAAAATGCCATTACTACCGACGAGAGCCATGCGATACCTGAAACTAAGCCTGATTGCCCTGTTAATCATCCCCACCCTGGCTATGGCCAAAATCAAAGCCGTAGATGAGGTGGTTGTCTACAAGTCCAAACACCTGATGCAACTGAAGCGCGCCGGCAAGGTGGTGAAGAGCTACAAGGTGGTGTTCGGCAAAAACCCGATTGGACATAAGCAGTACGAGGGTGATTCGCGCACGCCGGAAGGCCGCTACACCCTGAACTGGAAAAAGAAAAACAGCACCTACTATCGCGCCATCCAGGTTTCCTACCCGAATGCGGCGGACCGCGCGCGGGCGAAAAAAATGGGCCGCAGCCCCGGTGGCGCCATCATGATCCACGGCCAGAAACCGCACTGGAAAGGTATTGAACAGTACCTGACCCGCATGAACTGGACCGACGGCTGTATTGCGGTAACCAACCCGGAGATGGACGAGATCTGGGCGATGGTGGATACCGGTACGCCGATTGAGATTTTTCCGTAAGGCCCGCCGCTCCAATTTCGAAGCGTAAAAATCAGAATTGAAGGCCGGGGGCTGGGGCAAGTTTTTCGAACCGTCGTCGCCATGGATGGCGGCGCCGGAGCGTACATGGATGTACTCGCAGCGATTCGAAAAACTTGCCCCAGCGATCGGCCGCCACCACGTTGCAGACGGTGCTCCGCACCACCACCGTGGCGGCGAACCACTGGGGGCGGATTTTCAGGACCGAGCTAGGCGCCCCCCTGTGAACCCATCCCTGGGCGCTTCGGCGCAAACATCCTGTTTGCGACGATCCTGAAAACCCGCCCCCAGCACTTCGCCTTCAATTTGTGCTTCTGTGCCAAGAACCAATAAAGATCGCGAAAACCTTTAGTGCTCTTCCTGGTAGTACTCAGGCGCCAAATCATCAAAGCGGGTGAACTTACCCACAAACGCCGCACGGCAGGTGCCGATTTCACCGTTACGCTGCTTACCGATAATCAACTCAGCCAAACCCTTATCCGGGCTGTCCTCGTTGTAATACTCATCGCGGTAGATAAACAGGATCACGTCCGCATCCTGCTCGATCGCACCAGATTCCCGCAGGTCCGAGTTCATCGGGCGCTTGTTCGGGCGCTGTTCCACCCCCCGGTTCAACTGCGACAGCGCAATCACCGGGCATTCGTATTCTTTGGCCAGCGCCTTCAAGGAGCGGGAGATTTCCGAGATCTCCTGGGTACGCCCCTCGGTGCTGCCCTTTACCTGCATCAGCTGCAGGTAATCCACCATCACCATCGCCGGCATGGCGCGCTGCTCTGCATCCTCACGGCTCAGCCTGGGGTCGGCCTGCATTAGCTTGTTGGTGTGATCGCGCACCGTGCGCTTCACCCTTGCACGCACCTCCGACGGCGACAGGCCAGGGGTATCGTCGATATACAGCCCCTTACCCTTCATCTTTTGTACAGCACTGGAGAGTTTGGGCCAATCCTCTTCCTGCAACTTGCCGTTACGGATACGTCCCTGATCGATCTTGCCGATGGAAGACAGCATCCGCATAACCAGGCTGTCCGACGGCATCTCCATACTGAAGACCAGCGTCGGCTTTTCCTGGCTGAGCATGGCGGCTTCAACAAAGTTCAGCGCCAGCGCGGTCTTACCCATGGAAGGACGGGCGGCGAGGATGATGAGTTCACCGGGCTGCCAGCCGGAGGTGCGCTCGTCGAGTTCGGTGAGGCCGGTGCTGAGGCCGGTGAGGTCGCCCTCGGATTTGAACAGCTCGTCGATACGCTCGACGGTTTTCTTGAGCAGCGAGTCGACACCGACAAAGCCGCCCTCTTTGGCGCGGCCCTCGGCAATCTCTGCCACGCGGCGCTCGGCCATTTGCAGCAGGTCGATGGAGCCGAGGCCACCGGGATTAAAACTGGTACGGCTGATTTCGCCGGCGGCGGCAATCAGCTGGCGCAACATGGAGCGCTCGCGCACGATTTTCGCGTAGGCGACGATGTTGGCGGCAGAGGGGGTGTTTTCCGCGAGTTCGGCGAGGTATGCCGGGCCGCCAATGTCGGCGAGCAGGTCGCGACTTGCGAGGCCCTCGGCGAGGGTAACGATATCCAGCGGCTGCTCGCCACCGGATAGTTCCAGCATCACGCCGAATATAATCCGGTGATTGGCGACAAAAAAATCTTCCGCACTCAGCTGTTCGGCCACGGCATCCAGACGACTGGCGTCGAGCATCAGGCCACCCAGTACGGACTGTTCGGCCTCGACCGAGTGCGGCAGCGGGGAGCTGGCGGTGGCTTCCTGGGCCTCTTCTTGCGGAGCGTATTCGTTCATGTTCGCTGCTGTTCGCTGCTCTGTGTTACTACCGGTCGTTGCGGTCATGGGTTCCAGGGATGTCCCGCAGCGGGCTTACAGGCCAGATGCGCCGGGGGCTGAATCCATTTGCCGGACTCACAAACAAGTCAGGCGCTGCACCCTCCATCGCCGGCAGAAGACCGGCTGGGAGAATCCAGCGCCTGATTGTAGCGCGGCTGGGCGGAGAACGGGCAATTCCATTCTCCACAGGCCACGCTGTGGCGATTCGGTAACTGCAGAAGCTTATTCGGCTTCTACAACAACCTTCACGCTGCTGATTACGTCGGCGTGCAGCTGTACGTCTACGTCGTACTCGCCCAGTTCACGCAGAGCGCCTTCCGGCAGCTTCACTTCAGCCTTGCTTACTTCAACACCGGCAGCGGTGATCGCTTCTGCGATATCGCGAGTGCCGATGGAGCCGAACAGCTTGCCTTCGTCGCCAGCGTTGGCAGCGATGGTAACAACCAGTTCTACCAGCTTGGCAGCGCGGCTTTCAGCTTCGCTTACTTTTGCAGCGGCTGCTGCTTCCAGTTCAGCGCGCTTGGCTTCGAACTCAGCAACGTTTGCTGCGTTGGCCAGTACCGCTTTACCGGTAGGCAGCAGGAAGTTGCGGCCGTAACCGGCTTTTACTTCAACGCGGTCGCCCACGTTGCCCAGTTTGCCTACTTTGTCGAGCAGAATAACTTCCATCTCGGAACCCTCAGTTTCAGTTCTTGTGCGCCGCTCAGCGTTTGTCGCTTGCGCGTGCGCGAATATCAATCCAGCTATCGATCAGTGCCAGTCCGCACAGGAAACCAGCCAGCGGCAATGCCGCGATAATCAGCATCACATACAGGGCAACCAGCGGACCGCGTCCCCAGCCCCGTTGGGCTACCAACCAGTGGATCAGGCATATGCCTGCCACCATGATCGGGAAAGCGGCAACCGCACCCCAGAACACAAAGTGTTCACTGACTAGGCAGTAAATCCACAACAGCATGCCAGCGGCAGCAAGCGGCAACGGCATACGCAGGTTGTGCATCTCCTGCTGCAAACCACCGGGGTTGTACAACAGGGCCTGCCACCAGCGCCCCAGCAACAAGGCCAACATGGCGCTGATTACCGAGACCCAAGCCAGGTATCCGGTAGCCTGCGCTTCGCTGGTAAATGCCTTACCCAGCTGCTGCGCTTCCGGTGTGCTGGCGCCGCCCGCGGCCTCATTGACCGCCTCGAGCAGGTTGCCCAGTACACCGCCAGCCACCTGCGAGGTCAGCAGGATGCCTGCGGCGGTCACGGCGGTCAGTGTTACCAGCGTCCAGCTCCAGGTGCGCGTTTCGCGCAGAACCAAAGCACTCGCCAACACCGCCACAAAGTGCGTGATCGCCATACCAGCCATCAGCGGGGACATATAGCCCGCGCCAGCTGCGGCAACAATCGGCAGTAGCCCCCAGACCAGTACAAACAGGCCGTCGCCACTGCCGCGGCGTAACCCCACCAGCGCAAGCACCGCGGGGCTGATCAGCGGGATTCCCACCATGGTGAGGATCACCGCGCGCACGCGCGATCGCATGGCAAATTCAGCGATAGCGCGCACTAGATAGCTTCTCTATAACAATCCATACGAAGCAAAGCGATGCTTAGGCTTCGTGGCTGTCCGTGTACGGCAGCAGCGCAATGTAACGCGCGCGCTTGACCGCAGTGGCCAGCTGACGCTGATACTTGGCTTTGGTGCCAGTGATACGGCTCGGTACGATTTTGCCAGTTTCAGAAACGTAGGCTTTCAGGGTATCGAGATCTTTGTAATCGATACGCTTTACGCCTTCAGCGGTGAAACGGCAGAACTTACGACGACGGAAAAAACGTGCCATCTGACTATCCCCTTACTCTTCGTCTTCAGTGGTGTCGGAAGACTTAGCTTCCTGGGCGCCTTCGGAAGAAGATTCTTCACGTTCGGCGCGCTCGCGACGCTCAGAGCGTTCTGCGCGCGCAGCTTTGCGCTCGCGGGACTCTTTTTCAGCCTTCATGATCGGGCTTTCTTCGGTGATCGCTTCGTCTTCACGGATCACCAGGTTGCGCAGCACGGCGTCGTTGTACTTGAAGTTGGTGGTCAGTTCGCCCAACGCTTCTTCAGTACACTCAACATTCATCAGAATGTAGTGAGCCTTGTGGATCTTGTTGATCGGGTAAGCCAGACGGCGGCGGCCCCAGTCTTCCAGACGGTGAACATTGCCACCGGTCTCTTTGATGGTCGCAGTGTAACGCTCGACCATGCCGGGTACCTGCTCGCTCTGGTCCGGGTGAACCAGGAATACAATTTCGTAATGACGCATTTTAGCTCCTTACGGGTTAACACAGCCTCCCGGCTTGCCGCCGCCCTGAATACCTATTCAGTGACAGCAACCGCCCAGTGAGGCAAGGAGTACGCAACAGCACCGGGATGGGGCTATTGCGGGCGGCGTATTCTATGCCTCTGCCGGAGTGGTTGCAAGTTGAACAACGGGTTGGCCGCCGCAAACAGAGACAACGCAGTCTGTGAGCACCCACTTACGCCCTAATGCCTATCTCGCTTTCGCTGCGTCAACAGGCTCAAGGACTCAGAGTGCCGCCTACATACCGCAACCCGTCCGGCCAGTCACGCCGATAGCGGCAACCGATCCTGAGCGAGATCAAGAGCCCAAGGCCGATTTCAGAAATAATTAAACAAGAGATTGAGGGGGTTGGCGCGCCAGACGTCATACAGGCATAGGTCGCGAAAATAATTCTAAACAATAACAATAATTTGCATGGACCGAAGAATAACAAGCGGGACAACACCGTAGGGGGGCACTTGTGCCCCTTCATTTTTTTGCCCTCCCAGCGCGCGCATCAGAATACGTAACTGACCCCGAAGCTCAATTCAGTCTTGTCGTAATCGTAGATTGTGCGGTTCTCCCGATTGTCGATGCGCAGGAGCTTGCCATCGAGACTCAAGCGCGGCGTCAGCCGATATCGGGTCGACACCCAGGATTTCACCCTATCCGACTCGCGTTCGTATTCGAGCAACTCACCGTTGCTATCACTGACCCGATTGGTTCCGTCGTACACGCTATAGCGATACTCCAGGCCACCGCGCAACTCCCAGCGGCTGAGAAAGCGCCAGCGCACATCGCTGCCGAACGCATGGCGGGCCGGTGAGTAGCTGTAGTAATCCCCCGCCGCCTGCTGCAAATCCTCGCGATCATTGGTGTCATACAGGTAATAGATGCCGAGGTCCGCGCCGAACGCAGTGCGGCGCGCGCGGGCTGAGAAGCGCTGCCGCCAGCCATCGAGATAGGCGTAACTCTCACCACCCGAGTAATAGGCGGGTATATAAGACAGCTGCAGCCGCACGGCGCCGAACTCCCGCGCTGCCCGCGCGGTCAACTGCAACTGGCGGCTGACCTGTTCGCCACCGAGGGAAACCTGCTCGACACCTCCCCCGGTCTCCAGCTGCCAACCACGCCAGCGACGGTCACGAATCAATGCAGCGCTGAGGCTTCCCAGGTTCAAGCTGTCCAGCTCGGAGTAGCGCCGGGTAAAACCGTAGCCCTGCAAGCGCCAGCCATCGATGTCACTACCAGCAAGGCGGTACTGCCCCCAGGCAAACAGTTCGAGAAAGTTGTCATCCCCGACCGCATCTTCACCCAGCAACTCGGCCTTCACCGCGTACGGGTTGTTGTCGAAGCCGCCATTGACGCTGGCCATGGCAAGCCAGGGACGCGGCGCCGCTGCACGCTCCACGCTAGTTCCCAACTGTAGCGCAGCAAGACGTTGCAGCTTGGGCGAACCCGCGCGCTCACTCACCCGGCGAAAATAGCGCGCAGCAAGCGCTGGATCACCCTGCCTGCTCGCCACCAGGCCAAGGTTATATTCCGCCAGGTCACGCCACTTCGGCTCTGGCACCAGCAACCAAAAGTAGTCGGACGCCTCGGCGTAGCGACCCAGCTTGTAGAGGGTGACACCGAGATTGAACTTCAGCCGCGCACTTTTATCGCCGGCCTGCTCCTTTTGCCGGAACAGCGCCAGCGCCCGGGGATAGTCACCACTTTTAAACGCGCTGGTAGCGCTGGATAACTCCGCCGCGGCCAGCCGCGCGGGACCAAACACCGACACCAGTACCAGCATGGTGAGCAGCACAAACAACTGGATAAACTCGCGCATTCCTTGCCTCGTGACGCAGCAGGGTTTTTGATGGAAGGATCCGCGGGCTCAGCTACCTGTAGCGTCGCTCGCATCAACCGGTTCGGCTGCCACCTCCCCACGCAGGGATTCCAGCAGTGCATCCACCTCACTCATGTCTACACCCGCACCGGCGGGCAGACTGCCGAGAATGTCCTGCACCATCTGCTCGATCATGCCCTGCATCTCGTCGCTGGTGAGGCCGTTTTTCAATGCCTCCTCGACTGCCTCACGGGCAGACTCCACCGCCTGCTGTGCCTGCTCATTCGCGGCAAGTGCCGCATTGTGTGCGCTTGCCATCACCTCACCGCGTCGCTCAGCCATGTCGGCCAGCATGGCTTCCCTGCGTGCGGCGACGTCACTGGAGACCTCGTTAGAAGCGGGGACCTCGCCCTGATTAGAGGGCGACGCCTCGCGCGCTGCCTTGATCGCCGCAAGCGCCGCAGCGAGGCGCTGTTCCGCTAGCGCTCGCACCTCCTCCGGGAGCTCAATGCTATCGAGCAGGTCTTCAGCGCTTTGCGCATCTTCGATCACCTGCAGGGTGACATCCGGGTCGACCATATCAGCCTGTGCATCGAGCACCGGAGCGTCATCGGGTACGGCCACATCCTGCTGGGCAACAGTAACACTGGAAAACAACAGTGCAGTAAACGCCAAGCCAACCAAACCGGCAGAAACGACTGGAAGTGCAAATAGAGAAGGGATGCATTGAAAAAAATGCTGTGCTTGTTTTGCTGACATAATCCTTTACCTCGCGTCATCAAAAGCAATCAATGGAGCGGAATGACAAGGAAATTAAAGCAGGCTATTTGCACATGGATTGGGGAAACTGCGCAAAGCAGGTCTCAAAAAACAGGCTTGATGCTCACAGAGGTGACAGGCTGCTGCCATTCGACGCAAGAACAGGCATGCAGGTGACAAGGGAAAGGAAGTTGCAGAGAGACCGGGCACCAGCCTCTCCGCCATGCAACAATCAGAGTGATGGTTAACCCGGCCGACGTTGCCGCACGGCCTCGAACAAACACACGCCGGTGGCCACGGAAACATTCAGGCTGCTGACTTCACCCGCCATCGGAATTTTAATCAGGTGATCGCAGTTCTCCCGCGTCAGGCGGCGCAGCCCCGGCCCTTCAGCCCCCATCACCAATGCCAGCGGCCCGGTCAACGAGGACTGGTACACATCCTGCTCCGCCTCACCCGCAGCGCCATAAATCCATACGCCGGCCTGCTGCAGCATTTGTAGCGTCCGTGCCAGATTAGTAACCGTAACAAACGGCAACACTTCCGCCGCACCGCAAGCCACCTTGCGCGCCGTTGGCGTGAGCCCTGCGGCTTTATCCTTGGGTGCGATGACTGCGTGCACACCGGCCGCATCCGCGGAGCGCAGGCAAGCACCCAGGTTGTGCGGATCGGTAACTCCATCGAGGATCAACAGGAAGGGCGCTTCGCCATTAGCGTCGAGATCCTTCAGCAGAGATTTCAGGAACTGCTCATCATAGATCTTGGTATCGCCCACACAGATGGCCACCGCGCCCTGGTGATTGCCCTCATCGGCAACCTTTTCATCCAGTGCACGGCGATCCACATAGCGAATCACGATTTCATTCTGCTCCGCCTGCCGAATAATTTTCTGCAGTTTTTGGTCGCGGCGGCCGCGCAAAAGCAGCAATTCCTGCACCTGCTGGGGCGAACTTTTTAACAGGGCCTGCACCGCGTGCAGGCCATATACCAGTTGCTTTGCCACGACTTACTTCTTCCCGCCTGATTTTTTCGCCAGCTTTTTCTTCAGCTTCTTTTTCGCCGCTTTCTTGGCCGCACGCTGTGCTGATTCGGCTTTTTCTGCCTTCTGCGCCGCTTTGCGTGCCGCTACCGCCGGGCGTTTACCGCCTTTGCGCGGCGGTGTTTTCTTCGGGCGACGTTTCTTCGGTGCAGCCTCTTCGCCAGCGCCAGAATCCTCAACAATTTCTGTTGAGGGCGGCACCACCTCGGCGTCATCGCTACCCACCTTGCGTTTGCGAATCGGGCGCGGCTCATCCTCAGCCGTATCGGTGCGCTTGGATTTCAAGCCACCGCCCCAGGGGCTCGCCTTTTCCGCCTCCTTGCTAAAGTCGTGTTTACCACGACGTTTACGCTCAGCCTGAAACTCCACCGCCATTTCCATCGCGCGACCACTGACTTGCGTGGACTCTTCACCAGAGCGGGATTTCTTCGCCACTTTTTTCGCCTTGCTTTCCACATCGGGCGCCGGTGTTGGCTCACCGGTAACACTGTACTTCACGGACTGTTTATCAACCTTGCTGTCATTTTGCTTGCGGGACTTCTTGTCGGACGCTTTGTCCGCCTTCTTATCAGCCTTTTTATCGGCTTTAGGCTTGCGATACTTGGGCGTCTGATAGCTGGGGCGCGGGTGCAATTCGACAAAAGTGAAATCGACCTTGCGCTCCTCCAGGTCCACACGCGCCACCTGAACCGTGACGCCATCTCCCAGGTGGAAGCGGGTGCCGCTGCGCTCACCAACGAGGCGCTGCTGCGCCTGCTCAAAGTGGTAGTAATCCTTTGGCAAGGCGGTGACATGGATCAGACCTTCCACATACAGGTCTTCCAGCTCGACAAACAAACCAAAGCCGGTCACTGCGCTGATAACACCGCGATATACCTCACCCACATGATCCTGCAAATATTCACACTTCAGCCAGCTGACCACATCGCGGGTTGCGTCGTCGGCGCGGCGTTCGGTCATCGAGCAGTGCTCACCCAACTCCACCATGGCCACGGCGGTGTACGGCAAAATCTGGGCGCGTTCCATTACCTGGGCGCCCGGTGCCTGGCGCACCTTCTTGGCCACTGCCGCCGGATTGGCGCTGCCATTGCGAATCAGCCAGCGCAGCCCGCGGTGCAGCAGCAAATCCGGGTAGCGACGAATCGGTGAGGTGAAGTGCGCATAGGCACGATAATCGAGCCCGAAGTGGCCGCGATTCTCCGGCTGATAGACCGCCTGGTTCATCGAGCGCAGCAACATGGTCTGGATAATGTGGAAATCCGGGCGACCATCCGCCTGGGATAACAATTCCTGGTAGTGACTGGGCTGGGGCTCGCTGCCGCCTTCGAGGCGCAAGCCCAGCTCACCCAGATACTCGCGCAGATTCTCCAGCCGTTCCTGCTTGGGGATGTCGTGCACGCGATACAGCGCGGGCAATTCCGCCAGCTCCATCAGCTCTGCCGCACACACGTTGGCGGCGAGCATGCACTCTTCGATCATCTTGTGCGCGTCGTTGCGCTGCACCGGCACAATGCGCTCAATCTTGCGCGCAGAATCGAAAAGAATGCGCGTTTCTGTGGTTTCGAAGTCGATGGCTCCACGGCGATCGCGCGCACCGCGCAACGCACCATACAGGTCGTGCAGGTTGTCGATATGCGGCGTCAGTGCGGCAAACTGTTTGCGGATCCCGCTGTCGCGGTTATCTCGCTCCGCAACCATCTCCCCAACCTGGGTATAAGTGAAGCGCGCATGGCTGCGCATCAGGCCTTCGAAGAACTGGAAATTAAGAATATTGCCGGACGCATCGATGTGCATTTCGCACACCATGCACAGGCGGTCTACGTGTGGATTCAACGAGCACAGACCGTTGGAGAGCTTCTCCGGCAGCATCGGCACCACAAAATCGGGGAAATACACCGAGTTTCCGCGCTGATGGGCTTCCTGATCCAGCGCCGTGTTGATCTGCACATAATGGGAAACGTCGGCGATCGCGACCAGCAACTTCCAGTTGCCATCCGGCAGCACTTCACAGTAGACGGCATCGTCAAAATCCCGCGCATCCTCACCGTCGATGGTCACCAGCGGTAGCTGGCGCAGATCAATGCGCGCTGCCTTATCCTCTTCCAGCACCTCATCGGCGATGGTGTCGGTTTGCGTCAGCACCGCGGCGGGCCAGCTGTGGGGGATACCATAGTTGCGGATGGCAACGTCGATCTCCATCCCCGGCGCCAGATGGTCACCAAGGATTTCCGCGACCTCACCCTGCGGCAAATTGTTGCGCCCCGGCTGGGTAGTGATATTGACCACCACATACTGGCCGCTCTGCGCATCCGCACACTTGCCTTCCGCCACCAGTACGTCGAGGGTCATGCGCGGGTTATCCGGGCGCACAAAACAAACACCGTCTTCACGGTACAGGCGCCCGGCCAGCTGATGGGTATTGTGTTTGATTACCCGCACGACCGCGCCTTCGCGCTTACCGCGAAAACCACCGGGGGTTTCCCGTGCCAGTACTTCGTCGCCGTCGAATACCTTGCGCATCTGGCGGTGAGACAAGAACAGGTCGTCGCTGCCGTCACCCGCAGACACAAAGCCGAAACCATCGCGGTGACCGATTACGCGGCCACGCACCAGGCTCATTTTATCCAGCACGCCGAAGTCGCCGGCGCGGTTGCTGGCGATCTGCCCGTCGCGGCTCATGGCAATCAAACGACGGCGCACACCCTCGCGACGATCTTCATCGTCGATCGAGAGAATATCCGCGACCGCTTCCCAGGCAACCGGGCCCGGTTGCTGCTCCAGCACATCGAGCAGAAACTCGCGGCTGGGAACGGGTTTTTCGTATTTCTCTGCCTCGCGCTCGGCATGAGGATCATCCGAGATGGCAGAGGGATTGGTTTTATCTTGATTCAAATCTGCTTCCATTGTTCTGCGTTAAACCGCGCGCTCTGCGCGTCCCCGGAATCGTCCGGCGCAGGGAGGTAAGTGGGTGCAACTGCCAGGCCTTGGCGTTCATGGTCGAAGCCGCCGGGAAGTCATTCCCAGGTATGCGGTTCACAGGCGAGAATCCAAGGTGAGCATTTGGAGTGGCGAATGCCGGGAGCGGCACAGGGCCACTAAAATCGTTGCACATTGCCGCGATTATAAGCGATTTGCGAACCAATTCCCCCGTTGATTTGGAATATCCGTCCAGATCTATGTCCAGAAAGAGACTGAGTGGACAAAAAAGGGCACAAACTGCGCCGCAAAAAGCGTTGACACCCCCAGGGCAAATCACTATAGTGCGCGTCCTCAACGGAGCACACCGTTGAATTGCCCAGGTGGCGGAATTGGTAGACGCGCTAGCTTCAGGTGCTAGTGACCGCAAGGTCGTGGAAGTTCAAGTCTTCTCCTGGGCACCATCTTTAAAAAAGGGGCCAACTCGCAAGAGTTGGCCCCTTTTTGTTTTTGGGATTTTGCGCAGGCAAAGCCAAAAGAACCAATAAAAAGGGGAGCGATACGCCCCCCTTTATCTGGCCCAGGAAGTTAACTCAGTTCCACTTCAGAACCAGTCGTCCCGCGACATCGTTGCCCGCTACCGCGTGGTAACCATTGCGCCCCTTGATGCGCGCAGCCGGGCCGGTGAAGCCCTGCCAGTTTTTCATCACCTTGCCGCCCTTCGCCCAGGCAAGCCACTCGAAGCCTTCCAGTACATCCTCGAAGCACAAGCCTCCGCCGATTCCCTGGCCGGAATAACGAATGCCATAGTTGCTAGTGTCGGGCACTAGCGCGAGAGTTGCCCGTGGGTAGGTACCAACACCATTCACCGCAACACCCAGCGGCTTGATGTTGTCACAGCTCATACCACCCATGGCGCGCTCACCAAAGGCCTGCTTGCCGCGATCAACACTGTCATAGCACAGACCCCCACCAATGCCTTCTCCAGACAAACGCACACCGACCAGCACCAGTGGCTCATAGGCCTCCCCATTCTCACCCAGCGCATACAGCTTGTAACTCACGCCATCTTTGAACGCCTTGTCCACCACGACCTTACTCGCCGTGGTACTGCCGAGCGGCGCAGCATTGTTACAGGAATAATTATTGGCGGCCTGGGAGGCCAAGCTGAAGCAGGCAGTGAGTAAAGCCAAAAGGCAAGCGAATCCATTCTTGTACATTATCTACTCCAAAAAGGTCATTATTGAGAACAAGGTCACACATTTCGAGCGCTTTGGATCCTATCACGAAAGCGCAAAACGCCAATGTATTTGCCTGTACGAGCGACCAATTAGGCGCACCTTTCGTCTTATTGCTCGCGTTCTCGGCCGCACACTAATTGCGATTAACCCTTTTTAGTCAACAAATTTCCCTCCACAAAAACCCCACGTTCACGGCAACCCTCTGCCAGCTATATGTTCTCAGCAGCCACTAAAAAAGGCCGACTCGATTGAGCCGGCCTTTCATTGTTTGACGAACTTGGGGGGCACCCGCAGCAACGCGGTTTAACCGGTATTGCGCATCCCCGCCGCAATTCCCGCAATCGTCACCATCAGTGCACTTTCCAGCACCGGGTCTTCCTCACGGGTGCGCAGGCGCGCCATCAATTCCGCCTGCAACAGGTGCAGCGGATCGGTGTAGGGGTCGCGCACGCGGATGGACCAGCGCATCACCGGATTGTTATCCAGCAGGCTTTCGCGGCCAGTCAACTCGCTCAGGGCCGCCACGGTGCGCGCCAAACGGCTACGCAACTCGACGCCCAGGCGCTGCAGTTCCGGATCGTCGGTAAGGCGCTCTTCATACCACAGCGCCACGCGCGGATCGGACTTGGCCAGAACCATTTCCAGCATATCCACCACGGTCTGGAAGAAGGGCCACTCTTCACTCATGGCGCGCAGGGTATCCGGCGCGTTTTTCAGGCCAGTCTCCAGCGCCGCACCGGTACCCAGCCAGGCTGGCAACATCAGGCGCATCTGGGTCCAGGCAAAAACCCACGGAATTGCGCGCAGGGTTTCCACGCCACCTCCCGGCTTGCGGCGTGCCGGACGGCTACCCAGAGCCAGACGGCTGAGCTCGGTTTCCGGGGTGACGGTGCGCAAATAAGACACCAGCGCCGGATCGTCACGTACAACTTCGCGGTAGGCGCCCACCGAGGCCTGCGTCAGGCGGTCCATCACGGCACACCATTCCGGGTGCGGCTCTGCCGGCGGCAGCAACGTAGCCTCCAGGGTGGCTGCGATGTACTGCTCCAGGTTGTAGGCCGCAACCGACGGGCGACCATACTTGAAGCGAATCATCTCACCCTGCTCGGTAACGCGAATGCGTCCGGCCACAGAACCGGGTGGCTGCGACATCAGCGCCATGCGGGTGGGCGAGCCACCGCGGGAAATAGAACCACCGCGGCCGTGGAACAGCGTCAACGGGATACCGTGCTCCTTAAAAATTCCGGTGAGCGCTTCCTGCGCACGAAATTGCGCCCAGGCCGCCCCCAGGAAACCGGCATCCTTGGCGGAATCGGAATAGCCGATCATGACTTCCTGACCCGCCTTCACCCGCTCGCGGTAAAAAGGAATTTCCAGCAATGCACTCATGGTATCGAACGCATTGTTCAGGTCGTCGAGAGTCTCGAACAGCGGCACCACGCGCATGGGCTCACGCACGCCGGCAATTTTCTGCAGCAACATCACCGCCAGCACATCGGACGAAGTGCGGGCCATGGAAATGACGTAGGCACCGAGCCCCTCTGAACCCTGCTCCGCAATCACCTTGCAGGTGTCGAGCACTTCGCGCACCTCATCGGTACAGAACTCGCTACGGAAAAAAGCACCATTGATTAGCGGGCGACGACTCTCCAGCTCCTCCAGCAGGAACTTCTGCTTCACCTTCTCGCCCCACTCGGCATAACTGCCGAGATCCAGGAAGCGGGTGATGGCGTCGATCGCCATGGCGTGACGGGTAGACTCCTGGCGAATGTCCAGCTTCAGCAGAGTAATGCCAAAACCGTTGAGACGACGCAGCGTGTCTTTCAGCTGCCCATCGGCGATGGCTGCCAGCCCCACTTCGCGTAGCGAGCGGTCGATCAGGCTCAACGGCTCGCACAGTTCACTGCCCGAGGTATACACCTCACCCTGCGGCTCGACCGCGCCATTCACCCGCGCCTCCATTAGTTCACGGGTATTGCGCAGACGATCGCGCACCGCACGCAACAGCAGCCGGTACGGCTCGTGACTCGGCCCAGTATGTGCCAGCAGTTCCTCACTGGCGCGATGCATGGAGAGGTCGGCGAGCAGGTTTTCCACATCGCGCAGGTACAAATCCGCCGCCATCCAGCGCGCCAGATTCAACACGCGGCGGGTAACCTTGGCGGTGACATTAGGGTTACCGTCCCGGTCACCACCCATCCAGGATGCAAAGCGGATGGGCACCCAATCTGCGGGCAGCGGTTCGATACCGGCGAGCGCCAGTTCGTCTTCAATTTCGCGCATTCCCTGGGGGACAGCCTGCCACAGGGACTGCTCGATGGTGGCAAAGCCCCACTTGGCCTCATCGACCGGAGTCGGGCGCTCGCGACGGATCTCATCGGTGCACCAGGCAGACAAAATCTGCTCGCGCAACAGGCGGCGCAGGCGCTCGGCCTCTTCCGGCGTGCAATCCGGGCGATCGAGGCCGGTCAGCAGGTCCGCCATCTGGTCGTACTTGCGGATCAGGGTGCGACGCGTTACCTCGGTCGGGTGCGCCGTGAGCACCAGCTCCACGGACAAATCAGACAGCACCTGGCGCACCTGCTCGGGGGCGACATTCGACTTCTTCAGTTCCTCCAACACCTGGCGCAGGCCGCGGTCGGTGTCCGGGTCACCAGGGAAGCGCTCGTGCTGGCGACGCAGGCGCTCGCGATGGCGCAACTCGGCGATATTGGCGAGGTTCAGAAACTGGCTAAACGCACGGGCCACTTCCAGCAGGGTCTCATCGTCCAGTGGATCGAGCAGTTCTCGTAATTTACCTACAGGCATTTCCCCCTGGCCGCGGCTCTCCACCGCGACCTGGCGAATGGTCTCCACGGTATCGAACAATGCTTCACCAGCCTGCCCGCGCAACACGGTTCCCAGCTCTTCGCCGAGAAGGCGAACATCTTCCCGCAACGGTGCATTTTGATCTTGATCCATGGAATATCTCCCCCTGAAGGATTACTTTCTGGAATGTATTCTCACATATTTCCAGCCGGATTTTGATGTCGCAGGCTAAATTCTTGTAATTTAACTACAAGGATATAGAGCAAAAGCCCTATTCAGCCACCCATCACAGGATTCACCGGTCACACCTGACAATTGACACCCCGCAAAAAACGGCTATAGTGCGCAGCCTCAACGGCGCATAGCGCTGTTTGCCCAGGTGGCGGAATTGGTAGACGCGCTAGCTTCAGGTGCTAGTGACCGCAAGGTCGTGGAAGTTCAAGTCTTCTCCTGGGCACCATCTTTAAAAAAGGGGCCGACTCGCAAGAGTCGGCCCCTTTTTGTTTCTGTGTTCTTGGTTTTGCGCTCCCAGCTTTGCGCCTTGGGAGGCAAGTGAAGACCAGCGACCACCTACCACACTGGCGCTGCCAGTAGCCACTGCGCTCTCGCGCGGCATGGCCTAGCTATAAATCGGGCTTGATAAACAGTGGCTACCAAGCCGAGAGAAAACTTTGGGCACATATGCGAAAGGGTAATCACTCAACTGATGCCAACTTAGTTCCCGAGAAGCCCCTTTAGGTGAGCGACGACACTACGGCCTAATGCGGATAATGCGTAACCGCCCTCGAGTGCGGAAACAATCCGCCCTTGGCAGTTCTCATCCGCGTATTCGCGCAATCTCTCGGTTACCCACAGGTAGTCATCTTCCTTAAAGCGCAGCTGGGCCATCGCGTCCTCAATATGTCCGTCGAAACCAGCGGAGATAAACAACATCTGCGGCCTGAACTTTTCCAGGGCAGGCAGCCACTGCTCGGTGACGATTTCACGCAGCGCATCGCCACCGGCGCCCGCCTCCAGCGGAGAGTTGACAACATTATCCGGCAGCTCGCCGGTGCCAGAAAACGGATAGTAGGGCGACTGAAAACTGGAGCAGAACAGGTAGCCCTCGCGGCCGGCGGCGAAGTCTTCGGTGCCGTTGCCATGATGGACATCGAAATCGAGGATGGCGACACGTTCCAGACCATGCTGTTTTCGCGCGTGCTCGGCAGCAATCGCAATATTGTTGAACAGACAGAATCCCATAGCCTTTGCACGCTCGGCGTGATGCCCGGGGGGGCGCACGGCACAGAACCCGGAGCTGATCTCGCCCCGCATAACGCGGTCAACCGCATCCACCCCACTACCGGCGGCATGCAATGCGGCGGCGAGCGTGTGGGAGTTCATGCGCGTGTCTTCGTCGAGTACGGCAAACCCTTCACTCGGTGCGCGCGCGAAAATTGACTCGACATATTCTGGAGTGTGCACCCGCTCAATGTGCCTGCGTGTTGCCTGCGGCGCGTCGAAGAAGCGCAGTACGTATTCGATACCGCTACTCAGCAGTTGGTCCTGAATAGCATCCAGGCGCGCGGGACACTCGGGGTGATCGTCGCCCATGTCGTGTTTATGACAAACAGGGTCAGAGAAGAATCCAACGGCGGGCATAGTCAGTCCTTGTTCCCAGTCAGTGTCAGTTCGAGATAGAGCTCATCCATGGAGTCACCGGGGCGAGTGGCGAAGCCACTCGCTTCAAAGATTTTGAGCATGGGTTTATTGTCACGGCGCACACAGGCAAACATTTTCTCAATACCACGCGCCCGTGCAACTTTTTCCATTTCTTTCAGTAAGGTGGTGGCAATGCCCTTGCCGCGGCGACTCTCCTTGATCACAAACGCCACCTCACAGCTATTATCCGCCGGATAATAGTAGTAACGCCCCACCCCCTGGATTACTTCGCTGTGACCATCAAAGTCGGTAAAGCACAGCGCCAGGTCACGGCCCTGATCGACACTCACCAGGCTGCAAGACTTTTCCCGGGACATCTGCGTCACATGGTGGTTGTAGCGCATCATCAGGGTTTCTTTATTGTGGGTATAGAAGAACTCCTGAAGCCGCCGCTCATCCGCGGGGCGCAGTGGGCGCAAGGTATAACGCACACCATCGAAGGTATATTGCTTCTGGTCTACCGGGCCCAGCTCCGGCACCGTGGTAGGCGCCTGTTCCTGATACTCCGGTACCCAGTAAAATTCGCGCACTTTCTCCAATAATTCACGGCGGAACGCCGGGTGCGCGATACGGATCATTTCCAGGGTGCGCTCGCGCACACTTTTGCCGCGCAGGGAAGCAATGCCATACTCGGTTACCACGTAGTGCACATGCGCCCGGGATGTGACCACGCCGCTGCCGGGTGTGAGGGATGCCACTATACGCGACACCAGCTTGCCGTCCTTGTCCCGCGCCGTGGATGGCAAGGCAATAATCGGCTTGCCACCCTTGCTCAGCGCAGCGCCACGGATAAAGTCTACCTGACCACCGATACCGCTATATAGCAACTGGCCAATCGAGTCAGACACTACTTGCCCGGTGAGATCCACCTCGATGGCACTGTTGATCGCTACCATCTTGTCGTTGCGCGCGATTTTTACTGGCGAGCTCACATGCTCGGCAGGGTACAGTTCGACATGGGGGTTCCCGTCGACAAAGTCGTAGAGTTCGCGCGAACCCATGCAGTATGCCGTTATGGTCTTGCCTTTGTGGAAGGTCTTTTTGCGGTTATTGATCACACCGCTTTTCATCAAGCGGGCAATGCCGTCAGAAATCATTTCCGAGTGCACACCCAGGTCCTTGTGGTTGCCCAAATAACGCAACACCGCATCGTGGATCTTGCCCATGCCAATCTGCAACGTGGCCCCATTCTCAACCAACAGGGAGACATACTGCCCGATCTGCTCCACTGCCTGATCCATTTCCGGCGGCGGGGATTCCGGGATGGGGGCATTTTCGGTCATCCAGGCATGGATCTGATCGCGATGGATAAATGTGTGGCCACAGGTTCGCGGCATACTGGGATTAATCTGGGCAATGACCGTGGTGGCATGCTTCACTGCGGATGACACTACATCCACACTTACACCAAGCGAGCAGTAGCCCAATTCATCCGGTGGGCTCACCATAATCAGCGCGGCATCCAGTGGCAGCACATGGTCGCTAAACAACTTTGGCACTTCCGAGAGGAAGGTCGGCGTATAGTCCGCGCGCCCTTCGGCAACCGCATTACGCACCGCGGTACCACCAATATACAGGGCATTGATGGAAAACAACTCAGCGTGTTTACGTTCTGCCCAGACATTGTCTGAGAGGGTAAACACCTGAGTGACCTCGATGTCATTCAACCCGCGACTATTGGCGATCAGATCAGCCATTAACGCATCGGGAACAGCGGCATGGGAACCAACGAAAATACGACAGCCGCTTTTTAGCAGCTGATCCCAGGCGACGGGTTCGCTGGTTTTGGGGTTTGTCAGAGACGACATTTAGATGGGTGGAATCCTACCTTGAACTTGAAGGTATGGTAGGCGAGTGGTTTAGTGGTCACAAGCGAAGCTCACGGGATCCAATTAGAGACTACGGTGGCGGCCAAGCACCGGGTACAGGTTTTCAGGACCGCTGTGAACCCATCCCTGGGCGCTGCGGCGCAAACATCCTGTTTGCGACGCTCCTGAAAACCTGCACCCGGCACTTGACCTTCGCTTCAGATCACGCGCTACGAACATGCAAGGCTAGCGGAGCTAGGAGGGAAAATTGAAGGCTGGGTGACGGGTATAGGCTTTCGGAAGCGTCGGCGACAGGGACGTCGCCGACGCAGCGTACATGGACGTATTCACAGCGGTTCCGAAAGCCTATACCCGGCGCTCAGCCGCCACAGGACCGGCAAAAGAACCCCCAACTTTTATGCGGGTTCCGACATCTGCACAGGAATAGTATTGGTACTACGCTCAACCCGATTCTGCTCATCCAAATAAACAAGCTTGGGTTTGAAAGAGTCGGCCTCAGCCTCAGACATCTGTGCATAGGCGGCAATAATAATACGGTCGCCAACCTGCACGCGGCGGGCCGCAGCACCATTCATGGAGATAATGCCGGAACCGCGCTCCGCCAGAATCACATAGGTGTGAAAGCGCTCGCCATTGGAAACGTTGTAGATATCGATTTTTTCAAACTCGCGCAGGCCCGCAAGCTCAACCAGATCTTCATCGATCGCACAGGAGCCGTCGTACCAGAGTTCCGCCTGGGTGACCGCCGCCATATGCAGCTTGCCTTTCAACATCTCAATTTGCATCAACGAACTCCTGACTTCACACACTCAAGGAAACATTGTCGATCAAGCGCGCACCGCTGGTGTACATAGCACCGAGAATCGTGATCTCACTGTCGTCGTGGGCGGCCGGTTGCAGGTCCTTGCTGTTACAGATGGAAAAGTAATCCACCTTGAAACCTGCCTGCTCAATCTTCGCCCGCGCCTCGTCTTCCAGCGCCGCGAAATCCTTGCGGCCAGACTTGATCTCATCGCTCACCCAAATCAGCGACTGGTTGAGAATCGCCACCCGTGGACGCTCCACTTCGCTCAAGTAACCGTTGCGCGAGCTCATCGCCAGGCCGTCCTCTTCGCGGTGTACCGGCGCAGCCACAATCTCCACCGGAATACACAGGTCTTCCACCATACGGCGGATCACCGCCAACTGCTGAAAGTCCTTGATGCCGAATACCGCCTTGTTTGGCTGCACGATGTTGAACAGCTTCGCCACCACCGTGGTCACGCCTTCAAAGTGTCCCGGGCGACTCGCGCCACACAGCACATCGGTCATGGCCGGACAAATGACCTTGGTCTGTTCGTCCATGCCATTCGGGTAGATTTCGGCTTCATCCGGGTGGAACAGGTAATCACAGCTGGCCACACGCAGCTTGGCCATATCCGCCTGCATGGTACGCGGGTAGGTATCCCAGTCTTCATTGAGTCCGAACTGCAGGCGATTGACGAAGATCGACACCACCACGACATCACACTGCTCACGGGCCAGATTGACCAGTTCGATGTGCGCGTCGTGCAGATTGCCCATGGTGGGCACGAATCCGATGGTCTTGCCATCGCGACGGGCCTCGGCCAGCGCCTCGCGCAGGCTGGCCACGTGATGAAAAACTTGCATTGCCGGGGTTCCGCCAAGTGGTTAGTTGCGCGGCATCTTACCTTCAGCAGGGACCCCGAACAAATCTGGACGCATTGGTCACATTCGGTTTTGGTCGCCCGGAGCGTTTTTGGCAGCCGGTTCAGGAAAGATTCAGTGTACGCAGGGCAAACTGGCCCCCACGTTATCGAGAAGCCTTTTTATAGGGCCACAGAGTCAGCCACACGGATGGCTGAGGAGCATGACCATGAAAGTACTGATCACCGCGCTTGCCACCGCCAGCTTGTTACTGACGACGGTGCCCGCCCTTGCCGACCGGGACGATCGCCACCACGACAACAAGCAATACCATAAGCACCAGGCGCGTAAACACGAGCGCAAGGCACACAAACACGAACAACAGGCGCGCAAGCACGAGCGCAAAGCGCGTAGGCATGAGCGCAAGGCGCACAAGCACGACCGCAAGTACTATCAGGATTACAAGTATGTGGACTACCGTGGGCACCACAAGCCCCGTCACAAGCCACACTACAAGCCGCATCATCGCCCACATCACCGGCCACATTACCGCCCGCACGAGCATCGCTGGCGTCCGGCACACTTTGGCTATGGTTACCGCTGGAAGCGTTTGCCCACTTCCTATGTGAGTCTGAGCCTTGGCGGCCTGGGTTACTACTTTAGCGATGGTATTTTTTACCGCCCTTACGGTGCCGGTTATGTCGTAGCGCAGGCTCCAGTCGGCGCCTTTGTACGCACCCTGCCAGGCACTGCCTACAGTGTCAGCTTTAACGGCCTGAATTACTTTGTTGCCTACGACACCTACTACCAGTGGGACCATCACCGCCACGGATATGTAGTGGTTGCCAACCCGGGCTTTCTCTAACTTCCAACCCCAACAACCGAATTAATATTCGGTTACTTCCCCAGGCGACTCTTTCGAGTCGCCTTTTTTATTGCTACGAATTCGGCAGCTTGCGCCAGATCTGACGGCTTGAATTCTACTCAAGCGCGATATGCAAAAAGTGAATAAAAAACCGAATAAAAATTTAGTTTTAACCTTGTTGATTTATCCGCAATTTCTTTTCATTTCTTATTGATTTCCACACAATCAAACCCCAAGATTCGCGCCCCGAATACGGCACCGGGTTCCATCCAATATTTGCCCAAAGTTAACAGGCGCCATGAAGCAACAACAGATCGACAACTGGACCTGCGAAGACTCCGCAGAGCTCTACGGCATCCGCAACTGGGGTGCTGGCTACTTCAATCTGAACCAAAGCGGTGAAATCACGGTTGAAGTGAAAAATGATGCCGGCGACCTGCATGCAGTATCGCTGTTGGATATCGCCCACGGTGCCACCGAGCGCGGATTAGGTATGCCGCTGCTGGTGCGCTTCGAAAACTTGCTCGACGCGCAGATCGCACGCATCAACAACTCCTTTCGCAGTGCGATCGACAGCTGTGGTTACAACAATGTGTTCCGTGGCGTGTTTCCCATCAAGGTCAACCAGCAGTGCCAAGTGATTGAAGAAATTGCCCGCGCCGGGCGCAACTTTGGTCATGGGTTAGAAGCGGGCAGCAAGGCGGAGCTCATTGCCGCGCTGTCGATTCTCGACAATACCGATGCGCTTATTGTCTGCAACGGCTATAAAGATGAGGAATTTATCAACCTCGGCCTACAGGCCCAGCGTCTTGGTGTGCAGGTGTTTTTCGTGGTGGAAACACCCTCGGAAGTGGACACCATTATTCACTGCGCGGAGCGGGAAAACATTGAACCTAATATCGGTGTGCGGGTAAAACTGGCAAGCAAGGTGGGCGGCTACTGGAATGCCACCAGTGGTGACCGCAGTATTTTTGGTCTGGGTAGTAACGATCTGATCGCAATGGTCGACAAGTTGCGCGATCACAACATGCTGCATTGCCTGCGGCTACTGCATTACCACCTGGGTTCACAGGTGCCGAATATCCGTGATATTCGTACCGGTGTACTGGAGGCTTGCCGCTACTACGCAGACCTGGTGGAAGAAGGCGCAGCCATGGGGTACCTGGACCTCGGCGGCGGCCTCGCAGTGGACTACGATGGCTCCAAGACGAACTACACCCACTCCAAGAATTACTCGCTTGACGAGTACTGTGTGGACGTGGTGGAAGCGATTATGGAGACCCTCGACAGCGAGGGTGTGACGCACCCGGTCATCATCACCGAGTCTGGTCGCGCGACGGTCGCCTATTCATCGGTCCTGCTCTTCAACATTCTCGACACCACCAGCTTCGAACCCATCGAACTGGAAGATGACCGCATCGCGAGCGACGCACATCTGATGCTGAAGAATTTGAAGGAAGCACTGGAAAGTGTGTCGTCGAAAAATTTGCAGGAAAGTTACAACGATGGGCTCTACTACCGCGATGAGATACGCGCGCTGTATCTGCACGGCCAGGTAAGCCTGCGCGACCGCGCGCTGGCGGAAAACCTGTTCCTGCAGTGCGCACAGAAAATTCGCAAGTTGCTCGATGAAGTTGACCAGATACCGGCAGATCTCGAGTTGCTGCCAGAGGTTCTGTCCGACATTTATTACGCGAACATGAGTGTCTTTCAGTCTCTGCCGGATATCTGGGCGATCGAGCAGCTGTTCCCACTGGTACCGGTTCACCGGCTGAATGAGGCACCCACGCGCTCGGCGATCATTGCAGACATTACCTGTGATTGCGACGGCAAGATCGACCGCTTTATCGACCGGCAGGGCGAGCGAAAGACTCTCCCCCTGCACCCATTGAAGGACGGCGAAGAATATATTCTGGGCACTTTTCTGGTGGGTGCCTATCAAGAGACACTTGGCGACTTACACAATCTGTTTGGCGACACCAATGTGGTAAGTGTGCGCATTGATGACGACGGGCAAGTCGATTACAGCCGGGAAATTCACGGCGACAGCATCGCCGATGTTCTGAGTTATGTGGAGTATTCGCCGCAGGATTTGTTCGAGCGTTTCCGCAAACTCGCGGAGCGTGCGGTCAAGGAGAAGCGTATCACCCCGCAACAGCGTAAAGATATTTTGCATACGTATACCGCCAGCATGAGCGGATACACCTACTTCGAAAAGTAACTTTTGGTTTTCCCACTATCAGGAACAGGGAGAAAGAAATGGCCAACGTTCTGATTGTCGGCGCCGGCGGCGTCGGTCAGGTAGTCGCGCACAAGTGCGCACAAGTTGAAGAAGTATTTGAAAATATTACCCTCGCCAGCCGCACCAAATCCAAGTGTGACAAGATCGCAGAGATGCTGCCGCGGAAAATTGATACTGCCGAAGTCGATGCAGATAACGTTGGGGAAATGGTCGCGCTGATCGAAAAAGTCAAACCGGACATGGTCATCAATGTGGCACTTCCCTACCAGGATTTGCACATCATGGACGCGTGCCTCGAAACCGGTGTGCACTACCTCGACACCGCCAACTACGAACCACCGGAAGAGGCAAAATTCGAATACAAGTGGCAGTGGGCCTATCAGGACCGTTTTGAAAAAGCCGGCCTGATGGCATTGCTCGGCAGTGGCTTCGACCCGGGTGTGACCAGTGTGTTTACCGCCTATGCGAAAAAGCACCACTTTGACCGCATCAAGACCCTGGACATCCTCGACTGCAACGCGGGTGACCACGGCCTGCCATTTGCGACCAACTTCAACCCGGAGATCAATATCCGCGAGATCACCGCGAATGGCCGCTACTGGGAAGATGGTAAATGGGTCACCACCAAACCCATGGAAGAAAAGCGGGTATTTGAATTTCCCGAAGGTATTGGTGAAAAAGACCTCTACCTGCTGTACCACGAGGAACTGGAATCACTGTCCACGCATTATCCTGAGATCGAGCGTGCGCGTTTCTGGATGACCTTCGGTGCCAGTTACCTGAAGCACCTGGAGGTGTTACAAAACGTGGGCATGACCAGCATTGAGCCAGTGGAGTTCCAGGGGCAACAGATTGTACCCATCCAATTCCTCAAGGCGCTGTTACCGGATCCGGCGAGCCTGGGCCCCCTAACCAAAGGCAAAACCTGTATCGGCAACATCATCAAGGGTACCCCGCAGGGCGGCGGAGATGACAAGATCTACTATGTCTTCAACATCTGCGACCATGAAGAAGCGTACAAGGAAGTTCAGTCCCAGGCGATTTCCTATACCACCGGCGTACCAGCCATGATCGGCGCCAAGATGATGATGGAAGGCAAGTGGATGAAGCCCGGGGTGTGGAATATGGAACAGCTGGATCCGGATCCATTTATGGACGACCTGAACAAATACGGGCTTCCCTGGCAGGAAACCTGGCTCGACAAACCATTTCTGTAACAGACACAACACTGCAAGCCCGGGCGCCTACTCGCGTGGCCCGGGGCTCTCGCACTCCAGCGCAAGAATTGATTTATGGACCTGACACCCCGTCGAGACTACTTTGGCGAATTCGACCCCAGCCGGGTGCCCACCCCCTGCTTTGTGGTGGATGAGATTGCGCTGCGCGACAACCTCGAGGTACTGGCCGATGTGCAGAAGCGCAGCGGTGCCAAGGTGCTCGCCGCACTGAAAGCCTTCTCCATGTTCAGCGTCGGGCACATTGTTGTCGAGTACCTGTCCGGCACCTGTGCCAGTGGCATTAACGAGGCAAAACTGGGCTTCGAGGAGTACGGCGGCAAGGATCTCGGCAAGGAAGTGCATGTCTTCAGCGCAGGCTACAAACAGCAGGAGCTGGAAGAAATCCTTGGGTTTGCCCACCACGTTATCTTCAACTCGTTTTCGCAGTGGCAACGCTACAAAGCCATGTGTCTCGAAGCACAACAGCAACGGCCAGAGTTGCGCTTTGGCCTGCGCATCAATCCGGAGCATTCGGAAGGCCACACCCCGATTTATGACCCATGTGCCCCCTGCTCGCGCCTCGGTATCGTACGCTCACTATTTGATGGGGAAGACCTGACGGGTATCAGCGGCCTGCACTTCCATACCTTGTGTGAGCAGGACTTCGAACCCCTGCAACGTACGATTGCAGCGGTGGAAGAAAAGTTTGGCGATCTGCTCCCACAGATGGAGTGGATCAACTTCGGCGGCGGTCACCATATTACCCGCAGGGATTATCAGGTGGAGGCACTTATTGACGCAGTTAAGGGGTTTTCGCAAAAACACAATGTGCAGGTTTATCTCGAGCCTGGTGAAGCGGTAGCCCTATTCTGTGGTGTGCTGGTGGGCGAAGTTATCGATCTAACCTGGAATGGCAAGCAACAGGCGATTTTGGATGTATCCGCGACCTGCCACATGCCCGACGTAATCGAAATGCCCTACCGCCCGGAAATTACCGGTGCCAGCCTACCGCAGGAATTGCCCCATGCCTATTTGCTGGGCGGACAGAGCTGCCTCGCGGGGGATCGGATTGGTGAATACAGTTTTGCCGAGCCATTGAATATCGGCGACCGTTTGGTGTTTGAGGAGATGGCGTATTACACCATGGTGAAAACCAACACGTTTAATGGAATTCCGCTGCCTTCGATTGCGCTGTGGAATTCAGATACGGATGAACTCCGAATGGTCAGAGAGTTTGGCTATGAGGACTTCAAAGGGCGGCTGTCATAAAGTTGCTTCCTCGCATTTGCTCTACCTCAGAGCCGTGGCGGTATAGCACCGGGTGCAGGTTTTTGGGACCGCTGTGAACCCATCCCTGGGCGCTGCGGCGCAAACATCCTGTTTGCGACGCTCCCAAAAACCTGCACCCGGCACTATCCCTTCGATTTTGGCTTCAATGCCAATTAACAACTTTTTTGGTTCCGAAGTATTGGGCTGTAAAGCGAAGGCGAAATGCTGGGGATCTATTTTCAAAAGCGTCGGCGCCATGGACGGCGCCGCCGCAGCGCCCAGGGATGGGTTCACAGCGGTTTTGAAAATAGATCCCCAGCATTTGGCCGCCATAAAACGTCCTTATGGGTCCCTCAACCTGGAACTGTGAAACCAAGAATCACTGGCTAAATCTCATGCATACTGAAGATCCCAATATTTTCCTCGGCTCCGAAATCGAACAACCCAAACCCGAAGAGGCACTGTTCCATATCCTACCGATCCCCTACGAGGAGACCGTCTCCTACGGAGGCGGGACCGGCAAAGGACCAGCGGCAATCATTGAAGCATCCCACCAGCTCGAGACCTTCGACAATTTTTCGTCGCCCTGTGACCTCGGGATCTACACGCGCAAAGCGGTGGATGTTGACGGCCCAGCAGAGCAGGTAATGGAGAACATTGCCAAAGCCACCAGCGAAATTCTGCAGCTCGGTAAAATGCCCGTTGGTATCGGCGGCGAACACTCGGTCACATGGGGCATTATCAAAGGCTACCTCGACGCAGGGATTAAAGACTTCGGCGTGGTGCAGATCGATGCTCACGCCGACCTGCGGGACCGATACGAAGGTCACAAACACAGTCACGCCAGTGTCATGCGCCTGGTGTGCGAAGCGGGCATCCCTCTGTATCAGCTAGGCATCCGCGCCTACTGCGAAGAAGAAATCGAGGCACGCAAACAATACGGCGTGGGCTACATGGACGCCCACGAACTGGTACCCACCCAGATCCAATCCATCGAGCTGCCCCAGGATTTTCCCAGCAAAGTGTTCTTCACCCTGGACATCGACGGCATGGACCCATCGGTCTTCCCCTCCACCGGCACCCCAGTACCCGGTGGTCTCGGCTGGTACCAGACCTTGAACCTGTTTGAATCCGTGGCCAAACAGCGTGAGATCATTGGCTTTGACCTGCTGGAATTCGCGCCCATTCGCGGCTTCCACGCCTACGAGTTCGGCGCGGCGCAACTGCTGTACAAGCTGATGGGCATAGTCCAACGTAACCTGAACGCCAGCTGAACTGACAATTCTTAACCATGACGCGCCATCGCTCGCTAGAAAGAACCCCCAAAAGCGTTTATTATTTGCACAGATAGTAAGTACTCGCTCGCGGGGGAATTCATGAAACAAGCGGCTAAATACCTTTTGCTGGGAGCTGGTCTCGCGGCCCTGCTTTCCTTTGCATTTGCCGCACCGGCGGAGGCGCACCCAGGCCACCGCGGTCATCACCACGGCCATTTTCCGGCTTATGGACCACGGTTCCGCCCAGTGTACGGGCGCGGCTATTGGGGCCCCCGTTTTCGTGGGCCGCGCATCAGCGTTGGAGTGACCGTGCCGATCCTGCCGGCGGGTTACGTAAACCTCGCCGTGGGTGGGGTGCCCTATTACTACTCCGGTGGCTATTACTACCGCCCGGCACCTCGCGGATTCGTCGTGGTCGATGCGCCACTGGGCGCGGCCGTACTGACCCTGCCCGGCAGTGCGGTACGCGTGCAGATCGGCGGGCTCACCTACTACCAGTATGGGGCTTCCTATTACCAGTGGCGTCCGCATATGAATCGCTACGTGGTGGTTCCAGCACCGGTCGCGACCGTAACCGCAGCCCCAGCTGTAGGGGCAACACACTCCGCCTACTCACCGGGTCAGGTGGTCAACGAGCTGCCGGTCGGCTACACCGCCGAGGTAATCAACGGTATCCAGTACTACCGCTACGGCGGCCACTACTTTATGCCGACCCAGCGCGATGGCCGCGAGGTCTATGTGGTGGTTCAGGTGTAATCACCGACGAAAAACCATTTCGGTTTACAGGCCCTCGGAGACAAGCCCATGAAAACGAGCGAAGTCTGCGAGGGCCTTGTTGAATCCGGACAATAGTCCTGCCCGCGGTTGCTCTCGCCAGTGCAACGCCTTAATCCGCAAACGCCCCACACTGCGATCCGCCTTCAGATCAACGACACCAGCAAACCCATCCCGGTACAAAATCGGCAGGCAGAAATAGCCATACCTGCGCTTGGCCGCGGGTACGTAGCACTCGAGCTGGTAATCAAAATCAAACAAACGCTTCAGGCGTTTGCGCTGCAACACCAGCGGATCGAACGGGGACAGCAGCCGCACCTTGCGCGGCACCACCGGTGGCTCGCAGTCCAACTCTTCGGCGAGCATCAGCTCCGTGCCCACCTCCAGCAGCTCCCCGGTTCTTTTCATCTGCACAACGGCATCATTGATCAACGGCTTGTCATGTTTACGTAAATACGACATTTCCGTCGCCCGACCAATTCCCTGGGCGTTTAAAAAGCTACGTACAAGGTGGCGGCCGTACTCTGCTTCGCTCGCCGCTGTCGTCTCGACCTGCGACGGCAGCAGGCGCTCGGGCAAGTCAAACACCTTCTGAAAGCCCTCGCGGTGGCTCACCATCAACTCGCCCTCATGGAAAAGCTGTTCGAGCGCCTTCTTCTCCTCGCTCCAGCTCCACCAGCCACCTTTTGTACGCACAAAGTCACTGGCCTTTAGCGGCCCCTCCGCACGAATTCGGTCCAACACAAAGCGGCACAGCTTTGCGTTTTTTTCGAACCAGTGTTTCTGCCCTTCGCGAATACGATCCATACGCACGCGGGCAAAGCGATAGCTCTGCATGGGCAAATAGGCGGCGGCGTGGGACCAGTACTCGAATACCCGGCGTTCACGCTCCGCGCTATCCAGCATCTGGATCAACCTGGTTTCATCAGGCTTGGGCAGGCGCACATGCAACTGGTGCAAATGGGCACGGGTAATTACCTGAATCGCATCCAGCTGCAAGGCGCCAAGATGGGCGATCAGGCCAGCGATATCGCCGGGCCACGGCTGCTGCACAAATTGGCGCGCCAGCACCAGCGCACGGGCTCGATCCACTGGCAGAGGCGGTGCTTTGGTATAGGCTTTCAAAGGCTGTGATGTCCCTATATCGGTCGCATAACTGCACACCACTATCTGCGCAGCACGGTATGGATTCAAGGCCCGGCAGCTCGAAAAATGACAACAACGGAGAGAACATTGCGCAACAGGCCCACACTTTTCACCGCTTCATGGAACTACATTTGTCGTCTTCCCTGGCGCTTTCTCTGGCGCACTCTCTGGCCTGGCGCCTGCCACCTCACGGTGGTGATTGCGCTCTGCTGGGCGAGCTTCGCGCTCGCAGAAGGGTTCCCCAAGGGCCGCTGGGTGGACCTGTCCCACGATTTTGCTGAGGACACTCTTTACTGGCCCACGGCCGACAAATTTAACAAACACACGGTGTTTGCCGGGGAAACCGACAAGGGGTATTACTATTCCGCGTATAACCTGGCGGCAGCCGAGCACGGCGGTACCCATGTGGATGCCCCGGTGCATTTCGGTCGCGGGCGGCAAAGCGTGGATCAGATACCGTTGCAGCAACTGATCGGGCCCGCCGTAGTCATTCGGGTCGCAGGGCAAATTCCACAAGCAGGCAAGGGTGCCAATAGAAACTACCTGATCAGCGTTGCCGACATAGAGCGCTGGGAGCAGCAACACGGCAAGCTCGAGAGAGACACGATCGTGCTATTTGATACCGGGAGTGCGCAGTACTGGCCAGACCCGGTGAAATATCTGGGTACCGCAGAGCGCGGTAAGGCGGCGGTAGATAAACTGAACTTTCCCGGACTGTCACCCGAGGCGGCGATATTTTTGGCCGACGCGCGCGGCATAAAAGCGGTAGGGTTGGACACGCCGAGTATCGACTATGGCGCGTCGAAACTGTTCAAGGCACATCGCGAATTATTCAAACGCAATGTTCCCGCACTGGAAAATGTCACCAATCTGCAGGCGCTACCGGAGAAGGGCTTCACCCTGATTGCACTACCGATGAAAATCCGCGGCGGCAGTGGTGGGCCCACGCGGGTGGTGGGATTTATTCCCAAGGATTAGCAGAGTAATTGCGCCAACGCTTAACCCGGCGCGAGGGCATCAAGAGCATCAAGGGCTGAAACAGCAGCGGCTGCATGCGCCAACTGTAAATACAACACCTCATAGGTCGCTGGCAGTCCTACGTCGGTGCGTTCGCGCTCATAGGCGTCGGTGAGCTTGCGCAATTTCGCGCGACTCAGCAGCCCCTTGCCCGCGTCACGATTCACATTGTGCGCACCAATGCCCTTAAGTTCCCGCATTAGCGATTTCACATCTTCGAAATGCAATACCCGCTGCTCGACTGCGGTCGTTGTTTGCAGATGATTGGCCACACAGGCACTGTGCCAGTCACTCTCGGGCAGGAAGCGATTCACATGCACCGCGTCATCTGCGGCCTTCCAGCTAGCCTCCAACTCTTTGAGCGTTCCCGGTAGCAGCGTGGAAATGAGTACGTCACCGTCGGGCGCCAGCACCCGGCGTAGTTCCGCAAACAGCTGCGGCAACCGGTAACACCACTGCAGGGCAAAGCTGGAAAACACCAGATCAATGCAATCATCCGCCAGTGGCAATTGTTCTGCATCTGCCGCCACATACGCGTTGCTGACCGGGCGGTGTGCGCGGGCAAACTGCAACATCTGTGGGGCGAGATCCAGCGCAATAATTTCCGCTTCGGGGAAGCGTTTGCGCAGCAGCTCACTACCGTAACCGGTGCCACTGCCCAGATCGAGAATACGTCTTGGGGAACAGTGCTCCGGGGCGCGGCTAAGCAGCTCGCGACAGACCGCGCGCTGCAAGTGAGCGGCGGCATCATAACTCTCGGCCGCACGGCCGAAGGCTCGCGCCACGGCAGACTTTTCCAGCGGTGCGGCAAAGTTAGAAGCAGAGCCGAAAATAGAGTCGCTAAGTGAATTACCGACAAAGTCGCGAATAATCTCCGCGACTTGCGCGGGACGACTCAGGTGCGGGCAGTGCCCGGCTTGCGGGATCACCTTGCACGACGCACCCAACACTTCCAACGCACTCGCGGCCTCAACTGGTACCAGCGCGTCACCTTCACCAAACAGGTGCAGCGTTGGCACTGCAGGCACCGCCAATAGTCCGCGGTTATCCAGGCTACCCAGGCATTCGAGGGCCTGCGACCAGCTTTGCGGGACCGCTGCGGGGACCTCGGCCCTCAGCGTTTTCAGCAAGCCGCGCATCGCGGAATCTCCGCGCGCCTGCAAGCCGGCAAAACGCTGCATATTTTTTCCCGGCGCTTCATGCTGGGCGCGGCAGAAATCGCTAAATACCGTTTCCGGCATGGCCGCCGGCCAGCCATCGGAGGCGACAAAGCGTCCGTTGGCACCGATGGTCACCAGTGCCCGCACCTTGTCGCTCCCAACCTGCTTGCTGCGTTCGGCAAGCTGCACCGCGAGCATCCCACCCAGGGACCAGCCCAGTAGCAGGCAATCCTCCGGTAGCTGTGCTTCCAGTTCGGCAAGCAGGGTTTCGGTTTGCGGCCAGGACTCGTGAATACGCGCACCAAAGCCCGGCAAATCTATATTTACGACGGGGCCAGCAAAGGGGCCGTTGAAGGGGCCATTAAAAGTGCCATTGAAAGTACCGGCAACGGATTGCCACTGCTCCAGCAACGGCTGCCAGCAACGGGAGTCGCCGCCCCAACCATGAATCAGCGCCAGGCTTTTAATTTCGCCCATTGAACACCTCACGCCGGTGCCTCCACCGCGCGCAGTGCCTGAACCAGTGCATGCAGCAGGCCATCGATCTGCGCCTCGCTGTGTGCAGCGGACAGGGTGATGCGCAAACGGGCGGTGCCCGCAGGTACCGTGGGTGGACGAATAGCGCCCACCAGAAAGCCCGCTTCCTGCAATCGTTCGGCGACGGCGAGCACGGCTTGCTCACAGCCGAGCACCAGGGGCTGAATGGCACTGGTGGAGTTTTCCAGCGGCAACTGGAGCGTCGCGGCGCACTGACGGAAATAATCAATGCGCTGCTGCAAGGTCTCGCGCAACGGCTGTTGCTGCATCAGCTCGAGCGCGCGCAGGCACCCTGCAGCCACCGCCGGCGGCATACCGGTGGTGTAGATATAGGTGCGGGCAAACTGGGTGAGGTATTCGATCAGCGCTTTTGAGCCCGCGACAAAGGCGCCAGCATTGCCGGCCGCTTTGCCGAGAGTCCCCATAATGATGGGCGCGTTGTGCTGGTCCAGCCCGGCGGCAGCGGCACTGCCGGCGCTGGGGTTTTGGTGACTTCCCATCACGCCGAAACCATGAGCTTCATCCACCATCAACCAGGCGTCATAGCGCTGACAAAGTGCGGCCATCTGCACAAGCGGCGCGGTGTCGCCGTCCATGCTGTATACGCCATCCACCGCGAGCAGAATTTTTCCGCTGTTTTTTTCCCGTGCGCGACGCAGCTGAACTTCCAACGCTTCCAGATCATTGTGGGCAAAGCGCAGGTACTGGGCGCCGGAGATGCGCCCGCCATCAATCAGTGAGGCGTGGTTGAGTTTATCCTGCACCACAAAATCACCGCGGCCCACCAGCGCATTGATGACACCAACGTTGGCCATATAGCCGCTGCCGAACAGCAGCGCCGCTTCGCGGCCAGTAACTTCGGCAATCTTGTTTTGCAGTTGCTGGTGGATATCGAAGTGGCCATTGACCAAATGGGAGGCGGTGGCCCCGGCACCCAGCGCGGCACCGCGCTGCTGCGCGGCAATTACGTCGGGGTGGGTGGCAAGGCCGAGATAATCATTACTGCTGAAGGTAACCAGGGTACGGCCATCTACCTCGGCCACAGGCCCCGGGGCAGCCGCGAGGACTTTGTGTCTGCGGTACAGCTGCTGCGCCCGGCGTTCCGCCAGGCGCGTATCGAGAAATTCCTGCAGGCTATTTACCACGGCGGTCACAGCAACAACTGAACTTACGCCTTGGCGGCGTCGTAAAAGAAGGGGTCGGATTCCTGTTCGGAGATCTTTGCCTGCAGCTCGGCTTCCACTGCGGACTCATCTTCATACTGCTGGTATTCCTCCGGCTTGATGCCCAAGCGCTTGAACAATTGCATGTCCTCGTTGGCTTCCGGGTTACCGGTGGTCAGCAGTTTTTCGCCGTAGAAAATCGAGTTGGCACCGGCGAGGAAGGCGAGGGACTGCATCTCGTCGTTCATGGATTCGCGACCGGCGGACAGGCGCACGTGGGACTTCGGCATCATGATACGCGCCACCGCGATGCAGCGGATAAACTCGAACGGATCCAGGTCTTCGTTGTTTTCCAGCGGCGTGCCGGCAACTTTTACCAGCATGTTGATGGGCACCGACTCGGGGTGCTCGGACAGGTTGGCCAGCTGCATCAGCAGGCCCGCGCGGTCTTTTTCCTCTTCGCCGAGGCCGATAATGCCACCGGCGCACACCTTCATGCCCGCCGCGCGCACATTTGCCAAAGTATTCAGGCGGTCTTCGTAAGTGCGCGTGGTGATGATGTCACCGTAGTATTCCGGCGACGTATCCAGGTTGTGGTTGTAGTAATCCAGACCCGCTTCGGCCAGGCCCTTGGCCTGCTCGTCGCTCAGCATGCCCAGGGTCATGCAGGTTTCCATGCCCAGGGCCTTTACTTCCTTCACCATCTGCGTGACGTAGGGCATGTCCTTGTTCTTGGGTGAGCGCCACGCGGCGCCCATGCAGAAGCGGGTCGCGCCACTGGCCTTGGCTGCGCGCGCCTCTTCCAGCACCTTCTCCACCTTCATCAGTTTCTCGCGCTCGAGGCCGGTATCGTAACGAGCACTTTGCGGGCAGTAGGTGCAATCTTCCGGGCAGGCGCCGGTTTTGATCGAACACAGGGTGCTCACCTGAACCCGGTTAGCGTCGAAATGCTGGCGATGCACCATCTGCGCGGTAAACAGCAGATCGTTGAACGGCAGCGCAAACAGGTCGAGTACCTGCTGGCGGCTCCAGTCGTGGCGTACCTCACCGTAAGTGGACGAGGCGGAAGACATTTGCGGGTTGGCGGTCACTGGGATTACTCTCCTCAGACGACGAGACTCAATAGGGGTTTCGCCGTCGATCGGCTGCGGACAGGAGCCCGCGCCGCGTTGTTCTTGGTTTTTGCAGGTAAATCGTGCGCGAAAGGCTGTCAGTGTAGCGGTGGCCCCTTCGCTGTCAACCAAGAGAACCGATTCCGGTTTACAAGTCTGCAGTCAGGGAGGATTGCGGTGCCGCTATTGCGATTACTGGGTCAGGCGCTCACCCACCCGCTCGACAAACACCTCGCCCGCTGCCTGTTATGCGGCTCCGGCGACGAGGTACAGGCCGGGGTTTGCGCGCCGTGCCAGCACGACCTTCCGACGCTGGGTCATGCCTGTGCGCGTTGCGCACTGCCCCTGCCGGAAACACAGGACCGACACTGTGCCGCCTGCATTCAACGCCCGCCCCCGCAGGCCGCGAGCGTCGCCTGCTGGTCCTACGCCTATCCGGTCGCGCAGCTGGTGCAGCGCTTCAAATACCAGCGCGACTTCGCCGCTGGGCGCACGCTGGCAGAACTGGCGGCACAGGCGCTTTACCCGCACATCCAACTGGCTCCGCGCGTCGACATTCTGGTGCCAATCCCCATGCATTGGCGCAAGCAATTAATCGGCCGGGGTTACAACCAGGCACAGCTGATCGCCGACATCTTCGGCCACCACTGGCGCCTGCCGGTGGCCCCGGGTGCGCTGCGCAAAGTTGCCGCCAGCGACAGCCAGCAGACCCTCACGCGCGCCCAGCGACGCAAGAACCTGACCCACAGTTTTGCCGCCGAACCGCAGGTGCAAAACCTCCATGTAGGCCTGGTGGATGATGTCATTACCACCGGCGCCACCCAGGAGGCGGCAGCCCAGTCGCTGCTTGCCGCGGGGGCCGCGCGGGTCAGTGTTTTCGCCTTGGCCAGAACCCCCTAGCAGTCAGCCAATATCCCCCAATGACTCGTTAGACTCCCGTTCCTATTCATAGACCAATGTGACTCTAGGCGCCAAAATAGTCGCCCTTTTCGCGGCCGCTGCGCAAAAATCCACCGGCTGCTAACGTTACAAGTAGAGCGCGCCCTTTATCGCCCGTTTACTCGCAGGGCTTACGGGTGCGATGCACAGGATGATGGGACCCAGAAACATGAGTGAATTCCAATTGCCTCGCGGCATCGTGATCAGCGGCACCGGTCTGTGGACTCCGCCTGAGGCCATCAGCAATGAAGAGCTGGTGGAGGCGCTGAATGCCCACGCGGAAAAATTTAATCGCGAACATGCCGATGCCATTGAGTCCGGCCAGGTAAAAGCCAAGTCTTTCTCTTCCGCGGAATTCATCGAGAAAGCGTCCGGCATCAAGAATCGCTACGTCATTAGCAAAGAGGGCATCCTCGATCCGGAGCGTATGCGTCCTTACCTGCCAGAGCGCGCCGATGAGGAACTGTGCCTGCAGGCGGAGATGGGTTTGAACGCGGCCAAGCTGGCCCTGGAAAAAGCCAACAAGAAACCGCAAGACATTGATGCGGTGATTGTGGGCGCGTCCTATATGCAACGCGCCTATCCGGCGATTTCCATCGAGATCCAGTCTGCGCTGGGCATCGACGGTTTTGCCTTCGATATGGAAGTGGCCTGCTCTTCCGCCACCTTCGCGCTGCAGCGCGCGGTGGATGCGATCAGTTCCGGTTCGGCCAAATCGGTACTGGTAATTAACCCGGAACTGGCGTCACCACAGATCGACTTTTCTGATCGCGACAGCCACTTTATTTTCGGCGATGTGGCGGTGGCCACCGTGGTGGAGCGCAAGGAAAGCTGCAATACCGACAGCGCCTGGGAAATTCTCGGCACCAAGGCCAAAACTGTTTTCTCTAACAATATTCGCTCCAACTTCAGTTACACCGCGCGCGCTGCGGATGTGGACCCATTTGGTGAGGGCAAGCTGTTCCGCCAGAACGGGCGCAAGGTATTCAAGGAAGTCTGCCCGATGGCAGCCGCGCATCTGGAGAGCCAGGTGCAGGCGCTGGGTTTCGAACCGAATGAAGTCAATCGCTGGTGGCTGCACCAGGCAAACATCAATATGAACTTATTGATTGCGAAAAAGCTGATGGGCAATGACGCTTCCCCCGAGCGCGCACCTATCGTCCTGGACCAGTACGCCAATACCGGCTGTGCGGGCTCCATCATCGCGTTCAATTTGCATAACGACGATCTGCCGGTGGGCAGCAAAGGGGTGATCTGCTCCTTCGGCGCTGGCTACTCCATCGGTAGCCTGGCGCTGGAAAAAATCGCGATTTAATTTTCGCTGCGCCGTTTTTGCCAGCAAATCTCAGCCCCTCTTACCTGCCGGTGCAGGTGGAGGGGCTTCCGATTGCTGTAGCGCTCTCCGCTTTCTTTCTTCTCTGCAAACACCTTCTCGACCTGCATAAATAGTGTTTTCAGGCGACACTCGTCCGACATCTGCCACCCAAATCCTCATTTCACGATATTACACTTTTTGGCGCGTAAAGCTTGCCAACCTCGTGACCAGTGTCTGACATTCGCGAACTGCATTTCGCTTACAGTCATACATCGACGTTTAAGCAACGCCGAGCTTGCGGCTTTCCAATACGGAATGCCTTACCGGCGACCCGTACTGGCGCAAGTTTTGCTGAACAGTAGCCCTGCCAACAGCAGTCCGTTGCAACTCAGCACACCACCCAAACATAGATCCTTATACGGGGAGAAAAATAAGAATGAAATCCATTCTGAAGGGGTACTCACTTGCTGCCATTTCGGCAATCACCGCGCTGGGGTTACTCGGCAATCACTCGCAAGCAATCGCACAGGTTGCTGCCGACGGAGATTTCTCCAACGTCCCGCAACGCCTGATCGTGCGCTACAAAGACACGCAGGTGCGCGATTGGCAGTCACAGGCAAACACCCTGTCCAACCGCGGCGGCGTAAAGATGGGACATCTGCGCAAAATGGCGTTGCCGGACCGCCAGGTATTCCGGTTGGAAAAGCGCATGGCCCCGGGCCAGCTGAAAAAACTTCGGGCCGCGCTGGAAGCGGATCCCAATGTGCTCTCCGTTGAAGAAGATGCGCTGATGCTTCCGCAATTTACACCCAACGACTCCTTCTATAACGTACAGTGGCACTATTACGAAGCCACCGGCGGCATAAATTTGCCGGCAGCGTGGGACAAGCAAACCGGTGCAGGAATAACCGTTGCAGTGCTCGATACCGGGTATGTGTATCACTCGGATCTGGACGCCAATATCCTGCCCGGCTATGACTTTATCGATGACACCTTTGTATCCAACGATGGTGACGGCCGCGACGCGGATCCGTCCGACCCGGGTGATGCGGTTACACGCAACGAATGCGGCATTTTCAACCCGCCCCAGGATCAGGACAGCAGCTGGCACGGTACCCATGTTGCCGGCACGGTAGCGGCTGTGACCGATAACAACAAAGGCGTAGCCGGCGTTGCCTTCGACTCCAAAGTAGTACCGGTGCGCGTGCTGGGTAAATGTGGTGGCTATCTGTCGGATATTGCCGACGGAATCGTGTGGGCTTCCGGCGGCAACGTGGCTGGCGTACCGGTGAATTCAAACCCGGCGCAAGTGATCAATATGAGCCTCGGCGGGGCCGGCGCCTGTGACTCCACCTACCAGAGTGCAATCAACACCGCGGTCGCCAACGGCTCGACGGTTGTTGTCAGTGCCGGCAACAGCGATGACGATGCTGCCGGTTATCGCCCGGCCAGCTGCAACAATGTGATTTCTGTTGCAGCGACCGAGCGCTTCGGTGCCCGCGCGTATTATTCCAACTTCGGTAGCACCGTCGACGTGAGTGCCCCCGGTGGGGACGTCGCTTACGATGCAACCCACGGTGTCGCTTCCACCCTGAACGATGGCACTACCGGTCCGGGCGCAGAGTCTTACGTCTACTACCAGGGCACCTCCATGGCTGCGCCCCATGTAGCGGGCGTTGCCGCGCTGATGTACGCGGCCAATGGCGGCGTTACCCCGGCTCAGGTTGAAAGCGCACTCAAGTCGACCGCGCGTGCCTTGCCCGGCGCCTGCTCCGGCGGATGTGGTGCGGGCATTATTGACGCGAGTGCCGCGATTGATGCGGTCGGTGGCGGTGGCACCCCCACCAATCAGGCACCGAACGCGAGCTTTACCTTTAACGCTTCGGATCTGTTCGTAACCTTCACCGATGGCAGTAGCGATAGCGATGGCAGTGTTGTCAGCCACAGCTGGGACTTTGGTGATGGCGGCAGCTCAACCGATGCCAACCCGAGCTACAGCTACGGTGCTGCCGGTACCTACTCTGTCACCTTGACGGTTACCGACGACGATGGCGCAAACGACAGCAGCACCCAATCGGTCACCGTCAGCGATGGCAGCGGCGGCCCGAGCAGCGATGGCTTTAGCGAGAGCAATATCAGCGTCGCTGGACGTGCATGGGAGTACTACACCATTGATGTGCCAGCCGGCGCGACCAGCCTGGAAGTTTCGACTTCCGGTGGTAGCGGCAACCTGGACCTGTACCTGCGCCTTGGCGCCAACCCTGCAAACAACCAGTACGATTGTCGCGACACCGGTGGTGGTAACAATGAGAGCTGCACCATCAGCAACCCGGCAGCGGGCACCTGGCATATTGGCCTCAAGGGCTCTCGCCGCGGTGCCAGTGGCGTGACCCTGGATGCCTACTGGTACAGCAACTAAGCGGCGCTAGCGCTGCGCGCGAATTTACCGCAATTCGCAAATAACGAGGGCGCCCTGTTTTCAGGGCGTCCTTTTTTCTGTCCGGTACCATAAAGTTGCCGATTACTCCTCGCTGTTCGGCGGCGTAACCACCCACTCCGGTTCCTCGTAGGAGCCGAGCACCCGAATCTCCACAAAAGGGGCAGCACTGCGAATAATGCTGTCGATCTCCGGATTATGCTTTTCCTGCATCGCATCGCGCTGCGTCTTGGATTCCCAATGTGCAATCGCGATCAATTTATCCGGCTCGCCAATCATGCGGTGCAGTTCGGTGCCCCGCGCCCCCGGCGCCTGCTGGATCAGTTCCGATGCGCGCACCCAGGCATCGGCGTATTGTTCCGCACGGAAGCCCGGTTTTATCTGCACCTCAAAAATGTATTTCACGCCAATTCTCCTGCCGATTTCCCACTCACCAGCAACACCGGTAAGTCCCCATGAACAGTTGGTGCGCTAGTCCATCCGCGTTAGCATAGCGCCCCCATTTGATCCGAGCCCCACCGTGCTCAGCGGAGCCCCCATGACCGAATCGTCACACCCCTACGACGCGCTTACCCCCGACCGGGTAATCGACTGCGCGGAGAGCGTGGGCCTGCTGTCTGACGCGCGTATTTTCCCGCTCAACAGTTACGAGAACCGCGTCTATCAGGTGGGCATCGACGAGGCGCAACCATTAATCGCCAAGTTCTACCGCCCGGGGCGCTGGAGTGACGCGCAAATCCTCGAGGAACACGCATTTTCCCTGGAGCTCGCGGCAGCCGAGATACCCGTGGTGGCACCGCTGGAATTCGATGGCACCACCTTGCTGGAAGCCCACGGGTTTCGCTTCGCACTGTTTCCGCGCCGCGGCGGCCACCAGATCGAGTTGGATAATTTTGACCACCTGGAACAGGTGGGCACCATGCTCGGGCGGATTCACGCCATTGGTGCGGCGCGCCCCTTCGCGCACCGCCCACAGTTGAGTTTGCAGCGCTTCGCTATCGACAGCCGCGCAGCGATTCTTGCCGGGGACTTTTTGCCGCCAGAGAACGTGGAGGCCTACGCCACTACCACGGCCCATATCATCGAACAGATTACCCCGCGGCTGGAGCAGGAATGGCCCACATTGCGGCTACACGGCGACTGCCACAGCGGCAACTTCCTATGGCGGGACGATACGCCCTGGTTCGTGGATCTGGACGACTGCCTGCAGGGGCCGGCGATCCAGGATATCTGGATGCTGATTTCCGGTGACCGCGCTGAGGCAACCGCTTATCTGGATACCGTGGTCGAAGGCTATGAAACCTTCTACTCTTTTGATCCGGCCCAGCTGCAGCTGGTAGAACCACTGCGCTGCCTGCGGCAGATGCACCACGCCGCCTGGCTGGCGCGACGCTGGGAAGACCCGGCGTTTCCCAAGGCATTCCCTTGGTTCAATACGCCCCGCTACTGGGCGGAACATATTCTGGCTCTGCGCGAACAGCTTTCCGCACTGCAGGAGCCACCCCTCACGCTTGGCGCGGTATAGACAGCGTGCAAGCCGTAGTGAGAAAACAGGAGCCCTAGCCGATGGGAAACGTAACGCCGAGCGCCAATCAACTCGACCAGCTAGACCCAATCTGGGACAGCATTCGCCGGGATGTCGCCGTGCAAGTGGAGCGCGAGCCAATCCTGGCGAGCTTCCTGCACGCCACCATCCTGAATCACGCCACGCTTGAGTCAGCCCTCAGTTTCCATCTGGCAAACAAACTGGACAGCCCGGTGGCTCAGGCACTGCTGATTCGCGAAGTGATAGACGAAGCACTGGCGGCGGACCCGCGTATCGGCGCTGCGGCACGTGCCGACCTGGCCGCGATTGAACAGCGCGACAGCGCCTGCCACTCGCTGTACGAACCCTTCCTGTTCTTCAAGGGTTACCACGCCCTACAAGCCTGGCGCGTGGCCCACTGGCTGTGGCAACAGCAGCGGCGCTCACTATCCCTGTTTATCCAGCACCGTATCTCGGTGGTCTTTGGGGTGGATATCCACCCTGCCGCCGAACTGGGGCAGGGCATCCTGCTCGACCACGCCACCGGCATCGTCATCGGCGAAACGGCGGTGGTGGAAGACAACGTATCGATCATGCAGTCGGTCACCCTGGGCGGCACCGGTAAGGAAAGTGGCGACCGCCACCCGAAAGTGCGCTGCGGCGTGCTGATTGGTGCCGGCAGCAAGATCCTCGGCAATATCGAGATTGGCGCCTGCTCGCAGATCGCCTCCGGCAGCGTGGTACTGAAGCCGATCCCCGAGAAATCCCTGGTGGCCGGGGTACCCGCCAAAGTGATTGGCACGGCAAGCTGCGACCAGCCCGCCATCAGCATGAATCAGATGGCCATATCGCAGGTGGATCAGTTGCGCTGATTCTGCTGTCACAGGTTGCACAGTTTCATTCCAGCCGGGCACCGGCAAGACTATCCTGTAACCATGAAATACAGTCTCAGCGCCAAAAACCTCGTTTGCCGCAACCTGGAAACCAAAGCCGGGTACTTTGCCGGGCTGGCCAATCCCAATCAGACCAAAGAAATCACCGGCCTGCTGCGCACCGACAGCGGGCTCCTTTCTGCGCACTTCAACCAGGTCATAAGCAACTCGGTGGCACAGCCGCGCATCCTGCAACGCTTCGTGGTGGACTACTTTGCCGAGCGCCACAGCCCGTTCTCCCTGTGGCACTGTGCGAGTAAACCGCTGGACGATGAAGCACTGGCAGCACTGCACCTGGTTCGCCAGCCGCCGTTAATCGCCATGGCTGCGGAAGTGAAACAACTGGCCCCGGACGAGAAGCGCGATGACAAGCTGGCGATTAAAAATGTCGCGCGCGCGGAAGACGTCATCGCCTACGGTGACCTGATTGCCGCAGCACAGAGCTGCAACCTGGAAGCCGCGCAAATCAAAAAATTCTACAAACACCTGTCCGAACTACCGGAACATAAATACAGCCGCTTGAAGATGCACATCGGTGAATTTGAAGGGAAAGCCGTTGCTACCGGCTGCCTGTTTTCTTCCGCCGACGCACTCGGTTTTTACGACCTGTGGACGCTGCCCGAATACCGCGAACACGGAGTGGGCAGTGCCATGTTCCAGCAAATGGTGCGGGAAGTCGTGAACAGCCACCACAAGCACGCGGTGGCACTGGTTGGAGAAGACCAGCAGGACCTGTGGCTCGATACCGGTTTTTACGCGGTGGGTGAAGTCACCAGCTACGTATTCACCCCCGAGCGCGGCGCCAGCAGTCTCCAACAGGATGCGCCGAATGACGACGCCAGTGACGATCGCGCAAGCGCCTGACCAGTTGGGCCTCAGCAATAACCATCAAGCGCGCTCGATCGGGAACGCAATCACCTCCTCGATACGCTGTGCCCCGCAGGCCAGAATTAACAACCGGTCCACCCCCAGCGCCACCCCCGCGCAATTCGGCATGCCCGCGGCGAGGGCCTCGACCAGACGCTCCTCATACGGATTCACCGGCTTGCCATGCTCCGCACGGTATTGCTGATCCGCTGCAAACCGGCGCTGCTGCTCCGCCGCATCGGTTAATTCCCAGTACCCATTGGCCAGCTCCATCCCCGCCACATAAGCCTCAAAGCGCCGCGCCACCGGCGCCCCCAACTCATCATCCTCCACCCGCGCCAGCGCCGCCTGACTCGCGGGAAAATCGTAGACCAGCGTAATACCACGCTCGTCTGACGAATCCATGTTCGGCTCGATATGGTGGCTCATCAATAAGTCCAAACACTCATCGCGATCCGCCGGCTCAAACGACAACTCCAACACCCGCGCCACAACCGCCTTCAACTCCTCCAGCGACGCCCGGTGCGGGTCGATATCGAGAAACTTCAAAAACAGCGCACGATAGCTATAGGAACACACCCGGGAAATGTTCAGCATCCACGACAGAAACTCGCCCACCTCGATCATCAACCGATGATCGTCCCAGCCCACCCGGTACCACTCCAGCATGGTGAACTCCGGGTTGTGGCGGCCCCCGGCCTCACCATTGCGAAACGCCTTGCCTAGGTAATAACAGTCCCCCATACCCGCTGCCAGCAAACGCTTCAGGCCAAACTCCGGGCTGGTCGCCAGGAACGCCGACGCGCCGCTGCAGTCCGCCGTAATCGAATCGATATGCGGGTCGCTGGTGGCGCGACGGGACAGGATCGGCACCTCCATCTCCAGCACCTGGCGTTCACTGAAGAAACGGCGGATATCCGCGAGTAGGGTGGCGCGGCGGCGGAGATTATCGAGTGGGGCAGTGGGCTGCCAGAGGGAAATATCGGACATACGATTGGGGATACTTTAGATTGAATTCAGTCTAGCCGGGCAACCGGAGTTATCTGCGGGCGAAGGCAGAGTGGTGAGCAGAAGTTTTTAGGATCGTCGCAAACAGGATGTTTGCGCCGAAGCGCCCAGGGATGGGTTCACAGCGGTCCTAAAAACTTCTGCTCACTGCTTTGCCGCCACAAGTCCAGAGGACCGTATACAGGCCAAAACCAAAAAGGGCGAATACCAGAGTATTCGCCCTTCGGAATCGCTGAGCAAAGGAGGATTAGTCTTCCTTCGCGCGACCCAGGTATTCCGCGGTACGAGTGTCGACCTTGATGGTCTCACCGATTTCCAGGAACAGGGGTACCTTCACCACGGCACCGGTGGACAGGGTCGCCGGCTTGGTGCCGCCCTGCGCGGTATCGCCACGCACACCCGGATCGGTGTCGGTGATTTCCAGAATCACGTGGTTCGGCGGCGTTACTGCCAGCGGTGCGCCGTTGTACAGCGTGACCACGCAGATATCCTGCTCCTTCAGCCACTTCGCCGCATCGCCAACCGCCTTCGCATCCGCCTGATGCTGCTCAAAGGTCTCCGGCTCCATGAAATGGAAGAACTCACCATCGTTGTAGAGGTATTCCATATCGCGGTCCATCACGTCTGCACTCTCCAGGCTCTCACCGGAACGGAAAGTACGCTCCCACACGCGACCGGTCTTCAGGTTGCGCAGCTTCACGCGGTTGAAGGCCTGCCCCTTACCGGGCTTCACGAACTCATTGTCCACAATGGAACAGGGGTCGCCGTCCAGCATTACCTTCAGGCCGCCTTTGAATTCGTTAGTGGAATAATTAGCCATGAGCTCCTCGAAATATCAGCATTACGCCGTCAAATTGATTAAACTTCGCGCGCCCCACCCGGGGCTATCCAGTAGCCAACGGCCACCGCGCCAAAAAAACAGCCCGCTATGATACAGCACCGCCAGCCCGCACGTGAAATCAGCAGCATCGAAATCGCCGCCTCCGGCGAGGAGATCCTGCGCCCACGCCGCTGGCAGGAAGAAATGAGCGATCTGGTGCGCGACCCGCAGGAACTGCTCGCGCTGTTGCAACTGGATGCTGAGCAGCTACCCCAACTGAGTGCTGCCTCGGCCGCCTTCGAACTGCGCGTACCGCGCCCGTTCCTCAGCCGTATCCGCCCGGGTGACCCCAAGGACCCACTGCTGTTGCAAGTATTGCCCACCGCAGCAGAACTGCAGCCCAGCCCGGGCTACATCGACGACCCATTGGAGGAGGCCAACGCCAACCCGGTGCCCGGTGTCGTGCATAAATACCAGGGCCGCCTGCTGCTGATTGCCGCCGGCCAGTGCGCGGTCAATTGCCGCTACTGCTTCCGCCGCGCCTTCCCCTACGCGGACAACCATTTGAACCGCCAGCAGTGGCAGCAGGCGCTGGACTATATCCGCGCCCAGCAGGGCCTGCGCGAAGTGATCTTAAGTGGTGGCGACCCGCTGGTGATGAGCGATCGCCAGCTGGCCTGGCTGGCGGGCGAGCTGCAGCAGATCCCGCAGCTCGACAAGCTGCGAATCCACACCCGCCTGCCCATCGTCGCGCCGTCCCGCGTCAACGACGAACTGCTGGATTGGTTTACCCGTAGCCGCCTCAAGCCCGTACTGGTGCTGCACTGCAATCACGCCAATGAAATTGACGAGGAAGTCGCAGCTGCCCTTGCTCGCCTACGCGCTGCCGGCGTTACCCTGCTCAACCAGGCCGTGCTGCTGAAACACGTCAACGACAGCGCGGACACGCTGGCCGAGCTCTCGGAGAAACTGTTCGCCAATGGCGTGCTGCCCTATTACCTGCACCAGCTGGATCACGTGCAGGGTGCCGCCCACTTTGAGGTGACAGACGCCCGCGCGCGCGCGCTGGTGGAGAGTGTGCGCCAGCAGTTGCCCGGTTACCTGGTACCGCGCCTGGTACGAGAAATTCCCGCGGAAAAATCCAAAACGCCTGTGTGAACCCCGCGGGCCGATGTGTGCCTGCCAGCACTCGACGCACACACAAACTAAACGCATCCCAAAAAAGAGCTAATAAGCGACGACTTTGCTGCTTGCTCGACGATTTTTGGCGCCAAATAATTCGTATTGGACGCCTATTTGCTCTGACATATTTGTGCAAATTTCGCGGCCTCGTATACTGCAAGCACGCAACACTCGGTTATCGCCATGCAGGACGCAGCAGACTCAGAAGTAGGGCAAGATGCCCATCGCGGACACCACACCGCGCACAATTCCAACACCGAATTTCCCTCGCCACACAGTGCTTCGGCAGGACCGACCACGCCCCCCTTGCGGGACCTGGCCCAACTCACCTGCGGCTGCCGCAATCATCGCCAGTTGAAACACTGGTTGCGCGACTTCCTGAGCAATAACCCACTGGACGAAAAAGCCCAGCGCAACGCCGGTACCCTGCGCAGCCTGCTCGCGGAAATTACCCGCTGGGATGCACCGGTGCGCCTGCGCCTGGCCAGCCTGGAAGTTCTGCGCCCCGCCATCGTCGAGCACTGCAGCAATCTGGCGCTGGCGCCGCTGGCGAATATCAGCAACACCTTGGGTAGCCAAAACCAGCGGCAACGGCGTGAACAACTCACCGCCGTGATTCTCTATCAGCACCTGGCACAGGCTTATGCCAGTGTGAGCGGCCAGCTTATGGAAGCGAGCCACGCGCTGTTTTTCCGCCGCCGGCTGGCCCGCGCGCTGCATCGCGGTTGCGATAGCTACCGCCGGCTGATCCAAATCTGCAATCTCGCCTACCAGGCCCCGCCCAAAGGGAGCTGGTCGCGCCTGCAGCACCTGGTACAAACTGCGCGCGAGCACGGCCTGGAACAGCGCCTCGTAGTTGACCCCCTGGCGACAGGTGCCGCCGATGCACCTCTGGCTGCCAGGCGCCGCCTCAATCGCTGGGTAAAGCTGAGCCACCCCTATCTGCAAACCGCCCTGTTTGCCAGTGCCAACCCACTGCAACTGACCCTGGATGAGCAGCTGCAGCTGTGGCTGTGCTGCGGCCGCTGGGCCGGCAAGACAACACTGCTCGAACGAGCAGAAAAATCCGCACAAACCCTGCTGTGCAGCCTGAACCTGGACCAACCTCCGATTCCGGCAGTGCGCCTGCGCCGCAGCGCGGTGGACCTGAAGCATTTTTCCGCGCCTTTGGGCTGGCCCATCGACCTCGGCGGCCCCCTGCGGCTACTACAAAAACGGCTGCGGCGCCCCGGAGCTCTGTCGGTGGATATGCTGGAGCGCGTACAGGCGATTTGGGCCGGCGCCAAGAGCCGCGGCGAATTGCGCACTCCGGTAGAAATAGGCTGCCAGGTGGCGATTGGTATCAGCGCGATTGCCTATCACCTGAAACAGGATGGTGATGAAGGCCCGGAGCTGGCAGCGAGCTTTGACGCGGGCAATTCACCAGACCTGGTGATGGAGGTGGACTCCATCGACTTCGGTACCGGCCGCGCGCTGAACGATTACCAAGTGGCCACGCCACTGCCCGATGCACCGTCGGTGTCGCGCGGGCACAGCGAGGGTCCGCGCTCCACCCAAAAACGCTACTCGCCAACACCCGCCACCCTACTCAACACCAGCGACAACGGCGCGGGTTTACGCCTGCCAGCAGAGGTGCAGGGGCGCCTGCACAGCGGCAACCTGATCGCGCTCAAGGTCGCAAAACGCTGGGAAGTGGGACTGGTACGCTGGCAGTTCGGCCTGCCCGACCAGTGCCGTGCGGGGCTGGAGCTGCTCGGCGGCCACACCAGCGCGGTGCGGGTGCGCCGCCACACCCGGGACGGGCGACTTACCGATGCCATGGCCGGGCTTCTCAACGGTATCGCCGGGCAGCCACCCGAACTGTTGCTGCCAACCCCTCTGTTCCAACAGGGCGACACGGTAGACATCGTCACCGCCGGTCAATCCCGCACGGTTACCCTGCGCCAGCAAAACCTGAATACCGGCAGTATTGCCATCTTTGCCTTTTCCTGACGGCCTGCCGGGGATCCCGGCGGTGCCCACCTGCCCCTGCGGCACAATTCTTGCCACTAACCGCGAAGGTTTTCCCTTCAAGAGGCAAGAACGTGGAAACATATCCCAGACTGCCGACTGTGCACTTGTTCACGGTATTTATAACAACCTAAACTATCGGGTTCGCGGTACTGGACCGCACCAACAGGGTGCGGGCATCGGCAGGGAAGCGCTCGATCTGGCCCCGATCAGAATACACAATGAAAAATAACCGCCGCGACGCAGTACAACAGGAACACAATGAGCAGCGAAAACACCATCCGCCTTCTTCTTATCCACGACGTCCCGGCCGAGGCCCAGCGACTGGTAAGCATGCTGCAGAATGCCGGCCGCCCCAACCGCGCTAAACACGTTGCCAGCGAGGCGGCACTGACCAAGCTCCTGCAGGAACACACCTGGGATTTGCTGATTGCGGCAGAGCAGGGCAAACAACTGGAAGCCGCCACCGCCATTCGCACCATCAGCAAACTGCAAAAGGATGTCCCCGCGATTTTGCTGACCGAGCGCGAAGGCTCGCAGCCGGTGGTGGAAGGCCTGAAGGCCGGCGCGCGCGATGTGGTTACCATCGATGAGGACCAGCACCTGCTGCTGACCATCCAGCGCGAGCTCACCGCGCTCGAAGAGCGCCGCCAGGCGCGCCAGCATGAGCTGCGCTACCACGCCACACTCAACCGCGCCAAGGAGCTGCTGGACAGCTCCAAGGACGCCATCGCCTACATTTCCGACGGTCTGATCGTTTACGCCAATGAATCTTTTGCCGAGCGCTTCGGTTATCAGGACCGCGACGATGTGGAATACCAGCCGCTGATCGACATGCTCACCGAGGGCGAGCAACCGGACGCACGCGAATTCCTGCGCAGCTGCGCCATCAACAACAACGAGGTGGAAGCGCAGGAGTGGCAGTTCACCGCGCGCACCGCCAACGGCACGCCGCTCTCCACCAAAGCGGAAGTGCTGTCGACGGTATACGACGATGAGCGCTGCCTGCAGGTGCGCATCGCCGCCAGCACCGGCAACACCGAAGAGCTGGAAGCGCAGCTCAGCGAAGCCAAGAACCGCGACTCCGCCACCGGCCTCTACAACCGCCAGCGTTTTGTGCAGCTGCTCAACAGTGCCATCCAGTCGGCGGCCGGCTCCCAGCGCACCGGCGGCCTGATGTTTATCGAAATCGACCGTTTCGAGCAGTCCGTGCAGCAGGTGGTTGGCGTCGCCGGTGCCGACCAGGTACACAAGAAGTTCGCCGAACTGCTGCAAAGCAGTGTGCGTCGCGGCGACGTTATCGCGCGCTACGGCGAGGAGAGCTACTGCCTGCTGATGCCGGAAACCACTCCCGACAGCGCCGAATCCCGCTCGAAAGAGCTGCTGCAAAAAGTGGCGGACACCATTTTCGAGGCCGCCGGCAAAACCGTGCACATCACCGCCTCCATCGGTATTTCGCTGCTGAGCGAAACCTCGGGCAATGCAGACAAGGTGCTGGAGCAGGCCTCCAAGGCCCACGACCAGGCCATGGCCAAAGACAACGGCAACGGCTTTGCCCTGTTTGAGCCCGACAGTGAGCAGCAGGGCGATGCCGATACCTATTTGCGCGCGCGAGTTGCGCAGGCGCTGGAAGCGGGCAATTTCAAGTTGCTGTACCAGCCAATCCTCAGCCTGCAGGGCAGCGGGGAGAAACTCTACGAGGTGCTGGTGCGCCTGGTAGACGGCAAGGAAGAGCTTGCGCCCATCGCCTTCCTGGAAACGCTCGGTGACGCCGGCCTGTCCTGCAAGATGGATCGCTGGGTCATCCTCAACGCGATGAAAGCCGTTGCGGCAAAAAACAGTCAGGGCGACGAGGCATCGTTGCTTATCCACCTGACGGCGGCGTCCCTAAAAGACAGCAGCCTGCCGGCCTGGCTGGGTGTCGCCTTCAAAGCATCCAAGGTTTCGCCAAGCACCGTGACCTTCCAGTTGCGCGCCGAGGACATTAACAGCAACCTGCACGCCGCGCGGGATTTTGCCAAGCAGGTCCAGGATCTGGGTTGCCGTGTTGCCGTGTGCCGCTTTGGTACCGGCCTCAGCCCATTCAAGGCACTGGAACACGTGCAGGTGGATCTGGCCAAAATCGACGCATCGTTTGTGCGCGAAGTGCAGGACCAGGGCGAGGACAGCGAGACCCTGGTCAAGCTGGTAAGCCAGCTGAAAGAGATCAATACCAAGGTCATCGTGCCGCACATCGAACAGGCCAGCATGCTGCCGACCCTGTGGCAGTCCAGTACCGACTACATCCAGGGCTATTATGTACAACCGCCCGCGGACGAGATGGACTTCGACTTCAGCCTCGACTGATCCCAGACAGCGGACTCCGGGTGTCACCTTTACTGGGTGGCGTCCGGGGTTCGCTGCGGCTCGGCGCTAGCCCCTAGCCCTAAGCCCCTAGCCCCTACCCCCCAACAAGGGCAAAAATTCAAAATTCGGTCTACTCTAGGACCAAACCCGCAATCCAATTTCCCCGCCACGCGGGTCATTGGGTATTCTGTCCCGCAAAGAATTTATCCAATTCTCACTCAAGAACTACAACAATCACGGAGCCCAACATGCTGCCCCAATTGTTTCCTACCAGTCTCGGCCGCCTGATCGGTGTCGGACTGCTTAGCGCCAGCCTGGTTACCCTCAGTGCGTGCGGAAAACCCGCGGACACCGACGCGGCCAAAACGAAGCAAGAAGCTGCCGCCGGCGAAAAGAGTGCCAGCGACATTCCTGAAAGCGCCACCCAATACACCCCCGAAGATTTGCAAAAATCGGCACCGATGGCGCAAGAAGCAGGGCCCGAATCCGGTGTCGACTACCACTCCTTCGCCAACACCCAGGATTACCTGGTCAAGCATGTCGACCTGGACCTCACCGCCGACTTTGACAACAAGGTACTGAAGGGCGAGGCGATTCTGGATATCCAGCGCCTCACCCAAAAGAACCCGGCGCTGATTCTCGATACCCGCGATATCGATGTGACCAATGTACGCGCAGGCGTCGGTAACAGCCTGCAGGACGTGAAGTTCAGCCTCGGCAAGACCGACCCCAACCTTGGCACCCCACTGAAGATCAATCTGCCCAAGGGTGCCAACCGGGTCGCCATTCAGTACCAGACCTCCCCGGGCGCCTCCGGTGTGCAGTGGCTGGAGCCTGAGCAAACCGCCGGGAAGCAGCATCCCTTCCTGTTTACCCAAGCACAGGCGATCCACGCGCGTAGCTTTATCCCGCTGCAGGACTCCCCCAAGGTGCGCGTGACTTACAAGGCCACCATCCGCACGCCACAAGAACTACTGGCAGTGATGAGCGCTAACAACGATCCGGATACGGAAAAAGACGGCGTTTACGAATTTGAAATGCCGCAACCCATCCCGTCGTACCTGATAGCCCTCGCGATCGGCAATCTTGAGTTTAAGCCCATGGGCGAGCGCACCGGTGTCTACGCCGAGCCGGAGCTGCTGGACGCGGCAGCCGCCGAGTTTGAAGACACCGAAGACATGCTCGAGGTCACCGAGAAAAATTATGGGCCCTACCGCTGGGACCGCTACGACCTGCTGATCCTGCCCCCGAGTTTCCCGTTCGGCGGCATGGAAAACCCGCGCCTGAGCTTTATCACCCCCACCGTGATCGCCGGTGACAAGAGCCTGGTGGCACTGATCGCCCACGAACTGGCGCACTCCTGGTCCGGCAACCTGATTACCAATGCCAGTTGGCGCGACCTGTGGCTGAACGAAGGCTTCACCACCTATCTCACCAACCGCATCATGCAGTTTGTCTACGGTGATGAGCGCTACCAGATGGAAATGGCGCTGGGTTACGACGACCTGAAGGCCGACCTGGACGACCGTGAAGACAAAGACGAGATCATGGCCATCGATCTGCGCGGTCGCGACCCCGATGAAGTCTTTTCCAACATCCCCTACGAAAAAGGCTCCCTGTTCCTGTACGAACTGGAACAAAAAATCGGTCGTGAGAATTTCGACCAGTTCCTGATGGATTACTTCAACCACTTTGCCTTCCAGAGCATCACCACGGAAGACTTTGTGAAATACCTGGACGAGACGCTGCTGAAACAGTATCCGGACAAGCTCGACCGTGCGCGTATCCAGCAGTGGATTTTCGAACCGGGTATTCCGGAAGGCGCACCGCAACCCACTTCCGATGCGTTTACCAAACTCGATCCGATTCGCCAGCAATGGCTGAACGGCGAGATCAAGGCCAGCGATATCGACACCAAGGGCTGGACCTTCCATCAGTGGAAATACTTCCTGGACGGCATGCCGGCCAAGCTGAGTGAAGACCAACTGGCAGAACTGGACAGCACCTTTGATCTCACCCAGTCGAAAAACAATGAGATCGCATTCAGCTGGCTGATGATCGCGGTACGCAACCAGTACGAACCCGCCGACGCGCGCCTGGAAGATTTCCTGGTGAGCATCGGCCGCAACAAGTTCCTGCGCCCGCTGTACCGCAATATGATGGAGCACGACCAGAGCGATGCGGCCAAGCGGATTTTCGAGAAGGCCAAGTCCGGCTACCACCCGCTGACCGTGAAAGTGAACAGCAAAATTATCTACGGCGATTGAGCCGTCGCACCACACTCCGTGTCGGATAATCCCGCGGAGAAAGACGTTCATCGATTTACCGCCCGCCGCTTGCTCGGCGGGTGGTAAATTTTTGTAAACTCCCCCCTCTTTGTGATCTCCGCCAGTTACTCTGGCGTAAATGTTGCTTCAGCAACCTCTCTGATCCAACCCATGATGTTCATTCGGCGGAGGTTCGTTGCGACCGCTTGCCGGCCATAACCACAAATACAGATCGTCCTAAACAACATGAAATCCTTTGGTGTACTCAACCTAAGCGCCTTGCAGCCGGCCTGTGCCAGGCTCGCCCTCGTCGCCACGCTGCTGCTTCCCTCCACCGTGCTGGCCCAGCCGAATAAAGCGCCAGTGCCAGTGCGCGCGGCGCCGGTCGAACTGGAACAGATCTCCAACCCGGTGGAAGCCCTCGGCACCGCCAAGGCATGGGAGTTTGTCTCCATCCGAGCCGGAGTCACCGAACATATCAGCCGCGTCAATTTTGAGAGCGGCCAGCGGGTAAAAGCCGGCGATGTCCTGGTGGAACTGAGCCACGGCGAGGAAAAGGCGGAACTGGCGCGGGCCCGCGCCACCCTGGAGCGCTACGAGCGCGATGCCAAACGCCTGCGCGGCCTGGTGACCAAAAACCTCTCCACCCGTGAACAACTGGAGGCCGCAGAGACACAGGTAGCAGAAACCCGCGCGCTGATAGATGGCCTGCAGGCGCGCATTGACGATCGCATTATCCGCGCCCCGTTTGACGGCCAGCTGGGGTTGCGCAATATCAGCGTCGGCAGTCTGGTGACGCCGACCACCGAAATCACCACCATTCAGGACAGTGCGCGCCTGAAGCTGGACTTCACCGTGCCCGAGCGCCAGCTGTCCGCGATCAGCGGCGGCATGGCCATCGAGGCGGCAAGCCAGGCCTACCCCAATCGCGTGTTCAATGGCGAAGTGATGATTGTCGAGGCGCGTGTAGACCCGCAAACCCGTGCCTTTACCGTGCGCGGCCGCCTCGACAATCGAGACGGCCAGCTCAAGCCCGGCATGCTGCTGCGCGTCCGCGTAGTCACCAACCCGCGCCGGGCACTGATCATTCCCGAAGCCGCACTGGTACCGCTGGCCGGTGAGCAATCGGTGTACGTGGTGAAGAAGACCGAAGGCGGGCACATGGTACAGCGCCGCGAGGTGCAGATCGGCCAGCGTTATGAAGGCAGGGTGGAGGTGCTCACCGGCCTGTCCCAAGGTGATCGGGTAGTGACCCGCGGCACGCTACATATTCGCGACGGCCAGCCCGTTGCCGTGGAAGTTGAGAACGGGGCCCGCACGCAATGATCATCAGTGATACAGCGGTCAAACGCCCGGTTTTCGCGCTGGTACTATCGCTGCTGCTGGTGGTGTTCGGCCTGATCAGCTTCGACCGCCTGGCGCTGCGTGAATACCCGGATATCGACCCGCCGATTGTCTCCATCGACACCAACTATCCCGGTGCCTCCGCGGAGATTGTGGAGACCCGCATTACCCGCCTGATCGAAGACCGCATCGCCGGTATCGAGGGCATCAAGACGGTCACCTCGTCCAGCAGCGATGGTCGCTCGCGTATTTCCATCGAGTTCAATATCAACCGCGACGTAGATGGCGCCACCAACGATGTGCGAGACCGCGTTTCCGGGGTGCTGAACAACCTGCCGGTGGAAGCGGATCCGCCCGAGATCGAAAAGGTCGACAGCAGCGACGATGTGGTGATCTGGCTGAACCTGACCTCCGACCGCATGACCGTGCCGGAACTGACCGACTACGCCAACCGCTACCTGGTGGACCGCTTCTCGGTACTCGACGGCGTGGCGCGGGTACGGGTCGGTGGCGCCAAGGACTTCGCCATGCGTATCTGGCTGGACCGCGGTGCGATGACCGCGCACAACGTCACCAGTGCGGATATCGAACAGGCGCTGCGCGCGGAGAACCGCGAGCTGCCGGCGGGCTACCTCGAGTCCAGCGATCGTCAGTTCACCCTGCGCCTGCAGCGCCAGTTCCAGAGTGCCGAAGACTTTGCCCGCCTCGCCATCACCACCGGTGATAGCGGACACGTGGTGCGCCTGGGCGATGTGGCGCGGGTTGAACTGGGTTCCGCGGAGGACCGCTCTACCTTCCGCGGCAACGGTGAGCCCATGGTAGGCATCGGCATTACCCGCCAGTCCACCGGCAATATCGTCGCCGTCGCAGAAGCGGCCAAGGCGGAGATGGTGGAGGTCAACAAGTCCCTGCCGGACGGCATGCGTCTTAGCCAGAGTTACGACGCGTCGGTATTCGTATCCGAGGCGATCAAGGAGGTGTACACCACCCTGGCCATCGCAGTGATTCTGGTGACCCTGGTGATCTACCTGTTCCTGGGCAACTGGCGCGCGACGCTGGTGCCGGCGGTCACGGTGCCGGTGTCTTTGATCGCCACCTCTATCCTGCTGTATGCGTTTGGTTTCAGTATCAACCTGCTCACCCTGCTGGCGCTGGTGCTGGCCATTGGTCTGGTAGTGGACGACGCCATCGTGGTGCTGGAGAACATCTTCCGGCGCATGGATGAATACGGTGAACCGCCGCTGCTGGCCGCCTATCGCGGTGCGCGCGAGGTGGGCTTTGCGGTGGTGGCCACCACGCTGGTACTGGTGGCGGTATTCGTCCCCATTACCTTCCTTGAGGGGGATATCGGGCGGCTGTTTTCCGAGTTCGCGCTGACCATGTCGGCGGCGGTGATCTTCTCCTCCATCACCGCGCTCACCCTGTCGCCAATGCTCGCCGCCAAGCTGATCCGCCCCAACGATTCCCACAATGCGGCCACCCGCTTTATGGACAAGGCCCTGACCCGCGCCCAGCGCAGCTATCGCAGCGGCCTCGATGTCCTGTTGCGTCGCCACTGGGTTGCCGGACTGGTGTTTGTCGGGGTGATGGCATTCGCCGCGGTATCCTTCCGCCTGATTCCCACCGAGTACGCCCCCCGCGAGGACCGTGGCTCCTTCTTCCTGCTGGTCAACGGCCCCGAGGGCGCCAGCTACCAGTACATGCAGGAATACATGGACACCATCGAAGAGCGCCTGATGCCGCTGGTGGACAAGGGCTATGTCAATCGCCTGCTGGTGCGTTCACCGCGCTCCTTCGGCACCTCTGCCACCTTCAATACCGGCATGGTGATCTTCACGTTGGCGCCCTGGGGTGAACGACCCTCCGCGTTTGAACTGATGAACCAGGTGCGCGCGGCGGTGAAAGACCTGAGTGGGGTGCGCGCCTTCCCGGTCATGCGCCAGAGCTTCGGCGGCGGCCTCGGCAAGCCGGTGCAGTTTGTCCTCGGCGGCAGCAGCTACGGCCAGCTCACCGAGTGGCGTGACCAGCTGAACCAGGCGCTGGCGGAATCCAACCCAGGGCTGCTCGGCGTCGACTGGGACTACAAGGAAACCCAGCCGCAGCTGCGCATCAATGTGGATTACGAGCGCGCCGCGGACCTGGGGGTCCAGGTAAGCGATGTGGGCACCACCCTGCAGACCATGTTCGGCTCCCTGCGCGCCACCACGTTTATCAACAATGGCGAGGAGTACGACGTAATCCTCGAGGGCGAGCGGGACCTGCAACGCACCCCGGACAGCCTGGAGAACCTGTACGTGCGCTCCAAAACCACCGGCGCGCTGATCCCGCTGCAAAGCCTGGTGGAGGTTAGCGAGTACGCGGATTCACCGCAGCTGCAACGCTACAACCGGGTGCGCGCGATTACCCTGGACGCCAACCTGGCCGACGGCCTGGTACTGGGGGAAGCGCTGGCTTACCTCAACCAGCTGGCGGCAGACAACCTGGAAGGCACCCCGGTAATTGACTACAAGGGTCAGTCCAAGAACTTCCAGGATTCCGGCAACACCATTCTGTTCGCGATCTTGCTCGGCGCACTGGTGGTATTCCTGGTGCTCGCCGCCCAGTTCGAGAGCTTCGTGCACCCGCTGGTGATTATGTTCACGGTGCCGCTGGCCATGGCTGGTGCCCTGCTGGGCCTGCTGCTGACCAATCAATCGCTGAACATATACAGCCAGGTAGGGTTGATCATGCTGGTGGGGCTTGCCGCCAAAAACGGCATTCTGATCGTGGAATTTGCCAACCAGCTGCGTGATCGCGGCGTAGAGTTTGGCGAGGCACTGCGTCAGGCGGCGGAAACCCGCCTGCGCCCAATCCTGATGACCGGGATCACCACCGCGGCGGGCTCGCTGCCATTGCTGCTGTCATCCGGTGCGGGTTCCGAGACCCGCGCGGTAATCGGCACCGTAGTGCTGTTTGGGGTACTCGCGGCCACCCTATTCACCATCTTCATCGTGCCCACGGCCTACGATGTGCTCGCGCGCCGCACCGGTTCACCGGGGCAGGTGGCGCGCAAAATTGGTGAGCTGGATGCGGAGTACCCGACGCAAAAACAGGATTGAGTGGCGGCTAATTCTGCGCCGGACTATCTAAGCTGGCGCAGATCTCTTAACCTCTGCCAGTCTTTTGTGAGACGACCGCAACTTTTTTCGCGTTGGGGTCGTCTAACTCGCACAATTGGAAAGAAACAGAACATCGTAGACAGGGAAACGACCATGTTCATGGGCAAGCGACTTCTCGCCGCCACGGCTTTGCTCTCACTGCTAATGATGATGAGCGCCTGCACCAAGCAGGTGTGCTATCGGGATGGGGAGCGCAAGCCGCGCATGCCATTTGCCAGCACCGTGCACGAGCTGGCGCCCGCGGTCAGCTTCGCCGCCCGCTACGCGGCGGCTTACCACGCCTTCGATTAAGACATTGCCGCCAGGCGGCAGCTCTCATCAAGCGGCTTCGCCGACCAGGTCGGCAATCTGACGGTCGTTCAGGCCAAACAGGTACAGCGCCGCATCCAAGCCAAACCCGTCAATCGCCTGCGGCGCCTCGGCCCGAACCTTCGGCTTGGCGTGGAACGCAATTCCCAGCGCACCCAGCGACAGCATCGGCAGGTCGTTGGCGCCATCGCCCACTGCAATCACCTGGTCCAATGACAGCTCCAGTTGCTGGGCAATTTCCTGCAACAGCAGCGCCTTGCGCGCGCCGTCCACAATCGGGTCAATGACCTCACCGGTGAGGGCACCGTCGGCAAAGGCCAGCTGGTTGGCGTGCACAAAGTCCACCGCCAAATGGTTGTCTTTCAGATAATTGGCGAAGTAGGTAAAGCCACCGGACAGGATCGCGGTTTTGCACCCCAGTGCGCGCAGCGCCAGCAGCAGGCGCTGGGCACCGGGCATGATCGGAATGCGCGGGGCAATTTCCGCGAGGCTCGCTTCGGTAAAGCCCTTCAGTAAACCCATACGCTTGCGGAAGCTCTGCTGGAAATCCAGCTCGCCGCGCATCGCCGACAGGGTAATCTCGGCCACCTGGTCGCCGACACCGGCAATTTTTGCCAGCTCGTCGATCACCTCTGCCTGGATCAGAGTGGAATCCATATCGAAACACGCAAGCTTCGGCGCGCGCTGGGTGCTGCCTGCCTGCAACACCAGCTCGAGGCCCAAAGCCTGTGCCAGTTCCAGCAGTGCCAGGCGCGCCGCGGCAAACGCAATATCCCCCTCCAGCTGGATACGCAGCACGCGGCAATCTTCCCGCGCGGCCAGGATATCCAGCGCCACGGGGCGCCATGCATTTGCCTCGATAAACTCCGCCAGACGCCGCAGCTGCACCAACTCGATGTCGTCCGCCAGCACCGTCAGGCACCAGGGGGCGGTCACCGCCGCGGGAGCCTCGGGCAGGGTTGCGGCAACCGGCAGCGAGAAGGCTGCATGACTGAGGTCAGCGAGAGCGGTGTACTGGGTGGATGAGTGGGCGGATGGGGAGCTGGCGTCCATGACTGAATCTCGTTGCTGGCTGTTTTCTGCGCACGTCGTTGCGCGCGCAGCGCCCGGCCCGGGCATACTTGACCGCCGGGCCGCAGGTGAATTGGCTGCGCATTATAGCCCGGCGCCTTTTTTCACTGAAGAAGTGGGATAGAATCGGGCGGACTTCTGTTCGCACACTAAAAACAAGATGAAAACACTCCTTACCCGCCTGTCCGAACTCTCCGGATCGCTACCCCAGTGGCTGGAAGCGCTGAGTGCCAAGCGCCAGCGCCAGTTGATTGCCGCCACTATCTGGCTGACCCTTGCCGGCTTCTGTCTGGCAGCTCTGGGCCACGCCTACAGCCAGCAGTTATCCACAGCGCAACATCGCGACCGCGAGAGTGCCGCGGCTGCGGCGAAACTGCTGGCGACCCAGAGCCTGCAGCAAATTGTCGCCGGCGATCGTATCAGCCTGCAGCTGCTGGCCCAGCAAACCCTGGCCCTGCCCGCTGTGTACGGTGTAACCATTCAGGACGTGGACTCCAGCCCGCTGGCACAGGCTGGGGTGCGCGACCGTGGAGAAATGCTGACCGAGCCGGTGGTGCTGCACGATAGCTTTGCCGGCAGCGTGGCACTGAATATCCAACCCGGCGCACAGGTGGGCTACCCCTGGGCGAGCCTGCTGTTGTGCATGATCTTCGCGCTGCCGTTCAGCGCCGCCTGCGCGCTGGGTATTTCCCAACTGCGCTCGCGCAAATCAAAGCAACGCAAACCGCTACTGGTACCCAAGGCCCAACCCAAACCGCAGCCGCAGGTCACCTCCGGGCTCTACCTGCGCCCACTGAACTGGGCCCAGCTGGGCAACCAGCTCTCGCGCAGCGCACTGGAGAATCTGCAGAGCGAACTGGAACAGCGCCTGCAACTGCTCACCCGCATTTACGATGCACAGCCACTTCCCAGTGCTGGCCCGTCTGTCGGACTCGGCTTTGCCGGCGAGGATGCCGCATTCCGCGCGGTGTGTGCCGGCCTGCTACTGCGCGGCCTGCAACAGTCCAGCCGCGCCACCGGCCTTCAGCTGGCCCTGGCCGTGCTGCCAGCCAAGCCCGAGCAGTTCGATTTCAATGGCGAGCAACTGTTGAGCCAGGCGCGCGGCCTGACCCTGCATCCGCAATTGCTCGACGACGAATCCCTGGCCGACCGCATCCAGTGCCACACCACCGACTGGGGCGCCGAGGTCACCGGGCTCAATCCCAAGTTACAGCAGTTGCTGGATAACCAGTTGCAACAACTGGTCTCGGCTTAGCTTTCGCGCGCTCAAACTCTTTGCGGTGACAAGCGAAGGAGTCGCTATCCGGTGCGGGTTTGCGAGACCTTCGAAAACAGGGATGTTTTCGCAGAGCCCCCATGGATGGGTTCACGGCGTGTCTCGCAAACCCGTACCGGATAGTGGCACCGCCACTCAACTCCAGACATTCACTTATATCCCGCCGCCTCTTCATAACTTTTTAGTTGTTGATATTCACCGCAATAGGTCGTGATTGTCCTTCCGCGACCTTTAAATAACTTTCACTTGGGTTTCGAGACTGTTTCAGCTGTTGTCAAGCAGCGAGCAGTTCGAAAGGAAGTAAAAAAGTTACCCGCCTGCGGGCGCGGAGGTTTTCATGAAGCGTTCATCCGAGCGGTTCACCGGGGCATGTACCGGCGTAATCGGGGCCACAGCACTGCTGCTTGCCACCGGTTGCACCACCATGGAAGACATGACCGACACAACAACGGCTATCAACCGCACCAACGAAGGTCCTGGTTACTACCGCGTCCAGAGCCGCTATTACCACTGCCACCAGAACAACCGCTGCCACAACGTTCGCCACCCGAACTATTACACCCGTGGTGACGGCGACTACCGCCGGCAAATGCCCAGCAACCGAATCAATCAGCCTCGCTGATCCAACACACGCGTAATTTCAAAATTTTTTCGGTGTACGCACTGCCAACCATTCCGGTTTGCGCAGGGCCACACCCTTACTCTGCAACGCGGAGGTCTCGCATGAAGAGTATTATCAAAAAGGGCCTTTTGGCCGTAACGGTGTTCGGCACCCTCACGTTAGGGGCCTGTGTCTCTGATGGATATTATTCGTCGAGTAGCGTGGGCTATTCGAGCTATCCGTACTCACGACCCTACGTATATCCGTCGAGTAGCGTGTCCTTCTATTACTCTTCGCCACGCTATTACCGTTACGGCTATCCGCGCTATCGCGGCAGTTACTATCGCTACGGTCGCGGTTATTACCACCGTCACCATCGCTACCATGGCCGTCACTATTACAACCGCCCACACCATCGTGGACACCGTTACCATCGCGGTGGGGCCCATCGCTACCATCGTAGCGGCGCGCATCGCGCACATCGCAGTGGTGCACATCGCGGAAGAGCGCATCGCCGCTAAGTTTGGCTGGCTCAGCCCGGCCAAGTTGACCCAGGTATGAGTGCCCTCTCATACCTTGGTCATACAGACCCATAACTCCCGCCACTGCTAGGATTTCTGCAAAGAACAAAAGCATGCGGGAGTTTGCCGTGCAACAAGATACATCACGCGCCGTCTTGATTACCGGCTCCACCAGTGGCATCGGGCTTGCCGTCGCCCACGGTTTTGGACGCGCCGGCTACCATGTGATGCTGCACGGGCTCGCCGATCAAGAGACCGTTCAGGCCCTGCAGGACGAGTTTTCCGCATACGCCGGCAAAGTCGGCTTCAGCAATGCCGATATTTCCAGCGAAGAGGGCTGCGCCCAGCTGGTAAGCGATACCCGCGAAGCCATTGGCAACCCCTCGGTGCTGGTCAACAACGCGGGCATTCAGTTCACCGCGCCCACCCACGAATTCCCCGCGGACAAATGGCAGCAAATTCTTGCCGTTAACCTGAGTGCCAGCTTTTACCTGATGCGGGACCTGCTGCCCGCGATGCGCAGCGCTAATTGGGGCCGTATTATCAATATCGCTTCGGTACACGGGCTGGTGGCATCGGAGCAGAAGTCAGCCTACTGTGCGGCAAAACACGGTCTGGTCGGGCTGACCAAGGTGGCGGCCCTGGAGAACGCCGACTGCAATATCACCGCCAATGCGATTTGCCCGGGCTGGGTAGAAACCCCGCTGATCCAACCGCAGATCGAAGCGATCAGCCGCGAGCAGGGCATTGACCTGGACAGCGCGCGCGCGCAACTGGTGGGCGCCAAGCAGCCAATGGCAAAAGCCAGCCCACCCAATGCCATTGCCGAACTGGCCATGTACCTGTGTGGCGACTTTGCCGGCACCATTACTGGTGCATCACTACCGGTGGACGGTGGATGGACCGCGCAGTAGTATCCTTTGCACCCGATCACTTTCTTCTTCAGGGTGCTGCCGTGAATTACCAGTTGCTGATTGCCGACGATCACCCGCTTTACCGCGATGCGTTGGCAACGACCCTTTCCAGTCATTTTCCCAATGCCGATTTGCTGCAGAGTGAGGACCTCGATTCCACTCTGCAGCGCCTTGCCCAGTCGGAAGTGGACCTACTGCTACTCGACCTGAATATGCCGGGCAGTGAAGGCTTCAGCGGCCTGGCCCGTATCCGCAACGATTTCCCAGCGGTGCCGGTGGTGGTTGTATCCGGCAGCGATAAGCACTCCGTTATCCAACAGGCTTCTGGCCTGGGCGCCAGTGGCTTTCTTTCCAAGACCGCACGGCCGGATGAAATTTTGCAGTGCATTGAATGCGTGCTTTCCGGGGACCAATGGTTCAGCGAAGAGGCACTGCAGGCAGAGACCGAGTCGGCGCTCGCCGACAAACTCACGCAACTCACACCCCAGCAGTTGAAGATTTTCCAGATGATTGCGCAGGGCATGCTGAACAAGCAGATTGCGTATGACTTGGATATCACCGAACCAACGGTGAAAAGCCACGTGACTGCGATTTTACGTAAGCTGGAGTTGCGGGATCGTAAGCAGCTGATCCGAGAGGCGCAGGCGCTGATTCAGCTATAAGGGCTTCGTAGCCTTTCCCAAAACCTTGATTCTCAGCTTGAGGCGGTGGCGCAGCGGGTAGTTGTTTTCAAAACCGCTGTGAACCCATCCCTGGGCGCTGCGGCGCAAACATCCTGTTTGCGACGCTTTTGAAAACAACTACCCGCTACCCCACCTTCACATCTGACTCCTCTACTCCGCAAGCAACCTCTGCTGTACTCACATACAAAGTCCGATGGTCGTGGTTAAGGCAGAGTGCCGGGTGCGGCTTTTCAGGAGCGTCGGCGACAGGGACGTCGCCGCCGCAGCGCCCATGGATGGGTTCACAGCGGTCCTGAAAAGCCGCACCCGGCGCTCTGGCGCCGGTGAACTTTGACAGAGCGCGGGACGGTGGAGGTCAGACGCCCTGCAAATACTCCGCCACATGGCGATAAACCCGCTCACACGCCTCAGGCACTAGGTTTTCCAAATTCAAGAACGCGTGGATCATATCGTCAAACTGCAGCAGCTCTGCATTGGCACCGCCGGCGCGCACCTTGTCGACATACGCTACACCCTCATCCCGTAGCGCACAGAACTCTGCCGTAACAACCAATGTTGCCGGCATATTTTTGGTGAATTCGCCATGCAATGGAGAAACTGAATAGGGGTTTTCCGCACGCTGCAGATAGTTTTGGAAATACCAGAGAATTTTTTCTTTCTCCAGTAAATAACCTTTGCCATTTTCTTCAATGGAAGGCGTCTGCATGGTGTAGTCGAGGCTGGGGTAAATCAGTACCTGCGCATCAATGGTATGCGGTTGATGCTGCAGCAGCCGGCTCGCAGATGCACACAGGGCACCGCCGCCGGAGTCGCCCATCAAGATCCAGCGACCATTGTGGGCAACACCCTTGCGATCCAGTGCAGCGCCCAGGTTGCGCACCACGCTAATCAAATCATTCAGTGCCGCCGGGTAAGGATTCTCCGGCGCCAGGCGATATTCGAGGGAAATCACCGTGCGCTTGCTGGCATCCGCCACGCGTCGGCAAATAGGATCGTACACCGTCACGCTGCCGGCCATATGCCCGCCACCATGGCAGTAAATAATTGCCGCACCGTCGATTGCATCCTCCGGCTGGTAGATCCGTACCGGTACTGCGTATTCACCACCGGTCACTACCGTATCAGACACTTTCATGTCTGGCCCAGCGGCAACAAAGCCGGCGGTGAGGTTAGCAAGGCTCTCGCGAGCGTTGACCGGTGTTGGCTCGAAACCGGCAGCCTTCACCTGTGCAATCTGGGCGTTAACCGCCTCCAACCATTCGGCGAGTTTCGGATTAAGCTGTCGCATTATCGGCCTCCAGGTTTTCATCGCTGGGTTTCTTGCCGCTTTCCGGCAGCAGGAA
>NZ_AFPJ01000044.1 GCF_000220505.1 Microbulbifer agarilyticus S89 | reverse complement strand
GGGGAACTCCTCGAGCAATACCGCCGACACATTACTGTCGATAATGGTTGCTGCAAACGTGCCGTCAGCAACACCAGCCAGCAACTCCTCTTGGGTAATGGGCTCATCGAGAACCTGCGAGCGCAAGGACATCTGCAGTTTGGCCGAAGGGGCCTGGTTCAACTCGGAAATGGTTTCTTCAAAAGCACTGCCCTTGCGCACCGCGACCTTGATTACTGTTGGGCCATCCGCTGAATCGGGAGCGACGACTTGCGTTCGCCGGGTAATCAGCTGCTCCTGTACATACTTCAACGGACGCACATACAACACCTGTTCGGCGCGCTGCTCTGTGCGAGTAAAGTTCACCGCAATCACATCGCCGCGCCCGTCGCGCAGAGCGGGAATCAGGTCAGCAAAGTGATCGACGTAGATCCATTGCACCGCCAACCCGCGCTGCTCGGCAAATTTCTCAGCCAGGGCCCGCCATTCGGCAGTGGGCAAACCCTCCCGCGGCAGCGAATCCTCTTCCAGTCCTTTCGGAGCCAGTAGACGCAATATGCCCTGCTGCTCTATCTCCGCGAGGTCACCCTGGTTGATGTAGTTGGTAAACTCAGGGATCTCTGGCTCCTCGTCCAGAAAATCGGCATCTGCAGCCGTTACTGCGGCAGGGTCATTCTGCAGGCGCTGGGCAGAGCTTTGACTGGCTTTGTCCCCGCAGGCTGTGAGCAGAAGCGCCAAAAGGGCCAGCACCAGCAGACACGTCCGTCCCGCACCTCTCGCCCATCTCACGCCTTTCGCACATTCTTTTTCATGCGTCCGTTTTGCCAATAAACCAACCATCCAGCACATACCTCCTGTTTTCGGTAGCGGACATCCACTGTCTCACAAACTGTGTGAAATTTCGATTTTGCATGAATTTCACACAATAACCTCGCGGTGATCCGTACACCCGAATACCCACAAGAAGTCCAGATCGCAAAAAAATCACACCACGTCATGTGTTGAACATGACGCAAAAATAGACCTGCCATTCAGGCTGGCACCTTCGCAACTCCTCAGCTGGTTCTATAGCGGCATACGAAAAAGCCGCATGTTATGCCCTGGCATGCTTCCTAAAAACGCCTGGCGACATACGAATAACTATCGAGAACACACTATGCAACCCTCCAAATTTTTAACGAGACTCCAGTTAAGCGCGGCGGCAGTATTTATATGTGCATGGGCGTCAACCGGCGCTAGCGCAGAAACCATTTATGAGGATAACTTTACCAGCGGCGATATCAGCGGCTGGTCGACTACCGGCAATGTCTCCGCTTATAACGGCAATAGCATGCGTCTGCGGGGCACATCTAGCGCTGCACGCACTGTTTCTACCGCGGGCTACTCTGCGGTATCTGTCGAATTAGTTATGGCTGCCACCTCGCTGGAAAATGGCGAGTTCTGTTACGGTGAAATTTCCACAGACGGCGGCAGTAGCTGGACAACTGTACTTACCATTGCCAATGGTGATGACAACGGCAGTCAATTCTCCAGCACCAGCGCCCCCGCCGGTATCGACAACAATGTCGCCGTGCAGCTGCGCTATCGCGGCACCGGCGCCACCACCGGTGACTACTGTTATGGCTACCGGGCACTAGTGACGGGCACTGGCGGCGCGCCCACCGATCCTGACATTAGCGCCCCGGCCAGCATCAGCTTTGGCGCCATCGCAACAGGCGCAAATGCCACCCGCACAATCACTGTCGCCAACGACGGCTCTGCGACACTGGTCATCAGCAACGTAAGCAATCCAGCAGCACCTTTCTCGGTAAGCAGCAACGATTGCGGCAGTGTGAGCGCCGGCGCAAACTGTGGTATCGATGTGACTTTCGCACCACAAGCGGATGGCAACTTTAGTGGCAGCCTCACTATCTCTTCCAATGATCCGGATGAGGGAAATATATCTGTTGGCTTGAGTGGCAGTGCTGCTACTGGTGGCGGCAGCGTGGATGACTTCGACCCACTCAGCGGTAGCGGTAACGTATCGCGTGCTGCGCTGACAATGAATACCCTGATCAATGGCAGTGACCCGGGTAGTTTGGTGGATTACAGTCATTACGCCTTGCCTGCTAATGCGGCGATGCCAGGAAACCAGTTTGAGGGCTCCCTGGAGCTATTCGGTGAAGCCACTGGTGGCGCCTTTGACGAACAAAAAGACTCGTTCCGCTACACTGGCTCTCAGGATACGACACGCAAGCACCTGCCAGAATTCAATTTTGAATTTGTACAAACCGGCAGTCATATCTTCCCGGTGCAACGTGGCTCTATTGCCAGTGCGCATCCGGAGTGGGAATACGTGCTTACGCCGGGGCGCGTATGGGACGAAAATGGGGATGCCGGTTACAGCCGTGTCGCCCTGCCATTCGCGCTTCAGCAAAAAAATGCCAATTGCATGCACAATGGCATGATGACATTCCTGTTCAAGGATGACGGATCCGTTTCCGATGTAGCCTATCAGATTGCCGGTGAAACCTGTCTTTACTTCCAGGTAGACATGTGGGGACAACTCGCCGCGAGTTACACCCCACACAGTGTCAGCAATAGTGCGCAACTGACCAGCGATTACCAAGCTGAAGTCAACAACCGCATGCCCAGCAAGCCTCTCAGCGCATTGAACCAGGATTATCCGGGCACCGACTACACCGCGTTCGCAACCCCCAATGGAAAGGATCCACTAGCCATTTCCCTCGTCGGCTTTGTTATCGACGGCACGCATTATGTAGGTGGTTGTAGTTCGCGACAGGGCGACTACCCCTTCTGTGAATCATTGGTTGTGCCGTCTTACTCCAGTGCAAAAACTGTTTTTGCCGGGGGTGCCATGATGCGTCTTGAAGAGAAATACCCTGGCACTTTCAACCAGGCCATTGGCAGCTACATCAGCGAGTGCAACACAAACGGTAACTGGGACGATGTCACGTTTGGCAACGCCCTCGACATGGGCACCGGTAATTACAAGTTGGCGGGCTATATGAGTGATGAAGGGGCAAGCCATACCAATGACCTGTTCCTGCCGGAGGACCACGCCAGCAAAATCAATTACAGCTGCACCGAGTATCCGCGCAAAGCAACGCCCGGTACGAAATGGGTATACCACACATCCGATACCTACATTTTGGGCACGGCGATGAATGCCTACTTACGCGGTATTGAAGGAAGCAGTAGTGATATTTTCAGCGATATTGTGGTGGACGAAATTCTGGCACCGCTCGGCGTCAGTCCTACTGCGGAATTCACTCGCCGCACTTACGACAGCATCCAACAACCGTTCACCGGCTGGGGCCTTATGTGGTTGCGTGACGACGTTGCCAAGATTGGTGCTTTCCTTGCTGACGACAACCAATCCGTATTGGAACAATCACAACTGGATGCGGCGCTTCAGCGCAACAGCGCGGATCGCGGCCTGGAGCCGTTGACTGACTATAAGTACAACAATGGTTTCTGGGCCCACGAAGTGAGTGGCAACATGAGCGGTTGCAGTAATCCCCTGTGGCTACCGTTCATGTCTGGCTACGGTGGTATTACCGTACTGATCCTGCCAAACGATTCCGTTTACTACTACTTTGGCGACGACGATGAGTACCTGTGGATGGACGCTGCGCAGCAGGCGAACGCGATCCGCAGTCTATGTCAGTAACTGACGACCTCTGAAAACCTGGGCGGGTAACCGCTCAGGTTTTCGCACCTCCGCGCTTGAAGCAATTTCCCTGACAGAAAATGACGTCAAACCAGTTGACGTGAGCAACACCTATCCACCCCTCAGATTGAAGAACCAGAAAAATGAGAATCCTTCGAACCCTTACCCTGTCGGTACTGCTATCCGCATGTGCGACGACAAGCCTGCAGGCAAACACCTTGCTGGATGAAGACTTTCAGGACGGTAACATTACCGGCTGGTCGACAACCGGAACCGCCTACGCAAACGCGTACTATGGCAATTACTCCATCGGACTGCGGGGGCCAAACGCAAGTGCCAGCTACACCCTCTCTACGCTGGGCTATGTCAACGTGAATATTTCACTGGATATTTCTGCCTACTCCCTGGAGTTCGGCGACAGCTGTATCGCCGAGGTTTCCAATAATGGCGGTAGCACCTGGGTAAATGCGATTACATTGGTTAATGGGCAGGACAACAGCGCCCTGTACTCCGCCAGTTCGGTGGCAATTGATGCGGACAACAAGAGCCAGCTCGTCATCCGATATCGAAATGTCGTAAACAGGGGCAACGATTATTGTTATGGAGACAACATCCTGGTTACCGGCGATACCGATACTGGCGGTGGCAGCAGTGGCGGTTCCAGTAGTGGCGGTAGCAGCGGAGGCAGTAACGATGATTACTACGATGAGCTCACCGGCTCGGGTAGTGTCACCCGCAGTGACCTCAGCTATGCGACCTTGACGGCAGGTAGTGACCCGGGCAGTCGTGTCGATTTATCTGCGTATGCCGTGCCGCAAGACGCCGCACATCCAGAGCATGCATTTGCTGGCACCCTGACACTGAGCGGAGAAGCTACCGGCGGTAGTTTTTCGGAAGTCGTGGATACCTATAACTACACAGGGTTTGCTGACAATACGCGCAAGCATTTACCAGAATTTGCATTCCAGTTTATTCAGACCGGCAGCCATATTTTCCCGCTTGAGCGCGGGTCTATCGCCAGTAGCCATCCGGATTGGGAATATGTATTGACGCCAGGGCGCGTATGGCAGGAAAACAGTGACAATGGTTATAGCCGCGCAGCCCTGCCCTTCGCCTTGCAACAACGTAATGCGAATTGCATGCACAATGGTGTGATGACATTTCTGTTCAAGGACGACGGCTCTGTTTCCAAGGTAGCGTATCAAATCAGCAGTGAGACCTGCCTGTACTTCAAGGCAGACTGGTGGGGACTGCTGGATGCAAGTTATACCCCTGAGTCCATCGCCAACCAGAGCCAGTTGATCCAGGATTACCAGGCCGAAATTGACGGACGCATGCCCACCAAGCCTTTGTCTGCGCTCGCCACCGACTACCCCGGAACCGATCCATCGGCATTTACCGCACCAAACAGTACTGATGCGAGCCATATTTCCACTGCAGGGTTCATTTACGCCGGTGTGCATTACCGCGGTGATTGCGTGACCCGCAATGGCAACTACCCCTACTGTGATTCCCTGGTAGTGCCTTCTTATTCCTCGGCTAAATCCTTCTTCGCCGGCGTGGCAATGATGCGACTTGAACAGCTTTACCCGGGCGTGCGCAATACCAGTGTCGCAACTCATGTGCCTGCATGCAGCAGCAACGGCAACTGGTCTGACGTGACCTTAAACAACCTGCTAGATATGGCCACGGGTAATTACGACAGCGCCAGCTACATGGTCGATGAGGGTGCAGCTCACACCGACGGACTGTTTCTCGCCGACAGTCACAGCAGCAAAATCAGCTATAGCTGTAGCCAGTATTTGCGCAAGGCGACACCGGGCAGCCAGTGGGTTTACCACACCTCCGATACCTACATTGCCGGCACCCATATGAACGACTACCTGCAGAATCAACAGGGTAGTAGCGCGGATATCTTTGCAGACACCATCGTGGCAGACCTCTGGGAGCCGATCGGCGTTGGCCCCACCGGGCTCTATACTCGACGCACTTACGATTCCGTTGCGCAACCATTTGCCGGCTGGGGCCTAATGTGGCTGCCAGATGATGTAGCAAAAATTGCCAGTTTTGTTGGCATCGAGGACGGAAAAATTGCAGGACAGGCAATGCTCGACAGCACCCAGCTCGACAGCGCTTTGCAACGCAATACGGCCGATACCGGGACTGTGCCACTCAGTAACTACCGCTACAACAATGGGTTTTGGGCACACAACGTAGCCGGCAACCTGAGTGGCTGCAGTGGTGCCCAGTGGATTCCGTTCCTTTCCGGCTTTGGCGGGATCACCATCGTCCTTCTGCCCAATGACAGTGTGTACTACTACTTCAGTGACAACGATACTTATTATTGGCTGGAGGCCGTGCAGGAAGCGCACCAGATCCAGAGCGCTTGCCAATAACCGAGGCTTCTGGAACGAAAATAGGGGCGATAAATCGCCCCTATTTTTTACGCGTAACGCACAGAGAAATGCGGATAGCAAGGAATGCGAGCTCTTTAGGAAGTCTTCGTCAACCAGGCCAATGCTTCTGTCTTGTCTTCGAAAAAGCGGGCTTCACCGCCAATAAACCAGCTGCCGATCTTGGCCGCGGTTTCCTGCCAGGATTTATTCCCCACCATCGCGATCTTGTTGAACTGGCGGCCATGCTTCAGGCCGAGCTTGAGATCATCCCAGGCGGCACGGATTTCCCAGCCGTCCAGCTCGCGCATGTCCATCATTACATCGATCGTCGGATGCTGCATGCCGGCAATCGCGGACTCCAGCATCGGCACCATGGTTTGATAATCCTGATGCTGTAACTTGCCGCGCGCATACAAAGTCATCAATACCCGTTCACTGCCATGCCGCTCAATACTCACGGAAAAGCCATGAGGATATACACTCATAGTCCAGCCTCCTGATTCGCCATACACCGATGCCAAGTACGAGGTATAGCTGCAGGTCGCGCACATTGCAATGTAGTGCCCCCAACAGACTTGCTCGCAAAAAAAAGGGCTGCAAAAGCAGCCCAAAGGAGTCAATTCAGACGGGATAACCCAGGGATGATTAACTGATATCGATCCAGGTGGACTTCAACTCGCAGTACTTGTCCAGCGCGTGCAGGGATTTGTCACGGCCGTTGCCCGACTGTTTGAAGCCACCGAACGGCACGGTGATGTCGCCACCAAAGTAGTTGTTGACCCATACCGAGCCCGCGCGAATGTCACGCGCCATGCGGTGGGCACGGCCAAGATCTTTGGTCCACACGCCAGAGGCCAGGCCGTAGATAGAGTCGTTGGCGATCTGCAGCGCTTCTTCTTCGGTCTCGAATTCGATGATCGACAGTACCGGGCCGAAGATTTCCTCGCGCGCAATGGTCATGTCGCCGCTCACACCACGGAAAATGGTCGGCTCGTAGTAGTGACCGCCTTCCACTGCTGCCGCCGGCTTGCCGCCGCACACCAGATTTGCGCCCTGTTCCAGGCCTTTGGCCACGTAGAATTCCACGGTGTCGTATTGGCTCTGGTCAATCAGGGCACCCATCACGGTGTTGGGATCCTGCGGGTGGCCCGGCTGGAAGCGCTCGGAAGCTTTCTTGACCTTCTCAATAAAGGTGTCGGCGATGCCTTTCTCCACCAGCAGACGGGTACCGGCGGTACAGGTCTCACCCTGGTTATAGAACACCGCCAGTGCGGCCGCTTCCGCGGCCTTGTCCAGGTCAGCGTCGGCAAATACGATGTTCGGGCTCTTACCACCGAGCTCGAGGAAGGTACGCTTCAGGTTGGATTGGCCGGAGTATTCGGTCAGGGTCTTGCCCACTTCGGTGGAACCGGTGAAGGTCAGACCATCGATATCCATGTGCAGGCCCAGGGCCTTGCCCAGGCTGCTGCCCGGTCCGGGCAGTACGTTCAGTACGCCATCCGGCAAACCTGCCTGTTTCGCCAGCCCCGCCAGCTTGATTGCGGTGAGCGGTGTATTGGATGCCGGCTTCAGGATCACGCTGTTACCGGTGGCAAGCGCCGGGCCCAGCTTCCACGCGGTGGTGGAGAGCGGGAAGTTCCACGGCACGATCGCCGCCACAACGCCCAGCGGCATACGGGTAATCAGGCCAATCTCGGTGGGGCCGGTGGGAGCAATCTCATCGTAAATCTTGTCGATCGCTTCCGCATTCCAGCGAATGGTGGTGACCGCACTGGGCACATCCACATTCATGGTGTCGCTGATGGGCTTACCCGCATCGAGGCTTTCCAGCAGGGCAATTTCATCGCGGTTTTCTTCGATCAGCTCCGCGAAGCGCACCAGGATCTTCTTGCGATCCATAGGTGGCATGTCGGACCAGATACCGGATTCGAAGGTCTCACGCGCGACCTTGACCGCCACCTCGGCGTCTTCCGGTCCACAATTGGCAATCTGTGCCAGCTCGCGGCCATCTGCCGGGCTGGTGCAGGGGCGGGTCTGGCCGCTGATTGCATCCACATAAGCGCCGTTAATAAATGCGCGGCCCTCAATAGTGAGCTCGTCGGCCCGGGCGAGCCACTCCTGCAGGGTTTGCGGCGTTGGCTGTGGGTTCCGGTTGTCAGTCATGGTCACCTCGGTTTGGCACACGAATAGTTGGCATCAGCTAAAAACTGAAGGATTATTCAGTTTATATCTAAAATGTGATCACAAATCAATGAATCTGTATTTTGCTGCACAGAAGCTGGCACTGTAAACCTGTGAATGCCACTTACACGGCCTCGAAGGTACCGCTCTCCAGGTTTTTGCGTGCGCCGGGAATCGCGAATACCCGATTGTGGAACGCGATATAGAACCCGGGCGGCAGCAGGCGCGCGGCGAGAAGCGCTTCGGTGACATTCTGGCGGGCATCGGAATCGATAAAGCCCATGGGGCGCATGGCCCCGGTGAACACCACGGGCACCGCGGGCGTGCCCATCTTTGCGAAACAATACTCGGCGGTAACCGACATGGTGTCGGTGCCGTGCAGAATCACGATGGGGTCGCCCTTCTCTACGGTACGGGCGATGGCCGCACAAATCTGGTCGCGGTCGCTGTCGTCCATCTCCAGGGAGTCCTTGTTGAGGATGCTCTCCAGTTCGAGATGGGTATAGGGCAGGCGCAGGCTGCTGATCAGGCCCTCGCGAATAATAGAGGCGCGGTTTTTCAGGGTGCCTTCGGACTCGCAGTAACTCTTCTCGATGGTGCCACCGGTAGTGAGAATGCGGACACTGGTCTTTTGGTTGAGATCTGTCATCGTTTTTCCCGCTGACTGAGTACAATTGTGCGCATATTAGAGGGCTGGGGAGAACGAAACAATTCTAGTGTCCCGAAACGCAATTCATCGGCGTGGGACAGGGGCCTGCCCGCAGTGCGACACCGCGGACAGATCAGGGGAAGGTTCGGGACAAGAAGGGCTCAGGCCTCTTCGATACGGTAGGAGTGCACGATTTCCACATCGGCTTTGCCAAGCATGATGGATGCCGAGCAATACTTTTCTGCAGACAGCTCCACCGCGCGCGCCACCTGTGACTCCTTGATGTTGCGTCCGCGCACCACGAATTCCATTTCAATTTTCTCAAACGGCGCCGGCACTGCATCCGGGCGATGACCTTTCAGTTCCACATGGCAGCTGACCACATCCTGACGGGTCTTTTGCAAGATACCCACCACATCGTACGAAGCGCAGCCGCCCACGCCTAGCAGAATCATTTCCATGGGACGGATACCATTGTTTTTCTGGCCACCTTCCATCACCACGGAATTACCGCTGCCCGCTTCACCGACGAAAGTCACACCATTTACCCAGGTCACCTGACCTTGCATTACGCCCGCCATGGAACTCTCTCCTTCATATTGGATGGGGGCCGGGAGCTTATCACAACAGTCTGCGGAATCCGCAGCACGGCGCACGGGGAAATTGGTGCGGACGTACAGTCTCACCCTAATATCTGAGTAAGCCTTAACTTACGGTGGTTGTCAGCGCTGTGCGCAACCGCTATAAACGAACCCTGCCTATACCCCACACAAAAAGTGGCCCAGATCACATTGCGAAAGATTGGCTCGTAAAGGCCCTGTTTGCACTAGGGTTTTAGCGGGATAATCGTCCCCTTAACCGGGATCAGGCACAAATATTTCAAAAAAAGGAGTAGATCCGTGACGGTCTCTACCGAAGACACTCTGACTAGTGGCAACATCGAAGACTTCCTCGCCCACTGCCACCGCCGCCGCTACCCAGCCAAGAGCACCATTATTTACGCCGGCGACCGCTGTGAGTCTCTGTACTTCATTATGCGTGGTTCCGTCACCGTTTTGATCGAAGACGACGAAGGCCGCGAGATGATCGTTGCCTACCTGAACGATGGCGACTTCTTTGGCGAGATGGGCCTGTTCGACCAGGATACGCGCAGTGCCTGGGTTCGCACCAAGACCGAGTGTGAAGTAGCGGAAATTTCCTACACCAAATTCCAGGAGCTGACCCGCCAGCATCCGGAGTTCCTGTTCAATCTGGCTACCCAGATGGCGCTACGCCTGCGCAACACCACCCGCAAGGTGGGCGACCTGGCGTTCCTCGATGTCACCGGCCGCGTAGCCCGCACCCTGCTGGACCTGTGTAACGAGCCCGATGCGATGACCCACCCGGAAGGCATGCAGATCAAGATTACCCGCCAGGAGATTGGCCGTATCGTGGGCTGTTCCCGCGAGATGGTTGGCCGGGTGCTGAAGACCCTGGAAGAACAGGGGCTGGTATCGGTAAAAGGCAAAACCATGGTGGTGTACGGCACGCGATAGGTTGCCGCCATCCATGAATTGAACAAAAGCCGGGCAATTGCCCGGCTTTTTTGTGGGCCAATAAACGATCAACGCCCACTCCACGCCCCAAGAAGGTTCACGCGCACCAACAAAGAGCGCCCCTACCGCACCCTGCCAGAGCATGCACCAAGTTGCCGCGGCAGCACAAAATAATTCACCGTCTGATGCTGAAATTTAGCAACAAATTCTTGCTCGCACTGGTACGTTGGTTGCACCCAAAACAACACACAACAAAAAGCTCTAGGGGAACCACGTGAGACACAACAACTATCTCGGACTGAAAAAGTCCCATCTGGCACTGGCGATTTCCTGTGCCGCCCTGCCCATGCCGCACCTTGCTACCGCACAGGCTGCCGACACCGAAAACAAGCCCGTGTTCGAGGAAGTGGTAGTGACCGGCTCCCGCCGCGAAGAGAATGTGATGGATATCCCCATCAATATTTCTGCAGTGGGCGGCGAGAAGATCGAAGACCTGCGCCTCGACAGCATCGCCAAGATTGCCTATTACACCCCCGGCCTGACCGTAGTCGACCGCGGCCCGCGCGATGAAAGCCCGGACATCCTGGTGCGCGGCCTGAACACCGGCGGCCTCGGCCCGGGCTTCAGCAGCAGCACCGTTGCCACTTACCTGGGTGATATCCCCCTGCAGGTAGACCTGAAGCCCATCGACCTGGAGCGCGTGGAAGTACTGATCGGCCCACAGGGTACCCTGTACGGTCAGGGCACCATGGGTGGCGCTATCCGCTATATCCCCGCTAAAGCAGATCCTTCTGGATTCACCGCAACCGTGCGCAGTAGCGCCAGCAGCAACGCCGAGAGCTCCGGCCTCGGCTCCGAGTATGGCGCGACCCTGAACTTTGCGATCACCGATATCCTGGCCGTACGCGTAAACGCGGACAGCATCCAGGACCCCGGCTTTATCGACTACAACTACGTCGTACGTGAATCTGGTGTATCTAACCCCGACCCGGACTTCAGCAACCCCGATGACGTTGCCGCGAACCTGCGCCGGGTGAAAGATGCCAACGGTGAAGACACCAAGTCTGGCCGTATCAACGTGCGCTGGCTGGCCACCGACTGGCTGGAAGCCAACCTGTGGCACTACTACCAGGATACCAAGGCGGAAGGTCGCCAGCTGGCTCACCAGCTGTCCTTCAATACCGGTCCTTACGAATCCGGTATGCGCTACGAAGAGCCTAACCACTACACCAACAAGCTCACCAGCATCGAGCTGATCGGCGATCTGGGCTTCGCCCAGGCCACCATGGTTTACGGCCAATCCGAATACGATGAGCTGGGCCAGCGTGACCAGACCGACCTGCTGTTGGACCTGGACTACGGTTATGACTCCTTCCCCTCTTTCTCCGCCTATACCCGTGAGGAAGTGAAGGACAAGGCCGATACATTCGAACTGCGTATGTCTTCCCAGCACGAAGGCCCGTTCAAGTGGGTAGCCGGCTACTTCCAGAACGAATACCAATCCGATGCCATCAGTGAAGAATTCACCCCATTCTTCGACCAGTTCGTTGTGGACAACTGGGGTGGTGTGCAGCTGCGTCCGGACAACCTGGAATACATCCAGCTGACCGACATCGACGAAAAGGAATCCGCTTTCTACGGCGAGCTGACCTACGACATCACCGACACCCTGTCGGTTACCGGTGGCTATCGTCGCTACAAGTTTGAAACCGATATTACTGGCGGTTTCGGCCTGCCGTTGTTTGAAACTGTATTCCTCGGCGAACCCCAAGACGCGATCAACGTAGACCTGGGCAGAAACCAGGGTGAAGACGAAGGTGACCTGTTCAAGTTCAACGTCGCCTGGGATGCCACCGCCAACGGCATGGTGTACTTCACCTACTCGCAGGGTTACCGCAATGGTGGCGTTAACTCCGTACCGGAGTGTACCGCCGAGCAGATCGCCAGTGACAACCAGCAGCTGTGTGCACTGTCGGATGAAGTGCTGATCGACCCGGACAAGATCGACAACTACGAAGTGGGCTACAAGGGCCTGGTAGGCGATCGCCTGTCCGTGAGCACAGCGCTCTACTACATCGACTGGACCGACCTGCAGGTAGCCACCACCACCACCAACGGCTCCCTGCCGATTACCGGCAACGGCAGTGCCGCGGTCAGCCAGGGCTTCGAACTGCAGGGCAGCTGGTTGATTAGCGACAACCTGGACCTGGCATTCACCTATGCCTATACCGATGCAGAGCTGACCGAAGACGCGCCGGGCCTGGTTGGCCCATACGATGTCTACGCCGGCGCACGCCTGCCCGGACATGCGGAACACCAGGGCTCCCTGAACCTGAACTACACCACCACAGTTCTGAACGGCTACGACCTGGACCTGAACTACGGCCTGGTCTTCGCCAGTGACGTGTACAACATGGTCGGTGGCCCGGAGGATCCACTGTACATGATCGACGAAGACACCGGCGACATCATGGCTGGCGACCGCGGTGGTGAAGCGATCCCCGGTTACGCAGTGCACCATATGTCCGCAACTCTGCGCATGGACAAGTGGACCGTACAGGCATTCGCCGACAACCTGTGGGACAAGTACTACATCACCGGTACCCGCACCAGCCGTCGCAACCTGCAAGACGAAAACAATGGCCCGGGCATCGAGTGGGGCAATGGCTTCACCCAGCGCTCTTACGGCCAGTACGTAGGTACCCCGCGCACCATCGGTGCCCGCTTCACCTACGAATTCTGATGCTGACTTAGCTTCAGGACTTCACTGGAAGCCGGCCTGGGATACACTATCCCGGCCGGCTTTTTTATTGGTTGCTCTCCATGCAAAACCCCTCGCTCCCACAACTCCACGCTGCCGCCGAACAGGCCCTTAACCGGGGTGATATGCGCACGCTGCACCAGTGCTGCCGACAGATTCTGCAGCTCGATCCTGAGCACAGCGACGCTTGGTTTCTGATCAGTATTGCTGCCGCCGCAGCCGGCCAGGTGAATAAAGCGGTGGAAATGATTGAGCGCGCACTGGTAACAGCGCCGCGCAATGCAGAATATTTGAGCCAGAAGGCCCGCTACTGCGCGCAGCTGAACCTGTATGCCAAGGCGATACAGGCGGCGGACGCGGCCATGGCGGAAAACCCCGAGCGCGCACTGATTCTCGACACCCTCGGCGTGGTGTATGCGAAGTTTGATGAACACGAGAAAGCGGTACTCCCGTTGCGACGCGCCGTGGCACTCGCACCAGACAATGCCCAGTTCCAGTTTAACCTGGCATCTGCCGAGCAGTTTCTTGGCAACCAGGAAGCGGCCCGCACCGCTTACGAAAACGCGATCTCACTGCAGCCAGGCTTCAGTCGCGCACGCTGGGCTCTGTCTGAACTGGAAAAAAATGACACCCAGTCCACAACAGGCAGCGAGCTTGAGAAGCTGTTAACGCCACCCAACCTTGCCGCCGAAGACCAGCTTTACCTGAGCCACGCGCTGGCACGGAATCTGGAGCGCGCCGGCGATTACACCCAGTCCTTCCGCTACCTCGCGCAGGCGAAAACACGCTACCGCGAGAAAATTGGCTACAACTTTTCCCAGGACGCAGAGCTATTTTCGGCAATTAAATCTGCGTTTCCGAGCGACACGCCCATACCGGAAAGCGCGGACTCAAGCCTTGGGGAAAACTGCCTGTTAATTCTGGGCATGCCCCGCTCCGGCACAACACTGGTAGAGCGCATTCTCGCGAGCCATTCGCAAATCGAAACACTCGGCGAACTGCATGAGCTTCCTCTGGCAATCAAGCGTCACTCCAACAGCCGTTCAGCACAAACTCTGGATCCCGAGGTAATCACCGGGGCACTCACCGCGGACGCGGAAGCTATTGGCAGGGATTATGTAACACGCTGCGGCGAGCGCGGCAAGACCGCTACACGCCTGATCGACAAGCTGCCGATGAATTTTCTTTACCTGGGAATTATCCTGCGCAGCCTGCCCAGGGCCAAAATTGTGGTACTCGAGCGAAACCCACTGGATGTGTGCCTGAGCAATTACCGCCAGCTGTTTTCCTTCAACTTCCGCTACTACCACTACCACTACAGCCTTACCGATACGGCACGCTATATCTGCGCCTACAAAGATTTAATGGCCCACTGGCACAGCCTGTTCGGTGACAGAATCTATACACTGAATTACGAAAAACTCACCGAAAATCCGGAGCAGGAAGCGCGTGCGCTGATGCAATACTTGGCGTTGCCGTGGGAAGCGGAGTGCCTCGAGTTTTATCGTTCAGATGCCGCCGTGTCCACGGCCAGCAGTGTGCAGGTACGCCAACCTATTTACCGCAGCGCAGTGGAACGTTGGCGCAAATATGAGAAGGAGTTACAGCCGGCCGCGGCAATCTTTGCCGAGGCCGGGCTGATTTAAGCAATGAGATCAGCTGAACTAACGTTTAGTTAAACAGTTCCATCAGGCGTCGACCGGGCTCTTTCTCACGCATAAACGCTTCGCCCACCAGGAAGGTATCGACATTGTGGCCGCGCATGGCCGCTACATCGTCGGTGGTGTGGATTCCACTCTCGGTGACCACGATACGATCATCCGGGATCATACCCAGCAGGCTGAAAGTGGTTTCCAACTGAACTTCAAAGGTGTGCAGATTGCGGTTGTTGATCCCGATCAACCGGTTCGGCAGTTTCAGCGCGCGCTCCAGCTCCTGGCGGTCATGCACTTCCACCAGCACATCCAGGCCCAATTCCTGCGCCAAATCATTCAGACTGGTGAGCTGTGCATCATCCAGGCAGGCAGCAATCAACAGGATACAGTCGGCACCCATGGCGCGGGCCTCATACACCTGATACGGATCAACAATAAAATCTTTGCGGATAACCGGTAGGCGCACCGCACTGCGCGCCTGTTGCAGGTATTCATCCGCACCCTGGAAAAAGTCCACATCGGTCAGTACCGACAGGCAGGCCGCACCGCCCTTCTCATAACTGGTGGCAATCTCCGCGGGGATAAAATCTTCGCGAATAACCCCCTTGCTCGGCGATGCCTTTTTAATTTCAGCAATCACCGCTGCCTCACCGGCTTTGCGCTTGGCTTCAATCGCCTTCACAAATCCGCGACAGGGTGGCTGCTGCAACGCACGCTGCTGCATTTCATCCTGGCTAACCAGCTTCTTGCGCTCGGCGACTTCTTCCCACTTGCGCTCGACAATGGTTTTCAGAATTGTTGGCGTACTCATGACTTCACTCTTTGAATGCGCTGGTAAAGGCAGCCAGCTCGTTAATTTTTTCCCCGGCCAGCCCGCTATAAATCGCGTCCTGCGCCATGTTCACCCCTTCCGCGGGGCTCGCGGCAACGCCACTAACGTAAATCGCCATACCGGCGTTGAGGGCAATAATGTCGGCAGCCTTGTTGCCCGCAGGTGTTTCGCGCTTGCCCAAAGCATCGCGAATCAGTGCGAGGGAGGCCTCGGAGCCATCCACACATAGGTCATCCATGGCTCTCGGTTCGATATCAAAATCCGCGGGCTTGATAACGATTTCCGTTAGCTCACCATCTTTTAATTCCCAACCGCGGGTCGCGGCGGCGAGGCTCACTTCATCCAGCCCATCGTCGCTGTGCAGTACCAGCACGTGCTCGGAACCCAGCGTCTGAAGTACTTCTGCCAGCATGCGGCAGTAGTGCGGGTCAAACACGCCGATTACCTGGCGCTTTACACCGGCCGGATTGGTCAGCGGCCCCAGCAGGTTGAAAATAGTGCGCAGGCCCAGCGCCTTGCGCGGGCCAATCGCATGGCGCATGGCACTGTGATAGCTCGGCGCGAACATAAAGCCCACACCAACACCGTCCACACAACGCGCCACCTGCTCCGGGGTTAGCGGTAAATAGATGCCCGCCTTTTCCAGCAGATCGGCAGAACCAGAAGAAGAGGAAACCGAGCGGTTGCCATGCTTGGCCACCCGCGCGCCGGCAGCGGCTGCAACAAAGCTGGACGCACTGGAGACGTTAAACAGGTTCGCCCCGTCACCACCGGTACCCACAATGTCGACTGCATGAGTGGGGTCGAGCTCAACCTTGGTGGCCAGCTCACGCATCACTTCCACCGCGCCGGTGATCTCGTCGACGGTTTCTCCCGCCATACGCAGGGCTACCAGAAACGCACCGATCTGCGCGTCTTCCGCTTCGCCGCGCATAATCTGCCCCATGGCCCCGCGCATCTCTTCGCGGGTGAGATGTTCGCCTTCCACCAATTTGGCAATGGCCTGCTGGATATTCATTATTTTTACTCCTCCCCCAAATCCCTAATCAGGTTGGATAGCAGATCTCCGACAAAGCTCAGGTCTTCAACGTGAAGGTGCTGATGCCGGTATCCATTTGTGAGACCTTCTAAAACAGGGATGTTTTAGAAGAGCCCCCATGGATGGGTTCACGGTGTGTCTCACAAACGGATACCGGCAGCAGTGCCGCCACTAAACCCGCTACAAAGCACACAAGAATCCTCAAGACTCCAAAAAATTCCTCAGCATATCGTGCCCGTGCTGAGTCAAAATCGATTCCGGGTGGAACTGCACCCCCTCGATCGGCAGCTCGCGATGGCGCAGCCCCATAATTTCATCCATCTCGCCATCTTCCGTCTCGGTCCACGCAGTGACCTCAAGACAGTCCGGCAAACTACCCTTCTCCACCACCAACGAGTGATAGCGGGTCGCCTCAAACGGGTTCGACAGGCCGTTAAACACCCCCAGGTTGTTGTGGATAATCGGCGACGTCTTGCCGTGCATCACTTCACCGGCACGCACCACACGCCCACCGAACACCTGGCCAATACTCTGGTGGCCGAGGCAGATGCCGAGAATCGGCAACTTGCCCGCATAAGCGCGAATAGTATCCATGGAGATACCGGCCTCGTTCGGCGTACAGGGTCCCGGGGAAATCACAATCTTTTCCGGGTTCAACTGCTCAATATCGGCAACGCTGATCTCGTCATTGCGCTTCACCACCACATCCGCACCCAGCTCCGCCAGATACTGCACAATATTGAACGTGAATGAATCGTAGTTATCGATCATCAGGATCATGATTCGGTTCCTTTATCCTGTGCCGCCTCGCCCAGCCGCTTCTGTAAGCGGGCAAGGGATTCCTGGGTGGCACGCAGTTCGCGCAAAATTTCGGTCTGGCTCGGCGGCATGGAAAGCTCGTCCAGGCGGCGCAACTTGGCTTCTTCCAAGTTGTTCAGCACCACCCCGATAAACAGGTTAATCATCACAAACGCGCCCATCACCACGAAGCTGATGAAATAGATCCAGGCGTAGGGCATGGCATCCATCGCGGTGTACATAATGTCCGTCCAGTCCTCAAAGGTAACGATACGGAACAGGCTCAACAGGGCGATGGGCAGGGTACGCCAGTGGGTGGGGTCGATTTCATGAAACAGGAAATAACCGGCCACACCGTAAATGTAAAAGATAATTCCCATCAGTAAGCTGATATGGAACATGCTGGGCAAGCTGCGCAGCAGTGTATCCACCAGCAAGCGCAGCTCCGGGAAAGCGGACACCAAACGTAAGACCCGCAACACCCGCACCAAGCGCGCCAGCGTGGCCATGGGACCGGCCGCAGGAATCAGGCTCAGCACGATGATGGAGAAATCAAAGCAGTTCCAGCCGTTGGCGAAATAACGCCACGGGCGACGCCCCTCGGCACTAATTTTGACCGCCGCTTCCACCATAAAGGCAATCAAAATAAGTTGATTCACCCCCAGCAATGCATCGTTGAAACGTTCGACCACCCAGGTGGAGGTTTCCATGCCCACCACTACCGCATTCACCAGAATCAGACCGATAATCACCTGATTGAAGATCGGCGCTTCCACGAGGCGACGGCAGCTCTCGGCAAAGCCGCGTTTCTGTTGTACTGATATTTCACTCATCGGTAATACGTCTTCCAATGTTTCAACAGGGGTCTCAATACGTGTTTCAATACGGGTCTCGATACGACTGAGTTATTCACCGGTAGCGATAGCCACGGCGCGGAACAGTGCCCGCGCTTTGTTCATGGTCTCATCCCATTCGGACTGCGGGTCAGAGTCCGCCACCAGGCCGGCACCGGCCTGCACATACACTTTTCCATCTTTGATCACCGCGGTGCGGATTGCGATGGCGGTATCCATATTGCCGTTCCACGCCAGGTAGCCCACGGCGCCGCCATAGACACCGCGCTTTTCCGGCTCCAGCTCGTCAATAATTTCCATGGCACGGATCTTGGGCGCACCGGAAAGCGTGCCCGCCGGGTGCGCCGCACGCAGGGCGTCGATGGCGTTGAGCCCCGGTTGGATCCTACCGGTCACATTCGACACGATGTGCATCACGTGGGAGTAGCGCTCCACCACCATCTTTTCTGTTACCTGCACGGTGCCGGTCTGCGCAACCCGTCCGACATCGTTGCGGCCGAGATCAATCAGCATCAGGTGTTCGGCAATTTCTTTCGGGTCCGCCAGCAAATCCTGTTCCAGCGCCAGGTCCTGCTCTTCGGTGGCACCGCGGCGGCGGGTACCGGCAATCGGGCGCACGGTCATGTCCCCGTCTTCCAGGTGTACCAGAATTTCCGGGCTGGAGCCGACCACCTGGTGATCTCCCAGGTCGAGGAAATACATATAGGGGGAGGGGTTCAGGCTGCGCAAGGCGCGGTAAAGATTCAACGGTGGCACGGTAAACGGTGCAGACAGGCGCTGTGACGGCACCACCTGCATGACATCACCGGCGAGGATGTAGTCCTTGACCTTGTGTACGCCCTGCTTGAAGGCGTCTTCGCCGAAATGGGAAACAAAGGTGTCTTCGGCGGTGTGCTCACCGTCGATACCGAGCGGCTCGACGCTGTCGAGGGGCTGGGACAGCTGGCCGACCAGCTCGTCGAGACGACGCTGGGCAGATTCGAACGCATTTTCCTGTTGCGGGTCGGCGTGCACGATAAACAGCACGGCTCCGGCCAGGTTGTCGAACACCACCAGTTCGTCGCTCACCATCAACAGGATATCCGGGTTACCCAGGGTATCCGGCGGGCAGCTGTCGGCCAGTTTCGGCTCGATATAGCGCACCACGTCGTAGCCGAAATAGCCGACCAGGCCGCCATTGAAACGCGGCAGGCCCTCGATTTCCGGCACTTTATAGCGGCTCCGGAACTCTTCGACGAAGGCCAGCGGGTCTTCCACCTGCTTCTGCTCAATCACTTTGCCGTCACGCTCGACCGTTATCTCATGACCGGTCACTTTCAGTACGGTGCGGGCGGGAAGGCCAATAATGGAGTAGCGGCCCCATTTCTCCCCACCCTGTACCGATTCCAGTAAATAGCTATAACGGCCGCCATCACGGGCAGCGAGCTTCATGTAGGTGGTGAGCGGGGTTTCGATATCGGCCAGCACGCGGCGTACGAGGGGTATGCGGTTGTATCCTGCAGACGCAAGCTGGGTGTATTCGCTGGGGGTCATGGCGACTCCGGTCTGTGCAATGCTTTGTTTGTTCTAGCGGGGCCTGGATTGCGCATCTTGGTGGAATCCGACCCGCGGGGAAGGCGCCCGTCGGACCCATACATGTGACTCTTCATAGAGCTAGGTCTTCAGGCTTCAGCGGTTCAGTGGCGCCATCGCCAGCTGTGATTGAGGTGGGCAGTGCAGTTCAATGTCAGAATCTCGCAGCGTCGAGTTGCTTCCCTGTATTCCGGCGAGCAAGTGTACAAAGGTCTCTTGGGGTGGGCAAGCGCCGCTTGGCGCCCGCCCGCTCCTGTGACCAATAGTTCTCAGATGTTCCTGAAGTCGTTCTCAGACCTGAGCCAGCTCGGCGCGCATGGCGCTAATCACTTCTGCATAATCATCCTGATTGAAGATCGCGGAACCTGCGACGAAGCTGTCGGCACCGGCCTGGGCGATTTCGCGGATGTTATCGCGAGTCACGCCGCCGTCGATCTCCAGACGAATATCGCGGCCGGAGTCGTCGATCAGTTTGCGCGCCTCTTTGAGCTTGTCGAGGGTGGCGGGGATGAACTTTTGCCCGCCGAAGCCGGGGTTTACCGACATGAGCAGGATCATGTCGAGCTTGTCCATCACATACTTGGCGGCGTCGAGGCTGGAGGCGGGGTTGAATACCAGGCCGGCCTTACAGCCGAGAGATTTGATCAGTTGCAGGGAGCGATCGACGTGTTTGCTCGCTTCCGGGTGGAAGGTGATGTAGGTGGCACCGGCATCGGCAAACATGCGGATCATGTCGTCGACGGGTTCGACCATCAGGTGCACGTCGATCGGCGCCTCCACACCGTGGTTGCGCAGGGCTTTGCACACCATGGGGCCGATGGTGAGGTTGGGGACGTAGTGGTTATCCATTACGTCGAAGTGCACCCAGTCGGCGCCAGCGGCGAGGACGTTGTCGACTTCCTCACCCAGGCGGGCGAAGTTGGCGGAGAGGATGGAGGGTGCAATCTTATAGTCCGGCATTTTCTCGTCTCAGTACCAGTTGAGTGGAGGGCCTTCTTGGTTGGGCCCTATTTTGGCTTTTGTGGCGGCAAGGCACAGGCGGGGGCTTTCGGGACCACTGTAAACCCATCCCTGGGCGTTTCGGCGCAAACCTCCTGTTTGCGACGATCCCGAAAGCCCCCACCTGCGCCTCACCTTCAATTTTGACTTATGCAGTGTGTGCGCTTTTTTGGCTATTCAGCGCGTAATTTCTCTTCCAAATTATTCAGGCGCTCAGGCGTACCCACGTCACACCAGTCACCCTTGTAGACTTCCGCCTGCATCTTGTCTTCGTTATGCGCGAAGACTTCACCAAGGCCGTAGCATTCGCGGGCATTGGGGTATTCGGTAAGGATTTGCGGGCGCAGGTAGCTGATACCGGCGAAGGTGTAGCGTGGCTTGGTGCTGCCGGAGAGCAGTCCATCGTCGATACCGAAATCCCCCTCCGGGTTGTGTGGCGGGTTGGGCACCATCAGCAGGCGACCGGGGCAGTTTTCCGGTAACGGGTTGTTTACCCACGTGGAAAAGTCAAAGTCACACCAGACATCGCCATTCACTACCAAGAAGGGCTCTTCGCCCAGCAGCGGTAATGCCTTGCAGATACCACCGGCGGTTTCCAGTGGCTCACCCTCTTCCGAATACTGAATCTGCACGCCAAAACGCTCACCGCTCCCCAGATGCTCACGGATCTGGCCGCCCAGGTGTGCGAGGTTAATAACAAGGTTCTTCACCCCTGCGGTAGCAAGGCGCTCGATGGCGTATTCGATCAGCGGCTTGCCGAGCACCGGGATCAACGGCTTGGGCGTGAAATCGGTCAGCGGGCGCATGCGCTTGCCGAACCCGGCGGCAAGTAGCATGGCGGTGGGCGCCTTGGACGCCTTAGGCGGTTGCGATGTCATGCGGTCCTTTTTTATTTAGCGGCTTAGTCGGCGGCTTGTTCAGCGGCGTTATTGAGCAGCCTTATTGGGCAAGCGGGCAGCGATCGTTGTGGGGAAGCACACGTTACGGAGTAACGGTGGTATCTGCCTGCTGTCGCTCGCCGGCGCTGCGGTAGTCGCGATACCAGTCCTGCTGCTCCACCAACGGCATTATTTCAGCCCGGAACCAGCGGGCAAAGGGCTGCAGCTCTGCGTATTTATCGCACACTTCGAGGGTATAGCGAATGACCAGCGGCAAATCTGGCAGATAACCGTGCTTGCCGTCCCGCAGATACAGCCGCGGGAAGAGCCCAAGTACCTTGAAGTGGCGCTGCAGGCCAATCCAATCGAACCAGCGCAAGAAAGTTTCCGGGGCCACCTCGGGAATCACACCCGCGTCGACGGCAATGGCGGCGTAGGCCAGGGCCCAGTTTTCTACCTGCTCCTGCGGCCAGCGGATATAGCAATCGCGCAGCAGAGAGGCGAGGTCGTAGGTGACCGGGCCCCACACGGCATCCTGGAAGTCCACCACCCCCGGCCGCTCACCATCACGAACCATCAGGTTGCGGCTGTGATAATCTCGGTGCACCAGCACCTGTGGCTGACTGCTGGCGCTGTCGAGCAGCTGGGCAAAGGTGTGCTCTATCAGCTGATTTTCTTCTTCGCTCAGCTCCCGCTGCAGCAGCTTGCCGATCAACCACTCGGGCAGCAGGCGCATTTCCATATGCAGCAGTTCGCGATTGTAGGGCGGAAACAGCCCTTCCTGACGCGGGATCTGCTGCAGGCACAGTAATTCATTCATCACCTCGGCATACAGGCCGGAGACGCTGTCCGGATTCAGGTCGCGCAGTAATTGCGTGTCGCCGAGGTCTTCCAACAGCATGTAGCCGTGCTCGACATCGGCGGCAATCACCAGCGGGGTGTGGATGCCGTTGCGTCGCAGGTAGTCCGCTAGCGCGACAAACCGATTGACGTTGGTCCTGTTTGGAGGGGAATCGACCGCGATCAGCGAGGGCGCGGTATCGGTGCGAAAGTAGCGACGGAACCCCGCATCGCCAGACAGGGCCTGCAGATGCAGGGTCGCTTCAAGCGGCGGCACTTGCAGCGACTCATGGCCTGACTGCAGGGCACGGGCAGCCCACTGACGCAGTTGTTCTTTGCGCTCATCCGGGGCCTGGGTTACACACTCGTTCATCCACTACCTGCTTGTTCACTTCAACACGTCACCACGGGATTGACCACGCGAATGGCCTTGAATGGTACCAATGCCGCCTGAAAACCCGGCATTGTAACGACACCCGCCATACGGTTCACCCGCTAATCTTTGCGCGGCCGGTTTCCATGGCCGCAACCATTCAAGTAGAATCGACCGCTGATTTTGCGGACCGGTTCAAACTTCACCGATTCGTACTTTTTGACGCCATTCGCGCAACTCTCGCCAACGGCCAGAATCCAAGACAGACTCTAAAGATAGCTGGAACCAATCACTCGATGCTGGAAGCTTCCCGCTGGCGCAGCCTTGCGCTGGCCATTGGACAATTATCACGCCCCCGCCCTCTCGCTTTCGGCCTGCTCGCTGCTCACGCCCTGTGGCCGCTCGCATCCGCCGCGGAAAGCGATGTCGCTTCGGCTCAGCTCGAGGAAAATCCCTACCTCTATCTGGACTGGTTTCCCAGGGGCCAGCTTGAGCCGTACC
>NZ_AFPJ01000045.1 GCF_000220505.1 Microbulbifer agarilyticus S89 | reverse complement strand
AACGCCCAGCGCAGGCGCAGCCAGCGCGGAGCACCTTTTGTGTTAATGTTTGAGCGACAGCGAGTAACACAAAAGGTGCGTAGCGTTGGCTGTCGCTCTGCCGCTGATTGTTAAGCTATGCCCAGGTACAACGATCTTCCTGAACCGTGGAATGTGTAGACCAGCCTAAAATTTTCCACTTCCCGCCTAGCTTTGCTAAGGAAAAAATATTGCACGCAGCTTTCTGATACTTATGGTTGGATTTTGATCTCTTGAAGATGACCGCTGCGGTTGCAGAGCCATCCTTCGACACTTTGGCGAATTCAATTTCCACGCCAGTATATGGGAATTCTTTTATAGCCATGCTATCCCGAAGTAATTCAACCATTCTAGGTGCAAAGTCTTGACTCTTTGAGACTGCCGGCTGCTCGCCAAGAAAAAACACTGGAGAGTCTGCAAAAAAGGCCGCAATACTTTTTGGATCAGACGTACGATTGAATTCCATATAAAAGGATTCTATGAAATTGAAAACTTCACCCTTTTCATCTGCTTGAGCGAACACCGAAAAAAAGCATAAAATTGCTGAAAAGAATACTCTCATGGTCAATGCTCTCCTTAGCTTAACGCCGCCGGCAGGGGCAGCTTACCTTGTGCGCATTTTGCGCAAAAATGGGAGCACAGCGACCTGCGCAAAAGGTGCACAAGGTAAGCTGTCCCGCGGAGGGCCGAAGGCCCGGAGCCTAGTTGCCCGGCTTTGTTATAAGTTTTCAGCGGTACCGGCAGAACACATAAACCACGCGACCACCTTCGTAAATATCTAATGCATCACTACGATAGACTTGCTTGGCCTTATCAACTAGGCATGGTCCACCACCAAAGGAACCTAAATATACTACCTGCTTACTAGCTAACTGCCTATTTAATAGGCTTATCGCCTGATCAAATCTTTCCTGGGTTAGAAATCTTGCATACTTGCTATATCGCTCTGCATCGTACGACAAATGCAGCGTGGAGACATCTACCCCACCTCCTTCTACATACTTGAGTACATAAGTATTCTCGGCAGTTTGAAAGAGAGATTTCAGACTTACCTCCCTACTATCGCCACCTGCCAGTACTAACGAAGGAACTAAAAGTAGAGATACGATAATCCTGGTTTTCATGACTTATAACAGTTTATTCATAAGCCTAAGGCTTTATATATTTTTGGCAGCTATTTCTAGAGCCAGAGATTCGCTCCCTATGAAAATTCATTTCAAATCAATGGGAAAGCTGCCGATGGCACGAAATTCATCTGAAATATAAAGACTCTGGCTTCGGTCGGCTAATTCATCCGTAGGCTATTGAGCATATTTCAACAGCCTTAAAAGTCAATGACTTACAGGTTTGATTCTGGAAATAGGAGACTTCGCTTCATATTTCGGCTATTGACTACGGGACTCACCATAACTACTGTATATAAAAACAGTTATGTAGGGGTTGGCCATGGATGACATCCGACACACTATTGAGAAATCCTCCTCAAGGTTTGTAACCTCTTTAAGGCGGCATATTCGTGAGGCTGGGCTCGCCTATCGTACGGAGCAGACGTACGTGCATTGGATAAAGCGATTTATCCACTTTCACAAACTTCGCCACCCAAAAGAGCTTGGTGTCGTTGAAGTAGAGGAATTTCTCAGTAATTTATCAGTGGATAAATTTTGCTCGGTAAATACACAAAAGATTGCGCTAAATGCGCTCGTCTATTTGTACAAACGCTATTTTGGCGTAAGCCTTGAGGGCTTGAACTTCAAACCCGCAAGGCAGTATCGCCGCCTGCCAATTGTGTATAGCCGCACTGAAATACAGGCTATTTTGTCACAGCTAGAGCGCACGCCGCGGCTTATGGTCGAATTAATGTACGGTACGGGTCTACGAAGCGCAGAGCTCCTTGCACTTCGGGTGAAAGACATCGATTTTGGTAGTAATAACATTTTGGTGCGCAGCGGCAAAGGCAACAAAGATCGTACAACTATGTTGCCGCAAGCACTTATTCCATTATTGGAGCGCCAAATCGAGCGTGTGAAGCTGCTCCACGCAGAGGATATCGCTGCGGGTTATGGGGACGTCTATTTGCCTGACGCTCTCGCCCGGAAATACCCCAACGCAGCCAGAGATACAGGTTGGCAGTTCTTGTTCCCATCATCCCGTATTGGTCCCTGCCCTCGAAGTGGCGAACTGCGTCGTCATCATTTGCATGCTACAGCGCTTTCTAAACATATCCGCAAGGCTGTTAGGGCGGCGGGTGTTAACAAACCGGCACGGGCTCACGCATTCCGACATAGTTTTGCAACGCACCTTTTGGAAGCGGGTTACGATTTACGCACGATTCAAGAGTTACTCGGCCATTCGGATATCGCTACAACAGAGATTTATACACATGTTGTCAATAGAGGGGGGAAAGGCGTATTGAGCCCTGTCGATCGACTATCACCCAATCGAGGTATCGAAGAGAATCGCTCCGTATACTCTATTGCCAGCTGAAGAGTTTTTACCCATAAAAAAAGCCCCGCAAATGCGGGGCTTTTTTCGATAGACCGGTAAGGCTGGCTTACATCATGCCGCCCATGCCGCCCATACCGCCCATGCCACCCATGTCAGGTGCACCGGCAGCCGGCTTGTCTTCCGGCAGTTCAGCAACCATAGCTTCGGTGGTGATCATCAGGCCAGCGATGGAGGCAGCCGCCTGCAGTGCGGAGCGGGTTACCTTGGCTGGGTCCAGGATACCCATTTCCAGCATGTCGCCGTACTCGCCGGTACCTGCGTTGTAGCCGAAGTTACCTTCGCCCTGCTTCACCTTGTCGACAACAACAGAGGCTTCGTCGCCAGCGTTGCTCACGATCTGACGCAGAGGCATTTCCATGGCGCGCAGGGCTGCTGCGATACCGTGGTTCTGGTCTTCGTTGTCGCCAACTACAGAGATTACCTGAGTTGCGCGAACCAGTGCGGTACCACCGCCAGGTACTACGCCCTCTTCTACCGCAGCGCGGGTAGCGTGCAGCGCGTCTTCAACGCGGGCTTTCTTCTCTTTCATTTCAACTTCGGTGGCTGCGCCAACCTTGATCACCGCAACACCGCCAGCCAGCTTGGCTACGCGCTCTTGCAGTTTCTCTTTGTCGTAGTCAGAAGAAGACTCTTCGATCTGGGCACGGATTTGCTTAACACGCGCTTCGATGTCGGCTACGTCGCCAGCACCGTCAACAATTACGGTGTTTTCCTTGGACAGGGTTACGCGCTTGGCGGTACCCAGGTGCTCCAGGGTGGTCGCTTCCAGTTCCAGGCCAACTTCTTCAGAGATCACGGTACCACCGGTCAGGATCGCGATGTCCTGCAGCATGGCTTTACGACGGTCGCCGAAGCCAGGTGCTTTAACCGCAGCCACCTTCACGATACCGCGCATGCTGTTTACAACCAGGGTCGCCAGCGCTTCGCCTTCTACGTCTTCGGCGATGATCAGCAGCGGCTTGGACGCCTTGGCTACTTGCTCCAGCAGCGGCAGCAGATCGCGGATGTTGGAGATTTTTTTGTCGACCAGCAGGATGAACGGGCTTTCCAGCTCAGCGGTCATGTTTTCCTGGTTGGTGATGAAGTAAGGAGACAGGTAGCCGCGGTCAAATTGCATACCTTCAACCACGTCCAGCTCGTTTTCGAGGCCGGAACCTTCTTCAACGGTGATAACGCCTTCTTTACCAACCTTTTCCATCGCTTCAGCGATTATGGTACCAACGCTCTCGTCGCTGTTGGCAGAGATGGTGCCAACCTGGGCGATGGACTTGCTGTCTTCACACGGAGTGGACAGGCTTGCCAGGTGATCAACGGCTGCAGCAACGGCTTTGTCGATACCGCGCTTCAGATCCATCGGGTTGAAACCAGCAGCTACGGACTTCAGGCCTTCAACAACGATCGCCTGCGCCAGAACGGTCGCGGTGGTGGTGCCGTCGCCGGCAGCGTCATTGGCTTTAGAAGCAACTTCTTTCACCATCTGCGCGCCCATGTTTTCGAACTTGTCTTTCAGCTCGATTTCTTTGGCGACAGATACACCGTCTTTGGTTACGGTCGGCGCGCCGAAGGCTTTGTCCAGAACCACGTTACGGCCTTTGGGGCCCAGAGTGGTTTTTACTGCGTCGGCCAGGATGTTTACGCCGTTCAGCATTTTTTGGCGAGCGTCGTCACCAAATTTTACGTCTTTTGCTGCCATGATCTTAATTCCTCAATTCTGTTCGTGGTTGCCTAACACTGGAGCTAGTGAGAACTAGTCAGAGTTAGCTGAAGCTAAACTCGGGGCTTAGCCTTCCAGTACGCCGTAGATGTCGCCTTCGCTCATGATGATCAGCTCTTCGCCGTCCACCTTGAGGGTGTTGCTGTCGGCGTAGCGGCCGAATACAACGGTGTCACCCACTTTTACGGACAGTGCACGAACGTCACCGTTGTCCAGCTGCTTGCCTTCGCCCACGGCAACCACTTCGCCCTGGTTTGGTTTTTCTTTCGCTGCGCCAGGCAGAACGATGCCACCGGCAGTTTTCTGTTCTTCTTCCTTACGGCGTACGACTACACGGTCGTGTAAAGGACGAATTTTCATGGATTGCTCTCCAATGAGTCGTTTTAGGGTTGCATTTACATTTGGGCCTGCCCCATAGGTGAGGCGGGCTCCGTTCCTGCGCGCGAGCTTCGGGCGCAGGGAAAATCTAGGTGGAAGGTATATGTGGGAGGGAAAGTGGGATTTCAACGGCGGCGGCGAAAAAAACCCGTAGAAATTTTCAGGATTGCAGCAGCGTGGGCCCGACGGCAACAAAACTGCTCAAAAAACCAGCATTAACGAGGGGTTTTGTCGTCGTCTTCGCGCTTGAAATCACCCTCGATAACATCGTGGGGGCGGTTTTTCCCCGGCTGGGCTTGGGAGCCGGGTGCATGGTCGCCGCCCGGCGGGTGACCGGGGCCACGCACCACCACGACATGGCTGAGCAGCTTACCCAGAAACAAGTGGCGAATCCCCGGGATCAGGCAGGCAAAGCCAATGGCGTCGGTAATAAACCCGGGGGTAAGCAGCAATGCGCCACCGACGGCGAGGAATATGCCCTCGGCCATTTCCTGCGCGGGCAGCTCACCCACGGCCATCTTTTGCTGGGCCCGCAAGATGGTGGACAGCCCCTGCCGTTTCAGCAGCGCCAACCCGACCACGGCGGTCAGCAGCACCAGGCCAATGGTCGGTAGTGCACCGATTTCCTCACCCACACGGATCAGTACCCACATCTCCAGGATGGGCATGATGATAAACAGCAGCAGGAATGGGCGCATGGCGAGAGTCTCTGAAGAAGCGCTTGCTAACAATATTGCGAACTGCGATTACAAGCGCCTGGGAATGGTTACAGGAGGTAATTAGATGCGGGCGCCGCCATCAATTTCAATTACCCGGCCAGAGAGATAGTCGTTCTCGATGATAAACGCCACGGTGCTGGCCACTTCGTCCGGTTCGCCGATACGGCGCAGGGGGACCTGCTTGATCAGGCCGTCGAGGATTTCCGGGCGCATCTGCGCCACCATCTCGGTACCAATAAACCCGGGAGCGATGGCCGCAACACGCACCCCGTAGCGCCCCAGCTCGCGGGCCCAGGTCACGCTCATGGTCGCAACCCCCGCTTTGGACGCAGAGTAGTTGGTCTGCCCCATGTTGCCGGCACGGGAGACGCTGGAGATATTGATGATGACACCGCCGTTGCCCCGCTCGGCCATGATGCCGGCGGCGGCGCGGCCACACAGGAACACCCCGGTGAGATTGACGTCGATGACCGATTGCCACTGTGACAGCGACATACGATCGGTCACCTTGCCGTCTTTCACCTTTAGCAGCATACCGTCGCGCATGATACCGGCGTTGTTCACCAGCACATCGAGGGCACCAAAGTCCGCGGTGATTGCCGCAAAACACTGGTCGACTGCCTCTTCACTGGTGACATCCACCTGGTAGCTGCGGGCCTCTGCGCCCAGGGCCTCGCAGGCAGCGACGCTCTGGTCCAGCGCTTCCTGATTCACGTCCAGCAAGGCAAGGCGTGCACCCTGTTTGGCAAGGTGTTCGGCCATGGCACGCCCCAAACCCTGACCACCACCGGTAATCACCACAACGCTATTTTCAATCTTCATAAACTCTCAGCACTCATGTCGATGGCTCGGTATATCGAGCCTGTTATTCTTATGCGAACGGTTTTACCAGGAATCGGTTTACCAGGAATAGCCCACTCCAACCGTCACTTTTGTATCCTGCTTTTCGCTGTCGATGGAAGGCGTATTGTCATACTGCCAGGCATATTTGACCTCCATCAAAATGCCCTTCACCAGCGGCGTGCGCACGCCAATTTCCGCAGTGCTCTGGTAGTCGTCACTGCTTTCAAACGACTGCAGAACCTCCTGGTTGTAATACACCTCGGGGCCCAAATCGAACTTGTAGCGGAAATCCCACGCGGATCGGCCCGCAGCGTAACGCTTGCCCGAGTCTTCACTGAGGCTCGGGTCAATGTACTCATCCTGCAGGCTACTCACACCACCCTGGATGGAGAGCGCGGCTTTGTCCGTGTCGAAAAACAGGTAACCCAGGCCGAGACCCAGTGTGGTGCTGAGGTCCAGGTTGCGCGCTTCCTCATGTAGCAACGCGCTGTTGCCGGCGGCGAACCATTTCTCGGCAAAGATCCAGCGCAGGTCGTAGCTCAGCCGGTACTTTTCCAGATCATCAATTTCGGGGTTTTTCTGGTTCTGGTACTGGGTGCCAATCAGGTGATGAAAATCACCGTGGCGCACATCAAAGTTCACGTTGACGTCCCAGTCCTGCCGGTCGCGGTTGCCGTCCTCGAACACCCCTGCCGCGGATACATTGCCGTGGAAGACGATTGGGTTACCGACAAAATTCACGTAGGGCTCGGCGCGATCGATGGCGGGGAAATCCATCACCCAACCAGCGCCTTCATCGCAGTACAGTTCCCACTGCTGGCGACGGTGACCAGCAAGCGCGCAGGGTTCATCGCGCCCAGCAATCTTCAGGTCCTTATCGGTTTCCAGCGACAGAATCTTGGCTTTCTCCACCGTAATATCGCCAAAGGTTTCCGAACGCCAGATCACATGGTCCTTCTCCACGATCACCAGCTCGCCATAAATGCGGTCGCCATTGGCCAGGCTCAGCACACCTGCGTGTGCGGCGGGCACGACAAGGAAACCAGCGACGAGGAAAGCGGCAACAAGGAACTCAGGCGCAACTTTCAGCCAACTTATTGCAAAAAAAGAGAAAAAATTCGCGGAAAAAACGGGAAAACGGGGCACAACAGACAGCACGAAACGACCTTCCAATAGCTTGACATTATTAATTGCGAGAAACTAATAATTCAGGGGTTCGGCGAAAAGAAAAACAGTTTCCAAACATTCAGTACAACCGGATGCAGAAACCAATGTCAGCAAACAATGATGCCACAACTCGCATCTGCCTTACACTCGCCCAGGTCCCAGAGGGCCGCGTGGTGACTTACGGGGGATTGGCGGAGATGGCCGGCTTGCCGAGGGCGGCCAGACTGGTGGGACAGACGCTGCGTAAGCTGCCGCGCGACACCACCCTGCCCTGGCACCGGGTTCTCAACGCGCAGGGAAAGATTTCTCTCCCGGAACCGGGATATCAGCGGCAGAAGAGCAGGCTGGAGGCCGAGGGCATCTCGCTGGTACGCGGCAAAGTCGACCTGGAACAATTTCTCTGGCGGCCATGACGGACGCAGCATTGCTAACTGGTTGTCGGGTCACCCTCTGCCGCCTTGTGGTTGTCCCGCCACCAGACATAAATCGCCAACAGGATCGCTGGTATCCCGAGAATCGCGGCATAAGTGAAAAACAGGGAGTACCCCTGGGTGTCCACCACAATTCCGGAGAAACCGCTGATGAATTTGCCCGGCAGGGTCATTAGCGAGCTGAACAGGGCGTATTGGGTAGCCGTGTATTCCTGATTCACCAGGCTGGACAGGTAGGCAATAAACACCGTATTGGAAATACCCGCGCTGACATTGTCCGCACTGATCAGGATCGCCAGCCAATTCTTGTCCGGGCCAATCTGGGCCATGTGGGCAAACAGCAGATTGGTCGCGGCCACCATCACCGCCCCCAGGATCAATGGGCGCATAATGCCGTAGTGCACGACCAGCAAGCCGCCGAGGTAGGCACCAAGAATGGAAAAGAAGAAACCAAAGACCTTCACGATCTGGAAAATGTCTGATTTCGAAAAGCCCAGATCCAGATAAAACGGGTTAGCCATAACGCCCATGGCGAGGTCGCTAACGCGATAAACACCGATCAACAGCAAAAGGATCAGGGCAAAGCGCCCGTTGCGCTTGAAGAAATCAATAACCGGGCAGATAACCGCTTTTACAAACCACTCTTTCAGGCCACTGTGCTCGCCTGAACCCCAGATGCGCTCAATCCACGCGCGCTCAAACGGCTTCGCCAATTCCGCCGCCTTGGTATGATCCGGTTCGGCAACTAGGAGTGTGGTGATGATGCCCACCCCCATCAGCGCCGCCATGCTGAGATAGGAAGTTGACCAGTCGGCTATATCGGCAATGTACAATGCACCCCCGCCGGCGACCAGTAACGCCACTCGATAGCCGAACACATAATTGGCCGCCATGGCGCCCTGCAGTTCTTCACTGGCGGATTCAATACGAAATGCGTCAATTACGACGTCCTGAGATGCGGCACAAAAGGCAACAGCCACGGCGATCAGTGCAATTTTCGTCAGGGCAAGCTGCGGATTGAGATTGGCGAGAAAAAACAGACACAGGGCAATTCCTAGTTGCGATAACAGCAACCAGCTGCGGCGTTTTCCCAACATGCCGTTAAAGAAAGGGATACGCAGATGATCGATCACCGGCGCCCACGCAAACTTGACGGAATAAGTAAGGCCGACTAGGCCAAAGAAACCGATGGTGGTTCGGCTCACTCCATAATCTGTGAGCCACGCCGCCAAGGTAGAAAACACCAGCAGGAATGGCAGCCCGGCAGAAAAGCCGAGGAAAAACATGGCCAGCACTTTGGGTTTGAGATAAACCCGCATTGCCTGTCCCCAGGTTATTTTTGTGTCTTGCATGGGCAGGCTCTTCTTCCTTTTATCCGCTTGCCTGGAGGTTGTGCACTAATAGAGGTCGCGATAAAACGCCACCCTCAGCGTCCAATTTTTACTTCTAATTGTGCTTCGGCCAACGAGTTGGCCTCAATCTGGGCGACCACTTCGGCAGCGGGGGCTTCAGTACCCAGCGCCAGTTGCTCGACCTTGAGCGCGTACACGCGAAATTGATATCGATGCGCGCCCTGCCCCTGCGGCGGACAAGCGCCCGCATAACCGGGATCACCGAAGCTCGCGCGACTTTGCACCGCCTCCGGTATCAGGCCGGCTTTCGGGTCGCCACTGCCCGTCGGCAACTCTGTCGCCTCGGCGGGAATGTTGAATATCACCCAGTGCCAGGCATCGATTGCCGCAGGCGCGTCAACATCCCGCATCACCACGGCAAAACTGCGTGTGCCCGCGGGCGCACCGGACCACGCCAGGTGCGGCGAGGTATTCTCACCGTTGCAGCCCATCCCGTAGTAAAGCTGGGCGGCGCGCAAGGTATCGCCCTCGGTGTAGTCCGTGGACGTCAATACAAAGGCCTCAGCGTGCACCACGAGAGCCAGGGCTATACCCGCCAGGGCGGTCATTGCGCGCAAAAGCATTGTTACAGGCGCCATGGAATTTCGCCCTCCCAGTGTAGCAGCCCACCGTTGTTAATCCGCGCACGCCTGCACGTCCTGAACGCCCAGCCATTGCCACGAAGCATCGCGCGCGCAAAACTTTTCAGCGATTGCTGATACGCAGGAATCATGGTGATTCCGATAACAGGGTAGCAATGGCTGCCAAGTCCATATTGCCCCCCGTAAGTACTACCACAACTTTTTTACCGCGGAAGCGCGCACGGTGCTCCAGCAATGCGGCCATGCCCGTCGCGGCGGATGGCTCTACCAGTTGCTTGGTGCGGGTCCACAATAAATCCAGCGCCTGCCGGATCCCCGGCTCGGTAACGGTCACGATGTCGTTGACGGTTTCCCGAATCACCGCGAAGTTACGCACCCCGAGGGTGGTACGCAGCCCATCGGCAATGGTGTCGGCCACCTGCTCGGTAATCCGCACGCCACCGCGCAGCGAGCGCTGAGCATCATCCGCCCCCTGAGGCTCCGCCCCCAATACTTTTATCTGGGGTGCCAGCGCCGATACCGCCAACCCAATACCGGCCAGCAAACCACCGCCACCGACCGGCGCGACTAGCAGATCGGGCTCAAAACCGAGCGCACGACACTGGCCCAGTACTTCCTGCGCCACAGTGCCCTGGCCGGCAATAATGCGCGCATCGTCAAACGGTGGCACCACGTGCGCACCGGTTTCGGCGACCACTTGCGCCAGGGTAGCCTCCCGTGCAGCCAGGGTCGGGGCGCACTGCACGATATTTGCCCCGTAGGCAGCAACCGCCGTTCTTTTGGCCGCAGGGGCATTTTCCGGCATCACCACGGTACACTGGATACCGCGCTGCGACGCCGCCCAGGCAAGTGCCGCACCGTGATTACCAGAGGAGTGGGTTGCCACCATGGCAGTATCCGCAGGCAATTCAAACAGGGCATTTGCCGCACCGCGCGCCTTGAAGGCACCAACCTTCTGCAAGTGCTCACACTTGAAGTGCACCTCAGCGCCCAGCATGTCATTCAGTGCTGAGGACCTGATCAGGGGTGTCCGGTGCACCAGGCCACAGAGGCGCTCGGCAGCGGTAAAGATATCCGCGGCCTCAGGCAAATCGATGGATTCCACAGAGAGATCAGACACAAGGTTACCCATCAAAAAACCGCCCTAAGAAGGGCGGTACAGAAATAAGAATTTGACTAACGCGACACTGGGTAGCGCATTCGCATCATCCCCAGAGCACATACAATGCCATCAGGGTTATCCACATCAGCAGGGCGCGGGATAGCAAACTCTGCATCGCCTCGACTTCGGCGCCGCACAGGCGCTGCCCTTCATTCACCGCCACACCGGCACTGCACTCGCTGCTGTCAATACCGCCAAGGGCCCCTTCCATGTAGCGCTCAAGTACATCCGCCGTGGTGGTTTCCTTACAGGTCAGGCGCTCGCGCCAGGCCCGGTAGCACCCGGCAAAGTTACCCACAATCGCCAATGAGAAGCCGAGGGCGCGCACCGGCAACCACTCGATAAGCCACAACCAGCGTGCCGCCAGCGCTACTTCTTCAACCTGTGGGTTTTCCACAGGGGCATCAGCGCCAGCCTCTTCCGCAGCAACGTCGTTGTCGTTTTGCGCGGCGTCGCGGGCAAAAGCCGACAGGGCCATCTGGCTCATGCGATACAGCAAAGCACCGGGCACACCCAGCAACAAAAACCAGAAGAGCACCGCGAACAGCCGCTCGAACGCGCGGTAAACCGCGGAGTGAAACACCAGCCGGTGCAGGGACTGCGCGTCGGAGACTTGCGCCACCTCCCGCTCGGCATCCGCACCCAGTAGCGGCGATGCGGCGGCCTTGGCGGCCTCCAGGTCACCCTGATACCAGGCACGCAAGTAGCTGGCGAGCGCATCGTTGAAGTTGCCGCGCCCGAAACAGTAGAGCAGTGCCGGCACGCTCACCAGCAATACCCCCAGCCAACCCAGCATGGAATCGGCAAGCGCCAACAGCAAGGCGACCGCCATCACGGGCGCCAGCACCAGAATGCCAAACCCGAGGCTGTAGCGCTGTTTGAGCGCCGGCCGCTGCAACACAAAATCTTTCCAGCGGCCGAACCAGGCATCTCGATGCAGTGGGCCACCAGAACCCCAAATCTGAACCAGCGCCAGTGCCAGCAGCACAATCAAAAGTGCCATAACTCCCCCGTTATCCTCTGTGGCGCCGCCCGGCACTAAGCTTGGGGCAGATCACCTTTGTTATTTCCAGAAAGCGCATCCAGCTCGTCGAAATATTGACGCCAATGAAACCCCGGCCCCGGATCCAGCTTCCTGCCCGGTGCAATATCCGAGTGCCCGGTTATCCTCGAGCGATCTATACCCGGGTACTCCTGCATAATCGCCGCAGTCACTTCTGCCAGAGCGACGTATTGCTCTGCAGTAAAGGTATCGGTATCCAGCCCCTCGAGCTCGATCCCAATGGAAAAGTCGTTGCAGTTATCCCGCCCACAAAAAGTGGACTGCCCCGCATGCCAGGCGCGTGCGGTAAAGGGCACGTACTGGGTGACCCGCCCATTGCGGTCGATCAGCAAGTGCGCAGACACACGCAAGGTCGCGATTTCGGCAAAATAAGGGTGGGCATCTATATCCAGATGGCCGAGGAAGAACTCGTCGATAAACGCGCCACCGTACTGACCCGGCGGGAGGCTGATACTGTGAATGACGAGCAGATCCACATCCGTATCCTCAGGACGCGCATTGCAGTGCGGACTCGCAACCCGGCGCACGCCGGAAAGCCATCCTGACTGGATCTGATATTTCAAAACACCACTCCGCAAAAACTGGGCACCCAGTTATTCTATGGAAGCGAAGAAGAGTCTGCCAATAGCCGTCGCTGCGAGTTATCGGAGGAATAGCAACTTTTTACGAAAATAGAGTATTTTCTGCACAAAAAAGCCGCTTTTAGAGGGCAGAGCGCGCGCAGACCCACAGGTCGAATGGGCCACGCGCGCCCGCCGAATTCGGAATGAGGGTCAAACGCTGATTGCGATTTTACTTTCACCACAATTGCCGACGACATACTCCAGTGCCCGCTCGAACAGCGGCCCCTGCTCCAGCGGCAACAACTCCTCATCGCGCAATGCGTGGGCAAGCTCCAGACGGGAATAGACACCCACCTTGGCGCCCTGGCGGTTTACAAACATAAACTGGTCCAGGTCGCTGATGATGGCAGCCAGACGGCACCGCACTGGCAGTTTTTCCGCCCGGCGCAACAAGAACCAGCTGTCTTTAAGGTGGTAAGTCTGCTGCCAGTGATTGTCATCTTTCGGCAGTGGCTTGAGGTCTTCCGCATTCGCTGACGCCGCTTTGGTGACGACTTGCTGAATCTCCTCCACCGCGGGCAGTGCCTTCTGCTCTGCCGGCAGCTCGCGGGACTCATTCAGCACCTGCGTTTCCGGCACCGGCTCCTCAACCACCGCAGTAGCGGTCAACTCCGATGCGGGTATGGACACCACACTGTCGGCCTCGCGGCGCAGTTCTTGCACCAGGCGCTCACGTGTACGTCGCTCACGCTCTGACTCTACCCGCTCACCCAACTTCTGGCGCTCACGGTAGAGTATGTCCAGGCCACCCATCAGGCGCTGGCGATCGCCCGCACTCAAGGAAAGCGATTGCGCACCGGCTTCCAGGCGCTTCTTCAGCACCGGCAGCAAGCGACGCATCTTCACACTGCTTTCCGGCATGGGCGCGACCACACTCCAGATCAGGTCGCGCGCAGTGAGCACGTGCTGACGCCAGGCGGTGCTGTCCGTGCCTTCTTTCAGGCAGGCGCGGAAGAGCACACTGCTCCAAACCCGATTCAGCCACTCGTGCACGATCTTCGGCAGCTTGCGCTCGGCAGTGAGCGCGTCGAATACCGCAGCAACGCGCGCCTTGGAGGCCTCCACCCGCGCGGTGCCCTGGGCCTCGTCGACTGTACGGCGCTCCATCACTTCCGCGCGCTTGCGTTCACGCGCAGAGAACTGCCGGAAAGACTCCAGCAGGCGCACAAAAATTTTCTCGTCCCGATCGTACTCCGCCAGCACCGCCTCAACGATGGTGCAGACCTCACGGTACAGCGGGTCGTTCAGGTAATTCTCACCCGGCTGCCAGCCAATGGCGGCATCGGCGAGTTCGTTCAGCAGGCGGCGCGCTGGGTGGCCACCCTTGCTGAAAAAAGCTTTGTCGGCAACGGCCAGCTTCAGCATTGGCAGCTGCATGCGAATCAGCTGTACCTTGATTGGCTCCGCCAGGTTGCGGTCCTCAAGCATGAACGAGAACAGCATATCCACCAGGCGGATGACTTCACTATCCAGTTCGTGCAGCGACGCACTCTGCTTGGATTGCACCAGGCTTTGCTGCAATAACTCGGTAACGTTTACCAGCTGACCGGTAGCACCGGTGTGCGCGGGCATGGACATCTGGAACTGCCCGAGCTGCTGCAGCAGTGTCGGTGTCGCCATCGCCGGGACACCTGCGCCAGCTGGCGCCAGGCCCGGACCGCCCGAGTAACTTCCGGCAGAACCGGCACCAGAGTTAGGGTAACCGGCCATGCCGGGCTGCGCCGCGGTATATCCTGCTGACGCCCCACCACCAAAACCCGATGGCGCACCGCCCGCATTCCCCGGGGCAGCTCCGCTAGAGAATCCTGGTGCCTGACCAGCAAACCCTGGCGACTGGCCAGCAAATCCTGGTGCCTGGCCGGGAGCAAAACCTTGCGACATGTCCTCGGCAAATCCAGCGGCGGCCATATCGGCAGCGCCCGGACCGGGCACGCCTGGCTCGCCGCCGGGAACCGGCGCCTGCGGCTGCGCACTGGCGCTTGGCGCCTTGCCTTCAGCCTGGCGCTTCAATTCACGCAGCGGATCTTGAATATGCGGCAAAACCCCCTGTTCAATCAGCAGGCGGTTACAGTCCTCGTACAGCTCGACCAGTCGGTTGGCCAGGTGCAGCTCGAATTTTTTCAGCACCGTCATCCGCGCACGTAGAGAAATCTCCACATCATCCAGCGCATCGGCAAAGGCAGCGCAAATCGCGGCGGGGCCGAGCGGCAGGTTCTCGTCGTAGATTTTTTCCGGGAGCAAGGTATCCAGGCGCAGGGAGAGAGCCGCGATGGGCTCTGCGTGATCCCGACGAATATTAGCGACCATGGAACGAATGGCGACCTGTTGTTCCAGGTCGTCATTATTGACCAGCGACAGCCCCATGGAGGCAGATCGCAAATCGAGCTCGGCGTCCTCTCCGGGAGAGTCGTTGCGGGGATGGTGAAAACGCTCTTCAACGCCATCACAGAAGCCATCAATCAGGTTGCTTTGCTCTACCCGGATCGCACGGATGGCCTGGAACAGCTGATCTTGCTCGTCCTGCTGATGCGCTTTTTCCGCCATCATAAACAGGGAATCGTCGACCTGGGCGAAGACTTCTTCAGCCCGGGACTGAATCCACTGAATGGCTTTTTGATTGACTAGGCTCACGATTTTACTTAGTTGCCGGGTAGCGGACTTATTCCCGGAGGGACCACCTCGCCCCGCCTTCGCGCCGCCACTGATTACAAAAAGCTCGTTAGTACTTCTTTCCATATCATCCATGCTCACCCCAGTATGCCCTCCTGGCATCGGTTTGATACGCACCTGTGTCGGGTACCTCTCTCAAAAACCAACGATCCGAACAGAATGCAACTGGCTATTAGCGCGAGTATTCGCACCCCAAATAATTGATTGGCGCGCCAAAACCGCTGAAATCTATGACTTATCTTTAAAAACCGTGTGACATCAACACGCAAAAGGCGACCGATGTCTCAAAACACGCCCACAATATCCTGCAAAGCACATTGACACGCAAGTGCCAAAAAGGACCAATCTTCGTGAAATGCTTTGAAAATTGTACGGCTGTACCGGAATGGCACGATATTCAGGAGAATTGACAGCCAAACTGTGGGTTTCGCTGCCAAAAATGCTAGGGGGGAAATCGTTACACGTGCCGCACGGGATAGCAACCCCGAGCTACCTCGCCACGCTGCGGGCAACCCGGGAGGGAGGGAGAGGCGGCGGTCAGTGCATCTCGCCGCGGGACTTCCGCACCGTACCAATCACCGATTGCAGGGCGCGCTCGAACAGCATGCCATCATCCATCGACATCAGCTCACCCTTGCGCAGCGCAACTGCCAACTCTGCGCGAGTGAATTCTGCCACCTTGGCACCGTTACGGTTAACAAAAATAAACTGGTCGATATCTTTGATCACCGCGGCCAGGCGGCAGCGGAACTGCTCCTCCTCACCACGCTTCAGCTCAAACCAGCTACCCTGGGCCAGACGGAAGGTCTGCTGCCAGTGGGTGTCCGTTTCTGGAATTTCTTCGCCATCGAGAGCGTCGGACTGCAGCTCGACCTCCGCCACCGCCTGTTCCAGCGCCTCCATTTCCGGGAGCTCCGCCACAGTTTCCTGCACAGCCTCACTGGTGGCAACTTCCGCTGCATCCTGCATAGCGGCGTCCGTAGCCGCCACCAACTCCTGCTCGGTGGCTTCAGCCTGGCTGGCCGCTTCTGCCATAGCGCGCGCTTCCTGCTCAACCTGCCGGCTGCGCTCCTGTATCAGGCGCTGGGCCAGGGCAAAGCGCTCGCGGTAGATTTCCTTGAGCCCGGCAAACAGACGACGCGCTTCAAATTTATTCAGGGAAACCGCTTCGACGCCCGCTTTCAGGCGATCCTGCAACGCGGGCAACAGGCCGAGTAACTGCTTGCGGCTTTCCGGCATGGGCGCATGCACACTCCACACCAGGTCGCGGGCAGTGCGCACATCGCGACTCCAGGTTTCGCTGTCGGTCCCCTCTTTGATACAGGTCAGGAACAGCATGTTGCTCCACACCTTCTGCAACCAATCGGCCACCACCGGCGGCAGGTCGCGCTCGGCCATCAATGCATCCATTACCGCCGCAACACGGGCACGCGCTGCCTGAGTCTTGGCCTTGCCATCAGCCTCATCCACGATGCGCCGCTCAAGGCGCTCGGCGCGCTTGCGCTCACGCAGGATAAACGCGCGGAAGGACTCCAGCAGGGTCGAGAAAATATTAATATCCTGGTCGAACTCGGCGAGCACGCGCGCGACCACTTCGCTGATCTGTTTGTACAGCGGGTCTTTTTCGTAATTGTCTTTTGCCTGCCAGCCGGTACACGCATCCGCCAACTCATTCAGCAGCTTGCGGGCCGGGTGCCCCCCTTTGCTGAAGAACGATTTATCGGCAATGGCCACCTTCAACAGCGGCAACTGCAAACGTCCCAATTGCGACTTGATCGGCTCGGCCAGGTTGCGGTCTTCGAGAATAAAAGAGAACAGCATTTCCACCAGCTTGATGATGTCGCTATCCATCTTCGCCAGTGCACCAGACTCGCGGGCCTCAACCAGGCGGTTCTGCAGGAGATTATTGACGTTCAGCAGCTCAACCTGGCCATCGCCATAACTCTGCGGCAGATGAGATTGCAGCGCACCGAGGTGGGAGAGCAGGTCTTGCGGCGCCATGGGTGCCACACCGCTACCCAGCGGCACCAGGCCATGCCCCGCGACACCGCCAACCGCGGAAGCACCAGATTGCACCGCACCCTGCCCTGACGCACCCGCCCCTTCACCCGGGGTTCCCTGGGTGCTTTGCGGGCGACGCTGCGGGCGCGCGCTGCGCTGCTTCAGGGTCGGCAACACTCCCTGCTCAACGAACAGGTTATTGCACTCATCATAAATTTTGCCGAGATTTGCCATCACCACCTGCTCAAATTTCTTCAGCAGGGTCAGGCGCGCACGAATGTGCAGATCCAGGGTGCGCGCAGCTTCAACAAAAGCATCGCAAATCGCATCCGGACCGAGAGGGTTGTTCTTGTCGTAAATCTTGACGGACAGCAGGGTATCGAGGCGCACAGAAATCGCCGACAGGGACTCGGCAAAATCACGCTTGGCATTCGCCACCATGGTGTCGACGGCAACCAGCTGCTCGAGATCGTCGTTATGCACCAGGGAAAGATTGTCTGCCGCGTAGGGGTCTTCGTCGTCAACCGCGGCTTCCTGCACATGGAATGCCTGCCCGCACTTGTCGACGAACAGCTCCACAACACGGCGGCGCTCAACCCGCAGCAAACGCAGCGCCTGGAACAATCCGTCCTGCTCATCCTGCCCATGGGCCTTCTCGGCCATGGCAAACAGCGAGTCATCGACCTTGGCAAACACCTGCTTGGCAAGCTCCAGCAGCTGCTGCCGCGACTTGTCGCACACGACCTCAACCGCGGCAGGCAGGCTCGCGCCCGAATGAGATTCACGCTTTCCTCGCGTACCCCCCTGCAGGGACACCACGTTAGAAGATGAGCGTTCGCTGTCTTTCATGTCATCTAGCCTCGTCCGGCCTCCCTCGAGAAGATGCCGGTGATGCACCACAGCAGCCCTGGGAAGCCACTGAGCTCTAATTATTGGATTTCTTGTGCTCTCGCTTGTCGGCTTACGAAACTGCCCGAAACACATTGGGCAAGCAAAGAGCAAGGCAACCTATTTTTGTCGACCGTTGATTCTAAAGACAGATTGTGTCAACAGACAACCGCAGACAGACTCGCTAGACCGTTTTTGCGACTTCATTCACAACAGCCCCTCTCGCCGGGCCCACTCCGTGCACCGCCGAACCCTGATACGCGTTCTTCTTGCGAACAGATTTGCTAGAATTGGCGCCCCACATTGCCCCTGCGTTTGGAATTCGTCTTTAGTTAGGCGAGCACTATCGAGGTTCGAGTATGACGCCCGCCACTGCCAGCATCCCCAATCTTGTTTCGGATATACAGCGCTCAGTACGCGACGCGCTGGCAGAGGACGTGGGCGATGGCGATATCACCGCGCAGCTCATTCCTGCCGAACGCAACGCCCGCGCCCGGGTAATTACCCGTGAGGAGTGTGTGTTTTGTGGCCGCGCTTGGGTGGACGAAGTGTTTCGGCAGCTCGATCCCGCATTAAAGGTCACCTGGCATGTTGAAGACGGCCAGCGCGTTGCCGCAAACAGCACATTATTTGAGCTGGACGGCAATGCCCGTTCCATTCTGACCGGCGAACGCTGCGCGCTGAACTTTGTACAGACGCTTTCCGGCACGGCCACTACCGCAGCGAGCTATGCAGCGCTGACCACCGGCACGCAAATAAAGATTCTGGATACCCGCAAAACCATTCCCGGCCTGCGCACCGCGCAAAAGTACGCGGTATTGTGCGGAGGTTGCGGCAATCACCGCATCGGCCTGTACGATGCATTTTTGATCAAGGAAAACCATATTGCGGCTGCCGGTGGCATCCACAATGCGGTGCAGCAGGCCCATCAGATCAAGCCCGGCGCACTGGTGGAGGTGGAAGTGGAGAGCCTGGAAGAACTCCAGCAGGCGCTCGACGCCGGTGCCGACGTCATCATGCTGGATGAATTTACCGATGCGATGACGGCGCAGGCTCTGCAACTGGCCAAGGGCCGCGCCAAGATCGAAATTTCTGGCAGTGTGAATGAGGCCCGCCTGCAACAACTGGCCACGCTGGAGGTCGATTACATCTCGTCCGGAAGCCTGACCAAGCACCTGCGAGCCATTGATCTGTCCCTGCGCCTGCTCGCAGAGTAAGCAACGCACACAGGGGTTATTTGGCAGGCCGATATATCCAATACTGGTGCAGCAAGTAGTTACTCACCAGCGTCACCAGGGTAGCCCCCACCTGAGCCAATAAATAAGGCAGGAACAGTAACAGCAGGGCAAAGCTCAGCGTGTTCACCCCCAGGCCAATCGCCACCACGACAATAAACCGGGGCAGCGCCTGACGGTGCCCGGCGCGGCCATGAAAAGTCACATGGAAATTCAACAGGTAGCTGACCAGCGCACCGCCAGCGTAGGCGGCCATCGATGCGGTAATCGCAAACACACCGAACAGCTCCACCAGCGTGATCAATAGCAGGTACTGAGCTGCCGTAGCGATACCGCCGACCAGAATAAAACTCACCAGCCTGCGCGCGAGGACAAGCAGTGGTCGCCACAGCCAAGATCTGCGCTGCGGGCCAGGCGATGCACACTCGGGAGCGGTAGGATCAGGCTGTGTCATGGTGCTTCGGCTTGGACTCATGGGGCTCTGGGGCTTGCGCAACGGGCGGCGATTCGACCGCAATAGCGCTTTTCTGTTTCGACGTTTCCGTCACCTCCGCGAGCTCAACCACCTCGGGCGACGCCGTTTCGCCAGCGTCATCGGCACGACGCCGTCGCATGGCCCCCGCAAGCACCGCCGCCTGTACCAGCAACAATCCCTCGATCGGCTTGCGATAGCGCCCCTCATTCACAGAGATCGGCAACAATCCCTGCACTAACACCCAGGTAAGCACGAGTACACTCAATAACCGCGTACCGCCGAGACGGCGCCAGTACAACAGGGCAGCCAGCATTAACAGCAGGGTAATCGGCGCCCACACCCAGCGCGTATGATGGTTGACGGCCTCCAGCCAGCGGGCCTGGTTATTATCCGGCCAGGAAAAGCCAAAAAATAAATTCACCAGATTAGCGCTGGTCAGCTGCAGGTAGCGCTCCAGCGTCAGCGGATATTCGGCCATCACCGCATCCCAATCTGCGGCGCCATTGGTGATATCGATCTCCGCCTTCACCACGCCTTGGCGGCTTGCGCTCCAGTCGCTCAGTGGGGCCAGGGGTTTCGCATCCATCGCCGGCGAGGCAAACCAGTACACCCAGCGTGCACCATTGCGCTCGTAGCTGATGTGAATGTCGCGCTTGCCCGAGCGCGCGTACAGCTCATTCAACTTGCCAATACCATGGGGCGCGACCAGATGCATGGCGGAATAGCTGCGGTACACCAGCGGCCCCATGATCAGGCCAAGCACCAGCAGGCTATAACCTGCCTTGGCAAGCTTGCGCGGCTGGACCAGCCACAACCAGGTGGTAACCACAGCGGCAAACGGAATCGCGATACCGCGCGTCAAACCCGCGGCTGCCCAGAGCACCACCATCAACAGGAAGCTTGCGAGTGTTTGCTTACGCCGACAGCGCCAACTGCCGTAGAGCGCAGCCCCCAACAGCGGCAATAGCAGGGTCTCCTGCATAAAGTAGCCGTAGATCGCGATCCACGACGGCAGCAACGAAATGCCGGCCCACACCGCGGTAGCCAGCAGGCGCGACGGCAACAATTCGCGGGCAAACCGATACCAGATCCACGGGGTAATACAGGCGAGCAACACCGTGTAAAACCCAATCAGCAACGGCTCACCCAGTGTCAGCTTGGCAAGCACCCCGATATATAGCTGATACATCACCGGATCAGTGAGCGTCATCGGGTCGGTGCGCAGGGTTTCCGTGCCCTGCTCCCAGTGCCGCTGCGGGTCACTCCAGATGAAGTTGATCGGGTTGTAGGTAAAGATATGCTCGATGCGCAGCCAGATACCCAGCGCAATCAACAGATACAGCCCGGCATACAGCAGCCAGCGACGGTCAATATGCAGTGTTCCCTGCGGCAGCACGATCACGGCCAGATCCGCACCGTGGTTCAGCCGCGCGCCCTGGTCTCGCTTGAAAAAATCGAATTTCATCGCAGTGGCTGGCTCCGGGGCTATACGGGCTTGGCAGCTGGCTTGGCCGACGTTGCAGCACCGGACACCAGCGGCTCCACCGGCGGAGCGTCGTTGCCACGGAAAAAGAGCCGACCATGCCCAAAGCGCAGCAGCGGGAACCAGCGGCCGAGAAATGCGAAGGTCCCGCGTTCGCTAATGTAGTGGGCGTAGGCCACATAAGTCGGATCCCAGGACAGGTGCCGCTCTTCGGTGCGTGCGCGCATGAAGTAGATAAAGTTCACCAACAGCAACAGCAGAGACTGGCGCAGGGCCTCAGTGCCACTCGCGCTGACCATAAACGGCATGGAGATCATCCACCAGGAAAGGTTCTTGCTGATGTATGCCGGGTGCTTGGTAAACCGGTAGGGTCCGTTGGTGAGAATGCCGCGATGGGTCAGGTTGGAAAAGCGGATACCAAACGGAATGCTGGCCCACACGTAAATGGCAATAAGCAGCAGAATGATTGAGCCCCACAGGCTGTATGCCCAGGGCGTATCCCAGAACCAGTATCCCCACGCCGGCGCATCGTCGTATTTCAAATAGGTGCCGGAAAACAGACTCCAAAATGGCTGGTAACCGATCAGTGCCACCCCCCAACCGAGGAAGCTTGGCTCTACGGTGCGGATGTGCGAATCGAACAGGCGCAGGGTGCACACATACCCGACGGTGACAAACAGCAAATCGATGTAGAAAAGGAAATTGAAGGTGAAATCAAACACCGATTTGAAATTCACCAGCAGATTGGAGAAATCGAAATTCAGCAGGTTGGTCAGGTTATTGCCGAGGTACACAAACATCAGCGGCAGGAAGAACAGCTTCACCAGCCAGCCGAGGTACAACTGGCCCACGGCTTTCCCCGATACCTCTTTGGTATTCCCCATTACCCAGCTTCCCAGCTGCCAGTAACCATCTTTGGGGGACTGCATGGCACCGTCCACCAGGTAAAAGTACGGCACCGCCAGCGCCATCCACCAGGGGAATACCGCTTTTACCACCGCGTAATAGTTGTCGTAAAAGGAACCGTGGTACTCGGGGAACAGCCAGTACACAAACGCCACTGAGCCGATGGTGAGGTAGAAGCCCACGAGCTTCAGGGCGGTGCGCCCCCAATTGAAATTCACCCGGCGGAAGTCGAGACCGGCAGACGGGTTGCGCCAGGGTTTCAGAAAAACCCATTCCAGCAGAATAATCGGCAGGGCCAGTGCCACAGCAACCACCACCAGGGAATGGGTTTTGACATGCAGGTCCTGACCGTACTCGCGCAACCAGAAGACCGCCGCGAGCGACACGCAGAGGGCAAACAGGTTGATCCACATATTGGTGGGAGCGCCCGGACAGGAGGGGACCGCAGCCACCCCAGCCTTTGGGGACGGCGAGGTGTGTTGCGCTGAGGGCTTCTTGGAGGCCGTTTTTTTACTTTTTATTTTCTTCATGCTCGGTCCAACGAGTGCAGCCGAACCAAGCTATCGCATTGCAACCAATACCAGATGGGGCGGCCAGACCAACGGTCATATTTGCACCAGTTTACCCCCATCCCCGGAGCACTGCCAGAAACCGCCTGAGGCCACTCAACTCAAACTGAATTAATAGTCAGTCTTGTCGTGCTACTACTCATCCGACGCAGGTTCATGATGGTGGTGGTGATGTTGGTGATGCTGATCGTGGCTCTCGTGGCTGCTGGCAGCACCGGGGGCATTGTGAGTACCGTGAGTACTGTGAGTACTGTGAGTACCATGAGTACTGTGAGCATCATGGCCATTGTGAGCACCGTGAGCACCATGCCCCACGGTGCCCCACAAGGTCCACACGCCAAATACCAGCACCATAGACGCCATGGACAAACGCACGCCCGGCTTTTGCACAATCTTGCGCAACCGCGTGGCCGCCATGCCGGTGGCCAGTACGGCAGGTGCGGTGCCAAGACCAAACGCCAACATGGCCAGGGCCGCCTGCTCGCCACTGCCCTGGGCAAGTGCGAAGGTCAGCGCGCTGTATACCAGCCCGCAGGGAAGCCAGCCCCACACCGCGCCAAGTGCCACCGCTTGCGAAGTCGAGGTTACCGGTAGCAAGCGTCGCGACAGGGGCTGCACCGCTCGCCACAGTACCGCGCCACCGCGCTCCAGCCATACCAGCCCGCGCCACCAGTCCGCCAGGTACAGCGCCATGGCGATCAGCATCACTCCGGCAACAATGCGCAGGGGTGCCAAACCAGCGGCAAGATCTGCAGCCAGGAAGGCACCGAGACTGCCCACGAGTAACCCCATCAACGCGTAACTGGCGATGCGCCCAGCCGAATATCCAAGCAGCTTGGGCCACTGGGGTTTCTCCCCCGGCACGGCCAAGCCCAGCGCACCGGAAATCCCGCCGCACATACCGATGCAGTGACTACTACCCAGAAAACCGATTGCCAGCGCGGCGGCAAGAAAACCCCAATCCGTCATCAGTCTGGCTTCCGCTCGTCGCTCGCACCCGGCGCGGGGCCTCGACCGCCTTCCCGCGACGCCTCCGCGCGCTCTATCTCGGCGGACTCCGTAGCAGTCTGTTTTAAAGGCTTGTGATCGTCTTCAAACAAGATCCGGCGGCTTTCCGTTTCCAGATCGTCGTACTGGCCGTTGTTCACCGCCCAGAAGAAAAACTTCACCGCACAGGCAATGAACACGATCACAATGGGCACGAGAAGAAAAATACTGTCCACTTAAACCTCGAAATAGGATTTCGGCATCGCCGGGCCTTTGTCTTGTGCCTTATGCCGCGTGTTGCCAACGCGATAAGCGCAGGGCATTCACCACCACCAGCAGCGAGCTCAACGACATGCCGATGGCGGCAGCCCAGGGTGGCACCAGGCCGAGGAAGGCCAGGGGCAGCGCCAGTAAATTGTACAAAATGGCCCAGCTCAGGTTTTGCCGGATGATCTTGCGACAGCTCGCCGCCAAGGCAAACGCGCGCGGCAAGGCACACAGGTCGCCCTTCAGCAGAATCGCGTCCGCTCTGGACTGCGCCAGGTCCGCCGCGGACATCATCGCCACGGACACGTCGGCACCGGAGAGCACCGGTACATCATTGATTCCATCGCCAATCATCAATACGCGCTCACCTTCCCCCTGCAGTCGCCGTAAGCGCTGCAGTTTCTGCTCGGGAGAGGCGCCCGCCTGATAGTCACCAATACCCGCGAGCCCCGCAAGCCGCGGGACTTCTGCAGACTGGTCACCACTCAGCAGTTCAACCGCGACCCCCTGCTCGCCGAGCATGCGCACCGCACCTGTGGCACTGGGGCGCATGTCGTCGCCCAGCCCCAGCCACGCAACCGGTCCCGCGGCATCACCCAGCAACAGCCACTGTCCGGGTTCGGCAGGTGCAGACAGAGCGATCCCGGCCGCACTCGTGTTGCCACTAAGGATTTCACTGACAAAACCGGGCGCGCCGAGACGATATTCAACACCCTCGCACACGCCCGCCACGCCCTGCCCGGTGACGGAGCGCAGGTTGCTGGCCGAGCGATTGGCGAACCAGGGCCGAAACGCCCGCGCCAGCGGGTGGTTGTTTTGCGCCTCCAGTGCGGCGGCGATATCCCGGGCAGCGTCGCGGGAGAAACCGTCCCTGAGCGGCACCACCGCACGCAGCTGCGGCGCCCCTTCGGTCAGCGTCCCGGTCTTGTCGAAGATCACACGATCTACCGTGGGCAAGGTTTCCAGCACATGCCCCTTGGCAACCAGAAGCCCCAGCTGCTGCAGGCGCAGCGTCGCCGCGGCGAGTGCCGCGGGCGTTGCCAGTGACAGCGCACAGGGACAGGTGACCACAAGTACCGAGAGCGCAACCCAGAACGCGCGCCCCGGGTCCTGCTGCCACCAGAATACAAAAGCGGCCACGGCAATACACAGCACTGCGGCAATAAACCGCCCGGCAATGCGGTCGGCAAGAGCCGCCTGCTCCGGCTTGTCCAACTGCGCCTGTTCCACCAGCTTTTCGATCGCGGAGAGGCGCGTGCCACTGCCGGCGGTAGAAATCCGCACAGTGAGCGACGAATCACCGTTTACACTGCCGGCAAATACCCGGCTGCCGCACGCTTTCTGCTGCAACTCGGATTCGCCGGTGAGAATAGATTCATCAACCCCGCTTGCGCCCTCAGTAACCACACCATCCACCGGCACGGTATCCCCTGGGCGCAACAGGATGTGCTCACCGACGGCAAGCGCCGCCACCGGCACCGACTCAAGCTCACCACCTTCGCCGCGGCGCAAGGCGGCCAGCGGCAATAACTGCGCCAGCCCGCCACTGGCGAGTCCGGCCCGGTGACGCGCACGCATCTCGACAAAACGTCCGAGCAGCAGGAAGAACGTGAACATTGAGACGGACTCGAAGTACACCTCGCCGGTTTCAAAAACCGTGGCGTAAACGCTGGCCCCATAGGCCAGCCCGATGGCCAGAGAAACCGGCACATCCATAATCAGGTGTCCGCTGCGCAGTGCGCGCCAGGCCGCGGCAAAAAACGGCTGCGCCGCATAACACACCACCGGTGTTGCCACGACCAACGATACCCAGCGGAAGAACTGCTCAAACTGGCTATCGATGCCTTTGTTGCCACCAAAATAGAGGGCAATCGCAAACATCATCACCTGCATGGTGCCGAGGCCAGCGACTCCCAGGCGGCGCATCGCGGAGCGGCGCTCCTGCTGGATCAGCAGTTCATTGTTGGCCGCGGTTGCGGGGGAAGGACGGTAGCCAATACGGGTGAGTGCAGCGAACAGCTCGCTCAACTTGACCTGTGCCAAGTCGAGCACGATCTGCGCGCGGTGGGTGCTGGCATTGACAGACACCCGGTGCACACCCGCGAGCGCCATCAGTTGCTTTTCAATCAACCAGACGCAGGCGGCACAGGTAATCCCGCCTACCAGCAGGCTGGCCACCTTCAGGGGCTGAGCAGTATCCACACCGGGGAGGGAGCCCGAAAAGTCACGCACAAATTCCGCCTGTACCTGCGGCAGGTCGTATGCCTGCCAGCGCTGGTCCTGGGAGGAAGACTCGGGGCGTTCGCTGCTGTTTTCCCGGAATCGGTAGAAGTTATCCAGGCCGCCGGCGACGATCGCCCCGGCCACGGCCTCACAGCCTGGGCAGCACATGGGGCGGTCGACCCCATCAATGATGACGGAATACTGGCTGCCATCGGCGACGGGCAGTCCACAGTGAAAACAGTCACTGCGCTCGCCAGTGGCATGGGCACCGCCGGCGGAGGCGGCATCGGGCGCGAGGGAGTCGCTCATAGAGTCACCCATGGAATCACTGCTCCGCAGGGTTCAGGGGCACTCCGTTGCCAATATTGAAATTGATTTCTCCTTTCAGCCGCCACTCTGCCTTGCCGAAGTTTTCCGGGTTCAGTTCCGGCATCAGCTGCAGGTACCAGCGGTGCTGCATGGGCGCGGAAACCTTTCCGCGGTAGCGGCCGATGGAAACCTGCTCGAGCACCACGTGCTCATCCAGGTCTGCTTCCACCGGGTGGCTGAGGATCAGTAACAGTTTTTCCGGGTACTCGAGGCTGCCGCGCAAATCGAGGGACACGGACTTTTCCTCCGGGGAGAACAGCAGCATGCCGGCCAGGCCAAGCGCTTTCGCCTGCTGGTCCTGTTCGGCACTGTAGTGATACAGGCGGCTGTCCTTGTAGTAGGTATCGCTCACCACATCATCGCCGTGGCGAACCGCAATCGACAGCATGGTAAAGGACACGATCACCACCACGACCAGCGGCGCCATCACTACCCAGAACCAGGGCTCGCGGTACCAGACTCCTGGCGGTTGGGAATTTTTTTTCTGAGGCACGAACGTATTAAACCCGAACTCTAAAGCTAACAATGACTGAAATAATTTACCGCCGCGGGGACCAGGCCCCGCCGGCTACTTGGGACCGATAAACACGGTCTTGTGACGATCCTTGAGCTCGGGCGCGTCTTTGGCCTGAATCTCAATAAAGATGTCGTGCTTGGTGTCCTTCAGCTGTTCCTTGGGCACACTAACCCGAATCGGCACAGAGTATATCTCGCCGGGGACCACATAGGGATTCCCCTGCATCCGCAAGGAGTAATCGTACCCCTCCTTGCCATCGATCCGCACGGTAAACTCGTGCGGACGCTGGTCCATGTTATTGATTTTGACCGTGTAGACATTCTGCACCATGCCCTGAGACACCCTGAACATGCGGGCACCCCGGTCCCGCTGCACTTCCGCCTGCACCGGCGAACGGGTGGCAACCTGGTAGGTAAAGGCACCGATGAGCAGCAGCAGTACTAACCCGTAACCTAACAGGCGTGGGCGCAGATACTGGGTTTTGCCGGTTTGCAGTTCATCTTCGGAGGTGAAGCGGATAAGCCCGCGCGGGTACTCCATTTTGTCCATCACGCTGTTGCATGCATCCACACACAAGCCACAGTTAATGCACTCGTACTGCATGCCGTCGCGGATATCGATGTCGACCGGACACACCTGCACACACCAGTAGCAGTCAATGCAGTCACCCATTCCCTCGGACTTGTAATCCACATTCTTCTTGCGCGGACCTCGCGCCTCACCACGGCGGGCATCGTAGTACACCGCCAGCGTATCCTGGTCGTACATGACCGACTGAAAACGCGCATAGGGGCACATGTACTTGCACACCTGCTCGCGCATAAAGCCGGCATTCAAATAGGTGGCAAAGGTAAAAAACGCTACCCAGAACACGCCCTGGGGATGGGCGCTGAAGGTCGCCAGATCCACCACCAGGTCGCGAATGCCGTAAAAATAGCCGACAAATGCCAGTGCGGTCGCCAGGGAAATGAACAACCAGATCGCATGCGTGCCGCCTTTGCGCAGCACTTTTTCCGTCCCCCAGGGCGCGGCGTCCAGTTTCATGCGCTTGGCGCGATCGCCCTCACACACGCGCTCCGCCCAGATAAACATCAGGGTCCACACTGTCTGCGGGCAGGTAAAGCCACACCACACGCGACCGAGCCAGGTGGTAATCGCAAACAGGGCGAAAGCAGAAATGATCAACAGACCCGCCAGCAGAATGCCATCTTGCGGACCAAAGGTGGCCCAGAAGATATGGAACTGGCGCGCGGGCAAATCAAACAGAACCGCCTGCTGACCATCGATGTTCAGCCAGGGGATAAAGAAAAATGCGAGTAGTAAAGGTAGGCCGGTGTATTTACGGATACGGGTGTAAACACCACGGATATGACGAATATAAATTTTATCGTCGGATTCATAGAGCATGCGATAGCGGACTTCACCATCGCCTTCCTGCTCTTCACGGGTCGGAATTCTATCGCTCACAATACCTCACTCCCCCGAAACAGTGTCATTCGGGCATTCCTGCAGTGGATGCAATGAGGCTTGTTCTTCTTCCCTGCGGTGCCCTTCCCTTGGGCTGAGGCGGCGATTATTCGCCACCCGCCCAATTCAATAAGCTCAGCTAAACGAGCTTACTGCTGTACGTCTTCCTGACGTGACAGGCTGTAAACATAGGCTGCAACCAGACGGATCTTGTCTTCACGCAGCTTGTCGCTCTGCGACGGCATGTTGTTGCTCCGGCCACCGCGCACAGAGTGCTGGATCTCTTCGCGGGTACCGCCGTACAGCCAGATGTCGTCGGTCAGGTTCGGGGCTCCCAGCGCCTGGTTGCCTTTGCCGTCTGCACCGTGACACGCCATACACACAGTGCCAAATACCTGCGAGCCCTGCTCTGCGAGCGCCGCATCGTGCTCCTGACCACTCAGGGACAGCACGTATTCAGCAACCTGCTTCACGCCGTCACCACCGATTATCGGCTCCTGCGGCGGCATCATACCCTGGCGACCCTTGTGCAAGGTCTCGAGGATTTTCTCCGGGGAGCCACCGTACAGCCAGTCGTTGTCAGTGAGGTCCGGGAAACCGTAGTTACCGCCACCGTCCGCGCCATGACACACCGCACAGTTGTTGGCAAAAATACGCGCGCCCATTTTCAGCGCATCGCGATTTTCCGCGATCTGCTCAATCGGCATTTCTGCGTATTTGCCGTAGGTTTCCTTGAACTCCGCCTGCGCCTTGGCCTGGTCAGCCTTCAGTGCGCCAACCGATGTCCAGCCACCGATACCCTTGAAGTTACCCATACCCGGGTAAATCACCAGGTAGGCAACGGAGAAGATCAGAGTGGCGACAAACAGCAAGAACCACCACTTGGGCAGCGGGTTGTCGTACTCCTCAATGCCGTCGTAAACGTGGCCTGTGGTTTTGTTTTCCGGGTCGTCTTGGTCATTCACCGCCACTTTGCGGTTTGCAAAAAGAACCCAAGTTACCAATGCAAGATTGGCGAGGGTGAGCACAATTACCCAAACACTCCAAAATGTACTCATTTGTCCTGCCCCTGTTCCTGTTTCTCACCGGCCTTCTTTTCGGCCGTGCTATCGCTCTCGCGAGCGCCCTTGTCTAGAGTTTCCTGCTCGTCGGCAAACGGCAGCTTGGCATCTTCCTCAAAGCGCTTTTTACGCTTGGGCGAAAACGCCCACCAGCAAACCCCGAGGAATGCCAGCGAGCCGAGAACCACTCCAATCTGCCGCAGAATATCGATATCCACCGAGCACCTCGCTTAACGCTTTTGCTGTACCAGAGTACCCAGCTGCTGCAGGTAGGCCACCAGCGCGTCGATTTCCGTTACGCGGCCACCAACAAAAGGCTTGCTGGCATTGGCAATATCTTCATCGGTATACGGAACACCGACGACGCGCATCGCGCGCATTTTGTCGGCGGTGTGCTCACCGGTCACGATATTGTCGAACAGCCACGGGTAAGCCGGCATGATGGATTCCGGTACCACATTGCGCGGGTCGTACATGTGGGCGCGGTGCCACTCATCGGAATAGCGACCACCAACACGTGCCAGGTCCGGACCAGTCCGCTTGGAACCCCACAGGAATGGGTGCTCGTACACGGACTCCTGCGCCATGGAGTAGTGACCATAGCGCTCCACTTCCGCACGCAAAGGACGAATCATCTGCGTGTGACATACGTGGCAACCTTCGCGAATGTAAATATCGCGACCTTCAAGCTCGATGGGGCCCAATGGTTTCAGGCCCGCAAGCGGCTCGTTGTTTTCCTTGATAAAAAACTGAGGAACGATTTCAACCAGTGCGCCAAAGCTAATCGCAATGACGGTAAACAAAATCATCCAGCCGATGTTTTTTTCTACTAAGTCATGATTCTTCACGATTCAATCCCCCTTAAACACTCTTTGCCACAGGCAGACTTTCATCGCGACCAACCTCGCCTTCTTTCGGCTCATCGGTAACGGTGCGGAAGACGTTGTACGCCATCAGCAACATGCCAGAGGTGAAAATCGCACCGCCCAACCAGCGCACGATGTAGCCCGGCTTACTGGCGATCACACTTTCCACGAAGCTGTAAGTCAGGGTGCCGTCGGCGTTAAATGCACGCCACATCAGGCCCTGGGTAATACCGTTCACCCACATAGCGGCGATGTACAGCACGGTGCCAATGGTGGCGAGCCAGAAGTGCGCATTGATCAGCTTCACGCTGTACATTTCCTTGCGGTTCCACAGCACCGGAACCAGGTGATACAGGGCGCCGATAGAAATCATCGCGACCCAACCCAACGCGCCGGAGTGCACGTGGCCAACGGTCCAGTCGGTGTTGTGCGACAGCGCGTTCACGGTCTTGATGGACATCATCGGGCCTTCGAAGGTAGACATACCGTAGAAGGAAAGAGAAACAACCAGGAAACGCAGGGTGGGGTCGGTGCGCAGCTTATGCCAAGCGCCAGACAGGGTCATAATGCCGTTGATCATGCCACCCCAGGACGGGGCCAGCAGGATGATGGACATGATCATCGCCAGGCTCTGGGTCCAGTCAGGCAGTGCCGAGTAGTGCAGGTGGTGGCCACCGGCCCATACGTAAATGGAGATCAGCGCCCAGAAATGCACGATGGACAGCTGGTAGGAATACACCGGGCGGCCGGCCTGCTTGGGCACGAAGTAGTACATGATTCCCAGGAACGCAGCCGTCAGGAAGAAGCCCACCGCGTTGTGGCCGTACCACCACTGGATCATGGCGTCGGTAGTGCCCGCGTAAGCGGAGTAGGACTTCCAGGTGCTTACCGGAATGGCAATGCTATTGACGATGTGCAGAACGGCAACGGTGATAATAAAGGCGCCGAAGAACCAGTTCGCCACATAGATGTGCGAGGTGTTGCGCTTTACGATGGTGCCAAAGAACACCAGGCCGTAGGCAACCCAGATCAGCGCGATCAGGATATCGATCGGCCATTCCAGCTCGGCATATTCCTTGGCGGAAGTGATGCCCAGCGGCAGGGTAATCGCGGCGGCGACAATGACAGCCTGCCATCCCCAGAAGGTGAACGGAATCAACCAGCCACCCCACAGGCGGGTTTGACAGGTGCGCTGCACTACATAATAAGAAGTCGCAAACAACACGCTACCACCGAACGCGAAGATCACCGCGTTGGTATGCAGCGGGCGCAGTCGGCCAAAGTGAGTGAATGGCTGCCAAAGGTCATTCAGCGCAGGCCAAGCCAGCTGAGCGGCGATCAATACGCCGACACCCATTCCAACAATGCCCCAGACCACCGACATGATGGTGAACTGGCGCACAATGTTGTAGTCATAGTCCGGCAACTTGCCGGCCTCTGCCACCGTTGTCGTCATTGTGTAACTTCCGTTGCTTTTTGAAATTCGCTTCCGTCAAACGAGCAGGGTTCGCCAATTAAAGTAGTGGCTGTTCCCTTCACGTTAGACCGAGTAGGCACAGGAAAGACGATTTATACGCTGTAATCGCCCTTCCCAACTGATTTAGATCAAGTCACGACCTTTACCCGCGGCAATTCGCAGGCGCAGGGCGTTCAATTTGATGAAGCCCTCGGCATCTTTCTGGTCGTAGGCGCCGGCATCATCTTCAAAGGTTGCGATACGCTCATCGAACAGGCTGTCTGCCGAGCGACGGCCAACCGCAGTGACACTGCCTTTATAAAGCTTCAGGCGCACTTCGCCGTTCACCACCGACTGGGACTCATCAATTGCCGCCTGGAGCATGCGACGCTCCGGGGACCACCAGTAGCCGTTATAAATAAGCTTGGCGTAGCGCGGCATCAGCTCATCTTTCAGGTGCGCCACTTCGCGATCCAGGGTGATGGACTCGATGGCGCGGTGAGCTTTCAGCAAAATAGTGCCGCCAGGGGTTTCGTAACAGCCGCGGGACTTCATGCCCACGTAGCGGTTTTCCACGATATCCAGGCGACCGACGCCGTTGGCGCCACCCAGCTTGTTCAGGGTTTCCAACAGGGTCGCGGGGCTCATGCGCTCGCCATCGATGGCAACCGGGTCGCCGTTCTCGAACTGCAGGGTAATATAAGTAGCCTTGTCCGGAGCTGCTTCCGGGCTGACACTCCAGCGCCACATGTCCTCTTCCGCTTCGGCCCACGGCTCTTCCAGTACACCGCCTTCGTAGGAAATGTGCAGCAGGTTGGCATCCATGGAGTACGGGGATTTTTTCTTCTTGTTGGAAAAATCCACCGGGATCTTGTGCTGCTCGCAGTACTGCATCAGCTTTTCGCGGGAGTTCAGGTCCCACTCGCGCCACGGGGCGATCACCTGAATGCCGGGCTTCAGTGCGTAGGCGCCCAGCTCGAAGCGCACCTGGTCATTGCCCTTACCGGTCGCACCGTGGGAAATCGCATCTGCGCCAGTTTCAGTGGCAATCTCGATCAGGCGCTTGGCAATCAGCGGGCGCGCGATGGAGGTACCCAGCAGGTACTCACCTTCATAAATGGTGTTGGCGCGGAACATCGGGAATACATAATCGCGCACAAACTCTTCGCGCAGATCATCGATGTAGATTTCCTTCACCCCCAGGGCTTCCGCCTTGGCGCGTGCGGGCTCTACTTCCTCACCCTGACCGATGTCGGCGGTAAAGGTGACAACCTCACATCCATAGGTATCTTGCAACCAGCGCACGATCACCGAAGTGTCGAGACCACCGGAATACGCCAGTACCACCTTATCGATCTTGCTCATTACTATCCTCTGTACAGTAAGCCCTCAGTCCCGGGCATTGATCCGGTCACAGCTGTTGGTTAGCCAAAGATGTGACGCGCCCCAGGAGAATGCGATCACCTGCGGGAAATCTCGTTCTGGGAGGGATTATTTTTGGATGTGTGCCCAGTCGTCGCGGAGAGGCCGCGTTTTTTCGGGGCGGGATTGTAGCGCCTAGAAGGCCATACGACCAGCACCATACGGGGCCTCCGCAAATAGTGATTATTGGCAGGCGGAATACGCTGGTCACTTTACACCCAAACTGTGCAGCGAAGAGGCATTTGCCACACTTTTCGCAATTTTTTGGCGCTTCGGGTAGCATCGGCGCCGCGTTCAATCCGGGAGGAGATATTCGGTGGATTCCAAACAGCAAATTACCCTGCGAGCACCTGACGACTGGCACATCCATCTGCGCGATGGTGAGGCGCTGACCCGCACCGTCGGTGACGCCGCAGACCAGTTCCGCCGAGCGATCATCATGCCTAACCTGGTGCCCCCGGTCGTGAACGCAGAGGATGCCGTGGCCTACAAGACGCGCATTGAAGCGGCCGTGCCCGCGGGCAACCCGTTCATCCCGCTGATGGTGATTTACCTGACCGATAACACCACCCCGGAAGTGGTCAGGCAGGCGCACGCCGCGGGCGTGGTCGCCGCCAAGCTCTACCCGGCTGGCGCCACCACCAACTCCGACTCCGGCGTCACCGATATTGCCAACATCTATCCGGCACTCGAAGCCATGCAGGAATGTGGCATGAAGCTGCTGCTGCACGGAGAGGTCACCAGCGCAGATATCGATATCTTCGACCGCGAGCGCGTGTTTATCGAAAATATCCTGGGACCGGTTGTGGACGACTTCCCAACGCTGAAGATCGTGCTCGAACACATCACCACCTCGCACGCCGTCGACTTCGTCAGCCAGGCACGCGAGGGCATCGCCGCGACCATTACTGCCCACCACTTGCTGTACAATCGCAATCACATGCTGGTAGGCGGTATTCGCCCTCATTATTACTGCCTGCCCATTCTCAAGCGCAATTCGCATCAGATAGCGCTGATTGAGGCGGCCACCAGTGGCAGCCCCAAGTTTTTCCTGGGCACGGATTCCGCTCCGCATATCCAGGGGAAAAAGGAAAGCTCCTGCGGCTGCGCCGGTTGCTACACCGCGTTCAGCGCCATCGAGCTCTACGCCGAAGCCTTCGAGCGCGCAGGCAAGCTCGATAAGCTGGAAGGCTTTGCCAGCGAATTCGGCCCGGACTTCTACGGCCTGCCGCGCAATTCCGATACCATTACCCTGGTGCGCGAGCCGTGGACCCTGCCTTCCGGCCTGCAAATGGGTGACGACGCACTGATCCCGCTGGCGGCTGGCGAAACGTTGAATTGGCGCCGGGTGTGATCCCGGTTGCCCACCGCCATTTTGTGATTGATTGAGACTTCAGGATTCCCGTGACACCAGCAGAAACGCCCACCGGCCCCAAGAGCCTCCTGGCACAACGATTCCGGGGATTCCTTCCGATTGTCCTGGACCTGGAAACGGCGGGCTTTAACGCCCGTACCGATGCCCTGCTGGAGGTTTCCGCGGTCATCCTCAACATGGATGAATCCGGCACCCTGTTTGCGGAACAGACCCACAGCTTCCATATCGAGCCCTTCGAAGGCGCCAATATCGAGCAGTCGGCGCTGGATTTTATCGGCGTCGACCTGGATTCCCCGGATCGCGATGCCTGGCCCGAGGAAATCGCCCTGCCCGAGCTGTTCCGGCATATCCGCCGCGCCATCAAGGCACACAGCTGTACCCGCGCGATCATGGTTGCGCACAACGCCCACTTCGATCTCGGGTTTATCAATGCCGCGGTGGCGCGCTGCGGCCTGAAGCGCAACCCATTCCATCCATTCTCCTGCCTGGATACCGCCACCCTGGCCGGGCTTGCCTATGGCCAGACCGTTTTGGCCAAAGCCTGCCAGACCGCGGGCATCCCTTTCGATAACAGCAGCGCCCATTCCGCCGAATACGATGCGGAAAAAACCGCAGAACTCTTCTGCGGCATCGTCAATCGCTGGCGCGACCTAGGCGGCTGGCCGCTGGCAGACGCACCGGACGACGCACCGGACGACGCACCGGACGACGCACCGGACGACGCACCGAGCGACACACCGAAAGAAGCGCTCGACGGCGAAGCCGATGGCGGCAGCGAGGACGACGCTGCCAGCACCTGAGCAGCTTTTGCCCCCGGCTCACCCCTCATACCTTAGTCGTATGTCGTCGTGAAAATCCCGCCGCTAGGCTGGAGCGCTACGAATGCAATAATGGTGAGCACAATGAACATTTCCTCCCTCGGCAAGTATCTGGCAGGGCCACTGGGGCTGTACCTACTGCTTAACGCAGGCGCTACCGCCGCCGGCACCTGGCAGAAGGACGTGGCGATGGGCGGATTCGACAAAGTACACGTCTACACCCCCGAAACTACCTCCCCCATCGGTGATGGCCGCGCCCTGCTGGTGCTGTTGCACGGCTGTGTACAACCCATCGACAACTACTTGGGTGCTAACCTGGAGCGCGCCGCCGATGAGTTTGGCATGGTGATCGCCCTACCTGACGCGGCAAATAAAGCTGGTTTTAATTGCTGGTCCTACTGGCAGGGCGACCGCTCCCGCACCGCTGGGGACTACAAGAATCTGATCGACCTCGCCGCCACACTCAGCAGTGACGATAAGCAAGGTATTGATCCCAACCAGGTGTATATCGCGGGTGTCTCTTCCGGTGCCGTGTTTGCCAACACCACCGCCTGCCTGGCACCCGATGTGTTCGCCGGAATGGGCATCAGCGCCGGGCCCAGTATTGGCACCAGCCCCAAAGGCGCTATCGGTTTTTGTGAAACTGCCGATGTGGCAAATCGCTGTGCAACCTATGCGGGAGAATTCAAACCGCACTTCGCCACCCAAATTGCTTCGGTCGCACACGGCACGGAAGACGGCACCGTGGACCACTGCTACAACGCCCAGAACGCAGAGGGAATGGCAGATCTCTACGGCGTCGAAAAGACACCCGGCAGCAATACCTATACCGAGGGTGAGCGCACCGCGAGTGAAACCCTATGGGAGGACGGACGTGTGTCCATGGTCTGGCTGAACGAGGTCGGACATGCCTGGGCTGGCGGCGAGGGCGCAGAAGGTCGCTTCATCAGCGCCGATGGCGTGAGCTATGCACGCTATCTGGGCAAGTATTTCTCGGAAAACAATCAGCGGGTTGCGCCAAAATAACGTCGCAGTGTCAGGGGCGCGATCAGCGCCCCTGTTATTTTCTGACGCCCGCCTGTTTATACGCCTTTTCTTTTCCTCCTCTTACCTCGCCTTTTTCTCCCTCGCCCAGTCTAGGCACCCTTGCCGTCTCACAGAGGCAAAACCAGCTGCCAATCCATACCTAAGTCGCATATGCACTGCTATAGGGCCCGGCTAGTCTGCTTTAGCCTCCAATAAAAATATAAAGGTACAAGCGATGACAATAACGAATAAGAGAAAACTCCTGGGCGCGAGTCTGGGCCTGTCCATGCTGTTAAGCGCTGGCGCGGTCGACGCTGGCAGCTGGCAACAGAATGTCGCCATCGGCGGCTTCAATCGAGTGCACATCTATACCCCGGATTCTGTATCCCCGATCGGCAACGGCAAATCCCTGCTGGTGGTGCTGCACGGCTGCACACAGTCCATTGACGCTTACCTGACCGCTAACCTGGAAGACGCGGCAGAAGAATACGGCATGGTGATTGCCGTTCCCGATGCGGTAAACAAGGCCGGCTTCAGTTGCTGGTCCTATTGGCAAGGAGCGCGCACACGCACCGCGGGTGACTATGCCAACCTGATCAACCTGGCCAACACCATGACCGGCGACGCCGCGCGCAATATTGACGCGGATCAGGTATATATCGCCGGGCTATCGTCTGGTGCTGCATTTGCCAACACGACCGCCTGTATCGCACCCGACATCTTCGCTGGTATGGGTATCAGTGCCGGCCCCAGTATCGGCACCAGCTCCAATGGCGCCATCGGTAGTTGTGAGACCGCCAACGTCACCAGCCGCTGTAATTCCTATGCCGGCAGTTACGCAAGCCACTTCGACACCCAAATTGCTTCCATTGCCCACGGCACCAATGACACCACCGTGGACGACTGCTACAACCGACAAAATGCCGAAGGCATGGCCGGCGTGTATGGCGTTAGCGAACTGTCTGGCACCAACACCTATACCGACAATGGGCGCACCGCCGCGGAAACCCTGTGGCAGGACGCAAGGGTATCCATGCTGTGGCTGAATGGTGTGGATCACGCCTGGTCCGGCGGCCAGGGCGCCAGCGGTAGCTATGTGAACGGCAACGGCATCAATTACGGCCGCTATCTCGGGCAGTACTTCGCCGAAAACAACCAGCGCGTTGACCGCAACCAGGGGCCGGAGCTCAGCAACATTACTGTGACGTCCAGCGGTAGCCAGATCACGGCGAGCGGTACTGCAATCGACGCGGAAGGCAGTGTGAGCAGTGTTGACGCCACTTTTGAGGGTCCCGCCAGTGACGCCGCGAGTGGTACTGTTGATGCCAGTGGTTACTTCTCCCTAAGCAGCGCAACGCTGGTGGATGGGCTTTACGAGGTATCCATCTCGGCAACGGACAACGAGGGTGCGGAAAGCGAAAGCTACGTATCCACGGTTCGCGTCGGCCCTGCGCCTCCTCCTACCGCCCCCGAACTCAGTGACTTGGCAGCAACGGTAGATGGCCAGTGTGTCACCGTAACCGGTACCGTGGTCGACCAGAACTTGGATCTGGATAGCGTGAGCATTGCCTTCAGCAATGGCAGCATCCCCGCCGTCGTAACCGGTACGACCTTCTCCGGTCAGCAGTGCAGTCTGCCCGGTGGTCCGGGCAGCGCCACGGTAACTGCATCCGACATGAGCGGTCTCAGCAGCAGTGCCAGCGTAAGCTTCGTCGCCGATGCCGGCGTTACCGCCACGCTGGATGAGCACATTGCCGCAACACGTCTGGACTACACCAACTACTCCAACTGTTATCTGGAGTACAGCACCGCTGCATTCCGCCTGGATGAGAAATCTGTGGGTGGTGGCATGTGCCAGTGGCAGGACAACGATGCCTCGTGCACAGGGCCTCAGCAAGCCTGCTCCACCGGTGGCAGTAGCTCAGGCGGCAGTAGCTCTGGTGGCAGCAGTTCTTCCAGTAGCAGCTCTTCCAGTAGTAGTTCCTCCAGCAGTTCTGGCGGCAGCGGTAGTTCCGGCGGCAGCAGCTCTTCGAGTAGCAGCTCCTCCAGCTCCTCCAGCAGCTCAAGCGGCGGCAGTGGGGGCGGCGGTGAGCATGTATGTACCGAATACACCGCCAGTAACTACAGCCATGTGACGGCAGGGCGCGCGACTACTAGTGGCGGCTACGTCTACGCGCTCGGCTCTGGTGACAACCTTGGCCTGTACAACATCTTTGTCACCACCACCCTGGCTGAAACCGGACCGGGCTATTACGAACAGGGCAGCTGCCCCTGAGCAATGGCTGAGTAGTCCCACCTAATGGAGAAAAAGGCCTGAGAAATCAGGCCTTTATCGTTTCTGGGCCAACAGCCGCTGGGGCAGACTTAGCCGCTTCGTATACGATTTGAGCAGCGGTTTGCACTGGCGGGTGATTTTTTGCACAAAATGCGGTAATATCTGCCGTTCATGCATAGAAAGTGGAAAGAATAGTGGCTAAAAAAGCATCTAGCGCTAGCAAACGCAGTAAGGAAACTGTTTCTACGGAGTCGCGCGAAGCCATCGAAGCCCAGGTACAGGCTTTCCTGGCCAATGGCGGTGAGATCGAGCAAGTACCCAAGGGTGTAAGCGGCCAGACCAACACCTCAGGCCCCAAGCACATCACTCTGGGCAAAAAGCCACGCAGCTAATCCCTAATCTTGCCCTTGCCTCACCAGCTTTCGGCTGGCATGTGAGAGACACCAGCGAAAGCCTGATCCGTCACTAACGGCGAGGTGAGCAGACACAAAAAAGGCGGGTTAACCCGCCTTTTTTGTGTCTGTCTGTTCCGTGTGACTACGGCATTTCATCCAGATCCGCACCCTCTTTCACCGGCGGCATCAGGTCTTCCTTGCTGATATTCATCGCCATCAAGGTATTTGCAGCAACGTATACCGAAGAGAAGGTACCGATGATCACACCGACAATCAGTGCCAGGGAGAAGTTGTGGATCAACTCACCACCGAAGAACTGCAGAGCCCAGAGCACCAGCAAAGTGGTGAAGGACGTCATAAAGGTACGGCTCAGCGTCTGGCTCATGGAGATATTAATCACCTCGGCAGGCTCCGCCTGACGCACCTTGCGGAAGTTCTCACGTATGCGGTCGTACACCACGATGGTGTCGTTAATCGAGTAACCAATCACCGCCAGCACCGCCGCCAGCACGGTTAAGTCAAAGTCGAGCTGCAGGATCGCGAAGAAGCCAAGCACAATAATCACGTCGTGGATCAAAGCGACCACCGCACCAATGGCGAACTTGTACTGGAAGCGCAGGGCCACGTAGGCCATCACCACTGCCAGCGCAAACAGCATGCCCAGGCCGCCATCGTCGCGCAGCTCCTCACCAATCTTCGGCCCCACCATTTCCACACGGCGCAGGTCGACACGGCCATCACTCCCCTGACGCAGCACGCCAACAACCTTGTCACCAATGGAGTTGGTTGCTTCCGCATCGCGAGCGTTCTGCTGGGTCTGCTGTTGGGCGACTTCCGGTGGCAGCTTGATCAGCAGCTCACTATCGGAGCCGAAGCGCACCACCTCGGCACCCTCATAGCCCGCCTCCTGCAGCTGGCTACGCACGTCGGCGATCTGTGGTGCATTCTGGTAACCCACTTCAATCTGGGTACCGCCGGTAAAGTCCAAGCCAAGCTTCAGGCCATTCATCGCCAGTGCAATCACTGACGCAATCACCAGGACAAAGGACATAGCAGCGGCAATTTTGCGCCAGCGCATGAAATCGTACACGCGCTTGCCCATGTACTCGGTGATCTTTCCGTTCTCTTCTTTGGTATTACTGCTCATCACCGTCCCCTTAAATCCACAGTTTCTGAACACGGCGACCGCCGTAGAACAGGTTGATCAACGCACGGGTACCCATGATGGCACTGAACATGGAGGTCAGAATACCGATGGACAGGGTAACCGCGAAGCCCTGAACTGGGCCGGAGCCAATGGCGTACAGGATGACCGCAACAATCAGGGTGGTGAGGTTGGCGTCGACAATGGCGCTGTAGGCGTTGTCAAAGCCCGCATTAATGGCCGATTGTGGCGGCAAGCCGTTGCGTAACTCCTCGCGTATCCTCGAGAAAATCAACACGTTGGCATCCACCGCCATACCGATGGTCAGTACCATACCCGCGATACCCGGCAGGGTCAGGGTAGCGCCCAGAATAGACATCACCGCCACCAGCAGGATCAGGTTGGTGGCCAGGGCGATATTCGCTGCCAGGCCAAATACGCGGTAGAAGATCAGCATACACAGCACCACCGCCGCCAGGCCAATCTGTACCGAGGTCACACCGACCTTGATGTTATCCGCCCCCAGGGACGGGCCAATTACGCGCTCTTCCACAAAGTACATGGGGGCTGCGAGTGCACCGGAGCGCAGCAGCAGGGCCAGCTCCTGTGCTTCCGCCGGGCTACCCAGGCCAGTGGTGCGGAACTGGCGGCCGAGGGGGCTCTGTACCGTGGCGAGGCTGATGATCTTCTTGTCATCGGTACGCACCTGTACGGTAACTTCATTACCCTTGTCGTCGACTTGGGTCTCCGGGGTAAAGCGGCTCTCTACGAACAGCGTACCCATCCTGCGGCCAACATTTTTCCAGGTGGCGCGGTGCATCAACTCGCCACCGCGGGAATCCAGGGTAATGTTTACCTGCGGGAAACCACTCTCATCGTAACCAACCCGTGCGTCGGTAACGCGCTCACCGGAAATAATGAGCTTACGCTCGAGCCAGGCGCCGCCGTAGGCCGCACGCTCCTGCTCGTTGCGGAATTCGAAATACTCTTTGTTGGTAACCAGGGCATCCTGGCGGGCTTCCATGCGGTATTCGAGATTGGCGGTCTTACCGATGATACGCTTGGCTTCTGCGGTGTCCTGAACACCTGGCAGCTCTACCACGATACGGTTGCGGCCCTGGCGTTGCACGATCGGCTCCGCCACACCCAGCTCGTTCACACGATTGCGCAGGGTGGTGAGGTTCTGGGTAACCGCATAGTCTTCGAGTTGCTTGATTTCCTGGTCGGCCAGGGTCGCGCGGATCTCGAGATTGCTGCCGCCGCCGGCTTCGGTCAGCTGCAGGGTGGGAAACTCACTGCGCAGGGTACGCATACCCAGGGTGCGCAACTCATCACTGCGGAAACGCGCCACGATTTCACGATCATTCTCCAGCTCGACACTGCGGTAACGTGCTTTCGCGGTACGCAGCTTGGACTTCACGTCGGAAACATAGCCTTCCATATTGGTCTTGACGATGGAATTGGTATCCACTTCCATCAAGAAATGCACACCACCAGCCAGGTCGAGACCCAGCTTCATCGGGCTCGCCCCCAGATTGCTCAACCACTCGGGGGTGGTGGGTGCCAGGTTCAAGGCAACCACGTAGTCGCTGTGGCCGAGAGCCTCCTGAATAGCACGCTTGGCTGGCAGCTGCTCCTCGATAGACTCCAAACGCAGCAGTACAGACTTGTCCTGTACCTCACCACCGAAGTACGCGATTCCCGCGTCGTCCAAGGCTTTCTGGGCTTCACTGAGTACATTCTGATCAATTTTCAGGGCGCTGGACTGACCGGAGATCTGCACCGCCGGGTCCGGGCGGTACAGATTCGGGGATGCGTACAGTAGCCCCAATCCGACGATGATCAGAATCAGGATATATTTCCAGAGGGGGAAGCGATTCATGCTGTTCTCATTGTTGGGATGGCCCGTTGTCGGGCACGTTTTTTTGGTAACTAACGATATGAGGCCCGTGCGCCCAAATGCAAGGCGCACGCGCTACCGTCCAGAATTGCGAGCTGATTATACGGGGATCATCAGGTGGCACAAATTGCCGCCGGGTAATTTAGTCCAGCGGTGGCACCGGGCGCCCCAGAGCGGCGTAGAAAGACGCTACATACTCTTCGAGGGTACCGGCCGCAATCGCATCCCGTAGTCGCTGCATCAGGCGCTGATAGTGCCGCAGGTTGTGGATCGTATTCAGCTGGGAACCGAGGATCTCACCGCACTTATCCAGATGGTGCAGGTAGCTGCGGGAGAAGTTCTCACAGGTATAACAGTCGCACCCCTCCTCCAATGGCCCAGTGTCATGGCGGTGCCTGGCATTGCGAATCTTGACCACACCCTCAAAGGTGAAAAGGTGCCCGTTGCGGGCATTGCGCGTGGGCATGACGCAATCAAACATATCCACACCCCGGCGCACGCCTTCCACCAGGTCTTCCGGCTTACCCACACCCATCAGGTAACGCGGCTTGTCCGCCGGCATCTTGTGCGCCAGATGATCGAGGACCTTGATCATCTCGTCTTTTGGCTCACCTACCGAGAGCCCACCAATGGCGTAACCATCAAAGCCAATGTCGGTAAGCCCGGCCAGGGACACATCCCGCAACTCGGGATACATGCCGCCTTGCACGATGCCAAACAGCGCCGACGGGTTATCCCCGTGGGCGTCTTTGGAGCGCTTGGCCCAGCGCAGGGAGAGCTCCATGGATTTGCGCGCTTCGTCCGGGGTTGCCGGATACGGGGTGCATTCATCGAAAATCATGACCACGTCGGAACCCAGGTCCTTCTGAACCTGCATCGACTCTTCCGGCCCCACAAACACCGGGCTGCCGTCGACCGGCGACTTGAAGGACACGCCTTCCTCGCTGATCTTGCGCATCTTGCCCAGGCTGAACACCTGAAAGCCGCCGGAATCGGTGAGAATCGGGCCTTGCCACTGCATGAAGTCATGCAGGCTACCGTGGGCCTTGATCACCTCGGTGCCCGGGCGCAGCATCAGATGGAAGGTATTGCCGAGGATGATATGTGCTCCAATCTCCTCCACGTCCCGTGGCAGCATCCCCTTTACGGTGCCGTAGGTTCCAACAGGCATGAATGCCGGGGTTTCCACCGTGCCACGAGGAAAATGCAGCCGCCCCCGACGGGCCTTGCCGTCGGTGGTATCCAGCTCAAACTTCATAAAACATTCGCGGCTCAAGGCATTCTCCTCATCCAAAACCACTCGATTCAAACTCACTGCAGAACTCAGTCGTTCGCTTGCCCGACACCCACTTCGGTGGGGTCTACTGCCGGATTCCGCTCAATCAGCATCGCGTCGCCATAACTAAAGAAGCGGTACTTCTCTGCCACTGCCTGACGATATGCGTGCATCGCATTGTGGTAACCGGCAAACGCACTCACCAGCATCAGCAGGGTCGACTCCGGCAAATGGAAATTAGTGATCAGGCGATCAACCACACGGAACTCGTAACCGGGGTAGATAAAGATCTCGGTCTCACCCTGGGTCGGCATAAGCTGGCCACCGGCCGCAGCGCTCTCGAGCGCACGCACACTGGTGGTACCCACGGCTACTACCTTGCCGCCCCGTGCCCGACAGGCTTTTACCGCGTCACACACCTCGTCAGACACATCCAGTATTTCACTGTGCATCTTGTGGGTGTTGATATCGTCCACCCGCACCGGCTGGAAGGTACCCGCGCCGACATGCAGGGTAACAAACGCCGTATCCACGCCCTTGTCTCGCAACGCCTGAATCATCTCGTCATCAAAATGCAGACCGGCGGTCGGCGCGGCCACCGCACCGGCGTTGCGACTGTAAACAGTTTGGTAGCGCTCCTTGTCCGTTTCCGTATCTTCACGGTCGATGTAAGGCGGTAGTGGCATATGCCCCAACCGTTCGAGTACCGCGAGCGCGCCTTCTTGTGGAAACTCCAACTCGAACAGTGCATCGTGACGGGCCACCATTTTCAGAACCGTGCCGTCTTCCAGCAGTATGTCGCTGCCCGGCTTCGGGGATTTGCTGGAACGGACATGTGCCAGCGCACGATGTTCGTCGAGCACCCGCTCGATCAGGATCTCAAGCTTTCCGCCACTCGCCTTCTGGCCAAAAAGACGCGCAGGGATTACCCGAGTATCGTTAAAAACCAGCAAATCCCCTGGCGCAATCAGGTCGGGTAAATCCGCAAATTGACGGTGATCGAGAGCCCCGCTTGTGCCATCCAGACACAAAAGGCGACTGCCGCGGCGCTCCGCTGTGGGCGCCTTCGCGATCAGCGACTCGGGTAAATCAAAATAAAAGTCCTGGCGTTGCATCACTTCAGTCTAGGCATTAATCAATCGGTCGCGAAGAGTAACGGAAACCACTTCCACAGCCAAATTTGGTTGACCATCCACAACTCATCGCTATAATCATCGTCCTTTCCAGACCGACCTTTAAGGCGGTTACAGGAACTGCCAGAGTGGTGAAATTGGTAGACACAGGGGATTCAAAATCCCCCGCCCTTAAAAGCGTGCCGGTTCGAGTCCGGCCTCTGGTACCAAACAAAAAAGCCTCGATTGCGCGAGCAGTCAGGGCTTTTTTGTTTGGTACTGGAAGCCGGCGAGCCCGGCACTCGGTTCGACCAACCGCGCCAGCGGTTGGGACGCCGCCAGGCGCCCGCAGGGGCATATCGGCTAAGCCGATGTGATCAGTCCGGCCTCGGGCAGGTGGCAGCGGGGCTATTTCGTCCCGCCATTCCACCCCCCCGTACATTCTCGAAATGTCCGTTCGCCTGCAAACAAGCTCCGTCATGTGAGAGTAGGTCATCGGCAGATAGTAGCGTTCGTTCAGGTGGAGCAGTGAACGTGAGCAAC
>NZ_AFPJ01000046.1 GCF_000220505.1 Microbulbifer agarilyticus S89 | reverse complement strand
GGTGCTCGTACATATGAGAATCTTCGTATTACTCTTAAGCCTTATTTTTTCACCTGCACTATTCGGTGAAAGTACTGGCTGGAGTACATACATTAGCGAGCATGGCTGGGCTACGGTTTCCGATACACGTGAGGGGAAGGGCTCACTCTCAGAAGCAATCGCTCTTGTTCCTGATGATGTTTGGCTAAAGCACTTTCGAACATTTCCGTCGGTGGGGGATGTTAAAATACAAAATGAGCTGCATGATTTTTTAGCATCAAAATACCCAGAGCTTCACAATGAAGCCTTGGCGTCGGCTGGAAATATGCACAATCCTAAGCTGGTCGCTTTACGCGCAGCCTTTCAAGAGGCCTTGATGTCTACAAGCTTGGTCACGCGAATTAATGCTTCCCTCAAATCGAGGTGCGAGCGCATCACATCGGCCAGCTTCGAGAAGTTTACAATTCGTAATAGCGGCAACCAGCCTACTTATAGTGCTATGGTTTGGTTTAGTACCAAAAAGTGCACCTAACAAGGCCGGGCAATTTGCTACGGGCCTACGGCCCTCCGCGGGACAGCTTACCTTGTGCACCTTTTGCGCAGGTCGCTGT
>NZ_AFPJ01000047.1 GCF_000220505.1 Microbulbifer agarilyticus S89 | reverse complement strand
AACGCCGCCGGCAGGGGCAGCTTACCTTGTGCGCGTTTTGCGCGAAAATGGGAGCACAGCGACCCGCGCAAAAGGTGCACAAGGTAAGCTGTCCCGCGGAGGGCCGCAGGCCCGGAGTTATTTGCCCGGCCTTGTTATATTTTCCAGGCGGAGTACATAGGGAATATCAAAGTACAACGCTCCTTTTTTATCCTCTATGTAATACGGCTGTCTATCTGGAATTTCGCTTGTCTCAATATAAACATTTTCCGGCATCAAATATTTATTTAAGTTGCTAAGCTTTGTAGTGCCGCTAACAATCTGATTACAGTAAGGGATTAAAACTCGTACAACGCTTCCATTGGAAGCCTGCAACTCGACGGGGCTAGGATCATTTAACTGACGCATACTCCATCCATTTCCTTTTGTGCTGCATTGCGCATCATAAAATTCTTGGCAGACGAGAGCTCTTGAAACTTCAGTTTCAGTGTGAACATTTTTAAAACTTACACGGTATTCGATTGGCTCTGACGGCGCTTCGCGAGGCACCTTTGCATCAATGCAATTTACTGCGTAAGGAATCGCCGTGCAGCCTGTGACCGAAAATATGGTTCCTATTATTACCAGATAAGACCGCACGATTTCTCCTGAAATATAACGCCGCCGGCAGGGGCAGCTTACCTTGTGCGCATTTTGCGCAAAAATGGGAGC
>NZ_AFPJ01000048.1 GCF_000220505.1 Microbulbifer agarilyticus S89 | reverse complement strand
TGTTTCCGGTGTCCGTTACGGAAAACGGATCTACGGATAAGGATCAGCGGGCGCTCAGGATGAGCACCCGTCATCGGCAAGCAGCACAGCGCCTTTCAACCATTTTGCCAAAGGATTGGTACTTGACCGTCACCACAGAGCCCAATTGGGTGGCGATCAGCAATTCAGGAAGACTTCAGCGCAAGCTGAACCGTCAGGCCGGCCCGGTAACCACAGAGCCTAGGAAGCCGGGATTGTGGAAGGGCCTGACAGAGGCACGGATGCCTCATTTCGCTCTTGATAGTGTTGTTGTAACCGTAGATGGCTGGGACCATCTTTTTACTACCGGCAGTAAGCGTGCTTACTGCCGTTTTTTTTGCTCAAAATTTGATGGAATTTCCTGCGCGGGTTGCATTAAGCTATGTGACTCAGTTCTCATTCTGAGTCTGTGTTTGTAATTCAATTATTTCAAGACCAACGACCACCCTGGGCGGTTTGCAGGGAATATAGTTAAAACGTACAGGATAGAAAAATGACAGAAGCAGCCGAAGCCGTTGAAACCTGCATCGTGGTACCCGAGAAGGGAAAAGTTGAGCGGAACTTTACCTTGGAGCCGACTGGTGCCGATCAGGTTTGGGTTCTGAAGGATGAGGATGGTGATGAGTGGAAGACCATCTGCGTCAAATTTGAGGGTGTGAAAGACGGTGGAACCGGCAAATCCGGTAAGGCCGAGCTGACCATCCAGATGGTCAATAGCGATCTGGTCTTCAAGAAGCTGCCGGGCAATATCGATGGTATCGATATCTACGATGTAATCAATGACGGTAACGAAGGGATCTCCAGCTGCAAGGTCGACAGCCAGAATGCGCAGGAGCTGAAGATGGTGCTGAAGGCCAACAAGCAGACCTCCAGTGGTTTTTCATTTAAGTGGGTGGCCGAGGATACCAGTGGCAATGAGGTACTTTCCGCTGACCCGAATGCGCAGCTCGACCCGCTCTGATCAGGTACATATAGCGTTTTTTACCTGCTCTGAAACCTGGGGCTGGGCGCAGAGTTGCTGAAAGGCCGGTAGATTGAACCATTCTGCGCTCATGCCCTGCGCCAATAACTGCTCAATATAGTGATTAGCAGAACTCCATTCGTTAGCTAGGGCGTAAATTTGCGCTGCGTTATATCTTATATCCGTATCTTCTGGTGCTTCTCGTAAAAGAGAAAGTGTTAATGATATGGATTCGGGTGTCTTATTTAAGTACGCCAAGGTTAGAGCACGGTAGAGTTTGGATTCTAGGTTCTCTTTGTTCTTGGTAAGTTCTAGTAACTTATTAAATATGTCTTTCGCTTGTTGTTCATCGCCCAGCATCAAATATGTCTCTGCCATTTGTTCCATGGCTGGTACATTGTTTGGTACATACTCAAGTACTTGATTGTAAGTATCTAATGCTTGTGGGTATTTTCGTTGAAGAAAGTAAGCGACACCAAGATTGGATGTGGTGCGATAACTGCGTAGTTCTTCGGGAATAGAGGCGATCGATTTTTCGGCGGCTGCCAAATTGCCACTCTCCAGCTCAATTACGCCGAGTGCGGAATATGAGGACCAGTGCTCCGGGAAGGTTGTAACTGTCTCGTTAAGGGTTATACGCCCATCATCGTATTTTCCGCTAGCTATCTGGTTCAGGGCAATCAGATATAGGTTGTCTGCGGATGGGTTGAGTTCGGCGGCTTCTGTTGCATGTCTTAGGCCTGACTCATAATCCCCATTTCGATAGTAATTTCGCGCGCGCTCACTGAGTAGTTCGGCGAGTGGGAAGTCTGTCGTTTCAAGGGTTGATATTAACTGCTGGTAGTGCTCTGAGTAGTCACCCAAGCCATAAATGAATAATTTGAGTCTGCTGATCAATGACTTGGAGATGCCAAAGTTATCTGCCTTCTCGAATGTCCGCAATGCTGACTCCAAGTGTGTTGGGTTACCGTCAAGAACAAATAGCCGCGCGGCAACGTCAGATATACCTTGGTAGAGATATGCATTGCGTGGGTATCGATCGCTCAGTGAGACGAGGTCACCAAGATCTTTTTCATCAAGAGCTTTGGCCTCCAGGCGGCCGAGAATGTCGAGGTAAATTTTGTAGTCTTCATCAGACATGCTTACTTGCTCAAGTGGCTCCCGCTGATAAGCAGAAGCGAACAGCAGGGCAGCACTATTGCTGGTGCGGTATTGCGCTTCTTGATTCTTGTCCGTCAGGAATGTGAAGCTCTCTTGGCGTTTTATCTGATTGCTCTCAGGTGCGACACGCTGAAGTGCGATCTCGCAGCGGGTCCGGGCGCATTCCAACCTCGCATAGAGGGCATCGGTAACCCCTTTGTCTTTCAGTTTTTGCAGCTGTGTCTCAAAATCCTGCCCCTCTTTCGGGGTAAAACTCACCAGCGCGCTCGCCTTCAATTGCGAAACCGAATTCATCAGCGCCCGCCGCACCATGGTCTTGGTCAGCGCCTCAGTATTCTCATCACCACGAATCTCACCATTAATCTCCACCGGCATCACCGCAATATACTGCGGTTCCAGTCGGGTAATCTCCTTCCAGCCCCAGTAGCTTCCCGCCCCCAGTACCAGAGTCGCGGCAACACCGGCTACCACCCGCTGCCAACGTCGGCGACTTTTGACTTTCTGTTGGGTAAACAGGTCAGTCAGGGTCGCAGTGAAATCTTCCGCTTCCGCTTCCATCCCCTGTTTGTGCAGCAGGGCAAAACCCTGATACACAACCTGCGCACTTTCCGGGCGCTGCGCGGGCTCTTTGGCGAGGAGCTTGTCTAGCAGGATCGACAATGGCTCGGGAATACCCGCCCATGCCTGTTGCGGCGGTATATGAAGTTCGCTGGTAATGCGGTTGGCCATGGCCAGCGCGCCGGCTTCGTGTTTTTCAAATGGGCGGCTGCCGCACAGTAGCTCGTAGGCAATGGCGCCGAGGCTAAACAGGTCACTGCGCGCGGTGAGGGTTTTACCGAGGATCTGTTCTGGTGACATGGCGGTGATGGTACCGGCCAGCTGGTTTTCCGCGGTGAGGGTTTTCTCGTCCAGCTGCTGGGATTTGGCGATACCGAAATCGGTGATCTTCGCCACCGGCTCACCCTTGGCGTTTTTCGTAATCAGGATGTTGTCGGCCTTGAGGTCGCGGTGGATGATGCCGAGGTCGTGTGCCTGCTGCAGGCCCAGACAGATCTGCATCAGCAGGCTGAGCTTCTGTTGCAGGCTGGGGCTACGCTCGCGCATCCACGCGCGCAAAGTAGTGCCCTCGATATATTCCATTACCAGAGCGACACTGGTGTCGTTGCCAGTGGTTTCTTCCAGCACATCGTGCAGGGCGACAATATTCGGGTGATTGAGTTGGGCGAGCAGGCGGGCTTCCTGCTGGATACGTTCGCGGGCATTCTGGCTGGCGGTATCGTCGCGGAGCTTCTTAACCGCCACTTTGCGATGCAACTTCAGGTCTTCGGCGAGGTAGACAATACCCATGCCGCCCGCACCTAGGGTGCTGAGTACACGGTAACGGTCGCTGCCTAATTGGGGTGTTTCGTGGGCAGCATCGGTTGTGCCGTTCTGTACAACCTCGGGATCTGCAATATCCATCTGCGTCGCTTCACTGTGTGGTTGAGCCCGAACCCGTTACTCCTGGGTCCCATTGAGGGCAAGCTGGGAATTGCCCTTCTTTTTATTCTTTCCCTTGCCGCCACAGAGACCCGGATATTGCTGCCGCAGGTCGTTGAAGCTGGGAATGGAACAGATTTTGGCAAAGCGCGGCGTGTAATACCAGATGGGGGATATTCCATGCTCCAGGGTCTTGCGCATATGTGCCTTGGCGGAGAGCAGGTCGCCGGTGGTGATGTATACCTGCGCCCGGGCGTAATTGGTATACAGGTCGTCCGGGGCGTCGCGGCGGATTTTGATCAGGTTCTCTACGGCTTTTTCCGGCTGGCCGAGTTCGGCATAGGCGCGCGCCTGCATGAGTAGCCCTTCCCAGTCATCGCGGTCCTCGGATACCCGCAGTGCGCGGCGGGCAAAGTTCAGGGCCGTTTCATGCTGATTCAGTTCGTAGGCAATTTCCGCCTGGTACAGGTAGGCTTCGGCATCTTTGGGTGAGAGCTGGTTTACACGGTCGAAGCAGCCGCGGGCCTCGCTGTACTGTTTTTCGATGTAGTAGGCGAGGCACAGGTTGTACAGGTCCAGTGAGCCGATATTGTCTACCCCGACCTCGGACAGCAGGCGCACGGTTTCGCCGGTGTTGCCCAGATCGAGCTGGTTGCTGGCGAGCAGGGATACGGCGGCGATGTGATCGCTATTGAGTTCGATGGCTTCTTGCAGGGTCTGGTTGGCAGCAGCCATGTCGCCGCCGCGAGTCTCGGCCAGGGCCTTGATGATGAGGTAGGCATAACTGGTGCGCAGCTGCAGGGCCTTGTTGATTTCAGCAAGGGCCAGGTCGTAGTTCCCGCGCTGGTCCTGGTACATGGCACTCAGCTCATGGTAGCGGGCCTTGTCCGGCAGGATCAGCTCCAGGCGAGAGAGCAGTGCTTGTGCGCGGCTCGGGTCATTGGCGTGAATCGCCAGGCGCAGCTCGCTGGTCAGTAGCTGCGGTGTGTTGACCAGGGCGGCGGGGGCGCGTTGCAGAAAGTTCCGCAGGCGGTCGACCGCTTCGGCGGCACGGCTGTTCAGGTCGTGGTCGATTACGATGTGCGCGTAGAGTTCATACAGCGGCGCAAAGTTACTCGCCTTCTGCTGTAGCGCGTCCATTTGATCCAGCAGCTCGGGCTGGTGCAGCTCATCGGCGCGGCGCTCGTAGATTTCCAGGTAGCGCTGGTAGTTCTCGGCACTGATTTGCAGCGACTGTTCGGCACCGTTGGCGGGGAAGTCTGGCAGCAGGCGGTTGAGCTGGTGCAGCGCGCGCGCGCGGCTTTCCAGCCCTTCGTCCAGGGACAGGCGCGTGCTGCGGTTGCCGATAACGGCGAGCGTATCGTTATCGAGCAGCTCCAGGGACAGCTCGCAGCTGGAGCGGACGCAATCCAGGGTGGGGACCAGCAGCAAATCGGCATTGAGGCTATTCGCCTGCGCAGCGATGGGTTGGCCATGCAGCTTGTGGGATTCGGCAAAGGAAATCAGGTTGAGCCCGTCGCGATTGGACAGTCCCTGCTTGAGTGCGCTGTGTACATTGTTGCGCAGCAGGCGCTGCTCGCGGGACATGCTCTGTTCCTCGTGGCTCTCTGCAACCTCGAGGACGGCAATGTACTGGCTGGGTGCGGGTTCTTCGGTCGCGGGTAGCCAGTTCATCGATGATCCGGCAAACAGGGCGGCCACACCCAGCGCGCCGCCCAGCACGATACCGGCGGCAATTTGCAGGCGTCGCCAGCGCGGTGCTTCCTGTTCCCGGTGCTGGTAAAAATTCTCCGCCGTGACGGTGGCGGTCAGGCTGTGGGTGCGGGTAAAGCTGGTATTGCTGCCGCGCAGCTGCGAGAGCAGGGCTTCCAGCTCGGTAGCAACCGCCGCGGCATTGATCGGGCGCTGCTCGGGCTTCTTCGCCAGCAGCAGGTCCAGTAGCTGGCACAGTTGCGGTGGCAGTTCCGGTGCCAGGCGTGCGGGCGGCACGTGCGGCTGTTTGACGATGCGGTCGGCAACCACATACGGGCTGTTGTTATCACCAAACGGGTTTTGCCCGCACAGCAGGCGGTAGGCAAGCACACCGAGGGAGAAGAGGTCGCTGCGGTTGTCGAGGGGTTTGCCCTGGGCCTGCTCCGGCGACATGGCCCCCCAGCTGCCTGCCACGTGTTGTTCGCGCGTGAGGCCGCTGTCTTCCTGCCAGTTTTTGGCGATCCCGAAGTCGGTGATTTTGATGGTGCCGCTGTTGTCCACCAGGATGTTTTCGGCTTTCAGGTCGCGGTGAATAATGCCGGCACTGTGTGCGCGGGTAAGCCCGCTGCAGATCTGCTTGATCAGCTGCAGTTTCAGGATCAGGTCTGGCGAGCGTTCCTTTTGCCAGCGGTCGAGGCTGCAGCCATCCACGTACTCCATCACCAGCGCGATGCCATTGTCTGTGTCGACCACATCGTAGAGCTGGACAATATTGCTGTGGTTCAGCTGGGCCAAAAGAAGGGCTTCGCGGCGGATGCGTTCGTCGGCATTGCTGCTATTGGGGTTGCGGAGCAGTTTCTTGATGGCGACCCGACGGTTGAGGCGCTCGTCGGTGGCGAGGTAAACCACGCCCATGCCGCCGGACCCGAGTCTGGCGGTGGCATGGTAACGGCCGATATAAAACGGTAACTGCTCAGATTGCATGTGCTGACTGCGGTAAACAAATCTACGGGAAAAACCGCCGTCCGTGGATTCAAACTTGCTCCTTGCAAAGTGACCTCTGCGCGAGGCTGGGCCGGGATCAGGCCGGCGTTACTTCGTTCTCCTGTGCCGCTTCTTTCACGAGAGGATATTCACCGGTGGAGGCTTCCAGTTCCTCTTTCTGGGAGCCTTTGAAGATGTCCAGCTGGGTGCAGCCGAGGCGCATTTCATAGGCCCGGCGCTCAACCAGCTGTGAGGTGTCGATGGCATCTGGCAGGCTGTCCGCGATCTGTTTGCGCGCGCGGAAAATCTGCGTATTCAGGTGATTGATGGTAATGCCCAGTTCGCGGGTGGCGAGGTCCACGGCAACCCAGCCCTGGTCGGCGGGGTCGACGCCGCGTTTGATGTCGCTGATGCGTGCGCGGGCCAGGTACAGCAGCAGGTAATTGTGCGAGCGCGCTGGCAAGTCCTGCTTCATGTCGTCCTTCACCAGTTGCAGCTGCACGTGTTCCTCGTGGTGGCTCACGGTATAGCGCAGGCGGAAGTCGGCGATACACAGGTTTTTGAGGGAGAGCTCGGTGGTGGTGCCCTGGCTATCGCCAAGGAATAGTTGCCAGCTGTTGCGCGCACAGTCGACGCGCGCACCGTGGCTTACTACCTTGGCGCTATCGCTGTTTTCGTCGCAATCGAGGATCTCGTAAATCCACACCCCATTGGTGGGGTTGAAGTGCAGGCTGGCGATGGGGTCGTGTTCGTCCGGCAGCAGGTGGTAGAACTCGAGGGGGGTGGCTTCGCCTGATTCCAGGTCGATCAGCAGGTTCTCTGGTGGGTCGAGGTTTTCTACCCGCCACTCGGCATTGCTGGCGCGGCCAAAGGTAATTTTGTCGCCGAGGTACAGTTGCTGGTTTTTGGCCGGAATCAGTTGCTGGCCATTGACCCAGGTGCCGTTGCGGCTGACGTCGCGAATGATCCAGTGGCTGCCGGTCCATTGGATGGCGGCATGAATACCGGAAATTTCCGGCAAGGTGATGCGCGTGTCCGCGACACCCTGGCGGCGGCCAACGGTGTGGTGCGCCAATAGGTAGACGGGTTGATCCCGGTCCGGGTGCTGCAAGCAAGCCATGATTCGTCCTTCCCCAAAAAAGCTGCGCAAAAAACGGCTGCAGCGCAGCGGCCTAAACGGCTGCGGTTGCCGAAAATCTGAACAGTAATTGCAAGACAGGACTGCCGGAATTTATTGTGCCGTGCACGGCCTTGTGCGCGGTTGGGCGAGGGCAGGCTGCCACTCTATTGTTAGCCCCGGGGGAGCCGTCGCGGTACGGGCATGTATTGTGACGCTCGGATAGGGAACCCCTGTCCGAAACTGCAATCGCCCATCGATTTACCAATAATTGCGGAATCGTTTGTTTTCGCCGCGACAGCTGTTCGCCGCTGTCTTGTATTAGTGATCACAAGTCTGTTGCTGACATCTTCCTAGTCAACAGGCGTGTGTCCACCATAGTGTTGCAACGCCATTTATACCCAACTACGGGCTGAATGCAACGACCTGAGCCGCGAATACAGGGAAATAGCGCGTAAATTGCACGGTCGTACAATTTTCGGGTGTGACTTTGCGTTTCTCGCCGGTTTGCAGCGCTGGATAGCCCACGTTTACGCAGGCTTGGCGCTGGTTGCGAAAGGCCGATATTAGATGGGGTTGTCGTCGCTGGGGGGTGCCTTGCGGCTGTCCTTGCGGTCGAGTTCGCCCACATCCAGTACCGGTGACGCGTCGATGTGTTCGGCGTCCATCATGAGCGCGACGCGCTGCAGCGCAGAAATAATCATCGACTGTTCCCACTCCCGCAGGTCGCGAAACTGCTTCACAAAGTGTTCCTGCAATGGAGTCGGTGCGTCACGGATAATGTCTACCCCGGCGTCGGTGAGATAGGCGTGCACCTTGCGCTTGTCTTCGGAAGAGCGCTCGCGGTAGACCAGGCCGCGCTTCTCCAGGCGGTCGAGGATAGTGGTGACCGTCGCCTGGCTGAGGCTGATTTCCTTGGCCAGAGCGCCGATGGTGACCTGGCCCTGTTCGCGGATCGCCTGTAGCAACAGCAGTTGCGGTGCCGTGAGCCCGGCCGTCTTGACCAGCTGTTTGGAGTGCAGGTCTGTGGCGCGGATCAGGCGCCGCAGGGTAATCAGTACTTCTTCAATCTTGTCCATCAGCAGCAGGCTCTCGAGTTCGTGTCGGCTCAGTTGGCGTCGGCCCAGTTGGTATGGGCTGGGTTGCTCGCGCCCGATTTTGGGTTCTGCGTCAGGATTGTCAATTGTTCCGCGACTGCTTCCGCCACTGAATGCGCCATCCGTTGCCCGCCCGCGCCGGCTTTCGCTCCCCGTTTCGCGCTCTCCGGTTGTATTCCGCGCCGAAGGATAGGCCGTGTCGCCCGCCGCTTTCGGGTGCCCCTTCATTGTGCGCAAACCCTTTGCTGGTGCGGTCTCTGCACGCTCTTGGGGCGCCTCCCGGAGGTCGGCATCGTCTACGTTCTGATCAAGTTGCATAAGGCTTGGCCTTGCATTCCAAATATTGTTTAGAGTACTATGGATTCAAATGTTTAGTGCAGTAAATATTTTTTTCTCCTTTAGGTCAAATTTTCGACTGAATCAGCGTTCAGGTGGGAATTTTTAGTGCCTCGGCTGAAGTTCAATATTGCTGTAATAATTTGATGACTAAATATAGATTTTGGAAGGAATTGGTTTGAGCGCAGTACGCGAACAAAAAGAAGACGATTCGATTGACGACAAGGTTTATCCGGCGCAGCCGCAACAGGCACCCAAGGCGCCGGTTACCACAGGTAAGGGGGGCGAAGTTCAGTTGCGCCGCCCGGTCAGTGAAGACGGTGCCCGTGTCCATCGTCTGATCGGGGATTGCCCCCCTCTCGACACCAACTCTCTTTATTGCAACCTGCTCCAGGCAAGTCATTTCGCCGCCACCAGTGTGGCCGCAGAACACAATGGCGACCTGGTGGGGTTTATCTCCGGCTACATCATCCCCGACCGCCCAGACACCCTGTTTATCTGGCAGGTGGCGGTGGCCGAAAGTGGGCGTGGAATGGGTCTGGCGGGTCGCATGCTGCGCGAAATCCTGAGTCGCCCGGCTTGTCGCGGCGTCCGTTACCTCGAAACCACCATCACTCCGGATAACGAAGCCTCGTGGGCCTTGTTCCGCGGTTTCGCCCGCAAGCTCGATGCGGTCTGTATCGACAGCGTGATGTTTGACCGTGAGCGCCATTTCAACGGCCAGCACGACAGCGAGATGCTGTTGCGTATCGGCCCGTTCGCTGCGGCAGAGCATCAGCGCGAAGCCTGTTGAGCGGCTCTGCTCACGACCTGAATCACAACACCGTTTTTTTATTCGTACTTAATCAACCATCAGAAAAGGGTTGCCACAATGAAAGTATTTGACGAAATCGAATCTGACGTAATGAGCTATGCCCGCGCGTTCCCGCGGGTATTCAACAAGGCACAGGGTGAATACCTGTACGACGAGGAAGGTAATCAGTACCTGGACTTTCTCGCGGGTGCGGGCACGCTGAACTACGGGCACAACAACCCGATTTTCAAGCAGGCGCTGCTGGAATACATCGAGCAGGATGGCATTACCCACGGCCTCGACCTGCACACCAAAGCCAAGCGTGAGTTTCTGGAAGCGTTCTCGGAAAAAATCCTGCAGCCGCGCGACCTGACCTATGTCATGCAGTTTACCGGCCCTACCGGCACCAACGCGGTGGAAGCCGCGTTGAAAATTGCGCGTAAGTACAAAGGCCGCGAAAACATCATTTCATTTACCAATGGTTTCCATGGCTGCAGCCTCGGTGCGCTTTCTGCCACCGGTAACTCTCATCATCGCGGTGCCTCAGGTGTGAGCATGAGTGGCGTTGCCCGTATGCCTTACGAGGGCTACCTGGGTGACGACATTGATACCACGGCATACCTGGACAAGGTACTGAGCGATTCCTCCAGCGGTATCGATCACCCGGCGGCGGTACTGGTTGAGACCGTGCAGGGTGAGGGCGGTATCAATGCGGCGAGTGTTGAGTGGCTGCGTAACCTGCAGGACGTGTGTCACAAGCATGACGTGTTGCTGATCGTCGATGATATTCAGGCGGGCTGTGGCCGTACTGGCAGCTACTTCAGCTTTGAAGAAGCGGGCATTGTGCCGGACATCGTCACCCTGTCGAAATCCCTGAGCGGCTACGGCCTGCCGTTTGCGGTTGTACTGATGAAGCCCGAGCTTGACCAGTGGAAGCCCGGCGAGCACAACGGCACCTTCCGCGGGAATAACCTGGCGTTCGTCACAGCGACCGCGGCGATCAATCACTACTGGAGTGATGACAAGTTCGCCAAGGAAATTCTGCGCAAGGGCGAGTACATCGAGCAGCGCCTCGAGCACATCGTTGAAACCTACGGTGACGGCAATATGACGACCCGCGGTCGCGGCATGTTCCGTGGTCTGAATTGTGTGAGCGGTGAGCTGGCGGGCAAGATTACTTCCGAAGCGTTCCGCAACGGTCTGGTGATTGAAACCAGTGGTGCGGACGATCATGTGGTGAAAACCCTGTGTCCGCTGACCGTCAGCGATGAAAACCTGAAAAAAGCACTGGATATCGTTGAGGCCGCCGTCGCCAAAGTGCTGCGCGGTGAAGAGGTGCCGGAAGAGCACGACTTCTTTGCGGAAGGCAGTGACGAAACCGAGTCTCTGGCCGACGCGGCCTGATTATCTCGGCATCGCCTGTGCGGCCCGTTGGGCCGCTTTTCCAAGACCAGATTTTAGAGTTTAAGTAGAGTTAGTAATGATCGTAAGAAAACTGCAAGACGCTGAAAAATCCGACCGTCGTATTGTGTCGGATGGTTGGGAGAGCACGCGTCTCCTGCTGAAAAATGACAACATGGGATTCTCTTTCCATATCACCACCATCTATGCGGGTGCAGACCTGAACCTGCATTACCAGAACCATTTGGAATCTGTGTATTGCATCTCCGGTGAAGGCTCCGTGATGGCGGAAGCGGATGGCATCGTGCACGAAATTACCCCCGGCACGATCTACATCCTGGATAAAAATGATAAGCACGTGCTGAAAGCCAAAACCGAAATGAAAATGGCCTGTGTATTCAACCCGCCCTTGCATGGCAAGGAAGTGCATAACGCGGAAGGCGCCTACGAGCTGGAAGCGGAAGCGGTACAGGACGAAAAATAAGGCGGCCCCCAAGGTTATTCCAATGCATAACAGGGCAGCAGAATTCTGGAGCACCTCACGGGATTATTTTGATTCCAGCAGTCGTTCTGGCGCTTCCAGTCAAACATTCGGAAATGGTCAACGCAAGAAACCCATGAAAGCACACACGGTTGAAAAAATCGGCGGTACGTCTATGAGTGACTACCGCGCAGTACGTGACAACATCATTCTGAAAAATGGCAAGGCGAGGGCAGAGGGCCTGTATCGGCGGGTATTCGTTGTGTCTGCCTATGGTGGCATCACCGATATGCTGCTGGAGCACAAGAAGTCCGGGCGCCCGGGTATTTTTGCCTTGTTTGCCGGTGCCGATGACGAGCGCGAGTGGTCGGATGCGGTTGCCGGTTTGCACGCGCGCATGCAGGAAGTCAATGCATCACTGTTTACTGATGACGTGACGCTGGCCAAGGCCAACGCCTTTATTGGTGAGCGTATCGAAGATGCGGCGAACTGCCTTGCGGATCTTGAACGAGTCTGTCAGCACGGGCATTTCGCCCTTGAGGGCCACCTGGACGTGGTCAGTGAAATGCTGGCGAGCCTGGGTGAGGCGCACAGTGCCTGGAATACCGCACAGCTGTTGAGGCAGGAAGGCATCAATGCCCGCTTTATCGACCTCACCGGATGGCGCGATGGCGAGCATCGCACCCTGGACGAGCGTATCGAGCGTGCCTTTGCCGATGTAGATTTCGATAACGAACTGCCAATTGCCACCGGCTATGCGCACACCGCAGAAGGCCTGATGAAGACCTTCGCCCGCGGCTACAGCGAGATGACTTTCAGTCGTATCGCGGTGATCACCGGCGCCAGCGAAGCCATCATTCACAAGGAATACCACCTGAGCAGTGCTGATCCGCGCCTGGTCGGGGAAGAGCAGGCCGTGCCCATTGGTCGTACTAATTACGACGTGGCAGACCAGCTCGCCAACTTGGGGATGGAAGCGATCCACCCGCGCGCGGCAAAAGGCCTGCGCCAGAAGGCGATCCCCTTGCGTGTGATGAACACGTTTGAGCCGGAGCATAGCGGTACCCTGGTCACCGGTGATTATGTGAGCGACACGCCACAGGTAGAGATCATTGCCGGCCGTAAAAACATCTATGCTATTGAATGTTTCGATCAGGACATGATGGGCAGCATGACCAGTTACGATCGGGCCATCAATGATGCAATTGCGCGCTTCAAGGGTGGGGTTGTAACCAAAGACATCAACGCCAATACCATTACTCACTACCTCAGCAGTAACCTGAAAACGGTGAAGCGGATTAAGAAGGCGATTGGTGAGCAGTTCCCCGATTGTGACATCCAGGTGCGCAAGGTTGCCGTGGTGTCTGCTATTGGCAGTGATATGACGGTCTCCGGCATGCTGTCACGAGCGGTTAGCGCACTGGCTAACTCTGGAATCAGTATTCTGGCCATTCACCAGTCCATGCGTCAGGTAGACATGCAATTCGTTATTGACGAGAGCGATTACGAAAATGCAGTGAAAAGCCTGCATGCGGCACTGGTGGAAGTGCACGATCACGGCGAGGCAATATGCGCAGCGTGAAGCTTGGTTTTTCTTCCAAATGGCCGTCAGCGTTGCTGGCGGCTTTATTGGTTCTGGCGGGTGCGTTTTATCTCGCATTCCCGGTCGTGGCGCAGGATGACACCGAGGTGCCAGCCCCGGTGGTAAGCGATGAAGAGAAGCAGGAAGACCAGAAGAAACTGGCAGAGCTCGAGCAGGCGGCGGCTGCTGCTGGCAATCTCGAGAAGCCACTTTATTCGCCGTTTATCGAACGCTACGTGCTGGATGAGCTGAAGCAGTTGCGCGTGGATATGGCGGCCCAGAAAGTGTCGCTGACAGAGAATATCGTAGACCGGCAATTGAGTGCCGCGGACAAGGCGATCACCTACGCCACCGACACCATTACGTATTTCTTTTACCTGATTGCCGGTTTCAGCTCCCTGTTGGTGATTATGGGCTGGACCTCGATCCGCGATGTAAAAGAAAAGGTGCACACCCTCGCCAACCAGGAAATCTCCAGCCTGGTGGAGCAATACGAAGCGCGCCTGCGCAGTATCGAGGAACAGCTTTCCGAGAAGACGCAGCATATCGAAGATAACCGGGATGAGATTGAACTTACCCAGGAGATTCACTCGCTGTGGCTGCGTGCCGGACGTGAACAGACGCCCACCAGTAAGATCGCGATTTACGATCAGATCCTGAATTTGCGTAAGGATGATGGCGAGGCGCTGACGTACAAGGCCGATGCCGTGCTGGAGCTGGATGAGCCCCAGTGGGCAATCAACCTGTGCCTGCAGGCACTGGAGATCGACAACCAAAACGGCAATGCCTATTACCAGCTTGCCTGTGCTTACGCCTATCTGGAGCAGCCGGAAGAAGCGGTAAGCTACCTGCAGAAGGCTCTGGATATTTCACCGGCGTACCGGGATGAGGCGCTGGAGGATAGTGCATTCGATCAGCTACATGACTGTGATGACTTCTCCAAGCTGGTGGGGTCAGCGGAAAGTAGTGGTGCGCCCCCCGCGAAAGGGAGCTAGTGCCTGCGTAGATGCCGCTGTGTGCGCGGTATCAGGTGGCCGGGAGCGGCTGCCAACCATAACGATAAAATCCAACTTTCAGGGGATAAGTGTGCTTGTTAGCTTTCTGTTTTTTCTGGCCCTCTTTGCCGCGGTAGGTGTGAGCTCCTACCGCAAAAGCCGCGGTACCAGGCAAGATTATTACCTCGCCAGTCAGGATGTCTCGCCAATGTTGGTGGGGCTTTCTGCCGTGGCCACAAATAACAGTGGCTATATGTTTATCGGGGTGATCGGGTACACCTATGCAACTGGCCTCGCCTCTATCTGGTTGATGATCGGCTGGATTCTCGGGGACTTTTTGGGTTCCCTGTGGATGCACCGGCGTTTGCGCCAGGCTGCCAAGCGTAGCGGTGAAGCCAGTTACGCCGGGGTCCTGGCATGCTGGCAGGGAACGCGTTTCGGCACATGGCAAAAGCTCGCCGGTATTCTGTCACTCCTGTTCCTGCTGGCGTATGCCAGCGCGCAGCTGGTCGCGGGCAGTAAAGCGCTTTACGCGGTGCTGGGGCTGCCTATCTGGAGCGGCGCGGTGATTGGCGGGGTGATCGTTGCGGCGTATTGCCTGGCTGGGGGTATCCGCGCGTCGATCTGGACAGACGCGGCGCAGTCACTGGTGATGGTACTCGCGATGGGCACCCTGCTGGTAGTGGCGACGCAATCCGTCGGCGGTGTCACCGAGGCCTGGCAGGCAATGGGCCAGGTTGACGGGTTCCTGGATTGGTATCCCCAGGATTTGCTATTACCCGGAGCGGCAGGTGGCGCGCTGTTTATTCTGAGCTGGTTGTTTGCCGGTATTTCGGTTGTGGGGCAGCCGCATGTGATGGTGCGCTTTATGGCACTGGATGACAGCGGCAACATGCTGCGCGCTCGCTGCTGGTACTACCTGTGGTTCGTGCTGTTTTATGCCATGGCCACTGCTGTGGGTATGTTGTCGCGCATTCTCCTCAGCGACCAGGGTGCGTTTGATGCGGAGCTTGCATTGCCGATGATGGCGATGGAGTTGCTGTCGCCGGTTATGGTGGGGTTGATTCTCGCCGGGATCTTCGCCGCAACCATGTCTACCGCCGATTCACTGGTATTGAGTTGTTCGTCGGCGCTCACCCACGATCTGTTGCCGCAGCGCACAGAGAATACCCGCCTGCTCAAATTTGCCACCCTGGGCATAACCCTGGTGGCGGTCGCCTGGGCGCTGCTGAACAAGCAAAGCGTGTTTAGCTTGGTTGTGATGAGTTGGTCGGCACTGGCATCCGCGTTTGCACCGCTACTGATGGTGCTGGCGGCCGGTGGTCGCCCCTCACAAAAACTGGCGATTACGATGTCGTTACTCGGCTTGGCAACGGCATTGCTGTGGCGCTGGCTCGGTTGGCAGGCGCACATATACGAGGGCATGCCGGGGATTCTGGTAGGGCTTGTGGTGTTCGCTCTAGGCACCTTGCGGACCTGGGCGCCCAGCCCACGGCCGCAGGATGCGCGCTGACAGGCGAGCGAACGAGAGTCAATAAAAAAGCCCGGTTTGATACCGGGCTTTTTTGTGTGCGAAGGGTGCCGCGACTTAGAGGCGAATACCCTCTACATCGAGGATCATCTCCACAGTTTGAGATGCCGGACCCAGGTCGTAATCGATACCGAAGTCTTTCAGCTTGAACTCAGTCGTGCCGGAGAAGCCCTGGCGGTAGCCGCCCCAGGGGTCTTTGCCGCCGCCGATCTCGGTGACGTCGATGGTGATCGGCTTGGTGACGCCGTGCAGGGTTAGGTCGCCCTTCAGCAGCGCTTTGCCATCACCATTGGGTTCAAAGCTGGTGCTTTTGAAGGTGGCGGTGGGGAACTTGGCCACATTCAGAAAATCTTCACCGCGCAGGTGCTTATCGCGTTCGGCGTGGTTGCTGTTCAGGCTGGTGGTGTCCACGGTCACTTCTACGGAAGAGGCTTCTGGATTGGCTTCGTCATAGACGAAGTTACCGTCGAACTTGTCGAAGCGGCCATACAGCCAGCTGTAACCTAGGTGCTTGATACGGAACTGTACAAACGCGTGGGCGCCTTTGGTGTCGAACTTGTACTCCGCTGCGTTTGCGGTTGTGCTAATTGAGCCGGCTACCAGCGCGGCAAACAAAAAGGTTGCGATTTTCTTCATTGAGGTTGTTTCCTGTTTCAGGGTTTTGATTGTGTTAATGGGATTCTAAATTCGGCACCTTGCCCAGCATCTTGCGCAGGGTGTTGTCTTTGTTCACGAAGTGGTGCTTGAACGCCGCCAACGCGTGCACCACGACCAGCCCGATCAGCGCCCAGGCGAGCCACTCATGTACTACGCCGGCAATGTCTTCCTGGTTCTCTAGCCCCTGAATGGTTGCCGGCACACTGAACCAGTTGAATACGTCGATGGCTCGGCCATCGGCGGTGGAGATCAGGTAGCCGGTGATACCAATGGCAATCAGCAGTAGATACAGCGCACCGTGCGCGACACTCGCGGTGCGTTGTTGCCAGCGCGGCGCGGGCTCCGGGTCAGGGGATACGTTCAGCCAGCGCCACACCAGGCGCGCTACCAGGAGAATCAGCAGCAGGATACCGACGGACTTGTGGATGTTCGGGCCCTGGCGGTACCAGGGGTCGTAATAGGAGAGGTCAACCATCCACCAGCCCAGGGCAAACATGCCGATGATGACTGGTGCCATCAGCCAGTGCAGGGTAACGGCCACCCAGCCGTAATGGGTTTTACTGTTGCGGGACTGCACGCGCCGGCGCCTCCGTATGAGCAGGTCTGTTGTTGTCAGGGAGGATTATAAAAAGCTGGTGCGCAGTGAAAAGTGCAAAAACATGGCGCTATGTTTCGAAAAAATCGCACTTGGTTGGCGGGTGGTTATTTTTTGTTCGGCGCACGCACTCTGAATGCCAGCGAGCAGAGTGTAAAGATGGGAGAGCTGTGGAGGAGT
>NZ_AFPJ01000049.1 GCF_000220505.1 Microbulbifer agarilyticus S89 | reverse complement strand
TGGGAAAAGAAAAGTTTGAACGTTCCAAGCCCCACGTAAACGTGGGCACCATCGGTCACGTTGACCACGGTAAAACCACTCTGACTGCTGCACTGACTCGCGTATGTGCAGAAGTATGGGGCGGCGCTGCTGTTGCTTTCGACGGTATCGACAACGCTCCGGAAGAGCGTGAGCGTGGTATCACCATCGCAACCTCTCACGTTGAATACGAGTCCCCGACCCGTCACTACGCGCACGTAGACTGCCCGGGACACGCCGACTACGTTAAGAACATGATCACCGGTGCTGCTCAGATGGACGGCGCTATCCTGGTATGTTCCGCAGCTGACGGCCCCATGCCGCAGACTCGTGAGCACATCCTGCTGTCTCGTCAGGTAGGTGTACCGTACATCGTGGTATTCCTGAACAAAGCCGACATGGTTGACGACGAAGAGCTGCTGGAACTGGTTGAGATGGAAGTTCGTGAACTTCTGGACCAGTACGAGTTCCCGGGTGACGACACTCCGATCATCGTTGGTTCTGCTCTGATGGCCCTGAACGGCGAAGACGACAACGAAATGGGTACCACCGCTGTTAAGAAGCTGGTTGAAACCCTGGACGAGTACATTCCGGAGCCGGAGCGTGCGGTAGACCAGCCGTTCCTGATGCCGATCGAAGACGTATTCTCCATCTCCGGTCGTGGTACCGTAGTTACCGGTCGTGTTGAACGTGGTGTTATCAACACTGGTGACGAGATCGAGATCGTTGGTATCAAGGAAACC
>NZ_AFPJ01000050.1 GCF_000220505.1 Microbulbifer agarilyticus S89 | reverse complement strand
ACTACTACTACCTGTACTGGTGTAGAAATGTTCCGCAAGCTGCTGGACGAAGGCCGCGCTGGTGAGAACATTGGTGCGCTGCTGCGTGGTACCAAGCGTGACGAAGTTGAGCGTGGTCAGGTTCTGGCTAAGCCGGGCTCCATCACCCCGCACACCAAGTTCGAAGCAGAAGTGTACGTACTGTCCAAGGACGAAGGTGGTCGTCACACCCCGTTCTTCAAAGGCTACCGTCCGCAGTTCTACTTCCGTACCACCGACGTAACTGGTGCGTGTGAGCTGCCAGAAGGTACCGAGATGGTAATGCCAGGTGATAACGTTCAGATGACCGTTACCCTGATTGCGCCGATCGCCATGGAAGATGGCCTGCGCTTCGCGATCCGCGAAGGTGGCCGTACCGTTGGTGCTGGCGTTGTAGCTAAGATCATCGAGTAATATTTACTCTCGATCGAAAGCAAAAAAAGCCGCGGCAGAAATGCCGCGGCTTTTTTTTGCCTCTCACTTGTGTGACCGTAATTACCACCAGTCCCGGCTCAGGTTGCAGTGGCGACTGCTCGCCATAAGGCGGTCAAAATCTTCTCCGTCCAGCGCTACCAGAGATTCATGGTCGCCGGATTCCAGATAGATGGTGTCGCGACTATCGAGTCCAGTATCCACCAGGGTTGTCAGGCCGTATGCCTGGCCAAGTGGCGGAAGCGCGCCGAGTTCACAGTCGCTGAAGATATTACCGATTTCTGGTTCACTCACCATTTCCAGCTGGTTGCGCCCTGTTTCGTCGCGCACCGCACGCATATCCAGGCCGCTACTCGCGGGAATCACCACCATAACCATGCCCTGGTCATCCTTCAGCAGGATCGCTTTTGCCACCCGGTCTTCGCGAACATCCGCTTTGTGCGCGCTTTCGCGGCTGGTCGCGCTGTGCGCATGGGGAATGACCCGGTATTGGACGGAATGGTTGTCTAGGTATCGACTGACAGTGGGTGCCATAGTCATGACTTGTCCCTCCTGTATTATGGGCTACTGCCTGCAATAGCAGTTTAGTTTGCCGCCCTCCGTGTCCAACGTGGAGTATTGTCACTCTGCTTTGTTAAGGTCGCTAGTGAGTCTCTAGAAATCGAAGAATAGTAAAAGCGTTGAGTCAGAGATAGATGGCTACCTGTGTGATAATGTGCCTGATGCGTCGAATGGGGCCGCATCCCCGAGCATTCATACATGAATGATGGTCTTTTAAGTAAAGGCTCTCTTCGCAGAGCACCGAGGAAGTATTTGACTTAGGTCTCCTCTCTCAAGGAATAATAATATGTTGGCGAAATTGGATTCCACGGAGGTGGTTCACCCCGCAGGTCGGAAGTTCAGGGCAGAAGTTGAAGGACTTCGGGCGCTAGCTGTCCTTTCTGTCGTACTGTTTCACCTCGACCTCACTTGGATAGAGGGTGGATACGTCGGTGTTGACATATTTTTTGTTATTTCCGGGTTCCTAATAACAAGAAATATCTATGACGCTTTGGTAAGTAAGACCTTCTCATTTCGTGATTTCTATATCCGTAGAATTCGACGATTGTTTCCGGCGTTGCTCGCGACTATCACTGTGAGCGCTATTGTCGGGACCATGCTCCTATCCCCAGAGCATCTTGCTCGCTTCTCGAAGGAGATAATTGCTGCGGTTTTCTCATTGTCCAATGTCTTGTTTTGGAGTGAGGCAGGTTACTTTGACCTAGACGAAAGTTTTAAGCCTTTACTGCATACTTGGTCGTTGAGTGTCGAGGAGCAGTTCTATCTTTTCTGGCCGGCCTTTTTAGTGTTTCTCTTTACCAGAGGTTCCCGGTCAATCTTATTTATAGGTTTGATTGCTGTCGCACTACTCTCTATTTGGAGCGCGCAGTATATGGTGAGTCATTCCAACGCCTCCGCCGCATTCTTCCTGTTGCCGTTTCGGGTGGCTGAATTTGTCATAGGGGCGATGCTGGTTTTTGTTAAACCTACGAATTGGATGCAGGTGCGCGGTGTAAGGTCAATAATGACCACTTTGGGTATCGCTATGATGGGCTACGCGATATTCACCTACCATGCTGCTACCAGATTTCCTGGTTATACCGTTTTGATTCCCTGCCTGGGTGCCGCTCTTGTGATTTTTGCGGGGACCAATCCGGTTTCAAGGCATCTTCTTGAAAATAAAGTTGCACAGTTTTTAGGGCGCACCTCTTACTCAATCTATCTCGTGCATTGGCCATTGATTGTGTTTTGGGGTTACTCGGCGCCCGGCCAGCTTAGTTCAACAGGTGGTATTGTGCTTATACTGGTGGCCATTATGCTGTTGGGGGCACTCCTTTGGAAATTTGTAGAGCAAAAATTTCGTCATGTCGACGCTTCCTCCAAGCGCGTTAACCATGCCCCTCTTTTTTTCGTAAGTTGTACTTCCATATGCGCTATTTTGGTGGTGGGCGCTTACTGGACGAAAGGGAGCATGTGGTCGGAATCTGTAGTGCTCTCAGCGGAACAGGTGAAGGAGGGAAAGAAACGGAGATTTAATCTAACGCGGCAGTCTTGTAGAGTCCGCAACTTCAGCGGGTCGGAAAAATGCATCTTAAATGCATCGCGGCAGACTTTGCTGCTCGGAAACTCCCACGAGCCGGATGGGTACAACATTTGGCATGCGGCCTATTCAGCGGAAGACCAAAATATAATTACGTTTGGAACCGTGAACAGATGCGGGCCCTTCATGAAGGACATTAATTCCGATCAGCCGGATAAGCGCAATTGTCGTGAACGGATTAATGGCTTGCGGGATGAGGAATTTGTCAAATCACTGGACCTAGTTGTCTACAGCGCAAACATGCCTTTTGGTCGGAATAAGGCTGAAATCTGGGAAGAACTTGTCGCGATAAAGAGAGTCAACCCTGCGGTCGAGGTCGTGATATTGGGCGGGTACTTCAATCTCGAAAAAGACTGTTCCTTCTTTATCGGGCGTAGCGGGACTATGGATTCCTGTCTTGAGCCGAGTTCAATTTCCTACACTCGAGAAGATGAGTATCGAGAACTGGCAAAGTGGCGAGGCAGTAGAGAGGCCGAGTTGTTGAATCCCCGATATATCGATAAGTTCGCGCTGATGTGCGGCGGAGAGGTATGTGAATCATCAGCGGGTGCGGTCCCATTTACATATGATCGGCATCATTTGAGCCTAGAGTTTTCACTGGAGTTGGGGGAGCGTCTGAAGTCACGTTATCGCTCTGTTGATCAGCTCTTGGCAGATGCACCTCTGCTAACGCAGTTTGAGCCCGAAAGCTAGCGTCTCAAGGCTGAAATTTTGCTGATGTCTTAAGGTTGATTAGGGTATCCATTGCTTGTCCGGTGGAAAAAGCTCGAATGCGAAAATCTTGGTTTTTTAACTGTACTAATTACATCAGACTGGATTGCGCATATTTCTCAGTAATTTTTGGAGACGTCCGATAATGGGGGCGTCTCGTGGGAAAATGCCTTCATAGGTCTCTATCAAGCGTTTGCAGAGCTCAATGGCCGTTAAAGTATCGCCCTGTGCCAGGGCAATACGCATTTCTGTTTCATCATTTTGCAGCACGATGGGGTGGTCGTGGCTAAAGGTTTTCAGGTTAATGCTGCGTGAAAGTTGGTTGAGCTCGCTTGCTTCTTGTAGCTTGCCGGTATGCAGCGCGATGCGTGCCAGGCGTAAATTCCAGCTTGCCACCCCGTAGTCGTCAGCACCGTACTGCACGATATTTTCTTGTTTGACCTGGTTAATCAGCTCAATTCCGCTAGCGGCATCACCGGTAACAGCCATGGCTTCACCCAGGTTGGCCCGCGGTAAAAAGGTGGAGTCGGAATTGTGCGGATAAATCTTGCCGAGTATGTCTACCGCTTTTTCCAGGTCTGCACGCGCCTGTGCGAGGTGGCCGAGGTTCAAATTGAAGTAGCCGCGATGATGGTAGAGTTCCGCCGTGGTCTCCAGTTCTCGCACCTCGCCGGTAAGGAATGGGTTCAATACCTCAGCCGCTGCTTGAAAGTCACCCAAGCGTCCCAGTAGGCGCGCGTACGTGATCGCACTGTGGCGAAAGATCTTGTTCTCGGTGCTAAAGATTTTGCCACTTACCTGGTACGCCCGTTGCGCGAGTTCTCGCGCCTCCTGCCAGCGGCCCACCCGCATGTAGCTGCGCGCCACGAAACGGTAACTATTGAGTGTGTCGGGGTGGGATTCTCCCAGCAGCTTTATGCGCTCGGCGAGTACCACAGATTCGGTTTCCGCAGCCATTGGGAAGTCGGGTTTATTGAAATAGGCGTTGGACAGGCTGTGGCTGTTGGCTAACCCGAGAGCGCCGCCCTGGTCCGGCATTTGTTGCCAAATATGTTTTGCTGTATTCAGTACCTCGATCGCCTCATCTGGTGACCCCACCCGGGAGATCAGTTGCCCCTTGCGGTGCAGCGCCTGTGCCTGCAGTCGTTTATCTGGATACTGCTCCAGCAAGGTAGATGCCTCCTCGAGGGCCGCCGCTGCGCCATTAACAGCTCCCGATTCGCGCTGGTAGCGGCCGAGGCCAATCAATAACTCGGCGCGCATATGCGCGGCCTCCGTAACCCTAAGACCCGTTTGCAGCCGTGCTGCAGTTTCCAGCTGTTGCAGCGCTTCCTGCTGCAGTGTGGCTGCATCGTGATACTTGCCCACGTTGTAATTCAATTGTGCGAGGGATTTGAGCAACTGCGATTTCACCGCGGGATCGTTATCCAAAGTCTCGCGAATTTTGCGTGCACCGTCTTCCAGAACCTTGTCGACGCTGACGGTGCGGCTTTGCGCCCGCGCAGGCGATGCCGCTTCAAACATATCCGTCAGCAACGCTGTGGTGCGTTCCGCGGTATACATTTGCCGTTTGATCTCGCGCTGTGCGTCCAGCAGGCTGTCACGTTCCGTGCGCAGCTGATCTGCGAGGTACAGGGATGCCGCGAGCCCGAGATTGATTGCAATGACCACGGCGGCGGCGAGGGCGCTGGCGGCCGGGTGCCGGGCGATCAGGCGACCCGCGCGGTAAACAAAACTGGGAGGAGTTGCGAGTACCGGTTCCCGGTTCAAATACCGCTCAATATCCCGCTGCAGTTCACTGACGCTGGCGTAGCGCCTGTCCGGCTCTTTGCGCAGCGCTTTGCTGACAATATTATCCAGGTCCCCGCGCAATGACCGGCGGTCTTCGATTCCCCCCGTGTCCACTTGCGCGCGGCTTGGTGCGGTTGTTTCGGTGCGGCAAATAGCTTCCACCGCTTGCTCTGCGCTGTTGTTGTCCAGCCCATGGGGAGAGTGGCCGGTAAGCAGGCAATACAGCAGCGCGCCCAGCCCATAGACATCGGTGGACATGGTGGTGCGTTCGCCACGTATCTGCTCCGGGCTTGCATACGCAAGAGTCATTCCCCGCAGTGCGGTTGCATTGGTGCGGTCCGCCTCACCTTGCAGGGCTTTGCCAATGCCAAAATCCAGCAGCTTCACCTGCTCTTGGCTGGTGACCAGAACATTTTCCGGTTTGATATCCCGGTGGATAATCAGGTGATTGTGGGCATAACTGACCGCTTTGCAGACCTCGATAAACAGGTGCAGGCGCGCCTTGAGCCCCAGCTGGTGGGCAAGGCAGTGTTCGTGAATCGCCTTGCCTGCCACGTATTCCATGACCAGGTAGGGCCTGCAGTCATCGGTTGCACCGCCATCAAGCAAGGTCGCGATATTCGGGTGTTGCAGCCTCGCGAGGATTTGCCGCTCCTGATGAAAATGTTGCAACTCGTCAGCACTGGCAAAGCTTGGTGCGATCTTTATCGCTACGTGCTGCTCATAGTTGCCATCGGCCCGGCGTGCGCGAAACACGATACCCATACCGCCCTGGCCAATTTCTTCTTCGATGGCAAAAGGGCCAAGCATTTGTCCCGCGGGCATGCTCTGACTGAGCGCCCGGAGTTGCTGGCCGATGATGTGCGTTTGCTGCGCATTGCTATCGACTGTGTTGTGGAGGGTCAGCAGCCGTTTGACTTCGTGCTGCTCTTCAGGGGTGGCATCCGACGAGGCGAGGAGCGTATCCCGCTCGTTGACAGGCGCATCAGCGCAAAGATCGAACAGGCCCTTGATGACCTTCAGGCGGTTTTTCGGATTGGGCATAACGGGGTCAGGCTGGTGTCGGATGGTGGAGCTCTTGCAGGCGATCGGTCAGAAAGGCGCGGGCAAACTTCAATTCGCGCTCAACCGTGGCCACGCTGATGTTCAAGACTTCAGCCACTCGGACCTGGGTGAAGCCCGCGAGGTAATGCAGCTCGGCAATACTTTCGAGACGTTCACCGATTTGCGCCATTTCGGTGAGCGTCTGGTCAATCGTTAGAAGACCCAGGTTCACATCGATATCACCCAACAGGTTGTCCATCCAGATGGTGCGCATGTGTACACCATTGCGTTTCTGTGCCGATTTCGCCCGTGCGTGGTCAACCAGTAAATGCCGCATGGCTTTGGCTGCGCAGCGGTAGAGGTGGGTGCGGCTCTCAAATTGTGCGGGCGATTCGATCAGGCGCAGACAGGCCTCGTGTACCACATCGGTGGTCTGCAGGGTCAGGCCTTCCGCCTGGTTTGCCAGAATACGCCGCGCACAGCGCCGGAGTTCCTCGTACAACTGTCCGGTGAGCTCGGGTAATTGGTGGTGCTGAGACATGGATTGCCGTTTTTTCTGCGATTCCGCTAATACGCCCGTTTTAGATCTTGTGGCGATTAGGATCAACAAAAATTTATAAAAAAAGTGATTTGGGCTGAGGGAATCCACTGTGTATTTACGTAACTGATTTCAAGGATCTTTTTTTTGCGCTGGCTCGGCATGGATTGTCGACCCGGTTAGTTGCGGGGTTCACAGCATGTCAAAGCAGACTTTCTTGATAGGGCTGCTGGGTTTTTCTGTATTTTTGCTGGTGATTGTTAGTGCTCGGTCGGAAGTGGTCGATCGTCCAAAAATTATCGGTGGCGGTGAGGGCATGGCAGCGGAAAGCAGGCGGCGTTAAGTGGGATATTGGCCGGGCGGAAGGGGGAACTGGCTAACGCCAGCAGGGGCGAAAAAATGATCCAGAGATGGGTGTGTATGTGCGCCATTTTTTGCCTGACTTTTGTGACTTAGCATTATCAATATTGAAGATAATGCTAACCACGTCACACCGAATTCGTTAAATTGCGCATATTAATCGCCTCCACGCTCGCAACGGCGAGTAAGAATTAAAAAACAGAGATATCTCGCGAGATATCCACAATGGTTTCGAGACATTACCGATGAGCGAACTGCTTTTTTACCGTAAGCCGGTAGCCCTGAACCGGGAAAATCACCGCAATCTCAAGTTTTCCCCGGGCAACAAATTCCTGTTTTCCCGCGAGATCAACTCCGTCCCCCTCACCGGGATAGAGTTCTTCGAGGCCAGTCGTGATCTGCCGATTTTCTTCAGCCGCAATGAGTCCGGCCAGTACTTTCCTCTAGCCCTGCTGTCGCTGCGCAACAATCAGCACGCACTAGTGGATGAGGATGGCAGCTGGCAGGGTAGTTACGTCCCCGCGTTTATCCGTCGCTACCCGTTCGCGATGACCGACAACCAGACGGTCTGCTTCGATGAGGGCTGCGAGCAATTTTCCGAAGAGACTGGAGAGCCACTGTTCGACGAGCAGGGCGAGAACAGCGCAACCCTGAATAATGTCCTGCAGTTCCTGACCAACTTCGATAAGTCATACAAGGCGACTCAGGAGTTCTCCGCAACCCTTGCCGAGCATCAGCTGTTCAAGTCCTTTGATATGCAGGTGATGGCTGGGGATGGAAAGCCCGTGCGCCTGGAAGGCTTGCACGTAGTGGACGAGGCCAAGTTGCTGGACGTTGAGCCTGAGCAGGTGCAGCACTGGTTCAAGAGTGGCCAGCTGGCCTGGATCTATGCGCACCTGCATTCCCTCGGTGCGCTGCGTCAGCTCTCCAAGCAACAGGCGCAGGCCAACGCCGTTGCCGAAGCGAAAGAGAAAGCCGAGGCCGGCGCGTTGAATTAATCGCACTCGCTGAAATTTTCAGCAAAGTAACACCTGGTCAGTATTTTGGGTCAGGTTCAAAGCAGTCGTAAGCCGAATTGTCGGCGCGGCTGCTTTGCTGTTTTAGCAAGATCATAAAAGGCCGTTTATTTGACGGTCGTACACAAAATTAGAACGACGAAGAAGACTCTTACCGTTTTCAAGGACCAAAGCATGAAACCCTTCCGCCACCATATGCTTGCTCGTGCAATTCGCCATGCCGTTCGCGGCAACGGAGCCGAATTGAATCGCAGTACACGTACGCATAAGGGCAAGCAGCTCACCCTGGGGGCACTGCTCTCCGGTGGCGCGGTCAACCTGCTGGCGGCGACGCACAATGTTGACGCCGTGGATGCGTTTACCGATGTGGAAGACCTTGGCGGCAACGTCGAAAAAGTCATCAGCAAGTACAAGAAGGGCTCGGTCGGGGTCAACGTCTTCAATGATTTCGTGGTAGGCGATCTCAATACGGTCAATCTTGAGCTGGACACTGACGTTGATCAGCTGGTGAATATCGTGCGCAACAGCCGCCCGGAAGTACACGGTGTGCTGAACAGCTACAAGGATGGAACGCTGGGTGGCAACGTGGTATTTGCCAGTTCCTACGGTTTTCTTGTGGGGGCGTCAGGGGTCATCAATGTCGGTCAGCTTTCCGTAAGAACGCCCTCGCAAACCGAGATCGATAGCTGGCTGGATGTGGGCACCCCGGACTTTTCTGACGCGGGCATTACGGCACTTGCCAATGACGACTACAGCGTGTCCGCCAGCGGCCTGGTGACGATTTCGGGGAAAGTGAATACCGCTGACGGTATCGATATCCTCGCCAATGAAGTTGTAGTGGATGCCGGCGCGGTGATGACTGCGGGCAATGCCATTCAGGCGATCTATGTCGATGCGGCTATGGTGAACGTGGGCGATTTCACCGCGCCCACGGCGCTGCAGGTCGAGGGCGGTACCATCACGATTGTAGCCGAGGGCGATACGACCGTTGGCGGAGACCTGATGGCCGATGGCGGTATCACCATCAGCGCGGCGGATATTGTTGTTGCCAGCGGTGCGACCATCGACGCGCGGGATGACTCGGTTGCCTCCGAGGCGGCGACCACCGCGATGTTCGTGGGGGATAACGTATCCCTGGCGGGTGATGTGCTGGCAAGTGATATCAGTATCATCGCGGAGCAAACGGTTACCGTAACCAGCAACCTTACCGCGCTGGGTAGCATCGGCACCGAAGATGACGAGAATGAGGTCGTTGTCGGTATCGTTGATGTGGATGCTCCGCAATTCAATCTCGATGCAGGCAGCGATGCGCTGATTCTGGCCGCCACCATTGATGAAAGTGCGGTGACTGCCGCCGGTGCCAGTGACATGGTAATTGTCGGTGAAGTGGATGCGTTTGACTCGCTGGATGCAAGCGCGGGCTCAATCGAGATCACCGCAGATAATGTCGTGTCCGGCTCCGATGTGGCGCTGCACGCGAGTGATATCCAGGTTAGTGGCAGCCTCACCGCAGACGCTACGGCGGCGGACAGCCTCGGGCAGGTAGTGCTGGATGGCGATGCCAACTACGATGACCTGGGCAACATCTCCGCGAACCGTGTCAAAGTCGTCACCAGCAACGATTTTTACCTCACCAGCGATGCCAGCTCGGTATCCAGCAACAGTGGCGATCTCGTTTGGGAGGAAACCTCCGGAGCGATCGATCTGGGTTTTGCGCTGGAGCTTGAAGCACAGAACCTGCAAACCACCTCTGGCCTCACGATTTCCGCCGAGGAAATTGTACTGACCGCGGGCAATGCCCTGTCGGTAGGCGATCAGCTGGCCGCCACGGGCGAAATCCGCCTGAGCGGTAACACCCTCGATTTCGATTTTTCCCAAATCAGCGCCGACATACTGTCGTTGGTGACCAGCAATAACATGGTGTTTGCGGCCGCGGCCACCGATAGCGAATACGTGGCAGCAGGGGCCGATGATTTCAAACTGGTGGGGGCGGTCGACTTCGATGGCGAGCTGAACCTGTCTGCCGGCGCGATTTCCGTAACCAGCGGCAATTCGATTACCGCAGACAATATCTCCTTCGATTCCGCCGATACGCAAATCAATGGCAGCGCCATTGCCGATGCCGGCGACAGCGACAGTGCGACCTTTGGCACCATTACTCTGGAGCAAAGCGCGCGCTATGCCGATCTGGGTAACCTCAGCTATTCCGAGCTGGCGCTGGTGACCGACGCGACCATTGTGTTGTCCGACAACGCCTCTGACAGTGCGGTTACCGGCGCTGCCGCGGGCGATATTGTCTGGGTAGACAGTGGTGACTTCGATTTCAGTGGTTCCGACATTAGTTTTAGCGCCGGTACCCTGGCGCTGACCACGGATACCTCCGTCTCTGCCGACAACATTACCCTAGAAGTCGATACCTTCGATACCAGCGGCACGCTCAACGCCACCGGCGATATCATCCTGCGCTCGTCAATCGACGACAGTCTCGACCTGAGCGGCCTGAATGCGGCCAAGCTTACCCTCGACTCCGATGACCTGACCTGGACCAAGTCACTGGTATATGGCGGTGATCTCGAACTGGTCGCGGATACCATCACGGTTTCCTCGGCGACAGATATTACCGCGGCGAATATTACGCTGGACGGAGACACCATCAGCGTCTCGGGCAGCCTGTCCACCGGCGGCGGCGACATCACCATCGATGGCCGCAAAATTACCCTGCACGATGGCAGCCATCTGGACGCAACCGGTGTTGCCGCGGATGGTGATGTCACCATCACCGCCAGCGACAAAAGCGAAGTCGGCTATGGCACCGCGAGTGCCACTAGCAGCATTACCCTGTCCGGTGAGATCGATGCGGCGAACATTACCGCCAAGGCCGAAAGCATCGCCATTAGCTCCATGTATGCAGAACTGGGCACTACTCTCGGTGTTAAGACCGTAGCCCAGCTGCTGGGTGTTGAATTTAACTATATGGAAGCGCTGGCGGATGCCACCGTAACCGTGACTGGCACTGCCGACCTCAATGCGACCGATGACATCACCCTGGCCTCTGAATCCCATGCCATGAGTGAATCGCTGGCGGCCGTACTCGGCGGCGCCCCTGCGGGCGTGGCCCTGGCTGGAATTTATAGCCACTCCGATGCGAGCAGTACCACCGAAATTCAATCCGGTGCAATTGTGCATGCGGGCCAGGATCTAAGTGTCACCGCGCACAATGAGGCCTATGTGGCCGCCTCCGCCTTTGTTATTCAGGCCCAAAACTCGAACAAGGCCGTGGTTGCCGCGTCTGTGGCTGAGGGCGATGTGAATGCGACCGCGCGTATTGAAAATGGCGCGGACCTGGATGCGACCAACCTGGTGCTCTCCGCAGAGAACTTGAACCGTTTCTACTCTTCATCCAGTGTCTATGGCCTCACCGGTACCCGCTATGGTATCGCGGTCGCGGTGGGTGATTTTGATACCAATGCCACTGCAGAAATGGGCGCGGATATCGGTAGCGCCGGCGACAAGGTCGGCAATGTGACCGTGACCGCGCTGGACCGCACCGTAGAGCAGCGCGTGCATTCCGGTGTGAAAATTGGTGCGGGCAAACTCCTGCGGATGTTCGGTTCCCGGCTGATCAAGGGTGCCAGTAAAGTGCAGTCCGGTGCTTCCGGGCTGCTTACCAAGTACCTGCCGGAAAGTACCGAATCCCCGGAAGACAACGGCAAGCCCGGTGAGGTTGAGTGGAAGGGCGGCCTTGCGCTGTCGCTGAACCTGTCGGATCACGAAGCTTACGCCTATCTGGGCAACAATGTTTCCGGCGCGGATGAAGCGCCCACCATCAACGCCAGTGGCGATGTACTGGTAGCGGCGGGTACCGACCTCGGTACCGACAATGATGCGATTATTGGTGGTGACGGTCGCGGCGCGGTCGGTGGTGACCAGGGTGGTTACCGAACCACCGCGCAATCCAGTATTTCCTCGCCGAAAAAGCGCGGCAATGTTGTCGCCAATGCGGAAAAAAGTGCGGCGCTCGCGTTTAACTTCGCAATCAATGAAGGTGAGGCGGTTGCCGAAGTCGGCGACTACGTTACCGTTAATGCGCGTAACCTCGGTGTGGTGGCTGAGCAAAAAATGCCGATCGTTTCCACCTATGATCGGTGGGACACCATGTCCGATATCAAGAATAAGTTCAGCAGTACCGGCGGGCTGGAAAGTAACATCCTGACCACCTTTGCTAACTCCGGTGCGAGTGCCGACAAGGAAGCCTACGGCGGTACCGTGAATGTGGTGTGGAATGATATCGATACCAAAGCCTGGATCGGTGACAACGCCACTGTTATTACCACCGGAACCGGCAGCTGGAGCGCTGAGCGCACGGTGGAAAGCAGTAGCGGTACACCGGGCATTCTCGATGATTTCGAGCCGTTCAAGACGGTTACGTATACCTTTGACTTTGATGAGTCCGTCTCGGTACGCGCTTTCAATTTAATCGAAAGTGCCAACGTCGCGGGTAACATCGGTAGTCTCGGCCTGATTCCCAACGCCAACGGTACCAACGAGGAAGGTAAATCCGTTGGTGGCTCCATCGTTTTCGTTCAGCAAAATGCGGACGCGGTCGCCGGTATCGGCGAGTCGACGATTACCGCGGCCGGCGATATCTCTATTACCGCAGAAACCGACGAACGCCACTTTGTGGTTACCCCGTCTTCCGGTTGGGGTGCCGGTACCGGTTTCAATGGCGCAATTGCCGTATTGAATTCCGAGGCCTTGACTCATGCCTCACTGAGTAACCGCGCATTCGTCACCGCCGACGATTTGGTGATCGTAGCCGACCATCAAATGGGTAACTGGGCCGCGGGCGGCGCGGTGAACTGGACCACCGGTGAGAGTGCGGTGGGTGTGGCCATCGCGGTCAATATAACCCAGGGTGACACCAAGGCTTTTATTGGTGACAACTCTAAAGAAGAAGAAAAGGTTTCATTCAAGAACGATTCCCAGCCTGCACCGGACGCTCCGTCGGCACCGATACCGACCGAGCGTGCCATTGTTGCGCGCAATGTCGAGGTGCGCAGTAAATCCTCCGGTACAAATGGCAGTCTCGCGACGGCCGGTGCTCTGTTGCAGGAGCACACCGATGAGCCGGGCATGTCCACCAAGCTGAAAGGCTGGTTGGATGGCAAGACCGGCGGCCTAGCCAGCAAGATTTCCAGCAAGCTATCCGGCAAGCACAGCGATGCCAGCAGTAGCAGCAGTAGTAGCAAAAGCTCGGTTAATCAGGCGTCCAGTGATGCTTCCAACGGTAGCTCTTCCGATAGCAGCGACAGCGTTGCCGAGGTCGATGCGGATGCGACCAGCTTTGCCGGCGCGGGTAGCGTCACGGTTTCGGTTTCCAACCTGGATGCCAAGTCCATCGTTGAGGGTGCGAATATTCGCGCACACAGCGGCACTGGCGATGAGGTGAACCTCGACATTCAGGCGCTGCAAAAAATTGTATCGGCTTCCGCTTCCGGTTCGGCAGCGGTCAACCTGTCCCAGTCTCCATCGACACCTAACAGCCAGGCGATGGCGGGGGCGATTGCCTATCAGATCACCTTTAATGACGCGCTCGCGTGGCTGGTGGACTCCACTGTGGTGGATGCTGGCGATGTCGCGGTGCAGGCACTGCACGGCGGCGACCTGACATCCATCGGCCTGGCGCTGGCGGTGGACAAACCATCGCAGGGTGGCAAGTCCACTTCTGCCGGGCTTTCTATTTCCGGCGCCATGGTGCGCGACGGCACTTCCGCGCGTATCGAAGGCTCCTCTATCAGTTCCAGTGAGGGTGGTGATGAAGACCTGGAAGTGACCGCCTACAACAATACCGATGTTGGTGTAGGTGGCGGTACCCTGTACGCCGGTGGCCAGCAAGGTTTTGGCCTGGCGATTACCTATGCGGATATTGATGACCCCGCCGACCTGGTTGGCGACAGTAACCCAGATGGCAACAATATCTGGAGCAGCGCGTACAACGAAGACGTGTACAGCGGTAAAGCTGTGGAAGCGGTTGTTACCGACTACTCCGGTACCACCAGCGAGATTAATGATTTCCAGAATATCGATATCAGTGCGCGCGGTTTACAGCGAATTGGTATCGGCGCAGCGGGTGTTGGCTACAACGATAATGCGGAAAATGCCTTTGGCTTTATGGGTAGCTTTGCCATTGGCTCGATCCGCAGCGACAGCAAAGCGCTGCTGGAAAATGTGGACATCACCAGCGCGGATACGGTTTCCGTTAACGTGGCCGGAAGTAAAGATGGCAGCCTGGACAGCATCCTGGATGGGCTCGGCTCCAGCAGCGTCAATGACGATTACGACTTCTCCGGTGCAAGTGCTTTCGACAACACCGAAGTACATACCAGTGATGATGGCAGTGGCTCCGCCTATAACTATGGCACCGAAGGTGAGCGCATTATTGCGGTTGCCGGTGTGGTGCAGGTTGGCAAAAGCAACCTCGGCATTTCCTATGCTCACGCGGATGTCAGTACGGAAAAAACCGCGCAAATTCGCAACGCATATATCAATGAGGTTGATACGGCTGCCAGCAGTATTGATGTCAATGCCCGCGACGAAGCGTTGCTGTACACCGTGGCCATTGGCGTTGGTGTGGCCACCGGTAAGTACTCAGGTATTGGCTCGGTTGCCGTTAACAGCCTCAACAACACGGTGAAGGCCGAGATTGGTGACTGGAATGGCAGCGTAGAAGGCGTCATTCATGCCGAAGATGTGGCGGTTACTGCGCAGAATGATATGGACGCAGTGAACGTTGCCGGCGCAGTCGGCGTTTCCACGGGTAGTGGTGCCGCTGGCGGACTGGCGGTTGCCCTTAACCTGGTGGGCGACAGCGGGCACGAAACTCGTGCGCGCATCGGCAATATTGATCTGGAAGTTTCCGACGATATTACCGTGAAAGCGTCCAGCGGCTCCGATGGCGATGAAAACTTGCTGGTAGGCAACGCCATCGGTATTGGTGCCTCTACCGGCGGATCTGGCCTCGCATTTGCTGGTGCCATCGGTGTTACCGACGTCGACCAGACGATACAGGCGGGGATCAAGAACGTTGGGGAAAACTCCGACGGCTCCGCGACCAATAGCGGTGGCACCATTCGCGTGCAGTCCGCCGATTACACTGACAGTGTGTCTACCGCCTGGATGGGCGCAGGTTCTTCCAGCGGTTCTGCCGGCGGCATTGCCCTCGCGGTAAACCGGATAGATTCCGATGTTACAGCGGAAATTCTTGGCGACGACAGCAGCGACACCAGTACCGTACTCGCGGCAAAACATGTTTACGTTGATGCCCTGCGAGACAACTGGCTGCTCACCATCGATGCTGGTGTTGCCGCATCGAAGCAGATATCGGTAGCCCCGTCTATTGGCACCGGCGTTGTCGATGGCAATGTGACGGCGCGTGTCGCAGATAAGGCAGACATAGATGCCTACGGCAACGTCGGGGTTGAAGCGCAAGCGCACACCGAAAACCTGGTTGGTAGTGGTGCAGTTGGTGTTGGCCTGAATGGCGGCGCGGGTGCGATCGCCATTTCCACTGCAGCGGAATACGGCAAAACCCAAGCCTATATCGAAGACGCAACCGTTAAGGCCCTGGGCCTTGGCGGTACCTTCAATATTCTTGATGGTGAACTCACTGGTATGACGGCCCTCCCGGACCTCTCTGCGACAGAAGAGGACGGCGATGGCAATTCCAATGCGGTCGGTAATTCCGACGTGTCCATGGATGATCTCACTACTGCGTTTGGTTCACAGAAATTGAGTGAAGGGAACGAAGCGGTGACCGGTGTTGCGGTCAATGCCACCAGCTTTGTGAAGCAGCAGGCAATCACCGTCGGTGGCTCCGGTAGTAAGAATGTGGCGATTACTGCGAACGTCGCCACCAATGTATTCGAGTCCAGTACCGACGCTTACATTAAAAATTCCACTATTAATAGTGGCGTATCGGGCACGGATACCGCAGACGTTGTCGTGCGCGGCTCCAGCCACGATTATGGGCTCGGCGTTTCCGCCGGTATCGCGATTTCTGGCGGTGGCTCTGGTATCGGTGGCTTCTCTACCAACCACATGGGTAAAGAAGCGAACGCAGAGATTGATAATAGCACCATCGATGCGGATGAGTTGGTGCTGGAGGCGAACTCCACCCAGCTGGCGCAGGCTGTTTCTGCCGGTATAGCGGCGGGTGTGGGTGCCGAGAGTGGCCTCGGCGGTGCGGCCTCCGTGACCATCAATAAAATGATGGGCGGTACCAAGGCCTGGCTGCACGACAGCACCATTACCGCTACAGATGTGGTGGTCAATGCCGAGCGTCGCCAGGATGTGAATTCCGCGGCCGGCTCCGCGGGTATCGGCACTAACGTCGGTATTGGTTTTGGTCTTGCGGTGAACCTGGTGGGCGGTGACAGCACCGCACTGATCGGCAACGATCTGGATGACTCCGGTGATGACGACACCACCCTGATCAATGCGGACACTGTGACCGTCGATGCCGACCGCCTGCAGAGTGTGAACAGTTACTCCCTGGGTGCGGGCCTCAGCACCGGATTCGGTGTGGCAGCGATGATCAACGTCACCGAATTCAAAGGCGAAACCCGCGCAGCTGTGCACGGTCTGCTGCACGATAATGGCACCAGCTCAAATACCGCGGACGACTACTTTACCACCCAGATTATCGGCCAGGATGGCACCTCTGACGCCAGCAGCGTCACGGTCAACGCCCAGGAAATTCTAGACGTTGATCAGGAGACCCTGGGTATCGGCGCCGGCAATAGTGTCGGTGTTGGTGCCGTGGCCAACGTGGTGCTCGGTCGCAGTCAGGTGTATTCCGAAGTGGTTGGTACAGATATTGATGCCACACTGCTGGATATCGATGCTACTGCGCAGCGTGAGGCGTGGATGATTTCCATGGCCGGCGGTGCCTCCACCAATGTGGGCGCTGCGGTCAGTATTGGTGTCGCCCTGTTCGGCCAGGGGGATACCACCACCGAAGACGGCACAAACGCGGAAGACGAATTCGATCCGTCGCGCCAGACTGCGAATAATGTGCTGGCAGAAGACACCGCAGGCTATAACCCACACTTGTCGAGCGATGACATTGCCGCGATCGAAGATGAGAGCGGCTCCACCATTGAAGCGTCTACTGCACCGAGCACCAGTACCACCACTGAGTCCGGCAATTCGCTGAAAATCGGTGGCGAGAGCGTGGTCGCTGCGCGCATTTCCGGTGGTGACATTGATGTCGATACCCTGGATGTGGATGCACAGACCATGCTGTTTACCTATCAGGGACTGGGTGCCGTTTCCCTGGGTAGTGTTGCCATCTCCGGTGCTGTCGGCGTTACCCGCCTGTATGACATGACCATTGCCACCGTGGATACCGATCTTACCGCCAACGACGTGACCGTCGATGCGCAGGTAATGAATGTATCCGACGAGGACGCCGCGGGCGAAATGAAGTCTTGGGTGATTTCCGGTGGCGGCACAGGTGTCACCGTCAACTACAACGACGTGCGCAGCGAGTTGCGTACCGTTGCTGGCGTTTCTTCCGCGACAGGTGACAGCACGGGGGATATTTCCGTAGCGGCCCGCGATACCACTGAACTGCGCGTGGGTGACCTGGATGCCGGCAATCCGTCCGACCCTACCGAAGGCTCCCTGAGTGTTACCGTCGGTGCCGGCGCCATCGGTGCGTCTATTGGCTTTGCCGAAAAGAACAGTGATGTGGATGCCTGGCTGGGTGAGACCGGCAAGGCCATTAGCGGTTACAACACGGTCGAGCTGGATGCCTATTCCGCTGGCCTGGTAAAAACCAGCGCTTTTGCCCTGGCCGGCGGTTTGCTCGCCGGTGTGCAGGGCGTGGTGACCGACGCCCGTGACGAGTCCAATGTAAATGCCACCGTGCACGGCACCATTGATGCCGATGCCGCGGTCAATATCGATGCCCAGGCGACGCCGGAAGTCTTTTCTCGTGCTTACGGTGTCACGGTTGCCGCCGGTGGCGCCATGGGTGGTTCCTTCTCCTACGCCATCGCAGACACCAAGGCTGTAGCTGAGGCGGGAGACGGTACCTACTTTACCGGCAATGCGGATGTAAACATCCGCGCGGAAACCGGCGATGGCTCCAGAGAAGATTATGTCAGTGCCGATGCCAATGCGTTTGCCGCATCCGGCGGTCTATTGGCTGGCGTAGCCGGCTCTGAAGCACTCGCAGAGAACAGCTCGCAAGCCGTTGCCAAAGTGGGCGACGGCGTGCGTATCCCGGACAACGACTTCGGCGTTTATGCGCGCAATACTGCGGTGCAGTATGCCGATGCCGATGGTTATTTCGTCGGTCTGTTTGCCGGTGGCTTTAACTGGTCTACTGCGGAGTCAAGTACCTCTGCGCGCGTAGAGTACGGCAGCAACCCAATTTCCAATGCGGTATTGCGTACCGGCGATTTTATTCTCGACGCTTACAACTACGACGAAAACCAGAGCTTCACCACTGCCGGTGGTGGCGGTTACTACGCGGGCTCCGCAGCAGTTTCCAACGCGAACAGCTACAACAATTCGAACTCCAACAAGTCCGCGAGTGTTGAGATCGCAGACTGGGCTTCCGGTTACACCGCGGTGCCGGTACTTGGTGGCGAGGTGCGTCTTTCTGCTGCGCACGAAAGCCAGTTCTTCTCCGGTGTCGACTCCACTACGGTTTCGGTGGTGGGGGGCTCCGGTGCGGAAGCCAACTCCGATATCGATAACGATGTCGAAGTGACTCTGGGCAACAACGTCAGCTTCGAAGCACTGCAAATCGAAATCGAAGCCGACAACAGTGCGTTGCAAATTCAGGATCCGGCGGAGTCCGGCTTCTCAACCAGCATTAATGCCGGTGCCGGTGGCGCAGCCAACGGTTCCGCGGGTCTGTCGTACCAGGACCTTACCGGCGTCGAAGCGGCGGTAACCATTGGCAACAATGCAGTACTGGCGATCAGCGACCTGGCCTGGCTCGACAGTACTTATGACCACGGTATCGCAATCGACGCACATACGCGTTTCTATGTATACGATGCGGCGGTACTGAAGGTGGGCGGAGCCCTGCAGGGCGCAGGCTCGGAATCCGACGTGGACGCGACCACCAAAAATACCGTCACCATTGGTGATGATGTGGTGCTGTACAACCCGATTGGTGAAATTGGTATCGGTACCTACACCACTGGTTCGGCAACGGCACAGGCGGAAACCAGTGTATGGGCCGTGGCCGGTGTGGCCGGTGGCGTATCCGATGTGAACGTTAACGTTACCAACACGGTGGATATTGGTCAGGACGTCATCATCAATGCTCTGGATGATATCGGCATTTATGCGGGCCGTGGTTCCAGCTACCTGTACGAAAACCAGCTGGTGGCCGATGCGCGCACCAATGTGTACAACTGGACCGCGGTGCCGATTCCGGCGGGTAATGATGCCGACGCCGATATCAATGTCACCAATACCGTAATCTTCGGCGATGACATTGATCTGGGCAGCGACAGTCACGTAACCGTGGAAGCCAATGAGGGCTCTCTCTATGCCAATGCCGATGGTGTGGAGCGCAACCCCTACTTAGAGCTCTTCTCCACCGAAACCACTTTCGGTTCTAACGATACCAGCAGCGATAACACGCTGGTGTTTGAAGGCTCCGGCTCTGTGGTCGCGGGCCAGAATGCTTATCAGTGGGTGGATGTGGATGATTCGGGCAATATCACCTCGGACCTGGCGGGCTACGGTAGCGCCGGTCAGTTAAGCGGCAAGTATTCCTCGCGTGCCAGTTTGCAGGCCTATATCGACGAACTGCAGGCGTTGGTGGATGAGTATGAGGCGTGGACCGAATCCGGCACCAGTAACGAAGGCGGCAAGACCGACGGTAACGAAGACACCGGTGATACCGGCAGTGGTGGCACCAGCACCGAAGTCGGTACCGGTAGCTCTGGCGAAAACCCCTATACCGACGAAATCGTCGAGCTGAAAACCGAAATTGCTGCGCTTTCCGTGGTTCTGGACACCTTGTCCGAGCAGGAAAACAACGTGATCGCGGTCACCGATATCAGCGCCTCTGCGGGTAACGTCAGCCTGCTGGCCGACACCATCGACTTGCAGGGCGCAAGCAATAACCGCCCCGAGTTTATCGCGCGTGGCGATGCCTACATCGATATCAACAACCGCGATGACCAGCACTTGCTGGTAGGTAACCTCTACATTGCCAACCAGACCGGCGGCAATGTGTATGTCACCGGTGGGGCCTCTCTGGATGAAGCGTATATCACCGAGGAAGATAGCAGTACCACTGGTGTCAGCTCCGGTATCCATATTGTCCACAATCCGGGCGGCACTAATTATCTGAACTCTGACGTCATCATTGATGGTGCAATCACTAACCTGCTGTCGACGGTCGATATTACCCTCGAAGAGGGCGACCTGTTGCAGCAGGCTTCCATCGAGGCCAATACCATCAACCTGACGGTTGAAAACGGCAGCCTGGTGGTAAATGCGGGCAATAGCGATGTTTACTATGGCCGTGCGCCGTCCTCACTGGTGAACTTTGTCGATAAATGGAAGCCCGAGGATGCGGATGATTTCGTCCAGTATTGGATCAACCACCGCTATGAAGATGATATCGATGCAACCGGCATCGATGAATTCAATAACTGGTTTTATTCCTGTGCCACTGCCAAAGATTGCTATATCGGCGGTGTTGAAGATAACAGCGAAGATCCGTATTACGCCGGTGACTACGACACCGTGCATGTTTTCTTCAACTGGGGGTTCAGTGACTCTCAGGAGTACGATGGCGCCGACCAGATTCGCCTGAAGTTTAAAAAAGATAGTGACAGCCGCGGTGGGAGAAACTGGCGTTTCCAGCCAGTAGAGGACAAGCAGGGCAACCTAATTCGCACGGCGAGCTACAACTCGGTGAAAAGCGATATTGGTTCACCGGGCAGCACCATTGTAGGTGAAAAGGTCGTTATCAATGCTCGCCGAGTGGATATCAATGGCACTATCGAAGTGGGAACCGACAATAATTGGTCGGTCAGCGTGGGTAGTGGATTTGATTCTGCTATTGCGCAATATATCAGTCTTGCAGGCCTGTCCAGTGGAGACCAGATCGAACTTGAACCGGGGCAAACCCTCAGAGTCGAGAACCCCAATTATGTAAATATTTTTGTGACGCCGTTTGAGGAGCAATACATTTATATTGATCCTCAGATCTCCAAGGTGAGCGGTGCTGAAAGTATTACGCTTACCTATGACGTTGCCAGCGGGCAGCTACTGGTGGATGACGTGCCGGTTTCCGGCGGTGGTTACCTGTCGATTAATGCCAAGATCTCCTCTACCGGCGCGGACGGAAATATCCTGGTGCGCGATGGTCTTGGTCAGATTGATATCGATAACAACTCCAACACCGAGCTGGTGATCAATAGTCTGGATGCAGGCGACGATGCAGTGGGCATCGTGCGCATCACCGACTACAACTTCACCAAAAATATGAACGACGGTGGCAGTAGCAACGACTACTTCAGTCACTGGTATGTGCACAGTCCTGGTGGCCAGATTCAGGAGTACGAAACCACTTCCTATGCCACCAGCTATGAAGACGGGACCTTTGTGCGTGCCTCCGGCGGCACAGGCACCACTTCCAGTACTACTTACGATCCGCTCGCCGGCCAGCTGTACTACATTCGCGAAGACGCTTCGGTAAGCCGCTCTTACACCGATTTCCCTGACGGTTACCTGGCCAAGTACCCCAACACCGTGGGCGAATGGCAGGGCACCGGGGCTGGCGGCGCTCTGGAGTGGAATGTGGAGGCCAGCTACTACACCACCTGTGCGTCCAACCCGGATGTGTGTACTAACGGCACTGCCACCAATTACATTCGTCAGGAGTACGATGCGGATAGCATCAGTCGTTACTGGTGGGCCATTGGTTACAGCTACGACAGTTATTACGGCTCTAACTGGACCGATACCGATCCCAGTGTGTACATCCCGTATTATCTGAATATGGAAACGCACACCTATGTAAAAGCGGATCACAGTATCGGCATTTCCTTTACCGGTGTGGCTACCGGCAGTATTGACATTGATTCGGCGGCGAACGTCAGTATCAACGGCAATATTTACAACCCGCTGGGCACTACCGATATCAACACCAGCGGCTCTCTGGGTGTCAGCTCGGGGGCGGCGTTCGATGCGGAAACCCTGCGTCTGTATGCCGGTCAGGGCGATCTGGGAAGTCTGGATGACCCGCTGAATATCGCCACCAATACCGTATCGCTTGATGCGGATGGCGGTTCTGTGTATTTCGATATCACCGGTAAGTCCGGCGCTGTGCAGTTGGAAAAATTCCACGCCCTCTACGATATCGTCGGTTCTGTGGATAAGGGCCTGGAGGGGGTCGGTACCGGCACCCACATTCAGGGCGATACCCTCGACCTGGTGAGCTACTCCGGCAGCATCGGTTCCGCGGGCACCATCGGTACCTCGTTCACCTACGATTACATCAACGTAGACCTGAACGAAATTACCCTGGAAGCGGCCGACGATATTGTCATCTATCAGGCATCCGGCGATCTGGCGGTGAATACCATTAGCGCCAGTGAAGATGTGGTGATTACTCTCGGAGATGGCAGCCTGGTTAATGGCATCGGCCAAAATGAGAAAACCGATGAGGAGCTGGCCTATCTGCAAACCGTGTGGGATCGTCTCGGCCTGCAGGACGCAGATGCCGGTGAAATTGCGGTTACCGGCTATGAAAACCAGTTCACCAGCAAGTACCACACCTACTGGCTGATCAAGCAGCGTCTGAGCGATTCGTCTGCGGCAGGCTTCACCATTGATGCTGCCTTTGAAGACACCTTTATGTCCCGTTATGGCGTGTCGACAGTTGCTGAGGCAACGCAGCTGGCAAAGGACGAATACTTTGCGCTGGAAGACTGGTTCGCAGACCAGGTCGCGGCACCGGACGTGTACGCGAATGAAGAAGATGCGATTGGTGTAGAGCAGAAAGGTACCCTGCAGGGGTACGACTACGGCGACCTGCTGACCAGCAGTTATGACGCCGGTTACGCATTGGTGATCGATGAGGCCAGCGCCTGGTATGCAGACCTAATTGAGGGTGCGCAGTGGAGCCAAAGCCAGCTCGATATCAGTATTAATGCAGCGGCTCTGAATGCGGATGCACAGGCAACGCTGACCAATCGCGAAGCCAACATCGTTGCACCGAACCTCGACATTAATGTTAGTGGTGGCAGCGTGGGTGAAGACCTCGCGGATCTGGTATTCGTTATCGATCGTGATAACCCAACCATTACCGACGCACAAAAAATTGCGCTGTTGGAAGCGGGCCCCGGCGATATCGAAACCAGTGAGAGCGGATCGCTGATTACCTTCAATGTGTCGCAGGTGGATCCGATCAAGATCGATACCACTGGCGTATTGAATGTCGCCGCTACCGACGAGATTTACGCGGAGTCGGCCAGCGGCTTGACCCTGGGCAGTATTGTTTCTACCGACGGCAATGTACGCCTGGCGGTGAACGGTGCTATCGACGCAATCAGCGGTACCAACATTTCCGCAAATGACCTGTACCTGGCCAATACCCAGGGCGATATCGGTAGCGTTAGCAACCGCGTCCAGGTAGACCTGGATGGCGTACTGCGTCAGGCAGGCGCAGCCAACAATCTGTACCTCACCCAGGTAGGTGGTGATTTGGTTGTCGACGCGGTGAGCGCGGGCGGCATTGCAAGTCTGGTCAGTAACGCAGATATCTATGGTCTGGATAGCGAAAGCGTCGTCTCCGGCAGTGCGATTCAACTGGTCGCTGGAGATGACCTGGGTAGCAATACTCAGGCGTTGAACCTGCGTATGTCTGGTGGTGGCGACCTGGATCTCAATGCGGACAACGCCTGGTTGAACATTGCCGGCACATCCGAAGCACGCCTGGGCGCAAGCCTGAGCGGAATTCTCCGTATCGATGCCAGCGGTAATCTGGTGATTGACGGAGGTATCAGTGCTCCTGAACTGGATCTCTACGCCGCAGGGGACATCCTCGATAGCGGTGCGGAGACCGTAACCGTCACCAATCTGGCAAAACTTTCCGCAGACAATATCGATGTCGATGCAGTGACCTTCGATATCGGTAGCGGTGACTTTGATGCGACCGCCGGTGCAATGACTCTGGGTGATATCACTACTGCGGGCGATCTCGACCTGCTGGCAACCGGCGACATGCAGTTAAATGGCGATCTCGATATTGCCTATACCACCGCTTCTTCCGGTGGCGATGCGCGACTGCTGGCGGATGCCCAGAGCATTACCATGGCTGCGGGCAAATCCATTCGCAGCGAAGAAGATATTCAACTCACCGCCGTTGACAGCCTCAATCTGCAATCCTTGATTGCGGGGGGCGATATTAATCTCACCGCATTGAACCTACTGGATACAACTCTGGGTGATATCGATGCGGTGTATCTGCAAGGCGACAACGTATACGTTGACGCGGGCGATGCACTCACTCTGGTTGATGTTGCGGCCTCCGGGGTTATCAATCTCGATAGCGAAAGCCTACTGGTCACCGGCGATCTGCTGACTGATGGCAATGTGGTGGCTACCGCCGGCAATGGCCTGGAAGTGCAGGGCGATATCGGTAGCGCAAGTAGCAAAGTTAATTCGATTAATTTGCAGGCGGGGCTTGGTGGCGTAACGCTGGGTGGCAGTGCCTTTGCCAGTGGTCAGTTCCTCGCGAATGCCGGCAATGATTTCTCCCTTGCTGCGGCCAGCCTGATCGACGCCAGCTCCATCGATGTGACGGCTCGCGCGGTCACAGCGAATGCAGCCAGCCAGATGTCCTCCAGTAGCTCCGCATTGTTTACCCTGCGCGGTGGCGACAGCTTATTTGGTGGGGTAACGACCAGCACCGACCTGACACTGGATAGCGACAGCGATATTACGTTTGCCAGTGACGTGACTACTGGCAGTAACCTGCGCCTGGAAACCCTGGGTGATGTGTTTGTGAGTGATGGCGTAACGTTGGACGTCGGTCATAACCTGCGTGGTATCACTACCTCCGCGTTGCTGGCGCAGAGCTGGCAGATGGCGGGCTCCAGTCAGTTGCTCGTCGCGAACAATGCAGAAATTGACACAGACGGTGCACAGGTTTTCGAAACCCTGTCCGTGACCGGTAACCTGACGCAGCGCGCGGGGGATGACGTTACCTTCGATGCGAATACCAATATCGGTGGCCGCCTGCACCTGACCGGCGACGCCGGCTTGTTCCTGGTTGGCGACTTGAGCGTTGGTACTGCATCCGCGTCAGACCTGACGCTGCTGCTGGGTGGCTCGGTTGCGCAGTCTGCCGGTCAAACCAGCAATGTTAGCGGTGCAGTGAGTGTGGAAGCGCTTGCCTGGACCACGGCGGCAAATAGCGCGCTGCAAAGTGGCTCTGGCTCGTCATTTGAATTTACCGCTGCAGGCTCTGCAAGTTCCTTCGGCTTGCTTGTCAGTGGGGGTGACCTTGCGATCGATAGCACTGGTGACATCGACTTCCTGAACGACGTTACCGTCGGTTCGAATGTTTCCGATGCAAACCTGCTGTTGAATGTGGCCGGCGATGTTTCTCTCGCCGACGCGGCAACCTTGCTGACTTATGGCAACTGGCAGGGTATTGCCGAAGCCTCCGCACGTGTTGGTAGCTTCATTGCCGGCAGCGGCAGCCTGGTCGATACCCGCGACGCAATGAATGTGGTTGCGCAGCAGGGCATCGACTTCGCCCTGCTGGATGTAGCCAATAGCGCGCAGCTGAGAGCCGGCGGTGATATCCAGTTTAGTGAAGCGGCCGATTTTGGTAGCTCCCTGAGCATTACCGACGGTAATCACTTGAATCTCGTTGGTGATGTCACTGTTGGCTCCGCGGGTGCTGCAAATGCGAACCTCAATTTGCGTGGTGATGTTTCTCAGTCTGCCGCCGAGACCTTCGCGATCAGCGGTGACCTGACCGCTTCCGCCAACAGCTGGAGCATGGGCGCCGCCGCCCTGCTGCAGAGCGGCGGCGCTATGCAGATCGATACAGTGGCTGGAATGGATCTCGCACAAGTCGATAGCGGCAGCACCCTGGCCCTGACCAGCGGCGCCGAGATCGCACTGCGTGAATCCATGAACGCCGTTGACAGCATTACGCTACAGGCAACTGATGCTATTACCCTGAGCGATGCCGCACAGCTGGTAAGCAGTAACAGCCTGTCCGTGGACAGCGATAGCTTCACCATGGGTGCCGGTGCCAGCTTGCAAGTGGCCACAGACTTCGATGCGACCACCACCAACGAGCAGCACTACGCGTTGGTAGACGTGGATGGCAATGCAGTTCTGACCGCCGGTGGCGATATCGCCTTTAGCGAAGCCGCCAACATCGGTGCCGACCTCACCATTGTCGATGGCGATAACCTGGCCATGACCGACCACGTTGCGGTCACCGGCACTGCGAACCTCACCCTGCGCGGTGACGTCACTCAATCTGCCGGACAGCAGTTCACCATCGGCAATGACCTGACGGCTTCAGCGAATAGCTGGAGTATGGGCGACACCGCCCTGCTGCAGAGCGGCGGCGCTATGCAGATCGATACAGTGGCTGGAATGGATCTCGCACAAGTCGATAGCGGCAGCACCCTGGCCCTGACCAGCGGCGCCGAAATCGCCCTGCGTGAATCCATGAACGCGGTCGACAGTATTGCTCTGCGAGCAACTGATGCCATTACCCTGAGCGATGCCGCACAGCTGGTAAGCGGTAACAGCCTGTCCGTGGACAGCGATAGCTTCACCATGGGTGCCGGTGCTAGCTTGCAAGTGGCCGCTGACTTCGATGCGACCACCACCAACGAGCAGCATTACTCACTGTCAAATGTAGATGGCAATTCAGTTCTGACTGCCGGTGGCGACATCGCCTTCAGTGAAACCGCCAACATCGGTGCCGACCTGACCATCGTTGATGGCGATAACCTGGCCATGACCGATGATGTTGCGGTCACCGGCACTGCGAACCTCACCCTGCGCGGTGACGTCACTCAATCTGCCGGACAGCAGTTCACCATTGGCAACGACCTGACGGCTTCCGCGAACAGCTGGAGCATGGGCGACACCGCTCTGCTTCAGAGCGGCGGCGCCATGCAGATCGATACCGTTGCTGGGATGGACCTGGCACAAGTCGATAGCGGCAGCACCCTGGCCCTGACCAGCGGCGCCGAGATCGCCCTGCGTGAAACCATGAACGCGGTCGACAGCATCACCCTGCAGGCAGTCGATGCGATCATCCTGAGCGATGCTGCACAGCTGGTAAGCGGTAACAACCTGTCTGTAATTAGCGACAGCTTCACCATGGGTACCGGTGCTAGCTTGCAAGTGGCCGCTGACTTCGATGCGACCACCACTAACGAGCAGCGTTACGCACTGGTGGATGTAGATGGCAATGCAGTTCTGACTGCGGGTGGCGACATCGCCTTCAGCGAAGCGGCCAACATTGGTAGTGATCTCACCATTGTCGATGGCGATAACCTGGCCATGAGCGACCACGTTGCGGTTACCGGCACTGCGAACCTCACCCTGCGCGGTGACGTTACCCAGTCCGCCGGCCAGCAATTCACCATAGGCAATGACCTGACCGCTTCTGCGAACAGCTGGACTATGGGCGACACCGCTCTGCTGCAGAGCGGCGGCGCCATGCAGATCGATACCGTTGCCGGTATGGACCTGGCGCAAGTGGATAGCGGCAGCACCCTGGCCCTGACCAGCGGTGCCGAGATCGCACTGCGTGAGTCCATGAGCGCCGTTGACAGCATCACTTTGCAGGCAGCCGATGCGATCACCTTGAGTGATGCCGCACAGCTGGTAAGCGGTAACAATCTGTCCGTGGACAGCGACAGCTTCACCATGGGTACCGCTGCTAGCTTGCAAGTGGCCGCTGACTTCGATGCAACCACGACCAACGAGCAGCACTACGCGTTGGTAGACGTGGATGGCAATGCAGTTCTGACAGCCGGTGGCGACATCGCCTTCAGCGAAGCGGCCAACATCGGTGCGGACCTCACCATCGTCGATGGCGATAACCTGGCCATGACTGATGATGTTGCGGTTACCGGCACTGCGAGCCTGACCCTGCGCGGTGACGTTACCCAGTCTGCCGGCCAGCAGTTCACTATTGGCAACGACCTGACGGCTTCCGCGAACAGCTGGCGCATGGGTGATGCTGCTCTGCTACAGAGCGGCGGTGCCATGCAGATCGATACCATTGCCGGTATGGATCTCGCACAAGTGGATAGCGGTAGCACCCTGGCCCTGACCAGCGGCGCCGAGATCGCACTGCGTGAATCCATGAACGCAGTCGACAGCATTACCCTGCAGGCAGCCGATGCGATCACCCTGAGTGACGCCGCGCAGCTTGTGACTGGTAGCAACCTGAG
>NZ_AFPJ01000051.1 GCF_000220505.1 Microbulbifer agarilyticus S89 | reverse complement strand
CTAGGCCTTCGCTCAGTAATGCGTTGCGTGCTGGCGCTCGGCTGCGTTTAGCACCTTGCCCAGCAGTCGGGGATCGAGCTTGGTGCGGTCGCTCAGTTCGTCGGTTAGCCAGTTCAGGTCGTGGGGATGTTCGTGGGGCCGGCCATTTTCCATGGCCATCTGTTCCAGCTGCCAGATCACGTCCAGCAACAGGCCCGCTTCCAGGGGCTGCTCGCCTTCGTCGGTGAGCATCTGGCTTTCCAGGTTGTCCAGATCCCGGCGTCTCACCACTAGCTCGGAATAATTCGGGTACCAGCGGCCGCTGAATGGTTCGGGGCGGTCGTGGAAGCCAAAGGTGATGCGCAGGCGATTGCCCTCGGCATCCAGCAGGGTAGGGGTGTCGTTTTCCGTCGCCGGCAGGGCGGGCTGGTGGCGCAGGATACCGACGATCGCTCGCCAGTCTCCGCGGTTGTCGGGGGACAGGCGCAGGGGTTCGCTGAGCTCGATGGTGCTCCAGCCTGTTTTATCGATGTATTTAAGGTGCTGGCCCGGACGGTACCAGTAGAGATCCAGCTTCTGGTCTTCCACGAGACGGGCCAGGTCGTCGCTGGTGAGCTGCTCTTCCGTTAGCACATTCAGGTGGTCGACGGCCTGCTGCGCGCTCAGCCAGCGGCGCAGATGGAAAGGTTTGTGCGTGGATTGCTCTGAATTGTTACTGCCCGCCGTCGCCATTATCGTCCTGCTTCCCTGTTATGGCTTTCCAACGCATTAAGGTTAGCAGGTGGTGGCCTAGAGCCACCCTTTCTTTTTGAAATACAGGTAGGGTGCCATGCCCGCCAGAAGCATCAGTAACAGTGCCCACGGATAGCCCAGCAGCCACTCCAGTTCCGGCATGTGTTCGAAGTTCATACCGTAAATGCTCGCCACCATGGTCGGCGGGAGGAAAACCACTGCGGCGATGGAGAAAATCTTGATGATTTTGTTCTGTTCGATGCTGATAAAGCCCTGGGTGGAGTCCATCAGGAAGTTGATCTTTTCGAACAGGAAGGTGGTGTGGGACATCAGGGTGTCGATATCACGCAAAATTCCCCAGCAGTCCTCGCGCAGCTCCGGATCATCTTTCAGGTGGCGTTGCAGGAAGGCAATGGAGCGCTGGGTATCCATCAGGCACAGGCGGATCTTTCCGTTGGAATCCTCCAGCTTGGCCAGGTGATCGATGGCATCCTCCAGGTTGCCTTCCTCTTCCTCCAATACCAGGTGGCTGACTTCACCCAGTTTGAGGTAGTTGTCTTCCAGCGCGTCGGCGAGGTTTTCAACCTTCTGCTCGAAGAGTTGGATCAGCAGCTCCTGCGCGTTGTGTGCTTCCACCTGGTTGCGGCGGGCGCGCATGCGCAGCAGGCGGAAGTCCGCCAGTTCCGTGTCGCGTACGGTGATCAGGCGTTTGGGTTGCAGGATGAAAGCGGCGGTCGCGGTATCGTGCCGGCCCTCAGAATGGGTGAGGTACAGGGAGTGGACATGGATACCGGCGGCGTCAACGAAATAGCGCGCAGAGGACTCGATTTCATCCACGTCATCGGATTCAGGCAGTTCTGTGCGCAGCAGCTGTTCCAGCAGATCGCGCTCGTCTTCCTCCGGTTCCTGCAGGTCGATCCAGGCGGCATCTTCCAGAGACTGGCTGCGATAATCGCTACCGGCGTAGGTTTCTCTGATTTTACCGTGCTGGATTTCGAACAGTCGTAGCATGCCGCTTCCTTGGAGATGTGACTTGTGTGCCGAGCGGAGCCGAGGCGCATGGGCTCTCGGGCTGGATGGAAGGCATGGTCGCAGGGTGGCGATAACAAATCAAATCCCTCCAGCAGGCAGAAAGCCCGGTGGAGGGATAGTTTTCAACTAACCAATACAGGCGCGAAGCACCGCCGGAAGTGACGCGTCAGGCCCAGCTGTGCACGCCTAGCTGGGCAGACGTAGCATCACAACCACATGGGTAACTGTGCGCGAATTTCCGCCGTATCGCTTTTGGTCAGGTTTTTGCGCGCCTCGCCGGCAATAGTGGCCAGGCAGGGAGAGCTCATGGAGAGGCGCAGATTGCCGGCCATTGAGGGTTCCGCGACGATGTACAGGCGGTCAAATCGACCCTGCTGGCGCCCCTTCTCCAGGGTATGCGCAATATCTTTGGCGAAGCGTTTGGCGCCCTGCTTGCGGACGCTGGGAATCTCCATGGCATGGCGGCCATCGCCGCGGCTGTCGAAGGTGCGCCCGGGTGCATCGCTAAGTAGCTCCTGCCCCTTCATACGCCCTTCCGGGTATACCAATGTTTCGATCTCGTTGAGGGTCCCCGCGCGTTTTTCCGCCTCGAACAGGCGGGCGTGAGTGTGATTTGCTACCAGAACCCAAGCTTTTGACATGGCGGTTACCTCTGTTTTTCTCAGTTTTACCGCTGAATAGTAGGGCCGGCGGAGACGGGTTCCTAATTGTTGATGTTCAGTTCCTGACCGCACGCCCGCGGTACATTTTTACCGGGGTTTCCGGCTGCTTGTCCTGCCCGCCGTGTAGCGTGAATTCGTCACCATAGATCATCTCGTAGATGTCTTGTTTCCGCCCCTCCTCCACTAATACCTGGCGCCCGCGATACAGGCGCTGAGTGCCTTCGTCATCGGTTTGAAAAGGGGTGCCGCGCAGCGCTTCGAGTTCGGCGATTAACTCGCGGCTCTGCTCGTCCTGTGTGCGCAGCTTCAATGCGGCGAGGTGTGATTCGAAGTCAAAATCGGAAAAACGCAGGGTGATATCAAATTCTGCCTGAATACGCTTGCGCAGCTTACGCAGAGTATTGAGTGCTTGGGAGCTCATCAGCCACTGGTGGTCGGTCATCATCTATACGCCTTAGAGGTTCTTCTTTTCATTGTGTTTGCACCAGCAAGGAACGGGCCAAGTTAATTTTCGATGAACTCTGCGCCAAATGAGGCGCTTTCGCGCGGACTTGGCACTGACTTGATGCGCCAAACCTGTGCTTGGCATGCGTTGGTGCGCGCTTCTGCACTATTTGGATGCGTCTCACGGCCCGGATTCTCCCCCCAAATCTGATAAGCTGGATGGCGATTGTCAGGACGATAAACTCTTAGCCCAGGAGAACAGGAATGTCAGCAGAACCCATAACGTGCAAAGCGGCGGTTGCGTGGAAGGCTGGAGAGCCGTTGTCGATCGAGGAAGTTGTGGTGGCACCGCCCAAGGCGGGCGAGGTGCGCATTCGGCTGCTGGCTACCGGGGTTTGTCATACCGACGCCTTTACGCTGTCTGGCGCCGACCCGGAGGGCGTGTTTCCCGCGATTCTCGGGCACGAGGGCGGTGGCGTGGTCGAGTCCGTAGGCGAGGGAGTCACCAGTGTGGCGGTGGGGGACCATGTTATCCCGCTCTATACCCCGGAGTGTGGCGAATGCAAATTCTGCCTGTCCGGAAAAACCAATCTGTGCCAGAAAATTCGCGCCACGCAGGGCAAAGGCCTGATGCCCGATGGCACCTCGCGCTTTACGGTAAACGGCAAGCCTGTATTTCATTACATGGGGACCTCGACCTTTTCCGAATACACGGTACTGCCTGAAATTTCCGTCGCCAAGGTCAACAAGAACGCTCCGCTGGAGGAAATTTGCCTGCTGGGCTGTGGCGTTACCACAGGTATGGGGGCGGTCGCCAACACTGCGAAAGTGGAAGAGGGAGCATCGGTTGCGGTGTTTGGACTGGGTGGTATTGGCCTGGCGACGATTATTGGTGCCAGGCTGGCAAAAGCCGGCCGGATCATCGCCATCGATATTAACGAAGGCAAGTTTGAGCTGGCGAAAAAACTTGGTGCCACCGACTGTATCAACCCCAAGAGTTTCGACAAGCCGATTCAGGATGTGATCGTTGAGCTTACCGATGGTGGTGTGGACTATTCCTTCGAGTGTATTGGCAATGTCGATGTAATGCGCTCGGCCCTGGAATGTTGCCACAAGGGCTGGGGTGAATCGGTGATTATTGGCGTTGCCGGCGCGGGTAAGGAAATTTGCACGCGCCCGTTCCAGCTGGTGACCGGCCGTGTGTGGCGCGGTACGGCTTTTGGTGGCGTCAAGGGGCGCTCACAGTTACCCGATTATGTGGAACGCTATCTGGCTGGTGAGTTCAAACTCGACGACTTTATCACCCACACCATGCCGCTGGAAAAAATTAACGAAGCTTTTGACCTGATGCACGAAGGTAAAAGTATTCGCAGTGTTATCCATTACGCGTGAGGTTGGCCGATGACTCTAGAACTTGTCAGCAAGACGCAGTGTTTCGATGGTAGCCAGTGCCAGTATGCCCATCGCTCCAGTGTCCTGGACTGTGCGATGCGCTTTTCCATATTCCTGCCATCACAAGCGGAGAAAGATCAGCGCTTCCCCGTGTTGTACTGGCTGTCTGGATTAACCTGTACCGACGAGAACTTCTCCCAGAAAGCGGGTGCGCAGCGCATGGCCGCCGAGTTGGGCATTGTCCTGGTCGTCCCGGATACCAGCCCCCGCGGTGACCAGGTGGCGGATGATGACGGCTACGACCTCGGCAAAGGCGCGGGCTTCTATGTCAACGCGACCCAAGCCCCCTGGAAACCGCACTACCAGATGTACGACTACATCGTGGATGAGCTGCCAGGTCTGGTCGAGCAAAATTTCCCGGTTAGTGATCGTCGCGCGATAAGTGGACACTCTATGGGCGGACACGGTGCCCTGACTATCGCGCTGAAGAATCCCTCTCGCTATCAGTCTATTTCGGCATTCAGTCCAATCTGTAATCCTATGGCGTGTCCCTGGGGTGAAAAAGCCCTAGCCGCCTACTTGGGGGCGGATCGAGGCCTGTGGCAAGAATACGACGCGACAGCGCTATTGAGCCGTGCCACCGAGCAGCTGCCGATATTGGTGTCGCAGGGGGAACAGGATCAGTTCCTCGAAGAGCAGTTAAAGCCCAATGCGTTGGAAGCTGCAGCGCGGGCGGCAAACTACCCGCTCAAGCTTGAATACCATGCGGGTTACGATCACAGCTATTATTTTATCGCTACCTTTATCGAGCAACACCTGCGCTTTCACGCTGACCATTTACTGCATAACGAATGACCTGCGAAATCCCCACCGTCTACATAAAACTAAAAAAGGCCGGTGGGGAGCCGGCCAAAAGAAGGGGAGGTTAGGGTGGTTAGCGGTGGTTAGAGAAACCACATAAAATCCTGTGAGAGATTTTGTGTGCGCCGGATCAGCCGGCGATTTTCAGTTTGTTTTCCACTTTTTCAACATCATTGGTGTTGCGGGCGATGGCCTCCGCCAGATCCCGTTCTGCATCGGACTGTACAAAGCCGCGCAAAATAATTGTACCGCGCCGTGAGGAAACGTCGATGTCAGTACCGGCGACCTCCCGATCCATTAATAAGCGTGTCTTTACCACGGTGGCGATTTTTGTATCGACATACTTGCGATTAATCTTTTCACCGAGCGGCTCATGACTGGCGACCGTCAGTTTGTTGTTCACGCTCTTCACGCCGTCAACGCTCGCAATCAATTCCTCAGCTAGTCTGCGATCGACATTGCTCTCGACTTCGCCGGTGAGCAATACAACGCCATCCGAGACTTCGGTGTCGATGATAAAGCTATTTAGGTTCTGGTTTAGCAACAGCACTGCTTCCGCTTTCCCATCCAGCCATGCGTCATTCGGCGAGTCGCCTTGCGCTTGCTCTCCCGCATAGGTCATGGCCGAAAAACCGAAAGCCGTGCCCGCTAAAGCAGAGAGCAGAGTGGATTTGGAAAAGTGTGTTTGGCGTTGCATAAATTCAATCCTTTATTGCCTGTTTCACTACCTATACTGCAACCCCTGTGCCAGTTTTATTGGCAGGTACGATCCACCGCCAAAAACTCCATAGCTAGCCGATATTCAAAAGCGAAAGCACTACTCTGCCGTCGCAGATGCAGGCTAGGTAATGGGTTTTTTAGGGTATTGAGACTCCGCTATGGCTCGTCAAAGGATTTGGGGAGAATATTTTTCAGGGGGCCATGTAATATTTTCTGGCGCATGGGCTATCCTCTAGCCGATTCCTCTAGCCGATTCCGCGCGTTTAAACTCCAGGAGTGTTTCCATGTTGGCCTCTTCCTCAGCCTCCCCACTGATCGCCAGGTATTTAATGGTCATGCTCGCCATAGGGACGGTGGCTTGCAGCGCGGACGCTCCGCAGGCGGGTCCCAGTTTTGATTGCGCTAAAGCGCGGGGTGAAGTAGAGCAGCTCATCTGTAAAGACGAGAAACTGGCCGCCCTGGATAATCAACTGGCCAGTGTCTACACCGCCGCCGCGGCTAAAGCGGCCAACGAGCATCCACCTGTGCTCAAGGCAATGCAAAGAGGGTGGATCAAGGGGCGCAATGATTGCTGGAAAAGTGACGATAAGCAGCAGTGTATTGCTGAGACATATCAGAGGCGAATTGCAGAATTACAGGCAAAATATCGGTTGGTGGAGAGAAGAGGGCCGATTTTCTATGCATGTGAAGGCAACCCGGCGAATGAGGTGGTCATCAACTTCTTTGAGACCACCCCACCCACGCTCATTGCCGAGCGTGGAGACAGTGTTGCACTGATGTACCTGGAGCCCAGCGCTAGTGGTACGCGGTATAAAGGCAAAAACGATAGTTTCTGGGAGCATCAGGGGCAGGCCTCATTGGTGTGGGGGTATGGGGCCGCCGAGATATCCTGCATGCCCAATCCGAATCAGTGACCCCGCCCCGGTGCCATCTATCTTGCAGACATATCTTCCATGAGAAGTGAGTCCAATTTGTCGATGGTGATCTGTAACATCGCGGTTTGCGCTGACAAGGCAATTTTCAACGGGGAGTCACCCAATTCTTCCAATATCTGTGTCTGCATCCGTTTCTGCCGCTGCTCGGTGGCGATGAGGTAACTGAGTAACTCAGATCCGGGGCGCGGACTCAGTATGGCGATCGATTGATACCGCAGTGCTATATCGGCCGACTCGGCATCGGTGTCAGCGGCTGAAACTGCCAGAGTGTGGCGCTGGCTCTCCGTTTCTGGGGAGAGTAGTTTCTTCACGGCCCCGTGTAATTCTTTCAGATCGCGGAAGCAATGACGCAGCGGATAGTCGACGTGCAAGCTAAGCCGGGATCCGTAGAACTGGAGTGCATGGCCGCTCGCCTGCCGGATTCCTGCCAGTTTCTTTTGCAGTTTTGGCGGGAACCCTGATTGATCACTGCGCTGTGTGGATATTTTGCTTTTCACATGTACCTCCTATGTGCCTCCTCGAATGGCTCTTGGCGAATCGGAGTGCAAACGCATTCACGTTAGCAAGGTGATACAATTCAAGCTCTGTGCCAGTCAGGCTGCTCTGGCTGAGAATCGCTGAGATTCGTGAGATTCTAAGAGGAACCTGATATGAGTCGGAGTCGAATATTCCTGCGGGTTAAGGACGCCTCGCTACGAAGTCGAGTGCTCGACGTGGTGGTCAGTTCGATTGCGGTGGATGATTTCAGCGAAGATCCAGATTGGTTGGAACCGCTGTTGGCCAATCGCTACGACCTGGCCATCGTCGATACCGGCGAGGTTGAAGAAAGCACTCTGGCGCCTTTGGCGGACTCGCCCGTGCTGGCCGGCTGTGACTACGTGTTCCTCAGTGACGGTGCGCCCAACGCGGTGCTCGACCGCGCGACCTCCCGGTCTGGAGGGTTCCACTTTCGCCAGCCCTATTGCGCCGAAGACATCTGCGATGCGATCGAAGAGATTGTCGCTGAGCTGGACGTTGCGGGGGTGGTAGAAGAGGGCCCTGTGAGCAGCCAGTTGGACCAGTACGGTTTGCTGGTGGGCTCATCGCGTCCAATGCGCAAACTGTACCGCACACTGCGCAAAGTCGCGGCGTCCGATGCCAATGTGCTGGTGGTGGGTGAGAGTGGTGTTGGCAAAGAGCTGGTAGCCAATACGTTACACCAGGCCAGTGAGCGCGCGTTGGCGCCTTTTGTTGCAATTAACTGTGGCGCACTGAGCCCGGAGCTTGTGGAAAGCGAGCTGTTTGGTCATGTCAAAGGTGCATTTACCGGCGCGCACAAACAGCACGAGGGTCTCTTTGCCCAGGCAGAAGGTGGCACCCTGTTTCTTGATGAAGTGACGGAGATGTCTCTGGATCATCAGGTCAAGTTGCTGCGGGTGCTTGAAACCGGTGAGTATCGGCCGCTGGGTGGCACTCAGGTGCGAAAAACCAATGTACGTGTGGTGTCGGCGACAAACCGGGAACCCGAGGCCGCGGTCACCGAAGGCCTGTTTCGCGAAGACCTCTACTTCCGCCTGGCGCAGTTTCCGGTGCGCGTCCCGCCTTTGCGGGAGCGCGGAAACGATGTTGCCGGGCTGGCGCAGCATTTTCTGGTTTACCGCAATAGTGAAGAAGGCGCCGCCAAGGCATTTTGTCCAACTGCACTCAAACGGCTGGAAGAGTATTACTGGCCGGGCAATGTGCGGGAGCTCAAGTACTGTGTCGAACGGGCCTTTATCCTCGCCGAAAATATCATCGAGCCTCGGCACATCATTCTTGGAGATATGGAGCCAGCATCCGATCAACAATTGGATGCGGTAGCGAGTGGGAAGGTACCTCCGGTGCCCGCTGGTGTGCCTTTAGATGTGCTCGAGAAAATCGCCATTGAGCGCACACTTGAGCAAAACGCGGGCAATAAAACCGAGACGGCCGGGCAGCTGGGGATTAGCGTAAAAACCCTGTATAACAAGCTGGAAAAGTATGAGCAGCAGGCCACTGAGCAGTCTGACTCCAAGGGCCGCAGCAACGCCACTGAAAAATCGAATGGCAGTTCTTCGGTTGAACTCTCCTAGGTGAATGTGTGATTCCTTAGAGAGATGTTTTCTCCCACAGTAGAATGGCCAAAAAAAGGAGCGCACTGCGCTCCTTTTTTTGTTTAGGGTTTGCTCTCTGCGGGCGGCCTGAATTAGCAGTCTGTGTCTTCCGCGTTCGCACTTTCCTTGGCTTCCTCACAGGCATCCTCAATCGCATTGCCGGTATCGGTAATGGTGTCGTCAATCGCCTCACCAATGGATTCAGCGCTTTGTTCCTCGCTGCATGCGGCCAGTCCGGCAGTGGTGGCGATGGCGATTGCGAGATAAAACGCTTTGCTGGCGTTAGTGAACAGTTTCATAGGCTTCTCCTTGGTCAGTGTTAAGAGTGGCTGGTGCCGTTGCGTAATTTCAGTATCGCAATTGCCATGCCAATGTTGTGAAAGGCAAGTACCACGGCGTTAGCGAGTGAGAATGACCTTTTTCTGATGTAGCTGGCGTGGGGCTACCGGAAGATATTTCAGGGTGTTGTGAAATCTTTACCGACATTGCGGTTGTGTGGACTTGCCTGTGGCTCGTTGGGCGTACGAGTAAGCGGTTGGCACTCTGCTTGCACTTCCACTGGTAAGTAGAGCAATGTCGAGTACCTGGTAGATGAATTTATTGGCGCTTGCGCAAATTGGCAAAAGGTTGTTAGCGGAACTAGCCGGTGCGCTTTGGGACGCATGCCGTATCTGGCGTGACCGTGATTTCCCAGTGAGCGTGCCGCTACTGCTTGTATCTCTTCTGTTGACCAGTTTCATCAGTTCCGCTGTGGCGCAGCCGGCGGGTGGTGCCGCGGCGCTGTCCACACAAGCATCCATGCAAGCATCCACGAAAGTATCAACGGAAGAGGCTAGTGCTGTTACTGACTCCGCGGGCGCCATCTCAGCGGATGAGCTGGATCGATTTATCCAGACACTGGAAAACGAAAACCAGCGCAAGCAATTCGTGGATAACCTGAAAGCGCTCAATCAGGTGCAGTCGGGATCGGTTGAGGAGAACCCGCTTGCGATCGCGGATGCGCTGCTTCCGGAGGAGACGGCCGGTCGGCTTGTGGACAAATATGGCGAGCTCCTTGACGCAGTGGGCATTAGCGCAAGTAGTGCGGGGAAGCTGCTGGTGACGCTGGTAGCGCTCTCATTGATCGGTGTTTTCGTTTGGTTGAATGGCCGCATTGCGAAAAATTTCGATCGCAAGTTTGGTCGGGTACGCCGGGCACTGGGGCTGCATCGTCGCCGCTTCTCTAGCTATTTTCAGATGCAGGTATTTGCCGGCTACGCCATTGCTGGCTTGCTTGCACTCTACACCCTTTCCCTCGTATTCAATCGAACCTTTGGCGTGGTGCTTGATGACGACAGCCTGGTCAGTGCCGCGGAGGTCGTGTTCTCCATTCTGCTGGTGATCCTGATATTCAGTAGTATTTGGGAAATAATTAACGGCGTCATAGAACACTATACGCGTAAGAATCAGGGCGCGGTCACCGCGCGGGTGCGCACGCTAATTCCGCTCATCCGCAATGCCTTGTTATTTTTCCTGACGGTGCTCTCCTTGCTGGTGGTGCTCTCCGAGATAGGCATTGATGTTATGCCGCTACTGGCTGGTGCGGGTGTCCTGGGTATTGCGGTGGGTTTTGGTGCCCAGACGCTGGTGAAGGATTTTCTTACCGGTTTCACCATTCTCATCGAAGACCTTTTGCAAGTGGACGATGTGGTAACGGTGGGTGGGCGCACCGGCATTGTGGAAAAGATTACCCTGCGCAAGGTCGAGATGCGTTCGCTGGATGGAACCGTCCACACGGTCCCGTTCAGTGAAATCAGTATTGTGGATAACCTGACCAAAGACTTTAGCTACTACATGCTTGAGGTCGGCGTAGCCTATCGGGAAAACACCGACGAAGTGATCGCATGCCTGGAGGAAATTGATCGGGAACTTCGTGCTGACGAAGAGTTTGGCCGCTACATTCTCGACCCGCTTGAGGTGCTGGGTGTGGACCGATTTGACGATAGTGCTGTTGTCATCAAGGCCAGGACACGCACCCGTGCCCATGAAAAATGGTTGGTTGGCCGCGAATTCAATCGCCGTATCAAGCTGGCATTTGATGCACGCAATATCGAAATTCCATTCCCGCACCAGACGCTGTATTTCGGCGAGTCAAAAGGAGGGCAGCCCACCTCTGCCGATATTCGCTTGGTTTCCGCAGACCCCTCACAGGAGAAAGTGGAGAGCCGCAGTGTGCAGCAGGGTGCCGGAGAGGTACGCAAGAGGGTACAGGGTTCTGCCGCGCGCGATACGGCAATGCCGGAGGCGCACGACCAGCAGGACACCTGATGCCTGCTGATCGCGGCGCGGGTAGCGGCTCTCAGCACCGTAACCCTACAAATTTTGCGTAAATTGTGTCATTTTCCCGGCTCAGAATTTGATTGCCGTAGAACAGCTATGAACCGATTTCTTTTGTCACTGGTATGTGCGGGTTTTTCCGGATTTTTATCTGCGGAAAGCCTGACGATTGACCGAATATTTTCCGACCCTGCATTGAGTGGCACCAGCCCGCGGGCGCTGCAGTATTCCCCGGACGGCAGCCGCGTGACCTTTCTGAAAGGGCGCGAGAACGACTACAACCGTTACGACCTGTGGGAGTACAGCCTGCAAGATGGCAAAACCCGCGTACTGGTCGACTCCGACACCCTGCACCAGGGTGAAGAAACCCTCTCTGACGAAGAAAAGGCCCGGCGCGAGCGCCAGCGTATCTTTGGCAGCGGCATCATGGAGTACAGCTGGTCAAAGGACGGCAAATCGCTGCTGTTCCCTCTGGCCGGGGATGTTTTCTACTACGCACTGAGCGACGGCAAACCCAAGCGGCTGACACAGACGGAGGCCTTCGAAACCGATGTGCGGGTTTCCCCGAAGGGCAACTTCGTTTCGTTTATCCGCGACCAGAATATTTATGTGGTTGACCTAAAGACCGGTAAGGAGCGTCAGTTAACGGCTGACGGCAAAGGGCCGATCAAAAATGGCATGGCCGAGTTTGTGGCGCAGGAGGAAATGGGCCGCATGACCGGCTACTGGTGGGCGCCGGATGAAGAGCGCATTGCCTACCTGCAGGTAGATGAGAGTCCCGTCGACGAGGTAACCCGCAGCGAAATCTATGCGGATCGTATTGAAATGATCAGCCAACGCTACCCGGCGGCCGGCCGTCCCAATGTGACCGTCAAGCTGGGTGTTCTGGATCTTACCAGCGGCCAGACCCAGTGGCTGGATTTGGGCAAGGACCAGGATATTTACATTCCGCGGGTTCAGTGGGCGCGGGATGATTTGCTCTCTTATCAGTGGCAGAACCGCAGCCAGCAGCAACTTGCGCTGCGTTTTGTGGATATTCCCAGCGGCGATACCCGCGATGTGCTGGTGGAGTCCAGCGATACCTGGGTGAATCTGTTTGATGACCTGCGCTTCTTGAAAGACAGTGAGCGTTTCATCTGGTCTTCGGAAAAAGATGGCTTCAAGCACCTTTACCTGTACGATTTTGACGGCAAGCAATTGGCCCAGCTGACCGGTGGTGAATGGGCAATTGACGAGCTGGAAGCACTGGATGAAGAGTCCGGAAAGGTGTACTTCTCTGGCCGCAAAGATACGCCGCTGGAGCGTCATCTGTACGTGACCAATCTGGAAGGCAGCGGCAAAATCGAAAAGGTTTCCTCCCGTGCGGGCATGCACCAGTTTGAGTTTGCCGGCGATGCCTCAGGTTACATCGATACCTATTCCAATCCGACCACGCCTCCGCAGGTCAGTTTGCACGCGGTTGATGGCAAGCGTGTGACCTGGCTGCAGGAAAACAAGGTGCAGGAGGGGCACCCGTTGCACCCGTATATGGCCGACTGGATTGCGCCCGAGTTTGGCGAAATTGCCGCGCCGGAGGGGCACACCCTGTATTACCGGATGTACAAGCCGGCGGATTTCGACCCCAAGAAAACCTACCCGACGATGGTGTTTCTGTATGGCGGTCCGCACGTACAACTGGTAACCAACAGCTGGGACAGGCCCTTCAACCAGTTTATGGCACAGCAGGGCTATGTGGTGTTTACCCTGGATAACCGTGGCTCTGCCAATCGCGGTAAGAAATTTGAAGACCCCATCTACCAGAAGATGGGCGTTGTGGAAGTCGTGGATCAGGTAACCGGCGTGAAGTTCTTGCGTACTTTGCCGTTCATTGATCCCGAGCGTATTGGTGTGTTCGGCCACAGCTATGGCGGGTATATGGCACTGATGAGCATGTTCAAGGCCGGGGACTATTTCAAAGCAGGCATCTCCGGTGCCCCGGTAACCGACTGGGGGCTTTACGATACCCACTATACCGAGCGCTATATGGGTAACCCGAACCAGGTCCCGGCGGCATACGAGGCTTCTTCTGTATTCCCTTACGCGGAAAACCTGAAGGGCCCGATGCTGATTTATCACGGTATGGCAGATGACAACGTGCTGTTCACCAATACCACCAAGCTGATCAAACAGTTGCAGGACAGTGGCCAGCAGTTTGAATTGATGACCTACCCGGGTAAAAAGCACAGCCTGCGCGGCAAGGAAACCCGCAAGCACTGGTATCAGATGATGAAGGACTTCTTTGACCGCACCCTCAAGGCCGATCATTGACCTTTGTGTATCCGGTGATGAGAAAAGGGGCTTCCATTGGAAGCCCCTTTTTTATGGAAGTTGTTTTTGCGTTAGTGATAGTCCAGCTGCGTTGCCTTGCCCCTGAACACATAGTAAGAGAATGCGGTATACATCAGGATGACAGGAATGACGACGAGTGCACCCATCAGGATAAACTGCAGTGAGTTACGCGCACTCGCGGCTTCCCATATGGTGATTTCACCCGGTACGATATACGGATAAAAGCTAAAACCGATACCACTGAAGCACAGGGTGAAAATAATCGCGGTGATAAAAAATGGCAGTGCGCTGTGTCTGTCATTGTCTTTGGGCAATCGCTTTAGCAGGATGTCGTTGAAGATAAATCCAAGGAAGCAGACGGCGGGAATCAGCAGGACAAACATCACTAGCGGATAGGTAAACCAGCGGTCAAACACGCCGGGGTTTACCAGCGGGTTGATGAGGCTTACCGAAATAACCCCGAGCAGTGCGGCACGACCGGCCTGGCGCGCCCAACGTACTACGCGGATTTGTAGGTCTCCTTCGGTTTTCAGTACCAGCCAGGTTGCGCCGATATAGCTGTACGCTGCGGTGACGCCCAGCGCTGAAAGCAGGCAGAACATCAGTGAGGGCACACTGTAATCAAACCCCATGACGTATTGTCCCAGCATATATCCCTGGGTGAGGGTGGTGATTAGAGAGCCGATCTTAAAGGTGCGATCCCACGCGAGTTTGTGATCCACCGCCGCCTTGGCGCGGAAGTCGAAGGCAACGCCGCGCATAATTAGCCCGACCAGCATTAGCGCCACCGGAATATACAGGTGCATCAGGATCACGCTATGCGCCTCAGGAAAGGCAATGAGCAGTACCCCCACTGCGAGCACCAACCAGGTTTCATTGGCATCCCAGAAGGGGCCAATGGAGGCGATCATGGTGTCGCGCTGCAGCTCATCCTGTTCCCCCATCGGCAGGAGAATGCCGACTCCGAGGTCGTAGCCATCGAGAATCGCGTAAACCAGCACTGCCAATCCCATCAGACCGATAAACACTACCGGAAGCCAGTCGCCACCGTGATTTACAAATTCGTTCATGCGATACCTCCACTGACGTTGGTTCCGGGGTTCGGCAGGTTAGGCAGACTGCCGTGCGCGCGCGGCTCGGCGGTTTCAAACTCCTCAACATAAACCGCCTTGCGCGCCATACGCTTCAGCGTGTGGATGTACGCCCACATCAGGACGGCGTAGGTGGTCAAATAGAGTGTGAGAGATAACCCCACATTCGCCGGCGGAATCTTCGTTACCGCATCTGCTGTCTTTAAAATCCCGGTGACGAGCCACGGCTGACGACCGATCTCGGTCACATACCAGCCCGCTAGTGTTGCCACCCAGCCGGAAAAGGTCATGACGACCAGCCACTTGAGAAATAGGTCGGGTAATGTTTTTCTGCGGCGTAGCAGGTAACACCCGGTCCATGCGGTGACCAGCATCAGCACACCCATCCCCACCATGATGCGAAAGCCATAGAACATTGGTGCCACCGGCGGGTGATTGCCAGGGAACTCGTTCAGGCCAGGAATTTCACCATCGGGTGAATGCGTCAGTATCAAACTTGCTAATTTGGGGATTCCGATTGCGAAGTCGTTGGTTTGTGTTTCTTCATTGGGAATGGCAAACAGGAGCAGGGGGGCACCGCGCTCGGTTTCCCAAACGCCTTCCATGGCCGCAATTTTCTGGGGTTGGTGTTTGAACGTATTGAGTCCGTGGAGATCGCCTACAAAGGCCTGAACAGGGGCGAGAATCGCGGCGACGATTAAACCGGTTTTCAGGGCAACACGTGGTGCCTGCTTGGAATCGCCTTTGAGTATACGGTACGCGGAGATCCCGCTGACAAAAAAGGCGGCTGTCAGGCCAGACGCCAGCAATATATGTGTCAGACGGTAGGGAAAAGATGGGTTGAAAATAATTTCCATCCAGCTGACCGCATACACAACTCCATCGCGAATTTCATGCCCAGCGGGTGTTTGCATCCAGGAGTTGAGTGCGAGAATCCAGAATGCCGACATGGTTGTGCCCAGGGCAACCATCAGGGTGGAAAAGGTATGAACCTTGCTGGGAACGCGCTTGATGCCGAAAAGCATAATGCCGAGGAAGGTTGCCTCAAGGAAAAATGCGGTTAGCACTTCATAGCCCAGCAGCGGGCCGGCAATGTTGCCGACGGTTTCCATATAGCCTGGCCAGTTTGTGCCGAACTGAAATGACATTGTGATACCGCTGACCACACCGAGGGCAAAACTGAGGGCAAAAATCTTTACCCAGAAGCGATACGCGCGCATCCATACGGGATTTTGAGTGATATCAAACCGCAGTTTAAAAAAGACCAGGATCCAACAGAGTGCGATGGTGATGGTGGGAAAGAGGATATGAAAACTGATATTGGCAGCGAATTGTATTCGGGAGAGCAGCAATGTATCCAGCATGGGTACCTCAGAAGAGCAACCACGACCGGTGTGGCCGCGGTTTGAAACAGCAAGCGGCGATGTTTAGTCCGGTGCCGCAAGCCCGGATAGCGTGCACTGGCAAGCTCGGCGAAACTACGTGCGCGACGTACCTTTTTTACTGCCAGAACCTTTACTAACAGAACCGGTGGCCTTGGCCTTCAAGTCCAGTAACTTGTTGAGCCCAGACCCGAGCTTCATCAGCTTGAGCAGGTCCTTTTCATCCAGCTTGCTCAGGGTATTGGCAAACTGATCAAGCATTTCCAGCAGGCTGTACACTTCCTGGATTTTCTTCTGGGCTACGGTTTCCTGTTCGTCCCGCGGCTCGGTGAGCAACAATTGGCGCAGCAGAGTGAGGGTTGGGTCTAACTCACGCTTGCGGCGCTCCTCAAATACTGTGCGCGCCAGATCCCAGATACTGCCAGCGGCGGTGAAGTAATCTTTGCGGTCGCCGGGCTGGTGGTGCAGCTCGATCAGTCGCCAGGCCTGCAACTCTTTCAGGCCCATGCTGACATTGCCGCGGCTGATCTTCAGCGCCTCTGCCAACTGGTCCGCATTCATTGGCCCGTTGTTGATGGTAAGCAGGGCAAACATCTGGCCGACGGTACGGTTAAACCCCCAGCGACTGCCCATTTCCCCAAAATGTAATACGAAGGCTTGCGCCTGACTGGAAAGTTTCATTAATTTTGATTTCTTCTTAACTTTCAGAAATTTCTGAAAATTGTAAATGGTTGTTGATCTATGTCAAGCGGGATCGCTTTTGCCGGTGCCCGGCGATCAGGTGTGAGCGGCTGTGGAGTTCAGGGCGCGCGCATGCCAGTCGGCGGGAACCAGAAAACCGCGTTGTCGCTCCCCGTCCGGCGACACGCGGCACACGCAGATGGGGCCACGCGCTAATAGTGCTTCAGAGATTTCAGGCGCGACGGGCGCAGCTGGGGGCAAGGAAACCCCTGTCGGCTGACAGGGCGCCAGCCAGCATGGCTTGGGTAGCTGATACCAGGCGGCGGAACTGCCCGTAGAGTCTGCAGGAGAGTCGTTGTGCAAGGGGGCGAAGGCCTGGAAGGTGGCGAAGGCCTGGAAGGTCGCGAGGTCGGCCCACCAGTAATCTTCCGGGGGGTGGCCACATGCGGCGAATGACGCCAGAGGCCGGAACAGGCGGCCGGGCATGAGGGCCCACTGGCGGTCGAGCTGGATACCGCGGGCACCCAGCACCGCACTGGCGGTGTCACTGAGGGCGATTGGCAGCTGGTGGTCGTGCATGCGCTGCAGTTTGATATCGAGACGATCCTTGAGCCCGGGGCCGACCCAAAGGTGGTCAATCTGCAGATAGAACTTGAGCGCTAGCTCCCAGTGTTCCACTGCGCTATCCGGGTGATGGCGCACAACGAAGTCCAGCTCGCCCAGGGTCTTACCTTGTGCGCGAATGGGAAGGTTACGGGCCAGCAGTGTGTAGTCCGGGTGATGGGTAAAGGCAAAGGCCCAGAGCTGCTCGAAGTAAATACCCAGGCGACGGCTGGTGCCTTGCTGCAGCGCTTGCAGCAGCAGACCTTCAAGCTGTGCGCGCACGCCGGGGCCTGAGAAGTATTCCGCCAGTGCTTGCCGTCGTGCCGGTGGCAGCCACGGCAGTGGGAATTCCGGTGCGATGTCGTCCGCACCCAGCATCCACAGAAAGTTTTCCCAGTGATCCGGGGCGGCAATAGGCAGAAGGTCGCTCATGGGGCGAGTATAGGGAATTCGGCGGGCGCTCGATACGTGCGCACTCGGGATTCAATGGGAGGCGGTTACCACTTGTAGCGGAAGCCGAGGGTTAGCTGCACGCTGTAACTGTCTCCCAGGTTATTCAGGCTGGTCGCGTAGTCCAGTTCACCATAAACCGAGCAGCCGTCACCGCACTCATCGTAGGTAAAGCCCGCGCCAAGTTGTCCCCACCACTGGTCCCGTTCCTGAAACAGTGCGGTGCCGGATACGTTCACTGCGGTCTGGTCGTCAAAATAGAAATAGGTATTGGCGATGGCGTAAAAGCCGATACGTTCCAGCAGCAGGTTGCCATACATATTGCGGTTTATCCGCTGACTCAGGCGTTGCTCGAATGCGACGCCCAGTCGGGCAAAGCCCCCCTGGTTTTCCGCATCTGTCATGCTGGCACCGTAGGGGTCCTGGTTATCGTCAATGTCTTCCGCGGTGAACGCGAGCTGCAGTTGTGGGGTGAGGGAGTAGAAGTCACACAGTTTGAAACTGTGCCCGCCTTCGACGGAAAAGTTAAACCCGACGGCATCATTATCTCGGCCCAGGTACCAGAGCTCGGTGGAATACAGGTCTGAATCAAACCAGTTGAACTGCGCCTGTATATCGGCGTAACTGCCCTGGCTGCCATGCCAGGTCAGGGATGTACCTACACCGAAGTAATCGGTATCGATATCGCCGTGGCCAAAGAAGCTGTCCAGCTCGGTACTGCCACTACCGTACTGGGCAAAAACCCCGAGCATCATGCGGCCATAGTAGACCGCAGGATCGAAGGAGAAGTCGCTACCGATTTGTACCTGGCCGAAATCCTGCTGCCACTCGGCGTGCGCGGTCGACTCTTCTGGCGCATTGTCGTTGTATTCGGTATTCACGCGCATCCACCAGCCGCCACCATCGATGGTGCGTTCTACCGCTTCGCCATAGCAGCAGGTACCGCGGTCCCGGAAGCTGGTGCCGGCCCAGAAGCGATTGCCCACACGTTTGCGCAACGTGGTCGGCGTGTTCATACGGCGAATGGACTGGGCATAGGTTTCGTAGAGCACGGCGCCCGGTTGCCAGCGCGGGATCAAATTGCCACTGCCATTGAACGGATCGCTGATGGTCGAGCGCAGGAACCAGGTATCGTTGCTCCCTCCATCGATACCGCCGCGATGCAATGTGTAACCGTAGGCGCCGCCAACGATCGCCGGGCGCCCGTCGAGTCCGGTGTAGTCCGGGGCGAGGCGAAACGCGCTCTGCGGGTTGCTCCCCCCAACCTGGATGATGGGGATACCGTTGCCGGCGGTGAGGGCACCATTTCCGCCCCGGTTGAAGATGCTGACGAAGGTGCGCCCGCTCGCATCGCCCGCGATGGAGAGAAAATCGCTCGGCGCATTGTCGCCGGCAAGTTGCGTATCCATCCACAGGCGCCCATCGCGACCGTGATAGGAACCAAAGCGTCCATCGTCGTGGGTGGCAATATTGAGCTGGTTGAACGCGCCGCTTTCCAGATCCAGCGTGCCGGCATTTTGCACATCGCCAAAAATGGAAAACTCTGCATCGGTCGGTTCGAGAATGCCGCCGAAACGAATATCCAGACCCAGTGATTCACGCCCGCTACGGCCGCCACCAACAGTCAGGTTGTTGAACATGCGAAGCTTCGAGCTGCCATTGATAATCAGGTTTTCCCAATTCAGCAGCTTGCTGCCATCCAGCAAATGGTCGAGCTTGAAGCGCAGGGTATCGATATCGCCATCGTCTGCGGTGGCATCATCACCGCCATCGAGTATGGTGTCTTCCTCATCATAGGCGCGTGCATCGATTTCCACATAATCCGATCCGCTACCGCCGAGGAAGTGGTTGATAAGACCCTCATCGTAATAAAACGTATCGTCGCCTGCGCCCATGTCTGCGGTTTCGAATATGAAACCACCGTCGAGTAACAGCGCATCGTCGCCGGCACCCGCGTCCAGGCGAAAAACCAAGCCGTCGTAGATCTCAACGCGGTCGTCCCCACTGCCGGTATCCAGGCCTCCGCTAAAAAAATTGCCGATCCGCGATTCGCGATTTTCCACCGTCACCGTATCGTGGCCATCGCCGGTGAACAGATTGGTATCGACCACCGCACCATTGACGTTGATCTGGTCGCTGCCGGTACCGGCGTCGGCGATACCAATGGTGCCACCATCGAGGTTGAGCACATCGTCGCCGCCGAGCGCATTGACGTCGGCACCGGCGGCATCATTGTCAGTGTCGCAGAGAATGGTATCCGGGCCTTCGGTGCCGATATTGCCCGGTGTGCAATCGGCGCTGGCAGGCATTGGTAACAGCAGTAAGGCACTCAGCCCTGCTACCCAGCATACAACGGTAGTCAGGCAGGTGGTGCCAATAGACCGGGTGTCAGAACTCATAGGTGACGCCCAGGTTGAATGTCCACGGGTCGGTGTTGAAGTCCGAATAGAGTCGTTCGTGGCCGAGTGTTATGGGGAAGGTCACCTCCGCATCGACACTGGAGTCGACGTAAATCACCGCGGCGTTGATAAGCCAGGAGCGCATCTTGCCCCACCCCAGCCGCCAATCCACGCCCAGTTGTGCCGTGGCCCCCCAGGAGTGGCCAACGCCGAAGTACCCGGGGCCTGTCGCCATGCCGCGATTGATCAGGTAGTTCTGAAATTCCGGGTACAGATGGTCGTCATGGTAATCGGAGTAGTTCACGCCGATGCCCAGGTAGGGTTGCCCCAGGCAATCCAGGTCTGTCATATACCAGTTTACGAACAGGTTGGTAGAAGAAAGGCTGAATCGCCCAAACTGAATGTTGTCGCGGCCAGGGCGTGCGCGAAAGTTTTGCAGGGACAGCGGGTGGCCGGAGTCACCAACATGCATGAGCTCCACACCGAGGTAGGGCAGTGGCCGCCATACACCGGAAATGTTCCAGGTGGTTTCGTCGTCGGTTTCCCAGGTGGTGCGGTAGAGCTCCCAATCCTGGAACAGGTAGTACTTCAGTGAGGTATGGCTGTCATCGGGGTGTACCGAGCTGGCACCGACACGCAGGTAAAACCGGGTGAGGTCGACATCGGAAACAGGAATCTGGGCAGTTGCAAAAATTGGGAACAAAATTGCCAGACAAGCGGCCAGCCTGAGTCTTTTCATGGTTAACTCCATGTCACACCGGTTGATGCAGGCGATCTGGTTATCGTGATGGATCGCACGCCGGGTCCTGATAAATCTTCGGGCCTGTTTGTGTTTAGGTGGCCCAGCAAGCAGCGCACGCACGCTGTCCTTGAATAAGAGAGCTGCGCGAGAGCATTGTTAAGAGCAACACTAAAAGTAGCAGGACGTGAGGAAGTTGCCGGGGTGTTCGTCGCGGACGAAATCGCTGACCGTTGAGTAACAAATGGCGCTGGGACATGCGCGGAACCAACGTGTAGAATCTCGCCGTTTCCCGTTACGGAAAAGTGACAGCAATTCCGCTCACTGCGAAGTTTATGAACTCCAATAGCTATACCCGCCTGCGCGACCAGGAACTGGCAAAATCCACTAAACCTTTCCAGGCCAAAGGCAAAAGCGTCAAGCGTTGCCCTGAGTGCCAGATGGGCGAGTTTGCGTGTATGTGTGCGTGGCGTCCACGGGCGCAAAGTGATTTGGATTTCGTGTTGCTGATGCACCGCAAGGAGCTGTTCAAGCCCACCAATACCGGGCGCCTGATCGTGGATGTGTTCCCCGATACGCCGGCTTTCCTGTGGAACAGGCTGGAGGCGCCAGTAGAGCTAAAGCAGCTGCTGCAGGATCCAGCGCGCAACTGCTTTGTGGTTTTCCCCGCAGATGGCACAGAAAACTGTTCCCGCGAAGTGGTGCACAGCGTGCCGGCGAGCGATAAAAAGACCACTTTGATTATTCTCGACGGCACCTGGAAGCAGTGCAGTCGTATGATCGGCCTCAGCCGTTGGCTGGATGAGGTCCCGTGTCTGAGCCTGCCGGAAACCCTGGTGCGTTCCTACTCGGTGCGCGACTCCGGCAAAAGCCATCGTTTTTCCACCGCCGAGGCCGCGATCAGTTGCCTAATGCTGGCGGGTGAGGAACAGCCAGCGCTGACACTGCAGCATTACTTCAGGGTGTTCAACCAGCATTACCTGGCCACGCGGGGTTGTTGCTTACCGGAGATTGGTGAGAGCCACCGGTTTTTGGATGCAGCTACCTGAACATTGCGCTGCTCAAGGAGCATCTGCCAGCGCGCTGATTAGGCGTTAGACAGCCGGCATTGCATCAGCTGCGCTTCCCACTCCTCTTCCAACTGTTGCGCAATGATTTCGATACGGCTTTCGGCACAGTCATCGAGTTCAACTTCGGTGAGTGTGTCCGGAGTCAGGTTGTAGCCGAGCACGCCTTCGTCGGTGATAAACACCGCTTTCATGCGCTCCACGGTCAGACCACTCAAGAAATTGAACAGCTTTTTCTGGTTGAATACGATATCCGGGGCAAAGCGCCATCCAATGCTCTGATAGTTTTCACCCTGATTTACTGCCTTGAGGAAACCCGCCTGCGGAATTTCTTCTTCCTGCTGTGCGGAGGGTGTGCCATGGCTTTGATGGTGGTGCGGGGAGACGCGCGTGATGGTAGCGCCCGCGAGAATGGAAAAATCTACCTGGCCCTGTTCGGCAAAAAGCACCTCGGTTGCATTTGGGCTGTGCGCTTTGACGTAATCGCGCAGTGCCGCCTTTTCCTTGTCACCGTAGAGATCCTGCTTATTGCCGACCACTATGTCCGCAATCGCGATTTGCTGATTGAAGGTCTGGTGGCTGGTGTAGCGTTCATCCGCCAGCTTGCGCGCATCCACTAGGGTGAGAATCTTTTGAATGGAGAGCACGTCTCTGTAATGCTCGGCAGAGAGTGTCTCCAAGACCTCAATCGGGTGGCCGAGGCCGGTGGGTTCAATAAGCAGGCGATCGGGCTTGGCGCGAGTGAGCAGCTGGTTCAGGGCAATTTGCATGGGCAGGCCCGCGGCACAACACATGCAGCCCCCGGGCACTTCGCGAATAAATACCCCGTCCTCTTCCCGGTGGGTGCCCTGGAACAGGCTGCCGTCGATTCCAATCTCCCCGAATTCATTCACCAGTACCGCCCAGCGCTCATTGGCGGGTTTACTCTTCAGCAGGTGCAGAATGGAGGAGGTTTTTCCAGCGCCCAGGAACCCCGTAATGATGTTGGTTGGAACGGCAGAAATCTGTGTCTTGTCGGCGCCCATGCAGTATTCCCTCGCAAAATGCAGTTACCCATACGCAAGTACAAGAGTCATGGGTGGCTGTTGAAATGTGACGTGCGCCTGTTGAGTGTGCGCTTTAGTGGCAGTCGCAGTTGCTGTGTTGTTGCTGGCAGCGGCGATAATTCTGCAGGTGGGCAATGGCGAGCAATGTGGCGCCAGCCAAGGTGAGCCCCTTTTCTGCGAGTTCACCGGCTTCCTCACCCAAGACGAGGGCGAGGAGGAGCAATGCCAACCCGGCCACGCCCATGGCGGCGAATCGAAACTGCTTGTGGCTTTTACACCCCATGGCCAGTGCAAAAATGCTGGTCGGAAGGACGGCCGCAACCATCCACTGGTGAAACTGTTCGCCAGCAATGGTGAGCGTGGCGATGCTCGGCACCAGCAGGATGAGCAATGGCAGCAGCAGACAGTGTGCCGCACACAGGATAGACAGGCTGATGGCTGCCTTATCGGTAGTTGGTTGGAGTGTATTCATGTTGTGCTGCGTATGGTTGGTCAGGCGGCGCCCAAGTGTATCTCACAAGAATGTTGCATCATAACATTATTGGCGCAGCAGGGTGAAATTCGGTGCCGTGACCAGGCAGTGCCAGGCGGTGGTCGGCTGCGGAACCCAATCACCGGAGTGTGAAAGAAACTAGACTGAGGGGTGGGATTTTATTTTTGTTGCTGTCATTTTGCGTAGAGGGATGCCACGAAAATGCAGAGAGTTGTCTCGTTCGCACTCGGTTTATGTGCATTCAGCCTGCTGTTTTCGCACAGCAGCGTTGCGGAAAAAAGCGTATTTGACCTGAGTGTGGTGGAGCGCAAGAACTTCGAACCCGCTATTCCCCGGCCCCAGCAGGAGGCGCTGGCCGCCAAGAAGCTGGCGTCGTTTGAGCAGCGCGCCGGACAGAAGCCCAATATCCTTATATTTCTTGTGGATGATATGGGCTGGGGAGACCCCGGGGCCTTTGGCGGCGGGGTCGCGATTGGTGCACCAACGCCGAATATCGACAAGCTGGCGCGCGAAGGCCTTAAATTAACCTCGATGTATTCCCAGCCAACGTGCACCTCCTCGCGCGCCGCGCTGATGACCGGGCGGTTGCCGGTTCGCAGTGGCCTGGTGCGCCCGATACTTACCGGCGATGTTGTCACTAAGAACCCGTGGCGAATCGAGCAGTCCAGCGGCAAGATGCTCACCTCTGCCGGCTACAAGACGGCGGTTATTGGCAAGTGGCATATTGGCGAAGCCGAAGGGATGCTGCCGCATGAGGTTGGCTTCGATTACTTCTACGGATTGCCGTCGGTGCAGTCGGATTACACCCAATTCCTGTTGAAGCGGCAGTATTCGGACATGATCAATAATCCGGAGCTGAGCAAATTAGCATTTACCCTGCGCCCGGAGGGGTTGATCGAGGGTGAAAAGGGTGGTCGGCGCAAGGTGGCATACCCCATCAACACGATCGACGACATGCGCAAGGTGGACCAGGTATTGCGCGATCAGTCGATTAAGTTTTTGCAGGACGCGAAAGCAAAAGGCACGCCGTTCTATCTGGTGCACTCATTCTCCAAGATTCACAACGATTCCCTGGTGGCGCCGGAATATATTGGCAAAAGTCCCGCGGCCATGCCGGTGCGCGATGCGATGGTCGAGGTCGACGATATTGTGGGCGAGATCATGCAGGCGCTGGAGGAGAATGGTCAGCTGGAAAATACGATTGTGTATTTCACCTCCGACAATGGTGCCAATGAGGACGTGTGGCCGGACTCCGGCTATCACCCCTGGCGCGGTGGCAAGGGCACCACTTGGGAGGGCGGCGTGAGAGTGCCGGGCATTGTGTTCTGGAAAGGCATGATTGAACCCGGGCAGGTCAGCAATGAGCTGGTGGATCTCATGGATATTTATATGACCTCCCTGCGCATGGCCGGTGTGCTGGATAATTTACCCAACGACCTCTACTTTGATGGCATTGACCAGACGGCATTTTTCCTTGCGCCCAATGGCCACTCGCGGCGACAGGTCGTGTATATGTGGAACCGTTACGACTTCTGCGCACTGCGCTGGCGCGACTACAAAGTGCACTTCAAGGTTTTCGATGTGAAGGTGCCGCGAAGAAATCTCGACGCTGCGGTGCTGTCTGATGTGGGAACCGCGCTCTGGGTATTCAACCTCAATGTCGACCCCAAGGAAATGTCGAGTACCGGGCACCAGTTCTTCGAGTGGGGGATGCCACAGGCGGTCAAGTTTTCCAAACAGCACCAGGCAACCATGAAAGAGTACCGCAACACGGATATCGGCCTGGGGCTGTAGACCTGGATTTGTGGATTTAGGATTGTGGGCCTGGTTTTTAGGGATGTGGGCTTAGCAGCCCTGCATAGGCCACCCCGGAGAGCAGGGCCATTTCCCGGTTCCAGGTGGTGAGGTCGGCGGGGTTAAAGGCATTCAGGTTGTGGTGGCCGCACGCGCGGGCCATTACCTGCATGAGTTCGACCGAGGCCTCGAAAAAGTTGCACAACTGCTTGGCCGACTTTTCCACATTCAAGCGTTGGCGCAGGTCTGCCTTTTGTGTCGCGATACCGGCGGGGCAGTTGTTGGTATTGCAAATGCGCGCAGCGACACAGCCGATGGACTGCATGGCGCTGTTGGCAATGGCCACGCCATCGGCGCCCAGCGCCAGTGCCTTTACAAAGTCCATGGGAACGCGCAGGCCCCCGGTAATGATTAGGGTGACGTCACCACTGACTCCTTTTTCGTCGAGGAAGCGTCGTGCACGTGCCAGAGCGGGGATGGTGGGCACACTGATATGGTCGCGAAACATCGCGGGTGCAGCGCCGGTACCACCACCACGCCCGTCCAGAATGATGTAGTCAGCACCCGCATCCAGTGCAAACTGCATATCGTCTTCGATGTGGTTGGCGCTCAGTTTGAACCCGATCGGTATGCCGTCGGTAATGTCCCGAACGCGATCGGCAAAGCGCTTGAAGTCATCGACGGTATGCAGGTCTTCGAACGAGGGGGGAGACACCGCAGGCTCTCCTTCTGGAATACCGCGCACCTGGGAAATCTTGCCTACGTTTTTCGCTCCCGGCAGATGACCGCCGGTGCCTGTCTTGGCACCCTGGCCGCCTTTGAAGTGGAAGGCCTGTACCTTGAGCAGTTTCGATTCCTCAAAGCCAAACTTGGCACTGGCGAGCTCGTAAAAATATCGGGAGTTGGCTTCCTGTTCCTCCGGCAGCATCCCACCCTCACCAGAGCAGATACCGGTGCCTGCCATCTCGGCACCTTTCGCCAGCGCGACCTTGGCTTCTTCCGACAGGGCGCCGAAGCTCATGTCGGACACAAATAGCGGTATTTTCAGCTTGAGCGGTTTGTTGGCACGGGGACCGATGACCAGCTCCGTGCCGACGGTGGCGTCCTCCTGCAGTGGCTTTGTGGCCATCTGCGCCGCGAGCATTTGAATGTCGTCCCAGTGTGGCAACTGGTGGCGCGGTATACCCATCGCGGTCATGGGGCCATGATGGCCCATTTGCGACAGGCCCTCGCGTGCGAGCTGGTGAATAAATTCTACGGTGGGCTCTTCTTTGGTGGCCTTTGCGGTGGGGCCGCCATCATTATCCTGACGGACGCCCGGTCCCTCCTTACCCAGCATTTCATCGGAAAATTGTTTGTGGGTGCCATCGCAGTAGGGAAGGTTTGCTGAATGCTTGCATTGGCAAAGGTAGGCCTCCCCGCTTTCCTCGGGCACAAACAGCTTTGGCTCCATTCCAGTGCCAGCGTGGGAGCCATCACAAAATGGCTGGTTACCGGACTTTCCGCATACACAGAAAAAGTATTCTTTGCCCTGCTCAAGGGTGACTTTGCTGGGCTTATTATTGGCAATGATAGGGTTCATCAGTGGGTGTATCCGATTGCTTGGTCAGGAGAAGATTGTAGTTATACACATGGTGGTCACTTTTTGGATTGCTGGGTGGCCTGAAAGTCGCTTTCGTGATGTTTTGCGCGCCATTTTCGCCCGCAGCCAGGTTGTTCTAAACCGTTGGCGGTAGGCCAGCGTTTATCGCAACAACTACGCTTCAATTTTCTGGTTGCACGATGTCGCTGCGGTAACAGCGTATCTGGTGTGCTTCGGGTCAGCGTTGGCTGAGCGAAACACTGGCGTGTGGATCGATTGACACAAGGAGACAATGTGAGCGCAGAAACCTCCGTACCGGATGAGCATTCAACGCGCGGTATGTGGGTCGTACTTGCCATGACGGCGATGTGTATGACCGTGGTCGCGTACAACACGACGGCGATCACTACGGTCATCCCCATGCTGCGCAAAGACCTGGATCTTACGCCCAGTGAGGTACAGGGGGTCATGGCGGTGTATATGGTTGCCACATCGTCACTGATGCCAATCATGGGGCGCTGTGCTGATCTATTTGGCCGGGTGCGTATTTTTGTGCTCGGTATGCTGACCTTCGCCTGTGGTTCGCTGCTGGTCGCTATCGCGACCGATGGTGTCGAGCTATTGCTCGGGCGCATGCTGCAGGGGTTTGGGGCTTCATCCCTGTTTGGTACCTCTCTGTCCCTGCTGACATCCGCTACCCCACCGAAAAACCGGCCAGTAGTGGTTGGCGTCTGGGGTGCGATGATCGCGCTGGGTATGAGCCTGGGGCCGATTATCGGCGGCGCACTGGGGCAGTATCTGAGCTGGCGCTGGATCTTTTACATGGACCTCGCGGTGCTGGGGTTAGCGTTGATCCTGGTGCGCATTGTCTCGCGCAACGGGTACGTGCCGGTGTCCCAGAAACTGCATAAATCACTGGATGTTCTCGGTGGCCTGCTACTGATTTTGACTCTGGCGCCGATTGCCTATGGCCTCTCGAACAGCTCCCTCGCTGGGTGGTCGAGCCCAGTCACACTGGTATCCATCGGGATTGGAGTAGCCTCGGGTATTGCCTTCTGGTGGCGTGAGCAGCACTGCCAGAGCCCCCTGTTACACCTCGACTACTTTCGTCACCCGCGCTTCAAAATGGCAACCCTGGGCATTTTTATTGCGGGCTTTAACCTGCTTGGTTTCTTTATTTTTTACAATTTGTTCGTGCAGTCCCCCGCGGCGTTCGGACTGAGTCCGGTGGAGGCTGGAGCCGCGGTGTTGCCGATGACCGCAGTCATGCTGGTCTTTTCCATTTGGGGACCGAAGATACTGGGCCCTTACAGTTACCGCTGGCCAATTACGATTGGCATGCTGTGTCTCGCCTTGAGCGGCATCTTACTATCCACCGTCTCCAACGAGTCCACATACCGCGACACCTGGTGGATGTTACTGGTGACCGGTGTCGGATTTGGGCTCACTATTCCGCTCCTGCCTCGCATTGGCTTGCGCCTGTGTGCAGAGGAGCACACAGGGCAGGCGTCGGGCATGGTGAATGCCTGCTTAACGTTTGGCGCATCAGTGGGTTCCGTCGTCGCCGGTGCCGCACACGTCGCATCGATACGCAAACATCTGGAGACCGTTCTCCACGCCCTGCCGGTCAAGTCGGAGCAGCGGCACGAACTGGCCCAGGCGCTCGCCAATGGTTCCAACAGCGACATATTGACCAAGCTCGGCACCTTAAAGCCTGAGACCAGCCGCGCACTACAACAGGCCCTGCGCGATGTGCAGGATGACGCATTTAGCGCGGCCATGCTGACCTGCTCTGTGGTTTCCATTATCGGGGCAATTATTGCGGTGTACTTGATGCGTGGCCCGGTGCCGGAAGAGGGCAGTGCCAAGGCGCTGTTGCGGCATTAGTTTATTGATAACCGCCCATCGAGGGCTGTTCCGTTGAGGGCCATTTCATAGAGAGGCATGCCATGTCGACGAATCGAGAAATAGGCAAGACCGGGCTGACGGTGCCGCCCATCTGTTTTGGCTCGACAGGCCTTGGAAGTATCCCCGACCTGTACGGCTATGAGGTGGATGAAGGCCGTGCGCTGGACACGATCCGTGCGATCCTCGAGCGCCCGGACGGCTTTATCGACACCGCTCGTGTTTATGCAATGGGACGCAGTGAGGAGCGCATCGGCAAGGTGGTCAGTGGGCTGGGTGGGTGGCCAGAGGGGCGGGTCCTTGCCACCAAACTGGATATGGACGCTAAGAGTCGAGTGTTCGACGGGCAGCAGGCGCGTCGCTCATTTGAACAGAGCTTGGAAGCACTGTGCGTCGATCGCGTGGATATCCTGTATCTACACGATGTCGAGTATGCCGCGGACTTAGCTGATGTCACCCGCGAAGGTGGCGCGCTGGATGTATTGTTCAAACTCAAAGAGGAGGGGCTGGCTACTGCTGTTGGACTCGCCGCGGGCAATATCGACGTGATGATGCCGATCGTGCGCGAGCGGGATTTCGACGTAGTACTCACCCATAACCGACATACGCTGGTAAACCACAATGCGGCACCACTGATTGAACTGGCCAAGTCAAAAGGTATCTCCGTGTTGAATGCGGCGCCGTTTGGGGGTGGGATCCTGTCAAAGGGCAGTGCGGTGCAGAGTCACTATGCATACCGCGCCGCCGATGCCGACACCCTGGCGCTGGTGCGCGCCGCCGAGGAAATCTGTGTCCGTCACGATGTGCCGCTGGGTGCCGTCGCTTTGCAAACTTCGCTGCATGACAGTGACATTACCTCAACCGTATGCGGCGTAACTTGGCCCGAACATGTGCGCCAGGTATACGAGTGGGCCGCTTGGCCCATACCCGAAAACGTTTGGGATGCGCTGAGTAAACTTCAGCGCATCGATCGCAACCCTGAGGCGGTGGCGAGCTAACTTCAGGTGCCGGGGTTTGCGTTGGATTTCTTTAACTTGGTGCGATCAATACCCTTGTCATAATTCGCAGGTTCCCAGAAGAGGGTGACCCTTACATTATCGACCTGCCGCCCCGTATTGTTTCGAAATACGATCAAGTCATCGGCCTCGCTTTGTGCGATCGTGCGGAATGCTTCTTTGTATTCGTCCGGTGCATCCACTCGGATTACCCGGGCGTTAACACCGATACCGGACTCTCTTACGTCCATTTCAACAACTGCAGTTGCAGTAATGCCCAATTCCTCCAACCCCTGCGGGTAGGACGGGAAGTGATTTTTCGTGGTGGAGAGCTGCGGCTTTCCAGAGAGTGCAATTTCGCTGGCCGATGTTGGAATGGAATGAGGCAGCAGGTGAATGATTCTATGTGGCATTCTCTCCCGTGCTTGCTGGAGTGCTATGTCTGATGCGCCGACGCCGGCAAGATGAAAGCGGAAAACGCGCTCCGCCCGATTCAGGTTGGTATTTTCGTTCACAAATGGCAGGCGCTTTAAATACTGGGTTGCCGATTCGATAAATGCCTGTTCATGCCCGCCGGATGTCACAGTTTGCAGTACATTGATCGAAGATACTTCGCCGTCTACGACATCGAATTGCAAGTGGACTTCACCCTGCACGCCCTCGTAAAAAGCGGCGCGTGGATACTGGGAATATACCAGCTCGGCATCTTTTAGATTCAGGGTGATTGGCGAATTCGCGGAAACCTGCCCCCAGAGTAAGGCCAGGGACAGCATAAAGGCACCGGCCCCTCCGGCTAAAATTCGCGCTGCCTTTGATGGTTTAAATGCATTTTTCAAACGATTAATCCGCTTAATCATGGTCACTTTATCTCCATAGTGTGATTGGATTGCCCAAAAACCATTCCAGTGCTCGTAAGACTGCACCATAGCCTTGGAATATTGGATTTTTTTGTCTTTGTTTGCCCCTAATAAAACCTCTTCGTCACAAGCGCATTCCTGGGTCAAGCGGAACCTCAGGTAAGCGAACCAAACGACAGGGTTGAACCAGAAGGTGATGACAAGAATCAGTGCGCATAGATTCCATAGGTTGTCATAGCGTTTTGCATGCACAAGTTCATGTGCAAAAACGTAATCCAGCTGATTGGCGGTATAGCTTTTCTTGAAATCTTTGGGGAGTATGATCTCGGGACTGAAAATACCTTTCAGAATCGGACCTCTCACTTTTTGCGAGATATAAAAAACACCGTCGGGTAGGCGTTCATAGAACTGGGTATCAAGGATCGGCTTTTTCGGCAGCGTAAATAATTTTGCCAAGCCAACAATGAGCGCTGCGATAAGAAGGGAGGCACCAGCTAGCCACACATAGCCAACGAAGTTTCTATTGGTTGCGGTAATAACCTGCTGGTTTTGCAAGCCGCTCACGGCCTCTAAGGTGCTGACTACTGGTGCATGGATCACTGGCGTTGCTTCTAAAGCGGGTCGCCAACTGTCGAGTGAAATTGAAGGCAGGTTGGCAGCCAGCAGGGCGACGGGAACGAGCGCGTACAGGCGGTAGGTAAATCGCGAACCCATACGCTTTGCCAGGGCGAGATCGCTGAGCCAAATGACGAGAAGTACAAAGGTGAGTACTTCCTGCTGCGCTAGGACCCAGTTAATCATTATCTTTTTCCCATTGCTTGATAATGTCTTTGAGCTCTTCGATGTCCGACTTTTTCAAGTCTCCACCTTTTACGAAACCGGATACGAGCATGGACAGCTGGCCACCGAACAGCCGGTTAACCAGTTTTCTGCCCTGTTTGACCTGATACTCTTCACGCTCAAAGCAGGGAGAATAAAAATAGGTTCTATCTCGCTGCTCGTAGCGGATGGCTCCTTTCTTGGCCAGGCGGCTGAGCAGGGTTTTCACCGTGCGCTCTTGCCAGTCTTTGCGCGAGAGCAGGCGCTGGTATATTTCCCGGGCGTTCGCTGGTGCCCCGCTCCATAGCGCTTCCATCACCTCATACTCTGCTTCGGTAATCTCCATAGCCTTCATCCTTTATGTGTCGACTACATCTGTAGTCTTGATGACTACAAATGTAGTCTATCGAGCTGCACTTGGAAACGCCACTTATGAAATATAAAAATGATTTTATATTCGATTTGCGAATATCGAGGTGTCTGAGTCAGGAGGTCGACACGTTGCAAACGGGCACGCGGGCACGCGGGCAAGCGGGCAAGCGGGTAAGCGGGCATCGATTTATTGCCCTGAAACTGCTTGCTCAGGGCTTTGTGGAGTGCGGCCAGGACGGGTATCGCTAGTTCGGTTTTAAGGGATACTTAAAGTTCTCAAACCCGTCCGAGGCGTACACTGTGGTGCCGTTGATGCAGTTGGCGGCGTCGCTGGCGAGAAAGGCGATTACGTCTGCGATCTCTTCCGGCTTGGTGAATGCATCGCGCATTTGCTCGTGCCGGATGTGCTCCCACAGGCCCAGGTCTTTGTACTGGTGAAGCATCGGCGTATCCACGCGACCGGGCGCTACGGCACATACGCGGATTTTTTGCGGCCCGTACTCCAGGGCGGCACATTTGGTCATCATATCCACGGCGGCTTTACTCACGTTGTAAGTAAAGCTCAGCTCCGAGGCCATGGTGCCGTAGACCGAGGACGTATTGATGATGACGCCGCCTGTGCCTTGTTTTTGCATCGCCTTGCCGGCGGCCAGAATACCGTGGTAGACACCTTTTTGATTGACCGCCGTGATCGCGTCGAAGTCTTTGTCCGGGTCGTGTTCAAGTAGCGGCTTCGGGAATGCAATACCGGCGTTATTGATGACGATATTTACCTGGCCGAACCGGTCGACAGCATGCGCAATCATTGCTTCGACATCGGAGTACTTGGTGACATCTGCCGTTATCGTGGTCACCTCATCACCATAGTCGGCCTGGAGTGCATCAAGCTGTTCGCGCGAGAGATCTACGGCAACGACCCGGGCGCCCTCCTCGACCAGCTTCCTCACAATGTACTGGCCGATACCGCCGCATACGCCGGTGGCCACGGCAACTTTTCCCTGTAAGCGCATAAATAGCTCCTGATAGCGGGTTTGCTTATCAGGGTAGGTGGTTGGTGTGTGTACTCGGTTATTCGAGCGCCATTTATGGCGGGATGGGTAGAGTAGGGGACTCGTGAACAGAAGGAAAAAGAGAGAAGAGAGAAAGAAGAGAGAAGAAATCCGGGGGCGATGTTGAAATCTACACGCCCCGGGAAAACTGAAAAACGAATCAATCGAGAATGGTGACTGTCACGCGGAGGGTATCGCGGTATTCACCGGCCCTGCGGTTACTGGTATCGCCAATCTTGACCAACACCTTGGAAACCCGCTGTCCGGAGTCGGGCAGGTCATAGCGTTGGTTGCTGCCACTGTTGCTCAACAGCAGTAATTGATTGTCGAGCCAGGCACTGTAAGGAATTTTCCCAAGTTCACTCTGCTCATTGGTGTGTTGTAGGAAACCGCCGTTTTCCGATTCCACGGCCAGGTTGTACGCACTGTTGGCATTGACCGAAAGAAGTGCGGTCAGGGCTTTGTCTTTTCTCAGCTCACCAAAGTTCAGCCCCGCGGCACGGCCTGTGCGCGACTGGCTGTTGCCTGCGAGCTTGAGGTCTGCCTCGGGCATCACCGACGCATTGACGGAGAAATCCAGCTCATTCACGTTGCGGCCGCTTTCATAGAGTCGCAGGGCAAAGGTGTTGCGATACTGGCCGGGGCGCAGTACCTGTTGCGCGCGCAGCTGCGTCGTGAGCACCGCTTCGAGGAATTCGCCGTTGGGCACAAAGCTCACCGCGCGGGATTCGGTACCGGAGGCGGGCAGCCGCTGGCCGCGTGCATTCAGGAAGGTGATCCCGAGATCACCGCCCGGGCCTTGCAGGCTTGAGCGCGCATTCCCGGCGATGCCGACACCGAGATTGCACTGTCCACTGGTTTTCACACGCAACCGCAGCACGCCGTTCTGTTGGCGATCGCGAAACGGAAAATAGGTGAGCGCGGTGGGCTGCTGTAGCTCGACCTCTTTGATGTCACATGCGCCTGCTTGCGCGTATGTGGGCTGAGCAGGCAGGAACAGGCAAAGCACAGCCAAGACACTGAAGAAATGTGGCCTGATCATAGTTTGGTTTGCTCCTGCACATTGCCCAGCTCGGTGACACCGACGGCAGTTTCTTCGATGTTAAACGGGATCTGCATGTCCCCCAGGGCGGGGAACTTCAGCACGTAGGCGCCCGGTGCCAGGGCTTGGGCAACGAATCGGCCCTGGCGGTTGGTAAAGGTGCTGACCGGTGCAAACTCGCGGCCATCGCGGGGATAGATGTAGCCGACCGCCATGGGGACCGGTTGCCCCCGGTGATCCAGCGCGACGCCCATTGCCGTGATAGAGGCGTCGGACCCCACGGTATAGGTCACTCCGGAGCGGTAGAACGGCAGGGCGCTGGCTTCGATGTCGCCCACGTCATATCCATGGGGTGGTTCTTCCGCTTGCCAGAGCACGCGGCGTGGCAGGTAACTTTCAACGCGCGGCACAATGGCCGGGCCCCAGTCATCCGCGATGGCGGTGGCACCGCCGTCGCGGTCATCAATCAGGATGCGGGTGTCTGCCAGTGTTGGATGGCGGCGCACCATGACAAAGGCATCTTCAATCGGGCGCCCGAATGCGGTGTAGCCATCGGCATAGGCGAGGCTGGTGGCGAAGCGGCCGCGGGTGACATGTGCACTGCTCAGGGCCGGATCCGAGAATTCGGTAAAGCTGTGGTCGGCGCCGGCGATAAAGCGGTTACCGTGATAGGTGACGTCGGCATCGGCACGGTAGTTATCGAGCTCCGAGCGCACCGCAAAACCGCCAGACCAGTCATCGACCTGATCGCGGGCGAAGCGGCCCCAGGTGACTTCGCCCAAATCGCGCTGTGTGTCCCACTGAGCCGACGACAGGCTGCGGCGCCCAATGGGCAGGGAAAAGCGCATTACCATTCGGTTGTCGTTTTCCACACCCGTTTCGCGCTCGATACGCAGCGTGGTGCTGAGTGCGCCAAAGCGGCGACTGAAATCGATACTCGCCGCGCGCTCTTCCGGGGCGCTCGCGCTGAACGGCTCCGCGTAGCGCAGGCTTGCGCTCACATACGTATTGAACAGGGTGGGGGCTGAGTAGCGCGCGCGCCATTCTTTGCCGTAGCGTTCTGTTGGCGCGCCCTGGGCGAGGGAGTAGAAGTTGTCGCTGCGATTCACGGCGACCACGTCCAGTTCATGCGGGCGGAATTGTTCGATGCCAAATGCTTTGCCCGGGAAAAAGTCGAAGGACCAGCGCAGCGATGAGGCATAGCCGCGGCCATACACGTCGGAATCACTTTGGCTCAGGTTGCTGGAGAATATGCCCGCAGGCGTGGCGAGAGTCGTCTCAGCACCAACAATTTGTGCGTCGCGCGTGCCCTGCAGGCTGGCGCCGAGGGTGAGGTTGTCACTGATGCCGTAGCGATAAAAACCAGAGAGCAGTGGCAGGTCGTAATCGTAATCGAGTTCGCCCTCCGGTGAGGTCTGGCGCTGGTAGCCGAGGTTGACGGAAAACTCGGAAAGCCCCTGTGAGAGCTGCGCAGGGTCCGCAAACAGCGAGAAGTTTACCCGTCGCTGCTCACCGGAGGCATCGGTAATCACGAGCTCTACTTCGTTGACCCCGGTATTGAAAGCAAAGTCGCTCAACTGGTAGCGGCCCGGGTCTACCTGCAGCGTGCGCTGGAACAACCCGTTCACATAAACATCCACCGAGGAGCGCTGATTGACGGCCACCGTGCGTGAACCGGTGGGAGTGATGTTACGCAGCGGCTGAATGTCCTGGTAGGCACGCTCGACAGAAACCCCGAGTAGCTGCGGAGATGACTGAAAGTCGGTTGCGCGGTAAAAAATATCGCCCAGTGAGTAGCGAATTGCGCGGCTGATATCGTCGTGCAGTAAGCGCACATCGCCGCGCTGCCAGCGGCTGTCTTGAAACGCGGAGTCGTAGCGCGCGGCACCCTCGAGGATCACCCGCGGAGACTCCATCAACACCAGCGCGCCGTCGATCTCGGTCTGCATCGCCTCGCGCTTCTGGAGTTGATTGTCATCTTGCCAGCGGTATTCCGGGGTCAGGCTGAAGTTGAGGTACGCGGAGCGGCCGGGCAGGTCTACGCCATCCAGCGCGTCGTAATCCAGAGTGTATTCCCGCACCGCCAGTGTCTGTGCAAGGCGCTGGTCGTCTAGCAGGTTGAACTCCAGTGACAGGCGGCTGAGGTCAAAGACAACGTCGATTCCCAGCTCGCGCAACACCTCGATGCGGATATCTGATTCAGTATTTGATTCGGCATCTAATGCGAAAATTTGCGCGACTACTTGGGGGTCAAAGTGCTCCCGCGCGAAGGTTTCCAGTTGCGTGCGATCAAAGGAGACCGGGTCGCTGCCAGCGATGGCGGTCAGCAGCGTGCCGGCACTTATGCCATTCACCGAGGCTGGCAGGCTGATTTGGAAATCTGGCGTTGGCACAGGAGTCTGCACCGGTGCCGGCCGCACTTCGAGCGTGGTTTCACTAGCCGCTGCAGTTTGCGTAACAGACGGTCCCTGGTGGGTTTGCGTATCGGTTTCCGCCTGTGCCTGCCCGGTAAACGGGAGCGCAAGCGCCAGTGCGCTGAGCAGGGGGGTGAGTGATCCAGCGGGGAACAAGCTCTTCATTACTCCTCTCCCTTTCGCGCGTGCGCAATACGTAGTGATGAAAGTTGCGAGGTAGGTAGCCCGAGATCTGCCACTGGCAACGAAACTGTTTCACCGGGCAGGAGCGCATCGCGGTTCAACAGGCGAGCGATGGTAATGCCATCGGTACTGGTGTTTTCTGCTTCCAGGCGATAGTGGCTGAGGCGTGCAAAGCGTGCGCCTGTATTACTGAGCTGGATTGTCGCTGGGGATTCGCCGGGTGTAGCGACCAGGGTGGCTTCGCCACCGTGAAACACATGCAGCGGCATTTTGAATGTGGTCAGCAGGTTGATTTGCCCCGCATCGTCGCTGTCGCGCGTACGCAGGTTCAGCTCTTCAATCACCAGGTAGTAAGACTGGCTTTGTTGCGGTTGCTGTGTGCCATGCCAGCGTACCCGTACCTGCCGGGTGTCGCCGGGTTGCAGCAGCAGTTGCGGTGGTGAAACCGAAAACGGGGTCTGTGCTTTTTCTGCGTCTTGCGCAGTGCGGTATGGGCGCACACTCAGTTCCAGTGCCTGAGCCGCTGGGTGAGTCGCGGTCAGGGTGAGGACCGCTTCGTTGCCCTCGCGCAAATCCAGGTCGAGGCGTGTCGGGCTCACCGACTGGCCGTGGACAAGCGAGGGTAGCAGGATGGCGCTCGAGAGCAGCGCCGCGAGAAGTCGCCGCACGTTACTTTTCCTGCAGTAAGGGCTGGGCGCGCAGCTCGGGAATGGTAAAGGTGCGCTTGCCTCCAGGTGGCAGCAAAGTGCGACCTGCGGCCTTGGCCAGCTGGAACCCGCTCAGGTTGATTTTGTCGAGGCGCAGGCTCAAATCATCGATATACACAAATTCATCCCCGCCATTGGAAAGCGTCACCGAGGTGCCGTCTTCCAGCACTTCATGGTCGCTCACGACAACTTTGGGAGAAAACTGTTCTGCAGTTACATGGATAGACGCACCGATGCGGAACAGTGTCTTCACGCCGGAGTGGGTCGGCTGTTCAATTTTCAGCGGCTGCTCGCTGGCGTACAGGGTGAATGACTTGGATTGGTCCAGTGCGCCGCCGGCCCATTGGATGCGAATGGATTGGGCCTGGCCGGGCTGTACCACCACTTGTGGTGGGAAGACGATAAAGCGGTCGTCCGAGGGCGTCGCCAGTTCTGAACCATCTTCGTTAATGGTGCGTTCGGCCACTTCAAAGATGACCGGCAGCGCGGTATCGCGTGGATTGCGCAACACCAGTGTCGCGCCACCGGCATCAACCGGCATGCTCAGGACCGTTACCGACGGCTCAAGCGTATAGGCGTGAGCGCTACCCGATAAGTACAGGAACAAGAACAGAAACAGGTTGCACAGTTTCAGCTTCATTGTGTCAATTCCCAAGCGATGCCAGTAAAGAGATTGCTTCGGCCTCACCCGGTAACCAGGCGGGGCCGAAGGGGAGCAGTTGTGACTCTTAGTTCGGAGTCACAGTTGCAGTGATGGTGTCGGTGTAAGTGCCCGCTACGGTTGCAGCGCTTACCAGGGTGACGCTCATGGAGCGGGTCTGGGCACCATTGGCGACCGCTGGCCAGTTGCCGACAACGGCGGGGGAGCTCAGTGCTGCGTTGTTCAGCAGGCCGCCAGAAACGCTGAAGGTGTAGGGTACAGTGTTGCTGCCGCTCACCAGCGCGCCATTGTTGGCGGAGCTGAAGGTTACGGTCAGGGTGCCACCGTAGTTACATACCGGGCTCAGGGACTCGGAGCCCTGCTTTTCGGTAGAGGTCATGTCCAGCGCGTCGAAGGGGCCATTGATATAGGCGGAGACGTCGCAGGACTTCGGCAGCACGCCGGACAGCGGGATCTGGATGGAGTCTGCAGCCATGGCGGAGGTGGAGGCCAGTGCCAGCAGGGCGGTAGATGCAATGATGGATTTCATTTCGGGGTTCCTTGGAGTTATCCGTGGTAGATCGGTCAGATTTCGAACTTGTTAAAATTGGACGGGCGTGTGCCGATTCGCATTTAGTGTGTGACGCCTGTCACATTTTGTGGGGGCGATTGTATTGCGTCGAATTGGTGCGGCGCAATACAGATCGCGCGAATTTGGCGGAAATTACGCTAACTATTGAGGAAATTTGCTGAGGTTTTGCTAGGTAGCCCATGTGGATGGGTTTTGCCTAAAAAATGAGCGTGTGCCCTCACGCTTGCGCTGCCGGGATGCCACTTGGCCAGAGGGAGCGAGTCTAGACTGAAACAGGTGAATGAAACGGGCTGCATGAAGGGGGCATCAGTGCAACTACTGTACAGCTTTGGCGCGGGCAAACTGTTTGAGAGCAATGGCTTCCTGATCCCGGTGCTCTCTGGCGGTTCCCATGACATGGGGGTGCAATACGGCGCCCTGATGGTGGACGCCATGCAAAAAACCTGGGACGTACTGGTGCAGCCGCAGCTGGATTCGGGAGCGCTCACGCAAGAAGAAATCCAGCGTTGGGCGCGACGCGCCTACATCTCCTGCTCAACGCGCAACCGCCAGTGGTACGACGGTGTTGCCGAAGGTTCATCCTGGCCGACGGAGCAAGTCTGTATGCTCGATCAGGTGATGGAATATGGCATCTTCCAGTCCAAGTGCCATTCCTTCGCCGGTTGTACCTCGATCCTGTCCTGGGGCAAACATTCTGCCAACGGGAATATGGTTATCGGGCGCAACATGGACTGGAGCGAAACCTTCAATGAATTTCCGCAGGTGTTGACCGTGCGCAAACCCACCGATGGTTCCTATCGCTTTGCTGCGCTTGGCTGGCCCGGCATGTATTGTCCGTTTACCGTGATAAACGAACACGGCGTGTATCTTGATGTGCACGATGGCACGAGTATGGGCGGCTCTGTGGTTTATGTGGAGCGACCTTCCATTCTCAACGAGCTGACGGACATGATGAGTGAGGCGCACACACTGTCGAGTCTAGTCATGCGCCTGAACGGCATCCTGACCAGCACCTCCATGATCCTGACCCTCGGTGATGAACACCGTGGCGTGTCCATGGAGTGTTCTTCCCTCGGTGGTAATCGTCTGCGTGCACCCGATGGGCATTCACTGGTTGTGGTGAATTCATTTATGGGCGAGCACTGGGGGCTGGGCAAGCGCGAGACGGTGAGTAACTCGCTGCGCCGTTTTGCGAACATGACCGAGCGCTTGAACGAGAATGCCGGCGCGATGGATGCAGACAAGGTGCGCGAACTAATGGACCTGCGCCTGTTCAATGACGATGGCACTTTCGCGACTAATGGTGGGTCGACCAAACCGATCAAGCAGGATGCCGATTTAACCACCCACCAAATGGTCACCGATGTTGCCCAGCGCACCCTGTGGCTGAAAGTGCCAGTGCCCGATTACTTCAGCGACTGGACCGCCATCGACCTGAAACAGTTATGGAATTGAACGTTTCAGGCCGGGACAGTGACTGTGTGTAGACAGGGTTATTCCCCGGGCAATTCGATCACTGCCTCGTACGGGTTTTGCGTACGTTCCGCACCAGATTCTTTACTCGGGATCATCGGGAAGTTCGGCGTGAAGGTGACCAGCGCCTGGCCGAGCTGATACAGCAGTTGTACGCTGCCATCGGCCTTGGCCGTGCCGTCTTCAATCGTCGCTTTCAGCGTCTTCTTGCCCATCATGACCTGTTCGAGATCGGAGCGATTGATACGCAAGGTCACGTCTGGGCTGTCTGCTTCGAAGCCTTCGATATTGGTCAGCGTGCCATGGGATAACTCAATCGCATATTTCTCTCCATTGTCCGGTGTGACCAGTGTCATGCGGAAGCCGAGATTGCCGACTTTTGCAGGATCGAGGCGCACGCCGAGAAAATCCAGGAACTGCCCGGTGGTCATGGCCCGGATTACGTCAGGGCTGCTGGAGTTTGGCGGGGCACCCTTGGGTAAACCGTTGCGCAGCTCATACGCACCCTGCAAAAAGCTGTTGCGCAGGCCGGGGTTCTCCTGCTGGTAACCGATTTGCTCCCAGACGTCGGCCAGCAGCAGTCGCGCCTTGCGATTATCGGGTTCTGCCTGTACCAGTTTGTCGAGAATTTCCTGAGCGAGAAAGTATTCGCCCGCGTCGTGTAGCTTTTGCCCCTCGCGCAGAATTTTGTCGGAGCCGCCCATCATCTTTACATAGAGCGGCGCGGAGTCTGCAGGTGACAGTGGAATCAGGGTGGCCGGGTTGCCATCCCAGTAGCCCAGGTAGCGATTGATTACCGCGCGACTGTTGTGTTCCGGTGAACCGTGGTAGCCGCGGTTGTACCACTGCTTGGCGATTCCCTCGGGAGTTTCGAACACATTGTGGATCTGGTTGATGGTAACGCCCTGGTTGGCGTGGAACAGCGAGTAGTTGTTCATATTGGCGTAGAGGTCGCGCTGCCCGCGCAGTACTTCCTGCACGCGGGCATTGCCCCAGCGTGGCCAGTGGTGGGAGGCGATCATCACCTCGGCGTTGCGCCCATAGCGGTACAGCGCGCGGTTAATATGTTGCGACCACACGTGTGGATCGCGCACCAGTGCGCCGCGCAGGGTATACACATTGTGGAAAACGCCGGTCACGTCTTCGCCGGTCCAGTAGACTTTGTCTTTGGGAAACCAGATATGCGCCTGCGAGGGTGCTTCCCCGCCCGGTGTGTTCATAAACTCCATCTCCACACCGTCCACGGTCAGTGTTTCAAAGTCGTCTTCGATGATTGTGGTGGGCGAGATCAGGCCGGTCGCGCCATTGGCGACGTTCATGTTCAGGCCCTGGCCGGCGTGGCCAAATGGGCTGGCGGGTAGTTGGGTGCCGTACTGGTACTGCACCCGTCGGTTCATGGCGTTGCCGGCAAAGACGTTTTCCGACACCGCATGTTCCATAAAGCCGCGCGGTGCGATGATCTTCACCTTGCCCGCTTGCACATCCTTTTCATCGACGATTCCGCGCACACCGCCCCAGTGATCCACATGGGAGTGGGAGTACACCACCGCCACCACCGGGCGCTCTCCCAGTTCAGCATCCACCAGTGCCTTGGCCGCGGCTGCAGCCTCCGGTGCGGTTAATGGGTCGAGTACGATCCAGCCGGTCTTGCCGCGCACAAAGGTGATATTGGCGAGGTCAAAACCGCGTACCTGGTAGAAACCTGGAATCACCTCGAACAGGCCTACTTTCATATTCAAACGGGATACCCGTTGCAGCGACGGATGGATGCTCGGGAAATTCTTGTCACTACGGAAGAAGTCGTAACGGTCGAGGTCCCACACCACATTGCCTTCCGGGCCGGTTACCTTCCAGGTGTCTGGCTTGGCGATAAACCCTTTGTTGGCCTCATCAAAGTCGCGTTTGTCGTCAAACGGCAGCTTGGCGCTGTCTTCGGCAATCACCTTCAGTGTGTGTTCTGATGGCGGTTTACCCAGCGGGTCGAAGTGTTTCGATGCATCGTCTGCGGCGTGTAGCGGGTAAGTCGCCGAGACACCGAGAATAAAGAACAGGACGAAAAGCGGGCATCGGATATTGTGAGAAATAGGCACAGGCGGCTCTTCCGGTAGCTTGCGGTAAGTTGGCGGCTTAATCGAGACTCGAGTATAGACACCGCCCCTAGTATTCCGGCGCCAAGTAGGTTTCCACAGGCGTTTTTGACAAACCGCATGGCAGCACCGTCCGCGCGATGGCTTGATAGATGTAATCGTGCCCGCCATCCATTCGGAGCTGTCGGTCCCGGTTATATACCTAACCTGACAAATAATGTGTAAGTGAGCTGTGTTATGAGTGAGTCTGAGATCAAGTGGGATATGGCTGCGGAGCTGTCGATGGACTTTGTTCCGGCATTTGTGCGTGGCACCGTGAAGAAGAAAGTAGAAGCGGCCGCGCGCGAGAGGGGTATCTCAGAGATCACCGTGGATTTCATTGAGGAAATTCGCAAAGAAAAAGGTCGTTGAGTCACCGTTTCCTCCGCTTGCCGCCCCAGCTTCCTTTATCCTAGGTGGATCAATATTGACCTGGTTTGGAAGCGATGCACACCGGTAAGGATTCTGAGACGCTGTTTGTCGGCTGGGATGTGGGCGGCTGGAACTGCGATAACAACGCGAATAGCCGCGATGCGCTGGTTATCCTCGATCGCGGGCGCAATGTCCTCGGTCGCCCCTGGCGCGGTAACCTGCGTGCGGCGATCAACGAGGCTGATTCTACCCAGGCGTGGGTCCGTGCGTTACTCGAGTGCTGTGGCGTCCCGCCCACCAATGACCTGCCGCCAGTGGTATTGGCAATCGATACACCTTTGGGCTTTTCGCAGGCCTTTCAACAGCTGGTAACCGGTGGCGCGGCGGCCGGTGCAATTCATCAGTCGGCCACAAACCCCTACCTGTTTCGTTATACCGAACAATTCCTGTTCCGGCACGGCCTGCGGCCGCTGTCTCCGGTCAAAGATATGATCGGCAGCCAGGCCACCAAGGGCATGCATGTGCTCGCTCGTTTCGCCCCTGCAACTAAAACCGCCGGGGTTTGGCACGGTGGTTCTGCACTCACAGCGTTTGAAGCCTATCCATCCGCATGCAAGCCATCGCCACTCGTCCACAAGTTACTCGAGGATTACCGGGGCGCACCTGTGCAAGATACGCGAGACCCGCTGCATGCATGGGATATGGCCGGCTTTGAATTTGGCATCGATCACGAGGACAAACGCGACGCGCTGTTGTGTGCACTGGTTGCTTGGTTGTTTCACTGTGAGCCCGATACGCTGAGCCACCCGGATGTGCACGCGCCCGTGGATGAGGGCTGGATATTTGCGCCACGGGATGCGCTGACTCCCCCCGAAGGTGACAACACGTAAGTCTCTGCTAGGTTCAATGAGGGAGCAATTCGTGCGAATACGCCAGTTGAAAAGGTACCTGTATGACTCAAAGCCGCAGCGTTAACCGTCAGATTACCCTGGCCGCTCGCCCCCATGGCGCGCCGACACCAGCCAACTTCAATGTGGTAGAAGGGGCGGTGCCAACACCCGGCGACGGAGAAATTCTGTTGCGCACCATCTACCTGTCGCTTGACCCATACATGCGCGGGCGCATGAGTGATGCAAAATCTTATGCCGACCCAGTCGCCATTGACGAGGTAATGGTGGGTGGCAGTATTTGCCGGGTGGAGGAATCGAAACACGCAGGTTTCACCAAGGGCGACCTGGTGGTGGCCTTTGGCGGCTGGCAGGACTATAGCCTGTCGGATGGCGAGGGGCTGATCAAACTGGATAGCGCCATGCCCCACCCATCCTATGGCCTGGGGGTACTGGGGATGCCCGGGCTCACCGCGTATATGGGGTTGATGGATATTGGCCAACCCAAAGCCGGTGAAACTTTGGTGGTTGCCGCCGCGACCGGTGCGGTGGGTAGCCTGGTGGGCCAGATCGGCAAGATTCAGGGCTGTAACGTGGTGGGGATAGCGGGTAGCCAGGAAAAGTGCGACTACGCGGTGAATGAACTCGGTTTCGATGCCTGCCTCAATCACCATGCGGACGACCTAGGCGAGCAACTCGCCAAAGCCTGCCCGGATGGCATTGATGTGTACTATGAAAACGTCGGCGGCAAGGTGTTTGATGCGGTATTGCCATTAATTAACCCAAAGGCTCGCATTCCACTGTGTGGCTTGATTGCCCAGTACAATGCAACGGATTTACCCCCGGGGCCGGATCGCATGCCCATGCTGATGGGCAATTTACTGGTGAAACGGGCAAAAATGCAGGGCTTCATCGTGTTTGACGACTACGGCCACCGCTATGAAGAATTCCAGCAGGCCATGGTGCCCTGGCTGATGTCGGGTCAAATCAAATACAAAGAAGACAAAGTGGTAGGCCTTGAAAATGCAATCACAGCATTTATTGGCTTACTGCAGGGTGAAAACTTCGGCAAACTGGTAGTTGAGGTCGGCCCAGATCAGCTGGCTTGAACACCGGGGTATATGGGCGGTGATCCGCCCATAACCTGTCCACAAGCCGAGGCTCACTCATACGCTACCTGCAGATCGACACGCTCACTCTCCAATCCATTTCTATCTACCGCGACAACCGCAATGGCTGAGACCTCAGCCTGCTGTTTGAATTGGTGGTTGTGGATATCTTTGGTGAAAATCCGATATTGCCACTTGCCGCCGGTCTGGTAGTACAGCAGCCAGCGGGATGCGGCCTCGTCACCGCGTGGTTCCCAATTGACGCTCAACCCGTCTGTGTTTGACTGGTAGCGCACCTCCGGTGCGGCCGGCGCGGTGTCGTCCAACCACGGTGAGGCGGGCACCAGGGCCTGCTGGTAGAACACCGTATCTTTCAACACTTGTGCAAACCGGGGGTTATCACTCACCGTTTTCACGTTCCAGAAAACCTGCCCGGTCTGTTCTTGCAGTAGCGCGCGGGTAAACAGAATCTGGTTGATGATCTCGTCGATGCCCGGATTTGTTTCCACCTGGTTACTGCTCAGACCCGGCCACAGGTGACGTTGCTGATGATTCTCGCCCTGCCACCAGGCCAGCAGCATGGGGAAGCTCTGCTGCACGCGGTTGATATTCCAGTACAGCTGCGGCGTGAAGTAGTCCAGCCAGCCTTCATTCAGCCACAGGCGGGCGTCGGCATAGAGCTGCTCATGCTGGTCAAACCCGGCGATGGTCTCCGGGTACTTGGGGCGCCAGATACCGAAGGGGCTGATACCGACTTTCACGTGCGGCTTGATGCGTTTTACTTCACGGTAGATATCTTTAACAAAACGGTTCACCGCCGCTCGGCGCCAGTCGGACACGCCAAGTTGACCGCCTTGCTGCTGGTAGGCGGTGTAGCTGTCACGGTCGGGAAAGGGGGCACCCTCGTTGTAGGAAGGGTAGGGGTAGAAATAGTCATCGTAGTGAATGCCATCGATATCGTAGCGCTGCACAATATCCGTGATGACCGATAGCGAATGCGCAATGGTTTCTTCCCGGGTGGGCTCCATCCAGTACATACCGTTGGCCAGCTTTGCGACCAACTCCGGCTTGGTGTTGACGATGGAGTGTTCAGATACAGGGCCGCCCTGGGTGTGGTGGGCGCGGTATGGGTTCACCCAGGCGTGTAGTTCAAGGCCGCGCTGGTGGGCCTGTTCTATCCAGAACGCAAGTGGGTCATACAAGGGCTCGGGCGCTTTACCCTGCTCGCCGGAAAGGTAGTAAGACCAGGGCTCCAGTTCACTGGCATACAGGGCATCGGCCTGCGGGCGAACCTGAAAAATCACTGCGTTCATGTTCGCCGCAGCAACCTTGTCCAGCAGGGCGATGGCCTCCTGTTGCTGCTGCGCTACCGGCAAACCCGGCTGGCTCGGCCAGTCGATGTTGGCCACCGTGGCCACCCAGGCCGCGCGGAACTCTCTTGCCACCGTCTCCCGCTCAGCCCTGCCGTATTTTGGCAGTTCTTCCTGCTGGACTTCTGCCTGCTCCGGCAGCTCGGGGCCAAACCACGCGGGGTATTGCCACAGTGCCAGCGCCATCACGGCAATGATCGCGGGGTAAGCCCAACGATAAAGGATTTTCTGCAGGGGGAATGTTTTCGGTAGCGTCATGATTACCTTATTGGAATTGTACTTCGTTTGAATTCGGCAGCGCTGCTGCGGCGGCACCTAGTATCCTCGACACGCTGTGATGCCTCAACAGCATGAAATGGGGCTGAATTGTGCGCGGGACTACGGCGTGGTGTCCACAGGGCCACACATCGGCGCAAACGATGGAAGGTCACTATCATTTGCACGGGTATACCGTAACTTAGGCTTCAGGTTTCTAAATAAAAGCATCGTTGCTACAGGTATAACTATGCAGAGTGTGCGCTTAAATTCGTTATTTTTCTTTCTACTGGCCCTCACTTATCTTGCGGGCTGTGCCGGCAAGCCTGCTATGCCCACTGCCAATACGGATATTGGTCCTGCGTTGGCAAAGATGGCAACGGTCGATGTGCTGCTGGTGTCGGATCACACCTTGCCCGATCACCTCAATTTATCCAGCGGCGGGGCCAATGGCGAAGAGCGCCTGTTTATCGACCCAACCTTGCAAAGCCTCAACAGCAAGCTGATTAGCCGGGGCCTGAACACACATATTCTCAATGTTGAAGATATGGTTGCCGGTAAAGATATCCAAAATAAAGCCACGTTTGATACAGCATATACACAGTACGACCAGATTTTGCAGGCGGCGGTAAAGCACGGGGTAACCATCGCCTCTATCCATTACGATGCGGACAAGATTCCTGCAGAAAGTTACGGTGACAATAAAGCCTATGCCAGCGCCGAAGAAGGCGGAAAAAAATACGGCTATATTGGCGGAGTGCAATTGATCCTGGATGAACGGGCCACTAGTGACGCAACCCTCAACCTGGCAGAGCATATTATTCATCGCGACCTTATCTTGCAGCAGCTCAATGCGGTGGGTTTTCGTATCCGTCCGGGCTACGGTGATAAAGTGCGCTTTCAGAACAACCTGACATTGAATATCGCTGGCCATTCTGAGGGTGGCGCCTTCCTGCTGGAGATTGCGCCGCAAGATCAGGCTGTGCGTCTTTATGGCAGCCCGGAGAAGATCGTTGAGGCGATTGATACACCCATGGACGCACTGGCGGATACGCTCTACGCGTTTCGGCAGGGCTTGAAGTAGTCGCAGGCTACCCGCTGCTAAATGGCTATAAAAAAGAAAGCCCCAGTCTTGCGACCGGGGCTTTCTTTTTTTGGGGGATGCGATAGTGGCTATCGCGGGTTCCGTCGTTAGCCGCGTTTGTCCAGTATGGCTTCGATCTCATCCATAACCACTTCCATACGATTGATTACCGCGTTGTATGGAGCCGGGCTGGTCATATCGAGGCCGGCTTTCTTCAGGATCTCCACCGGGTAATCGTTACCGCCCGCCTTGAGGAACGCGAGATAGGTATCCAGCGCGGCATCGCCACCGGTTTTGAGTTGCTCAACGAAGTAGGCCGCACCTGCAATTGAGGTCGCATACTGATACACATAGAAGTTGTAGTAGAAATGCGGAATGTAGGCCCACTCAATCATTTCCCGCTGTGAAATGTTCATCACGCCCTTGTCGTGGCCGTGGTAGCGCTTGAGGATTTCACCGTAGATTTCCGTCATGCGCGGGCCGGTCATGGCTTCACCGCGCTCGACCGCCTCGTGGATTGCCAGTTCGAACTCGGAGAACATCACCTGTCGAAAGAAGGTCCCGCGCATCTGCTCCAGGGCATAACCCAGGTAGAACAAACGTTCCTCTTCGGTCTTTGCCTGTTCCAGCATGTGTTCTTGTAGAATGATTTCCTTGGCAATTGCCGCAATTTCGGTGGTGAAAATCGAGAAGTTAGACAATTCGAAGGGCTGGTTCTCGTTGGTCAACACCTTGTGCATCGCGTGCCCCCACTCGTGGGCATAGGTGGAAGCGCTGTTGTAGTTGTCCTGGTGATTCAGCAGGATAAGTGGATGCACATCGTAGGCTGAGCCAGACATGTAGGCGCCAGAGCGCTTACCCGGTTGTGGGTACACATGCATCCAGCGGTCGCTAGAGGCCTCGGCGAATTTGTCGGCAAACTCCCGCCCCATAATGTCGAGGGAGGCCAGCATATGTTCACGTGTTTCATCAATCGGGAAGGTCAGGTCGGTCTTCACCAGATCCGGGTAGATGTCGTGATAACCCAGGTCTTCGATACCGAGCATGCGCCCACGCAGCTCGAAGTAACGGTGCAGCACATCCATTCGCTCGTTGGTAACGCCAACCAGCGTGCGGTACACCTCTTCCGGGATATTGTCCCCGGACAGGAAGTACTGCAGCGTATTGTCGTAGTTACGGGTTTTGGCGGTGGCAACATTCGCCTGCACTTCACCGTTTAAGGTGGCGCCAAGGGTGCCTTCAAAATCTTTGTATTTGCCCCAGAAAGCGTCAAACACCGCCTCGCGGTCTTCACGATTTTGCGCTGCGCGATGCAGTGTGTAACCAGCATTGGTCAGGTGTGCCTCGGTTCCATCGCTCAGGGTGATCGTCGGCCACTCTATCTCCGCATTTGCCAAAATCTGACGCGCGTTCTCCGATGCCGATAGTGCAGTACCCATCAGGGAGAGTACCTTTTCTGACTCCGGCGACAACACGTGTTTACCCTGACGCAGGGTATCTCTTAGGGAGTGCGCATGTTTTGCCAGGCCCGGCTCTTGCTGGATAAAGCCCTCGATACGCTCCTCGCCCAACGCGACAATTTCAGGCGCCATAAAGCTCTGGCTGGCACTGATGGATTGTGAAAGCGCCTGCAGGCGACCGACCATGGCTTGGCCCTCTGCATCCCCCAGATTGGTATTGCGGATATTGGAGGCGTACGTCCATGCCCGGTACAGTTCTTTAGCTAACGCAGACTGTGCATCCAGCGCGTTCAACAGGCTCTTGGCACTATCGCCCAGCTTCCCCTCATACGCTTTCAGGCTATCAACTTCGCCGCTCAGCCGTGCCAGCTCAGCTTCCCAGTCCTTTTTGGTGGCGTAGAACTCGGTCAGGTCCCATGTGTACTGCTCATCGATGGCTGTGGTTGAGGGCTCCTGTGCCAGCGCCGGCGAGGCAACCGCCGCCAGTGCCACAGCGCTCGCACACAGGATGCCAGCCGTTTTTAGCTTAAGTTTATTGATATTCATTGTGTTCTCGCTATTGGTCTAAGGAAAAGATGCCGATTCAACTAGCTCAATACTGTGCCGTAGTCACAAGGATGAACCTTGCCATTCCAAGATAATCTTGCAACAAGGTCAACCGCAGGCAGAGCGCCTCGCAGGACGCATAGCACATGGGAACTTTGAGTAGTGGCCTAAGATATGAATACGCAGATAACCCGGCTGTGGTTTAACTTGCCGGCCTCTGGCCAGTAATGAATCGAGTCACCATACTGCGGTTTGATGGGCAGAGCAGGCCTTTCAGATGCGAGGGAGATGAGAAAAAGCCTCGGGAGCGCTGGGCTGCCGAGGCTTTTATGAGTCGCCTGAGGCGAGTATTAAGGGAGGGGCGGTTCACATCATGGTGTCGTGTCACCTTTACCGGTAGTGATAACAACCCTCTTAATTTCGCCAGTGAACGGATAAGGTGGCTTGTACTCGTGAGTGACGGGTTGGCCGGTATCCTCGCCGATCCCGAAGGTATCGATACCAAACCGCCCGCCAACCGTAGCCTCCATGTTTCCGCTGGCGACCTCTTGGCCGTTTACCTTTAGCGTTATGGTGGCCGGGCCACCTGGCTCGGAGCCCTTATAATCGAAATCTACCGAGACGGTTGCATCGCCGGCGGGCAGGGGCTTGTCGCCTTTGAGGATTGTGTGTTCCTCAAAGTAGTTGTAATTGAATATGGGAATACCGTCATCGAGGTAGAGGACAATACCCGCAGCAACGCCCCCGAGCGCCATCACAACCCCTTCGGTGTCACTACCTTCCGTATTTAGCTCAGCGGTGAGTGTCCAGGAACCATTTTTCAGGGGCGGGCCTGCGACTTCTGCAATCCGTGTAGCACCGGGGTAATAGGTGTATGTCCCGGAGCTGGTGTCAGCACCGGGTACCGGAGGCTTTGGCATGGCCAGTCTTGCGGCACCCCGGTCGTCCAGCGGGAACACCTCTTTTCGTTTCGCGGTCTCATCGAACTTTTTCTTGAGCTCTGCAAGCTTGTCTGGATTCTGCTGCGCCAGGTCGTTAGCCTCAGAAAAATCCTGCTCGAGGTTATAGAGTTCCCACTCGTCCTTGTCCCAGTTGCCCGGGGCAAGGTCCTGGCGCCAGGGCAGTGTGTGCTGGGCATTGGCCTTCCAACCGTCGGAGTACATGGAGCGGTTACTGAATACCTCGAAGTACTGTTCCGGACGCCCTTTGAATTCCGGATTGGTGAAGCTGGCGAGAAAAGATTTGCCGGCGAGGGGCTTCTGCTCGATACCGTTGACCGTTTCGGGCATCGGGATATTTGCCGCTTCCAGGATTGTTGGTACCACATCAACCAAATGCAGGAAGGCGTCGCGGACCTGCCCGTCTGGTTTGATCTTGGCAGGCCAGCTGATCACCATCGGGTTACGGGTTCCACCGAGGTGCGAGGCGACCTGCTTGACCCACTGGAACGGCGTATTGCCAGCCCAGGCCCAGCCAACCGGGTAGTGGGGTTCCGACTCGGGGCCGCCCAGTTTGTCGATATTGGCAAGATTCTCTTCGATACTAGTCGGTATTCCGTTTAGGGCGCGGATCTCATTCAGGGTGCCATCGGGGCCGCCCTCGGCAGACGCACCATTATCACCAGCGATATAGATGATCATGGTGTTGTCTGCATCCGGTAGCTCTTTGATGGCATCAAGCAGGCGACCAATTTCGTGGTCGGTAAACGCGAAAAAACCGGCGAAGTTTTCCATCAGTTTGGTGTAGAGCGTCTTCTGCTCGTCGTTGAGGGAGTCCCAGGCTGGTACCCACTCCGGACGCGGCGTCAGCTTGGTATCGGCGGGAATGATGCCCATGTCTTTCTGCCGAGCGAAAACTTGCTCGCGATACTTTTCCCAACCCATGTCGAACTTTCCCTTGAACTTCTCGCGCCATTCTGCAGTGACATGGTGAGGTGCGTGCATCGCGCCGGGAGCGAAGTACATGAAGAAGGGCTTTTTCGGCGCAACCGACTTGGCAAACTTCATGCGCGCAATTGCCCTGTCGGTCATGTCCGTCATGAAGTGATAGCCCTCTTCGGGTGTCTCGTCCGGCTCGACGGGCAGGGTATTTTCGAACAGCACCGGATAGAACTGGTGCGTTTCCCCGGCATTGAAGCCATAGAAATATTCGAAGCCCATACCGGTAGGCCAGTGATCAAAGGGCCCCGCGGTGGTGGTTTCCCAGTCCGGGGTGTTGTGGTTTTTGCCGTACCACCAGGTGCCGTAGCCGTTGCCCTTCAAGATCTCACCAATGGTGGCGGTGCTCTTGGGAATATAGGTGGAATAGCTGGGAAACCCGGTGGCCCACTCCATGAGGAAACCACTCCCAGATTCGTGGTGGTCGCGCCCTGTTAGTAGCGCTGCGCGCGAGGGTCCGCAGATAGCGGTGGTGTGGAAGCGGTTATAGCGCAAGCCTTCCTCAGCTAACTGGTCGAGGTTTGGGGTGGGGATAAGCCCCCCAAATGTGGATGGCTGACCGAAGCCAACGTCATCGAGCAAGATTACGACGACGTTAGGGGCGCCGTCTGGGGCCATGGGGCCATCTTGCCAGTTGGGTTCAGATTCTTTGTATGTCCTTCCGATCTCGCCTGTAAAAGGAGACAGCGGAATCGGCAGGTGTCTACGATCGGGCCATTTGTCGTTCTTTTGTGCGGCGTCCGGCGCGGCAGCCGCTTCTAAGTTAGCGCTGTCGGTTTTCGTGTCACGGTTGTTTGTGACGGCTTCGCGAGCGCTGTTTTCTGCGGACTGTTCGCCGCTGCCGCAGCCGACAAAGGCGAGAGAGAGGAACAGAGCGGAGAGAAAGAGACGCATGGCAGCCTCGAGATGCATTGTGTTTTGGGCGTGCCCTCAGAGGGCTAATTCAGAATACTTGAGAAGAGAATCCTACTTATCTAGGTATAAGTCATAGCACGGATACGGCTGCTTTGTGTGGGGGGAGTATTGCGAGTGGAAGGGGGTGTTTATCCGGTTGCTTTACATTGCTTTGCGTAGCGATTGGAACCCGGGCTGAATGATCCGCAATTTTTTCTGTTCGGAAATTAAAAAGGCCCGGTATCTTGCGATACCGGGCCTTTTTAATTTGGTGGAGATGGCGGGAGTCGAACCCGCGTCCGTCAGCACTCCGCCAGAGGCTCTACATGCTTAGATCCGTCTATTGATTTAATCCACTACAGCCCAACGGGCAGGACGTAGCAGACGATTCTGAAAAAGTTTTAACCGATCTACCTCAGATAAGTGTCACGGCGATCCAGTTCTGTATAACAGCCAGCAGCGCGGTACTGGAACCTTGCTGAGGGCCGCTAAGGGACGAACCCTTAGTTAGTGCTTCACGGGCTGCTTATGCAGCCAGTTGGGCACCGTAGTTGTCGTCGTTGGCAACTAATAAAATGCAGCTTTGGATTTACGTGATTCGCTACCCTCACGGCATGCACCCATGGTTTCGTCACCGGCGTCGAATCCAAGTCATCCCCAGAATCGGCGTCTACGAACCTCGTAGGCGTAACAGTAATTATACCGGAAGCAGGATTGTCACAATAGGTGTGTTTGCAAAAAGATTGACTGGTGGTTCTCAACTGTTCACGCGGGTGCAGTGAACCGGAAGACCTGACCGGGTCAGGCCTTTTCGAACAGGGCGATGGATTCTACGTGGGTGGTGTGGGGGAACATGTCCATTACCTCGGCCTTGCGCAGCACGTAGCCCTGTTGGATCAGTTCGGCGGTATCCCGTGCCAGGGTGGCGGGGTTGCAGGAGATGTACAGGATGGCCTTGGCGTTGAACTGGCCGATATTGCGCACCACTTCCAGCGCGCCGTTGCGCGGTGGATCCAGCAGGATGCGGTCGAAGCCGCCGCGCGCCCAGGGGCTGCGGGAGAAGTCTTCGGTCAGGTCGGCGGCCTGGAAGCGGATATTGTCGATGCCGTTCGCCGCCGCGTTTTCCCGCGCACGCTCGGTGAGCGACAGCAGCCCCTCCACGCCAACCACTTCGCGCGCGCGGGTGGCCAGTGGCAGAGTGAAGTTGCCGAGCCCACAGAACAGGTCCAGCACCCGGTCTTGCGGTTGTGCATCCAGCAGTTCCAGCGCTAGGGAAACCATCTGCCGGTTGATCTCGAAATTCACCTGAATGAAATCCTGCGGATGGAAGTTCAGGGTCAGGTCGAACGCGGGCAATGCATAATTCAAACGCGCCGGGCCGGATTCGGGCCAGACCTTGTGCGTGTTGGCATCGCCCTGCTCCCCCTGCTGGTAAAGGTGCAGCTGATGTTGCTTGGCGAAATCCAGCCAGCCATTGCGGTCGCCCTCAGATAGCGGCTGCAGGTGGCGGATGACCAGTGCGGTGTGGTCTTCACCGGCGGCAATCTCGATATGCGAGATATTGCGACGGCCCTCGCACTGCAGGATGGTCTCGCGCAGCTGCGGAATCAGCGCGGAGGCTTCTGCGGGAAGTACCGGGCACTGTCCAACATCGGTGAGGTCGTTGGAGCCTTTCTCACGGAAGCCCAGCACCAGGCGCGCCTTGCCGCCGCTTTTCGGTTTTACGAAACGCACACCGAGGCGCGCCTTGCGGCGGTAGCCGAGCGTGCTGCCGGTGAGTGGCGGTAACACCTGCTCGGGAGTGGCTTTGGCAAACCGGCTGAGCTGATCCAGCAGAATTTGCTGCTTGGCATCGATCTGCGCGGCGGGCGTCATCTGTTGCAGGGCGCAGCCGCCGCAGACCTCTGCGTGGGGGCAGGGCGGTGTCTGCCGGTCTGGGGAGGCTGTCAGTACCTCGGTGGCCACTGCTTCATCAAACTTGGCGCGGTTGGCGGTATAGCGGATGCGCACCGTCTCACCGGGCAGGGCGTTATCCACAAATACGGTTTTACCCTCGTGCCGTGCGATACCGCGTACCTCGTGGCTAAACCGCTCAATCTCCACTTCGGGTGTCGCGTTCGATGGTTTGTTGCTGCCACTTTGCGGTGATTTACCAGCATTGCGGCGATTGGAGTTGCGGAAGATCGAAGGTGGTTTTCTGGATGGCATAAACGCAGCGTCGATTGACGATCGGTTGGAACAGTTGCAGTGGGGGAGTGTTTGGGCTGCCGCAGCGGGCAGCCCAAGGGAATATCAGGACTATTTTAGGTCAGATAATCCGGGCGGGCAGTTACAGCACGGTCTGTGCGAAGGCCGCGAGGATCAGCAGCGGGCACACGATGCGCACGTACCAGGGCCAGATCTTCCAGAACAGGGTGTTTTCGATGCCCTCATGGCCTTCCTGCAGTTCCATCAGCAGCTGGTCGCGGCGCCAGATCCAGCCGGCAAAGATGCACAGGGCCACGCCCAGCAGCGGCTGGCCGTATTCGGTGCTGATGGAAATCACCAGGCCGAACAGGCTGTCGAAATTAAAGATGATCACGGTGCTGATCAGGAAAATAATCAGGCCCATCAGCAGGGTGGCAGGCTTGCGCTTCAGGCCCAGGCTCTCGATGGAGAAGGCAACCGGCACTTCCAGCATCGAGATGGAGGAGGTGAGGGAAGCGATGCTCATCAGGGCAAAGAAGGCGATGGCCACAAACAGGCCGGTGGAGCCCATGCTGTCGAACAGCGCCGGCAATACCTGCAGGATCAGGCCCGGGCCGGCAATCAGGTCACCCGCTTCGGAGAAGATCTGGGTGCCCGCAGCCTGGGCCACATACATGGCCGGCAGGATCAGCAGGCCGGCGGTAAACGCAATGCCCACATCGATTAGGGTTACCAGTGCGCCCAGGCGCGGCAAGCTTTCCTCTTTACTCAGGTAGGAACCGTAAATCAGCATGGTGCCCACACCCAGCGACAGGGAGAAGAACGCCTGGCCCATGGCGGACAGCAGCAGTTCCGGCGAGAGCTTGCTGAAGTCTGGGATCAGGTAGGCCTCAAGCCCCTGGAAAGCGCCCGGTTGCGCGAGCACGTATACGATCAGCAGCAGTAGCAACAGGATCAGTGACGGCATCAACAGGGTGGACCAGCGCTCGATACCTTTCTCCACGCCGCTGGCAATAATCAGCATGGTGAAGCCGCTGAAAATGGCGGTAAAGGTGAAGTTGCGAGTGGTGCTGTCGCCAGTCATCCAGGCGGCCGCTTCCTTCGCGCCTGCGAGGGTGGCAACCGGGTCTGCCAGGTGGGCCACCATCCAGCCGGCAACGATGGCGTAGAAGCTCAGGATCAGGGAGGCGACGAGAATACCGCCAAGGCCGGTCAGGGTCCCGGCGGCGCGGCTGACCGGGCCGGTGGCGATACCGCGCAGGGCCTTCACCATATTGCTGCGCGCGTAGCGGCCAATGGCGAGTTCCGCCATCAGTACCGGGTAGGCCAGCAAGAAGGCGAGGACCAGGTAGATCACCACAAACGCGGCACCGCCATTGGCGGCAACGTTGGTGGGAAAGCCCCAGATATTGCCAAGACCGACGGCGGAGCCGGCGGCGGCCATCAGGAAGCCGAAGTTAGAGCTGAACTGTCCTCGCGGTGCACTCATGGTAAATCTCGTCGTTATTGTTCTGATGTTCTGGTGAGTTGCGGATCAACGGTGGTCGCTGCGCATCAGGCGCTGTTTCTGGCGGTTCCAGTCCCGTTCTCTCTCGGTCTCGCGCTTGTCGTGGGAGGCCTTACCCTTGGCCAGCGCAATCTCGCACTTGATCAGGTGCTGCTTCCAGTAGATTGCGGTACATACGCAGGCATAGCCTTTCTGGTTGACCGCGGCCACCAGCTTGGCGATCTCGCGCTTGTTCAGCAGCAGCCGGCGGGTGCGGTCCGGCTCGGTAACGAAGTGGGTCGAGGCACTGGCGAGCGGTTGGATACGCGCACCCAGCAGCCACGCCTGGCCGTCTTTGAACAGCACGTAACTATCGGTGAGCTGGGCCTTGCCCTCGCGGCAGGACTTTACTTCCCAGCCCTGCAGCTCCATACCCGCCTCAAACTTTTCCTCGATAAAGTAATCGTGCTTCGCCTTCTTGTTGAGGGCGATGGTGTTTGAGGTCGGGGCCTTTTTCTTCTTGGCCATGAATACAACGTTGCCTGAGTTTAAAAGAAGCTATACCCGAAGTACTTCTCGGCCACCGTGTTGATGAATACCAGCAACAGGATCAGCGGGATAAAAGTACCGAGGGAAAAGTTCACATATTTCTGGGAGAGGGTGCCGGCAAAGCCACTGTCACCCTCCTGGAGTTCGGAATCAAAGTTGGACTTCTTCCATTTGTAGATCACAAACAGGCAGACCAGCAGGCCGTTCAGCGGCAGGATTGTAGAGTAGAAGATCAGTTCTACAAGATCAAAGAATGACTTATTTTCACCGGCGACTTCTACGAACTGGGTCAGCCAGCCGGCCATGCCGAAGGACATGGCGCAGGCGATGGCGAGAACCAGCTGTGCCGCGGCCACCGTATAGATGGCCTTCTTGCGCTCCATGCCGCGCTCGTCGCACAGGGTGGCAACCGGCACCTCGATGATGGACACCAGCGAGGTAATGGCGGCAACCAGTACCAGGAAGAAGAACACGGATGCGAAGGCGCTTGCACCGAAGTAGCCGATGTTGTCCTGCAGCGCGTAGAAGATCTTCGGCAGGAATAGGAAGATCATGCCCGCGGATGAGTCACTCAGCTCAGCCGGGTCAATTTGCGGATTGAAGTGGAAAATGGTCGGCAGGATCAGGAGGCCCGCGGTGAACGCCACCATGGTGTCGGTGAGCGCTACAGCTTTCGCCGAGCCGGGGATCGCGTCCCGCTTCTTCATATAGGAGCCGTAGGTGATCATGATGCCCATGCCCAGCGACAGAGAGAAGAACGCCTGCGCCATGGCATTGTTGACGACTTCCGCATTCAGCTTGGACAGGTCTGGGGTCAGGTAGTATTTCACTCCCAGCATGGCGTTCTCCTGAGAGAGAACGAAGATCACCAGGCCCACCAGCATGACGAACAGCATCGGCATCAGGGTCTTGGCTGCGCGCTCAATACCGTCCTTCACACCCAGCGCCAGAATGCCATTGATGACCAGCATCATGACGATCAGGTAAGCGAACACCACCGGGGAGTTGATAAACTGGCCAAAGTATTCGCCGCTGGCGAGCTGGTCCAGGTTACCGGTCAGGGTGGCCAGCAGGTAGCCGAGCACCCATACGGTAACCACGATATAGAATACCGCGATCATAAAGGGGGTCAGCAGGGCCAACCAGCCGGGGATATGCCAGAGTCGGGAGCCTCCGGCGAGCTGCCGGTAAGCGCCCACCGGGTCTTTATCAGTTTTGCGGCCAAGTGCCAGCTCCGCCATCATCACCGGCAGGCAGATCAGGAAAACGAACAGCGCATACACCAGCAAAAAGGCACCGCCGCCACTTTTGGTTGCGGCCACGGGGAAGGCCACCAGGTTGCCAATACCGACGGCGGAGCCGGCGGCGGCCAGAATAAAACCGATTCGGGAGCCAAAATGTTCTCTAGCTGCGGACATAGATTACTCGCTTGCCTGTTATTCTTGTCTTCTGAGTGTTTGCCGTGGCCGCGCTGGGCGCCCCTGCAGCGTACATTGGAGCGTACACGTTCCGCAGGGGGCGGTCTGGGCAAAAAATGGTCGCGTCTGCAAAGCAGATAAAGAACGAATTGTTGCAGGATTTATCCGCCTTGAGTAGCGTCGCGGGCGAAATTTGCCCCCAGTATCGCCAGATAGGTAAGAATCCGGCCTCAATGGTGCAAGCCGTGAGTCATGAAAAAGATACCCAATGACAAAAATTGAACGCAGTGCGCTGGTCATGTTCAGTGCAGAACAGATGTTTGACCTGGTCAATGATGTGGCCAGCTACCCGCAGTTTTTGCCGGGGTGCCGCAGTGCAGAGGTACTGCATCAGGATGAAACAACCCTGGAGGCGCGGCTCGATTTGTCGCGCGCGGGAATCAGCCAGAGCTTTACCACCCGCAATGGTTTGCAGCGCCCCACGCAGATGACGCTGGAGCTGGTGGACGGGCCATTTCGATCCTTCAACGGTTGCTGGACCTTTACCCCGCTGGCAGAAGACGCCTGCAAAGTCGCGTTTACCCTGGCATTTGATGTAGAAAACCGCCTGCTTGGTGCCGCGGCCGGCAAGCTGTTTGGGGGAATTGCCAATCAGATGGTGGATGCCATGTGCGAACGGGCCAAGAAGATTTATGGAGAGAATGCATGAGCAACCAGAAAACGATTGCGGTAGAGGTAGTGTATGCGCTGCCCCATGAACAACGCCTGATGAGCCTGCTGGTGGAGCCCGGTACTACTGCCCTGCAGGCGCTGGAGCAGTCCGGCATCCCGCGGGAATACCCGGAAGTCGATCCGGCCACCGCCAAGCTGGGCATTTTTGGCCAGGCGCTAGGCACCAAGGGGCTGGCGGTTGCCGCGGAATACGTATTACAGCCGGGGGATCGGGTGGAGGTTTACCGGCCACTGATTGCGGACCCGAAAGAGGCGCGCAAGCAGCGGGCGGCCAAGGCGAAGCGTCAGGCCGAGGGTGGCTGACGCTCTTGGTACTGCCTTAGCCGGGCCAGCCGGCGGGCTGCCAGTCGCCGCTGGTGGCGATCAGTAGCTCACCATTGAAGTAGACCGTGAAGCGCTTCTGGCTCTCTTTGCCCTTGGGGCTGCGCACCCGATTGACGTAATCCCAGCGGTTCGGGTTGAAGGTGTCTTCAATCAGCGGGGTACCGAGGACAAAGCGCACCTGACGGCGGGTCATGCCCGGCTTCAGCTTGTCGACCATTTCCTGGGTGATGATATTGCCCTGCTGAACCTGGATCCGGTGTACTCCGGGGAATTTGAACAGGCTACAACCGGTGACCAGGCTAACCAGCCCGGCGATCAGCAGAATGCGTACAACTGATGGCATTGAATGCTCCATCTAAATTTTTATGGTTCCGTAACGGGGCCCATTGCTGGGCCTGTGGTGGATTCAGCGCCCCGCGCTGCCGCCTGACGGTGTGATGCCACCCTGACAGAGAATAGTCGCCTTTGCGGCGATTAAGTTCCCGGCCCTGTCGGCTGAAACCGCCTTGTGGGCGCCAGCACCACGGATGATGAATCCGGGTGTCGGGGTTTCGCTGTCCACCTTGGGCGTGGATAATACCCGAACTATTCGCCCGTCGACAGGCGGACGATCAATAGAGCACAAAGATCCGGAACTTGAATACCCATGTCTAACGAAAACCAGGAACTGCGCAAGGCTGGCCTAAAGGTCACGCTGCCGCGTGTAAAAATTCTGCAGCTGCTTGAGGGCGCCAGCGAACAACATCTGAGCGCTGAAGATGTGTACAAAATGCTGCTGGAGGCCGGGGAAGATGTGGGCCTGGCGACCGTTTACCGGGTATTGACCCAGTTTGAGAGTGCCGGTCTGGTGATTCGCCACAACTTCGATGGCGGCCACTCCGTATTCGAGCTGGACCGCGGCGACCACCACGATCACATGGTATGTACCGATTCCGGCAAGGTAATCGAATTCCACAATGAGCAGATCGAAGAGCTGCAGCACAAGATTGCCGCCGAGCACGGTTACGAGCTGACCGGCCACAGCCTGGTGCTGTACGTGAAGAAGAAAGAGAGCTGATCGGCCAGTACTGATCACACAGCCCAAATTTCTACGGTTGGGCAAATAAAAAAGGGAGCAGAAGCTCCCTTTTTTGTTGGTTTTTGTTGGCCGTGTACGCTGCGGCTTAGATCGGCGGGGTGTAATCGTTCTGGTACTTGCCTGCCTTGTCCGCGTAAAACGCACCCAGCCGCTTCAGGTCGGCTTCCAGGTCGTCGCTCATCTCCATCACCGGGCCGACTCCGGCAACCTTGTTGGGGAAGTCGACGAAGCCACAGGCAACGGGAATCCCCGCGCCGCGGGCGATATGGTAAAAGCCGGTCTTCCAGCGTTCGGACTTGCCGCGGGTGCCTTCCGGCGGAATGCCGATGATCAGCTCTTCGTGGGCGTTGTACTGGTTAATGGTGGCGTCTACCAGATTGTTCGCCTTGCTGCGGTCGACGGGAATGCCGCCAAACCAGCGCACCACACGGCCCAGCGGGAAGGGGAATAGCTTGTCTTTGCCCATCCAGTGCGGGTTTATCCCCAGTTTCAGCGCCGCCAGAATAAAGATGTAGCCATCCCAGTTGGAGGTATGGGGGGCGGCAATAAGCACATACTTTTTCAGCTTCATTGCCTGCTCATCGGCAACGATGTTCCAGCCGTGCAGTTTCAGCAGCAGCTTGGCAATCAAGCGCAGGAATGGCGTGATGATGGGGGTGTTGAAAATCGTGGTTTGCATGGTGAGACCGAATTGATTCCCGTCAGTGTAGTCGTATCCGCCTAAGCGGGCGCGGGAGTATAAAGTGAATCTCCCGCCACTTTCGGTCAATTTCGGTCCCGAACGCCAGCTAATTGTGACTGCTTGGCCGAACTTTCTCTGATCCGCACGGTGTGTGCCGGCGCAATCAGGCCCGCGCTAGCATCTCTTCCGCGTGCGCCAGGGACTGCGCGGTAGCCTCACCGCCGAGCATGCGCGCCACCTCGGCGCTGCGCTCCGCGTCCTTCAGTTCGCGCAGGGCCACAAATGCGGCCTCGCCGTCGCTGTGTTTCTCCACCAGGTACTGCCGGTGGGCGCGTGCGGCAACCTGCGCAAGATGTGTGACGCAGATAACCTGGCCGCGCTCGCCCAGTTGGCGCAGCAGCTTGCCCACCACATCGCCGGTCGCGCCGCCAATCCCCACGTCCACCTCATCGAACACCAGGGTGGGGGTGCGCGAGGTTTGTGCGGTGACCACCTGAATGGCCAGGCTTACCCGCGAAAGCTCACCGCCGGAGGCAATTTTGCCCAGTGCCCTCGCCGGCTGGCCGGGGTTGGTGGCGATCAGGATCTCCACTTCCTCGAGACCTGTGGCGGTGGGCTTTTCCAGCGCAGTGAGCGCCAACTCGACGCGGGCGTGAGGCATCGCCAGGTCGGCGAGCTGGCTGTTTACCGCACTTGCCAGTTTCTTCGCGGCGGCGGTGCGGAGTTTGCTGAGTTTGCCGGCGGCGACGCGGAACGCCTGCTCCAGCTGCGCGCACTCGTCGGCCAGTTTATCGAGGGCGTCGGGCGCGCCGATTTCTTCCAGCTCCTGCTGCCACTGCTGTTGCAGTTCGGCGAGCTGGGCTGGCTGAATGCGGTGTTTGCGGGCGATGGAGTAGATGGCCGACAGGCGCTCTTCTACTTCTGTCAGGCGCTCGGGGTTCATTTCAAAGCTATCGATATGCCGCGACAGGGTGCTGCCCGCTTCGTCGATCTGGATGCGGGCGCTATCCAGCATTTGCGCGACTTCAGCGAGTGCCGGGCTCTGCTCGGGCATGGCGCTGACCAGTTGCAGTGCGCGGTGCAGCTGTTCAGCGATATCGCCCTCACCACCGTTCAGCATGGCGGCCAGCTGATAGCTGCCGTGCAAAATATCGCCGGCGTTGGCCAGCTGGCGTTGCTCACTCTCGAGCTCTTCCAGCTCGCCGGGCTTCAGGTCCAGCTGCGCCAGTTCTTCCAGCTGGTACTCCAGCAGGTCGCGACGGGCCTGGGTTTCCTCGGCGCTGTCGGCCAGGCGGCGGTAGCGGCGGTACTGGTCCTGCCAGGTTTTGTAGTGAATACGTACTTCGGCGCTGTGCCCTTCGGCGTGGGCATATTCGTCCAGCAGGCGGCGGTGGGTGTCCTTTTTCAGCAGCGACTGGTGTTCGTGCTGGCTGTGGATGTCGATCAGCTGCTCGCCCAGGGTGCGCAACTGCATCAGGGTTACCGGCTGGCCGTTAATGTAGGCGCGGGAGCGGCCATCGGCGCTGATGGTGCGGCGCAGGATCACTTCGCGCTCGGCATCCATTTCCTGCTCTTCCAGCCACGCGCGGGCGTCTTCGTGATTGCTGATGTCGAAGGTGGCGTGGATATCGGCGCGCTTGGCACCGCTGCGCACCAGCTCACCATTGCCTCGGTCACCCAGTGCTAGGCCGAGAGCATCCAGGGTGATGGATTTGCCCGCACCGGTCTCGCCGGTGAGGGTGCTGGTGCCATTGCCGAACTCCAGCTCCAGCTGGTCGACCAGGGTGAACTGACTGATGGACAGGTGCAGCAACATGGGAAAGCATTCGTTGTTGTTTCGATAGTGGTTGTTTATACAGTATTTGGCCCGAGCGTTTCAATCATCACGGGGCCTAATTGCAACCGGATCATATTCGTTGCGGGACCGCCCGCACATTATCCTGCCTCCCCAAGGGCCACTTCGCTTCACACCGCAGCTGCGATCCGCGCATCCATCCCGTATGACTTGAAGTGCGTACCAATGACCCCATATAGCCTTCCTCACCCGCGAAGGGCCCGCAGTCAACGGGCTGACGGAACGGGTTCTTTCTTTTGAACACCCAGCTGGACCGTTGACGAACGGGCAGTTGACCGCAGGACACAGACGGAGAAAGCAGTGGCCAAAGAGCGCAGCGAAGAAGAGCAGATCGACACTGGCGATCAGGCGGCGGAACAGGCCGTCGAAGTAGAAAACCCGAGCGCCGCAGAGCAGCACGCCGCGGAAGAGGCGCTGGCTGAAGAAAATGCGCAGGACGAGGAGATCGCCTCCCTCCACCAGCAGCTTTCCGACCACAAAGACATGGTGCTGCGCGCTCAGGCGGAGGTGCAGAATGCCCGCCGTCGCGCCCAGCAAGACGTGGAGAAGGCACACAAGTTCGGCCAGGAAAAACTGCTGAAGGACCTGCTGCCGGTTGTGGATAACCTCGAGCGCGCGCTCACTACTATCGACAAAGACGACGAGTCGCAAAAGGCGGTGCGTGAAGGCATCGAGCTGACCCAGAAGTCTTTTATCGACACCCTGACCAAGTCTGGCTTGGAAGTAATCGACCCGGCCGGCGAGCCCTTCGACCCGGAACTGCACCAGGCCATGACCCAGATCCCCAATGGCGATGTGGAGCCCAATACCGTGCTGGACGTGTTCCAGAAAGGCTACCGCCTGAACGGTCGCCTGTTGCGCCCGGCAATGGTCGTTGTCTCCAAGGCGCCCTAGTTTAGTTTTCTGCAATTCATTCGTGAATTGCAGAAAAGACGCCCGCCGCGGCGCATGTCCGCCCCGGGCTCCCGCGAATCAGCGCAAACGCTGTTTCGCGAGCGGCACCTCCCTGTGCCGCTGAATTACAGGTTTCGCCCTTGAAATGTGAGAGGCGGCACCAATATAAGCAGCAACCGAATACAAACGTGCAGCGCCGGTGACGGAATATCGCGTAACACCGGCGCGCAGCAAAGTGAGGAATTAGATCCATGGGAAAAATTATCGGCATCGACCTGGGTACTACCAACAGCTGTGTGGCAGTCCTGGACGGCGACAAGGCCCGCGTTATTGAGAACGCCGAGGGCGATCGCACCACCCCTTCCATCGTTGCGTTCACCGACGACAACGAAGTGCTGGTAGGCCAGTCTGCCAAGCGTCAGGCGGTAACCAACCCGACCAACACCCTGTTCGCGGTGAAGCGTCTGATCGGCCGTAAGTTCAAAGACGACGTTGTGCAGAAAGACATCAAAATGGTGCCTTACTCCATCGTTGAAGCCGAGAACGGCGACGCCTGGGTAGAAGTGAAGGGCGACAAGAAAGCGCCGCCGCAGATCTCTGCCGAAGTGCTGAAAAAGATGAAGAAAACCGCCGAGGACTTCCTGGGCGAGACCGTCGATGCGGCCGTAATCACCGTGCCGGCGTACTTCAATGATTCCCAGCGTCAGGCGACCAAAGACGCCGGCCGCATCGCGGGTCTGGATGTGAAGCGCATCATCAACGAGCCGACCGCTGCCGCACTGGCATACGGTATGGACAAGGCCGGTGGTGACCGCACCATCGCCGTGTACGACCTGGGTGGTGGTACCTTCGATATCTCCATCATCGAAATCGCCGACGTCGACGGTGAAAAGCAGTTTGAAGTACTGTCCACCAACGGTGACACCTTCCTCGGCGGTGAAGACTTCGACCTGCGCCTGATCGACTACCTGGCGGAAGAGTTCAAGAAAGAGCAGGGCATCGACCTGAAAGGTGATCCCCTGGCCATGCAGCGTCTGAAAGAAGCGGCCGAAAAAGCCAAGATCGAGCTGTCCTCCAGCCAGCAGACCGAAGTGAACCTGCCGTACATCACCGCAGACGCCACCGGTCCCAAGCACCTGGTTGTAAAACTGACCCGCGCCAAGCTGGAAAGCCTGGTAGAAGACCTGGTTGCCCGCTCACTGGAGCCGGTTAAGACCGCACTGGCGGACGCCGACATGTCTGCCTCCGGTGTCGACGAAGTGATTCTGGTGGGTGGCCAGACGCGTATGCCGCTGGTTCAGTCCAAGGTAACCGAGTTCTTCGGCAAAGAGCCGCGCAAAGACGTAAACCCGGACGAAGCTGTTGCCGTTGGTGCAGCGATTCAGGGCGCGGTACTGGGCGGCGACGTGAAAGACGTACTGCTGCTGGACGTAACCCCGCTGACCCTGGGTATCGAAACCATGGGTGGCGTAGCGACTCCGCTGATCGAAAAGAACACCACTATCCCGACCAAGAAATCTCAGGTGTTCTCTACCGCCGACGACAACCAGACTGCCGTGACCATTCACGTAGTACAGGGTGAGCGTAAGCAGGCGGCACAGAACAAGTCCCTGGGCCGTTTCGACCTGGCCGACATCCCGCCGGCGCCGCGCGGCATGCCGCAGATCGAAGTAACCTTCGATATCGATGCCAACGGCATCCTGCACGTGCACGCCAAAGACAAGGCGACTGGCAAAGAGCAGTCCATCGTGATCAAGGCCTCCTCTGGTCTGTCCGATGACGAGATCGAAAAAATGGTTCAGGACGCCGAGGCCAATGCCGAAGCGGATAAGCAGTTCGAAGAACTGGTAACCGCGCGCAACACCCTCGACGGCCTGATCTCAGCCACCAAGAAGACTCTGGAAGAGGCCGGTGACAAGGCGACTGCGGATGAGAAGACCGCGATCGAAGCCGCACTGACCGAAGCCGAGGAAGCGGTTAAGGGCAACGACAAGGCGGCCATGGAGGCAGCAACTACCAAGCTGACCGAAGCGTCTGGTCCGGTTGCCCAGAAGATGTACGCTGAGCAGGCGCAGGCCGCCGAAGCGGGTGCCGAACAGCCGCAGGGCGAGCAGGCGCAGTCCGCTGGTGACGATGCCGTGGACGCTGAGTTCGAAGAAGTGAAAGACGACAAGAAAGAAGACAAGTAAGATACGGCCGCCGCTGGAGTTCCGGCGGCGTCCTGAAGCTTACACCTTCAGAGGCGCGGACGTCCGGTCATCAGAATCGGGCTTCGCGCCTTGCGCCGTTTTAAGGCGTGCCTAAAAAGCAGTTGAAACAGAACACACAGAGCTATGTCCAAACGCGATTACTACGAAGTCCTCGGCGTCAGCAAAGGCGCGGATGATAAGGAGCTGAAAAAGGCTTACCGCCGGGTGGCGATGAAATATCACCCGGACCGCAACCCCGACGATAAAGAGGCGGAAAACAAGTTCAAAGAGGCCAACGAGGCCTACGAGATCCTGTCTGATCCGCAGAAGAAGGCGGCTTACGACCAGTTCGGTCACGCCGGTGTCGATGGTCAGGCGGGCGCCGGTGCCGGGGGCTTTGGCGGCTTCTCCGATATTTTCGGTGACGTGTTCGGCGATATCTTTGGTGGCGGCGCCGGTGGCGGCGGCCGTCGTGGTCCGGCGCGCGGTTCCGACCTGCGCTACGACCTGGACCTGGATCTGGAAGACGCGGTGCGCGGCACCACCGTCAAGATCAAGGTGCCGACCCTGGCCAACTGTGGCACCTGCCACGGTTCCGGAGCCAAAGCCGGCTCCCAGCCCCAGACCTGTGGCACCTGTGGTGGCGCCGGTCAGGTGCGTATGCAGCAGGGCTTTTTCTCTGTCCAGCAGACCTGTCCCAACTGTCGCGGACGCGGCACGGTCATTACCGATCCCTGTACCGACTGTCATGGCCGCGGCCGTATCGAAGAAACCAAAACCCTGTCGGTCAAGGTACCGCCGGGTGTGGATTCCGGTGACCGCATTCGCCTCGCGGGCGAGGGTGAAGCCGGGCCGGACGGTGGTCCCGCCGGTGACCTGTATGTACAGGTGATGGTGCGCGAGCACGAGCTGTTCCAGCGCGATGGCAAAAACCTCTACTGTGAAGTGCCCATCAGCTTCGCTACCGCCGCCCTCGGCGGTGAAATGGAAGTGCCGACCCTCGATGGCAAGGTCAAACTGAAGATTCCCGCGGAAAGCCAGACCGGCAAGCTGTTCCGCCTGCGTGGAAAGGGGGTTACCCCGGTGCGCGGTGGTGCCCCGGGCGACCTGCTGTGCCGTGTGGTAGTGGAAACCCCGATTAACCTCACCAGCAAGCAAAAAGAGCTGTTGGAAGAGTTCGCCGGCACCCTGAGTGAAAAGAAAAACTCCCCGCGTCAGACCGGCTGGTTTGAAGGGGTGAAGAATTTCTTCGGTGATATGAAGCTCTGATTTAGCAATCGCTCTTTTTTGTTGTCGGTATTTATCCGGCAAAGCAAAAAAGCCCGGGCAGGAATGTCCGGGCTTTTTTTGTGGAGCTTTTTACCGGGCTATTCTTTGGTCTTCTTGTCCAGCCGTTTGCGGAATTCCTGGTGGAATTCCGTCTGCATTTTCTTGAGCTCTTCGAGCTGTTCTTTATTGAGTACCTTGACCATTTCTACGCGAGTGGCAGCGCGGGTCGCGATGATTTTCGCATCCAGCTCTTCGCGCTGTTCACGGGTCAGCTGGGGTAACTTGCCTTCACCAAATCCGTAGTCTTTGAGGATCGCCAGCTGTAGCTCAAAGTTGCGCTCTAAAATAGGCAACACCTTGTCCTCCTGTTCCTGGGTCAGGTTCAGGCGCAGGGTTGTCCAATCCGCAATATCGTCATATTTCTCCCAGAAATCCGGGCCGAGTGTGTCGTCGTCTCCCGCTTTACCGGTATTTACCACGGTGAACAGCAGCAGCGCGACGAGGGCGGCGCACAATGAAGACCAGAAGGGGTGGTGGGATTTGCGAGGCATGAGTGGCGCTCCGATCAACAGATTACTAAAAGCCTAGTAAAAGAATGCTGTGCCGCAAGGCGTACCTGAGAGTCAGTAGGCGAAAGTTGCGGTGAAGGACGGTGACGCAGATTAATCGGTGTTACCCGGAGCCTAATCCAGAGTAGAATCCGCGGTTTTGCCCGGGCCGTAAAACAGGAGAGTGACAGGGATCATGACAGCAAGCGCCACAGCAAAAATAGCGATTACTGGATTTGGCGGCCGTATGGGCCGGGTACTGGCAGAGGCGGTGTCGTATGCCGAGCAGGAAGGCAAGGCCAAGCTGAGCGGTGCCATCGTGCGCCCGGGGTCCAGCCTGGTGGGTGCGGATGCAGGCGAAGTCGCCGGTCTCGGGCGCAATGGCCTGGCCATCGTGGACAGCCTCGAGCAGGCCGAGTTTGATGTGCTGATCGATTTCACCTCTCCGCAAGCCACGCTCGACAACGCCGCCTACTGCGCGGAACACGGTAAGGCCATTGTGATTGGCACCACCGGGTTTACCGCGGAAGAACGCGCGCAGATGCTCAGTGCCGGGGATAAAACACCTCTGTGCTTTGCCACGAACTTCTCCACCGGCGTAAACCTGTGCTTTAACTTACTGGAAACCGCTGCGCGGGTGCTGGGTGACGACGTGGACATCGAAATCGTCGAGGCGCATCATCGCCACAAGGTGGATGCACCCTCGGGCACCGCGCTCAGCATGGGGGAGGTGATTGCCGATACCCTGGGGCGTGACCTGTCCAAGGTGGCGGTCTACGGGCGCGAAGGGCAAACCGGCGCCCGCGAGCGCGAAACCATTGGCTTTGCCACGGTGCGTGGTGGCGATGTGGTTGGCGAGCACACCGTGTCTTTCCTCGCCGATGGTGAGCGCATTGAAATTACCCACAAGGCGAGCAGTCGCCTGGCGTTTGCCCGCGGCGCAGTGCGCGCGGCGACCTGGCTGATGGGACGGGCCGCCGGCCAATACGACATGCGCGATGTCCTTGCGCTCAAATAATTTGTACGAATAGGAAGAGGCTTTTACTTGGATAAGAAAATCATTGTCGGCAGTGAAGAGTGGTGCGGTTTCCCGGGGTTGGGTATTCCCGCTATCAAGGCTCGCGTTGATTCGGGCGCCAAGACTTCCTCTTTGCACGCATACAACATCCAGCCTTTTAACCGCGGCGGTGAGCCGTGGGTGAGCTTTGAGGCGCATCCCCTGCAGGGGCAGCGACGCCCCAGTGTGCGCTGCGAGGCGCGAGTACTGGACAAGCGCACGGTGCGCAGCTCGTCTGGCGACAGCGAAAAACGCCTGGTGATTAAAACGCCGATCAGTATCGGTGGCAGTACCTGGGACGTGGAACTCACGCTGACCAACCGCGACTCCATGGGCTATCGCATGCTGCTCGGGCGCGAGGCCATGATGGGGCGCATGCTGGTGGATCCGGCGGCGAGCTTTTGCCTGGGGGAAATCCCCGGCAGTCAGCTGGAAGAGTATTACCACGACGAGCACCATATGGCGGGCACCGGCCTGCGTATCGGCGTGCTTGCGTCCAACCCGGACCTGTACAGCAACCAGCGCATCATGGAGGCGGGCACCGAGCGTGGCCACCGCATGACGTTTCTGAATATTCGTCAGTGTTACATGAAGCTGGATGCCGCGGAGCCGGAAGTACATTACCGGGATGGCCGTATCCTGAATCACCTGGATGCCATCATCCCGCGCATTCGCCCGAGCCAAACCTTTTATGGCTGCGCCCTGACCCGCCACTTTGAAAGCATGGGCGTGTTTGCGCTGAATGGCTCCCAGGCGATCAGTCAGTCCCGCGACAAGCTCTACTCACTGCAGTTGCTGCAAGAAGGTGGGTTGAATATCCCAATTTCAGGGTTTGCCAATTCACCCATCGACACCAACGAGCTGATCGAGATGGTTGGTGGTGCGCCATTGATTGTGAAACTGCTGGAGGGAACCCAGGGACGCGGTGTGGTGCTGGCAGAGACGCGCAAGGCGGCGGAGTCTGTGATCAATGCCTTCAAGTCGCTGAAGGCAAACCTGCTGGTGCAGGAGTTTATCCGTGAGGCCGAGGGCAAGGACCTGCGCCTGTTCGTGGTCGATGGCAAGGTCATTGCCGCGATCCAGCGCGAGGCTGCGCCGGGTGAATTCCGCGCCAATATCCATCAGGGTGGCACCGCGTCGGTGGTGAAGATTCTGCCGGAAGAGCGCAGGCTGGCGATCAAGGCGGCCAAGGTGCTGGGCCTGAAAGTGGCGGGCGTGGATATCATCCGCTCCAAAAAGGGACCGCTGCTGCTGGAGGTGAATTCCTCGCCGGGGCTGGAAGGTATTGAAAGCGCTACCCGCAAGGACGTCGCGGGGTCGATGATTCTGTCGATTGAAAAGGCGCTCAAGTGGAAACCGGGCGCGGCGGTGGCGCCAGACCTCGACTGATCTGGCCCCGCCACAAGCGGCATTTTTGGCGCTCGCCTCGCGCTTGGGCGATGGTGAGCGCTGGTTGCGGATACTACCCTTTGGGTAGCCCGCGCTGTACGCCCGCAGTGTGGGGAAACCTGATACCGGTGACCCCCAGCCATGTTGAAGTCATCCTCTCATCACCAGCGCTCGTCCCAGCCCATTGGGTGGAGGCGTAGTATTGCGGGCCTGATGCTGGTTCTGGGGGTGACTACCGCGGCCCCTTGCGCTGCCGAGCAGCTCTCTGACAGCGACCTGGGGCGCAAGGTGATGGTCGACTATATCGTCCATTTCGCCCACCATTTCCAGTGGCCGATCGAGGTCTTTAACGGCGCCAATGCCCCTTTTCGTATTTGTGTGATGGGCGATGAGGCGCTGGTGCCCGCGCTGACCGCGCGTTTTCATCGCCACCGTATCCAGGGGCGCATGGTTGCGCTGGAGACCGTCAACGATGGTGAGACCATGCGCGCACGCCGTTGCCAGATTATGGTGATGGGCAGCGAGTTAGGCCTGGAGCCCGTCGCCAAGGCGGTTGGTGCCCTGGAGTTCTTCCCCGTGCTCACGGTAAGCGATGTCAACCGCTTCAATCAGCTGGGGGGCATGGTGGAGTTTGCCGGCAGTGGCGCCAACATGTCGTTGCAGTTGAATAAGACGCGGCTCGATCGCGCCGAGCTCAAAATGGGCAACAGCCTGTTCCGCCTGACGCGCGAGGTGAACTAGTCGTCACTGGAGCGCCGCTTGTCCCGAGCAGGGCAGCTAGGTGGATATTTCAATGTGGCGTAAATTTGTACTGGCGGACAACCCCGTTTTCCCGTAGAATCTGCGCCCGGCTTGGAGAGGCCCCACAGTAGTTGCTCGCGCCATATTGGCCGCTGAGCCCGTGGCTTTCCTGCCAAAAAATTGCGCCGGTGTTGGCGGTATTTCCCGCCCACCAAACCACCGAACTGGTTGCCGGCCAAACCGTGAGAGCCAAGGTGAAAGCCTCAGTGAGCGCCCGAAAAGAACTCTATAAATAAGCGAGATGAAGCAGAAGTTTCATCTCGCTTTTTTATAAAGGGCACAGGGTAAAAAGTTGCAGCTGAAACTTCGCCTGTTGTGGCACGTAAATGTGCGCCCTCTCACCCCGCCCGCAAGCTGTTCTGACGACTGGAGATTGAATTGAACAACGCTGTTCCCACGCCGGAATCCTTGATGCCCAGCACCACCCCGGCAATGCTGGTGCTCGCCGATGGCAGTGTCTTCCGCGGTCGCGCTATTGGCGCCGAAGGCTCAACTGTTGGTGAGGTAGTCTTCAATACCTCCATGACCGGTTATCAGGAAATCCTGACCGATCCATCCTACGCCCGCCAGATCGTTACCCTGACTTACCCGCACATCGGCAATACCGGTACCAACTCTGAAGATGAAGAGTGTGCCGAGATCTGGTCTGCCGGCCTGGTGATCCGCGATCTGCCGCTGCTGGCTTCCAGCTTCCGTAACGAGCAGTCTCTGGAAGATTACCTGAAGGCGCGCAATATCGTTGGCATCGCCGATATCGATACCCGTCGCCTGACCCGCATCCTGCGCGACAAGGGCGCACAGAGTGGCTGCATCATTGCCGGTGAAGGCGTTGATGAGGCGGAAGCCCTGAAGAAGGCCCAGGAATTTGCCGGCCTGAAAGGCATGGACCTGGCCAAGGTGGTTTCCACCAAAGAACAGTACGACTTCAATGAAGGTACCTGGGAGCTGGGCCAGGGCCACAAGCCGGCACCGGCGGCGCAGCCTTACAAGGTTGTGGCGTACGACTTCGGTGTAAAGCGCAACATCCTGCGCATGCTGGTGGATCGCGGCTGCAGCATCACCGTGGTACCAGCAGAAACCCCGGCCTCTGAGGTGCTGGCGATGAATCCGGACGGCGTCTTCCTGTCCAACGGCCCCGGCGACCCCGAGCCCTGCGACTACGCGATCAAGGCGATCCAGGAAATCCTCGACGCCAGCCTGCCGACCTACGGCATCTGCCTCGGTCACCAGCTGCTGGGCCTGGCGGTTGGCGCCAAGACCGCAAAAATGAAATTCGGCCACCACGGTGGTAACCACCCGGTGCAGGACCTGAATAGCACCAAGGTGATGATCACCGCGCAGAACCACGGTTTTGCGGTGGATATGGACTCTCTGCCGGACAATGTGGAAATCACCCACAAGTCTCTGTTCGACGGCACCCTGCAGGGTATTCGCCTGACCGACAAACCGGCGTTCAGCTTTCAGGGCCACCCGGAAGCGAGCCCCGGCCCACACGACGTGGCGCCACTGTTCGACCAGTTTATCGAGATGATGGAAGCGCGCCGCTAAGCGCCGCTCTCACGGCAGGGGCTTTAACGGACCCCTGCGATGCAAGACCAGAATTTTATCCACCGGCTGCGGCCGGCTAGATTCGGAAGAAAGATGCCAAAACGCACAGACATTAAAAGCATTCTGATCATCGGCGCGGGCCCGATTGTCATCGGTCAGGCCTGTGAATTTGACTACTCTGGCGCCCAGGCCTGTAAGGCCCTGCGCGAAGAGGGTTACCGGGTGATCCTGGTGAACTCCAACCCGGCCACCATCATGACCGACCCGGCCATGGCGGATGCGACCTACATCGAGCCGGTCGAGTGGAAGACCGTTGCCAAGATCATTGAGAAAGAGCGCCCGGACGCGATTCTGCCCACCATGGGCGGCCAGACCGCACTGAACTGTGCGCTGGCGCTGGACGAAAACGGCGTGCTGAAAGAATTTGGCTGTGAGCTGATCGGCGCCGACAAAAATGCCATCGAAAAAGCGGAAGACCGCAACCTGTTCGACAAGGCGATGAAGGCCATCGGCCTGGAAACCCCGCGCGCCAAGATCGTCCACAGCATGGACGAAGCCAAGAAGGTGCCGGAAGAGTTTGGTTTCCCGGTGATCATTCGCCCGTCCTTCACCATGGGTGGTTCTGGCGGCGGTGTGGCCTACAACTGGCCGGAATTCGAAGAGATCTGTAAGCGTGGTCTCGACCTGTCTCCGACCAATGAGCTGCTGATCGACGAATCTCTGCTCGGCTGGAAAGAGTACGAGATGGAAGTTGTGCGTGACAAAAACGACAACTGCATCATCGTGTGTGCCATCGAAAACTTTGACCCGATGGGCGTACACACCGGTGACTCTATCACCGTAGCCCCGGCGCAAACCCTCACCGACAAGGAATACCAGCTGATGCGTAACGCATCCATCGCGGTATTGCGTGAGATCGGCGTGGAAACCGGCGGCTCCAACGTACAGTTCGGTATGGACCCGAAAACCGGCCGTATGGTGGTGATCGAGATGAACCCGCGGGTATCTCGCTCCTCCGCACTGGCTTCCAAGGCCACCGGCTTCCCCATCGCCAAGGTCGCGGCCAAGCTGGCGGTGGGTTACACCCTCGACGAGTTGCAGAACGACATCACCGGAGGTGCAACGCCGGCGTCCTTCGAGCCGTCTATCGACTACGTTGTGACCAAGATTCCGCGCTTCACCTTCGAGAAATTCGGTGAAGCAGATGCGCGCCTGACCACTCAGATGAAGTCTGTGGGTGAAGTGATGGCCATTGGCCGTAACTTCCAAGAGTCCATGCAGAAAGCCCTGCGCGGCCTGGAAGTGGGCTCCTTCGGTTTTGAGCCTAAGATCGACCCGGCAGAAGTGGGCTCCATGGAGCGTCTGCGCCGCGAGCTGTCCGTACCGGGCGCCGAGCGTATCTGGTATGTGGGCGATGCCTTCCGTGTGGGCATGACCATCGAGGAAGTGTACGAACTCTCTGGCATCGATCCCTGGTTCCTGGTGCAGATCAAGGAACTGATGGATATCGAAGAGCCGCTGAAGTCCATGCCGACTTCCGCGCTCACCGCGGAAAGCATGCGCTTCCTGAAGCGCAAGGGCTTCTCCGACCGTCGTCTGGCAGACCTGCTGGGTGTGAGCCAGAAGACCGTGCGCGAGTTCCGCCACAAGATGGGCGTGTTCCCTGCGTACAAGCGTGTGGATACCTGTGCGGCGGAATTCGCCACCAGCACTGCGTACATGTACTCCACCTACGACGAAGAGTGTGAGGCGGCACCTTCGGACAAGAAGAAAATCATGGTGCTCGGCGGCGGTCCAAACCGTATCGGCCAGGGCATCGAGTTCGACTACTGCTGTGTACACGCAGCACTGGCGATGCGTGAAGACGGTTACGAGACCATCATGGTCAACTGTAACCCGGAGACCGTATCCACCGACTACGACACTTCCGACCGCCTGTACTTCGAGCCGGTAACCCTGGAAGACGTGCTGGAAATCGTGCGCAAAGAAAAGCCGGTGGGCGTGATCGTACAGTTTGGCGGCCAGACCCCGCTGAACCTGGCGCGCTACCTGGCTGCCGAAGGTGTGCCGATTATCGGTACCACCCCGGAGCAGATCGACCGCGCGGAAGACCGCGAGCGCTTCCAGCAGATGATCATGCGTCTGGGCCTCAAGCAGCCGCAGAACGCCATCGTGCGCTCTGAGTACGAAGCCATCCAGCGCGCGAAAGAAGTGGGCTACCCGCTGGTGGTACGTCCTTCCTACGTCCTGGGCGGCCGTGCCATGGAGATCGTCTACAAGGAAGACGAACTCAAGACTTACATGAAGGAAGCGGTGGAAGTATCCGACGACGCGCCGGTACTGCTGGACCACTTCCTGCACTCCGCCATCGAGGTGGACATCGATGCGGTTTCCGACGGCAAGGACGTGGTGATCGGCGCGATCATGCAGCACATCGAGCAGTGTGGTGTGCACTCCGGTGACTCCGCATGCTCCCTGCCGCCCTACAGCCTGCCGGCCGACGTGCAGGACAAGATGCGCGAGCAGGTGAAAGCCATGGCGCGTGAACTGGGCGTGGTCGGCCTGATGAACACCCAGCTGGCCTACCAGGACGGCGAGATCTACGTGATCGAGGTGAACCCCCGCGCGTCCCGTACCGTACCGTTTGTCTCCAAGTGTATCGGTACCTCTCTGGCCAAGATCGCCGCGCGCTGTCAGGCGGGTATCAGCCTGAAAGAGCAGGGCTTTACCACGGAAATCGTACCGGACTACTACTCGGTGAAAGAGTCGGTATTTCCGTTCAACAAGTTCCCGAAGGTAGACCCGATCCTCGGCCCGGAAATGAAATCCACCGGTGAGGTGATGGGTGTAGGCGAGAGCTTCGCCGAAGCCTTCGACAAGGGCCTTATCGGTGCCGGTGACGCACTGCCGGAATCCGGCAAGGTATTCATCTCCGTACGCGATGTGGATAAGCCGGGTGTTGTCGAAGTGGCGCGCGAGCTGGCCAGCCTGGGCTTCGAGCTGGTTGCCACCCGCGGTACCGCGAAGGTCTTGCAAGAAGCGGATATTCCCGTTAAAACTGTGAACAAGATGAGCGAAGGACGCCCGCATATCGTCGATATGATCAAAAACGACGAGATAGCGCTGGTGGTGAACACGACCGAAGGTCGTCAGGCCATCCGGGACTCCGCTGACATCCGTCGCAGCGCGGAAAACCACCAGGTTTGTTACACCACCACCTTGGCTGCGGCGCGTGCCATGGCCATGGCTCTGCAAATTGCCGAGCCGCACAAGGTGCGCAGCTTGCAGGAGTTGCACCAGCGTGTAGTGCGCCTGCAGGGCTGATCAGCGAGCCAACAGCACCGCCTTAATCAGCGTTGCAAATGAAAAGCTCTGCCATTTGGCAGAGCTTTTTCGTTCAAGTAATACCGTATAAAAACCAACGCGATTGCCCCCCGGGGTACCGCGCAACATAGAGATTCTGGAGGTCCCCCATGAACCGCGTACCTATGACCGTTGAAGGTGCCGAGGCACTGCGCACGGAATTGGAAGACCTGAAGAAGGTGCAGCGCCCGGCGGTAGTACAGGCAATTGCCGAGGCCCGTGAGCACGGCGACCTGAAAGAAAATGCCGAGTACCATGCTGCCCGCGAGAAGCAGGGTTTCATCGAAGGTCGTATTCAGGAAATTGAAGCCAAACTGTCCCTGGCACAGGTCATCGATGTCAAAGCCATCGAGCCTTCTGGCAAGGTGATCTTTGGTACGACGGTGACCATCATCCATGTGGAAGATGACAGCGAAGTAACTTACAAAATCGTGGGTGACGATGAAGCGGATGTGAAGCAGAAGAAAATTTCTGTAAATTCACCAATCGCGCGCGCCCTGATTGGCAAGGAAGAAGGCGATATCGCGGTGGTGAATACCCCTTCCGGTGCGGTGGAGTACGAGATCGACTCCGTCGAGCATCTCTGATTTTTCAGAGTGTGGATAAAACAAGGCGGCCATTGGCCGCCTTGTTTGTTTTTACGCTGCAAAAAGCAGTAAGTATTACTGCAGAATGACCGCCTGATTGCCTACGCCAACCTGGGTGATGATGGCGGTTTCCGACAGGCCGCTCTGGATCACCGTGGCGTTGTTGAGGCTGCCGCTCTGGCTAATCATCGCGTTGTGCCCACCGAGCCCCTGTTGCAGGACACTTGCATTGTTCAGGGAGCCATCCTGGGTGATGGATGCGCTGCTGTACCAGCCATACTGGGTAATGTTGGCGTCATTACCAAAGCCGTTTTGGGTTACTACGGCGTCGTTGTAGAGGCCTACCTGGGCAATGGTCGCGTCATTACCTGCACCAGACTGGTCGACCGTTGCGGTGTGGCCGATGCCACCCTGCAAAATTGCCGCATCATTGCCAATACCTTCCTGGTACACATAGGCCGCAGAGTCGGCGCTAAAGAACTGACCGATGTACGCATCGTGCACCAGGCCGTTCTGCTGGATGATCGCGGTGTTGTCGGTACCGGCCACCTGATCAATACGCGCGTTATTGCCGGTGCCCTGCTGCGAAATCACCGCACTGCTATTAAACGATCCGATTTGCATGGTGTTCGCCGTATTGGCAAAACCCTGCTGCTGAATATCGCTAAAGTTGTTTGCGCCATAAGACTGCAGCGCGTAGGCATCATTCAACGACCCCTCCTGGGTCTGATAAATGACGCTTCCGGTTTCACCAACCTGCATGGCATGCGCGTTATTGAAAAAACCGGTTTGTGTCTGGTGAACGGTGTTACCGATTGAAGCAGCATCGGTCTGGTCCACGCTTGCGGTATTGCCGACACCAGTCTGGGTGAGCAACGCCGTGTTGGTATCGGCTATCGCTGTACTGCTTGCAGCAAGTGTTACAGCGGCGCCGATATGCACTAGATACTTCATTTGAACTCCCTCACTTCCCACATCGAAAGGAATTTTCTGAAATAGCGTGAGTGGTTATCTGTGTCGACAAATAACGAACGAGCGGCTGTAGTAGCCGCTCGTCGTTAAACGCGGGTTCGCAGGATTACTGGAAAATCACCGCGCTGTTGCCGAAGCCCAATTGCGTGGCTGTTGCGGTATCACCAACAAGACCAAGCTGACCTACCAAGGCGTTGTTGAAGCCACCGACTTGAGTGGTGGTGGCCATATGGCCTACACCAACCTGACCGATATAGCTGTCGTTAAAGAAACCATACTGTGAGGTTGTGCCGGAGTTTGCCGCGCCCAGCTGAGAAACGTCAGCTTCGTTACCGACGCCATCCTGCATGATGCTCGCGTCGTTAAACAGACCAATCTGACGGGAGTCGGCATCGTTACCAAGGCCGGACTGGGTAATGCTGGAAGACTGCAAGATACCTGACTGCCAGGAGTCTGCATGGTTTAACGCGCCATCCTGGCTAATCGTGGAGGAGTCCAGCAGGCTAACAAACTGCACTGACTTGGCACGGTTACCAACGCCCGTCTGATCGATGGAAGCCGAGCTCAGCAGGCTCACAGTCTGGGAAATTTTGGCGTAGTTCAGGAAGCCAGATTGCATGATGGAGGCGGAAGACAGGCCGGATGCGGTCTGCTTGGTTTTTGCGGTGTTCGCGACACCCACCTGCATGATGCTCGCGTTGTTGCTAAGGCCGTAGGATTGGGTGGAGGAAGCGTAGTTCAGCGCGCCCAGCTGGACTTGCATGATCATGCTGCCATTCTCGCCGGACTGGGTAGCCTCGGCGTTATTGAAGAAGCCGGTTTGCACCTGCAATACGGTGTTGTCATCGGTGTTGAGGCCGGTCTGATTCACATTGGCGTTGTTGCCAACACCGGTCTGCAGCGTTGTAGCGGTATTGTTCCCTGCGAAAGCAGAACCACTGACAGCGAGCAGAATTGCAGCGGCAATCGGGGTAAACGTCTTCATGAGTTGCTCCTTTACTTCGGACGTTAAATACAACCAGCCCTTGGAAGCTGATTAACGATGGCGCGACGGTGTGCCGGCGCCATGTACCTCGGCTCGACACCTCACGATGCAAGGTTCCACAAAGTCGTGAGGCATCGGTGCCCAAGTTCTTGAAGTTCGGTGCCCGCGCGCATACAGCTCTCTCCGCTAAATGGGGGAGAATTGGCGCGACCAATAGCGTTGGCTACAGCGGGTCGATGTGTCTCTGATTCAGCTGATCAAAAAACAATCATCTCGTACTTGAGTGTTGATGCTGGAAACCGCTGGCGCTATAGGAGGGAAGTCATGAAAAACTAGGAAGAAAGTACAATTTTTAATCAGTAATAATTCTGGAAAACACGCGCTCATAACTGAATGTTGCAGTTATGACGCGAAAATTATGTTTTCGGAGGATGTTTCTGCCAGCAAGGCAATGGGGGTGCCGGCGGTAACGGTAGAGGGCTGTAGATGTCGGCCGGGCAGCCTAGTGACTGAGTGACACCGAATTACCCACACCGTACTGGGTCACAGTGGCACTGGAGGAAATACCGGTTTGGGTAACGGTCGTTGTGTTGAGTGTGCCTGACTGGCTAATGATCGTCTGGTGATTTCCCCCAAGACCAATGGCGTCACGCTGCTCAATCGCCAGCTGGTTGAAACTACCACTCTGGCGAGTGCTAATCAGGTTGTCATCACCGGCCTGTAACAGCGACGCCTGGTTGGCCAGTCCATCTTGATACACGTCCGCCTGATGCAGTGTGCCAGACTGCTGCAGCACGCTCTTGTTAAACGCGCCCTCCTGGACGGAGATGGATAGCTGGGCGACACCGGTTTGTGCGATTGTGGTCGCGTTGTCATTGCCCCGTTGTTCCACAAAGCTGCGCGTATAAAACGCACTGGACTGCTGGATTTCAGTGCGATTCTGTATGCCGACTTGCCGGATACGCAAGTCATTGAAGTTGCCGTCGAGCTGTTGCGTATCGGCTTCATTGCCAAAGCCACCCTGCTGGACCTGTGCGCGGCTGTCATAGGACACGGATTGCAGGCTGGTTACGCGGTTCTGCGTGCCGACCTGTAGGCTCTGTATTCTGTTGCCGGCACCATACTGTTGTTGCGCGTTCGCCCGATTGAAAATGCCGTCTTGTTGCTGTTGGATCAGGCTGCCACTTTCCTGTTTCTGTGTTGCTTCGGCGCTATTCTGTGTGCCTTCCTGGTCTTGCTCCAGTTCGTTATCTGTTGTGCTAAAAAATTGCTGCTGGATGAGGGCGAAGTTATCCAGCCCCTCCTGGTATTGATACACGGTATTTTGTTCAGCATGTGCCTGCGGTAGTTGCGCAAACTGCGCGACGCTCGTCACAAGAAGCATTGCCAGCGCGGGTTTAAGCGTCCCTGCCATCAAGGTGCTAGGTGAGCGGGAGGCCGTATGACTAGTCATATTGATTGATCGTGGTGCTCATGGAAACGCCAGTCTGGGTGACCGCTGTGCTCAGGCCGTTTCCGCGCTGGTTGATGGTGACGTTGTGATAGAGCCCGATCTGCTCGACCGTGGCGGAATTGCGTACGCCATACTGGGTGATGCCGGCGGTATGTGCATAGCCGACCTGTTCCAGCAGGATCAAATTTTCATAACCGGCCTGTAGCAGTGCCGCGATATTACCTTCACCAACCTGGGTGGTAATGCTGCTGTTGCCGTCACCCACCTGATTGGCGACGACCAGATTATTGAACCCTGCCTGTTGCACCGAGAGGAAGTTCACTGTGCCCGTCTGCTTAGCCGAAACCTGATTAAAGTTTCCTTCCTGATAGATGTTGGCCATGTTGGCGGCAGAAAAGCCGAACGACACATCTAACTCGCTGACGCCAGAAAGTTCAGATACCGTACTCTTAATTTCCTGCGCAATCCCCAGGCCGGGCAGTACCAGCAGAAAAGCCGAGGCATACCTCAAACTAGGGGCAGCAAACTTGGCGTGCCAGACGTGCATGGATAGGTTCTCTTTGATTTTTCTCATGAATGAAAAGCGGGCAAGCGGACAAGCTAAAGAATGGCCGTGCCTTCGTTCAGGTAGTACTGCAGTACCGGGTTATTAATATCTTCCGGGTTATCCAGCGCCCAGGAGTTCGCGACAATGCCCTGGCTGATCAAATGGATCACCGCGGACTCCATTGCCGACAACATGGCGAGCTGGGCGGGTTCATTGGTGGTGGTCCCCACTTCCATCTCGAGTAGGCGCTTGAATTTCACATAACGGAATACGTCCGCACTGATAGCCTTTGAGTAGACTGTTTTTGATGTCAGTACCGAGTGAAGCACGCGACCTGAACGTATGTCGACGGCACGCAAATTGACCGTAACCTGGTCCACCCGGTATTGCTCGTCCGCGCCAATGCCGAAGTAGCGAATACCGGCACCGCCGGTACGGATATTGGTGTCATAGGCTACGATGCCACCTTCGAGCAGGATATTGGCGGCAACTAGCGAGGGCAGTGCCAGGTTGTTTTCTGGTGCGTTGGGTTTGGCCAGTGCTGCGCGTACGATCTTGCGCTCTGTTAGCAGGTTCTGCAGCCCCTCGCGCTCCAGTGGGATAAACCATCCGGATTCATTCAGTACGTTCATCAGCATCGACGCCGCACCCTGGGTAACGGCGGTAGAGAAACTGCTGGAAGGTGCGGGCTTGTACTGGCCGGTCTGGTCGCGAAAATTGTATACCGCCGCGAGAATCTTTCCACGCGGTTGTGGCAGACCGAGTAAGTCACGGAAGGTGTTCTTACGCGGTGTCAGCTTCGCATCTTGAATGCCAGGTCCAAACAGGGCCTCGCCCGTTTGTTTTACCAGGACGCAGCCATTCAGGGCGAGCACAAACGAAAGGGTGGCGACGAGTCTGTAACCTCTAGTAAACATCACGCTTGTCTCCAATATTATTCGCGATTATTCGGATTGCGGATCAGTCCAGGATGCATCTAGTTGGCGCTGATAGCTTTTTCCTATTTGTGATTAACGTCTGTTGATTCGTGTGTTCGAGTCGCGCAGTGCGCTGTTAATTGGTCGGGTTTAACCCGCTTACGACAATTTCACTTTTGTCACCGGTGGAACGGTCGGTAATCAGCACCGTCAGGACGCCATCGTTATCCACAATCTGGACGATGAAGTCATCGGTAATCAATTCGCCGCTATTGCCATCACCCACGTCCGTCAGCAGTTGGTTGAGCAGGCGCGTTTCCAGCGAATCGGTAAAGCGGTCCAGCGCGCTGGGCTGCTGATACAGGTCTGCCGGGCTATCCGGGTCATCGTGATCATCCTGGGACTGAGCATTCTGCAACAGAAAGGTGCCGTTCAGCGGGTTGCCGCCGAAGTTCGGGTTCGTTGGCTCATAGATCAGCTCGGTAGCCAGTGCGCTGGCGCCCATGATTACACCAGCGATCAATGCCAACTGACGCATTATTTTGATTTTCATCAGAGTTCGTCCTTGCCTAAATCAAAGTGGTCGGTAAAGGCCGCACGTACCTTTTCCTGTAAAACCATTTCGTGAATCATCTGTGACGCTTCCTCTGCCAGCTGACGGATATTGTTCGTGCTGGGGCTGATAAAGCGTCGAAATACCGTTTTGTTGTTGTAGGTGATCCAGATCAGATTGCCCCAGCGGGCGGAGGGGCGCTCTTGAATCGTGAGGTTGTAGTCACTGTCCGGGTAGTTCAGGTTGCGGTACTCGCTCATATACCGCGCGAAGTCATGCCCGGTGCGGGTAATTGTCTGGTCGATATTAAACCCGCTGATCTCGTCCTCGATGGTCGCGCTATCTTCCGCTACTACCTGTTCTTCCAGGGTGCCGTTGTCCTCCTGGGTGAGGGCAGGCAGGGGCGTCATTAGCGACAGGCAAAATGCGACAACCTTTCTCATATCCGTTCGACTTGCAGGTGCAATTTCGCCCAGTTGCTGGCCTGTAGCCGGTTTTTCACACCAATCTTGCGAAAGATGTTGTACATGTGGTTTTTCACGGTGTGCTCACTCAAGTGCAGCCGCGATGCGATGATGCTGTTTGGCTCTCCGGTGGTGAGTTGCGCCAGGATTTCCTGCTCCCGCTTGGTCAGGAGCAGTCTTGATCTCGAATCGGAATCGCCTTGGAGTTGGGAACTCTGGATGCTGGAGGCCAGCTTACTGACAAGCTCCTGCTGCCCGGTGCGATGATCGCAGAGGAAAACAAACTTGCGCTCTTCCAGAGGCGTAGTGATGTGGGCAGGTAAATCATCGGGAAGGTTGATGAGCAGGACGCGAGAATGTTCCAGGCCCTTTAAATAGTGGAATTCTGTCCCCGGGATGGACGAGGAGGCGAGGCCAAAACAATTTACGACGATTGCGTCGTAGTTTTGCAGGCAGTGCTTCTGCTTACCAAATTCCGATTTTTCCCAACTAAACGGCAATGATTCTGAAATGAGAGAGAACAGCAAATCCCCATGAAGGCCGGCATCGCTCAAAAAGAGAATCGGCATAGATGACCCCATAATTAACTCAAGGAGTCTCAGGGATATGGGCATGTGGGAGGGGATGCCTGTGTGGCCCAATCAGGCAAATAATGCGTCTTCCCAAGTTCCTCACCGGTGCGTCTTAAATTGCTGCGCTTTGTGGGGCAGGCCCACTTCTTCATTCCGGGAGGAAAATATGCCAATCCACTTAAGTGGAAAATCTCAATCCCTGAGAAATTTGTATGGAGTGTAGACGGATTTGCCGGAAAGTCGGCGCAATCCGATGACAGAAGCTGGATTATTTATTGGCTCTACACACTTCATCCTTATGTCAACCCAAGTATTCCCACCGACCTATAGTTTTTAGGATTGGTTTTTAAGGAATGGTTTTTCATGAGGCCATTAAGGCGAAATAATTTTTGGGGGAATTGTGGAGATTTTTATGCGGAGGGCAATGATCCTAATGTCACGGGATGATTTTGGTTCCAGTGTTGGGTCGAGGATCCGGCGCTAAACATGCTCAGTGCGTTGCCCGGTTGAGCCCCACATGCAAATCGCGATGTCAATCTGTCGTCTGTGTGCCCTGTGCCTGATGCTTTGCGCATGTGAAAAGCCAAAGGATGTCGTGCTGGGGACGCTGGAATGGGACCGTATCGCGCTGCCGGCACCACTGGCCGAAAAAATCGTGCAAGTCCATGTGCGCGAGGGGCAGCGAGTGGAGGCCGGGCAGCTGTTACTGGTGCTTGATCCTTCGACGACCCTCGCGCAACTGCGTGCACTGGAAGCCAGTGTGGTACGTCAGCAGGCGGCGCTTGCAGAATTGCGCGTCGGCCCCCGGGTAGAGGAAATCGAACGCGCCAGGGCCGATCTGTTTGCCGCCCGCGCAGATCTGGTGGACCGGGAAGCGGATTACCGGCGCCTGGTGGCACTGGGCAAAAAGAATTATGTCGCCCAGGCGGATATCGACGGCGCACTGGCGGCCACGCAAAATGCGCGGGCACAGGTGCGCTCCACACAAGAGCAGTTGCTGGAACTGGAGCGCGGCAACCGGGTGGAAGACATAGAGCAGGGGGAGGCGGCCCTTGCCGAAGCCCGCTCGCAGGCACAAGCCCAGCGGGTATTGCTGGAAAAACTCAACGTCCGCGCACCCCGTGCCGGGCTTGTGGATAGTATTCCGTTCAAGCTGGGCGATGAGGCCCCGATAGGTGGCTCGCTGGTGGTGATGTTGGTGGGCGATACGCCCTATGCCCGGGTTTATGTTCCGCAATCGCTGCGTCGCGGTGTGGCTGTCGGTCGGCAGGCGCGCATCGTGCTGGACGAAAGCACGGCTTCTGCAAGTACGGACACAGCACCAAAGCCTGTGGCGTACCCGGGGCGAGTGCGGGTGGTGCGCGATGAACCATCGTTTACGCCATACTACGCATTGACCGGCAGCGATGCCGCCCGTCTCAGTTACATCGTTGAGGTGCAGTTTGCGCCGGGAACGGGCGTCGACCGCTTGCCGGCCGGGCTGCCACTGCGTGTGGAGTTTCAAGCGGGAATCGACTCTGCCGCGCCCTTGCGCCAGCCCAGCGTGTTGCCCGGGTTCGAGCGGCTGGATTCCTCCGCTTCACATTCACCTGGTCCCTTTGATGAGTACGACGATCGGCAACTGCCCGATGCGCTGAAGCCCATGAAGCAACCGCAAGAGCCCGATAATGTCGGAAAGTGATGTTGCCATTCGCGCGCGCGGACTCACCAAGACATTCGGTTCTCTGGTGGCCGTGGATCATGTGGATCTCACCGCGCCGCGCAAGCAGATATACGGTTTTCTCGGGCCGAACGGTTCTGGTAAGTCCACCAGTATTCGCATGCTGTGTGGCCTGCTGACGCCCTCGCAAGGGGAGATCGAGGTGCTCGGGCTGAAGATACCGGCGCAGGCGGAAGTACTGCGCCAGCGTATTGGCTATATGACACAGCAGTTTTCTTTGTTCTCCGACCTGACGGTGCGCGAGAACCTTGAGTTCCTCGCGGCGGTACAAAATGTGCCAGGCAATAAGGCCCGCTCCCGTATCGACGACCTGCTCGACGAGTACCATTTCCAAGGGCGCAGCGGGCAACTGGCGGGAACCATGAGTGGCGGCCAGAAGCAGCGCCTGGCATTGGCCGGGGCAGTGATTCACGAACCGGAGTTGTTGTTTCTGGACGAGCCGACCAGTGCGGTGGACCCGGAATCGCGGCGCGACTTCTGGGAAAAATTATTCGAACTGACCGACGCCGGCACCACCATTCTGGTTTCCACCCATTACATGGATGAAGCGGAGCGCTGCCATCGCCTGGCGATCCTCGATCGCGGGCGCCTGGTGGCCGACGGTACGCCCGCTGAACTGACCGGCGCACTGAAAGGCCGCACCTTACTGGTGGAATCGGCAAATCAGCGGCAGGCGCGGGAGTGCCTGCTGAGCGTACCCGGTGTGATCAGCGCGGCGCAGATTGGCAACAGCTTGCGTATTCTCACGGACGGACAGGGGGAGGGGACTGCAGTACAGCAGAAGCTGCAACAGGCTCTGGACAACGCCGAGCCCGGCGCTCATATCACCCCAATTGCTGCGAGCCTCGAGGATGTATTTGTGTCGGCCACCCACCGCGAGGCGGGCGATAACGCCGCGCTCGCTGCAGCGGAGCCGCCTCGTTGAACTGGCGACGCCTGTACGCGGTGTTGATCAAGGAGTTTCGCCAGATGCGGCGCGACCGCATGACCCTGGCGATGATCGTTGGCATCCCCATCATGCAACTCGCGCTATTCGGTTACGCCATTAATCTCAACCTGCGCAACCTGCCTGCGGCGATCGCCGATCAATCCAAAACCAGTGCATCCCGCCAGTTTGTGATGGATATGCTTGCCACGGAAGTGATCGAGCCGGTCATGCCGGCCCAATCCCCCGATCAGCTGATGGGCATGTTGCGCCGCGGCGAAATCAGCGTGGGCGTAGTCATTCCCTACGACTACGAGCGCCGCCTGGCGCTGGGGCAGGAAGCGGTCCAGATACTGGTGGACGGCAGTGATACGGTGGTGCAGAGTGCGGCCCAGCAACTGGCGCAGATCCCGGTGGGTGAACCGCCGCCGGAGACCGATATCGCACTGCCCGACCGGCAAACCACGGTTCCCCTACCGGAGAGGCCCATCAGCATTGTGGCCTTCTACAATCCACAGCGCGTTTCCGCGATCAATATCGTTCCCGGCCTGATAGGCATTATCCTGACCATGACCATGGTGATGTTTACTTCGGTGGCGATTGTGCGCGAGCGCGAGCGGGGCAATATGGAATTGCTGATCGCCACGCCCATCAGTCGCGCCGAGCTGATGATCGGCAAGGTATTACCCTATGGGCTGATTGGGCTGGTGCAGACCAGCCTGATTCTGTTGCTGGGGGTAGTGCTGTTCAGTGTGCCGATTCGCGGGAGCCTGCTGGATGTGTACATTGCCGCGCTGTTATTGATTCTGGCGAACTTGGCCATGGGGCTGCTGATCTCCACACGTGCGCAATCTCAATTCCAGGCCATGCAGATGACGTTCTTCGTCTTTCTACCGTCCATCTTATTGTCCGGTTTTATGTTTCCTTTCGACGGTATGCCCAAGGCGGCGCAGTGGCTCGCCGAGATATTGCCACTTACTCACTTTCTACGCCTGATTCGCGGCATCATGTTGCGGGGTGCCAATATTCTGGAGCTGTGGCCGGACCTGGTCGCGCTGCTGGGGTTTGTAGTGGTGATGATGACCCTCGCCATTCTGCGCTTCCGCAAACGGCTCGATTAGCGCGCCTATCGCGCGTTATCTACCCCGTATCCCATGCCTGTTGGCGCCTGAAACCTCTTTTGTCTTGTTTGCACTTCCGCCCGGGCGGATTAATCGCGCATATCCGCCTTTTGCCGCATTTGTGGCGCGCAGCACAAGAATCCTTTCGCGGCACTTGGTAGCATGGGGTGTTACCCCGGTCCAAACCGAATAAAGCGAAGTTATCCATCAGGACTAAAACCAGGACTTAAACAGCAGTACTTAGGTCTGTGCACCCAACAAGCATTGCTGCCAGTCAGCAGGGAGGACGTTGTACCATGGCCGAGTTATTCCAAAGCCTGCCGCCGTGGCTATGGTTTGTCATCGCACTGGTTGCGCTGTTTCTGGCGCGCAGACCGGCCCACCAGGGCATCTACGCATTGGCGCGCTTTTTTCACCAGTCCCTGCGGCTTGGGGCCAATGCCGTGGCGGCAGCAGAGGCTCGCCTGCAACAACGCAATCGTGAGGTTCTGCTGGCGGCGGGACGCGAGGCGACGGAGCGTCAGCTTGAGCGGGACTTTGACCGTATTGAAGCGGCGATGAACAAAGATCTCGCCCAGTATCCATCCCTGCACCGGCGTTTGTGCGAGCAGCTCACCACCATCGACGAGGATTATGTGCGCAGCGCAGAGGTTCCCCCTGAGCCCACCAACTGGGCCAAAGCCATCAAGGCGGTTGCCGAAATCCCGTCCAAGCACGACGGCGTGGTTGGGGATGTGCTGGAGACGATACATGGCTCCATGCGCAAGGCGGAGGGCCGCGCGCTGGAGGCCTACCGCGAGTCCGCGCGCGAACGCCACCTGCTGTTAAAGCGCATGATGCCGGGCTGGCGCAGTATCCTTACCAGTCTTGGGGATATGCACAAAACTGTGACCACGGTGCAGCAGCGCTCCAAAGCCATCGACGGGCACATGACACGCTATGAGGAAATCCTGCACGGCAGCGACCGCGCCCTGCGTATCTTGTCTTCGTCCTCACTGATTCAGTTTTTTATCGCAACACTGGTGCTGGCTATGGTTGCCGGCGGGGCGCTGGTGAACTTTCACCTGATCGCGCGCCCGATGGAAGAAATCGTTGGTAGCGCCAGCTCCCTCGGAGCCTTCAAACTCGCCGATATTTCTGCGCTGGTGATTATTTTCCTGCAAATCTCATTGGGCGTCCTGGTCATGGAGAGCCTGCGTATTACCCGCATGTTTCCCAGTATCAGGGCGCTCACCGACAAGTTACGCAAGCGAATTAAGTCGGCGGCACTTGCCATGCTGGTCCTGTTTGCCGCGATGGCGGCGGGCCTAGCTTATATGCGAGGTATCCTGCTGCAACAGGATATTGCGCAGAATGCAGCGCTCGCCGGTAGTGAGGTGGCGGTGAGCGAGGTCCACTGGATTAGCGTGGCGGTGCAAGTGGGGATGGGATTTTTCTTGCCATTTGCGCTCGCATTTATGGCGATTCCGCTGGAGCGGTTCGCGGTATCTTTACGCACTGTCGTCGGGGTAGTTTCCGCGTTTATCCTGCGCCTTCTGTCGATGAGTTTGCGGTTGACCGGCGCGGCGATTACCGGTTTAGGCAGCATGCTGGTGCGGGTGTACGACATTGTGATCTTCTTTCCTCTGTGGCTGGAAGCACTGTTGCAGGGGTGGCGCGAGCAGCGCGTTGCGCGCCAGGGTGCGAACATGACTGCGAGTGAAGTATCCGAAAATGTTTAAACGCCTGCTTGTATTGCTGATCCTGGCGGCCCTGCTATTTCTTGGCTGGCGCTTTCTGGCCGCGCGTCCTGCGCCAGACACTGGCCTGCAGTTCCCCCACTACCAACAGGAAGGCTTCCGCCGGCCGCTGGTGATTGCCCATGCGGATGACTCCGGCAAGGGCCTGTTCCCCGGCAATACGGCGATCTTCCTCAAGCAGATGGCCGCTCTGAACGTCGACGTGCTGGAGATGGATGTGCACCTGACCGCGGACGGTGTACTGGTGCTGATGCATGATGACACTGTGGATCGGACCACGGATGGGCAGGGGGCGATTCGCGATAAGACCCTGGCACAACTGCGCCAGTTGAACGTGGCCTACAACTGGACCAAGGACGGCAGCAGCTATCCCTACCGGGATAACCCCCAACGCATCCTGACGCTGGACCAGGTATTCAAGGCCTACCCCCGCTATCCGATGATTGTTGAGCTGAAAACACCACAAGCGGAGGCCGCACGCCTGTTGTGTGAAAAGCTGCAATCTTTCCAGAAAAGCAACTTGGTGATTGTCTCCTCCTTTCATCAGGAGGCGGTAGACGCATTTCGTAGTGACTGTCCACAGGTGGCCACCGGAGCGGGGGCCGACGAAGTGAAAGCCTTTGTCGCGGCCAGCAAGGTACGCCTCTTCCGACTGTTGAGCCCCCGCTATCAGGCACTGCATATTCCGGTGCAATATTCCGGTATCACCCTGGTGGACCAGAGCAGCGTGCAGCAGGCACAGATCCGCGGCGTGCGTATCGACGTATGGACCGTTAACGACGAGCCCGAGATGCGCCGGCTCATCGCCCTAGGGGTGGATGGCATCATGACCGACAGACCGGATCGTTTACAAAAAATAATTGAAGAACTACAGGAATTTGAGGAGATGAATCAATGAAGAAAGCGTTTTTGGTGAAGCTGGCGGCGCTCGGTTTGAGCGTGAGTGCGGCTATGTCTGCGCAGGCGCAACGCGACTTTTCCAAGGTGGAAATCAAATCCGAACCTGTAGCCGATAACCTGTATATGCTGACCGGCCTCGGTGGCAATATCGGGCTGTTCGTGGGAGAGGACGGTGCGTTCATGGTGGACGATCAGTTCGCCCCGCTGAGTGAGAAAATTCTCGCGGAGGTGGCGAAGCTCACCGATAAGCCCCTGCGCTTTGTGATCAACACTCACTGGCATGGCGACCACACCGGTGGTAACGAAAATATGGGTAAGGCGGGTGCATTGATTGTTGCGCACGAGAATGTGCGCAAGCGCATGAGTACCGAACAGTTTACCAAACTGTGGGATCGCACCACCCCGCCGGCCCCAGCGGATGCGCTACCGGTAATTACCTTCACCGATGCCACTACATTCCACTGGAACGGCGATGAAGTGCGTGTGCAGCATGTGGGCCCGGCACATACGGACGGAGATTCGATCATCCATTTCAAGAATGCCAATGTGATCCATATGGGCGATACCTTCTTCAATGGTAGCTACCCCTATATCGATATTTCTGCGGGCGGTGTGCTCGACGGCGTGATCGAAAATGCGCGTAAGGTGATCGAGATGTCTGATGACAGCACGCGCATTATTCCCGGCCATGGACCGATCACCGACAAGCAAGGGCTGCAGAGTTACCATGACTTACTGGTGAAATTAAAAGGCAACATCAAGGTGCTGGTGGACAAGGGCATGAGCAAAGAGGAGGTCGTCGCGGCAAACCCCACCAAGGAGTTTGATGAGAAGTACGGCCAGGGCTTTATGAAGCCGGATGTGTGGACCGGCATCGTCTACGACTCCATCAAGCAGCAACAATAATCCGAGCACAAAAAAAGGGCCAAGAATCGCGGATTCTTGGCCCTTTTTCTTTGTTTGGTCTTTTGTTTAGTCTTTTGTTTAGTTTGCCGGCTCGGCTACAGGTGTTTCGCCTGACGTCCCCGGCTGTATAGACGCCGCATCGCTATCCGGGCGCGCAACCCGATACCAGGCGGCGTAAAGCGCTGGCAAGAACAGCAGTGTCAGTGCCGTCGCAACGATGAGCCCGCCCATAATCGCGACCGCCATAGGACCGAAGAAGTCGCTGCGCGAAAGCGGGATCATCGCCAGTACAGCGGTCAGGCCGGTGAGCACAATGGGGCGGAAGCGGCGTACCGTGGACTCGACAATGGCGTCCCAAACGGAGAGCCCCTGGCCTTTATCCTGTTCGATCTGGTCCACCAGAATCACCGAATTGCGCATGATCATCCCCGCCAGAGCGATAGTGCCCAGCATCGCCACAAACCCAAACGGCTGGTTGAACAGCAGCAGGAACAGGGTGACTCCGATAATGCCGAGCGGTGCGGTCAGGAACACCATGGTGGACAGTGAGAAGCTGCGTAGCTGCAACATCAGCAGAGTAAACACCACGAAGACGAACAGCGGCATACCCGCATTGACCGAGTCCTGCCCCTGCGCAGATTCTTCCACGCTGCCGCCGACCTCCAGCAGGTAGCCCGGTGGCAGGGTGTCACGCAGCGGCTGAAGTTGGGGCCAGATTTCGGCGACCACCGAAGCTGGCTGCTGCGTGCCATAGATATCCGCACGTACGGTCACAGTGGGCAGGCGGTCGCGGCGCCAGATAATGCCTTCCTCGAACCCGTAATCCAGCGTGGCAATCTGGTTGAGCGGCAATGCATTGCCATTGCTGGTTTGCACCGCCAGGTTACCCAACTGTGCCAGCGCCTGTCGCTCGCGCTCTTCGCCGCGCACCGCCACCGTGATCAGTTCGTTGTCTTCACGATACTGGCCCACTGCGGTGCCGGAAAGTGAGCCGCGCAGTGCCTGGGACAATGCAGCACTGGTTACCCCCATCTGGCGTGCGCGGGCCTGGTCTACCGCCAGGTTGACGACCTTGCTCGGCTCCTCCCAGTCCAGGTGCACATTCGCCAGTGCACCGTGATCGCGTATGACTGCGGCGACTTCGCGGGCAATGCGGCGGGCTTCGCCGATGTGTTCCCCGGAAACCCGGAACTGCACCGGGTAACCCACCGGTGGGCCATTTTCCAGACGCGAGACACGGGTGCGTACTTCGGCGAACTGCTCGCCCAGGGTGGCAATCAACCAGGCGCGCACCTGCTCACGTTCTTCCACATTGCGAGTCAGCACCACGAACTGGGCAAAGCTGGCCGCGGGCAATTGCTGGTCCAGTGGCAGATAAAAGCGCGGCGATCCGGTGCCGACATAGGCCACATAATTTTCTACCTGTGGGTGCTGCGACAGCATTTCCTCCAGGCGCAGTGCCTGTTCTTCGGTGGCGTACAGCGAAGCGCCTTCGTTCAGCTTCAGGTCAACGATCAGTTCCAGTCGCGCGGAGGAGGGGAAGAACTGTTGGGGTACAAACCGGAACAGGAAAATAGCCCCGAAGAAAACCAGTGCGGTCAGCAGCAGCACCGTTTTTCGATAGTACAGGCACCAGTGCAAGATACGACGGAAGCGCTGATAGAACGGCTTGGTGTAGGGATCGATATGGCCGGTTGCGCTGTGGCCGCCGCGCTCTGGCAACAGGCGGTTGCCCAGATAGGGGACAAAAATTACCGCCGCAACCCAGGAGGCCAGCAGGGACAGGGTAACCACCTGGAAAATCGAACGGGTGTACTCGCCGGTGCCGGACTGGGCGGTGGCGATCGGCAGGAAACCCGCCGCGGTAATCAGGGTTCCCGTCAACATTGGGAACGCGGTTGTGGTCCACGCATAACCGGCTGCCTTGATCCGGCTGAGGCCCTGCTCCATTTTAATCGCCATCATCTCTACCGCGATGATCGCATCGTCCACCATCAGGCCCAGCGCCAGAACCAGTGCGCCGAGAGAAATCTTGTGCAGCCCGATGTCGAAGTAGTTCATCAGGGCGAAGGTCATCGCCAGCACCAGCGGAATCGACAGTGCCACCACGAGACCGGTGCGGAAGCCCAGTGAGAAAAAGCTCACCAGCATCACGATCACCAGGGCTTCGATCAGTACTTTGACAAATTCGCCCACGCCACTTTTTACCGCGGCCGGTTGGTCGGATACCTTTCTGAGTTCAAGACCAATGGGCAGGCTCTGTTGCAGCTCAATCACTGCGGTATCGAGATGTTCGCCCAGTTGCAGGATATCGCCGCCATCTTTCATGGATACGGCAATGCCGATGGCATCTTCGCCCATAAAGCGCATGCGTGGCTGGGGTGGGTCGCTGAAGCCGCGCGTTACCCTGGCGATATCGCCGAGCGTGATCGTGTGCCCGTTGGCGTAGATTGGAAACTGGCGGATTTCTTCGACCGTGCGAAACTGGCCGCTGACACGGATGCGCACGCGATCGCTGACGGCTTCGACGATGCCGGCATCCGTCATCTGGTTTTGTGCCTGCAACACCGCCTGTACCTGGGAGAGGGAAATGCCCAGTGAGGCCAGTTTGGTATTGGATATTTCTACCCAGATTTTTTCGTCCTGCAGCCCCAGCAGCTCCACCTTGCCCACGTTGTCGACACGTTGCAGCGCCAGCTGCAGGCGGTCGGCATAGTCTTTCATCAGCGCATAATCAAAGCCTGCGCCGGTCAGTGCGTAGATGTTGCCGAAGGTAGTGCCAAACTCGTCATTGAAAAAAGGCCCCTGAATATCCGGCGGCAGAGTATGGCGAATATCGCCAACCTTTTTCCGTACCTGATACCAGAGTTCCGGGATCTTGTCTGAATGCAGGCTTTCGCGGGCGACAAACATCACCTGGGATTGCCCCGGGCGCGAGAAGGAGGTGATGCGCTCGAAGTCCCCGGTTTCCATCAATTTCTTTTCGATGCGCTCGGTGACCTGGCGGGATACTTCCTCGGCACTGGCCCCCGGCCACTGGGTATTGACCACCATCACCTTGAAGGTAAACGGCGGGTCTTCACTTTGGCCGAGCTGGGTATAGGAGATGGTGCCGATCACCCCGAGGATGATCATGGCGTAGAGCACCAGTGGTCGGTTATTGAGTGCCCACTCGGAAAGGTTGAATCGCATCTTGGATTTTCCGGTCGTCCGCTGTGGCGGATGGTTAGCAGGGAATAAGGTTTCTTCCGCAAGCGGTTATTGCTGGTGGGCGATACGGTTATCGGCCTCAATCGGGCGGTTCTGCCGGTCCACCGGGCGCACTCGCTGCCCCTCGCGAACCAGCTGGGTACCTGCGGCAAGAATCCAGTCCTGCGGGCTGAGTGTGGAAATTACCTCGGCATCCTCATGGCCGTAGTTGGCAATGGTGACGGCCACCTTGTGCAGGGTGAAGTGCGCCGGGTCCATGCGCCATACATAGGGATCGGCGCCCTCCGCGGTAATTGCGGACATCGGCAGGCGCTGCGTCGGGCGCGCGCTGCTGGTGCGTGCGTACACTCGTGCGCTCTGGCCGAGCTGGGGTGCAGGCTGATTTGCTGCTGCGCTGTCCGCGCCCTGGGCCAAAGTGATACGCGCCTCGAAGGTACGCAGCCCTGCTTCGGCGGCGGGGGACAGCTCGCGCACCGTGCCATTAATCGGCGCGCCGGGTGCTGACCACAATTCGATGGAGACTGGCTGACCAACGGCAAAGCGCGTTACCTCGTGTTCCGGCAAATCGATGCGCACTTCCCGCTCACCGTCTGCGGCCAGCACAAATACCGTTTGCCCGGCACTCACCACCTGTCCGGCATCGACACCGCGGCGGGTGATCACGCCATCGCTGGGCGCCCTGAGCACCGCGTAGGCGGCCTGATTTTCTGCGACCTGTAGCTGGGCGCGGGCGCGTTCCAGCTGCGCAACGCTGCTGTCGTGTCGGGTACTGACTGCATCGAACTGCGATTCACCAATGAGTTTGCGCTCCAGCAGGTCGCGATAGCGCGCCAGTTCGTTACTGGCGTTGAGGTTTTCGGTTTGCGCCGCCTGCAGTTGTGCCTTGGCCGCATCCCGCTGCAGCTTCAGGTCCTGGGCATCGAGCTCGGCAAGCGCCTGTCCCTGCTTTACCCGCTGCCCGGTTTCTACCAGGCGGCGCGTGACCGCCCCGCCCACGCGAAACGCCAGTGCCGATTCATGCCGGGCGTGAATTTCACCGGGGTAGACGGCCAGCTGGCCGCCGGACGCCTTGGGATGTACCACGATTGCCGGGCGCGGCGGTGTGGCCTCGCCACTTTCCGGCGCGGAGCAGGCGACCAGTATCAGCGAGCCCAGTAACAGGCTGGAGAGTTTGAGTGCGTGGCCCAGATGGCCCAGATGATTTAGGTATCCTGGGGGTGCAAAAGCGCGGCGCATGAGTACCTCATTCCTTGTGAATCACTGGGCGCGTCGTGACGGATAGTGGGGATCAAGGCGGATACTGGTACAGTTGTCTGCCACGTCACACCGGCGCCCATTGCTACCTATTAGTATGTAGGAGCCTTTGATTTGAGCTTGTGAGGCCAAGTCTGTAGTAAACTGGCCATTAATGAACTGAAGAGTATAGTAAGTATATTAAACTCGTGAGTCCACTAATTCGGTGGAGGCGAGCGCGCACTTCAACCTGAATGACCGATCCGGTTGCTCGAATAGCGGGAAGTGCACGAGAACGACGGCGATGAACCAGAACCATGAGTGAACAGAATCTATCCAGCCCCAAAGACGCACCGGTCAGTCGCGGTCGCCCCAAGGATCCTGCCAAGCGGCTGGCGATCCTGAATGCGGCCAAGGACCTGTTTCTGGCCCTCGGCTTTACCGGCACCAGCATGGATGCCGTGGCGGCGAAGGCGGGCGTGTCCAAGCTGACGGTGTACAACCATTTCTGCGACAAAGAAACGCTGTTCTGCGCGGCGATAGAGGCCAAGTGTGGCAGCCAGATGCCTGAGGAGATGTTTTCCCTGGATGCGGATGCACCGTTGTCAGACCGGCTGCAGGCAATCGGCGAAGCCTTTTTGGATATGCTCTACCACGAGGATTCGCTGCAGCTGATGCGCCTGATCAGTGCGGTGGGGGCCCAGGAGCGGACCATGGCCAACCTGTTCTATGAAGCCGGCCCGGTGCGCACACGCAGTGAGATGATTCGTTTCCTTAACCGGGCGGTGGACCTGGGACTGATGCAGGTGCCGGACCCGGAGCGGGCTTCGGAAGTATTTTTTGGGATGCTACAGGGCGGCTGCACGCATATTCAGATTATTATCGGCTGTGCCGAGCCACCGTCGCAGGAGAAGATCGCCGAGCATGTGACGGAAGTCGTGCGTGTATTTATGCGGGCCTATCAGTCTGTATAAGCGGCCTGTATAAGCAGTCGGCAGAGACCAGAAGGTAAAAAGCCCGCGAGCAAAACTCGCGGGCTTTTTTTGTTGCTGGCGGTAAGGTCAGGGGCGAATCTTGTAACCGGTACGGAAGATCCACCAGATGGCGGTCAGGCAGGCAAGCAGGAAAAACAGGGTCATCCCCAGGCTTATCCCCACATTGACATCGGACACTCCATAGAACGCCCAGCGGAAGCCGCTGATCAGGTACACCACGGGGTTGAACAGGGTTACCTTCTGCCAGAACTCCGGCAGCATATTGATGGAGTAAAAGGCCCCGCCCAAAAATGTGAGGGGAGTAATGACCATCAGTGGGATTACCTGCAACTTCTGGAAGTCGTCGGCCCAGATGCCGATGATAAAACCGAACATGCTGAAGGTAACTGCGGTGAGGACCAGGAAGCCGAACATCCAGAACGGGTGGGCGATTTCATAGTCCACAAAAAAACGCGCGGTGATCAGAATCAGGATGCCGATAACCACAGACTTGGTGGCCGCAGCACCCACATAGCCGGCCACAATTTCAAACGCGGATACCGGCGCAGACAACACTTCATAGATGGTGCCGGAAAACTTGGGGAAAAAGATACCGAAAGAAGCGTTGGAAATACTCTCTGACAGCAGTGAGAGCATAATCAATCCGGGGATAATAAACGCCCCGTAACTGACACCCTCGATCTCCCCCAGGCGGCTGCCGATGGCGGTGCCGAACACGATAAAGTACAGGCAGGTAGAAATAACCGGCCACGCGATACTCTGCATCAAGGTGCGGCCGGTACGGGCCATTTCAAACTGGTAGATGGCGCGGATGCCATAAATATTCACGATGTTACTTCCTCTTTCACCCAGCTGTGTTTACCCGGCTGTTTGGCGTTCATCCTGGCTCTGGTGCACCAGGCTGACGAAAATTTCTTCCAGCGAGCTTTCACTGGAGTGCAGGTCCTTGAACTCCATACCCTGTTGGTTCAATGCGCGTAGCAGGGTGGCGATCCCAGTGTGCTCACGCTGCGTATCGAAGGTGTAAATCAGTTGATTACCTTCATCGGCGATATCCAGGTCAAACTTTTTCAGTTCCTCTGGGAGTTCGCTGATCTGGTTTTGCAGGTGGATGGTCAGCTGTTTCTTGCCGAGCTTCTGCATCAGCTCATGCTTTTCTTCTACTAGCACCAGTTCGCCATGATTGATCACGCCGATACGGTCCGCCATTTCCTCGGCTTCTTCGATGTAGTGGGTCGTCAATATGATGGTGACGCCATTCTCGCGCAGGCCGCGCACCATCTCCCACATATCGCGGCGCAATTCTACATCCACGCCGGCGGTTGGTTCGTCGAGGAACAAGATGGAGGGCTCGTGGGATAGCGCCTTGGCGATCATCACGCGGCGTTTCATACCGCCAGAAAGCGCCATAATTTTGCTGTCTTTCTTATCCCACAAAGACAGTTGGCGCAGTATCTTTTCGATATGTTGCGGGTTTGGCGCCTTGCCAAACAGGCCGCGGCTAAAGCTGACGGTATTCCACACGCTTTCGAAGGAGTCGGTGGAAAGCTCCTGCGGTACCAGGCCAATCTTGCTGCGCGCTGCGCGGAAATCCTGCTGGATATCGTTGCCATCGGCGGTGACGCGCCCGCTGGTCGCATTGACGATGCCGCAAATGATGCTGATCAGTGTGGTTTTGCCGGCGCCATTGGGGCCGAGCAAGGCAAAGATTTCACCGGAGTGAATGTCGAGGTCGACAGATTTGAGTGCGGTAAAACCACCGGCATAGGTTTTACCCACACCGGCGACAGAAATAATGGGTTGCACGCTTCCCCCTTTCGAATGACTGGCAGTGCCGAATGCAGCCACTATTGTCCCTGAACGACACGGTGGTCGCCACTGCCAGCTGCCTCGTGCTGGGAATAGAAGCGCGCGAGTGGCAGTAATTACTGCTGGAAAATTTTGTTGTAGAAGTTTACGGCACCTTCGTAGGCGTCGTTGGCGGCTGCTTCATCGTATTTCAGCGGGATGCCAAATTTTTCGCCACGCTCGGTCGCGGCGGGGTTAGTGAAGCCATGCTGTACTCCGGGGTAGCTGGCTACGTCGAAGCGCACGCCGGCGGTTTGCATTTCCTGTACGAAATTGGCCACGTGCTCTGCGGGGATCATGGCGTCATCGCCGCCGGTGTAGACCTGCAGCTCGGCAGTGATGTCACCGGGTTTTACTTTGACATCGCTTTCCAGTGCACCGTGGAAGCTGACAACGCCTTTGAGTGGCAGGCCGAGGCGGGCCATGGAGAGGGCAACGGCGCCGCCGAAGCAGTAGCCCTGGGCCGCAACCTGGCCTGCCTGGACGGTAGGGTGGGCATTGATGAGGTCGAGGGCGGCCTGGAAGCGTTTCAGTGGTGCGCCTTCGGTTTCGATGGTTTTGGTCATCAGGGCGCCGGCGTCGGTGGGGTTGTCGGCGCTTACTCCGGTGCCGTACATGTCGAGGGCGAAGGCGGTGAACCCTTCGGCGGCGAGGCGTTCGGCTTCTTCACGGGTGAAGTCATTCATGCCCCACCATTCGTGCAGCAGGAGGATCGCGGGGCGCTCGCCTTCTATGCTGTCGTCGTAGGCCAGGTAGCCGGTAAAGGACTCGTCGTCGATATAGTATTCGATCGCTTCGGTATGCATTGTGTCCTCCCTGAGGAATGCTTGGTCTTGGAAACAGTGAGGCAAGGTTAGTTGGATAGGGGAGGGGGTGCAATGGGTCGAAGTAGCTTGGTGCTTATGTGGCGGCAAAGCGCCGGGTGTGAATTTTCAGGACCGCTGTGAACCCATCCCTGGGCGCTTCGGCGCAAACATCCTGTTTGCGACGATCCTGAAAATTCACACCCGGCGCTTTACCTTCGCGATTCGCTGTTGTTGTTATTTATTTGGCTGTCGGTACTTTGGATCTTTCGGTGGAATGATATCGCCGTCTTCATCCAGCTCCGGAAACGGCAAGCTGTGCTTCTCGCAGTACTTCACCATTTTCGGGTGCATCCAGCGGAACAGAATATCTTTAATGGCCGGATCTTCTTCGTATGCGCAGGCTGAAACATAGAAACACACTGAGCTACACGTGACTTGCTCCGTATGAATCTAAGGGAAATATGAGTTAAACCTGCAGGTTTTAGCGAGATCCCATGTTCAGCTGGCCCTATTGGGCGGCGGGTTTCGTATACCCCGCACACTACGGTTTGAGATTGCTTATTGACTTCATTTTTGAAGAGGTGGAAAGCCGGTGGAGTGATTTTGTCCTGAGTGTCACAGACGGGCAGGAAGCCAATGCAACATGCGAGATCAGTCTTTTCTCTGGCTTAGCCGCTGAACTGTTCGTGTTCTATCAGCAGATGGGCCAGGTACTTCTCTGGCCGAAGCCGTATTACACCAATGCGAATGAACAGAAAGGAGGCCTCAAAAGATCGAGTCCGGCGCAGCTTGAGGATAGTGTTGAGTCTGCTGTAGCTAACGGGTTGAGGAAGACGCAAGGACGTCTCGTAGGATAAAAACACTGAAAGGTATGTCTTTCATACATGCTGGGAAATAGTGTGAAGAAATGCGCCTGTCACAAAATAAATGTGACGCATCAATCATTTTTGAATTTGTAATGTCGTGTAATTGATTTGCAGGTTGGTGTCATGTAGAACCACATGCTCCCGCATGTTGGAACTATATCAATGAAAGTAAGAAGCTGGCTCGATGGGGCGCTAATTCTTGGTTGTAAATTTAAAGGGTTTGGTGCCAGTGCACCGCTGCTCGGGCTGAGTTTGCTGTTGTTTGCGTGGCTCGTTCGATCATTGAAAATATTCCGCAAGTTGCAGTGGATTTGCATCGTACTTGTGTCTAGTAATGCCGCAGCGTCAACCACTCAAAATTATACATACGACGAACTAGGACGCTTGACTCGCGCTGAAAAGGTGGGAGTGAGCGCGTCGATTTATGTATACGACGCTAGTGGCAATAGAGTGGAGGAAATCACAGCTGTAAAACCCGGCGTGCCCGCATCCATTAACGTACCCGCTAACAGCTCCGGGAATCACACGATTAGCTGGGCTGCAGGTAGTGGAGTGACATCCGAATATCAATTATACGAATCGAAAAACGCAAGTTTCTCTAGTCAGACTTTGGTTTACCGTGGCTCCGATACGAGCAAAGTGCTCACGGTTCATGGTGAGGGAATCTTTTATTACAGGGTTAGAGCGTGTAGCTATGACTTATGTAGTGGCTATAGAGCTGGAAGTAACGGAGTGACAGTCTTGTTGCCCCCAGGGGCTCCCACGTCCATCTCAATTCCGTCATCCAGTGTGTCTGGAAGCTTTACGGTAAGTTGGGGAAGTGCCGCAAGCGGGACGGCAACGACGTACAAGCTTTACGAAGCTACTAATTCAAATTTTTCCGGTCAGGTGCTTGTGCACAATGCGTCTGGAACGAGCAAAGCACTATCTGGTAGAGGGGATGGAACCTATTACTATCGGGTGAGTGCTTGCAATGCCAGCGGTTGCAGCGGCTATCGGACCGGAGGGAGCCCTTTGAGTGTCACCTTGCCACCTGGAGCTCCGTCATCCTTAACCGTGCCCTCTGGCAGTACAACTGGGGACTTCACGATTAGCTGGGGATCGGCCAGTGGTACGGTCACGACTTATAAACTCTACGAGGCGACCAATTCGAGCTTCACTGGCCAGACGTTGATTCACAACGGCGCAGCGACAAGCAAGACATTGTCCGGAAGGGATAATGGAACCTATTACTATCGGGTGCGGGCTTGTAATGGTAGTGCGTGCGGTGGATACCGGACAGGTAGTGGCCCCTTAAACGTTACTTTGCCACCTGAAAGACCGTCATCTATAGCCGTGCCTTCTGGTAGTGCAACCGGGAGCTTCACTATCAGCTGGGGTTCGGCCAGTGGTACGGTCACGACTTATAAACTCTACGAGGCAACCAATTCGAGTTTTACTGGCCAGACGTTGGTTCATAATGGCGCAGCTACTAGCAAGGTATTATCTGGAAGAGGTAATGGAACCTATTACTATCGGGTT
>NZ_AFPJ01000052.1 GCF_000220505.1 Microbulbifer agarilyticus S89 | reverse complement strand
AGCGGCTTTTTTATTGCGATGTAATCGGGGGATTACACGGTCTTGGCAGTCGCCTCGGCCGGCTCAACAGGCTCGATATGGTCGCCCCCCTGGGCTTCCCAGGACTTGGACTTGAGGCTGATCAGCGCGATCACGGCACCGATACCAATGCTGAAGATGGCGATCTGCAGGTACAGGTTCGGCAGCTCGGAAACATTGTTCGGGTCGAAGTTACCTGCCAGCAGGCCAGCAATGATGTTACCGATGGAGTAGGTGAGTACGAACACACCCATCATCTGGCCGGCGAAGCGACGCGGTGACAGCTTGCTAACCGCACTCAGGGCAACCGGGCTCAGGCACAGCTCACCCACGGTGTGCAGGAAGTAAGTGGTTACCAGCCACATCGGCGCCACTTTAAGGCCCGCAGCGGCCTGCTGGGCAGCGAAGAACATGACGATGAAGCCGGTGGCCATGATGATCAGGCCAATCGCACATTTCATACCGTAGGACGGCGAGATCATGCGCTTGCCCAGGTTGATCCACAGGGCGGCGAAGAACGGCGACAGGATGATGATGAACATCGGGTTCACGTTCTGGAACCAGGAGGCCGGGACCTCGAAGGAGCCGATCATGCGGTCGGTGAAGTCGCGGCCGAACAGGTTCAGAGAGGAACCGGCCTGTTCGAACCCGGACCAGAAACACGCAGAAGCCACACACACCAGGAACAGGGCCCACATACGCTTCTTCTCGGACGGGCTCAGTTGGCCGGCAAAGTAGATATAGGCGTAGTAGATAAAGAAGATCAGGGTGAAGGCAACAGCAACATATTTGGCCACGGAAACCGGATCAAACACGATCACGCCGCTCATGGTCAGTGCAGTGATGACCACCACGGCAGCTACAACCGCCCAGATAGTGCCCCAGGCTTTCTTGGCGCCGGCTTCGGTCATCGGGTGTTCCGGCTTCAGGCTGGCGTCCCCCAGGTTGCCGATGGTCTTGCGGTACTGGACCAGGCCGATGGCCATACCCACGGCAGCGGCGCCGAAGCCCCAGTGCCAACCCACTTTCTCACCGAAGTAGCCACAGATCATGTAGCCCAGTACGGAGCCGATATTGATACCCATGTAGTAGAGGGCGTAACCACTATCGCGGCGCACATCGTCGTCGGAGTAGAGATGGCCAACCAGGGCGCTGATGTTTGGCTTCAGCAGTCCGGTCCCTGTAGCGACCAGGATCAGGCCGATAAAGAAGGTATTCTCACTGGGAATTGCGAGCACGATATGGCCGCACATAATGATGATACCGCCGTACCAGACGGTACGCTGGCCACCGAGCAGGCGGTCGGCAATCCAGCCACCTGGCAGTCCCAGGAAGTAAACGGCGCCGGTGTAGAGACCATAGATTGCGGTGGCAGCGGCAACGGTGAAGGCAAGGCCTTCCTGCTGCAGGCTGGCGGTCATGAACAGGACCAGCAGGGCCCGCATGCCGTAGTAACTCATCCGTTCCCACATCTCGGTAAAGAAGAGGGTGGAGAGCCCTTTGGGATGACCAAAGAAGCCATCGCTGTTGTGTTGTGGTTGTGACGACATATCAGCGTTTCCGGTTGTTATAACGTTATAAGTTAATCCCCTGCGAGTGTAACAGCGGTGCCGGAAACTGGCGAATGGTTGCAACTGAAACAGGAAATGAAGCTGCGAAAGGTATTCCTACACGACAAGAATTGTGGAAAATCAGAGATTCAGAAAACGTTATGGGGAGAATAACCATGAAAACCCCGGAATATTCTGGAATGGCAGGCAAAAATTGGTCACCGCTGGCGGCCTGGCGGAACAGGCTCTGGTTCGGTGCCCTGGTACTCCTGCTAAGCGGCTGTGCCAGTGTCCCGGACGAAGTGCAGCTGCCAGTGAATACCTCGTGGCTACTATCCGGCCAGCCGCTGTTTGCAGAACCTGTACGTCTCGCGGAGCTGCCTGACGACGATATTCTCGGCCTGGCTCCGGAAATGCGGGCTTATCTCGCGGAAATTGCGCCGGAATCGGGCCCCCAGCATCGTCTGCAGTTATTGCTCAAGGGGTTTGAGCGCCACGACTACACGGTGCAGTACCATGCGGACAAGACGCTCACTGCCAGCGAAACCTACTCCCAGCAAGTGGGTAACTGCATGGCCTTTACCGTAATGATGGTTGCCATGGCGCGGGAGCTCGGTGCCAATGCTTACTTCAATCAGGTAGAGGTGCCTCCGGTGTGGGGACACGAGGAAGCGCAGACCTTTGTGGTGTATCGCCATATCAATATGGTGAGCCAGAGCCCGCGCGGACGCCGTGTAGTCGACTTTAATCTGCAGGCGTATGACCCGGTCTACGACCAGCGCAAAATTTCCGATACTGAGGCCTTCGCCCAGTTTTACAGTAACCGCGGCCTCGAGCTGATGCAGCAAGGTGAGATGCGCGATGCCTTTCGCTATTTGCGCAAATCACTGGAGTTGAGGCCGTACAGTGCGGACCTGTGGGCCAACCTTGGGGCGTTTTACAGCCGCAATCAGGTATTCGATGCGGCCGAGGAAAGTTATAAACGCGCGTTGCAGCTGCAGGGAGATCATGCGATTGCGATGAGTAACCTGGAGCGGCTGCATCGCCGGCAGGAGCAGTTTGAACTTGCCGATTATTACGCGAAGCGGGCCCGCTACCATCGTGAGCGCAATCCATATTACCTCTACTATCAGGCGCGCGCGGCGTATGAGGAGGGGGACTACAAGAGTGCGAAAAGCCAGCTGAGGCGCGCTATCTGGCAATACGAGAAGGATCACCGGTTTCACTTCTTAATGGGACTCACACGCTTCCGTTTGGGCGAGTTCGATGATTCCCGAGCGCATTTCTCCGAGGCGTTTTCGTTAGCGGATAACCCGGGGACACAAAGTGCCTATAACCGCAAACTGAAGTATCTAATCAGTAATCGAGAAGAATAAAAAAGGGGATGCCAATGGCATCCCCTTTTCGTTCGACGGAACGTCTACAACTCCAAGTGCGTGACTTAGAACTGGTAAGAAGCACCAGCCCAGAAGTAACGACCCTGGAAGTCGTAGAAGCTGTTCCAGTCGCCGTAGCCGGAGGTATCTTCCGGAACCTTGTCAGCTACGTTGTCGATACCCGCGGACAGGCGGGTGCCTTCGTTGATGTCCCAACCAGCACGCAGGTTCAGGTAAGTCTTGGACTTAACCGGCTTGTACGGGCTATAGCCATCGTCGAAGTACTGCATTTCAGCACCCATGTCCCAGTCGTTACCGTACCAGGTAGCGCTGGCCAGGCCGCGCCATTTCACGTACAGACCACCGGTGGTACCTACGTATTCGAGGTAGTCGGATTCGGTACCAGACTGCTCGTTAAACTCCTTGTACTCCAGCAGGCGGGAAGCCTGGGCGCGCAGCGCCAGGCGGCCAGCGTTGAAGTCCAGGTTTTGCACGATGTCGACGTCAACGCCGCGTGTGTCAACCTGGCCAATGTTCATCTTGGAGCCTTCCAGTGCAACAATCTGGTCACCAGCGCCACGAGTTACGAACTGGCATGCGCTCGCAACACCGTCACGGAAGCAGTCATCCAGGATGCGCTGCAGGTCCGGGGTGGTGATCGCATCTTCAATGCTGATGTCGTAGTAGTCCAGGGTGATGGACAGGTCGTTCACGAAGCTCGGGGTCCACACGATACCAGCGGTGAAGGTTTCCGCTTCTTCCGGGGTCAGCTCTTCGTTGCCGCCGATGTTGGTGGGAACCTGGTTACCCGCCTGGGTAAAGCCGGTACCGACCATGCCACAGTTTGAACCCTGGCCATCTTCGTTGGCCGCACTGGTATCGCACGGGTCGATCAGGAATTCATAGCTCTGGGCAGATCCGCTGAACAGCTCGTAGATACCTGGCGCGCGGAAAGAAGTGGAGTAGCTGGTACGGAAACGCACGTCTTCCACCGGCGCGTAAACCAGGCCCACTTTACCAGTGCTCTGGCCACCGAAGGTGCTGAAGTCGGAGTAGCGAACCGCTACGTCTGCAGTCAGTTCTTCGGCAAAGCGTGCACCTTGCAGAATTGGCAAGTTGAACTCAGCAAATACCTCAGTAACGTCGTACTCGCCACCGGTAGCGTCTTGCTGGTTGCCGAAGGTCGCGCCGTCCTGGGTTTCCTGGGATGGGTTGAACTCACCGGACTCTTCGCGGTACTCAATACCCGCTGCGAAGCCAAGTACACCGCCCTGGAATTCGATCGCGTCGATGTCACCGGACAAGGCTGCACCCGCGTTGATCAGTTCGTAAGAGTTGTTCTCACGATCGTCATAGCGGAAGTAGTCCATGATTTCGGCACTCATGCCGCCAGCGAAGTTGTAATCCAGGCCCGCTTCACCGCTGAATATCTCCTCCAGCTTGGTTTTGTTGTAGGAGTTCAGGGTTACGTTGTCGCCTTCGTTTTTGCCGTAGCTTACGAAGGAGTCCCAGCTCCAGCCGTTGGAGAAGTCCCCGCTGAGACCAGTGGCCAGGCGGTAGGTATCGGTGGTTTGCTCGTAAGCACGGGTGCCGCCGGATACGGGACGGATGCGGAAATCAGAGAAACCGTCGACCCAGTCGGTACCGTGGGAAGCAACCGGCGCGGTGGGCTCAAGGCCTTCAGGGCTGCCCTGGGCTTCCCATTGCGCTACCGCAGCATCATATGCGGCCAGCTCAATCTGATAGGCATCGTCCGCCTGCTGCCACGCATCTTGCAGCTGCGACTTGATCGCTTCCGGCAGGTGTACTTCTGGGTCCAGCACAAAACCGTTACCCGCATACATTGGCTGTGCGGCCAGCTGCTGATTGGTGGTTTTGGTGGTGAAGCTCGCTTCACCCCACAGCTCAACGCTGTCGGTGATGGAGTATTTACCAGATGCGGTTGCAGAGCTGCGCTCCATCGCACCAGACAGCCACATGTGCTGGCCAATGTCATAGCCGGCATAGCTGCCCAGAGTCAGGCCATCTTCCTGGATGCTGAAGGCACCATAGTTGGTGAAGATATTGCCATTTGGACCCATGGAGCTGGTCAGGCCCGCCCAGTCGCGATCGTTGTAGGTAATCTCATCGCGCTGGCTGTGGCTGATGTTGGCAATAAAGCTGCCGCGATCGCCTTCACTACCGAACGTGAAAGAGATATCACCATTCTCACCACCGCCTTCGGAAGTAGCGCCGGCGCGGGCATTGATGCGCAGGCCTTCAAAAGAATCTTTCATGACCACGTTGATGACGCCGGCAACGGCATCGGAGCCGTAAACCGCCGAAGCACCATCGGTCAGCACTTCGATGCGATCGATCATTTCAACGGGGATGTTGTTCATGTCTACCGCGGAACTCACGCCAGAAGCGGAAGAAACGAAGCGGCGACCATTGACCAACACAAGAGTACGTGCGGAGCCCAGGTTACGCAGGTCAACGAACGCGAGGCCTTGGCCGCCGTTGTTGTCATTGGCGTTGATGCCGGTGGTGCCCATGGACGGCAGCTGGTTCAGCAGTTCGTCGATGGTTCCTACCCCGGAGCGGCTGATCGCCTCGGAATCCACAATGGTGATCGGGCCGGTGGTCGACAGTGGGTCGCGCGCAATGCGGGAACCGGTAACGATCACTTCCTCAACCGCAGGGCCGGGGACGCTTTCCTGAGCAGAAACGCCAGCGGCAGCGATGCTGCTGAAGGCCGCAATAGCGATACTCAACTTGGTCTTGATCATAGATGTGTCCTTTATGTTTTAAGAAGCACTTTTATCTGATTGCTCTATTTCGAGTGCGAGCTGACTTTAAAGGACAAAAATAATTTATGGAACTAACGTGACATTGGTGTATCTATGTTAATTGCACCAATTTGGGTGGCTTTTGCTCGTATTGTATGAAATACGAGCAGCGTAAAGTCTCTGCATCCTTACTGTCTGATTGTTTTTATTAGAAATTATTAATTTTTTATAAAAATTAGGATGAACAGGGCTATCGCAGAAGAGGGTGCTTCTCGTATAAAAATCAAACAGATCTCGTCTTGACTGTTTTTTACACGATTGCTTGCTTTCTTCGCCAGTGGTGGAGCTAAGTTCTGTGGAGCGCAATTTGTGCAGCCGCAATGACTGGGAAATGCGCTTTTTGCGACTTTGACGTGGCGATTTAGTAAAGGGGCAGGATCGGCAGCGGAATGGGCGCTGCGCGCATTAACTACATGGAGGACGTTCTGGGGCGGCCTCCGCGCCCAGAACGTAGCAATGGCTTAATTAATAATGGCTTAATTAAGACTCTGTTTGATACCGTCGAGAAACAGCTGCACGGCCAACATTACCAGCACCATACCCATCAGCCTCTCCACGGCAATCAGTCCCCGATTACCCAACAGTTTGGCCAGAGGGGAGGATGCCAACAGAATAACCGCCGACACACCCCAGGCGCCGAGCAAGGCGAGGGTCCAGTTCCACAGCTGTTCTCCCTCACTATTGGTCATTAGCATCAGGATGGCCATGGTTGATGGCCCCGCCACCAGCGGCACCGCCAGCGGCACAAAGAAAGGTTCCCCCTCCAGCCGCTCACCCATAATGCCCCCTTCAATAGGGAATACCATACGTATGGCGATCAAGAACAGGATGATCGCGCCCGCAATTCGGATGGCTTCTTGCGACAACCCAAGCCATGCGAGGACAAAGCGTCCGGCGTACAGGAACACCAGCAGAACGATTAGAGCGAAAATCAGTTCGCGCATAATCACATACAGCTGTCGCTTTGGCGGGACGTTCTTCAGTGCGGCGAGGAACACTGGAATATTGCCCAGTGGATCCATAACGAAGAGGAGGGTAAGGAAAGCTGTCAAAGTATCCATTCAAGGGTTCCACATATGGGGCAATGTTCAATTCGCGGGCGAGTTTACCTGTACTCCTGCCTCGTTCAACACCTTCAGGGCAGCCGAGAGATGATTTTCGTAGCGCCGCCATTTTCCTACCGAAGTAGAGTAGATCGGTTTTCTCGCTTGCGCCGCGCTCGCGGTCGCGATTTGCCCCTTCTGGTTATGAAAGTCCAAACAGCTTTCGTCCATTTTTAGATCAAGGAAGTCAAGTAGTGCTTTCGTTTCTGACTCCGGGGCCCCAACCAGCTTTTCGTAACTGACCGTTTTCAATTGGTTCGCGAACAGTGTGCTCCATTCGCTTAATAAATCTCGGTATAACAAGTAATAGTGAGCAACTTCCTCCAAGCGGTACGAATAGAAGCCAATGGATGAAAACAATTGTTTGTAATTGCTGAAACACGTATCCATTGCGTCTCTGGAGATGTTGAGTATCTTTGCGTTTGGCAATGACTTTGCGATTAATGGTATGTACAAGAAATTGAAGGGGTTTTTGTCGATAACATAACCGCTCGCAATATCTTTACGGGGAAGGCTTTGGACATAATGTTTTCCCAGGTCGTCGAGCGACAGGTTTGCCGCTGAAGCTATTGTTTGGGTGTCGAAATTCAGTGATAGGGCTTGGTTACATAATTTTTGGACTGAAATGCCGAAGTTTCTCAATTCGCCAAGGGATTTCACTTCCGGGTGGGCGGATAAGATGCGGTCGACCAGGGTTGAGCCTGTGCGTGGCATGCCGACAATAAAAATAATCTTGGCCTGTTCACTGCCGCTGAGAGTTGCCCTGGCCCATTTTTTATCAAATTGCTGCTTGAGCCTGCTGAATCTACTTTCTTCTTCTTGCGGTGAGTAATTTACTTGCACTCGCTTTGCTTCATTGCCTTTTTTGTAGTGTTCGAAGGAAAGCGAATAGTCTTTCGTTTTTTCAAAGTATGTGCCGAGTGCAAAATTCATAAAAATCTCGTTTTCGGCATCTAAGGTTGTTGAGTTTGCGAGGGTCGATAACTGTTTCGCATCCTCGGCTGATAGTTTGTTGATGAAGGCAAGGCCCCAAAATTTTTTTCCAGCCAATGGGCTGGCAGTGGGGATTTCATGAAGCTTTTTTTCTGCAGATGAAAAATTCCCCAAAGCGATGTTGGAAATTGCTTCGTTGTAGGATAGGTATGGGTTCGAGGGACCGTTTTCTAGAGATTTTTTATAGAAAAACAGAGCCGTATCATGTTTGTCGATCGATGCCGCTGCCATGGCAAGTTTTTCAAGCGACCAAGAGTCATAGAAGGCAAGATGTTTGGCGTTGTCCAATACTTCAGCAAGCTCTAAAAAGTCTCCATCACAAAGCAGGCAGTAAGCGAGCTGAGCTGCAAAGTGTGGGTGTTGCGGGTCAAGCGCGTGAGCTTTTTTTGCGGATTTTATCGCACTGTCTAAGTTGTTTTCTCGACGTGAAACCTCACTGAGCAACAGCCAGGCTTTGGCATTAAGGTCCTCTCGCGACGCTAGGCAGTCTGCGGCTGCGAGGCACTTAGTGCGAGAGTTGCTATTAAGTGATAGCTCAAGCTCTCGTATTGCGAGGTCAAGCGGAGTACTGTCCAAAGTTTTTCTCATGGTAGGAAATACATAAAACGTGGAGTCAGGAAGGGTAATTTAGGCAGATTCATTTTCGTATGCAATAAAAAAGCCATCGGCGCGAACGCCGATGGCTTAATGGGATAACTTTTAAGACTGGGTCTTAGAAGTTAAAGCCTACGCGGCCGTAGATGAAGCGACCCTGAGTTTCGTAGGTACGAACGTCAGTGTTGTCATTAAAGCCGGTGTAAGCGAACGGAGGCTGCTCATCGGTAAAGTTATCGATACCGAGGGTCAGGCGTGCTTTGTAGGCATCCAGGTTGTAAGAAACTTGGATGTCGTGGATTACCTGAGCGTCAACCTTGTGCGGCTCATTGGTAGGCGCAAATCCGTTTGCCGGATCAACGTTGTACCAGCCGTTCAGGGTTTCCATTACATCGTGGATGTAACGGCTGCTGAAGCTCGCGTCCCAGTTCTCGTAAGTCCAGTTGGTGGTAAAGGTGGACTTCCAGCGTGGGAAGTTACCGTCCTGGTTGTCTTCGAAGCGACCAGCGTGGCTTACCACATCACCATTGGACAGGGTCTTGTCGTATTCGGTCACGTAAGAAGCGTCAAAACCAAAGCCGAACAGGCCGAAGTTGGTTTCAGCCAGCTGGTGACGCAGAGACAGGTCAACACCAGAGGCATCCAGACCACCAACGTTGGTGTTGAGGTCGTAGATGAAGATGATGCCGCCTACTTCAGCGCCGCTACCAGCACCCCAACGGTCGATCTTGTCGCAATCGAGGCCGCTAGCGTGACAGTTATCCAGGATTACCTGAGGACCAGTAGTTGAAATCAGATTGTCAACTTCAGTTTCCCAGTAGTCCAGGGTCAAGGACGCGCCTTCCAGCCAGGACGGCTGGTAAACCAGGCCAATGGTGAAGATGTCTGCAGTTTCAGGTTCCAGCTCAGCGCTGCCGCCAATCTTGGATGGAATCTGAACGATACCTTCGTCGCTGTAGCCGCCAGCAGGTACACCATCGGCAATACAGAACTGGCTCGCATCATTTGCACACGGGTCAGTTACGGTCGGGAAGGTGCTCGCAATACCCTGGTACAGCTCAGGAATTGAAGGTGCGCGGAACGCTTCAGACACAGTGGTACGTACGGTCAGGTCATCGTTGATGGACCAGCGCAGGCCAGCTTTGGAGTTGGTAGTGCTACCAAAGGTGCTGTAGTCAGAGTAACGAGACGCTACGCTCAGATCCAGGTAGTCAACTGCAGGCAGACCAGCAAGCAGAGGAACGGCGAATTCTACAAACGCTTCGTTCAGGTGGTAAGAACCTTCAGTTGCCAGAGAGGAACCTGCAGTGGAGGTGCCGAGCAGCTGCAGGGAGTCTGGCTGGGAGAAGCCGCTTACTGCGCGGTGCTCAACGCCGAATGCCATACCCAGCTCACCGGCCGGCAGATCCATAAGGCCACCGGACATGTTGAACTGCACAGCAGCCATGTCGTTACCACCTTCCGTGATAGACACGTAGTTGCCGCTGATGTACTGCAGCATTTCCTGGGTGATTTCGGTATCGGTACCAGGTTCGCCGAATACGTTCAGCGGCACACAGCCATCGATTACGCCAGCTTCGGTGCCGTCAGAGCTACACAGGATGTTGCCGGCGCCATCAACAAAGGTCGGGCCAACCGCTTCAGCAACACGCTCCAGGTTGAAGTAACCCTTGTCGATTACGTTAGCGTCGTTCTCACCGTAGAGAGCGGAGAGGTCCCAGTTCCAGTCGCCCAGTTCACCGGCTACCGCCAGGGTAAGCTGGTGAGTGTTGGTCTCGTGAACCTGGTCACGGCCACCGGTTTCCAGCATACGACGACGCCAGTCGTCCAATACCATGGTCTCGCCGTCAGCGTTCTTCGGGCCGTACATGATGTTGTAGTAGTTCAGGTCAGAATACGGAGCCGGGCTACCGAAGAATACCAGCGGTGCCAGCGGCTCAGGTGCGATCAGACGCTGAGAACCACGGTGGGTGTACATTGCCTCAGCACTTACTACTACGTTTTCCAGCGCGCCCAGGTCGCCAATGCTGTAGTTGCCGAATGCACTAAAGCCCCAGCGCTCGTTCGGGGTCTGGGTGTAGTTGGCTGGAGCGTAGTTATACGCGTCGGTAGCGCCGCTGTATGCGCGGAAGTCGCCAAACTCAGGGCCGCGGGTGTAGCGGTTGCCGTCGGAACCTTGGTAGTTACCCCAAGGAGTTGCGGAAGAGCCGCCCGGGTACTGACCCTGCGGGTCCCAGTACGGGTGGAACCAGATTTCTTCTTTGGAGTAGTCGCGGTCGCCAGCCCAGATTGGCTCCTGGTTGGCGTAGTAGCCGGATACTACGAAGTTGCCCTTGTCGCTCGCGGTGCCGAAGGTGAAGCTGGCGTTCTCTTGCGCGCCGTCGCCTTCACTGGTTTGGCCGTAGGAGCTGGTGAACTCAGCACCTTCAAAGTCTTCGCGAGTAATGATGTTAACAACGCCGGCGATAGCGTCGGAACCGTATACCGCAGAAGCGCCATCTTTCAGCACTTCAACGCGCTCGATCATGGCAACTGGGATGTTGTTCAGGTCGACAGAAGAGTTGGCACCCAGACCAGAAGCAACAGCGCGACGGCCGTTGATCAGTACCAGGGTACGCTGAGAGCCGAGGCCACGCAGGGAGAAGCGCACGGCACCGGAACCGCCGTTGTTTACGCCGGTGTTAACCGCGGCACCTGCGGAAGACGGCAGGTTTTGCAGGATGTCACCGATGCTGAGCTCACCGCTGCCGACCAGCTCTTCACGGGACAGAACGGTTACGGGGTTTGCCCCTTCAAGGTCGGCGCGTTGAATGCGCGAACCGGTTACCAGAACTTCTTCTACCATTTGTGCTTCTTCTTGCGCAAAAGCTGGCAGAGCTGGAACCATAATCGTAGCGGCAACCGCTACGGAAAGGAGGTTCTTTTTCATTGTAAATCCTCTCTTGATCGTTGGACTTATGTTTTGAGTTGCCTAGTTAGGCGTGTGCGGAAATGACTACCCCCAAGCGGCCATTCCCTCCCAACAAAAACTCAACGAACTGTCAGGTGGATTCCTCAATGAAATTGGGTATTTATTTTGATTTATTTAAATACTTAGTTGGATATGCTGCAAAAATTGTATTTGTGCAGTTTATTGTTTTTTAATGATTTTGTGACTTTCTTTTAAATTTTTACTTATGTGGCTGCGGTTGGCTTCATACCTTTGTGGCAGGAAGGTACAAAAAAGGCGGCTCAAGGAGCCGCCTAAAAGGGTCAAATACTTCTTTTTAAATTAGAAGTTAAAGCGAACGCCAACGTACGCGCTGCGGCCAATCGGGTTGTACACAGCTGCGTTGGTGTCAGTACCGGTTACGTTACCTGGTACACCGGACAGGATGATCGGCGCTTCTTCGTCGAGGAGGTTGTTAACCCCGATGTTTGCGCTGATGCTGTCGGTGAACTGGTAAGACGCGAACAGGTCGTGGCTTACGTATTCGCCTACGGAGTAGTCAAAGTCCGCACTGCTCAGGTCAGGAGACGCATCGCTCAGGTAGGAGGTTTCCAGCTGAACAATCAGGCGGTCCATGGCGTAGTTGACGGTTGCCAGCCACTGGTTCTCGAAGTAACCCACTTCACCAACCAGCTCATCAGCATCGCCGAACTTGGTCAGGGTGTAGTCCATAACGTGACCGTAGTTCAGGCCTACGTTCAGCTGACCCGGGCCAACGTCCATGCCCCACTGAGCCTGGAGGTCAATACCTTCGGTTTTCAGGGTGCCTTCGTTGATGAAGCCGGAGTTAACTTCGGTGATTTCACCCTTCTGGAATGCAGCGCCGCTATTGTCACGGACGATGAAGTCACAGAAGTTGTTCGGGTAGCTGGTGGAGTTGTAGCAGAAATCAACAGAAGTCTGACGACCAACGGTATCGATCAGGTCTTCGATTTCAATGCTGTACCAGTCCAGAGACAGGGTCAGGTCACCGAAGTTACCCAGAGTCTGCTCGTAAACTGCACCAAAGGTGAAGCTGTCAGAGGTTTCGGTAAAGAGGTTCTCGTTACCTTTGCCAGTGAAGCCGCCAGTGCCCTGAATTTCAGGCTGAGTCAGCTCGAATACACCTTCAGCAGCGATACGATCGGCAACCGCCGGAATGCTGCGGCAGTTTTCGGCTACAACGCCAGCGGTAGTCGCTGTTACGCCGTTACACGGATCGCTCACGGAAGCGAAGTTTTCGCCACCCGGAGAGTACAGCTCGCTGATGTTTGGTGCACGTACCGCACGGGCGTACTGGCCGCGAACACGCAGGGAGTCATCAATTACCCAGGAAACACGACCGGTGTAGGCATCAGTGCTGCCGATGGTGTCGTAGTCGGAGTAACGGTAGGCTGCGCCAACGCTCAGAGACTGGATCAGCGGCAGGTCTGACAGAATCGGAGCTTCAACTTCCACGTAAACTTCATTTACGCTGTAGCTGCCTTCGGTCGGCTCTTCTTTGTTACCAGCGTTCTGGCCAGTACGAGTCAGGGCGTCCGGGAAGTCAGCCGCGTACTCGTCACGGTATTCCCAACCAGTTGCCAGGCTCAGCGGGCCAGCCGGCAGGTCTACCAGGGTGCCGTTCAAGTTGATACCGGCCACGGTTTGCTTGGTGCGCTGGTCACGGATGGACGGTGCACGTACATAGTCGGCAGCTTCAGGAGTGATGGAGCCTTTACCGAAAATGTTAATGGGTACACAGCCTTCAGCAACTGCAGCGGGGTCAGCACACACGAGGTTGCCATTGCCATCGTCGACAACGTTCAGTGCGTTACGGAAGTTGGAGATGTTCAGCTGGCCGGTACCGCGCTGGCTGTCCTGCATCTGGCCCTGGCCGACAAATGCGTCCCAGTTCCAGTCTTGGATTTCACCACGCAGGCCCATCAGAGCGCGGAAAGTTTGACGTTCAGCGAACGCGCCACGCTGATCCAGCTCGGTAGTACGACGCACAAACTGGATGTGATCGTCTCCAGCCGCAACAGCCAGATCACGCAACGCTTCTGGAACGAACGGGTTATCGATGGAAATACCGTCGATGTACAGATCGTCGTACGCGAACGGGTACGGCTCGATCTCGGTCTGAGTCTCAGTGCGCGCGAAAGTGGTTTCAACGAATGCTTCCAGGGTGTCAGTCAGATCGTAGGAAAGATTGCTGCTGATCAGGAAACGTTCAGTTGGAACGGTATAGCGACGGAACTGCTGGCGGTTGAAACCGTACTTGGAGGAGTCCCAGGCTACAACTTCGCCGTCGCCCATGTCGTTATCGAACACGTACTGGTCGCCAGTGGACGGGATACCGAAGCGGCCGTACTCAGAGTAGGAGGAGTAGAACGGAGTAATGCTGTCGGTGATTTCACCGCCGAAGTAAATGGCGGAAAGGTCGTCAACCTGGGTGTTCTTACGGTCGCGAGCCAGTACGCCACCTTCATCGGTATAGGTGATGGATACTACTGCGTTACCTTTGTCATCGCTGAAGTTGCCGCCAGCGGTCAGGTTGAAACGGTCGGTAGTGTCGTCACCGTAAGACAGGGTCTCGCCGTGAGAGGTGCTGATGTTTACACCTTCAAAGTCATCTTTCAGGATGACGTTGATTACGCCAGCCAGCGCGTCAGAACCATAGATAGCGGAAGCGCCACCGGTGATAACCTCTACACGCTCGATCAGTTCGGTCGGAATGGTGTTCCAGTCAACAGCGGAAGAGCCAGCAACGCCAGAAACGTAACGGCGGCCGTTTACCAGTACGAGAGTGCGGTCTTCACCAAGGTTGCGCAGTTCAACGGTGTTAATACCGCCGCCGGAAGTGAAGAAGTTGGAGTTGCTGGAGGACAGGCCGGAAACACCAGTTGCCGGCAGGGAGCGCAGGATGTCGGCGCTGTTCAGCTCACCAGAGAACTCGATATTGGCAGAGTCCAGGGTGGTGATTGCGGTTGGGCTGTCAAGGTTGGCACGTACGATACGGGAGCCGGTTACTACAACCTCTTCAACCAATTGTGCTTCTTCTTGAGCATAAACGGACATGGAAGGAACCATGATCGCAGCGGCAGTAAGGCTCAGAGCGCCTTTAATTGCTGCGGACAGGAGGTTCTTATTCATTGGAAATCCTCTCTTAAGATCGTTGGATTTATAGGGTTTGCCTAGTAAGGCGATGTTTAGGAATGACTACCCCCAAGCGGTCATTCCCCTCCCAACGCATGTATAACGATGCAGACGCACAGCCCCTCAAAAAAATGTGCGTTTTTTTCTAAAAACCTGCAATGGCAGGAAAGTCTGGGTGTTTTTTGATCGAATTCCGGGGTGAGTGACAAAAAATGCCGTTGTGACGGTGGGTTTGAGAAGAGAGGTATGCCCCATAAAGCTCCATGAAACCGCGTCATGGAGGAAGCGGCCGAGGGGGACGTGGAGACATTCTCCCTCGGGTGCAGATCTTGAGATACAAAAAAGGCGGCTCAGAGAGCCGCCTTTAGAAGGTTAAGTGCCTGGCACTTAGAAGTTAAAGCGAACACCGATGTAGCCACTGCGGCCAATCGGGTTGTAGACCGCCGCGTTGGTGTCAGTACCAGTCACGTTACCTGGTACACCGGACAGGATGATCGGCGCTTCTTCGTCGAGGAGGTTGTTAACCCCGATGTTCGCGCTGATGCTGTCGGTGAACTGGTAAGACGCGAACAGGTCGTGGCTTACATACTCTCCGACTGAATAGTCAAAGTCTGCACTGCTCAGATCCGGAGAAGCATCGCTCAGGTAGGAGGTTTCCAGCTGCACAATCAGGCGGTCCATGGCGTAGTTCACGGTTGCCAGCCACTGGTGCTCGAAATAGCCCACTTCACCTACCAGTTCATCGTCGTCACCGAACTTGGTCAGGGTGTAGTCCATCACGTGGCCGTAGTTCAGGCCAACGCCCAGCTGGCCCGGGCCAACATCCATGCCCCACTGTGCCTGGAGGTCAATACCTTCGGTTTTCAGGGTGCCTTCGTTGATGAAGCCGGAATTTACTTCGGTAATTTCCCCCTTCTGGAACGCGGCGCCGCCATTGTCGCGGACGATGAAGTCACAGAAGTTGTTCGGGAAACTGGCGGAGTTGTAACAGAAATCGACAGAGGTTTGACGACCGACGGTGTCGATCAGATCTTCGATTTCAATGCTGTACCAGTCCAGAGACAGGGTCAGGTCACCGAAGTTACCCAGGGTTTGCTCGTAAACCGCGCCAAAGGTGTAGCTGTCAGAGGTTTCGGTAAACAGGTTCTCGTTACCCTTGCCGGTGAAACCACCGGTGCCCTGAATTTCAGGCTGGGTCAGCTCGAAAACGCCTTCTGCTGCGATACGCTCAGCAACCGCCGGAATACTGCGGCAGTTGTCTGCGACCACGCCAGAGGTGGATGCGGTCACACCGTTACAGGGGTCACTAACAGTGGCGAAGTTCTCACCACCCGGAGAGAACAGCTCACTGATGTTTGGCGCACGTACCGCACGAGCGTACTGGCCACGAACACGCAGGGAGTCATCAATTACCCAGGAAACGCGGCCAGTGTAGGCGTCGGTGCTACCGATAGTGTCGTAGTCGGAGTAGCGGTATGCCGCACCAACACTCAGAGACTGGATCAGCGGCAGGTCGGTAAGAACCGGTGCCTCAAGCTCTACGTACACTTCGTTTACGCTGTAGCTGCCTTCGGTCGGCTCTTCTTTGTTACCGGCATTCTGCCCGGTACGGGTCAGGGCGTCCGGGAAGTCAGCGGCGTACTCATCGCGGTATTCCCAACCGGTTGCCATGCTAAGCGGGCCGGCCGGCAGCTCTACCAAAGTACCATTAAAGTTGATGCCAGCAACGGTTTGCTTGGTGCGCTGGTCGCGGAGGGACGGTGCACGCACATAATCGGCAGCATCCGCAGAAATGGATCCCTTACCAAAAATGTTAATGGGTACACAGCCTTCAGTTACCGCGGCAGGGTCGGCACAAATCAGGTTGCCATTGCCGTCGTCAACTACATTCAGCGCGTTGCGGAAGTTGGAAATATTCAGCTGGCCGGTACCGCGCTGGCTGTCCTGCATCTGGCCCTGGCCGACAAATGCGTCCCAGTTCCAATCCTGGATTTCACCGCGCAGGCCCATCAAGGCGCGGAAGGTTTGACGTTCTGCGAATGCCCCGCGCTGATCCAGCTCAGTGGTACGGCGCACAAACTGGATATACTCGTCGCCAGCGGCAACCGCCAGGTTTCGCAGATCTTCGGGTACGAACGGGTTATCGATGGAGATACCGTCGATGAACAGGTCTTCATAAGAGAAGGGGAAGGGCTCAATCTCGGTCTGGGTCTCAGTGCGCGCGAAAGTGGTTTCAACGAACGCTTCCAGGGTATCGGTCAGCTCGTAATTCAGATTGCTACTAATCAAAAAACGCTCAGTTGGAACGGTGTAGCGACGGAACTGCTGGCGGTTGAAGCCATAAGTATCTGCGTCCCAGGGCACAACAACACCGTCACCCATGTCGTTATCGAACACGTACTGGTCGCCAGTGGATGGAATGCCGAAGCGACCGTATTCGGAAAAGGACGAGTAGAACGGAGTGATGCTGTCGGTAATTTCACCGCCAAAGTAGATGGCAGAGAGATCGTCAACCCGGGTATTGCTGCGGTCGCGCGACAGTACGCCGCCCTCATCGGTATAGGTAATGGAAACAACGGCATTACCTTTGCCGTCGTCAAAGTTACCGCCCGCAGTTAGGTTGAAGCGGTCTGTGGTGTCATCACCATACTCCAGGGTCTGACCGTGCGAGGTGCTGATGTTTACACCTTCAAAGTCATCTTTCAGGATGACGTTGATTACGCCAGCCAGCGCGTCGGAACCGTAGATAGCGGAAGCGCCACCGGTGATGACTTCAACGCGCTCGATCAGCTCGGTCGGGATGGTGTTCCAGTCGACAGCGGAAGAGCCTGCAACGCCAGAAACATAACGACGGCCATTTACCAGTACCAGGGTGCGGTCTTCTCCAAGGTTACGCAGTTCAACGGTATTGATACCACCGCCGGAAGTGAAGAAGTTGGAGTTGCTGGAGGACAGGCCGGATACACCAGTTGCCGGCAGCGAGCGCAGGATGTCGGCGCTGTTTAGCTCACCGGAGAACTCAATATTGGCGGAATCCAGGGTGGTGATTGCAGTTGGGCTTTCGAGGTTGGCACGTACGATACGGGAGCCGGTTACTACAACCTCTTCAACCAGTTGCGCTTCTTCTTGTGCGAACGCAGACATGGAAGGAACCATGATCGCAGCGGCAGTAAGGCTCAGGGCACCTTTCACAGCTGCGGACAGGAGGTTCTTTTTCATGGGAAATCCTCTCGTAAGATCGTTGGAGTTATTTGGTGTGCCACTTGGTGTGGCGAAATGCGGAATGACTACCCCCAAGTGGTCATTTCCGTTCCAACATATACGCAGTGGATTTAGAACAGATTTCAGATAAAAATAATGAATAACCGCGAAATACATTTATGGCAGGTAATGTTCCTCCCAATGATGCAGCTCTAAGTGCAAATCCTGAATAAAAAATACTTTGCGGGCACAAAAAAGCCCCGCCATGAAGGCGGGGCTTGCAGGAGAGTAAAAACCTTAGAACTGGATAGTAACGCCACCGTAGAAGAAGCGGCCGACGGTGTCGTAGCTTCTCATCAGGGTGTTCATGTCATCGTTGTTGGTGACATACGGGGGTTGCTGGTTCCAGAGGTTGCGGATACCACCGGTGAAGGTGACGCCTTCCCACTGGAAGTAGTTGAAGTTCACGTCCTGGTACCAGGTGTTATCGATCTGCGTCGCCAGATCGCGAGGTGCCGGGTCGAAGTCGTCTACTTCACCAATCATGCGCACGGTGGTGAAAGCGCTCCAGCAATCGAGCTCATAGCCCACGGTGCCATAGAATTTCCACTCTGGGAAAGCCACGATGGCTGTGGTTACCGGATCAGCGAAGAAGAAGCCCGCCAGGTCGATGGTGGGGTCGTCCACGCTGCCGCGATATTTCCACTCGTGCAAATAGGTGGCGGTGGCATTCACAGTGATCAAACCTGGGCCTGCGGCAACGCTGTAATCGAAGCCGAGGTCGACACCGGAAGTCTCAAAGGTGGCGACGTTCTGGCTGTTCAATAGCTGGCCAGCAATGGTCAGGTCGGAAGCGCGTCGAGTCGGTGCACCGGCCGATGGGCTGGTACCCACTGCTGGTGCGCCGGTGATCAGGTCACACAGAGGTGAGCTGAAGTTGGCGCTCTCATAACAGCCCTGCACGATGGTGTCGGTGGTCAGGGTGCCGATGGCATCGTCGATGCTGATATCGAAATAGTCGAGAGTGAAGCCCATGTCGTCGGTCCACGACGGGGTCCACACGATACCCAGTGTCCAGCTCTCCGACTTCTCAGCCGCAAGATCCGGGTTACCACCAAACAGGCCGGTTGCCTGGGTCGACGAGATAGTGGTGCCGGGTGCAATGCCGTCTGCAGCACAGTTCGCACGGACATTGGGGTCATCGGCTGCGCCATATTCGTTACACGGATCCGCATAGGATTCTGCAGACACGGTTGGTGGCAAGAACAGGTCGTCGAGGCCTGGTGCGCGGAAGCCTTCAGAGTAGGTGCCTCGGAATCGCAGTTCGTCGAGCGGTGCGTATTCCAGTACCGCACCGAAGGTGGTGTCGCTGCCGATGGTGTTGTAATCGGAATAGCGGAATGAGGCCTCTACCGCGAGCACTTCTACCCAGGGTTCGCCATCCATGATAGGAAGCCGTACCTCACCGTAGAACTCGTCAACGCTGTAGTTGCCGCCCCAGGAGTCGCCGCTCACAAAGTAGATCTGACCGATTTGCGCGGCACCATCTGCGACGATTTCCACGCGCTCGGCGCGATGTTCATACCCTACCGCCCAGGCGGGTCCTTCACTGGCCAGGGACCAGTCACCGAAGTCACCTACCAGGTTCGCCTGCAAGCTGCGCAGTGTAGAGCGTTCGACCGGGGAGTTGGTTACCAGAGCGTACCTTTGCATTTCCGGGGTCAGGGTGCCCTCGGCAAAGGGGTTCCAGGCAACCTCGCCGGAGGCAGCAACGGCAGCCGCACAGTCAGGGTCTGCCGCACACAGGTCAGGATCCAGCAGGTTGCCAAAGCGCACGGTGTTACCGCGGCCGCGGTCAATCTGAGAATCTACCCAGCGCGCGTAATTATAAGAAAGATCCCAAGTCCACTCGTTGCAGAACTCGCCCTCAAGGCCAAGCACGCCGCGCCAGGTATTCAGATCCTGAGAAAAAGAGCGTCCCCCGGTTTCCTCCAGGCGACGGCCGATGTTCACCGGCTCCCCGATTGGGTTGTAGGGGTTGCTTACCGGTACTTCGGGGCCCCAGAAGGTGCCTTCTGCAGCCAGTAGCTGGTCGGAGCGGCGGTTAACGAAGGAGAGCTCGGTAAACGCATTGATATCGGTAAAGTCTTCCCAATCGTAGAGCTCGTAGGTGCCGTAGCCATACATGGAGGCAACTTCTTGCGGCGTAATCAGGTAGCTCACTTCGGCGAAGTTGTAGGCGTCCGTGGCGGCATTGAAGTCGCGCACCATGCCGGTCACAGGATCGACGATCAACTGATCGGAGTTGGCCGTGGGCGAGAAGCGTGCCGGTGTGGTTGTGGCGCTACCACCACACACAAGGTCGCCGCCAATTTCGCGCAGTGGGCACTCGGAGAAACGACGATCGCCCTGGCTGATGGTTTCGCGCTTGGTGTACTGCGCGTTAACCATGACGTGCCCTTTGTCATTCGAAGCACCCAGTGTCATCGCTGCGAGATATTCGTCACCGTCGCCATGCGTAGAGGAACCGTACTCGAACGTGAGCTCGGCACCCTCAAACCCTTTCTTGGTGATGATATTGATCACACCAGCGATGGCGTCCGAACCGTAAATAGTGGATGCACCATCGCGCAGAATTTCCACACGCTCAATAATGGAGACAGGGATGGTGTTAAGGTCCACCACGCCGGTTGCGCCGGCAGATGAACTGAGGCGGCGGCCGTTCATCAAAATCAGTGTGCGGTTAGAGCCCAAACCGCGCAGTGACACGGTGGAAAGACCGGCGCTGCCGTTGTTCACGGAAGAACCTAATTGACCACCCGTCATGGATGGAATGTTTTGCAGGAAGTCTTCCAGTGTTGTCTGGCCCGACTGCTCCAGTGCTGCCGCATCGAATACAGTGATAGGCGTGGCGCTATTGGCATCCGTCGCACGTTGAATGCGAGAACCGGTTACAACAATTTCCTCAACCTGCGCCTGAGCATCCTGAGCAAACGAAACGGTAGAAAAGCTGGATGCGACGGCTGCAGCTGCGATTGCGCCCTTGATTGCCCGAGAAAGACGGGTTTTGTCCATGGTATACCTCTCCTGATACCGGTAATGATCGCCGAATGTGGCTACGCCCTCCCTGACAACAACTTACTTCTATCAACAAGAGGCTTGCTATCAACCCTAGAACAATTTTTCACCGTTCAAGTCGATTCGTGAATGAAATTGCGCCTTTGGTACCGGTGCGCCAAAAGCGGCGTCAGAAGCGGGGAAAATGGCGAACGAGGTGTGCGTTGGTTGCGTAAAAGTACCGACAGGAAACGCCAGAGTGAATGGCGCGCGGGGAGTGCTTGAGAAAAATATTCTGCGTCAGCGCTTGGCAAATAAATGCGGCAGGAAAATTCGGGAAGAATTGTTAAGCGACGTTTGCTTTACATATTGAAGCTAAAGGTGGTGTACCAGTAGCGTCCGGTAATGTCATAGGTGCGCGCGTCAAAATTGTCGTTGAACGCGGAGGCGGCGAAGGGCGGGGCCTTGTCCATCAGGTTGTCGATGCCAATCGCAAAACGAAATCCAGAGGGTACCGCGTAAGCAACCTGAACATCGTGGGTGGTCCAGCTATCAATCTCCCGACTGACAAATTCGTTGTCGAGGGTGATGCGCTCTTTCAGGCTGTCTACGTAATGAATGGTGTAGCCGCCTTCCCAGCGCCCGCGCTGTACGTAAACACCGGTATTGGCTTTCCACTCGGGCAGTGAGCCAGCACCGCCACTCGCGGAGTCGACGAAGGTGCCATTCAAGTCTTCGATAGGGCTGCCCGGTGCCAGCTGGTTCAGGTAGCGATGAATGTGGCTGCCATTCATTGACCAGCGAATGAGCCCCAGCTCTTTCGACAGATGCTGATAGCGCATGGAGGCGTCAACGCCGCGCACTTCCCGCGCACCGATGTTGAGTCGTGTGGCGACAATACGCGTGATGTCACCGCCGGAGTCGCGCTGAACCCGATCGGTGAACAGCCCGTTGTTTGCATTCTGGTTGATCAGGTATTGCGGGCTGGTGTCGATAACATCGTTCTGGCGGATATCGTACAGGTCCAGGCTGGCATGGAAACCGGTAAAGTCGCCGGGAGTCCACACGATACCGAGGGAGCGGTTGTCCGAGGTCTCTGGCTGCAGGTCAGGGTTGCCACCGAATTCCGTCAGGTACTGGATGCGCGACTGATCTGCCTGCCCATCACAGCCGGGCAGGGCGGGCGCATCGCTGCTGGTGCAGGGGTCAAAAAGAAATTCCTGGCTTTGGTAGCCCGTCTGATTCATGTCCACCAGAGTAGGCGCCTTGAACCCGGTGGCATAACTAGCACGCACGAGAAGGGAGGGCCACGGACGCCAGCGCAAAGCGAGCTTGGGGTTAGCGGTGGTGCCAAAATCGCTGTATTCCGAGTAGCGCACTGCGCCATCCAGCCATAGGCGTTCAGCGGCCAGCGGGATGGAAATTTCTGCGAAGCCTTCGCCAATCAGGCGATGACCACTGGCGGCGCCGGAAGATGCGCCGCCGATGAATGAAGACCCATCGGCATCAATGGAGCGAAAGCGGATTTCTTCCCTGCGCAACTCGACACCCGCTGCCGCGAGGATGTCGCCCGCCGGGACCTTACCCAGCGGGCCGTCGGCAATGTACGTCACCGATGCCATTCGGCTTACACCATCCACATAACTGGTTGCACGGATGTAATCCAGCTGCTGAGCGTCAATACTGCCGGTTGTGCCGAGAAGATTCACGGGCACACAGTCGGTGTCTTCTACGCAAATATCGGGGCCCTTGAGCGCACGAGACAGGCGGTAGGGGTCGATCAGGTTGGCGAGGCGTTCACGTGCCCGCGTGTAGTGTGCGGCCGCAGTGAGCTCCCACTGCCAGTCGTCGATTAACCCCTTTAAGCCGGTGTTGAACCGGAAAGTGTCCGTGCCATTGTGTTGCTTGCGCGGGCCCAACTCGATGACCCGTTTGCGCACATCGACGATATCTTGGTTGAAAGGGTTATATATGTTGTCGCTGGAGATCGTCAGGTCGCCATTGTCAAAGCGGGTAAATACGGGCGTTGGCGCCAATGCGGCCTCTGAGCGCGTGCGGATAGCCATGGCTTCCGCGAATGCTTGCGTATCCCCCTCAAGGCGATGGTTCAGCGCCAGGTAGATAGACTGGCGTTCTGAGGGAACCAGCGCCGAGGTGTATTCGCGGAAGTTATACAGGTCTTCCATGGTCCATGGCCGGTACCCGTCGGGACCGTTGGTGACCACCTCATCCGCAAGGGCAATAAACCCCTGGGGTGAGGCAGCGGAGCGCAAATCGGTTCCGCCGCGACGCCGGTTGTCTGCAGAATCCGAAATGGCGCGATCGCGACTCAGCACTTCGCCCTGGCGGTAGTCCGCGAGACTCAGCATCAAGTGGGTCTCTTCGTTGCCACCACCCCAGGTCACACTATACGAACTGGTTTCCTGGTCCCCGCGCTCAGACTGGCCGTAATAACTGTTTACCGACAAGCCGTCGAAGTCTCTACGCAGCAATATGTTTACAACCCCGGCGATTGCGTCAGAGCCATACACCGCGGATGCACCGTCCTTTAATACTTCGATGCGGTCTACTGCGGAGAGGGGAATGGTGTTGAGATCCGCAGCTTCGCCACCAAAGCCATTGCTGACGATACGGCGGCCGTTGATCAGTACCAGGGTGTTGCTGGCGGGCAGGCCGCGCAGTGTCACGGTGGCGGTACCGTTGCCGCCGTTGGTGACCGAGGTGCTGGTAGAGTTCCCGGAGACCGCCGGCAGAAACTTCAGCAGCTCTGATACGGTCTGGGCCCCGGTGATTTCGAGTTCCGGTTGCGCCAAAACATCGATCGGCGCGTAGCTATCGAGTTTCAGGTAGCGCAAGTGGCTTCCGGTCAAGCTGCGACCGGTGACAATCACCTCTTCCTCTGGCAGGAGCGGGCTTTCCTCTTCAGCCTGCGCGGATTGCTGCTCTTTGGTCACCACCGCCACGGCGTTGGTGCCAGTGTGGGTAAAGGTAAGCTGGGTGCTTGCCAGCAATTGCTGCAGTGCAGGGGCAATACTGCCATCCGGCGTTGCCAGGTGTTGCTTTGGAACCTGAATAGAGGAGGCGCTATCTGCTTGCACGACGAGTGAAATGCGGCATTGGCGCCCCAGAGAAATGAGGGCTTTGGAGAGGCTGCCGGAGGGGAGTTCTACGCCGGATTTTGGGCAAGCGGCAAGGCTACTCTGCGAGAGTACCAATAGACCTGTCAGCGACAGTGTTGCCCAATGCCGGAAATTCAATGCGACTCATCCCGCCCGTATCCGGCGCGATCGGCGACCAGAAAACTCAGCTTATGTTTTAGTTGATGTCGTAAACGGGCGATCGTTTAGCTTATGGCTAAAAAAAGAACGATCACCAGGGCAGGATTTATATCTTACTTATGCTTGGGAGACAAGAGAGTCAGGTTGGGGTCGCTCTGGTCCTGATCGAGATCCAGGGCCGTGGCGATCGCCGACAGAGTGCTTTCCGGGTCGGTCAGCTCAAAGGTGCCGGACAGGGTGCGGTCGCCGACGTTGGCGGCGGCGGCTGCAGGAACCGCCAGATAGCGGTTCAATTCTTCCAGTGCTTCACTGAGCGGGGTGCGGTCGAAGACCAGTTGCCCGCGCGTCCAGTCCAGCGCTTCATCGGCCGAGGTCCCGCTGACATCGGACAGCCCGCTGCCAGAGACGCTAACTTTCTGATTGCGGGTCAATTTTACAGATTCGGGTTGCAGGCCACTGGCGGTGCGCGCTTCGCTCACGGCAACCACGCCACCGGTAACGGAAACGCGGGTGTTGTCGGGGTTGCGCTCGACATTGAACTGGGTGCCCAGCACGCGAATATTGGCTTCGCCCGCCGCCACTGTGAAGGGACGAGCAGTCTGGCGCGCCACATCGAAATAGGCCTCACCGCGCAGTAACTGGGTACGGCGTTCATCGCGGCTAAAGGTAACCACTAGCTCGGAATTCGTGTTCAGCTGCACTTGTGAGCCATCCGCCAACGAGACAGTGCGGGTTTCACCTACTGCTGTCGCATAAACCTGCTGCGCAGCGGGAGCCTGCTGCAGCCACTGATTGCCGACCCAAAGTGCAACGGTCAGGCAGGCGGCGACCGCACCGCCTCCCAGCAGCCACTGGGGCAGGTTCCAGCCACCGGCAGTCGCGGGCTTGCGAGAAGATGGTGTTTGCGCGGACGCGGCTTGGCTGGTCGGCACACTCTCTGGGTAGAGTTCATCCAGTGGCATGTGTGACAGGGCACCGAGATCGCCCCAGAGGTCAGCCATGGCATCAAAAGCCTGGCGGTTGGCAGAGTCGTTGGACATCCAGCTGGCAAAGGCACGGCGATCAGCGTCACTGATCGAATCGGAACGCAAACGCGCGATCCAGGCGCACGCCTGATCGAGCTGATCTTCCGTTGGTTCCTGTTGTACTTCCTGGAGGTTCACCGCACTAATACCTTTTTCCCGATCTATGGATCGAGCCGCCTGTCAGAGTTGTCATTTGAGCAGATGGTGACTAACAAGTTCCGCCATCATCCTGCCGCACCATCTTGGTGCTCAATATTGGCGCCCAAAACAACGTTTATATTCGTGATGCGCAATTTTTACGATAAAACGCCGCAAAATTTAGCATATTTTGAACGAATGGTCCGTTCTTTTTCACATGGATGCCGTTGCATACCAGTAAGACGATCCACCGCCCCTTGCCCTCAATACTTTTTTATGTTTTTGCTGCACGGCGGTGCGTTATTGCACGCCATGCGCCAAGCTTGTTCAAAGGTAGACCAAGTCGCAACCAATGTGCGATTAGTCGAAGGCCCAAGTGCGATAAGTGGATAAGATGCCGGGGCAGGCAGATGCGGGGCGGGCAGGTGTGGGCCCGCTTCACCGGATTCCGCCGGTTTTCTGCCGGCAGACTTTCAGTGCCTGCAGGATGTATTTCTCCACGCTGCTCACGGAAATGTTCATTTCCTGAGCGATATCGGAGTAGGAGAGGCCGCGGTTGCGGTGCAGCAGGAATGCCTGGCGGCATTTGAGCGGCAGGCTGTCCATCGCCTGGTGAATTGCCTGCAATTGCTGTCTTGCGGCCAGCACACGCTCTGGCGACTGATCAAAGCCGTATTCATCATCAGTGGGAGTGGCGCCCTCCGGCGGAAGCTGCTGGCTCACATAATCGATATGCAGCTTTCCGCGACGCAGTTGGTCGACCGCCAGGTTGTTGGCAATCTGGAAAAGGTAGGCTCGCGGGTTGTCGAGGTCTTTCTCGTCACTGAGTTTCTGCAGTCGCAGGTAGGCATTTTGGGCAATATCCTCGGCATCCTCGGTGCTTCGCACGATACGCGTGACAAAGCGCACCAGTGCCTGGCCGTGATCGGCAAAAAGAGATTCCAGAAGTGTCTTCCGGGCTTTGCTCATTGGTGGAAGGATTCCCCGTGTTGCGCTCGTTATGATTGTTATAAGGCCAACCGAGTTAGTTATAACACAGCTGGATAACGATCGACGAGTGGTCGTTTTGGCAAGATAAAGTGACTGAACTTATCAAAATGGTTCTTTTTGGTGCGTCGATCGCCGGCTGCAGGACCTTGCAGCGAGCACCGGGTCGACAAATTCAGTGACCCTGGGCGGATGCCTATTCCTGCGCGCCGATGCCGGTATAATGGCGGACTTCTCAAATTTCAATGCTAGCTTGCTCGGGGCATCCCGAATCGGCGGGCAGATTTCGACAAAAAGGTGGCGCCCATCTCGACTGGGACCACGGCGGAGAGCGAATGAGTTACCAAGTACTGGCACGCAAATGGCGGCCGCGGCTGTTTCGGGAAATGGTGGGCCAGGAGCACGTGCTTCAGGCGCTGATCAATGCCCTGGATAACAACCGTCTGCACCACGCCTACTTATTTGCTGGTACGCGCGGGGTAGGTAAAACCACCATTGCGCGGATTCTCGCCAAGTGTCTGAACTGCGAAACCGGCGTAAGCTCAGAACCCTGCGGTCAGTGCTCTGTCTGTACCGAAATCGCCGACGGGCGCTTTGTCGACCTGATCGAGGTGGATGCCGCCTCGCGCACCAAGGTCGAAGACACCCGGGAGCTTCTGGAGAATGTGCAGTACGCGCCGACCCGGGGCCGCTACAAGGTGTACCTCATCGACGAAGTGCACATGTTGTCCAACAGCTCGTTCAACGCGCTGCTGAAAACCCTGGAAGAGCCGCCGCCCCACGTCAAATTCCTGCTCGCCACCACCGATCCGCAGAAACTACCGGTGACGGTACTGTCGCGCTGCTTGCAGTTCAACCTCAAGAATATGAGTCCGGAGCGGGTGGTTGAGCACTTGCGCTTTGTACTGGAAAAAGAGCTGGTGCCGTTTGAAGAACAGGCCCTGTGGCATTTGGGTCGCGCGGCCGATGGCAGTATGCGCGACGCCATGAGCTTGACCGATCAGGCCATTGCCTTTGGTGGCGGCAAGATCAGCGAAGCAGAAGTGCGCGCCATGCTCGGCACCCTCGACAGCACCCTGGTGTGGAAGCTGGTGCGGGCACTCTCCGACGAAAACCCGTCTGCGCTGTTTGCTACCGTGGGCGAGCTCTCTGAGCAGGCGCCAGATTACAGCGCTGCGCTGGCAGAGCTGGCCTCCATTCTGCACCGTATTGCCATTGCCCAGGTGCTGCCGGAATCCATTGACAACGCGCTTGGCGACGCTGAATTGCTGCAGCACCACGCGGCATCCATGGCCGGGGAAAATGTGCAGTTGTTTTATCAGATGGCGTTGCTCGCTCGCCGCGACCTGCCTATGGCGCCGGATCCACGCGGTGGTTTTGAAATGGCGCTGCTGCGCATGCTGGCATTCAAACCGCAGGGCGTTGCGCATATCCCAACCGCGCCGCTTGCTGGTGCCAACGAACAACAGGCCCAACAGGCACCTCAGCAGCGTTCGGCTGAACCTTCGTCACAACTCGCGGCTCAGACCTCGAGTCCGGCCCCGAATCAGCAAGTGCCCGTAGAGCCAGCACGGCAACCTTCTCTGCAACCTTCTCAGCAACCACCGGCAGCAGAGCAGCCACAGCCGCAGGTGGATGATGCACCCCCCTGGGATGTTGAGCCCCAGGCGGGGCCTGGTTCCGAGGAGGTAATGCATGATGCGGGAAAAAAGCCCGCTCCTGAATTCGCCCCGGAGCCTCAGGTCAGTGCCCCGGTAGCCGAACCTGTGCATGAGGCGGCACCGGAGCCAGTGGTGGCACCGCAGCCTCCGGTGAACCAGCCTGTAGCCCAGCAGCCCGTAATCGAGCAGTCAGTTCAGCCCGACGTACGAGAAACCAATGTACAAGAAGCGGTTGTTGTTGAGCAGGCGGTCGAGCAACCGGTTGCGGTAACGGCTCCGGTATCACACCCGGACACCGGGCTGGATGAGCGTGCGGCGCTGCGGGAACGCTTGCGTCAGCAGGTGGCCGAGGTGCAGTCCGCGCCCCCCCAACAGGTTGCGCAGCCAGAAACCCCGGCACCAGTGAGTGAGCGTGAGCAGCAAGCTTCTGAGCAGGCGTCGACATCCGCCGCGCGTTTGGAAGCGCTTACCCCGGGAAGTTGGCCGGCCATGTACCCGCAAATGGGGGTGACCGGTATCCTGCACTCCATTGCCGCCAACCTGGAGTTACTGGGACGGCAGGACAATATACTGTCGTTTACTCTCGACCAGACTCGCAGCAGTCTGTACGACGAGGGGCACCAGCGCCGTCTCGCCGATGTGCTGAGTGATTTTTTCGGTCAGCCAGTCACCGTGCAGATTCAGGTGGGCGATGTCTATGGCGGTACCCCGGCGCAACTGATTGCGGCAACCAAGGAAGCCCAGCTGCTGTCTGCCCGCGATTCCCTGAACCAGGATCCGCTGGTGCAGGAGTTGCAAGCGGAGCTGGGCGCACAGCTGGTGCCAGACTCCGTCGAGTACCTGGGGTAACTGCGTGTAGTCTGGGTAACTCACCGGTTTGAAACGAATTAATGAAGTAAGTGGAAAATAGGTAATTGCCATGATGAAAGGTTTCGGCGATTTAATGCAGCAGGCGCAGAAAATGCAGGCCGACATGCAGGAGCGCATGGAAAAAATGCAGAAAGAGCTGGGTGACCTGCGGGTAACCGGGGAATCCGGAGCTGGCATGATCAAGGTCACCATGAACGGCCGCCACGATGTGGTAGATGTGAAAATCGATGCAAGCCTGATGAGTGAAGACAAGGAAATGCTCGAAGACCTGCTGGCCGCGGCGGTGAACGATACCGTGCGTCGCGTTGAAGAAGCGGTGCAGAAAGTGCAGAAAGAACAGATGGGTAACCTCGGTGCAGGCATGAACCTGCCGGAAGGCTTCAAGTTCCCGTTTGGTTGATAGTGCTGGTTGACCGCGCCTCAGGCAAAGCTCGCTAGCCGGTTTTGATGTCCCCAAGTTTTGCCGGGCCCGCAGCGGGCCCTTTTTACGTTTAAGCAAGAAATATGTTCAGCCCCCTGATTGAAGACCTGATTCGCGCACTGCGCTGCCTGCCCGGGGTTGGACCCAAGTCCGCCCAGCGCATGGCAATGTACCTGCTGGAAAAAGACCGCGACGCGGCGGGCCTGCTCGCCAGCTCGTTGCAGCAGGCGGTCGAGAAAGTCGGCCGCTGCAGCCGTTGCCGTACCCTGACCGAGCAGGAAGTTTGCGCCCTGTGCAACAACGCGCGCCGCGATCATACGCTGCTGTGCGTGGTGGAAACCCCGGCGGATGTGCTGGCGATTGAGCAGGCGGGTAACTATCACGGCCTCTACTTTGTATTGCACGGGCACCTGTCGCCTATTGATGGCGTGGGACCTGCGGATATTGGCCTCGATGTACTCGGCGAACGCCTGGGGGAAACGCAAAACAGTGAAGCGGGCGCAGAAGAGCCGATGATTCGCGAGCTGATCATTGCCACCAACCCCACCGTGGAAGGCGAGGCCACCGCCCAGTTTATTGCCGAGCGCGCGCGGGCCAAAGGGGTGGCGGTCAGTCGCATCGCCCACGGGGTCCCCATCGGTGGTGAGCTGGAATACATTGATGGCGGCACCCTGGCGCACGCCTTCAACAGTCGGACGGTGCTGTAAATGGCGGATTTATTTAACGCTGAGTCATTCAGTGCGGAAAGCAAGCAGCTGGTTGATGCCACACCGATCTGGATCGACAGCGATGAGCAGTTGGCGGAATTGTGTGCGCGCTGGCGCACCCAGAGTGCCATTGCGCTGGATACCGAGTTCATGCGCAGCCGCACCTTTTATCCACAGCCGGCGCTGGTGCAGGTGGGTGATGGTAAGCACTGCTACCTGATCGATAACCTTGCGATCGACAATTTAGTGCCCCTCAAAGAATTGCTGCAAGACACGCGCGTGGTGAAAATCATGCACTCCTGCAGTGAGGATCTGGAAACTCTGGAGCGCCTGCTCGGTGTAATCCCAGACCCGATTTTTGATACCCAGATCGCCGCGGCAATCAGCGGCATGGGGGCGGGCCTGGGCTATGCAGCCACGGTAAGCCAGCTGTTGCAGATCGATTTACCGAAAAGTGAAACCCGCTCCGACTGGCTGCAACGGCCACTCAGTGATTCGCAAAAAAACTATGCCGCATTGGATGTGGTGTGGTTGCCGTTGGTGTATGGCATATTGGTAAAGCGCTTGCGCGAGCAGGACCGTCTCGACTGGCTCTGGGAAGATTGTACAGCCATGGTGGCTGCCGCGCGTCAGCCTGAACCGCCTGCGCTGTATTATCGCAAGGTAAAAGGTGCCTGGCGCCTGCGCCAGAACCAGCTTGCGGTGTTGCAGGACCTGTGTGCCTGGCGTGAGCGCGAGGCCCGTGCGCGGGATATGCCGCGCAACCACCTGATCAAAGAAAATGTGTGCATGGCGCTGGCCCAGCATATGCCCAAGTACCTGGCTACCCTGGCACAGCCAGGGCTCGAAGGAAAAACCTTACGGCGCTATGGCGAAACATTGCTGGAAATTATTTCTGCTGCGGCCGAACGCGAGGACCTGCCCGCCCGACTGCCACAGCCACTGAACCGCGAACAGGGCGAGATCCTCAAGCTGTTGCGTAAAAAGGTTACCGAGCTGGCGGAAGCGGCGGGGCTGCCTCCCGAAATTCTGGTGCGCAAAAAAGAGCTGGAAGTGCTGGTGCAGGCCCAGCAACCAACATTGGAAGGGCGCCTTACTGGTTGGCGCCGTGCAGTAGTGGGTGAGCCGTTACTGCAGGCATTGAAAGAGTTAGATGTATGACTAAGCTCCTGTGCGATATTTACCGCAGCCCGCGGGAACAGGAAATGTATCTGTATGTACAAAAGCAGGAAGGGCTGGCGCGTGTGCCAGACAAACTGCAGGAACTGTTCGGCGAACCGGTACATGTCACGACCCTGATCCTGACCCCGGAGCGCACTCTGGCGCGTGCCGAAGCCGAGACGGTTATCAAGCAGCTGCAGGAGCAGGGTTTCTACCTGCAAATGCCGCCGGTGGTGGACGATGAAATGCGGGCGATTGCAGCACAGAACAGCAAGCTGTCTCGCGGCTGACATTCATTCATGCTGGTGAGGTAGCAATCGTGGTAAGTCAGCGGCCGTTCTGGCAAAGAAAATCCCTCGCGGAGATGACGGACGCCGAGTGGGAGTCGTTATGCGATGGATGCGGGCGCTGCTGTCTTCACCGGCTGCAGGATGAAGAGACCGGGGAAGTCGCCACGACCTGTGTTTCCTGCAAGTTGCTGGATGGCCACAGTTGTCGTTGTACAGACTATGCTAACCGCATGCAGCAGGTGCCGGGCTGTACCCAGTTGACGCCCCAGCGCGCGGTGGATTTTACCTGGTTGCCGGCAACCTGTGCTTATCGCATTCTCGCCGCAGGGGGTGACCTGCCCGACTGGCACCCACTGGTTTCCGGTGATCCCGAGTCGGTCCATCGCGCGGGTATATCGGTGCGTGACAAAGTCATCAGCGAAACCGAAGTAGATGTGGAAGACTACGAGGAATACATCGTTACCTGGGTTGGAGATGACTAGGTCGCAGATGGATAGATCTGTGATGAAGAGATCGATGATGAATAGTCGGATACCGCACCGGCGAAGCGCGCGATAAAAGATTTTTAGCGTGTATCTGTGACTGGATAATTCCGTTTCAAGGTGCACGACGTTGGCAGTAATAACAAGAGCAGAGAAATCGTGGAAGAGTTCAAATTAGCCTGGGCCGTGTATGCCGCTGGGGTAGTCGTTCTACTGGCGGCAGGCTGGTGGTTTATGCGGAACTGGGGGTGGTCCTGGGTGCGCAACCTGATTTTGCTGGAAGCGGCAACTGTGTTGCTGGTGCCGGCGCGGGGTGAAATGGCCGATGGCCCGCTGGTACCACTATTGCCGTTATTTGTGTATCAAACTCTGTTTGAGGAAGAGGGCGCCACGCCGGAAGTTTCTGCCAGCCTGGTATTTGCCGCCGCTGGAGCCTTTGCGGTGATGCTGGTTGTCGGGATTATCAAACTGATGTTGCGACGCCGCAAAGACCGACCCATGACGGAAAGTGACCAGTACTGACGTCGTATATCCCAATGCGTGCGCCAGTCTGTACCTCAGGCGGTTACTGGCGCAAAGTTCCTCTTTCCCCTTGGCTCGTCTGGGCCGTCCCTGCTGCTAGCTGCTATATCTACTAAAGCCCGTCGTAAAACAGCTAAACATATCGTTCTTAACAATCACAAAAAGTGCCTGTCGTGGCGTTTACTGTGCATGGAATGAAGGGACAGGGATGCTCGATCACCTCCTTATACTGACCGCCGTAATGCTGGTCTCCGGAATCCTCGGGGGCCTGGTCAATTATTACCAGATGTTGTTTACCGAAGAGGATCCCGCAGGCCTGGCACGCTGCCTGATCATGGGGCTGTGCGGCGCGTTAATGGTGCCGATCTTTTTGAAGTTCACCCAGAGCGACCTGCTGATCGAGATTCAGGGAAATCCCTCCCGGCTGCTGATCTTTACCGGCTATTGCCTGCTCGCCGCCATTGCTTCGCGCATGTTCGTGTTTAATGCCGCGCGTCGCCAGCTGCGCGACGCCAGTATCGCCCGTGCCCGCGTGGAAAATCTCGAGCAGGAAATCCGCGCTATGCAGCTGGAAATCATGCCGCTGCTGGAGCACGAGATTGAAGGGGATCCGGATCAGGGGCCGACCCTGGATTTCAACCAGATCCGCAAGCTCGACGACAACGCGCTGCATGTACTGAACCTGCTGAACAGCGGCGAGTGCGTATTCCGCTCTTTGGCCGGCATGGTGCAGGAGGGCAATATGGAGACGAACTCCGTGGCGCGCGCCCTGAACAGCCTGCTGGTGCTGGAGATGGTGGGCAAGATTCACAGCCACCTGGGCATTCGCTGGTACATCACCGACAAGGGCCGTCAGGTGGTGCGCCGTCGACGCACCGAGGCAGCCTGAACCCAGTATTCCTGACTGATATCTAATTCTTGGTCGCGCTTTGCCCGGGCGCGGCCGCTGCTGTCATCCAATCTGACCGATTCCGCCTTTGGCCCCCCGTGGGCTTCCTTTACCATGGATACTTACGATTCTCAGGCATTCGGAGTAGACATGAAATTCACCGGTACCGACAACTATGTGGCCACAGACGACCTGCAGATGGCGGTCGATGCGGCGGTAACCCTGCAGCGTCCTCTGCTGATCAAGGGGGAGCCAGGCACCGGTAAGACGCTGTTGGCGGAAGAGGTGGCCAGTAGCCTGGGGCTGAAGCTGATCCAGTGGCATATCAAGTCCACCACCAAGGCGCAGCAGGGCCTGTATGAATACGATGCGGTATCGCGCCTGCGCGACTCCCAGCTGGGGGTGGACCGGGTGCACGACATCGGCAACTACATCAAGAAGGGTAAGTTGTGGGAGGCCTTCGAGGCCGACGAGCGCGTGGTGCTGCTAATTGATGAAATCGACAAGGCGGATATCGAATTCCCCAACGACCTGCTGGTGGAAATCGACCGTATGCAATTCTTTGTCTACGAAACCGGGGAGACAATCACGGCCAAGCACCGCCCGATTGTCATTATTACCTCCAACAATGAGAAGGAGTTGCCGGATGCCTTCTTGCGCCGCTGTTTCTTCCATTACATCAGCTTCCCCGATCGTGCCACCATGCAAAAAATCGTGGATGTGCACTACCCGGACATCAAGCAACAGCTGGTGGCAGAGGCAATGGATGTGTTTTTCCAGATCCGAGACGTACCGGGGCTGAAGAAAAAACCTTCTACCTCCGAGCTGATCGACTGGCTGAAGCTGTTGATGGCGGATGATATTTCAGAAGATGTGCTGAAAAACCGCGATGGCAGCTCGGCGATTCCGCCACTTTATGGCGCGCTGCTGAAAAATGAGCAGGACGTACATATGCTGGAGCGTCTGGCATTTATGGCGCGTCGCGAAGGCCGCTAGAGCGAAACCATGCTCATTGGATTCTTTTTAAACCTCCGTCGCCACCAGCTCCCGGTGTCTATCACCGAGCTGCTGTCGCTGCTGGAAGCGCTCCAGCAGCGTCTGGTGTATGCCAACCTCGATGACTTCTACTTTCTCGCCCGCACCTGTCTGGTCAAAGACGAGAAGCACTTTGATAAATTCGACCGTGCCTTTGCCGCGTACTTCAAGGATCTGGAATCCCTCGACGACATTCTGGAGCAGATGATTCCGGAAGACTGGTTGCGCGCTGAGTTTATGAAACAGCTCAGTGACGAGGAAAAAGCCAAGATCGAGTCCATGGGTGGGCTCGAGAAGATGCTGGAAGAATTCAAGAAGCGTCTTGAAGAGCAGAAGAAACGCCACAGTGGCGGCAACAAATGGATCGGCACTGGCGGCACCAGTCCGTTCGGCAACAGCGGTTATCACCCGGGTGGTATCCGCGTGGGCGGCAAGAGCCGCAATAAATCTGCATCCAAGGTGTGGGAAAAGCGTCAGTTCCGCAACCTGGATGACAGTGTCAGCCTGGGCACGCGGAATATCCAGGTGGCGTTGCGCAAGTTGCGCAAGTTCGCGCGCAGTGGCGCCGCGGAAGAACTGGATCTGGATAACACCATTCGCTCAACCGCGCGCAATGCCGGCCTGCTGGATATCCAGATGGTACCCGAGCGTCACAATGCGGTAAAAGTGCTGATTTTTTTTGATGTGGGTGGCTCTATGGACCCCTACGTCAAACAGTGCGAGGAGCTGTTTTCTGCCTGCCGCAGTGAGTTCAAGCATCTGGAGTATTTCTATTTCCACAATTTTGTGTACGAGCATGTGTGGAAAGACAACCAGCGTCGCTATTCAGAATCCACACCGCTGGTAGAGGTACTGCGGACTTACGGCAAGGATTACAAAGTAATTTTTGTGGGTGACGCAGCAATGGCTCCCTATGAGATCACCAGCCGCTACGGCAGCGTTGAGCATATGAATGAGGAACCTGGCGCGGCCTGGATGCAGCGGGTAACCGATACTTACGATAAGCTGGTATGGCTCAATCCCACCGGTGAAGAATACTGGCAGTACACCGCCAGTACCGCTATGACCCAGAAACTCGTCAATGGCCAGATGTATCCGATGACTATTGAGGGGTTGGATAGGGCGATTGCCTATCTGGTGAAAGGGCGTTGATCGGAGTAATTACAGTCGACTGAAGGCAAAGTGCTGGGTGGAAGTTTTCGGGAGCGTCGGCGACAGGGACGTCGCCGACGCAGCGTACAGGGATGTATTCACAGCGGTCCCGAAAACTTCCACCCAGTGCTTTGCCGCCACTGTAGAAGTTTCCGGATTGAGGTTACTCCCCAAACTTTTTCTGTGGCGCAATATCGTGGTCCGCGGTAATGCCCACTTCTTTATCCACGGTCTCCTTGATTTCGGTATTCTCTTCCTCCGCACCGTGCATCCAGTCCACCAGTTTTTCGCGGATGAAGAACAGAATAATCCCGGCGGTAATCGCGGCGATTGCCACCCCGCCAAAAGTCGCCAGCGGCCCGGTTTCGCCCACGAGCTTGCCGATTTCCGCCGCACCCTTGTTTGCAATGCCAATAAACGCAAACCACAGGCCCATCATGACACTGAGGTAGCGCAGCGGAGCCAGTTTGGTCACCATGGATAGGCCAATGGGCGACAGGCACAGCTCACCAATGGTGTGACAGATATAGGCCGCTACCAGCCACCACGGGCTCGCCTTTGCGGTTTCTGAGTCACCGATCTGTAGCGCCGCGCCCACCATGGAAACGAAGCCCAGGCCGAGGAATATAAGCCCGAGGCTGAACTTTGCTGGCGAGGTCGGTTCGCGGGAACCGAGCCCTACCCAGATACTCGCCATCACCGGTGCAAGGATGATGATAAACAACGGGTTGACCATCTGCAGCCAGCTCGCGGGAATCTCAAAACCGAAAATATGCAGGTCGGTATTGTATTTGGCGAACAGGTTCATCGAACCCGCCGCCTGCTCAAACCCGGCCCAGAAAATCACCGTGAACAGGCCCAGGATCAGGATCACCTTGATGCGGTCGCGCTCTTCCAGAGTCAGTGGGCGCTTTTTCTCTGCATCGCCGAGGTTTGGTTTCAGGCCGAGTTTGGCGGACGGCTGGTTGCCGATTTCACCGAGCAGCTTGTTTGACTGGGTAGCCTGCAGGATCAGGCCCAGAAGCATGCCCAGGCCGGCGCAGAAAAAGGCCAGCTGGTAATCCACTTTCTCACCGATCCAGCCGATAACCAGATAGCCGAGAATGGAACCCAAGTTGATCCCCATATAGAAAATAGTGAACGCGGTATCCCGGCGTTTGTCGCCTTCTTCGTAGAGGTCCCCCACCATGGTGGAGATGTTGGGCTTAAAGAAGCCGTTGCCGAGGATCATCAGGGCAAGGCCCAGCCACAGCATGTAGATCTCGGTACCGTCCGGTAGCCAGCTGTGGGGGAAGCCCAGGGCAAACTGCCCGAGCATCATCAGCACGCCGCCAAACATGATGCAGCGCCGCTGGCCCCATTTGTTGTCTGCCATCCAGCCGCCAATGATGGGCGTCAGGTACACCAGCATGGCGTACCAGCCCAGGTAGCTGAGCGCCTTGGACTGCAACTCCGACTGCGACAGTGCCTCCCAGCCAAATACCGCCGCGGTGGTCGCCGAGGTCAGGTAGAACACGAAGATGCCGCGCATCCCGTAGTAGCTGAGGCGTTCCCACATCTCGGTGCCAAACAGGAGGTATAACCCCTTGGGGTGTCCCATCATCTCCCCGGCACTGGCTGGGGGTCTTGGCTTGAGGTCTTGCATGGAGGCTCCTCGAAGTGGCCGCAGGTACGCGGCGAGCTGGTCTGCACGATAGTCGAGCGCGGTGGTAATACGCGCCTTTCGCTTGAGTATAGGACAGGTATGACGGGCGCAATTCTAAGAAGAGGCGCTGGGAGTCCCCAGCGGGTATCCGCGGGGTATAATGTCCCGCTTGCTAATCAGGCCGCCTCAGGGGCCTGAACAAACAGTCACTCTATTAAGCGGTTTCATGAGTTCCGAATCCCCCAGCCAACCGAGCCCCGAGTCCGTAATCCAGCAGTGCGCACAGTTGCTGCCGCAGTGCATGGGGCGCGACCGCTATCGCCTGAAGCGCAGCCTGAATAACGCGCGGCGGCGCCTGCAAGAGGGCAAACCTGTGGACCGAATGCTGGCCCAGCTGCAGGGTCAGTTGGCAGAATCGGTGGCATTGGTCGAGGCGCGCAAACAGAAACTGCCCAAGGTCGAGTGGCCCGAAGGGCTGCCGGTGGTGGCCCGCCGCGAGGAAATTGCCGAGTTGATTGCGGCAAACCAGGTTGTGGTGGTGGCCGGTGAGACAGGCTCGGGTAAAACCACCCAGTTGCCCAAAATTTGCCTGGAACTGGGGCGTGGCATTTCTGGGCAGATCGGCCACACCCAGCCCCGGCGAATCGCCGCGCGCACCGTGGCCAACCGTATTGCCGAAGAACTGGGGCAGTCTTTAGGAGATTCCGTCGGTTACCAGGTGCGCTTCACGGACCAGAGTACCGAGCATACCCACATCAAGTTAATGACCGACGGTATTCTGCTGGCGGAAATTCAGCGGGACCCGCTGCTCAATCATTACGACACGCTGATTATCGATGAGGCGCACGAGCGCAGCCTGAACATTGATTTTCTCTTGGGTTATTTGAAAACCATTCTGCCCAAGCGCCCCGACCTCAAACTTATCATTACTTCTGCGACCATTGACTTGGAGAAGTTCTCGCGGCATTTCGATGATGCGCCGATTATCGAAGTCTCCGGGCGTACCTATCCGGTGGATATTCACTACCGCCCACCTGCCGATAGCGATGCGGATCTGAACCAGCAGGTAATCGAAGCGGTCGAGGAATTACTGCAAGAGGAAAAAGCCTCCCCCCGTCGCGGCGGCGATATTCTGGTATTTATGAGTGGAGAGCGAGAAATTCGCGAGTGTGCCAAGGCGCTGCGCGACGCACAGCTGCCGCATATTGATGTGTTGCCACTCTACGCCCGCCTGAGCTTGGCCGAGCAGAGCCGCGTGTTTGCACCGCACAAGGGGCGCAGAATTGTACTGGCCACCAACGTGGCCGAGACCTCGATCACCGTGCCCGGTATCCGCTATGTTATTGATCCGGGTACCGCACGTATCAGCCGCTATAGCTATCGCAGCAAGATTCAGCGCTTGCCGGTGGAAGCTATTTCCCAGGCCAGTGCCAATCAGCGCGCGGGCCGCTGTGGCCGGGTAAGTGCCGGTGTGTGTATTCGCCTGTATGAAGAAACCGATTTTGTTCAGCGTCCGGAATTTACCGATGCCGAAATCCTGCGCACAAATCTGGCCGCGGTCATTCTGCAGATGCTGCAGCTGCGCATCGGCGATATCCGCGAATTCCCATTTGTCGATCCGCCGGACCAGCGCCTGATCAATGACGGCTATAACCTGCTGCAGGAACTCAAAGCGGTGGATGGCAAGGGCGCGGTCACCAAAATGGGCCGTGCGCTGTCGCGCTTGCCGCTGGATCCGCGACTGGGGCGCATGTTGCTGGAATCCGGTGCCACCAAGAGCCTGCGTGAGCTGCTGATTATCGTCAGCGCGCTGGCAGTGCAGGACCCACGCGAACGCCCGGCGGAGAAGCGCCAGGCAGCGGACGAAAAGCACAAGCAATGGCTGCACGAACAATCCGATTTTCTCACCCTGGTGAATTTGTGGGATGGCTTTGAAGCCCAGCGCCAGGAACTCAGTCAGAACCAGCTACGCAAGTGGTGTCAGAAAAACTTCCTGTCCTGGCTGCGGCTGCGTGAGTGGCGAGACATCCACCACCAGCTGCGGGTGGCCATTCGCGATCTGGATTTGAAAATGAATTCAGAGCCCGCGGATTACGCCAGTGTGCACAAGGCGATCCTGCCGGGGCTGCTCGACAATATCGGTGTGCGTGATGAAAACAAGGAATTCCTTGGCTGTCGCAACCGCCGCTTTCATGTATTTCCCGGGTCCGGGCAATTCAAGAAGCCGCCGCGCTGGCTGGTGGCCGCGCAACTGCTGGAAACCAGCCGTTTGTTTGCACACACCGTTGGCAAAATCGAACCAGACTGGGTGCTCGGCTGCTCCGAGCACCTGGTAAAGCGCAACTATTTTGAGCCCCATTACAATCCTCGCTCCGGCGCGGTCATGGCGTTCGAGAAGGTGACGCTGTACGGCCTGGTACTGGTGGACAAGCAGCGCATCCATTACGGCAAGCTCGACCCGGTGACCGCGCGCGAAGTGTTTATCCGTGAAGCCCTGGTGGAGCAGCGTTACCGTGGCAAGGGCAAATTTTTCCGGCACTTCAAGAAGCTGCTGGAAGAGCTGGAAGATCTTGAGGCGAAATCCCGCCGCCGGGATATCGTGGTCGATGACGAGGTGGTGTACCGCTTTTTTGACGAGCGCGTGCCTGCGGATATTGTGAACCTGGCAGGGTTTGAAAAGTGGCGCAAACAGGCAGAGCAGAAAGATCCACAGCTGCTGTTCATACCTCGCGAGCTGATGATGCAGCAGGATGCGGGGCATGTGGGCGAGGCGCAGTTCCCAGACTCCCTCACCAGCGGGGGCATTGAATATCCCCTCAGTTATCACTTTGAGCCGGGCAGTGTCGACGACGGTGTGAGCATCCAGGTACCGGTCGGTGCCCTGCACCAGGTCCCTGCGGCCCGCCTGCAGTGGGTGGTGCCCGGTATATTGCGGGATAAATGCATCGCCCTGGTGAAAAACCTGCCCAAGCAATACCGCAAACACTTTGTGCCGGTGCCGGCCGCGGTGGATAAAGCCTTGCCCAGCATGCAGCCGGGCAATACGCCCCTATGGCAAGCTCTAGCCCATGAGCTGAAGCGCCAGACTGCGCAGGATCTGCCAGAGGACGCCTGGGTGTCTGCCGAGCAGGCTGTCGAGGACTTTTATCGTTTCAATATTCAGGTATTGGATGAGAACGGCCGTTTGCTGGATCAGGCCCGGGACCTGGCGGAATTGCAGGCGCGCTATCGCGATCGCGTGCAGCAGGAGCTCGCCAGCGCCGGCGACGATTTCGAACGCGTGGGTATTACCCGTTGGGATTTCGGCGACCTGCCGCACACCCACCAGTTGGATCAGGGCGGCCTGAAGGTGCGGGCGTATCCAGCACTGATCGCCAACAAAGATAGTGTCGACCTGAAGCTGCTGGACAACCCGGATGAAGCGGCGCGCTTCACCCGCGCCGGCATTTGCCGCCTCGCGTTACTGCATCTGCCAGAACCGGTGAAATATCTGCGCAAAGAACTGCTCAAGGGCAAAGAGCTGGGATTGAGCGCCGCTGACCTGGGGCGTCGCGAAGAGGTGGCGGACGATATCCTGATGGCCGCAGCGCGGGAGTGTTTCTGGGCGGATGAGAAATGGCCCCGCAGCGAGCGCGAGTTTGTTCAGGCACTGGAGCAGCGCGAACGGCTGATCGCCATCGCCCAGGAAATTGGCGAGCTGCTAGTCAAGGCGCTGGCGCAACTGGTGCCCCTGCGGAAAAAAATCAAACAACAGAAAAACCTTGCCGTCGCCATGGCCGTGGGTGATATCAACAACCAGTTGGCCGGGCTGTTTTATCGCGGTTTCCTGTTCCACACCCCGCTCGAGTGGCTGCGCCAGTATGGCCGCTACCTGAAAGGGATCGAGTTGCGCCTGGAGAAGGCCGCGCTGGACCCGAACCGCGATCGCAAGCTCAGCGGCGAGTTCCAGCAGGCCAGCGAGCCCTACCAGGACTTTGCCGCCGGCCGCGACCCGCAGTTGCTGTCTGGTGACCCGGGGATACAGCAATACCGTTGGATGCTCGAGGAGTTTCGCGTCTCGCTATTCGCGCAAACTCTGAAAACCCTGATGCCGGTTTCCATCAAACGATTGCGCAAGATCTGGTCAGAAATTCAGGGGTGAGCCGTTGTCCTGGTGTTTTTTTGTGCACCAGCACTGCATGACAGCGTTGTACCAAAAAAACTTGGCTGCCCTGTGTAAGAAGCGAATCGGCAGGGCGACTAATGGATAGCCGCTAAGGAAAACGCGGTTAGGTGGACCAAGTTCACAGTTTTGATCGCCTCGACAAAGGGCATTGAACTCAAATTGTGAACCGCTGGTCTGACTTTGAGGGCAACCCATTCACGGGAAACTATAATCCGGGAGCGGGGTGTTCGCGCCGCGAGCGTGAAGAGCCTTAAATTTTGGTACAAGATCAGGAGATCCGTCATGAACAAGAAAAATCTGCCTCTCGCTGCGGCCGTTGGTGCTGCTTTTATCGCCTCCGCGACCCTCAGCGTATCCACTGCTGCAAACCCGTTCACTGCAACTGAGCTGACCGCCGGTTACAACCTGAAACTTGCTGATGACCACGGCAAGAAAAAAGAAGGTAAATGCGGCGAAGGTAAGTGCGGCGAAGAGGGTAAAAAGAAAGAAGGTAAATGCGGCGAAGGTAAGTGCGGCGAAGGTAAAAAGAAAGAAGGTAAATGCGGCGAAGGTAAGTGCGGCGAAGGTAAAAAGAAAGAAGGTAAATGTGGCGAAGGCAAGTGTGGCGCCTAACCCAGCCTGACACCTAAGCTGATAGTCTTATGAAGACCAACACGCAACGGGATTACCCGGTCCAGGGCGCAGGCCTTGGACTGCGGCGCTCGATGATGGGCGAATCGCCCAACCCATCCGCTGTGGACTTTCTTGAAGTCGCGCCGGAAAACTGGATTGGCGTTGGTGGCCGCTACGGCCGCTGGTTCCGCGAATACACCGAGCGCTTCCCGTTCGTTTCCCATGGGCTTTCCCTGTCCATCGGGTCTCCGGCGCCTCTGGATGAGGCGCTGGTACATTCAATCAAAGATTTCATCAAGACGCATAACATCCGCTGTTATAGCGAGCACTTGAGCTACTGCTCGGATCACGGGCATCTTTACGACCTGCTACCCATCCCGTTTACCGAAGAAGCGGTACATTACGTGGCCGGTCGAATCCGCCGGGTGCAGGATATTCTTGAGCAGCGCATCGCCATGGAAAACGTTTCCTATTACGCCGCGCCTGGCCAGGAGATGGATGAGCTGACGTTCCTGAAGGCGGTGTTGCAGGAAGCCGACTGCGACCTGCTGCTCGACGTCAACAACATTTATGTAAACGCGATTAATCACCGCTACGATCCAGAGCAATTCCTGCTGGGTTTGCCCGCAGAGCGTATTCGTTACGTGCATGTGGCGGGGCACTTTGACGAGGCCGAAGACCTCAAGGTTGACACTCACGGTGCGCCGGTGATTGACCCGGTATGGGCGCTGCTGCAGAAAGCCTATGCAGCCTTTGGCCCCATGCCCACATTACTCGAACGGGATTTCAATATTCCGCCGCTCCCCGAACTGTGTGAAGAAGTCGCCCAGATTCGCCAATTCCAGGCGGCTGCGGGAGTGCACATGCACGGCGCAGAGCCTCCAGTGGCGGAGGTGATGCATGGGCGATAGCAAGGTAATTGACAACTCTGTGGCGGAAGCGGATGCCGGATTCCAGTTGATGCAACGCTATTTTGCGGCACACCTGCGTGCCCCTGCAGAGGTGGCGGCGCCGGCGGGGATCGAAGATCGCCGCATGGGCATCTATCGGGATCTGATCTACAACAACATCGAGTCCTTTATCTCCGGTGGCTTTCCGGTTCTGCGCAGTATTATCGCGGACGATGCCTGGCACGGCATGGTGCGGGATTTTGTCCAGCGGCACTGTTCCCATAGCCCTTACTTCCTGCAAATCAGTGAAGAGTTTTTGCAATACCTGCAAAATGAGCGCGCGCAATCGACTGCCAGTGGGCAGGACGTGCCGTTCCTATTGGAACTGGCGCATTACGAGTGGGTAGAGCTGGCGCTGGATGTGAGCCCAGAACAATTCCCCGACGATGTACGCGAGGACATCGCCCCGGATGAAATGCTGGAGTTGGCGCCAATTGTATCTCCGCTTGCCTGGAGCCTCAGCTACCACTACCCGGTGCATCAAATTGGCCCCGCGTTCCAACCCACTGAGCCCGGCTCTGAACCCACCTGCCTGGTGGTGTATCGCAATCGCGAGGACGATGTGGGTTTTATGGAAGCCAATCCAGCAACCCTCCATTTGCTGCAGCTTATTGAGCAGGCCCAAGCGAGTGAGTCGCAGAGTACTCGCCAATTGTTATTGCAGCTGGCGCAGGACATGCAGCACCCGGAGCCCGAGCAGCTCCTCGGGTTTGGCTTGGAATTGGTACAAAAGCTATATCGGCTCGACATCATTGCGGGTTTCCGCGCGCCCTGAGCCGCTTCTGGTATAACGCTCAACGCCATTGACCAAAACTGCCAGCTGCTATGCTGGCATTACTGCCAGTGTTAAGATTGCGCAAACGGAAACAAGAACTCTGGTTTGAATAAACGTCATCTATTTGCGAGGAGCAGGGATTTGCTTAGCCGCACACATTTGTCCGCGTGGACCCTGGTTGTACTCCTGTCGGCTCCACCGGTGCTGGCGCAAGATTCATCCGATCCTTTCGCGGAAATTCCCAACGAGACCCCTGCAGCCGCTCCAGCTTCGAATACGCCGGCTGGTAGCGATGCGTCTGCGTCCGACCCATTTGCCACCGAAACTGACGCCGGCGGCGCAGCGGGAGAGGGTGATGCCGAGTCGACTACCGATGCATCCGGTGAGTTCGGCGCGGGCTTCGAAGACGAGTATGGCTTTGACCCGGCCGATGAATTTGCCAGTGCGGAAGAGCCGCAAGAGCGCGACCCCTGGGAGGGTTTCAACCGCGCCATGTTCCGCTTTAACGATACCGCGGACCGCTGGTTCCTGAAGCCCACCGCGGTGAGCTACCGCCAGGTTACCCCGATCTTTATGCAGACCGGCGTCTCCAATTTTTTCTCCAACCTGCGCGAAGTCAACAACATACTGAACGGTGTGTTGCAGTGGAAGTGGGGGCAGGCAGGCAACGACACCGGCCGCTTCCTGATCAACAGCACCGTTGGCTTGGTCGGTCTGCTCGATGTTGCCCAGTATATGGGCCTGGAACCCGGTGACGGCGAAGACTTCGGGCAAACGCTGGCAGTGTGGGGGGTGCCTTCCGGCCCCTACCTGGTCGTGCCGCTGCTCGGGCCGTCCACGGTGCGCGATGTGCCGGGCGAAGTGGTAATGTGGTACACCAACCCGTTGGCCTACATCGACAACAGCTCTGTTGAATACAGCCTCAGGCTGTTGAATGTGGTGCAAACGCGCGCGAGCCTGCTGCAGGCGGAATCTCTGCTGCAGGGCGACGTCGACCGCTACGTGTTAATGCGCGATGCCTACCTGCAGCGCCGGGACTACCTGATCAGCGACGGTGAACAGGAAGACGATTTCGGCGGCGATATGGATGAATACGATTTCTGACACAGCCCCGCACACAACTCGGTCTCATTCTTTGACCGATGCATCCGCTGACGCTGCCGAGGGCGTCAGCGAGCGCTACTGCCTGCTTCTGATCGATCCCGATCAACCCTGCTGCGACCAATTGCAAAACGCCCTCGCACGGCTTGGTTACACCGTAACCCTGGTCCATTGCGGCCTGGACGCGATCGCCTGCTTTGACCCGAACAAGTACGAACTGGTGATTACCGACCTGCATCTGCCCGACATGGGTGGGCTTGAAGTGTTGCGCAAGATAAAGGGGCTGTGTGCCGAAACCCCGGTGGTGGTGGTCGCGTCCGACAGTGCGGTGAACGATGTGGTGCAGGCTCTGCGCCTTGGCGCCAGCGATTATTTGTTAAAGCCCATTGCCGATGACGGAGTGATTGATCACGCGATCATCCGCGTGGCGGAATCGAGGAAACTCACCCAGCAGAACCGCGCGTACCGCGAAGCGCTGGAGCACCGCAACCGCGAAATGCAGGAGCATATTGAACTGCTGCAGCGGGATCACGAGGCCGGTCGCCAACTGCAGCAGCATCTTTTACCGCGCAGCCCCTACCAGTACCCCGCAGGTATTGAGGCTGCCTATCGTCTACAACCTTCGCTGTACCTGAGTGGCGACTTCGTCGACTACGGCCTGTTTGGCGAACGGTTTGTGGCGTTTTATCTGGTGGACGTTTCTGGGCACGGCGTGTCCTCGGCGCTTATCACCGCACTGATCAAGCACAGCATCATGCACCTGCTGCGCGAGCGCCCTCTGTTCAGCCAACTCGACACCATCGACCAGGACATCACCGCCGTTCTGGAAATGATCAATGCGGAACTGGTGGCCACCAGCCTCGACAAGCATGCGAGCATGTTTGTCGGTGTGGTGGATAGCCGTGCGCGCCAACTGCACTATGCCGTAGCCGGTCAGGTACCGATGCCGGCATTGGTTACCGCAGAAGGGGCGCACTGGCTCCCCGGTAAGGGGCGCCCGCTCGGGCTGTTCCACCGCGGCGGCTGGGAGGTACGCCATCTTGCATTGCCAGCGTGCTGGCGGCTGGTGACCTGCTCCGACGGCGTGCTGGAATTACTGGAAGGCAATCTGCTGGAAAAGGAAGAGGCGCTGCTGAAGATGATCGACGCGAGCCGCGGCGACCTCAACAGCCTGTGCGCGGCGTTGAAGGTGGACACCGCGGAATCCCTGCCGGACGATATTGCCATTCTCACCATGCGACAGGACCCTGTCACTGACTAAATACTCGCTTTCGGTCGTGTGGCTGCTTGGTCACCGCTCGGCCCGAATATTGCTTCATACTTGCATAGCCGTCTTTTACACCGCCGTTTATTCTCGGTTCATGAGCGGTTCAGCAGCGCTATACGAGACTGATCATGTGGCGGATATCCCCTGGGTAGCCTGATATTCTGCGGTTACGCGCAAGGGGAGCCACACTGGTCTTGTCAGCGCTGTCGGGCAGGAGTAAGCTCCGCCAAGTCAAGGGCATTCAATCGGTACGGGCGCACCAAGCATTGGCACCCGGTCCGCATTGCTTGCGCCAGCTATGCACAAGGAAGCGTGCTGCGGTCACAAGCCGCAACTTAACCGTCTCGCACCTTCGTCTGGGATCAGGGCAAGGTGTGCTTGAGGTCAACTATGCAGTCCGGGCAGATAATGGTTGGTGACCACCAGGGCATTTATGTCGTCAAGCTGGTGGGTGATGTGCGCCTCAATCTGTGTACTTCTTTCGATAACTTTATCGACAAGATGTTCTCGCACAGTGATTTTCGCGGTGTCGTGTTTGATATGCACGACGCAGATGGTGTCGACAGCACCACCCTGGGGTTGATGGCGAAAATTGCTTTCCGCTGCGAAGCCAGCAACGGCAGCAAGCCGGTGGTGTTGTGTGAAGACCGCGGTCTACTACACCTGCTGGATTCCATGGGCTTCGAGGAGCTGATGGAGATTTCCGGCGACGCCGATAACGACGCCTACCAGGCGAGCCCCGCGCCTCTGCAATGCCGCGCACCCGATGAGCACAGCGCCCGTGAAATGGTGCTGGAAGCGCACAAGGTGCTGATGAGCATGAACGAGCAGAACCAAGAGACCTTCCGCGACCTGGTGCATGCGCTCGAGACCGAGCACGCGGCCAAGTCCCAGTCAGACAGCGGGCAGAAGTCCGTCGCCAATCACTAATCTCCCGAAGCGAATTTACTCCGCGTCCAGCTGCGACTCGTCCCGAGCTTCTGCGCGGGCGCGGGTAAACAGGCCGTGGGGCAGGTAAATCAGCTCTGCCACGCGCCGGATCAGGTGTTCCTCAAACGCGTCAATTTCCCCATCGGCAAAGGCTACCAGCCACATCTGTTTTACCAGTAGGTACTTGTCCCGCTCGCTGAAGTTGTCGTTCACGGTTTGGGTGAATTCGTACAGCGAGGTAGCTTCATTGCGCTCGCTGAGCGCACGCTCCACCATGTCCTCGGCAGTCGCTTCATCCAGTTTGTAGTGATCCCGCAGCAGTCGCACCAGGGCGCTGCGTTCGCGCTCATCCACCTTCTGGTCTGCAGTGGCAATTTCCGCCATCAGCGCAGCACTGATCATGCGCACATCTTTTTCCGGGCGCACCTCCACGCTCTCGCCAGCGCCAATCTGTTCGAACAGTTTGCGAAGCTGATGCAGCATGGTGGTTTGCTCCTGATGTGTATCGTTCTGGTGCGTCGCAGTATCTGTGAGGTTAACGCGCTTCCTCAAGCAGGGCTTCCAGCTTGAGCTGGTCGGCGACAAAGTTGCGAATGCCTTCGGCAAGCTTTTCTGTGGCCATGGCATCGGCGTTCAGCTGGTAGCGGAATTCCGCCTCCGATAGTGGCTGCTCCGGCTTGGCCTGCGGCACAACATCCTCGCTCAAGCCGGTCGCCAATTCGCCCTCATCGTCCTGCAGTTCCTGCAGTAGCTGAGGACTGATGGTCAGGCGGTCGCAGCCGGCCAGGGCTTCGATTTCGCCGGTATTGCGGAAGCTGGCACCCATCACAATGGTCGGGTAGCCACGGGACTTGTAGTACTCGTAGATGCTCGCCACCGACAACACGCCAGGGTCATCCTGAGCAGTGTAGTCATCGCGCCCGGTGCTGGCCTTGTACCAGTCGAGAATACGCCCCACAAACGGCGAGATCAGGGTGACGCCGGCCTCGGCGCAGGCCACAGCCTGGCACTGGCTGAACAGCAAGGTGAGGTTACAGTGAATGCCTTCTTTTTCCAGCAGTGAGGCGGCGGCAATGCCTTCCCAGGTGGAGGCCAGCTTGATCAGCACGCGTTCGCGCCCCACGCCTTCCTGCTCGTACAGAGTGATCAGGCGGCGCGCGTATTCCACGCTGGCACGGGTGTCGAAGGACAGGCGCGCATCCACTTCGGTGGAAACCAGGCCGGGGACGATCTGCAGAATTTCCTTGCCGATGGACACCGCCAGCTTCATCGAAGCTTGCGCGATGACATCGCCACCCTGGGTTTCCGCCCAGGCCAAAGCGTCCTTCACGTGCTGCTGGTATTGCGGCAGCTGAGCGGCTTTCAACAGCAGGGACGGGTTGGTGGTGGCATCCTGCGGCTGATAACGGCGGATGGCCTCGATATCGCCGGTATCGGCGACCACCAGGCTGCGCTTCTTGAGTTGTTCCAGTTTGTTCATTATCCCCACGTCCTTATCGTTAAAACCTGTATTCAAAATTCAGTCTTGCGCTTAGGCAGCGCTGGTCACCAGCCCAAGCGCCTGCTCGAGTACTTCCGGCCCGGCGCCCGCCTTGTGCGCGCGTTCGCTCAAGTGGCGGCGGAAGCGCCGCGCGCCCGGCACGCCCTGAAACAGCCCCATCATATGCCGGGTGATGTGTTTCAGGTGCTGGCCCTTCGTCAGCTCCTGCTCAATATACGGCAACATTTGTTGCACAACTTGCGCGGGGGTTGGCCCCGGTTCGCCACCAAACAGGGCCGCGTCCACATCGGCCAGCAGCGCTGGTGTCTGGTACGCCGCGCGCCCGAGCATAACACCATCGAGCAGCTGTAGATGGTGCTGGCACTCTTCGATCGAGTTGATGCCACCGTTAAGCACAATTTCCAGCTCCGGGTAATCCTTCTTTAGCTGGTACACCATGTCGTACTTGAGCGGCGGTATCTCGCGGTTTTCCTTCGGACTCAGGCCATTCAGCCAGGCCTTGCGCGCGTGCACAATAAAGGTGGTGATGCCGGCCCGGGCCTGTGCTTCCACAAAGCGTGTCAGGCCGGGGTAGTCTTCCATATCGTCGATACCGATGCGGTGCTTTACCGTCACCGGGATCGAAACCGCCTCGCGCATGGCGCCCAGGCATTCGGCTACAAGATCCGGCTCCGCCATCAGGCAGGCACCAAAGCGGCCCTTCTTCACGCGGTCACTGGGGCAGCCGCAGTTCAGGTTCAGTTCGCTGTAACCCCATTGCTCGGCAATTTCCGCACAGCGCGCCAGGTCTTGCGGGTCGCTGCCGCCCAGCTGCAGCGCAACCGGCTGCTCCTCGACGCTAAAGTCCAGGTGGCTTTGCTGGTCGCCAAACAAGATTGCACCCGTGGTCACCATTTCCGTATAAAGCAGGGCTTGCTTGCTGAACAGGCGCCAGAAGTAGCGACAGTGGCGGTCGCTCCAATCCATCAAGGGCGCGGTGCAAAAACGATGGGATACTGCCGTAGCGGTACCAGAGGTCGGGCGCGTGGCCGGATCCGTTACCCGAGGGGAGGAAGAAGATGAAGAGGGAGCGTCGGACATAAACAGCAAATCAGCGGGAAAATCTGCCCGCAGTATAACAGGCGGCAGTGGGTCAAGTACCTAGAGGTTACGCTCCTTGGCTCCCTCCTTGCTGCGCTGCTCCGAGGCCGCTGCTGCGGGGCTCCAGTCGCGGTGTGCCAGTTGCGGGCGTAATTTCTTTGCCACGCTGCGCGCGGTAGCGCGGTAACTGGTGAGCTTACCGCCGGCCACTGCAACGATGCGTGGGTGTTTGTCATCGTCACAGCAGATCATGGTTTCGCGGCTGCGGGAGAAGGGGTTGTTGTTGGCGCCTGGCAATACGCGCAAGCCGGCCCAGCTGTCGCTGAGTTCACTTAACTGCAGTGGGCGGGTTTCCGGGAAGTACTGCTTCAGGGTCCGCAGCAGGTACGCCTTCTCTTCTAGCGTAGGTTTCACCTCGGACGGATTGCCGTGGTAGGGGCGCTCGGTGGTGCCTACCAAGGTTTCGCCTTGCCAGGGCATCACAAACACCGCGCGCCCGTCTTCTGCTTCCACATAAAAAATCTTGTTGGAGATTTTCAGTGGCACCTGAATATGGGTTCCTGCCACCAATTCCAGTGGTGGCAGCTTGGCGCCGGGAGAGCACTTGCTGTTGGTTTCGCTAATCCAAGGGCCGGTGCAATTCACCAGTGCACGGCAGTGCAGGGTGTTCAACTGTCCCTGATGGAAATAATCCGCGCGCACAAAGCGGTCGGTAACCTCCGCGCCGACCAGGCTCCCAGGGCAAATCAGTTCCGCGCCCCCCCTTTCCGCGGTGCGGATGACTTCCTGAGTGAGCGCCGCGTCATCGGTTTGTGCATCGAAGTAGCGGTATACCGCAATCAGGTCATCGCTGTTCAGACCCGACAGGGCCTGGTGATCGTGGATATCAATTTTGCGAAAGCGCGACTGGGAAGAAAACACCCCGGCGAGCAGGGCATACAGGCTAAGCCCGACTCGGATCTTCCAGGGTGCCCGGCGGCTGTGCCCGTACACCGGGATCATAAACGGCACCATATGCACCAGATCTGGCTTGTTGGTCAGCAGCCAGCGGCGCTCCTTCAGGCATTCACGCACCAGCGAGAGCTGGCCACTTTCCAGGTAGCGCAGCCCGCCGTGGATCAGTTTGGAAGAGCGCGAGGAGGTGCCAGAAGCGATGGCTTCCTGCTCGAGGATCGCCACGCGGTAGCCTTCGGACGTCAGCGCCTCGGCAACGCCCGCCCCCTGAATACCAGCGCCGACAACCAGAACATCATATTCCGTAGACATTGCTGGCCTCGCGCGAGCGCATTAGCAGCGGCAGGTTGCCGGTGAGTATGTGGTGGGCACCCCGGTGACGCCAGTGCACCGCGCCCTGGGTGGTATTGATCTCATGCACCACCCATTGCCAGGGGCCGGGTGGCAGCTCCTGGCAGTCTACTGCAGCCTGATCAATCAGCAGGTAATCCGGTGCCAGGGTCACCACTTCTGCAGACAGGCAGTGGGACACACTGGGTACACGCAGCGCCACCACATCAAAGCCCAGGTTGCGTGCCAGCCGCAGGCTGCGCAGGTCCGAGGTGAGCAACACAAAGTTTTCGGTAGACCCATGAATTTCCTCCAGCAGGCGCTGGATTGCCGCCTCGGCACCGATCTGCGCCAGGGTCTCCGGATTCAGCTCCACAAACCACTCCAGATGGCGGTGGCGGTTGGCCCAGTCTACCAGCTGCTGGAAGCTGCTGAGCGGCAGCGTCTTGAGATCTTTGTCTTTCAGGCAGCGCAGTGGCGCAGAAATCGCCGCATGTGGGAACTCCATACCATCACCGGTACAGCACCACGGGGTCTGGTTCTTGCTGAACTGCACTTCGGTAGCGATGGCGCAGGCGCCAAGACCATGGGCGGCCTCGAAGGCGGCAAGGGTATTTTCCGGATGGTGGATTTTGTCGCCCAAGTGCGCAATCAACATCGATAGGGGTTCCCGCCAGGCGTAGCCTTATTGTGTGGAAAAGGAGGGAGATACCGCAAAATCTCTAATTGAAAAATAGTTGCTGTGAGAGGGGTTGCAAGGATGCAGAGGAGAATGTCTGACGCCTAACTCCACAAGCCCTATTTGCAGCTCTCTGGCTTCCTTTAGGCCGCGCGTACCGGGGCTACACTCGTTGTATGGGACGTTTTTGATTTCCCGGGACCGAGTGTTAGAAGTATGGAAGTTGGCAACTTGGGCAGACTTAAGTATTCCGTCGCCATCTGCTGCTTGTGGATGGCTACAAGCGGCTATTCGGGGCTAGGCGTAGCGAGCACCCCTGTGTCAGCGAGTGCCTCCGCCAAGATAACATTGAGGATCTCCCCTAGAGCAAGGGTGGAGGTAGAAAAAGAAGCCAAGTCTGCAATCTTTTGTGTGGCTGGTGTGCCAGCCAATCGGTATCAGATCGTTGTACGGGAAAGCGGTGCTGCCCAGAGAGCGTCGAGGTTAGTGGAGGGGCAGAAAGGACGGTACTGCATTGCGGATGTAGCTTATGAGCAGGTTGGTCTCATTATTATCATGGCGCAGTAGTTGTTTCCCCGGCCTTTGCCATTAAAATGTGTCGTCAAGAAAAATATTGGTCGATAACATCTGATGAAAAAAATTATAACGGGCGCGGTGTTCCTGCTTCTGACGATGCCGGCCCTGGCCGGTATGTCTTTGGATAAAATTATTGTATACCTCGATGATTCCCCTAACGTTCGGGAAGATATAGTCGTATCCAATCCGGATGAAGAAACGTTATATCTTAAAACCGAAGTCTACCGAGTGGACAATCCGGGTTTTGAGGATGAAAAGCGTATTCGTGTGGTGGACCCTAAAGAGTTCAAGCTGCTCGTTAGCCCTGCCAAAGCCGTAATAGGTAGTGGCGAAAGCAAACGCTTTCGCATGATGTCCCTTGAGCGTGATCTGACAAAAGAAAAAGTGTATCGGGTCACCTTCCGGCCCGTTGTGGGAGATATTGAAAGTGACCGCACTGCGGTGAAAATTCTAGTCGCCTATCAGGCCCTGATATTCGTGCAGCCGCAGAATGGCAAGTATCAACTTGAGGTCACTAGGCAGGGCGACCGCTGGTCGCTGAAGAATAATGGAAATATCAATGTGGAAGTTTCAAATGTGCAGTACTGCCCAGACGCACTGAATTGCCAGAAGCTCAATGTCGGCGGACGGTTGTATGCAGGTAACACCGTAAGCCTGGATGTGCCAATGCAAGGCGGGGAGCTAGTGCTGCTGGCGCAGGGGCGAGAGGCTGAGCAGATCCGCCTTCCTATTCCGGTGTCACAGTAACTGTCAGCGTATCGGTATACGTTTGCTCAGATGCTTGCTGCCAAGATGACGCCGGGATGGAAATGATGACCGTGGCGTTATCGGTATTACAAACTATGCCGCTCTCTCGCACAAAGCTGCCGGCAATGTTACCCGCGGAGTCTGGGGTGATGCCTGCTGTGGCGCTCACGGAATTTGTGAAGGCCGGATTGTACGGCATACTGGACTGAAGCCCCGTCAGAAGGTATGGCGCTGCACCTGCTCCACCCGTCGCTCCGTTTTGACTGGAAAGTTGCACTCGGTATCGTGCAAAGCCAGCCCCGCCAACACAGATTCTCTCTTCCCCCTGGATCGCCTGACCCGCACTCGCACTGCCCGTTGATAGATCCATGTCATCAAAGTTCTTCACCACAATCCTCCTGGGAACAGAAAGAGTAATAGTGAATCTGATGCGGAGATTCCTCACAAACCCGAATATGGAATACCGTTCAATCAGAAAATCAAAGTCACCGGAGTAGGGGCCGCTATCCAGTGTGTCAGGGTTGGCAATCGCCAGGGTAAGTGAAGCATTGCGTGCATTTGGGCCGCCCGGATAATTCCCTTGCGGTACATTCGGAAGAAGTTGCGCGGTTGTGGAGCCCTGCGTTGTGTAGGAGAGTGAGAAGTCGGCACCTTGGCTTCCGGAGAAGAGGGTAAATGTGGAGGTGTCGAGAGGTATCACAGTGATACGATAGTTTCCCGCCGAGAAGAAACTATTACTCTGACTCTCTACAGTAAAAGGGATGGTGAGAGCGGATGGATAACTGACGTTCCTTGTTCCCTCCAAGCCACAAACCGCAAACCCGTTTCCTCCCGTTACGCACTGGGCGTGCGCAGCAGTAGGTAGTAGTAGCCAGAGCAGGGGTGCCAGAAGGCAGAGCGCGAATCTTTTTCTGAAAAGAATAAACAAGTCAGGCATCTTGGTCTAACCCCTATCTGTCGCGGGGCATTGCGCGCTATCCAGGTCGATGTCCCCCATATTTAGCCAGTGCGTCCCGGACTCCTGCTCATTCACCGGAACTTGGCATTCGCCAAAAAGCACAGCTGGAGTGGTTAGTCTTCGCGGATCCCCATACATTTCCATCTGGAATATCCCGAACTCATCGGTGATAGCACTATTTTGGCCTATGGATATTTTCTTGTTTGCCACTGCAGTGTTTCCGCGAATGATTCTTCCCGTTACCAAAATCAGTGGCTTAACATCGTAGTCGGTCACAGTCACATTGCCAGGGTAGAGAGTGATGGCCTTACCTGTCTCTCGAAAATCGTAGAAGCCATTCTCGAGGGGGCGCAAGGACACGTCATAGCTCTGGAAAGAGGGCAAGTTCACGACAGACCGGCTACCCCCTTTGGCGTAGCCACGGCGAATACCGTTGACGACAATTTCGAAATTTTGGTCTTCAGCACCATTGATATCAACCATTACCGCACTGTCTAACAGACGCTCACCACCCCATGCGATACCGTCGCCGTTAGCGACCAGATTGGTGCTCAAACTACCCACATAGTTTAACGTGCGCCCAGTGGCGCTGATATCGCGGTAATCAAAGTCTGTACTGATATACCCTCGATGGCCGGCGACCCGGGTGCGGCTACCCAGATATCGATCGGTCGCCGAAACTTCACCAGAAATTTGTTGCTGAACTTCTGCTGCCCAACGGTCTCCATCATTCCAGCTGGAATCAACTCCAAAGCGCGTACTTTGCGCATCGCGACGTTCGCTATCACCACGCAAGCGGGCACTGTGAGACCACTTGTCTTTGCGATAGCGAAACTCCAGGGAGGCCGTGGTTAGCTGTTCTCCATCGGCGTCACTATGGGCAAAGGTTAGATCCCCGATCCAGAATCGATTTCTAAAGAAGTTGTGCTGAAACTCAAGACTCATCAAGCGGGTCGCACCACTGATTTGGTTGTCCAGCGTAAAATCTTCAGATTCGAATGCCAGCGGGCGGTCGCGCTCTGAATATCTCAGAGATATTCTTCCAACAGGTAGCACGCTACTGAGGTTGGCCGAACGTTGCAGGTAGCCCTGCCCCAGTAGTGCGAACTTATCTGTGGGTAATGTGCGTTCACGAGACCGGAGACGACTCTCGCTGGCACCCATCGTGAAGAATGGTGTTTTCAACAGGGCGTAGAGGCGGTGTCCGCTACGATCATTGCTAGCGTAAAGGGTGCTGGGAGATATCTCGAGATGTTCGCTAATCCAGCGGCCACCGAGCTCCATTAATTGTGAGTCTTTGCTTCCTGCAATACTGGCAAACAGGCCGGTGTTGTCAAAGAGTCTGCGGGCAGTGCCGGCCTGCAAAAAGTAGTCATCGACTTGTTCTGGGAGTAATTCGTTTTGCAGCAAGCGCGCTGGTAGGCCAGCCTGAACGCTCCATTGCCATTCGCCAGGTGCAGGCAGTAACGAATCCTTGGCAAAAAACTGGGTGAATTGTGCAAGAGGGCGACCACTTTCATCGTAAGTTCTGATTTCTACTTCGTAGGCACCGCTTGGCAGTCCGCTGGTGTTCAACAGCTGGTTACCCGCCTCAAGCAGTTCACTATGCACCAATCGATTGTCTTTGTAGATTTCAACGCGCCCATACACGGGCATATTAATTTCGAGTGGGGCACCTTGTGCGTAGCTGTTGTCAGTACGGCTATTTAGTGAGCTACGGTACTCCACGCCGTAAAGGTAAGGTGACGGAACAAAGCTGCTGATAGTTCCCTGGGGTTGGATTAGCCCGGCAGAGTATGCGCGCCCCTCGAAGTCTTTGGTCCAATGCAGTTGGTAAATCTGGTTGCCATTCTCATCACTGGCAGACCATTGGCTGTGCAGCCCACTTTCGCCAAAACTCAGAATGGATTGACCGAATATCGACGCTGAACCATTGCTTTCGCCATCGTCGCTTTTCAATCCGGTCCAGGTGGCCGTCAAGTTCTGAACAATCGCTATATCACTGCTGGATTCTGGCAGGAAAGGACTGGCAATAGCTGGCTGTTGCTGAAGTAGGTCACCAGAAAAAAACAGGTCGACACGAAACCGTTCCGGGTCATAAATCACACCGAATTCTTCTGGAAAGATAACCCCGCAGGATAACTGTTGCGGTCGTCGACACAGGCGATGGGTATTTACTGGTTGCTGTTGTTTCAGCAGTTCCAGTATTTGGGCTGGTGCTGTGGTATCTGGCAGCATTTCCAGCAGCGCAGCTGGGTCTTCAAAGAGAAGGCGCTGTGGGTCAACTGTTATAGTTGTTTGGCCAACGGGGCGGTTACCGAAATAAACATCCGCCACTACCTGCTGACGTTCGGTGAGCTCGGAAAATCCCTCCGGTACAGCCGTTTCCAGAGTGAAAGCCGTCGCACCGTATGTCTGATGCGCGACAACAGCGAGCGCGAGCAGGCCGAAAGCTATCGACGATCTCATTGATGGCAGACGCGGAAACACAATGGGCGTCGGTGGGCGCCAAAAGATATCATTTTGGTGCCCACCGAGTAGGGCCGTTACTCAGCGGTAACAGTAACAGTCAGGGTGTCAGTATAATCGCCAGTCTCTGTAGCAGATTCCCACTCAGAGCTTGCGATAGAGACGATAACACGCGCATTGTCCGATCCACACGCGACATTACTTACACGTGGGTAGGTGCCGGCAACTTCACCGGTAGCGTCAGCCTGTGCACCGGTGGTGGCCGCGATGTCATCAATAAAAGCTGCGGTGTACGCCAGATTCTGACTGGTGCCGTTTAATTGGAACGGTGCGCTGCCAGTACCGCCACTGCTGCCATTCTGGCTGGTAAGGTCAACGCTATACTCTGCAAAGCCGATACCACCGACACAGATATCTTCGTAACCCACGATTGGGTTGCCCAGAGTCGCACTAGCGGTGTCCAGATCCATGTCGTCGAAGTTTGTAGTGATAATCTGGGTTGCAACGGTGAGCGTAATATCAAAATTGCCGTTGGATGAAGAAGGGCCTGCGGTGCCATCAGTGGCCGCGAAGGTAGAGGAGGCTGCTGCCAGAGCTGCCGCCGCAACGAGAGAGCGAAGCGCAAATTTTTTCATTGTAAATTTCCCTAAATCCCGAAGTGTTATCGTTGTGGGGCGCGCATTTTATGAGCTAGCCCTGGCGCCGGCTACAGCAAATTGGCGGTTTTTCCTCCAATTTCGTCGACTTATAGGTAATCATACCTTTTTTGTGATCTTAGTCACGGAATTTTCGGTATGAATTTTTCATTGGTGACGTGCCGGTCGCTTTGCGGTCACGGGCTTACCGGTAAATCGGGCGGGCATCGCACTGTGCGGGTTACGACCCCGGCGATATAATGCCGCGCCTCAAATGTCTTTCTTTCTTCCTTTATTAGTTATTTGTCCAACATCAGGTTACCAATGACCGTAAGAACCCGAATTGCACCTTCCCCCACCGGCGACCCCCACGTAGGCACGGCCTACATTGCCCTGTTCAACCAGTGCTTTGCCCACGCCCACGGTGGCCAGTTTGTACTGCGTATTGAAGATACCGACCAGGCGCGCAGTACCCCGGAGTCTGAACAGGCGATTCTCGACAGCCTGCGCTGGCTGGGTCTGGACTGGCAGGAAGGCCCGGATGTCGGCGGCCCCAACGGTCCCTACCGCCAGAGTGAGCGCGGCGACATCTACAAGAAATACTGTGACGAGCTGGTAGCCAAGGGCCATGCTTTCCATTGCTACCGCACCGCGGAAGAGCTGGACCAGCTGCGTGCACAGCTGCAGGAATCCGGCAAGGCAACCTTGAAGCCCAGCGATCTGGCCCTGCCCGCGGAAGAAGTGGAAAAGCGTAAAGCTGCCGGCGAACCCTACGTCGTGCGCATGAACGTGCCCGAGACCGGCACCTGCGTCGTGGAAGACCTGCTGCGCGGTACCATCGAAATTGACTGGGCACAGGTCGATGCACAGATCCTGCTCAAGTCCGACGGTATGCCCACCTACCACCTTGCCAACGTGGTAGACGACCACCTGATGGAAATCACCCACGTACTGCGCGGTGAGGAGTGGATTAACTCCGCACCCAAGCACAAGCTGCTGTACGAGTACTTCGGCTGGGACATGCCGGTGCTGTGCCACCTGCCGCTGCTGCGCAACCCGGACAAAACCAAACTGTCCAAGCGTAAAAACCCCACCTCCATCTTGTACTACAAGCGCGCCGGCTTTATGCCAGAAGCGCTGCTCAACTACCTCGGCCGCATGGGCTGGTCCATGCCGGACGAGAGCGAGAAGTTCACCCTGGACGAAATGCTCAAGCACTTCGACATCCAACGCGTTTCCCTCGGCGGCCCGGTATTCGATGTGGAAAAACTGAGTTGGCTGAACGGCCTGTGGATCCGCGAGCTGCAAGACGAGCAACTGGCAGACCGCTTGCAGAAGTGGCTGCTGAACCGCGATAACCTGCTCAAGGTACTGCCGCACGCCAAGGGCCGTATGGAAACCTTCGGTGACTTTATGCCGCTGGTCAGCTTCCTCGCCGCCGGCAGCCTCGGCCTCACCGAAGAGAGCTTCGCCGGCAACAAGATGGAGCTGGACGAGCAGAAGAAGCTGCTGCAATTCGCCCTGTGGCGTTTGGAAGCCCTGCGTACCTGGAACAAGGAAAACATCTTTGCCGCGGTCAAAGAGCTGTCCACCCAGATGGGCATAAAGCTCAAAGACTTCAACGCACCGCTGTTCGTCGCCATTAGCGGAACCACCGCATCCTTCTCAGTCATGGATGCCATGGACCTGCTGGGCGCCGACCTCAGCCGCGCCCGCCTGCGCCAGGCCATCGACGTGCTCGGCGGTGCCGGTAAAAAGGTGCTGAAGCGCTGGGACAAGGAGTACGCAGGCCTGGCGTAAGCCTCAGCCTGGGCGCAAGCGTGACCGTCATGCCGGCGCCAGCCGGCATGACGAGTGAGTCTGTAACTATTTGATTGAAAAGTTCTTTTTCTAGTTGACAGCCACCCGTGCATTGTTAAAATGCGCCCCGCTTTCGACGGAAACATCCCCGAAAGCACCCAATTTGGGGCTATAGCTCAGCTGGGAGAGCGCAACACTGGCAGTGTTGAGGTCAGCGGTTCGATCCCGCTTAGCTCCACCAAATACAAAAAAGGCCGCATCCGAAAGGATGCGGCCTTTTTTGTTTGGCGTTGAGGGTCGAACCGTTGAAAGCGGTTTGATCCCGCTGGGGGCGCAGCCTTAGCTGCCAAGAAGTCTTCTGGCTCTCTAGTAAAGGAGCCAGGGCGATTTCTTGGTTTATGTGGCCAATTTGGCGCTAGAGTATGGTTTCTCGCGGGGCGATCGAACGCGCGATCGAACCCTTTGAATCGGCTTGTCGACTACTCGAATTAGAATAAAGACAACGGCGGCAATAAATACCAATGAGCACGCTAGGCTCGCCAGCCCACGCGCAGAAAGCTCATGGAATGCCTCTCCAAAGATTAAGTAGGAAACGAGGAAGCCGCATTGCCAGTGGAGAAGGTAGATCGGATAAGAATAATCACCCAAAATCTTGTCGGTACCCTTTTTGAATTTAATGATTTCGTGTCCACTAGAGATGCCAAAAACCAAAAGAGAGCAGATTGCGATATTGATGTAGAATCCTACCTCTATGTATTTTCCTGGCATCAACTTGGATGCCAATATCCAAGCGAGACAGTTGCAAAGCATCAGGGCGAATAGTAAATCCGAGCGTAGCCCCAATTTCGAGTATCGTTCTCTTGCGCCTTCATCTTTGCTTAAGAAGTAAATTGCTGAGCCAATGGAGAAGGGGAGAGAGGCCGCGAATATTGGGAAGTATCTATCCGTCCACGGCATGCCGGCAGCGAAGCTCCAAATAACGTAGCACACAGAAGCTGCAAACCAGACTTTGACTCTTGTAAAGCTTTTAGAAATACCAAAACAAATAAGTACATAGAAAAAGATTTCGACCGTAAGGGCCCAGCTTGGTGGTACCAGCCTCGTTTTAATCTCGAATGGGCTCCACGCAGGAAAAATCATGGTCGCATTGGCGAGCACTTCTTTTAGGGTGGTGGGTAGCTGCATGCTGCGATGGTAGGCCGCTACAGCTTCTGAACCAGCAAACACGATGAGTAAAACGCTGAACATGACGGCCATCCAGTAAAGTGGTAACAAGCGAAGGGCCCTGTTTACCCCAAATGCTATGCGTCCTATACTCGAATAGCCGTAGCTTTCGTGCATGATTGAGGTCATCAAAAAGCCACTGATAACATAAAAGCCATATACGGCGTAGGTTCCTAGTGGTGTGATACTTATCGATAAATGGTAAATCATTACCATTAGTGCAAGAGTTGTGCGAAGTAAGCCAAACATCTAAGTCTCTTATAATCGTTGCTTATTTGTAGCCAGTTTATCTCTTTAAGGCCTTTGCAGTCTTTTCACTCTCCATAAACCGAGCCTTCCAGGCTAGCCCCAGCAGCATCAAAAAATACATCGCCGTCGCCGGCGCCTGTAGATGAAAATCCGTGGTCAGCATAATCAGCTCCGCCACAATCGCCATCAGCGCCGCAAACGCCAACCCCTGCATCATACTGTCACGCCTGGTGCGCAGTGCCACAAACGCGTGATACAAACTCCACAATACCGCAGCTCCCACCAGCAACGTCGCCGGCAGTCCGTATTCAATACTGAACTGCAGGTAGTCGTTATGTCCCTGATCGTAAAAAATATTGATGCCTGATCCTTTTACGCTGGGGAACGAGGAATAGAAGCTACCCGCACCAGTACCCGCAATTGGATGCTGCTCAATCAGCGACATACCGTATTGGTTCACCTCGTCCCGCGTCTCCTGAGAAAAACTCGTTTCCTCAATCTCCTGACGCAAGCGGTCCATGCCAAACCAGCTGCCCACAATCATCAGGTCAATCACCATCAGGCTCGCGAGCAGAATGGTCAGGCTGCGGCTACGGTTGCGGATCAGTAATAATCCCAGTGCGCCCACAATCGACAGGCTGGCAAAAAACGCCGCATTCGCCATACGCGAGTGCGACATCACTAAACCGATCACCATCATCGCCAGGCACAGGCGCAATACCGCCTTGCCACCGAGCAACATATTTACCAGGTCCTTCAGGCGTTGCCTGAGCTTGCCACCACTAGTGCCACCCAGGCTCGCAATCAGCAAGCCAATACCCAGGCAAAGGCACATCACCAGATAATTGCCGTAGTGGTTTTTGTAGCGGAAGCCGCCGGTGGCAATGCCGTTATTGGTAAAGCCCATCACCCAGGTGGTTTCCGAGCCCGACAGCGCCAGCAGTACGCCATAAAACGCCTGGAAGGTGCCCGCCAGTACCACGGTAAGTGCCAGCGTCTTCAGGCGCTTGGTGCTGGTGACCAGTGCCAGCACCAGCAATAAAAAACAGCAGTACGCCACGCCCTTAATCAATGCCACGTGGGTCTGGTTGGGGTCTAAAGAAATCGTTGCGCTGGTTAATGCCGGGTTGGCCGCAAGGTAGGTCGCTGCCGTTTCCGGGGCCATCCACTGGAGCCATGCTATGGGCAAGCGAAATTGCTGAATAAAAATCCACAGCTGAAACACACCAAAGATCGCAAGCAGCGGCCAGTAGGGGCGCAAGCGCTCGAAGCGGGGTTCTTTCAGGTTCAGCAGCAGCCAGCCTGCAGTCAGGGTAAATACCCACACTTCCATCAACCCCCAGGCCCAGGGGCGGTGTGAGCCGAGCGGAATCGGTAACCAGAAAATCAGTGCGAGCAGGCCGTAAAACAACCCGCGCTCCAGCCGGGCGGTGTGGTCGGCACTTTTCACCGAGGAGCGGCTGGAAGCAAACCTGGAAGCAAACATAGGGCTAAAAAATACAAAGAGGGTAAAACCAAAAAAAGGCCCTCGCGGGCCTTTTCTGCACACTTTGGCTGCACCGGGGTGCGGGCCTGTGTTGCTTAGTTGTCGGAGGCTACGGTGCCACCACCGCCGCCGCCTGCACCAGCGCCACTGCTGACAACAGGGGCAGGTGGGATCGGAGTACTCGCAGCCGGAGCAGACGCACTGCCGGCCAGCGCAGAAGCTGCCGGAGCCGCAGCAGCGGTAGCAGCAGTCACGACCGTTGCATCAGCACCCGCAGCAATTGCCGCAGCAGCGATGGCTTCCGGGTTTGCGCCAGCAGTAACGGCAGCGGTAACCACTGCTTCAGCAGAAGCCGGGTTCGCGGCAACCGCAGCAGCTACCACTGCTTCTGGGTTGGCACCTGCCTTGATGGCCGCAACGGCAATGTCAGCCGCTTTTTCAGGAGCAGCAGCCAGGGCTTGCTCAACCGCTTCCTCGGTGCTCAGGCCTTCGCTCTGTGCCAGGGCAATGACCTGGTCCATGCTGTAACCGGCATCGATGTACTGTTTCACATCGGCCATGGCCACGGCGCTCAGCAAGCTCGCACCCAGTGCGATCCCCAATGCTGACTTCTTCATGCGTCCCCCTAAAGAACTTTGTTTTAGTTTGGATTCCATTCGGATGGTGGATGATTGTAGCGCCCATACAGCAAATGGGAAGCCTGCGCTACAGAGATGACCGCAAATAACTCGAGGTCAATGCCAACTGGTACTCAAATCCTGAATTTTGTAGCCACAAAGGGCTAGGCTTCCGTACGGCTTTTCACCGCGTGTCGATTGTTACCGATCTCTTGCCGCCGTTTTTCTGCAAGTGAATGTGGATTCCCCGCTTCGTATCGTGCTTCCAGAAGCTCGCGGATTTGTAACAGCTCTGCTTCCAAACCAGCCACATACTGGTGCACCCGCAGTCGCCGCTTGCGCGATTGGTATACAGCTACGGCCAGTATCAGCAGGCCCGTACCGCATAGCCCAAGAGCCAGGCGCCACAACAATTGCAGTGCAGGCGCTGGATGCCGGCGCACCGTTACCGTACCTGCAATTTCCCAGCCACTTCGTACTTCCGCCCGCAATCTTGGCGGCTGAAATTGCATCAGTTGCTGAAACCACCCGGGCACACCACGGGCCGCGGTGGGTGTGCGTATACTTACAGGCGCAATCGAGTCAGGTGTCTGTTGTTTGGTTTGGACGGAATCAGCGGGGCGAAATAGCACCTCGGCATAAGCCCCGCTTTGGGTAACACCTTGTAACAAGGTGCGGGTGTAGCTGGCAGGGTCGGGGTGCTGGCGCATGGCGCCGCCCAGTTGTACCGCGAGCATGGCGGCACTGTCTCTGGCCTGCACTGCCTGTAGCTGGTGTAACTGGTCGCGGGCAATTGCCAGGCCAGCGACCAGTACCAGTACCAGGCAACACAGGCCGGTAACTACCTGGCTAATAAAGGCGGCAAGGGAGTGCCAGAACCCAGTTGCTACCGGATTGATTACCGAACCGGTTACCGGGCTTCGGTTTATGTCTATGTCACGAGCCATATCCATGCTCCGGGCCTAGCGGCCTTATCGCGCGAACACGCCTTCCTGGCGCATGCGTTCAAGCAAGTTATCCCACAGCGCCGAGCCCGGCTGGCTGCGGACCTTGGTGGCTTGGTCCAGCGCAGCGTTCAGCCATAGCCCCTCCGCATTGAAGCTGTATACCGGTTCAAGGTCCGTGCGCTCGCGGGCTGGCAGTACCTCGCCGGTCATATTGTCCAGCACTAGCGGGTGCTCGCCCGGGTTTGCCGTGTATAAAAGCACCATATGCGGTTGGCGTTGTGGGCGGTTGGAGGGTTTGTCTGGGGTAGTGGAGATCACATAGGTCAGGCGGATTTTCTCTGGTGAGACACCGGCACCGGTCAGGCTGAAGAGCTTGGCAATGGCATAGTCTTCACAATCGCCGCCGTTGGAGGCGAGGAACTGTACCGGAGTGGCCCAAAAATCCTCCTTACCCCAGTGCGCCTGGTCATCGGCAAAAGGCACCTGGTTTAGGAACTGGTTGATGCGCAGTAGCCTGTGCCATTCCAGTGCACGGCTTTGCTCCTCAAGCAATGCCTGCCAGCGCACAAGCCGCCCGTGGGCGAGTGCGCCGTAGTCTGCATGCACCTGTTCCAATAATGGCTGGGAGAGCTGCAACCGTGCCCCCGGTGTGAGCGCGGTCGCGGTGATGGTGCAACCAGCGGCAAACAGCGTGAGCAATACGCCATTGGCGATAAATCGGGCAGGCCTACTACCCGCAGCGCCGCCCCGGTGAGCGCGGCGCCAGAAACAAAAGCTGCTACTACCAAACATCTGCAGTCCTGATTCAGTGTGATCAAAATTCGATCAAGCTGATTGCAGTTTGGCAGTGTGTACTTACTAATTAACCAGATGGCGCCAGATGACGTCGCGCTGCGCGCCGATTGGTATGTAAATTGCGAGAAAATACCGTCGCAGTCGTGAGAATGTCGGTCGAAGCCGGTCGAGCATTGTTGGAAACTGGCAATCGTTAAACGGGCGCACTTAATCTTGAATTGTCACAATTAGCTGCTAAAGTGTGACGCCAGTCACATTGGTGGTTCCGGAATCATCCGCGCCAGCAGTGTGTAGAGAGCCCAAAGAATGGGCCGGCAATGGAGAAGGTAGGCCTGTGCAGGCGCTAGTACCGAATCGGACTGGAACTTGATTTGCGCGCAAATTAAACAGTATATGCACGCAATGACACTTGGGGTATTTAGGGAGAGGCACCCGGCAAGCGCCGGCAATGCCACATCTTGACGCCGCTGCGTAGTGCGTATCGCAAGCGTGGTGCGATCTGTATTCCTTTTTTACTTCCTGTTAAGTCCAGATTCCTGCCTGATTCAAACCTGACAGTTCAGGTAGTCGTGCGTCGGCATTTCGCCTCTGCGATAGAAAAAGAATTCAAAATTTAAGGAAGGAACGTAATGCAGCAAGTGAAAAAAGCCGTAATCCCGGTGGCTGGCCTGGGTACCCGTATGCTCCCGGCAACCAAAGCCATCCCCAAGGAAATGCTGCCCATCGTCGACAAGCCGCTGATCCAGTACGTGGTCAATGAAGCGGTAGCAGCCGGCATCAAAGAAATTGTGCTGGTAACCCACGCCAGTAAAAACGCCATTGCCAACCACTTCGATACCTCCTTCGAACTGGAGGCCCAGCTGGAAAACCGCCTCAAGCGCCAGCTACTGGACGAAGTGCGGGCCATCATCCCCCACGACGTCACCATTATTTCCATGCGCCAGGCAGAAGCCAAAGGCCTGGGCCATGCTATTAGCTGCGCGCGCCCGGTAGTGGGCGATAGCCCGTTCGCGGTGTTGCTGCCAGACGTACTGATTGACCAGTACGCGTCAGACCTCACCACCAGCAACTTGGCCGATATGGTGAAGAACTTTGAAGCCCGCCAGGCTAGCCAGATTATGGTGGAAAGCGTCGAGTGGAAAGATGTAAGCAAGTACGGCGTTGTGGATTGCTTGGGGGCCGACCTGCAGGTGGGCGGCACTGCCAAGATCGACGGCATGGTGGAAAAGCCAGAAGTGGACGCGGCACCGTCCAACATGGCCGTTGTCGGCCGTTACGTACTCTCTGCGGAAATCTGGAACCTGCTGGAAAACACCGCACCGGGTGCTGGTGGTGAAATCCAGCTAACCGATGCCATCGACGAGTTGCTTCAGCAGCAATCCGTAGAAGCTTATCGCATCGTTGGCCACAGTCACGATTGCGGCAACAAGCTTGGATATATGAAAGCCCAATTTGAATACGGGCTGCATCATGCAGAAATCGGCAGCAGCCTTAAAGAGTTTCTCGGCACCCGGAAAACCAAGGCCGGCGAGCCTGCTTAACTCTTAATCGCAGGTATCAATAAGGGTAATAAATGAGCTCTAAAGGGCTATTTATTGCCCCTATTTCTTGGTGATAGAAATCTCTCTAGAGCAAATATTGCCGTTGCCTGTCCTAAGGCTGGTGAGCTAAAGGGTCTTTGCTGACTATCCTTCACTGCTGGTGAGAGCGATAGTTTTCTTGTTTTATGTGATGTGCGTCACGTGCTAAAGTTGACGCAATTTTTCCCATTGCGACCTTTGGGGTTTAGGTCGTCTATGGAATTGCACTTACTAAGCATTATTTTAATCAGTTGAGGGATAGCCTGGGCCAGCGTTGGATATGGGGTTGCTGGTCAGGGGTGAAGTTTCTTTTTGGGGGTAGGGTGAAAGTTCAGCTTAATCTGCGCGCAGCACTGGCTGCTGCGCTTGTTGTTTCCGTGGCCGGCAATATTTACGGTGCCTATCAGAATAATCAGGCTTCCGACAAAGCCGAGAAAGCTCAAAAGCTAGTCGTATCGCTACAAAATAAAGTGAGGGCTCTTGAGCAACGTAGTAATCCCACCACTCAGCAGCCTGGATCCAGGCTCACTCGTGAAGAATATCTTGCGCGAAACGCTGCGCAGCAGCGTAAGCAAAGCGCCCTTGCCAGAATGGCATCCCAAAAGCAGGACGCTGAGTCACGTGCAGTAATTATAAATCGTGAAGACGTTCAGCGGCGCCAGCAGGGTGCTGTGCAAGTTATTCAATAACTCCAAGTTTCAATTTCATAACACCAATTACACCGAGTTGGCGGTATTGACTCGTAAACGGGAAATTACGAGGTTCCTGTCATGGATAAAGAGCGCGCGAACACCGTGAAATCAAAGCAAAAAAACATCATGAATCGCTTCAAGAAATTGTTAAGCCCTCTGGCTTTCTTTTCCTTATTCGTCAGCCCGGTTGCCCTGTCGACGGAAATTGAAGACCTCACTTTTGCCGATGCAAACCTTGAAGCATGCGTAGATGAGCGTGCCGTCGAGTATGGCTGGTCTAATATTGTGGATGCTACATCTCTAGATTGTAGCTATCGTGGCATTACTGATGTTACTGGTCTTTCGCAGCTTACTGCCCTGCAGGAGCTCTGGATTCACGGAAGCGAGCTGACAAATTATGCAGAGCTTGCCAATCTGAGCTCGCTCACAGACTTGTACGTTGCGGATGTAAGTGGATTTGATTACTCGGTAATTGCAGCCCTTGATAACCTGAGAGGGCTCGGCCTACAGAGAGTTGGCCTGGGGAATGACGATCTCGACACAGTTTCGTCTTATACCTTTTTCGCGAACTTGGAGACGCTGTATCTCTCAAGCAATGATATTGGCGACCTGTCACCCTTGGGCAGCGCCACTTCGCTGCGGATATTGAGTCTAACCGATAACCCCGTGTCTGATTTGAGCCCGCTCGAAGGTGCTCCACTGCAATACCTTGGACTCTTTTTTACACAAGTCTCGGATTTAACGCCCCTGCTCGGAAAGGAAATTTCCAGTATTGAGGCTGCTGGCGCGCGGATCAAAGATCTGCCAGACGCGGTAGCTGCGGGCTATTCCGACCTCGGTGCAGCCTTCCCGCAGCTTACCTACCTGATGCTAAACGGCAATGCGCTGCAGGATGATGATCTGTTGAAACTGGCAGAAATCACCACGCTGACAGATGTACACCTGGAAAATAACCTGTTCACAGAAGGTGGTCCTGAGTATCTTGCACTGCAGGCGGCAGGGGTCAATATCCATGGAGCACCACTACCGTTTGTGATCGATCAGGCTTCCTTTATTCCCAACGACCAGGTCAATCTTGACGAAGGAGATCAGCGGATTGACGTAACCGTCAGTTCTACCGTTCTGGATGTTGCGTTTGAACGAGAAGAAACCTGTCTTTACCTCAGCAGTCCTAGCCGTAATACACAAAACTGGTATTGCGACAGCTGGAATGCTTCTCCGAACGGGGAAATTTGGATAAATTTCGCTGCTGAGCGCGGTGAATGGGACCTCTATGCACAGGCATGTGGGCCCATGGGTGAGGATTATTACTGTTTCGAAGTAAGCCCAGCGCATCTGCAGGCAATGGGGTTCGCGGATACCTCGCTTACCGTGAACGGAACTGGCCCCGGAGATCAAACTGCTCCAGTTTTTGAGGGCATTAGCTTTACGCAGTTGGACGTAAACATTGATGAGGCTAGTAACGGCTACGTTGCGGTCGATTTCGACGTCAACTTTAATGACGGTGATGGTACCGGCATACAACATATCGAACTCACACTACGTCATGAAAGCCATGCCTCAGATACCAAGTATGTCTCGCTTCCCTCGGGAATCTCTCAAGGTAAGCTGATATTCAATACGATCGATGCCGCTGGCAAATGGATACTGGAGTACGTCTCCGCAAGTGACTACGCTGGTAACTATAAACATATCGATGAAAACCAGCTTGAAACATTGGGTATGCAGGTTGAGTTCACTGTAACTAACTCAAATCCCGGCCCAGTCGATATTTACAGCCTCTCTTTTGCCGACCCGGACCTCACTGCCTGCGTGCAAAATGAAGCAAGCGGTAATAGTGTTTCTTATGTCCATGAAATGTACGGTCTTTGGTGCCCGGAGCGAATTGATGATCTCTCGGGTATCGAGCAGCTGTATATGCTCAACTACCTGGATCTGAATACCAATTGGGATCAGTTCGATCCAAACCGCAGTACCTTCTCTGACCTCAGCCCGCTCGCTCAGCTAAGCAATCTGCACGAGCTTTATTTCGCGAATGCGGATGTTTCCAGTATTGAGCCTTTGGCGGGCCTGCCAATACGTGGGCTTAACATTAACCGCAACCACCTCACCGATATCAGTGCAATCTCCTCCATGAGTGCGTTGCAGTGGATCGATGCAGGTGAGAACGCGATTACATTCATTCCGGATATTTCCGGATTGCCGCAACTGCATACCATCTCGATGGCGCATAATGCCATTACCGATATTTCCCCACTGGTAGGTTTCGACAATGTGACGGGTGTTGATCTCTGGGGTAATGCTATCCCGGAGGGTGATCTCGGTTTGATCAGCCCTAGTGGCTGGTACAGCGCCGACTGGGGGCGTCCCGAAATCACTTCGCTGAGTATCGATCCCTCTGCCGTCGACCTCACCAATGGTGGCGTGGATACAGCGGTAACCTTCAGTACTGCAGATCAGGACAACATCTATAGCAGCGGTGTCTCCATTCATTTTATGCCGAAGGACACCGAGGCACATTGGGCCTGGCTGGATGGAAACGCAACCGAGGGCAACCTGCATATCCCCGACTGGGCGAGTTTGGGCGAGTGGGATCTTTGGGTCGAGTTTGACCATGCCAATGGATTCTTTGATATCCGTGGCCCGGCGCTTGCCGCAATGGGTTTCAATACCTCATTTACCACCAGCATCACGGTTATCGATCCAGATATTGATACCGATGGCGATGGCTTAACTGACGAATTTGAAATCCAAAATGGCTTCGATCCGAACTACGCCGGCGACGCCTATGAAGATGACGACAACGATGGTTTCAGCAACCTGCACGAAACCATGGTTGGCACTGACCGAGGTGATGAGTTCTCCCTGCCGGCTGTAATGAACAACCCCGGTGAAGGCCGTTACCTGCTGGGTAATCTCGGTAACTTTGCCTCCAACGCGTATGTGCTAGACCTGGCCGGTGACGGCATTGGCAATGACGACGAAGGGCGTTTTGCGAAACATAACGGTAGTGCGCACTTCACCTGGAGCTTCGCAAATAACGCGATTAGCGGTGTAAATAGCGGTTCTTACGTAAATCGCGATGACTGGTTTGTCGCAGAGCTGGGCTATGGCACCGAAGTAGAAGAATGGGTCGACAATATTTCCATCTTCGAAGTGCAGTCCGGTCCAAACCCGGTATGGAAGCTGGTGATTTCAGGTCGTCAGGTTTATCCGAACGAGTCACTCGAAGACAAGAATTTCACCTATGTCTACGAGCACCAGGTGATGGGAACTGGCTCGCTCACCGCGCCATCCATTTCGGCCGGCACCTTTACTACACGTGTGGGTCTGGGCACCAGCTTTGCACTGGATCCGAACTGGGTAACCTACCCAGCTGATCTCGTGCTCAATGGCGATAACACGGGCCACTTTGTGATTCCAGCCGAAGTGGGTGGAAGCGGCAATCAGCCAGTGACCTGGGCCACTGAGGGCGATGGTACGCTGGTGGCGGATTACGCCGGTGATAGCGCACGCTCCACTACCTACTTTATCGAATCCTTCGGTAAAGGCATCAAGACCGTTGTCATACATGAATTCGATAGTGCTGCGCCCGGGCTTACCGGCTCTGCCAGTGCAAGGCAATCCATGTGGCAAGAAGTTGTCATCAATGCGCTCGATGCGTCTGACGTAGTCGGCCGCCTGCAAAATGCCCCGGAAGGTGATCCATCCGGTAGCTCAACCTTCGCACTGGTATTCAATGAAGATGGTACCGGCCATCAGGAATTCCACTCCAACGGGCAGTGGAATCAGAGTGCGCCATTCGGTTGGGAAATCGATGGCAACACTGTCATCGCGCATTACTTCCGTGATGAAAACTGGACCTATTACGCAGAGTCCGACTGTCAGGGTGCTGCAGAGTGCATCGAATACCGTCAGCGTCGAGTTGTCTTCAATGACGCGGAAGACACCAGTGGTGATGGCGAAAATGATCGTTTCTATATCACCATCCGCCAGGGCTTCGGATATTACTGTGACGGCGAGATTTGCGATTGGCAGGGCTATGTAGGTCAGTTCAATCGCGGGGAGCAGGACAGTGATGGAGATGCTATCCCCGATGATTGGGAAGTCGCGAACGGCCTGGATCCGTACAATGCGAACGATGCGTCTGAAGACCGCGATGGCGACGGTGCTGACAACTGGACCGAGTACGCAATCGGCACCAATATCGATGTGGCTGATACCGATGCCGATGGCCTGAGTGACGGCGAAGAGTGGCACAACGGCCTCGACCCGCTCAATTCCAACCTCGGCGCGGACCAGGACAACGACGGCTACCTGGATATCCACGAGGTCAAAGTAGGTACTGATCCATACTACGACGGCAGCATGCCCGCTGCTCTGGCTGATCCGGGTACCGGCGAGTTTATGTTCGCCAACCTTGGCCGTTACTTTAACGGTAGTGTTGGTGGCCTTCTCAATCTTGAGGTTGATGGCGTAAGCCGATTGAGCGCGCGCAGTACTGATATCTCAGGCACTTGGACCTACACCGGAACGCACCTTGAGCTGGATCTGGGTGGGTACCTTGCCTTTGAAAACGAGGTTTGGAATAACGCGCTGCAAACGCACATTCAAGAGCAGACCATTTACGACACTGTCTACTACTTCGCATTTGACCAGGGTGATGGCAATACCACCTGGAAAGAAGTTGTTGTAGGCCGCCTGCACTACCCGAATGGTGAGCTTGCAGATGCGGGATATTCCTCCGAAGTGGACCGCAATGTCCTGACCGCCGCCAACCTCTACGACCCGGGTATTACCGCAGGCGAGTACGCCACTCGTGTATTCGACACCAGCGGTGCGGTTGACCCTAACTTCCCGTTTGGCCCTTCCAGACTCAGCCTGAGTGCTGACCCTGCAAGCAGTAGCGACAGCCTGAACGGCCGCACCGACCTGGGTTGGAGTTTCGACGGCAACGGTACACTGAGTCTCGACTACGGCAATGGGAATACCGCCGAATATCGCTTTATCGAGCCAATGGGCAATTCCCGCAGCGCGCTGGCTGTTTACCACGTAGATGGGCAACGCTTCGCTTCCAGCGTGCTGTTCCATAACCATGCAAACCTTGGCCTTACCGAGCAGGATCTCGTTGGACTTTATGTGTCCGATGGTCGCGACGACTACTACGGCCAGCCCAATTTTGGTCTGGAGTTTGCTGACGATGGCCAGGCTTACCACCTGTATTGGGACGGTAGCCAATGGAATCGCTATGACTGGTCATATTCCTGGAGCCTGCAGGGCGACACCATCGTCGCGCAGGCCTGGTATGACACCGACAACTGGCAGATCTTTAGCGATGCTTCCTGTGGTGGCACCGGCGTAACTTGTGTTCTCTGGCGTGAACGTCAATTCACCATCAACGACATTGCCGGGGACGAAGTCTATTTCACCACCTATCAGGTATTTGATTACGAACTGGATGGCACTTTCGATAACAACTTCTGGAGTGGCTACGTCAGCATCTTCCAGAAAAATGCGCAGGTTCAGGACAGTGATGGCGACGGCATCCCGGATGAATGGGAAATCGCCAATGGCTTGGATCCATTCACCGCTGATGATGCCTGGTTCGATAATGATAATGATGGCCTGTTGACCATTGACGAATACGCAGCGGGTACCAACCCGAATGCTGCCGACACCGATGCGGATGGCCTTAGTGATAGTGACGAGTGGAACGCAGGCCTCGATCCGCTGAATTCCAACCTGGGTGCTGACCAGGATAGCGACGGCTTCCTCGATATACACGAGATCAAACTGGGCAGCGATCCCTTTGATGCGGGTAGCACGCCCTCGGCATTGCTTGACCCCGGCACTGGTGAATTCATGTTCACCAACTATGGCGGATTCTTGAATGCCAACCCGGGCGGACTGCTTAACTTGGAACTTGACGGAACCAGTCGCCTGAGTGCGCGCGCTACGGATATTTTTGGTAATTGGGTTTACCACGGGACACACCTGGAAGTTGACCTGGGTAGTTTCTTGACTTCCGACGTGACTGCCTGGAACAACGCATTACAAGCAAATGCACAGGTGCAGACTTATCTTGATACTGCGTACTTTTTTGCTGTGGATAAGGGGGATGGCCACACCACCTGGAAACAGGTGATTGTTGGACGAGCACATTACCCCAATGGCGAGCTGCCAGATGAAGGCTACTCCAGTGAGTGGGATTACACGGTGATCTCCACGGCGGAACTTTATAACCCGGGTGTAGGCGCAGGTGAGTATGCTACCTCCACTCTGGATACAAGCGGTACCGTGAATCCAGCATTCAAGCTAGGTCCGACGAAGTTGACTCTCAGCGCATCTGCTGCAAGCAGTGCTGATAGCTTGAATGGTCGAACTGATTTGGATTGGAGTGTCGACGGTAACGGCGTAATTACGGTTGACTATGGTAATGGCGCAACTACCGAATACCGTTTCACGGAGGCCATGGGTAATTCCCGTAGCGCTCTCGCGGTCTACTTTGTGAACGGTGAGCGCTATGCAGCTGGCACCTTATTCCATAACCACATGGATCTCGGCCTTACCGAGCAAGATATCGTCGGCCAGTATGTATACGACGGACGTGAAGACGTAACTGGTGAGCCCTATTTTGGTCTGGAGTTTGCCGATGATGGTTTGGCCTACCACCTGTCAAGGGATACTGGCAATTGGGTACGTTCCGGATCGCCTTATGCAACCTATGGCTGGACACTCCAGGGTGAAACCGTTGTAGCACGAGTCTGGTATGACACCGATAGCAATATATTTGCCACTGAATCGACCTGCGGCGGTAGCGGTGGTAATTGTGTGGTATGGCGTGAGCGACAGTTCACCATCCATGATATTGCCGGTGAAGAGACCTACTTCAGTAACTTCCAGGTGTTCGATAACGAGTTTGATGGAACTTTTGAAAACAACTTCTGGAGCGGCTACGTCAGTATCTTCCAGAAAATCGTGCCGCCGTCAGACTTCGATAACGATGGCATTATCGATGAAGAAGATCTCGACGATGATAACGACGGTCTGACTGATCAATTTGAAATTGACAACGGCCTCAACCCGCAAGACGCGACCGATGCCGATGGCGATAACGACAGCGATGGCTTCAGCAACCTGCACGAAGCCGTAGTGGGCACCGACATGAATGACGGTGGCTCCGTGCCGCTTGCGATGGCCAACCCAGGTGCCGGTCGCTTCCTGCTGACCAACGAAGGTGGATACTTCAATGCCTCGTCTGGCTATGTAATCGACCTCGAAGGCGATGGCATTGGCGCAGATGATCTGGGTCGTATGGCGTTCGCCGATGGCAGCTCCGCGTTTACTTGGGAGTATGCCAACAACAGCGTTTCCGCAACCAGCGACGGCAACTACGTTAATCGCGACTCCTGGTGGGTGAACGAGATTGGTGCGGTCGACGAAATTGAACGACACGTAGAGAAGCTGCACTTCTTCCTGAGCACCGAAGACGGTGAGTTCCCAACCTGGAAAGTAGTTGCAGTCGGTTATCGTTCATACGTCAGTGGCCAACTTGCTGATGAGCCGTTTGTGGATGTGTACGATGCCCACATGGTAGGTGGAGGTAGTGTATCTGGTGATGCGCCGGCCATTACCTCAGGGGTTTACGCATCCGGTTTCGCGTTGTCGGAGTTCTACAACATCGCTCCTACCACGCTGTTCGTGTCGACCGCGATTGGCCTGAATAACGATGGCTCCGGTGAAGTTGAAGTGATGCCGGAAATTAGTGGTGATGGCGATATCTACATCAACTGGATGGTAGATAGCGACGGCAGTTTGATACTGGAAGACCAGAACAGCAATGCTCGTACAACGTTCTACTTTGTAGAGACGTTTGGCAAAGCCACTAAGACAGTAGTATTCCACGAGTACGACACTTCTGCGGGTATCGCCGGGCGCGCAGCTGCGAATGACTCCATGTGGGAGCAGGAGCAGACGGGAAGCCTCACGCATGAGGATGTCATTGGCACCTTCATTGATGTGGCAGAATCTTCTAACAGTGGCGTGCCGAGCTTTGGCCTACAGTTTGCGCCTGACGGCGTTGGCAGCCAGGGTTACTACGATGTAAACGATGGTTACTTCCCCGGTTCGCCATTTGCTTGGTACCTCGATGGCAATCGTGTAGTAATCGAATACTACGCGGACGAGTCTGGTAATCGTTTCGATGAAGCCAGCTGTGGTGGTGCGGCAGTCTGCACCATGTACCGCAAGCGATTGTTTATCGTTCACGATCGTGAGGACCAGGATGAAGATGGCTACGACGATCGTCATTACGTAAGTATTCGCCAAGCGTTTGACCGCTGTGGTGGGCTGTGCGATTGGCAAGGCTATGTGTCTCAGTTTGACCGTCTTACCGATGCTGATAACGACAGCCTGCCAGATGCGTGGGAAGCGGCCAACGGCCTCAACCCAACCGATGGCGGCGATGCATTTGGCGATAACGATGGCGATACCCTCGATAACGTAACCGAGTTCACCCTTGGTACATCGCCCACCTCAGTCGATACCGATAACGATGGTATGCGCGATAATCTCGAGCAGAATGCGGGCCTGAACCCGCTAGATGCCGGTGATGCGTTACAAGACCCGGATGCAGATGGTTACAACAATTACGAGGAAGTGGCGGCCGGTACGGATATCAATGATATTGGCGATTTCCCGGCAGGCGAGATGTATTACTCCTTGGGGGTTGAGTCCACGATTATTTGGGGTGCTGGCGTAAGTTGGGCAGCACAGGACAATGGTCAGGACTGGAACTATCGCAGCTTCGCAGCCTTCGGTGACAATCCGCTGTTTATCGACATGAATGGTACTCAAACCATGCGTGCTGATACTGCAGGTGATTATCAGGTTGCAGAGCGCTTTATCGATGTGACTGGTACCGACGGTGTATTTGTGTCGACTTTCTATGGCACAACCGGATGTCCCGCAGGGGAAGAAGACTGTGTGTCGCAGATCGACTTCGACGGCAACTTCTGGTCTCGCAGCGATGGCTCTGAAGGCGTCGCCACCAGTGACCGCGGATTGATCTTCAACTCCGAACTCGTCGAAGGAGGTGACCAGGCGCGTTACACCTGGACCACGTTCCGTATCAAAAAGCCCGATACCCTGACTTTGGCAGACATCAACGGTGTTTGGCATATCAGTAACTGGGGCCGAGAGTTTGAGCGTGATGGCACCTTCACTGAAGGGCACTACATCGGCAATGGTGATTGGCAGTTCAATGGTGATGGTACCTGTCAGCAGGTAACGCCTTTTGAATACCAAGATGCCTGGGCGTACTTCGATGGCCAGAACCTCGCATCGCAGGGTGTTTCTGGCGAGTCTGGACAGGATAGCCTTGAAGCCTGTAGCTACACCGTCGACCCGATTCAGGGGCGCGTATTTGTTGACCTGAAGCTGTCGGGGGATGACGAAAACTCAGAAGTTGAGTTGAAAGTCGATGCCTCCAAGCAGCGCATGGTTAGCGTTTACATGGACGATGAAGAGTGGGGCGCGGGTGCCGGTATGGTCATGCTGGTTAAGAAAGGCGATGCCTCTGCTTATGCAAGCAATGCCGCTCTGAACGGCACCGTTCTGATGAATGGCGACCTGAGCTTCCTCGACTGGGGCAATGGTGATGGTTCAAGCGCCCGCTCTACCGGTGGCCGCATCGCGCGTCTGGTGATCGACTTTGATGGTAACGGCACTACCGATGGCGAAGGCTACAGCAGCTGTACCCTGCAACGGGTAGAGAAGTTCCAGGGCCACGCACTGTGGGGCTCCATCGGAATCGATGCCGGTCAAAATCCATGGCAGTGGAGCAGTGTTTCCTATCCGAGCCAATGTCGCTATCGCGTGAATACTGATGGTACCGTCGAGCTTGAGCAGGGCGAACCTGGTGGATTGGTTAACACCACCTTCCAGTTGGATGCCAACGGCGAGCTGTTGACGACCACATACATCGGCAACGGTTACTCCGAACTGCTGATGGGTGTAGTACTTGAAAATGTGGTTGACCCGATCGCGGCTTCAGAACGATTCGTAGATTATGGCTTCTACGACACCGATGGTGATGGACTGCCAGATAGCTTCGAAATTGCTTACGCCCTCGATCTAAACGGTGACGATAGTGCTTCAGATCTCGATGACGATGGACTCAGTAACCTAGAGGAGTCCGAAGCCGGTACCAACCCGCGTAGCGCTGATACCGACGGTGACGGTATGGGCGATGCCTATGAACTGGCCAACAACCTCGATCCAACCGTTGACGACGGTGCGGCAGATGCCGATGACGACGGAGCGACCAATCTGGAAGAGTTTGAGGCTGGTACTGACCCGTGGAATCCAGCGTCTAAACCAAGAAGCGGGACCATAAAGAATGACTTTGATGGTGATGGTGATTCCGACCTTTTCTTACGTGAAGTCTTGGGTGGGAGTTGGCGGATGTTTGAATTGGACAATGGAAGTGTTGTTAACTCGGCATACATTGCACTTTACGCGAATTTGAACTGGGAGTTCCAAGCCGCCGGTGATTTTGATGGTGATGGCGATTCGGACGTGCTAATGCGTGATGTGGTTGCTGGTAGCTGGCGTATATTTGAGCTGGAAGATGGCGGCATTACGAGCACTTCGTATATCTCACTATTTGCTAATTTGGCGTGGGAGTTCAAAGCATCCGGAGATTTTGACGGAGATGGTGATGCAGATGTACTGATGCGCCACTCAGAAAGTGGTTCTTGGCGTCTGTTTGAATTCCAGAATGGAAACGTTATAAGCAAGTCTTATATCTCGCTCTATGCCAATTTGGAGTTGAGTTTAAAGGCAGCTGGTGACATTGATGGTGACGGAGATACTGATGTCCTAATGCGAAATTCCGTAGACGGCCGCTGGTGGTTGTTTGAGGTTGAAAGTGGCAATGTTGTCAGAACGGCTTCAATCCCACTTTTTGCTGCCCCGAACTGGCAGCTACAAGCAACTGGGGATTTTGATGGTGACGGTGATTCTGATGTTCTTTTGAGAGATGCTGATTCCGGTAGTTGGCGCTTATTTACCATGACCAACGGCGGTGTCGATAGCCCAATATATATTCCACTTTATGCAAGTTTGGCTTGGCAGTTACAGGCAGCCGGTGACTTTGATGGAGATGGTGATGCTGATTTGTTGATGCGCAGTACGCAGGACGGCAGTTGGCGGGCATTTGAGGTGGAAGACGGTGGCATAGTCATGACTTCATACATCGCACTATTTGCTAACTTAAATTGGGAGGCACGCTATTAAAGTGAGTTGATAGCGTGTAACTAGGTGTTGGATTATGGTTTTGGCATTTCTCACAAGTTGAGAAATGCCATTTATTAAACGCTAAGGAGGTGTTAATTTTTGCGTTTTAGGCAAGCATCTTCTTGCTCTGCAGGAAATAGAGTTGCTAAGGGGGGTTAGATAAAAAGCTATTGTAGAATTTGAATCTCATAGTGTATGAGGCTGCGCTAAATTCAGTTTGCTGATGCATTCGTGCTGCTATCTAAAATCCTAAACAGCTAATCTCTGCAGCCTGCATACCCAGCCAGGTCTGACTTGGTTGTTAATTATTTTTATAGATTTTTATCATCATGCTGAGCGAACGAAAGAAATTGTTTAGTTGGCTCTTGGTCTGCTCCATTCCTAATTTCTGCTGTGTCGAACACTCGTTTAGGTTACCAGCGATAATTTCTTGAATCAGATATTCGACTCTTCAGGTAGAGCTAATCAATCCCCTGGCGAACGCTCGCGCGGAGCCTCTTTTGAACCTAAGACTATATGATTTCAAGGGCTGTAATGCTCAAAAAAAGACCTTGAATGAAGCATAGATATCTAAGTTTAAAACAAACGTCAACGGAATATTCATTATGAAATACAAGCAGCTTACGGTAAAATGTGAGCTGGTTCACGTTATGTGATTTCGGAAGCTCTATTGGGAATGCTGTTGTAAACATTGTTTTACGCCTGATGCAAGGTAAGCTAGTACTGTGAAGAGCACCCTTGATGTGCTAGCTAGAGCCGACAAGACGTGTTTTTGTGAGCATGCAGTAAGGTACATTAGGTGCTCACTTCGCGTAGCCAAATAGGGTCTTGTTTGCTGACTCCTTAGTAGTCCCGTATCGAGAAATTTACTGAAAGAGCAAAGTGACTAAACGCTTTGATAGTAAGTGTTACAGAGGGCTATTAACCGTTTACCTGAAACAGGATTCGGATTCAAACCTGTTATCAGATACAGCAGCATAGTAGAAAATAATGAATGGGTGATAGACATCTTAGATAGAACAAAAGTAATTAAGCCTTGATGTTTTAGTCCCGGAAGAATTGGTACCTTTAATGAAGAAGTATTTCATTTCATTGCGAACACAGTTCCCTAATTTAGGGGATTTACTAATTAATAGAGCATTGCTTGAAGAGTTGATGGCGAATGGTGATGTTTACATGGATACTACCGGGGTTCCAAAATGGTACTTGGAAATCATGTTAAGCTCGCTGCCATGCGAGACGTTAAAAAAGAAGACTACATTAACGTATTATCTAGGTTTGTTTTCTTCCCTATGGGTGAAGTTTACAAATCGTGAATCATTAGTGTTTCTGGTAATGAAGCCCGGCGGTTACCCCGCCACTACGTCGTGGAGAATTGGCATTCGAAGAGTGTTACAAGGATTAGCCTTGCATTCTTTTAGATCTTTAGGAATTAGAATAGTCCGAGCACCTTCATCACAGAAGAACTCGAATGGAATCTTCTGGCTTATCGATAAGTTTAGGTTGTCATCGGTGGATTGCTCGTTGATAAGGGATGTTAACAGCGAGAGGGAAATGAGAAGGATGGGGGTTTCATATCTAAGTTCAGATGACTTAGCCATCATTTTCTTCGCTTTGCCCCAACACTCGTTATTTAAAAGGCCATTCCTAGAGCACCAGGCTAAGGAGGTGGTAACGATCTCACTGAGAAAGCCAAGAAGAAATGGTGAACAGCTTGCATACAGTAAGCTGGCTGCATTAATTACTCGGCAAGGACCTGAAGTTAATTTTGTGTCTCAAGTTTTTTATGACGACCGGATTAACAGTGAAGTGGCCTGCAAAAATGGTGCAGATATTTTAGTATATGACGGCACTCTGGATTCAATTGATGCGATTACTAAACAATACCAAAATTCTGAATTCGTAATTTCAAACCGGCTACATGTATTGTTGCTGGCTTTTCTAAATGGTGCGATACCAATTGCAGTTGTGGGCGAAGATGACTCAAAAATTGAAGGTTGTTTTCATAAGCTTGATTTGGAAGGGAACGTTTTCAATTGGAGTGATGTAAATGAGATTAATCTGTCTCAAGTTCGAGCTAAATGGGACGTTGAAAAATATAATCTAATTGTCGAAAAATCTTCTTTTCTTAAAAAGCAATTGGCGGAAGTTTTTTCAGGTTAATGAACGTGGCAAAGTTTTATCGTTCCCTTGGTGCCTCAGTGCTAACAAGTGCCTTGATGCTAATTGATCGCGTAGTGATGACTTTTTTACCGCTAGTTTTCTGGGGGGCGGAAGTTGCAGCGACGTGGATTATTTTGCGGGCCTGGATGTTTTTATTGATGTCCGCAGAAGGTGGCCGTGCGGGTAGACTTTCATATTTACTATCTGGGTTTGTAAAGGGTGGGGAGAGCTCCGAAGCTTCAAAGTGTCTTTATCAAAATTATCAAAAGAAACTTTTTGTTTGGGCAGTATTTGTTTTCACAGCCAATTTAATGTTGATATATGCTTTAACTAGGCAGGGTGTTGATTTATTTGGAGTGGTACCAGCGGAGCATCTTTCTGAGCTAATTTTGGTGGCATTATATTCTTCTATTTACTATCAGTCCCAACTTGGGGTTTATGGCTTGAGAGGACTAGGTGAGGTTTATTATGGTCAAATGCTGGTAAATTTAGCAAAGCTTATTGAAGTCGCTGCATTAATAGCGCTTCCAGTGCTCGGGTATGGGATCATGGGGTGCCTAATAGTAATTACGCTACTTAGGTTGGCGACAGCCCTTTATATTAACTTCATTTTATTGAATGAGCTCTCTCTTCTACAAAAAATGATTCCGGGTACTGAATCGGATTCTTATAAAAATCGTGGCCAAGGGTTTTTGATGACTATCGGATATTTTTTGTATCCTTTATATCCAGCGGCTTACAATCTTGTCACGATGGCTTCAGTGTCCACATTTATGACTCCGATGGCAGTTGTTCAGTTTTCTATCAATCGGCTGTTTGGGCGACTTATCTTTCAGGCTTCACAAACTGTATCCCGTATATTGTGGCCAGAACTGTTGCGGGCTGACGGTAGTGAACAGCACTCAAATCTCTCGCAAAATGTTTTAAAAGCCTTTTTGGCGTTATCAGTGGGCACGTTCGTTTTAGTTTTGCTTGTTTCATATTTCTTGGATGGTTTAATTGTCGAAGGCGTCAGATTTAATGCTTACCTGGCCGTTCTGCTTTGTTTGGCCTCGCTGTTAGGGGCTTTAAATGACATCCTCAATTCTATATTGATTTCTACTGAGAAGCATGTGATTCCTTTAGTTGCAAGATTTTCCGGATTGACTGGGGTGTTCTTTAGTGTATTCACCTTTGAAAACCTTACACTGGTAATGATCGCCAAATCACTGATTTTTTACGAGCTATTCTCACTTTTAGCTATATCTATATACAGATTGAAGCTGAGCGGAGCCTACAGTGCTAAAGACGCGTAAGCTAATAATTAATTTCGATGTGCGATCTTTGGTAGTGCTGGGCTTAGTGCTAATGCAATTAAGTGTATTGGTAGAGGCTGCACATGGGGTGCACGGGAAGTACCTTTTTCTAGGCTTTGGTGCTCTTTCGATAGGGCTTGGCATTTTTTTTGTCGTGTTGAAGCTGGGTTTAACCAAAGAAATGGCTCGAAGTCTAATAATTTTTGTGCTTTTGTTTTTTCCCCTGGAAATTATTATCGCTCTGCGGCAGCCTGACCAACAATCAGGTGTGATGATCATTTTCCGTTTCATATGTTATGCCCTAATCGCGACGGGATACATGCTTGGTAGAGTGAGATTCGAAAAAACAAAATCATCGGAATTTATATACAATATAGTTATTCCTATTTCTGTCTTGCTGGCAGGATTAATTTACTTTAAATCATTAAATAGTGTTGCGTATTTTGCAAGAGGTAGGATTACCGCGGGTGATGATATTTCATCCGTTGGCCTATCATTCAGTATGTGTCTATTAGGGGCAATCTGTCTTAGTCAGGCGATTACGCGAGCAGGGCTATTTTCCAAAGCGCTTCATCTTTTAGCTGCCATGTCTGTATTACCTGCTGTGATTATTAGTGCTAGTAGAGGGGGACTTTTAGCCTATTTTGTTACAGCGGTTTTGATATTGGGAGTGCACGGGTACTGTAACCGCAGGAATCACGGAAACCTATTGGTCTATTTTATTGTTGCCTTTATTACTTTAGCTTTACTGAGCTTGTTAATTGTACAAAATGACTTGATTAGGGAGCAGTTCCTAAATCTCATGGATCGATTTTTTCGTCTTTCAGGTGGAGATGATCAGTCGACAACTGCGCGAGGTATGATAGTTTCTCACTATTTTCAGTATTTCTGGGATTTCATGTTTTGGGGTTATCCAGGTTACCAGGGGCCATATCCTCATAACTTACTACTCGATCTGTTTATCAGGTTTGGTCTGTATGGATTGGCAATTGCCGGCTTTGTTTATTTTAGAGCCTTTCTCGTTATTGTAAATTTGAAGAAAATAGTTTGTGACCCGGTTTTAGCACTTATATCTGCGGCGGTTATTTTTAGCTTTCTTAATGCTCAAATTTCTATGACGTCGGAATTTTTACGTTTTTTTTGGTTCGGTCTGGCTTATCTTGTTGCGAATTATAAAAAGTCTAAGTTCAGTATGTCTAACTCTACAGTTTTATCCTAATTATATTAATATATTCGATTTTTCAGGTGTTAGAAGATGTTAATTTCGAAAGAAAAGAATTTTCTATTCTTCCATGTATATAAGGTTGCAGGGACGAGTATTCGTGAAGTATTACGGCCTTATTGCTCTTTTAGGCAGGTTGCCCTACAAAACTTAAATTATGCCACTTCAATTTTTGGGGTAAAGCTTCCGTCGGCACCAATAAACAACTTTCATCCCAATTTGCGAGATGTTCGTGATTACATGGGAGACCTATTTTATAGTTACTATCGCTTTTCTTTTGTTAGGCATCCACTGGATTGGCAAAAATCACTTTATTTTTTCATGCGAAAAAATCGTAGGCATCATCAGCACAATATCGTAGAGGGCAAGTCCTTTGAAGAGTATCTTAAATGGCGTATCAATGAAGATCGACATTTGATGATAGACTTGATTTCCGACAACAATGGCGATGTTTTAGTCAATGATATCTACCGTTTTGAAGAGATTGATTCAGAATTTCGAAGGCTCTGCGCTCGAATAAATATTAACGCATCTCTTCCGCATAAGAACTTAGCAGGCTTTGGAAATAGGGTGGAGGTTAGCCCTGAGACGCTTTACGAATTTAAGCAGGCGTTTTCTAGGGATTATGAGTTTTTTGGTTATTCCTAAGCTTCAAGATTTTCTGATCAGGCTTTAATAGGTTTTATTTTTTAATATGAGAATTGCATGTGTGCAGGTGGTGTGCCCTACTTATAAGCTTAGCTTGTTTAAAAAGCTTGCCGATATTTATGGTGTGGACTTCTATATTGGGGACAAGAATAATACCTCGGTCGCCCCTAATGCTAAGGACTTGTCTTTTGCCAAAGGTCGACTCAAGAACTATTTTTTTAAAGTTTTTGGTGTTGATTTCTTGTTTCAGCGTGGGTTTTCGATCGCGAAAATAAAGTCATATGATTTGATCATAATCCCCATAAGCGTTCCATTTTTCCTCAATTATAAAATAATTTTTTGGTCTTGGGTTTTTGGGGTTAAAGTTGGAATGTATGGAATGGGGGTCAATTATCAAAGGCGTTTTTCTGGTGTTTCCGGAGTTCTGGAATGGCTCCGCGGTTTTCTATATAAAGTGACATCGTTTTCAATAGTTTATACAGAGGAAATAAAAAAAACACTTGTTTCTGATTATGGTTTGGACGAAAAAAAAATATTTGTTGCCTCAAATACATTGGACGTCGATAGTATTATTAATCAAAAAGTAGATCGTGAGGCGTTTAGGTATTCCTTGGGTCTAAAATCTGGGACCCTATTGATTTCATATGTTGGGAGGCTTTCGAGACAAAAACGGCCTGATTTGCTCATTCGTGCAGTGAGAATTCTCAGAGAGAGGGGGCTTAATTCCAAAGTTGTTTTCGTTGGGGATGGTGACGAGAGAAAAAGGTTGTTAGAAATTGCTGATGGAGACAGCGACTTTATTTTTCTTGGTCAGAAGTCAGAACAGTACGCCACAAATGTATTGAAGTCATCAGATTTTTCTGTCATGCCTGGGATGACCGGGCTTGCTGTTGTTCATTCATTTGCCTGCAAAACAGTATATATAACTACTCAGAGTGATCTTCATTCGCCTGAATTCAGTTACATTGTGAATCGGAAGAATGGATTTGTGGTCGAGCAAAATGCTAATTCTATCGCTGAAATGATCGAGTACTTGGTGGGCAATTCAAACATTAAGCTAGGCGTCGAGAAAGCTGCTTATGAATTTGCAAGGCATAGTTTATGTTTAGAACTCCAGCTCTATGGTTTTGAGTGTGCACTGCGATCAGTCGGAGGGCATCATGAAAACGCTTCTTTATAGCCTAAATTTTAGTCCGGAGATGACAGGGATTGGAAAATATAATGGTGAGCTAGTAAATTATCTTTCTCAAGGGTACTCAGCGGTTTCAGTAATTACAGCGCCTCCATATTATCCAGAGTGGAATAGGCGCAGTGGCTTTTCAAATTGGTGGACAGTGGAGACTTCCGGTAATTTTTTTGTATATCGTTGCCCTCTTTACGTCCCGACAGAAGTCACTACTATCAAGCGACTCCTGCACCTTCTTAGTTTTTCAGTCTCTTCTGCACTAAGACTATCGACACTACTAAAGTTAAAGCCTGATGTGCTTATATTGTTGCAGCCTTCACTTTTTTGTGCACCGATGGCACTACTTTATGCCCGTTTGACTGGGGCAAAGGCTGTTTTGCATATTCAGGACTATGAAGTGGATGCCATGTTTGGCTTGCTGCGAGCTGGTTCAAATGCTGCGGGCCAGGATAACCCTGGGTTATTCAGAAAGCTTGTGGGTTCGGTAGAATCTTGGCTCTTACGTCGTTTTGATATGGTCTCTTCTATCTCGAACAGTATGGTGGAGCGTGCAGCGCAAAAGGGGGTTGTCCCGGAGCGTTTACGTCTCTTTCCGAACTGGAGTGATACTGAGTTTGTCGCACCTGATGTAGACGGGGCGGACATTCGTCGCGCCTGGGGCTATACCGATAAAGACAAGGTTGTTCTCTATTCAGGCAATATCGGTGAGAAGCAAGGCCTGGAGATTGTGCTCGAAGCAGCGCAAGCGTTTGCCGATCGCCCACGGGTAAAGTTTTTGCTGATTGGTGCCGGTGCGTTTTCTGAACAGTTGCAGAGGATGGCTGTTGGTCAAGGATTGAACAACGTTGCGTTTAAGCCCCTGCAGCCTTGGGAGGATGTTCCCAAGGTCTTGGCAATGGCAGATGTACACCTGGTTGTACAAAAAGTAGGCGCGGCGGATGCGGTACTGCCATCGAAGTTGACCAATATCCTCTCCGCTGGCGGTCATGCGTTAGTAACTGCTGAAAAATCTACAGAACTTGGTAAGATCGCTGATCGCCATCCGGGTATCTACGAGTTGGTCGATCCAGAAAATACAAAAGCGTTTATTGGGGGGTTGGAGCGGTGTCTTGCCAGAGATACTACCCGGCCGAATATGGTTGCGCGTAACTACGCGTGTGAATTTTTAAATAAAGACAAAATCATTAATCGGTTCGTTGCGGATTTGCAGGAGCTGGTGGAGTCTAAGCAAAGTAAGGTATGTAGCAATGAATGCTAATTCGATTGCAGCGAATGGTAAAGTAGCACTCATTACCGGGATTACGGGGCAGGACGGTTCTTATTTGGCCGAATTCCTGCTGGAAAAGGGTTACGAAGTCCATGGCATCAAGCGCCGCGCGTCTTCTTTCAATACCGACCGTATTGATCATATTTATCAGGATCCGCACGAGCGTAACCCACGCCTCAAGCTGCATTACGGGGATCTGTCCGACACCTCTAATCTAACGCGTATCCTGCGTGAGGTGCAGCCAGACGAAGTGTATAACCTGGGTGCCCAGAGCCACGTTGCCGTTTCTTTCGAGTCTCCGGAATACACCGCAGATGTGGATGCCATGGGCACCCTGCGTTTGCTGGAGGCGATCCGCTTCCTGGGCCTGGAAAAGAAGACTCGCTTCTATCAAGCCTCTACCTCGGAGCTTTATGGCCTGGTGCAGGAAATTCCGCAGAAGGAAACCACCCCATTCCACCCGCGTTCGCCCTACGCCGTGGCGAAAATGTACGCCTACTGGATTACTGTGAACTACCGTGAGTCTTACGGTATGTATGCGTGTAACGGTATTCTGTTTAACCACGAATCCCCCCGCCGCGGTGAAACCTTTGTTACCCGCAAGATTACCCGCGGGCTTTCCAATATAGCCCAGGGCCTGGAGCAGTGCCTGTTTATGGGCAACATGGACGCGCTGCGCGACTGGGGCCACGCTAAAGACTACGTGCGCATGCAGTGGATGATGCTGCAGCAAGAGCAGGCCGAAGACTTTGTGATTGCTACCGGCAAGCAAATCTCCGTGCGTGAGTTCATCCGTATGAGTGCTGCAGAGCTTGGTATCAAGCTTGCGTTTACCGGTAAGGGCGAGTCTGAGATCGGCACGGTTGTAGCGGTTGAGGGTGACAAAGCGCCGGCAGTTGATGTGGGCGATGTGATCGTGAAGGTTGACCCGCGCTATTTCCGCCCGGCTGAGGTAGAGACCCTGCTGGGTGACCCTGCCAAGGCCAAAGAAAAACTGGGTTGGGTACCGGAAATCACCGTGGAAGAAATGTGCTCCGAGATGGTTGAGTACGATCTCGACCAGGCCAAACGTCATGCGCTGCTCAAGGAGCACGGCTTCGACGTCAACGTTGCGACGGAGTAACCTACGTCATGACCGTGAAGAAAAGAGTATTCGTTGCCGGCCACCGCGGGATGGTTGGCTCGGCGATTGTACGTCAGCTGGAGAATAACCCGGCGATTGAGCTGGTGATGCGCACCCGCGCAGAGCTGGATCTGGTAAGTCAGCAAGCCGTTGCAGACTTTTTTGCCCAAAAAAATATTGATCAGGTGTACCTCGCCGCGGCAAAGGTGGGTGGCATTGTTGCGAACAATACCTACCCGGCCGAGTTCATTTATGAAAACCTGATGATCGAGTGCAACATCATTCAGGCGGCGCACGCGGCGGGTGTGCAGGAGTTGTTGTTCCTGGGCTCATCCTGCATCTATCCGAAGCTTGCGGAACAGCCCATGAGTGAATCGGCACTGCTGACTGGCACACTGGAGCCCACCAACGAGCCCTATGCCATCGCCAAGATTGCCGGTATCAAGTTGTGTGAGTCATACAATCGCCAGTACGGGCGGGATTACCGCAGCGTCATGCCGACCAATCTGTACGGTGAAAATGACAACTTTCACCCGCAGAATTCTCATGTGATTCCCGCGCTGATGCGCCGCTTCCATGAGGCTAAACTTGCTGGTGATAAGGAAGTCGTGGTGTGGGGCAGTGGTAAGCCCATGCGTGAATTCCTGTATGTGGATGATATGGCGGCAGCCAGCGTGCATGTGATGAATTTGCCAAAGGAGCAATATGTCTCATGCACCGAGCCCATGCTTTCCCACATTAACGTGGGCACCGGTGAGGATTGCACCATTCGCGAGCTTGCAGAAACCATGGCGAAAGTGGTGGGTTTTGAAGGCGCCATCAACTTTGACGCAAGCAAGCCCGATGGCGCGCCGCGCAAGCTAATGAATGTGAGCCGTCTCGCTGATCTGGGTTGGCGCTATTCGGTAAGCTTGGAACAGGGCCTGGCCAGCACTTACCAGTGGTTCCTGGAGCATCAGTCGGATTTCCGGGGATAAACCCGGGATGTCTAACAAGCTGCCCCTCGATACCTTTGAAACCGTGGTGTCTTCGACACCACTGGTTTCTATTGACTTGCTGGTGCGCAATGCGCGCGGCGAAGTGCTGCTGGGTGAGCGCCTGAACCGCCCGGCACAAGGCTATTGGTTTGTGCCCGGTGGCCGGATCGTGAAAGATGAATCGATGGCGCAGGCCTTTGCGCGTTTGACGAAAGAGGAACTGGGAATCTCCGTACCTCTTGCACAGGCAGAATTCCTGGGGCCGTTCGAGCACTTTTATCGCGATAGCTTTTTTGGTGCCGAGCCTGAAACAGCGGTATCCACCCATTATGTGGTGCTGGGTTACGCGCTAACGCTCGACCTAGAAATCTCCGAACTGCCAGACCAGCAACACGGCCGCTACCGCTGGTGGGGTGAAGAGCAGCTGCTGTCTGACCCTGCTGTGCACAAGCATTCAAAGTGGTACTTGGACGCAAGTGCCGAGTAACAAAACGAATACGAATTTTAAGAATTGAAGAGCAAGATGATTTTACCCGTAATTATGGCCGGTGGATCCGGTACACGCTTGTGGCCGCTTTCGCGTAAATTGTTTCCCAAGCAGTTTCTGCCGCTCACCGATGACGCGAGCATGCTACAGAATACCTGCACGCGCTTGGTCGGCCTGGATGCACAACCGCCGATGCTGATTTGTGGTGATGATCATCGCTTTATTGTCGCTGAGCAGCTGCGCGAGGTGGGTGAGGCGCACAGTGGCATCTTGTTGGAGCCTGCAGGTCGCAATACTGCACCGGCCGTTGCTTTGGCGGCGCTGCGCGCGGTAGCGGGAGGCAAGGAAGACCCGCTGTTACTGGTATTGGCTGCAGACCACGCCATTAAGGATGTTGCCGCCTTCCAGGCCGCAGTTAACCAGGCGATCCCACGGGCCGAGGCAGGCAAGCTGGTGACCTTTGGTATTGTGCCAACCGCACCGGAAACCGGCTATGGCTATATCCGCAAGGCGGCGGCTGTGGACGAGGCGGCAACGGCTTTTGCAGTAGAACAGTTTGTGGAAAAGCCAGATCTGGCTACCGCCGAGCAATATCTGAGCTCCGGCGAGTTTTGTTGGAATAGTGGCCTGTTCATGTTCCGCGCCAGCCGTTATATCGAAGAGCTTGCGAAGTTCCGCCCAGATATTCTGGAGGCCTGTGAAAAGGCTATGCAGGGCGCTACCTTCGATGTGGACTTTGTGCGCCCCGCCAGCGATGCCTTCCTGGCTTGTGCCGATGAATCCATCGACTATGCGGTAATGGAGCACACCCGCGATGCGGTCGTAGTACCGATGGATTGCGGTTGGAACGATGTGGGTTCCTGGTCTGCGCTGTGGGAAGTGTCCGATAAAGATGAGAATGGCAATACGGCAAAAGGCGATGTCATTCTGCAAGACAGCCGCAACTGCTTCGTACAGAGCGACAGCAAGCTGATTGCTACCGTGGGGCTCGACAATGTCGTGGTCGTGGAAAGTGACGATGCCATCCTCGTCGCGGCGAAAGACCGCGTGCAGGACATCAAGAAAGTGGTGGAAAAGCTGAAGGCGGAGAACCGCTCGGAAGCGCAACTCCACCGCAAGGTCTACCGCCCCTGGGGCTACTACGACTCCGTAGATTACGGCGAGCGTTTCCAGGTGAAGCGTATTGTGGTCAACCCTGGTGCGCAGCTCAGCCTACAAATGCACCACCACCGTGCGGAGCACTGGATTGTGGTGTCTGGTACCGCCAACGTTACCTGCGGCGAGAAGGAATTCCTGGTAACGGAAAACCAGAGTACGTATATCCCGCTGGGTGAAGTACACCGCTTGGACAACCCCGGCACTATCCCGCTGGAACTGATCGAGGTGCAGTCCGGTTCTTACTTGGGTGAAGACGATATCGTTCGTCTGGAAGACCGCTACGCGCGTACCTGATTAAGTCTTTTCTAGCCCCGAATAACCCCGGTGTAACACACTGGGGTTATTTTTTTGGCTTATTTTTTGGGCCTAGTTAAGTCGCATGGTGACCGATTTAGGCTCTAAAGTGCTATAGGGCGCGTTGAGCACCTATGATAAAACTAAGCCGCATCTATATTGCCGCCCGGCTGTTGTTCGTGTTGGTTTTTCTCGCCGCACTATTCGCGGGTATAAAGTCCAAACCCGTACCTCAGGTTGTGCCTCATTTTGATCTTATATTGCACTGCGGTGTGTTTGCCGTACTGGCAGTGCTTTGGGTATTTTCCGTATCGGCAACAAAGTGGCTGTGGGGGCTGTTTGGTTTGCTGGTGTTTGGCGCTGGCCTGGAGCTTTGGCAGGGGTGGATGATGCCCGCACGTACAGCTTCACAGGTGGATATGGCGGCTAATGGCGCAGGAGTGATATTGGGTGGCTCCTTTGCGGTGATCTTGGCTCGTTTCTTGCCTCACCGTTAATGCACTTAATTTATGCGTGTTGTTTTTTATTTGATCGGCACTCGGTGTTTTTGGGACATAGTTACGCCTAATGTTTGACGTGTGTCACAAATGTGGCATGATCTTGCTCCAAATATAGAGGCCCGGACTTGGGCCCGCTTAGGGGCTTCCGCGTATTGCAGGCGCGGTTGCAGGGAAGTGAAAAGGAAGAAATCGGCTAGCGCGGTTTTCAAAAATTACCGCGGTGAACTGATTTTGGAGTGCGCGCCGTACTGTCGCGCTCTTGGGGAGTCGTTATGGGGGAAGGGGTAGTAAAACAGGGATGGATTCGTAGCCACCAATCCGGTTTGGCTGCGCTGTACCGGTTGCTGGACGCAATGCTTATTCTCGGTACGCTGTTCGCCTGTTGTCAGTTTTTTGGGGTTGCGGTCAGTAAGGACTGGGTAATTGCCGGTCTGGTGGCCGCGGTGAGCTTTGCCTTTATGGCGGAGTCTCTTAATCTTTACCGTTCCTGGCGGGCAGACAGTTACCTGCATATGTTTGGCATTACCGCGATCTCTTGGTTGGCGGTGTGTGTGCTGCTGTTACTGGTCTCCTATTTCACCAAAACCGGTCATACTTTTTCCCGTTTGGTGGTGGGCAGCTGGTTTGCTTCGACACTGGCGCTGCTCAGCGTCTGGCGTTTTGTCTTCCGTCAGTTTCTGTTTTACCTGCGCTCACACGATCACAATACCCGTTCTGCGGTAGTGATCGGCGTAACCGATTCCGGGCTGCGCCTTGCCCGGGATATTGCCCGCGAGCCCCAGCTGGGTATTCGTGTAAAAGGCTTTTATCGGGTACCAGAGTCTGATGCCTGTGGCCAGGTAGTTGGACCGCAGCTGGGGCAGACCGGCAATGTGCCTGTTGAAGGTGATGTGGCGCAGGCGGTAGCGGCGGCCAAGGCCGGTGAGTTGGACTTGGTATATATCGCGTTGCCAATGCGCGAAGAGTTGCGCATTGCAGAAATCCTGCAGGCATTCGCGGATACCACCGCCACGGTACATGTCGCTACAGATCTGTTTGTGAATAACCTGTTGCACGCCCGTTTTTACCAGGTGGGCAGTACCAGCCTGCTGAGTGTGCATGACACACCCATTGAGGGTATCAACAGCTGGCTGAAGCGCATGGAAGACCTGGTGCTCTCTTCCCTGATTCTGCTGCTGGTTTCTCCGCTGATGCTGGTAATTGCCGCAGCGGTAAAGCTTACCTCCAAAGGCCCGGTGATCTTCAAGCAGCACCGCTACGGGCTGGATGGCCGCCCCATTAAGGTATGGAAGTTCCGTTCCATGACCACGCAGGATAATGGCGGTGAAGTGGTGCAAGCCAAGAAGAATGATACCCGCATTACACCGGTGGGCGCTTTCCTGCGCCGTACTTCCCTGGATGAGTTACCGCAGTTTATTAATGTACTACAGGGCCGTATGAGTATTGTTGGCCCGCGCCCGCACGCGGTGGCGCACAACGAGGAATATCGGGCCATTGTTAAGGGCTACATGCTGCGCCACAAAGTAAAGCCCGGTATTACCGGTTGGGCACAAGTAAATGGCTGGCGCGGCGAAACGGATACCGTTGAAAAAATGAGCAAGCGTGTGGAGCACGACCTGCAATATATCCGCCACTGGTCTTTGTGGTTGGATATCAGAATTGTTTGGATGACGCTGTTTCGCGGGTTTGTGGGCACTAACGCCTACTAAGTTTTTTCGGGTGAGCATAATCGTTACGCGAAGCCCGTAGTGGTAGCCATCCGATTGTGCTAATGTTCGGCGCTTTATGTGAGAACTGTCACATTTTTGCGGGGTTTCCGCAGCTTTTGGGAAGCGGCATGGGGTATCGGCCGTTTGGGGATGTGAGGCTGTCGGCCTATTGGCCGGGGCTCCTCGGGAAATAATTTTAAGACCATTGGAAAGGAAAAATGACCAAGCTTAATTTGTCTGCGGCGGTAATGATGATCACCAGCCTGGGGGCGGGCACTGCATTGGCTCAGTCGGAAGCGGCAGCGGTGAATATGGGTAACGGCGTGTACTTCACACCTACCCTGAACATCGACATGCAGCACGATGATAACGTTACTCTGGCTAATGAGGCGCCGATCGAGAGTATGGTCGCAGTCATTAACCCGAATTTCATGCTATCCGCAGACGACGGTGTTTCCTCTTATATGGCGAACTACGCACTGGTGCGTGGTGAGTATTTTAGTAGTGATGACGACAACTACACCGACCACTACCTGACCGGCGAAGCAGGTTGGGAGCTGGACGTACGTAACCGTCTCGAGCTGTCTGCCAGCTTTACCGATGGCCACGAAGGCCGCGGTACCGGTTTTTCTCAGGGGGCGGGCAACCTACAGCCTGAGCCGGATCGCTTCCAGAGCACCGATGCCAACGCGACTTACGTGTTTGGTGCGGCTTCTGCCAAGGGCCAGCTGACCATGCAACTTGGTACTGCTGACCTGGATTACGAAGGTGGCCTGCGCACCGCTAGTCGCGACCGTGGCACCGATTACGGTTCTTTTGCATTTAATTACAACGCCGGTGGCAAGACCAAACTGCTGGCGGAAGTGAGTCGTCGCGAGCTTGGCTATGAGTACACGGCGGAAAATGCCGAAACCCTCGACAGCACCGAGATGCGTTATCAGGTGGGTGTGACCTGGGAAGGTACCGCGAAAACCACCGGTACCGTAAAGGTCGGTCTGCGCACCAAGAATTTTGATAGCGGTGAGCGTAAAGACTACACCGGCCCAAGCTGGGAAGCTGGTATCCGTTGGACCCCGAAAGAGTACAGCGCGTTTGATTTCACCTCTGCCCGTCGCAGTGATGAAACCAGCGGTGTGGGTAACTTCATTGATGTGGAAAACTATGCGGTAAGCTGGCACCACGTGTGGATGGAGCGTCTTACCAGCCAGGTAACCTTTGATCACTCCATCAACGACTACCAGGGCCAGAACGTAGACCGTGTAGAAGATGTAAATATGGGCACCCTGCGCTTCAACTATCAGATGCAGCGTTGGCTGGCCTTCAATGCCGGTTTCACCCGCACGGACAAGGAAGCCACCATTGACGCATTCGAATACGGCAAGAATCTGCTGTTCTTCGGTCTGCAGGCGTCCCTGTAATCGCCACTGATTTAGAAAAAAAGTTTATTTGATCGGTAATTTTATGGGTATTTTTACCTCTTTCCCGCAGCGCGTTTTACGCGCTGCCTTTGTGTTTGCAACCTGCATATTCTCTGCAGCCACCGTGGCGGCAGCCAGTGCGGCTGGAGCGGGGGACTACCAGCTGGGCTCTGGGGACAAGATCCAGATCAGCGTCTACGGGGAAGAGGACCTGACCCTGGAAACTACCCTGAGCGACAGCGGTGTAATCAATTACCCGTTCCTGGGTGAGCTGGAAGTGGTGGGCCTGACGGTATCTGGCCTGGAAGGCTTGATCGTTAAAGGACTAAAGCCGGATTACCTGATCAACCCGAACGTGCATGTGTCCATTTTGGAATACCGACCCTTCTTTATTAATGGCGAAGTGGAAAAGCCCGGTGGTTATCCATTCCAGCCGGGCTTGACCATCAGTAAAGCTGGGGCGCTGGCCCAGGGTTTTACCGAGCGCGCTTCCTATAACAAGATTTTCATCATCCGCGGCGACGACGCCACCCAGACGAAAGAAAAGGCAGAGCTGAACACCCTGCTGCGTCCGGGGGATATTGTCACCGTTGAGCAGAGTTTCTTCTGAGGTAGTAGCAAGCATGAACGCACCATCCAACATGGGTAACCTGAACAATCAGGAGCGAATGCTTCAGGAAGAAGTGATCGATCTACGACAGTACTGGCGCATTGTGGACCGTTTTAAGTGGCGTATTGCTGCGCTGTCTATTGCGGTAACTATGCTCACCGCCATGGTGGTCTTCTCCATGACTCCGCGCTACCAGGCCACCGCCACGCTGATGATTGAGGCAGAACAGGCTAAGGCGCTGTCGATTGAAGAAGTCTACGGGCTGGATTCAAGCCGCAAGGAATACTTCCTTACCCAGTTTGAAATCTTAAAGTCCAAGCGCATTGCCGAGCGCGTGGTGGAGCAGATGGCCCTCACCACCCACCCGGAGTTTGACCCGGAACAGCAGAGCAAAGGGTTTAGCCTGCGCGCGATGCTGCCGTTCCTGTCCAGCAATGAAGAGATCCTCACCGAAGAAGAAGCCCGCCAGCTCAAGCTGCAACAGGTGACCGAGGCATTTATCGAGCGCCTGAGCATTTCCCCGGTACGCAATACTCAGCTGGTTAAAATTACCTTTGAATCGGAGTCGCCCAAGCTGGCTGCCAATGTTGCTAACAAGGTGGCCGAGGTTTACATCAATAGCCACCTGGAAGCCAAACTGGAAATGACCCAGCAGGCCACCAGCTGGCTGAACAGCCGCCTGGCAGATTTGCGCGTAAAGCTGGAGCAATCGGAAACCAACCTGCAGGCCTTTCAGGAAGCCGAAGGCCTGGTGGATGTGGAAGGTGTGCGCGGCCTTGCCAGCCAGGAACTGAACGAAATTACGGAGCAGCTACTGGCTGCGCGTAAGGAGCTGAAACAGGCCGCGAGTATTCGCGAGCTGGTGACTGTGCGCGGTTCCGACATCAATGCACTGGCCAGCCTGCCGGAAGTGCTGAACCACAGCGTGATTCAGGACGTGAAGCGCGCAGAAGTGGAAGCTTCCCGTAAGGTGTCGGAGCTTGCTCGCCGCTACGGCCCCAAGCACCCGAAAATGATTGCTGCTAACGATCAGTTGGCCTCGGTGGAATCCAAGCTGCGCAGCGAAGTGCGCCAGCTCGTAGCCGGTATTGAAAGTGAATATCAGGCGGCGCTCACCAACGAGCGCGCCCTGCGCGACGAGCTGAATTCTGCCAAGGGCGAGTATCAGGTTATTTCCCGCAAGGAAACGCGCTATCAGGAACTGAAGCGCGATGTGGATGTAAACCGCCAGCTGTATAACGCCTTCCTGACCCGTTTCCGTGAAACCAGTGAGACTTCTGACTTTGAAGCGGCCAACGCCCGCCTGACCGACCCGGCCATTGCCCCACGCAAGCCGGCCAAGCCGAAGAAGTCGTTGATCGTTGCCCTGGCCATGGTGGTCAGTGCCATGTTGGGTGTGATGCTGGCATTCCTGTTTGAAGCCCTGAATGACGGTGTGCGCAACCCGGACGATGTGGAAAACAAATTGTCCCAGCGCATGATCGGCCTGCTGCCGTGGGTAGAGCACGATAAAGATGCGCGCCTTGGGCTGCGTACCTTCTTCGAGTCCGGCCAGCATCAGTTTTCTGAAGCGGTGCGTACGTTGCGCACGAGCCTGGTACTTTCCCACCTGGAAAAACCGGCCAAGATTATTTCCGTGACCTCTTCCGTACCCGGTGAGGGCAAGACCACCGTGTCGGAAAACCTGGCGTTCTCCCTGGTGCAGATGGAAAAGGTACTGCTAATCGATGCCGACATGCGCCGTCCGTCCGTCGGCAAGGATTTTGGCCTGCCGGTGTACCAACCGGGCCTGTCCAACCTGATTGCTGGCAGCGCCACTTTGCCGGAATGTGTGTACCACGATGAGCAGAGTGGGCTGGATGTGATTCCCGCCGGTGCGGTACCACCGAACCCACAGGAACTGCTGGCGTCGCCGCGTTTTGCTACCCTGTTGCAGGAGCTGGGCGAAACCTACGACCGCATTATTCTGGATACGGCGCCATCACAGGTGGTCAGTGATGCGCTGGTGGTTTCCCGCGTGGCGGATTCCATGCTGTACGTGGTGAAGTCCGACAGCACCCGCCAGAAGGTGATTACCGATGGCCTCGGCCGCCTGTTGCAAGTGGGCGCCAAGTTGGACGGCGTAGTACTGAACCAGGTGGATACCTCTTCCAAGTCCAGCGGTTACGGTGAGTACTACGGCTATTACGGCGGTCGCTACGCTTATGAAAGCGAAATGCCTGCCGACTCAGCGCCAGCAAAAGCCAACAGCAAAGAGCGCGCGAAAGAAGACCGCTTAGAAATCGCATGATCGATCTGCATTGCCATTTGCTCCCGGGTATCGATGACGGTGCCCGGGATCTCGACCAGGCGCTGGTACTCGCCCGCGCCGCGGTTGCCGATGGCATTACCCACATCGTGGCCACCCCACATATTCATTCGGGCCGTTTCCCCAATACGCTTGCGACTATTTCCAAAGCGCACCGCCAGCTTGTGGCGGCGCTGGATACTGCCGAGATCCCGCTGCATGTGGGCATGGCGGCGGAGATTCGCCTGTCGGAAGAAATCCTGAATATGGTGATGCTGAAGCAGGTGCCGTTTTTGGGGGAGTGGGGCGATGAAAAGGTATTGCTGCTGGAGCTGCCGCACAGCCATATCCCTCCAGGTACCGAGCAACTGATTCGCTGGCTGCGCAAGCAGAAGATCCGCCCGATGATTGCCCATCCGGAGCGCAACAAGGACGTGATTCGCGACTTCAATAAGGTGCTGCCACTGGTGCGTGAAGGCTGCCTGTTTCAGGTAACGTCTGGCGCGGTGTGTGGCCACTTCGGTGAGCCGGCGCAGCAGCGTGCCATCGAAATGCTCGAGCAGGATCTGGTGACCATCCTTGCCACCGACGCCCACCACGAGGTGCGCCGCCCACCCATTCTGCAAGCCGGCCGCGTGGCTGCCGCCGAGATTGTTGGCGAAGAGAAAGCCTGGCAGCTGGTGCGCGATAATCCCGGCAAGATTGCGGCGATGCACTTCGCCCTGAATAACGCCTGACACCGGGGCGTCTACTGCAATGAGCCAAGCTTCTTACCCACAGTCGGCCTCTGCCAAGCCTGCATCTGGCGCCCGCCGCCGGCGCCGCTCGCGCAAACGCACTTCTTTATTCGACAAGGTTGCGGCGGTGGTTTGGCCGGCCGAGCGCAGTGTGCCCGCAAAGCTGGGCATCTGGCTGGCAGTGCTTCTTTTATTTGTGATGAGTATTCAGGGCGGCCGCCTAGGTCTGGCCCACCTCGATGTGCTGCGGGTGGAAAACCAGCTGCGCTACTGGCAGAAGCTTGGCAGGGTGGCGTCGCCCGCTTCTGTTGAAGCCGCGCTGGTGGCAATCGCGCGCGCCAACCGTTTACACGCAAGTAACCCCTATCAACTTACCCTGCAGGCCAATGTGCTCGAATGGCGTGCTTACTCCCCTGTGGCCAATGGTGGCCAGGTAGTCGAAGCCGACTACCGAACGGCACTGGCGCTGCACAAGCAGGCCGCCGAACTGCGCCCACTGTGGCCGGATACCTGGGCGGAGATGGCGCAAGCCAAGGTGCGCCTGAACGAATTTGATGCAGAGTTGGAGCAAATCCTCACCCGTGCCGACCAGCTCGGGCCCTACACACCGGCGGTACATCTGGCGGTGATTCAGGCTGGGTTGCCCCATTGGAGCGGGCTTAGCGGAGCACAGCGCGAGCGCTTCGACCGCCATGTGGCGCGCGGTCTCGCCGACCATCGGGTTCGCAAGCATGTGACCGACATGTTCAGGTTCTACGGGCTCGAGCAAAAGCTACCGGTTAAAAAATAAACTGGCCTTCTCGGGCTAAACTGTTAGACTGCGCAGCCTTTTAAAGGCCAATCCGGCCCCTCAAGTACCGGCGTTAGACGCCGCAAGTGATTCCCAAATATGACCGATACCCCCACGGCCACTGGTTTTGACCAGTTAGGCCTGCCCGCTGAAATCCTCGACGCTGTCACCAAACTTGGCTACGAAACCCCATCCCCGATTCAGGCGCAGACGATCCCGTCTCTGCTGGAAGGGCGCGATGTACTGGGCCAGGCACAGACAGGAACGGGCAAAACAGCGGCATTCGCGCTCCCTCTGCTGGCGAGCCTGGACCTGAAGAGCAAACGCCCTCAGGCACTGGTGCTGGCCCCGACCCGAGAACTGGCCATTCAGGTGGCCGAAGCCTGCCAGTCCTACGCGGCTAACCTCAAAGGTTTCCACGTTGCGCCTATTTATGGTGGCGCCGATTACCGCGGCCAGATCCAACAATTGAAGCGCGGTGTGCAGCTGGTAGTGGGCACCCCGGGCCGTGTGATGGACCATATGCGCAAGGGCACCCTGGACCTGTCCAACCTGAAGACCCTGGTCCTCGACGAAGCCGACGAAATGCTGCGCATGGGCTTTATCGACGACGTGGAGTGGGTACTGGAACAGATTCCGGAAGAGCGCCAGATCGCGCTGTTCTCCGCCACCATGCCGCGTGAGATCGCCAAGATTGCCCGCGACCACCTTGATAACCCGGTGGACGTGAAGATCAAGGTCAAGACCGAAACCGCCGAAACCATCCGCCAGCGCTACTGGCCGGTGGGCGGCCTGCACAAGCTGGACGCACTGACCCGAATCCTGGAAGCCGAGCCGGTGGATGCCACCATCATCTTCGTGCGCACCAAGAACACCACTGTGGAGCTGGCCGACAAATTGGCCGCACGCGGTTTTGCCTCCGCCGCCCTGAACGGCGATATGGCGCAGAACCTGCGTGAGCAGGTGATCGACAAGCTGAAGGCGGGCAAGCTGGATATCGTTGTGGCCACCGACGTGGCCGCGCGTGGCCTCGATGTGAAGCGCATCAGCCACGTGATCAACTACGACATTCCTTACGACACCGAAGCTTATATCCACCGTATTGGCCGTACCGGCCGTGCGGGCCGTGAAGGTGATGCGATTCTGTTTGTGGCGCCACGTGAGCGTCGCATGCTGCGTGTTATCGAGCGCGCGACCAAGAAGTCCATCGAGCGTCTGGAGCTGCCGACGGCGAAAGCGGTAAACGCATCGCGCATGGAAAAATTCCGTCAGCGTATTAGCGATACCCTTGCTGGCGACAGCGACATGGCTCCCTTCCGCGACCTGGTGGACCAGTACCTGGCCGACAACGAAGTGGATCCGCTGGATGTGGCTGCGGCCCTGGCGGCCATGGCGCAGGGCGATCAGCCACTGTTGCTGGACGAGCGCGAGCCGAAGCAGCGCGACTTTAATGATCGAGGTGACCGCGACGACCGTCGCCGCGACCGTGATGGCGACCGCAAGCGCGAGCGCAAAGGCAGCTTCGAAAAAGACAAGCGTATGCCGCCGCCGGATGAAGGCAAAGAGCGTTTCCGCATTGATGTGGGTCGCGAGCACGGCGTGCGTCCGGGTAGCGTGGTGGGTGCCATTGCCAACGAAGTAGAGCTGGACAGTTCCTACATTGGCCGCATCGAAATCTACCCGGAATACACCACCGTCGACCTGCCGGAAGGTATGCCGAAAGAGATCTTCCAACACCTGAAAAAGGTGCGGGTAAACGGCCGCCCGATGAACATTGCCAAGTACGACCCGAATGCGGCGGACAGTGGCAAGCCGTTCAAGAAAAGCGGTTCCTTCAAGAAACGCAAGTTTGAAGGTAAGCCGGAAGGCAAACATGGTGGCAAGCACGGTGATAAGCCACACCGCAAGCCTGGCAAGCCAAAGCCGCATCGCGACCGCGACTGATTCTGGCTTTCACAGCGAATAAAAAAGGGCACCATCTGGTGCCCTTTTTCTTTGCCTGCAATATGTCTGTTATTTCACTTTGCCGAACGGCAGCATCTGACGCAGGGTGTTGTCTTTGTTGTACAGGTGATGCCACAGAGCGCCGCCAATGTGTAGTACCAGCAGTACCAGCAGGGCATTCCACAGCAGTTCCTTGTGCAGGAAGGCGAACTGCTTGGCCACATCGATATTTTTCTCAAAGAAGGCCGGCAGGTCGAACAGCCAGAATAGCTTGGTTTCGCGGCCAGCGAACTGGCGCATCATCAGGCCGGTGACCGGCATACCGATAATCAGCACATACATCAGGCTCTGGGTGAGCAGGGAAACCGGCTTTTGGAAGCGGCCCCCATACAGGTTGGGGCGGCCGTGGGTCGCGCGGTAGTACAGACGGAACAGGCCCAGGAACAGCACCGTGAAACCCAGGGAGAAGTGGAGCACCATCCACCAGCCGCGCATATAAGAGCCTTTTTCATACTGCTCATGAAGCTCGACAGAAGCCCAGGCGAACAGGATAAAAAATGCAATCATCCAGTGCAGTGTTTTGAGAGTTTTGCTCCAACTATTGGGTGTGGAGGCCATACATATCCCCTTGTGTGTTTTATTCGTTGTTAATGTTATCGGTCGCGGCAAGTACGCCATTCAGATTGGCGAAGCAGGTATCCCGTGCTGTGGTAAAGAAGTCCGTTAAAAAAGCCTGTTCCAGCATCTCCTCGCGCACCGCAGCGTAGAGTGTACTCCACACCCCGGATTTTCCTAGTCTCAATTGGCTTACCAACCCCTTTTGTAAATATTCGTAAAGCGCCCAGTTGGGCAGCGCGCAAACACCGCGGCCACTGACCACCAGCTGCACCATCATCACAGTGAGTTCGGCGGTGCGTACCGCGGCGGGTTCGATGCCGGCGGGTTCGAGAAACTTCTGGAAAATATCCAGTCGTTCCCGCTCTACCGGGTAGGTGATTTGCACTTCCTCTGCCAGCTCGTGTGCCGTTACTGACTTCTTCTTCGCCAGCGCGTGTTTGCGGCTCACCGCCAGGCACATCTCAAAACTGAACAGTGGCTCGTAGTGGATGCCTTTGAGCGAGGTATCCGGGTTGCTGGTAACTACCAGGTCCAGGTCGCCGCGCACCAGTGCCGGTAGCGGGGCGAAGTGGAATCCGCTGGATAGGTCCAGTTCGACTTCCGGCCAGTCATCCCGGTAGGCATCGAGGGTGGGCATCAGCCATTGGTAACAGCTGTGGCACTCGATCGCGATATTCAGCCGCCCCGCCTGTCCCGATGCCAGCCGCGCCAAGTCTCGTTGTGCCACCGCCACCCGCGGCAACACATCGTCCGCCAGTTGCAACAACCGCAGCCCGGCGCTGGTAAAGCGCAGGGGGCGCGACTTGCGCACAAACAGCGCCTGCGCGTGGCGATCTTCCATCTCGCGGAACAGGTGGGAGAGGGCGGACTGGGTCAGGTGCAGGCGCTCGGATGCACGCACCATGCTGCCGGTGTCCCGCAGTACCGTCAGGGCGCGCAAATGCCTCAGCTCAATCATTCTTAATTTCTATCTTTAGTTAAATTCATGTTTTTGGCGAAAAATATGAAATTGATTGAACATGCTGCGAGCCCCAGAATCAACCCCGAATTTTACGGACCCAGGGGAAAGGGCATGGCAAAGACACATATTCTCGGATACCCGCGCATTGGCGCGCATCGCGAGCTCAAACGCGCGCAGGAAGCTTATTGGAAAGGTGACATCGACCAGCAGGCACTGCTGGCCGCCGGCGCACAGGTACGCAGCCAGAACTGGCAGGCCCAGCAGGCGGCGGGCCTGGCGCTCACGACCGTGGGTGACTTCGCCTGGTACGACCAGGTACTGAATCACTCGCTGATGTTTGGCGTTATCCCCGAGCGCTTTGAGGCCGGCTCGGCAGACAACAGGCTGGACCAGTACTTTCGTCTCGCCCGCGGTCGCGCACCTTCCGGCGCGTCGGTAGCCGCGAGCGCCATGACCAAATGGTTTGATACCAACTACCACTATCTGGTACCAGAATTTGCAGAGGGGCAGGCGTTCACACTGGACGCGGAATGGCTGCTGGCAGAAATAAAAGAGGCACAAAGTCTCGGTCACAACGTAAAGCCGGTAATTATTGGCCCACTGACCTACCTTTGGTTAGGGCGCGGTGTGGATAACGCGCTCGAATTATTGCCCAAGCTTTTAGCCTGCTATGAGCGGTTGCTGGCGCAACTGGCCGATGCCGCTGCGCAGTGGGTGCAGATCGACGAGCCAATCCTCGGACTCGATTTGCCCGCCGAGTGGCGCGATGCATTTGCCCCTGTGTATAAAACACTTGCGCAAACCAGTGGCAGCAAATTGTTACTCGCTACCTACTTTTCCACATTGCGTGAAAACCTGCCGCTGGCATTCGACCTGCCTGTGGATGGAATTCATATCGATGCGGTGCGCGGCCGCGAAGACCTGCAGCCTGCGTTTGCAGCGTTGCGTGGAGACCAGATTCTTTCGGTTGGTGTGGTCAGCGGCCGCAATGTGTGGAAAACCGATCTGGCCCAATGGCAAAAGGTTCTTAACAAAGAAGCGGAATTGCTCGGCGACCGGCTGTGGATATCTGCCAGCTGTTCACTGCTCCATGCGCCGGTGGACCTGGAAACCGAAACGGGATTGGGCGAGGAACACAAAAGTAAGCTGGCCTACAGCCGCCAGAAACTGGACGAACTGCGGAAGCTGCAAGTGGCACTGGAACCAGGGGCTGAGCCACTCACGGCTTTCCCGCAAACCGAAAGCCGTAGCGAGGCGGATGTGCGTGAGCAGTTGGAGAGCACCTGGCGCCCACAAAAGTTTTCCGAACGGGTAGCGGTTCAGCGCGCGCGCTGGCAACTGCCACTATTACCGACCACAACCATCGGCTCTTTTCCACAGACCGATGTATTACGTCAGGTACGCAAACAGTTTCGAAACGCGGAAATCAGCCAGCAGGGTTACCACGCGCACCTGCGTGCAGAAATTGCCGAGGCGATTCGCAGGCAGGAAATCCTGGGGCTGGACGTGTTGGTGCACGGTGAGGCCGAGCGCAACGATATGGTGGAATACTTCGGCGAGCAGCTGGATGGATTTATCCACACCGGCAATGGCTGGGTGCAGAGCTATGGTTCCCGCTGTGTAAAACCGCCGATTATTGCCGGTGATATCAGTCGACCCAAGGCGATGACGGTGCAATGGAGCGAATACGCCCAGAGCCTGAGCAAGCGTCCGGTAAAAGGGATGCTTACCGGCCCGGTTACGATCCTGAACTGGTCTTTCCCCCGCGAGGATATTCCGCGCGCGGTAAGCTGCCTGCAAATTGCCAAAGCGCTGCGTGATGAAGTTCAGGATTTGGAGGCGGCGGGCATCGGTATTATCCAGATCGACGAGCCGGCCCTGCGGGAAGGGTTGCCGCTGCGCGAGGCAGACCAAAAAGCATACTTCGACTGGGCAGTGGGTTGCTTCCGCTACACCTGCAGTGCGGTGAGTGCGGAAACCCAGATCCATACCCATATGTGCTACTCCAACTTCAATGCGATTATGGACGCGATTGTGGCGCTGGATGCAGACGTCATCACCATCGAGTCCGCCCGCTCGGATTTGCGCTTGCTGGATGTGTTCGCCGGCGAGGACGGCGGCTACCCGAATGAAATCGGCCCGGGGATCTACGACATCCATTCGCCGAACGTGCCGGAACGGGAAGAGTTGCAAGAGCGGTTGCAGCAGCTACTCAAGGTGATCCCGAAAGAAAAACTCTGGGTAAACCCCGACTGTGGATTAAAAACCCGCAGTTGGGCAGAGGTGGGTTCGGCGTTGCTGAATATGGTGGAAGCGACACGCACGGTGCGCAGTGTATTAGCTTGATTCCATCTAGCTGCAAATAAAAAAGGGCCTGTTATCAGGCCCTTTTTTTGTGTTGAAACTTAGTAGCAGTCCCGCGTCATATTCTCCACGCGATCCTTGTGTACGATCAGGTTATCCTCGATGCGCACACCGCCGTAAGGCCGCAGTTTTTCCACCTTGTCCCAATTCACTTCATCTGCCAGCTGGGATTCTTTCAGCTCCGACAGCAGGCTGTGGATAAAGTACAGGCCCGGTTCGATGGTGAAGACCTGGTTTTCTTCGATGGTACGGGTGGTGCGCAGGAACGGGAATTCGGCGGGTGGGGGCGTGGTGCCGCCTTCCGGTGTGGTCTGGTGGCCGCCCACATCGTGTACCTGCAGGCCGAGGAAGTGACCCAGGCCGTGGGGCATAAAGGTACCGGTGAGGCCAGATTCCACCGCACTTTCCGGGGAAGTCTTGATCACTCCAAACTGCTGCAGTAACTGACCGATCTTATGGTGACAGTCTCTGTGCAGTTCCACATAGGAGGTACCGGGGATCAGGCCCGCCACCAGTTTTTGCTCCTTCTCGTGCATTGCCGTTATGAGGTCCGCGAACTCGCCATCGCTATACGCATAGGAGCGGGTAATGTCGGCACAGTAGCCGTGGCAGTCGGCACCGGCATCGATTAGGAAGCTGCGACGCTCGTTCTCCGACAGGCGCTGTGTGGATAAGTGGGTGTAGTGCAGGATGGCACCGTGCTCGTTCAGGCCGACAATATTGCCGTAGGGCATCTGGTTCTCGCCCTGGCCAGCAGCATTCATATAGGCCAGGTTTATTTCGAATTCGCTCGCGCCGCTGCGGAAGGCCTCTTCCGCGGCTTTGTGCGCACCCACAGCAATGCGGTTGGCCTCGCGCAGGCAGGCAAATTCATACGGTGTTTTGTAGGCGCGCGCCCAGTGCAGGCGGTCAATCAGGTGCTGCGGGTTGCGCTGACCGATATCCCAGCCTTCCATCTTGCTGGTCTCACCGATAAAGGCCGCGTTCTCGCCGGAGAGGAACGCTTTGGCTTCATCCGGCTTGGACAGCAGCTCGATATCGTACTCGTCACTCCAGAAGGTCTGCGGGGCGGGCGGCACGTAGTGCCAGAAGTCTACCGGGCGGTAGAACAGCAGCTTGGGCTTCTGCCCGCGTCGATAGATCACCCAGCTATGTGGGTTGTCGGTGACCGGCACCAGCGCTTTAAACTGGGGGTTTACCCGGAATGGGTAATAGTTGTCATCCAGGAACTGTACCGAGGGTGCACCACTAAAGACATTGAGCGTGTCGAAGCCACAATCATCGAGGATTGCATCGTAACGCTTGCTAATGCTGGCGAGGTGATCACTGAAGAGTTGCTTGTCCATAACGCCCCTGGATTGAGTAAAAAGTCTCGTAACGAAAGGTTGAATGCGTAGAAGTCTGAATTCCGCTCGGGTTAAAAGATAACTCGACGAATCGGTCAAAAACTAGTCATTGTCGCGGGTACACGAAAGCACATAGTGTATAGTCACTGTTCTGGATAAATAGTCTGATTTTGGACCATGGAAAAGAAGATACTGCTAACGGACTGCCCCGATGCCAAAGGGCTGATCGCGAAGATCACCAACATTTGCTACAAGCATCAACTGAATATCACCAAAAACGACGAGTTCGTCGACCGCGCGCAGGGCCGCTTTTTTATGCGCACCGCGCTGGAAGGCATCTTTAACGATGACACCTTCCTGAAAGACCTGGATATGACGCTGCCTGAAGGGGCGGAGCGCCGGCTGGTGGCCAGTGGTCGCAAGCGCGTGGTGCTGATGGTCACCAAGGAATCCCACTGCCTGGGTGACATCCTGATGAAGTGCTATTCCGGCGCATTGGATGTGGATATTGCTGCGGTGGTTGGCAACCACAAGGTGCTGCAGCCGCTGGTGGAAAAGTTCGACATCCCGTTTCACTGGGTGCCTGCGGAGGGCCTGGAGCGTGCTCAGCACGAGGAGCGGGTCATTGAGATCGTGGACCGCTATGAGCCGGACTACCTGATTCTCGCCAAATATATGCGCGTGCTCACGCCGCAGTTTGTTACCCACTTCAAGAACCGCATCATCAATATTCACCACTCCTTCCTGCCGGCCTTTATAGGGGCCAAGCCTTACCTACAGGCGTTTGAGCGCGGGGTAAAAATCATTGGTGCCACCGCGCATTTCGTCACCGATGATCTGGACGAAGGGCCAATCATTGAGCAGGATGTGATTCATGTGGATCATAGCTATTCTGCTGACGACATGGCCAGTGCCGGTCGCGATGTGGAAAAACAGGTATTGAGCCGTGCATTACAGCGGGTGCTCGAAGAACGTGTGTTTATCCACGGCAACCGCACCGTGGTATTTAAGTAGTTCTCAAATAGCTCTCTTGGGGGAAAGATGAAACAAGCAATTGTTACCGGCGCAGCCCTGTTGCTGATGACCCAATTATTGGGTGGTTGCGCCAGCGAACCGGCGGCCCCAAACCCGGGAATCAAAGAGTCTTTTCACACCGAGATTTCCGCCAACGGTTCCAAACGTTTTACTTACGCACTGGAAGTCGCTGCCCCCGCATTGCAGGGGCCCTATACCCAGAGCGCCAGCCAACGCGCGCGCATGGGCAAGCAATACGAAGGCTTCGGCCGGCCGCGCCGGGTGAACTTCGATCATGCGTTACAGCTTAAACTCCAGGAAACGGGTTTCTGCCGCGACGGGTATTTTGTGATTGATCGAGTGGTCTCGCCGCAGGGTGGTGAGGTGCGTGGTGAATGTCGGGAGGGTGCCGACAGATCGTGAGAGGCTTAGCGCCTTTTTTAAAGCTTAAACAAAAATGCCGGAGCACTGCTCCGGCATTTTTGTTTCTGGGCTACGTGTTCTTAATCGACTTAGTCCATGTAGCTCTCAACCGGCGGACAGGAACAGATCAGGTTGCGGTCACCGTAGACGTTGTCGATACGGTTGGACGCCGGCCACACCTTGTGGTGCTTCAGCCAGGCGGCCGGGCGACCGGCGACTTCGCGGCTGTACGGGTGGGTCCAGTCGTCGGTCATCACATCGTCTTGCGTATGCGGCGCATTGTGCAGGGGGTTATCGTCTGCACTGTATTTGCCGCTGGCCACGTCTTCCGCTTCCTGACGGATGGTCGCCATGGCTTGTACGAAGCGATCCAGCTCTTCCTGCGCTTCCGATTCGGTCGGCTCGATCATCAGCGTTCCGGCTACCGGGAAGGACATGGTCGGCGCGTGGAAGCCGAAATCCATCAGACGCTTGGCGATGTCTTCCTCGGTAATACCGCTTACTTCTTTCAGCGGGCGCAGATCGATCAGACACTCGTGGGCGATAAAACCGTTACTGCCTTTGTACAGCAGCGGGTAGTGTTCGCTCAGCTTCTTGGCCACATAGTTGGCATTCAGGATCGCGGTCTCGGTGGCGAGCTTCATGCCTTTTTTGCCCATCATGCGGATGTACATCCAGCTGATTGGCAGAATGCTGGCGGAACCCCAAGGCGCGGCGGAAATAGTGCCGTTGACCGGATCGTTGCCCGGCACTTCGGTCACCGGGTGGCCTGCCAGGTAAGGCTTCAAGTGTTCGCCCACCGCAATCGGACCCATACCCGGGCCGCCACCACCGTGGGGAATACAGAAGGTTTTGTGCAGGTTCAGGTGGGATACGTCGCCACCGAATTTGCCCGGTGCGGCTACCCCAATCAGGGCGTTCATGTTGGCGCCGTCGATATACACTTGGCCGCCGGCGTTGTGGATAAGCTCGCAGATCTCGCGGATGCCTTCCTCGAATACACCGTGGGTGGAGGGGTAGGTCACCATCAGAGCGGCGACGCGGTCGCCGTGCTCTGCAATTTTTGCTTTCAGGTCGGCGATGTCGACGTTGCCCTTGTTGTCACAGGCAACCACCACAACCTTCATGCTCACCATCATCGCCGAAGCGGGGTTGGTGCCGTGGGCAGACGCCGGGATCAGGCAGATATCACGCTGGCCTTCACCTTTCGCTTCCAGGTATTTCTTGATGGCGACCAAGCCCGCGTACTCACCCTGGGAGCCGGCATTCGGCTGCAGGCTCACGGCGTCGTAACCGGTACATTCCGCCAGCATGGTTTCCAGCTGGGTAAACATCTCGCGGTAGCCCTGGGCCTGGTCGGACGGGGCAAACGGGTGCAGCTTGCCGAACTCTGGCCAGGTCACCGGGATCATTTCGGCGGTGGCGTTCAGCTTCATGGTGCAGGAACCCAGCGGAATCATGCTGTGGTTCAGGGCAATGTCTTTGGACTCCAGGGTTTTCAGGTAGCGCAGCATTTCGGTTTCGGAATGGTGCGTGTTGAATACCGGGTGGGTCATGAATTCGCTGGCGCGCTGCAGGCTGGCGGGAACGCCGGCGGGGCCTTTGGCGGCCAGCTCGGTGTCCATCGCGTTCAGGTCAAGGCCGTGCTCTGCACCGGTGAAAATGTTCAGCAGCTCGGCAACGTCTTCCAGCTTGGTGGTTTCGTTCAGGCTCACACCCAGCGCGTCTGTACCCACTTTGCGCAGGTTGATCTCTGCGGCAATGGCGCGCTCGAAAATCTCGGACTGCTTGTCGCCCACGGAGACGGTGAGGGTGTCGAACCAGCTGTCGTGGGTGAGGCTCAGGCCTTTTTCCTTCAGGCCGGAGGCGAGAATGTCGGTGAGGCGCTGGATACGCGCGGCGATGGTCTTGAGACCTTCCGGGCCGTGGTAAATCGCGTAGAAGGCGCTCATGACGGCCAGTAGTACCTGGGAGGTACAGATGTTGGAGTTGGCCTTCTCACGGCGGATATGCTGCTCGCGCGTTTGCATGGCCATACGCAGGGCGCGTTTCCCCTTGCTGTCCACGGACACACCAATGATACGGCCGGGCGCGGAGCGCTTGTAAGCTTCGCGGAAGGCGAAGAAGCCGGCGTGCGGGCCACCGTAACCCATCGGGATACCGAAACGCTGGTTACAGCCAACCACCACGTCGGCACCCATTTCACCCGGCGCTTTCAGCGCCACCAGGCTCATCAGGTCCGCGGCCACGGTGACCAGCGCATTGGCTGCGTGCACCTTGGCTATCAGGTCGGTGAGGTCGCGTACCACACCGGTTGAGCCCGGGTACTGGAACAGGGCGCCGAACAGTTCTTCTGGCAGGTCGGTTTCCGGATTGCCTACAACCACTTCAAAGCCGAAGTGTTCCGCGCGGGTCTGTACCACCGCGATGGTTTGCGGGTGGCAGTCGGCGTCCACAAAGAAGACGTTGGATTTGTTGCGCTTTACCTGGCGCTTACACATGGCCATGGCTTCCGCCGCTGCGGTGCCTTCGTCCAGCATGGAGGCGTTGGCCAGGTCCATACCGGTCAGGTCCATGATCATCTGCTGGAAGTTCAGCAGGCCTTCCAGGCGGCCCTGGGCAATTTCCGGCTGGTAGGGGGTGTAGGCGGTGTACCAGCCCGGATTTTCCAGCACGTTGCGCAGGATCACGTTGGGGGTGATGGTGTCGTGGTAACCCATACCGATAAAGGTGCGGAAAATCTTGTTGCGGCTTGCCAGCGCTTTCAGCTCCGCCAGCGCCTCCTGTTCGTCCACCGCATCTGCCAGGTTCAGGTCATCGGATTTACGGATAGCGGCAGGCACGGTCTTTTCAATCAGTTCGTCCAGGGTGGCGACACCGAGGGTGTCGAGCATGGCCTGGGTCTGCGCGGCGTCCGGGCCGATATGGCGGCGGATAAAGGCGTCGTGCTGTTCCAACTGCTTGAGGGAAGGCTGGGTCATGGTGGTCGGATTCCTGTAAACGCTGGGAGCACCCGGGGACAGTTTTCCGGAGTGCGTTAACGCTCAAAAATAGCAAAGTGGATCGGACGAACGGATCCGTATTCATTTCGGGGCAGCATGGCGAGTGACCAGCCGTTCCCGTATTCGACGTTCAGTAATAATGGTGTGGCAAAGTGAACTTGCCCAATTGCCGGCGCGACTCTGTCGTTGTGACACCGTCGTTATGACCCCGTCGACAGTTCGAGTCTGTGGGGATGCCGGTCGGCGCGCATCTTAGCAACAGCAGTGTTTACGGGCAATTCGCCGGTTTGGGGGGCGAAATGTGCTGGGGTATTCGTGTTTTTGTGAGATATATCCTGTTTCGGGCAGGTTGGCGCTATTTTTTTCTGTGCACTGGCTGGTCGAGCGGGCCACCCTAGGGATTTGCGCCATACTCCGTGAATAATCCAATAATGCGACAGGGCCCGAGGGATCGCGGCCGTGCGTATCCATTCCCAGGGAACAGGGGATTGCACCGTGTTGTCACAGGCAAACTTCAACTCGCTGCGCGTTAAGGCCTGCCTCTCCTCGGCAATGCTGGTCGTCGCCGTGTGCCTGTTCTTTATCCTGCTGGGCAACGGCAGCCTGCAGTCCCTGATGTCCAAAAACCGCGAACAGCGGCATCTCAATTTCCAGTTTCAGGTTTCCGGCCTGCTGCAGCAATCCCGCGAGGAGCTGGTGCGGCTGGCGGAGCTGATTGCGCTCAGTCCCCGCGGGCGTATTTCCTCCCAGGAGGAACTGGGCAAAGCGCTGGACCGGCAGTGGGAGCTGCTGCAGCAAAGCTGGGTACTGCACTCGCTCAAGGTCTATGACGAAGACAGCCAGCTGGTGGACAGCTGGGGGGCACCGCAGCGCAAGTTGCGCCCGGGACAGGTGGCACAGGTGTTGCTGGGCGGCCAGCTGCTGGAGCTGGTGCACTGTGATCCTGTGTGTGTGCAAAGCCTGGCTCTGCCCATGCGCGCACGCGCCGGCGATTATGTGTTGCAGGTGGAGCGGCCACTGGTCAAGGCCCTGCAGCGGTTCCGTGAAATGACCGGCACCGATATTGGGATTCTTTCGGCGGTGCGGGAGCAGGCGCCAACCAATAGCGGTGGTATTTATCTGGCCAACTGGCAGCGCGAAATTCTGTCACTGACTTCCCGGGAGCGGGTACTACCGCTGTTGGATCGGGTCGCTGCCGATGTGCCGCAAATGTCTGGGCTGAAGCGGGAGCGGGTGTACGAGCTGGACGAACGCCAGTTCGATATTCGCACCATGCGAATGGATATGCATGACGAAGGGCCGCAGTTTGTGTTTATTGAGGATGTATCGACCCAGGTGGGGCACATCAGCGAGTCGGTAAAAATCCTGTTCTTGTTTGCGGTTCTGGGGGCGCTGATTTTCAGCGCGGCGGTTGCGGGAATCCTGTGGGGTCCCATTGTCCGTTTACGCCGACTGGCGCAGGCGCTGCCGCTGCTGACCAATGGCCGTTTTAATGATGCTCGCCAGCTAATCCAGCCGGTGAACAAAAACCTGGAAAAATTCGACGAGCTCGATGTTCTCGATACCACCGGCCACGCGGTATGTGACCAACTGGAAGATATGAACGAGATGGTGACTCGCAAAACGGCCCAGCTCGAGCAGATCGCCATGCACGACAGCCTCACTGGTCTGGATAATCGGTACAGTTTGATCGAGCAGCTGGAGTTTCATCTGGAGCTGGCACGGCACCAGTCAGGTGAAGTACAGCCATTGGGGCATTTGTTTTTTATTGACCTGGATGACTTCAAACAGGTGAACGATACGCTGGGGCACCAGGGTGGCGATGAGCTTTTGTGCGTGGTTGCCCGCCGCTTGCTCAGCGTGATGCGCTCCAGCGATATTGTGGCGCGCCTCAGTGGCGATGAGTTCTGTGTGTTCGTGCGCGATGCCCGTGGCGATAGTTGCCGGATACTTGCGGAAAAACTACTGAATACCGTGGCCCAGCCAGTGAAGATCGGCGATAACCTGGTGTCTGTCACCATGAGTATTGGCGTGGTCGCGGTTGAAGGTAAGGGCGAAACGCTGGAAGCTATTCTGCAAAAAGCCGATATGGCGATGTACCACGCCAAACGCCACGGCAAGAACAAATACCAGGTCTACTCGGCATCGCTGCCAACAATGGCCGCCGATGGCAAAGGTAGTGCCAACGGCGATGTGGTGCGGCCGCTGGAGTTGGTAAACTCCAATAAAAAGTAAATGCAAGGTAACAGGCGCCAGCAAGCGATCAGCGCCGCGTATTTCATCCTTCCCGCACGGCGCCTCCTCCCCCTCTAGTCTATCTTTTTATTATGCCATTCCGATTTGCACGTCGGTGCCAGAAAGGGACACTGGATGTCTGGCGGGGAATGGCAAATTCCACGAAATATCATTTCAGAATTTGGGGACGACTCGCAGCCGGACCAAAAGTCCGCCGAGCAGGGATTGCAAGGTTACTCATTCGCATCATGGCGCGAAAAATTTACACAACGGACGATCAGCTACTGGGCAGCTATTTGCAGAATCTTTTGCAGTCTGCGGGCTATTCGGTTTTGACCCAGAAAACCCGGGTAGAGTCTGCGCAGGGCGGGCACGGCTTTGGCGCGGGGAATTTGAATTGGAATTCGGAGCTCTGGCTGATCCGCGACGCAGACCTAGCCAGTGCCCAGCAGGTGTTGCAGCAGGCGCTTTCCAGGGAAAGCGCCTGAGGCCGTTCTTGTTACACGCTTTTTCCCGAGTTACATCTTCTCAAGCGTCTCGATACCCAGCAGGCCCAGGCCGGTAGACAAGGTGCGCGCCACCAGGTCGCACAACTGCAGTCGGCTCTGCTTCTCTTCTTCCGTCACACCTTCTTTCAGTACCGGGCATGCCTCGTAGAAGGCCATGTAGGCGCTGGCCAGTTCATATAGGTACGTACACAGCACGTGGGGGAAGGTGTCTTTCGCCACCTGATCCAGTACTTCACCAAACTGATTCAATTTGATGGCCAGCGCGCGTTCCGCATCGGTGCCCAGGGTGATGTCGCCCGTGAGCGCGGATGGCTCAATACCGGCACGGCGGAAGATGCTGCGTACGCGGGTGTAGGCATACTGTAGGTAAGGCGCGGTATTGCCCTCGAACGCCAGCATGGCATTCCAGTTGAATACGTAATCGTTGGTGCGGGTCTTGCTCAGGTCCGCGTACTTCACCGCGCCGATACCAACCACGCGGCCGATCTCGGCCTGCTCCTCGGCACTCAGCTCCGGGTTCTTGTCGGCGACCAGTGCGGTGGCGCGCTCTACCGCTTCGTCCAGCAGCGCGGCCAGTTTCACGGTGCCACCGCTACGGGTTTTAAATGGCTTGCCGTCATCGCCCATCATGGTGCCGAAGGCGCAGTGTTCCAGGGTTTGGCTGTCGGCGATGTAGCCCGCCTTGCGCGCTACGGTAAAGGCCTGCTGCAGGTGCAGGGACTGGCGCGCGTCCACTATGTACAGAATACGGTTGGCATTCAGGACATTGGCGCGATAGCGGATGGCCGCCAGGTCGGTGGTGGCGTAAAGGTAGCCACCGCCTTTTTTCTGGATGATCACTACGCTCGGGTTGCCTTCCTTGTCGGCCATTTCCGGCAGGAAGGCCACAATCGCGCCCTGGTCTTCCACCGCGATACCGCGGTCCAGCAGGTCTTTCACCAGTACCGGCAGGTCGTCGTTGTACTGGCTCTCGGCGTATACGTCTTCGCGCTTCAGGGTGACGCCCAGCTTCTCGTAGATTTCTTCTGCGTGGCTGATGGAAATGTCGATAAAGCGCTGCCACAGCTTCAGGCAGTCGGCGTCGCCACCCTGCAGTTTCACCACGTATTCGCGCGCGCGGTCGGCAAAGCCTTCCTCTTCGTCGAAGCGTACCTTGGCTTCGCGGTAGAAGACCTCCAGGTCCGCCAGGGCTACTTCCGCATCCTGGTTTTCCATCTGGTCCGCCAGGTGCGCCAGCAGCATGCCGAACTGGGTGCCCCAGTCGCCCATATGGTTCTGGCGAACCACCTTGTGCCCCTGGAACTCCAGCAGGCGGGCGAGGGCGTCGCCAATGATGGTGGTGCGCAGGTGGCCCACGTGCATCTCTTTGGCGAGGTTCGGGTGGGAGTAATCCAGTACCACGGTTTCGGGGCTGGCGACGGCGGCGATGTTCAGGCGCTCATCGGCACGCGCAGTGGCCAGGGTTTTGCCCAGCCAGGCATCATTCAGGTGAATGTTGATAAAGCCGGGGCCGGCGACCTCGACCTTTTCGATCATCGGCTGCTCGCCCAGGTTGTCGATGATCTTGGCGGCCAGCTCCCGTGGGTTAGTGCCCACTTTCTTGGCGGCAGCCATGGCACCGTTGGCCTGATAGTCGCCAAAGCCCGCCTTCTTGGCAGGGGCAACCGCCGGGCTGCACTCCGCGGGAATGCCCGCGTTGGTCATGGCGGTCTGGAAAATGTCGTTAAGCTGCTGGCGAATATTCATAAAGGGGCGTTATCCCGTGGACGTTCTGGACAATATAGAAGAAGGCGGGATTTTAATGGGCGGCGGGGGCTTTGCAACCTGCGCGGTGCACTCCAGCTGGGGTAACATGGCGCCAATTGAAGGAATCAGGGGGAAGACATGTCCGGCAAACCGTCTGGCACCACGCTGTATTGGCACGATTACGAGACCTGGGGCGTAGACCCGGGAGCGGATAAACCCTCCCAGTTCGCCGGTATTCGCACCGATGAGGACCTGAATATCGTCGGCGACCCGCTGATGATTTACGCCAAGCCCACCAGCGATTGCCTGCCCCAGCCCATGGCGGCGCTGGTGACGGGACTGGCGCCGCAGAAAGCGTTTGCGGAAGGGCTGCCGGAAATCGAGTTTATCCAGAAGATCCTCGATGAGCTGGGTGCGCCGGGCACCTGCGGGGTGGGCTACAACAGCCTGCGCTTTGACGATGAAGTGACCCGCCACACCCTGTACCGCAATCTGCTCGACCCCTACGAGCGCGAGTGGAAGTCTGGCAACAGCCGCTGGGACATCATCGACATGGTGCGCCTCACCTATGCGCTGCGTCCCGAGGGCATCGTCTGGCCCGAGCGCGATGGCGCCGACGGTACCCGGGTACCGTCTTTCCGCCTGGAAGAGCTGACCGCCGCCAACGGCATCAGCCACGAAGGGGCGCATGATGCACTCTCCGATGTGCACGCCACCATCGATATGGCGCGCCTGATCCGCGAGAAGCAGCCCAAGCTTTACGACTATGTGTACAAGCTGCGCCGCAAGCAGGAAGTGGCGAAGATCCTCAATCCGCGCGAGCGTAAGCCCTTGCTGCACATCTCCGGCAAGGTGCCCGCCAGCCATGGCCACCTGACCTACGTGTTGCCCCTGGCCATGCACCCGGTGAACCGCAACGCGGTTATCTGTGCCAACCTGGCCATGGACCCGCAACCGATCCTGGACCTGGATGCGGAGGCGCTGCGCGAGCGTCTGTATACCGCGCGGGATCAACTGGCGGAAGGGGAGCTGCCCGCAGGCCTGAAATTGATCCATATGAACCGCTGCCCGGTGCTGGCGCCGGCGAATATGCTGTCGGACGAGCGTGCAGCCGAGCTCAAAATCGACAAGGAGGCTTGCCGCGCCAACTGGCAGGCGCTGCAAGGGCTGGACCTGACGGAAAAACTCCACCAGGTGTTCCTCGATGGCGAATTCCCGAAAAAGGACGTAGAAGCGCGACTCTACGATGGCTTTATGAACGACGCCGACCGCGATACCTGCCGGCAGCTGCACAATGCGCTGGCCGGCCGCGGCCCGGAAGCGCTGGCGGCAGAGGTGCCGTTTTCCGATTCCCGCCTGCCGGAGCTACTCTTCCGCCTGCGCGCACGCAATTTCCCCCAGACCCTGAGCGAGGATGAACAAGAGCGCTGGGAGGAGTGGCGCTACCAGCGCCTGACGGATCCCCAGTTCGGTGCCAGTATTACCATGGAGCCGTACTTTGAGGAAATTGCGCGCCTGCGAGAGGAGTACCCGGAGCGCATTGCGCTGCTGGATCAGCTGGAGGCCTGGGGCGACGCGCTGCTGGGCTGAGGTATTGGGCTGAGTTGTAGCTACTCTTCAAGGCGTACTTGTCTAGACGTACTATTCCAAACAGGGCCCGCCGCGTAGAATACCGCCCGCCAAGCCGCCGGTGATCCCGGCGCAAACCTGTGCATAAAGTGGAGCATCAATGGACTTTATCGGCGCCAATATCCTTTCCGTCAGCCAATTTGAGCGCGGCGACATCGACCGGATCTTTACCGTAGCGGACACCATGGTCCCCTACGCGCGCCGGGAAAAAGTGACCCGTGTACTCGAGGGCGCGATCCTCGGCAATATGTTTCTCGAGCCCAGCACCCGCACCCGGGTAAGCTTCGGCTGTGCCTTCAACCTGCTGGGTGGCACCGTGCGCGAGACCGTGGGGGTTTCTGCCAGCGCCATGGCCAAGGGCGAGTCCCTGTACGACACCGCGCGGGTGCTTTCTGGTTATTCCGATGTTATCTGTATGCGCCACCCGCAGGCGGGCTCGGTTGCCGAGTTTGCCGCTGCCAGCCGGGTGCCGGTGGTGAACGGCGGTGACGGTGCCAATGAACACCCCACCCAGGCGCTGCTGGATTTGTACACCATCCGCAAAGAGCTGGAAGGCAAGGGCGGTTCCCTGGATAACTTCCGTATCGCCATGATCGGCGACCTCAAATACGGCCGCACGGTGCACTCCCTGTGCAAGCTGCTGTGCCTGTTTAAAAACGTACAGCTGGTGTTCGTATCTCCGCAAGAACTGGCAATGCCGCCGGCGGTAATTGAAAAACTGCGCGAGGCCGGCCACCAGGTGACGGTCTCCGACCAGCTGGAGCAGTCCATCAAGGCGGTGGATATTGTGTACTCCACCCGCATTCAGGAAGAGCGTTTTGAATCCCAGGAAGAGGCGGATCGCTACCGCGGGCGCTTCCGTCTGAACCGGGATATTTTCACGCGTCACGCAGAACCCAACACGGTCATCATGCATCCGCTGCCGCGGGACTCCCGTGCGGAAGCCAACGAACTCGATCCGGATCTGAACGAGCACCCGAGCTTGGCCATTTTCCGCCAGACCGATAACGGCCTGCTGGTGCGTATGGCCCTGTTTGCGATGTTGCTGGGGGTGGAAGATAAAGTGGACCAGTACGCGCGGCCGATTACCTGGCAGACGCGGCGGAACCAGATTTGACCGAAGCAGATTTGACCTAAGCAGGTTTAATACGGGCGTAGAAAATCAGACATAAAAAAAACGACGAACGTACGT
>NZ_AFPJ01000053.1 GCF_000220505.1 Microbulbifer agarilyticus S89 | reverse complement strand
ACACTGCAGGCGGAAAGCCTGACCGATCGCCGCCGCGCCATTGCATGGGCAGTGCGCAAGGATGCAGCGGTGTTGGCGCGGGCGTTAAATGAATTCCTTACCGCGGAACACTTGGTTGCTGCCCAGCAGCGCAACAGTGCGCGGCGCGACTGGGAACAGATCAAGGAGAGTAAAACCCTGCGCGTGCTGACCCGCAATCACCCCGCCTCCTACTTTATGTGGCGCGGCGAATTAATGGGCTTTGATTACGATTTATTAAAGCGCTTTGCCAAAGACCACGGCCTGCGCCTGAGTATGGTGGTGCCCGGCCACGATGTGGATCTCGCGGCAGCGTTGGCGGAGGGTATGGGTGATGTGGTTGCTGCATCCATGACGGTCACCGATGCACGTAAACAGATGGGTCTGGTATTTACCCGGCCGTACATGCAGGTCTCCGAGCAATTGATTGCCGCTGCGGATAGTGGGCCGGCAATGGCAATGCCGGTAGCCGATGGCCTGTCAGGAAAGTCCGTAGCGGTGAACCCATTGAGCAGCTACCACACTACCCTCGAAGCGCTGGCCGCAATGCAGTCTGATGTCAGGGGCGACGACAATGCGCCCTTCACGATTCTTCCAATACAGGGCGCCACCACCGAGCAGCTGATCGATGCGGTTGCTGAGGGGCACTATGACTACACCGTGGCAGACTCGCACTTGGTGCAAATCGAGCAAACCTATCGTGATGACTTTGTAGTAATGGGCAACGTATCCGAAGAGCAGGATATTGCCTGGGCGGTGCGCGAAGACCAACCGGAGTTATTGGGCAAGCTGGATGAATTCTTGAACAAGTACTACCGCGGCCTGTTTTTCAATGTGACCTACAACAAATATTTCAGGGAAGAAAAACATATCAGGGACAAGCAGGGAGAGCGCCTGCGGGATACCGCCGAACTATCACCCTATGATCCGCTAGTGCGCAAATATGCTGTGCCGGCAGATCTGGACTGGCGCATGGTGGTGTCGCAGATGTACCAGGAGAGTCGTTTCAATCCCAAGGCGCGTTCCTTTGCCGGCGCTCGCGGCTTGATGCAGGTAATGCCGCGTACCGGCAAACAACTCGGTATCTCCGATCTGTATCATCCGGAAAACAGTATTCGTGCGGGTATCTTGTATCTGGGATGGCTGGAGGAGCGCTTCCCGCAGTCACTGCCGTTTGACCAGAAGATTTATTTCTCCCTCGCCGCCTACAACGCGGGGCATGGCCATGTTCGTGATGCGCGGGTACTGGCGAAAAGGCTCGGTAAGGACCCGAATCGCTGGTTCGGCAATGTGGAAGAGGCCATGTTGCTGCTGTCCAAGCCGCAGTATTACAAAAAAGCGCGCTTTGGTTATGTGCGTGGGCGGGAGCCGGTGAACTATGTGCGGGAAATCCGCGACCGCTATTTTGGCTACCTGTCGGTGGCGAAAAAAGAGCGGCTGGGAGAGAGCCTGGGAGAACATTTGAGAGAAAGTTTGGAAGAACAGCCTGAACCTTAGTCAGGAGAGAAAGCGGCAGAGCAACTTTGATTGGCGTCGCTCAGGAGCCTGGGAAGGTCAGGATTAACTGAGCCTCCCAGACTGGGCAACGGAGATAGCCCAACGTATGCGTCAAACGCGCGCGGTCACCTGAATCTCAATTTTCATCGCGTCGTCCAAAAGGCGCGCTTCAAACATGGTGGCTGCCGGGCGCACTTCCCCCAGCCACTTTGCAAATACCGGCCAGCAGGGTTTGAAGTCATCGCGATTGGGCAGGATGTAGGTCACCCGCACGATCTGCGCGATGCTGCTGCCCGCTTCTTTCAGTGCCTGCTCAATATTCGCAAAACATTGGTCCGCCTGCTCCGCGGCAGCATCACTGATGCTGTTGGTGGCGTAGTTGTAGCCAGTGGTGCCGGAGACGAAAACATAATCGCCATCCACAACCGCGCGGGAATATCCGATCTTGGTTTCAAATTCCGATCCGCTGGAAATCAGCTTTCTGCTCATTGCGTGCACTCCCGTAGTGATTGTGCTTCCCTTACTCGCAGGAAAGCTGTGAGGCGCGGATGATGACACAAAAAGTATGGAGACGAAAAACGCCCGCAGATTTCTCTGCGGGCGTTTTGCGTAGATAGCGAGTGGAGGAGATCAGTTACTCGGGAAAGAGAACTGCGCTCCTTCGCGCACACCGCTGGATGGCCAGCGCTGGGTGATGGTTTTGCGCTTGGTATAGAAGCGCACACCGTCCGGGCCGTAGGCGCCCAGGTCGCCGAACAGGGAGCGCTTCCAGCCGCCGAAGCTGTGGTAGGCCACCGGTACCGGCAGCGGTACGTTGATGCCGACCATGCCCACCAGGATATTGTCACTGAAGTAGCGCGCTGCTTCGCCGTCGCGGGTGAAGATACAGGTACCGTTGCCGTACTCGTGATCGTTGATCAGCTGCATGGCCTGCTCCATGGATTCGGCGCGCACCACCAGCAGTACCGGGCCAAAGATTTCCTCTTCGTAGCAGGTCATGCCCTGCTTCACCTTGTCGATCAGGGTGCCGCCGACAAAGAAGCCATTTTCATAACCGGCCACTTTCGGATCGCGGCCATCGACCACAATGGTCGCACCCTGCTCGGCGGCGCTGGCGATATAGCCGTCCACCTTGTTTTTGTGTGCTTCGGTGATGACCGGGCCAAAGTCGTTGCTGCTGTCGGTGTAGGCACCCACCTTCAGGTCTTTCATGGCGTGGGACATCTTGTCGATAAAGGTGTCCGCGGCTTCATCACCTACACACACGGCCACCGACAGTGCCATGCAGCGCTCACCGGAGGAACCGAAGGCGGCACCGGTCAGTGCGGCGACGGCATTATCCATGTCCGCATCCGGCATGATGATGGCGTGGTTCTTGGCACCGCCCAGTGCCTGACAGCGTTTGCCGTTGGCGCTAGCGGTAGCGTAAACGTATTCGGCGATCGGGGTGGAACCAACGAAGCTCACCGCTTCCACACGCGGGTCGGTCAGCAGGGTATCCACCGCAACCTTATCGCCATTCACCACATTGAATACGCCATCCGGCAGGCCGGCTTCTTGCAGCAGTTGGGCCAGCAGCAGGGCGCATGACGGGTCGCGTTCGGAAGGCTTCAGTACGAAGGTGTTGCCGCACACGATGGCCAGCGGGAACATCCACAGCGGTACCATAGCGGGGAAGTTGAACGGGGTAATACCGGCAACCACGCCCAAAGGCTGCATTTCACTCCAGGAGTCGATGTCCGGGCCAACGTTGCGGCTGTGTTCGCCTTTGAGCATCTGCGGCGCAGTGCAGGCAAATTCCACGTTTTCGATACCGCGGGTCAGTTCGCCCATGGCGTCGTGGGAAATCTTGCCGTGTTCTTCGCCGATCAGTGCGCAGATTTTTTCTGCGTTGTCTTCCAGCAGCTGCTTGAACTTGAACATGATGCGCGCACGTTTGATCGGCTGGGTGTTGCGCCAGGTCTTGTACGCTTCGGACGCCGCCGCTACCGCTTCTTCCACGGTGTCTTTTGCGGCGATCGCTACCTGCTTGGAAACCTCACCGGTTGCCGGGTTGAATACGTCCTGGGTGCGCTCGGCGGCGTCGACGGTTTTGCCGTTGATAAAATGGCCAACAATGCTCATGTTGTTTCCTCGGTTAACTCTCTAAATTTTTCGTGTTCTTGATACGTCTGGTTGGTGTGCTTTATTAGCCGGTCTCAGCCGGCAGCGACGCTGGTGATAGCATCGCCCAGAGCGCTGACCAGGGTGTCGACTTCTTCCGCCTCGGCCACAAATGGCAGGCCCAACTGGATGGTGTCGCCACCGTAGCGCACGTAAAAACCCTTTTCCCACATCTTCATCGCGATCTGGTAGGGACGCAGCAGCGGTTCACCCGGTGCGGCCTCGATGGTGAGACCCGCGGCAACACCGCAGTTGCGGATGTCGGTCACCAGCGGTGTGCCTTTTAATTGATGCACGCGGTCTTCCAGTACCACTGCCAGTTCGGCGGCGCGGGAGAAGAGATTTTCCTTCTCCAGAACATCCAGCGACGCCAGCGCTGCCGCGCAGGACACCGGGTGGGCGGAATAGGTGTAACCGTGGGGCAGTTCCAGCAGGTACTCGGGGCCGCCCTGGTCCATAAAGGTATCGTAAATTTCCTGCTTGGCGATGACCGCGCCCATGGGGACGGCGCCATTGGTCAGCTGCTTGGCGGTGTTGAGGATGTCCGGGGTAACACCGAAGGCCTCGGCGCCGGTAGCGGCACCCATACGGCCGAAGGCGGTGATCACCTCATCGAAAATCAGCAGGATGTTGTGCTGGTCGCAAATCTCGCGCAGGCGCTGCAGGTAGCCCACGGGGGGCGGCAGTACCCCGGCGGAGCCGGCCATGGGCTCGACGATGACCGCGGCGATGTTGGAGGCATCGTGCAGCGCAATCATTTCCAGCAGGTCGTCTGCCAGATGGGCACCTTCCTCGGGCATACCCTTGCAGAACTTGTTCTGTGGCAGCACGGTGTGCGGCAGGTGGTCGGCATCTACGGCGGTGCCGTACAGCGCGCGGTTGGCGCCGATACCGCCGACGCTGATGCCGCCAAAGTTCACCCCGTGGTAACCCTTGGCGCGGCCGATCAGCTTGGTTTTCGATGGCATGCCCTTTTTGCGCCAGTAGGCACGGGCGACCTTCAAGGAGGTTTCCGCAGACTCGGAACCGGAGCCGGTGAAGAACACGCGGTTCAGGCCTTCCGGCATAAACTGGGTGATGCGCTCTGCCAGCTGGAAGGCCTTGGGGTGGCCAAACTGGAACGCCGGCGCGTAGTCCAGGGTGCGCAGCTGCTCACTCACCGCGTCGGCAATTTCCACGCGGTTGTGGCCGGCACCGCAGGTCCACAGGCCGGAGAGGCCGTCGAAGATGCGGCGGCCATCGGCACTGGTGTAGTAGCAGCCTTCGGCGCCTTTGATGATGCGCGGGTCCTGCTTGAACTGGCGGTTGCCGGTGTAGGCCATCCAGTGGGCATCCAGCTGTTCCTGGCTCAGGCCGGCAAACTTGTCGTTCACGCTCATGTCCATTGCTCTGCTCCCCTTTGTTCCGGGTTCTTGTTTCTTGTCTCGTGCTTCTTATCGATAGCAGCTTGGTGATTTGGTTGCGGCCAATGTAGAAGAGCTTTAATGTTGCATAAATTGTTATTTATCGATGTTCAGTTTCACATATATGCAACTAAGGGTGTGCAGCTAAGAGTGTGTAACTAAGCGTGTGGAACGTTGCACCGGAATGGGCTGGGTAAGACGGGCAGGCCAAAAAGGGCAGGCCAAAAAGGCCAGGACAAGAGGGAAGGTATTGTGGGGCGCAAACAGACAGCGCTGCTGGGGCAGCTGAGTGATATCGACCTGCGCCTGTTGCGGGTGTTCCGTGCGGTGGCGGAGGCGGGAGGTTTTTCGGCGGCGGAGCTGGAGCTCAATGTGGGGCGTTCGACCATCAGCCGACATATCAAGGACCTGGAAGTGCGCCTCGGCGTGACCCTGTGCCAGCGCGGGCGCAGCGGCTTTGCCCTTACCAGCGAGGGGCGCCAGATCTACCAGGCTACCCTGCGCCTGCTTGGCTCCCTGGATGCCTTCCGCGGCGAGGTGGCGGATGTGCACAAGCGCATGACCGGGCATATCTCGCTTGCCCTGTTCGACAAGATGGTCACCAATCCTGCCGCAAATATCGACGCCGCCCTGCGCCAGTTTGACGACCTGGCGCCGGAGGTCAGCCTGGATATTCATATCGAGCCGATCAATGAAATTGAGCGCGGGGTGATGGAGGGCCGTTTCCAACTGGGGGTAATCCCGGCCCACCGCGAGTCCCCCAGCCTCGACTATCAGCACCTGTTCTTTGAGCAGATGTATCTCTACTGTGGCTACCGCCACCCGCTGTTCGGTACCGCGGATATCGCCATCGATGACGATGCTATCCGGGCGAGCAAATACGCTGGTCTCGGTTATCACTCACCGAACATGGAGGTCGGTAACCGCCTGGGGCTGCAGCGGGACATTACGGTCAACGACCAGGAAGCGATCGTGCACTGCCTGCAGTCTGGGCGTTATATCGGTTACCTGCCGGACCACTATGCGGAGACGTTTTTGAAGAAAGGGGAGATCCGGGCCATCTGCCCGCAGCGCTATCACTACGAGTGCGACTTTATGGCGATTCAGCGACGCTCTCCCAAAGCGTCGCGCATCGTGCAAACGCTTTGGGAGAGCTTGGCGGCTGCGCACCGTGAGCGCGCGACCGGCGGAAAAGACTAGAAGTTTTTCGACCAGCCCGCGCGCACGATGTTCTGGTCCATGGTGAGTTCGGCCTCGCCACCACCGAAGGCGTCAGGGATGGAGTTTTCACCCACCACCGTCTCGGAGAACGCGTGGGTGTAAGACAGGCTGAATTCACCAGCGGCGGTACGCAGGTCCGCGCCGATGCTCGCGTGTTCCTCGATCACGCCAGGCGCGAGGATGTTGAACAGGGCCTCACCGGCGGGGATCGGCTGGTCCGCACGGCTTACACCGGCGCGCAGGGTCAGGTTATCCGTGGCGCGGTAGGCGGCGCCCAGTTTGGTGGTGGTGACATCCTGCCAGCCAAATCCCGGGCCATTTTCAGCACCCAAAGGTACCCCCTGCAGCAGAGCGCTCAGCGAGTTGCCCACGGAAGCCGTCTCGCTGTACAGAATGCGCTGCCAGTCGGCGGCGAGCGTCAGCTTTTGCGTGGCCGTCCAGCTCAGGCCCACGGCGTAGTTTTCCGGAATATCGAAGCCGCCGCCATCGGCGAACAGCCCCTTATAGCGCTCAAATCTGCTGGTCTTGATGGTCGAGGACCAGGTTGCGCCGGCCTGCAGATTTTCAAGCAGCTGACCGGTCCAGCCCAGCTTCACGCCCCAGCCACTCGCCGTATCGTATCCGCGGTTGGTCACATTGCCGGGATGCGCGGTAAAGAACGAGTTGTCGAAGGCCTGCAGGCCCTTGGCTTCAAAGCGTTGCACTGCATAGGTGGCGGCGATGCCAAATGCGTGCGCCGGGGTCGCGCGGAACGCCAGTGACGGGGTGATGAACAGTTGGCTCAGATCCACGCCGGCCTCGCCACTGGAACCAAACGCGGCGAACGGATTATTGCGATAACCGGTGTTCATGCCGCCGTTGCCGTAAATCGCGACACCGTAGCTCCAGCGATCAGACAGGGCGCTGGTGTAGCCAAACTCCGGGATCGCGAAGGCCCGCTTGCGGTTACCGTCATAATCACCATCTGCACCGGCCTGGTTACCGCGGATACGCGCGCTTCGGTCCGGGCTAAAAAAGCTCAGGCCCACATCCACGCGATCGCCAACCAGTGCGGTGCCGGCCGGGTTGTTTGCCGCCGCGAGTGCATCCTGCGGCAGTGCCACGCCAACGCCCGCCATGGCCTGAGCTTTGGGGCCGACGCCCTCGGTGAAATAGCCATTAGTTGCCCAGGCTGGACTGCTAGTAACGAGGGTGGTGGTGAGCAGGGAGACAGAGAGGGAGCGTGGAAACTGCATATTCCTTGGTCTTGTGTTGGGCGACATTGTGCCGGGTGGTTTCTTGGACGGGCGTGAGTTTATGCGCCAACCACCCGGGTAAGGAAATACACAAAGTTTCTATGCTTATGCCGCCGTTGCGGATCTGCCCGCGTGGCTGCAAGAGAGAAAAGAAATATGGGGGAGAAAGAGGTGGGAGAAAAAGTTGGGGAGGAAGTGTAGAGGGAAGTGCTAGGAGGAAAAAACTTGGAAGATCAGCGTGTGCCTTTTCCAAGGCACACGCTGAACAAGCGCATCAGAAGAAGATGAACTTTGCCACAAACAGTGCCGCCAGTGCGTACACCGCAATGCTCACATCTTTGGAGCGGCCACTCAGGGTCTTGATCGCCGCGAAAGCGATAAAGCCCAGCGCAATACCGTTGGCGATGGAGAACGACAGCGGCATCATCACTGCGGCGATTACCGCAGGTGCCGCTTCGGTAATGTCATCCCAGTCGATGGTGGACAGGCCTGAGGTCATCAGTACCGCAACGTACATCAGTGCACCGGCAGTCGCGTAGGCTGGCACCATACCCACCAGCGGTGAGAAGAACAGCGCCAGCAGGAACAGGCCCGCACACACCACCGCGGTCAGGCCGGTACGGCCGCCAGCGGCAACACCCGCGGTGCTTTCCACGTAAGTGGTGGTGGTGGATGAACCCATCAAGGAGCCCACCGCAGACGCGGAGCTGTCTGCCATCAGCGCCTTGCCCATGCCCGGCAGCTGGCCGTTCTTGTCCAGCAGCTTGGCGCGGTCGGCGGTGCTCAGCAGGGTGCCGGCGGTGTCGAACAGGTCCACAAACAGGAACGCAAAGATCACGCTGATCATGCCCACGTTAAACGCACCGGCAATGTCCAGCTGCATAAAGGTCGGCGCCATACTCGGCGGTGCGGAAACCAGGCCGCCGTACTGCACCTTGCCCAGGGCCAGCGCAATGCCGGTTACGATCAGAATACCGATCATCACCGCGCCCAGCATGCGGCGGTACGCCAGCGCCGCAATCAGCACAAAGCTCAGTGCCGCCAGCACCGCTTCTGCGGAAGTAACATCACCCAGAGTCACCAGGGTGGCGGGGCTCGCGGTCACGATACCCGCGCTCTTCAGCGCAATGATCGCGAGGAACAGGCCAACACCGGCTGCCAGGGCCTGGCGCAGGGACATGGGAATACTGTCGATCACCCACTGGCGCACCTTGAAGATGCTGAGCAGCAGGAACACCACACCCGAGATAAACACCGCACCCAGCGCTACCTGCCAGCTGTAGCCCATCTCACCCACAACCACGTAGCTGAAGAAGGCGTTAAGGCCCATGCCCGGTGCCAGTGCAAATGGGTAGTTGGCGTACAGGCCCATGATCAAGCAACCCACCGCCGCGGCGAGACAGGTCGCGGTAAACACCGCGCCCTGATCCATACCGGCAGCAGACATAATGTTCGGGTTAACAAAAATGATGTAGGCCATGGTCAGGAAGGTGGTGAGACCGGCAATCACTTCCTGGCGTACGGTGGTCTGGCGCTCGGATAGTTTGAACAGGCGCTCGAGGATATTCGCTTGCGGTGCCGCGCCGTTGGCGGCCGCAGTAGATTTCGACTGGCTCATGGTATTACGCACCTATTTATTAGAAGTGGTACTTCAGCAGCAGGTTGATGTTGCGCTCGTTGGAATCGATACCGAAGGTACCGTCCTTGATGCCGAACTTATCGTTCCAGTGCACGTACTCAACACCGGCATACAGCTTCTTCGGGTTGCCGCTGCGCGCGCCAATGTCCCACTTCAGCTGGGAGGTGAAGTTCATGCTCGCGTGTACATCGCGGGAAGCGCTGGCCCAGTCGATAAAACCGTCGTACAGGAAAGACTCGCTACCGACGGTGAACGGCAGGCCCCACGCCAGGGTCAGCTGTTCGTTGTCCGCACGCTTTTCGTTGTTGCGGTGGTAAAGGTTGGCCTGCAGGTAGGCAAAGCCCGGTGCGTCCAGGTCAAAACCCACACCCGCCAGCTTGTTGACGAAGCGCTCACCGGTTACCAGCAGGTTGTCCGGGTCATCGGTATTGCCCAGCTCCAGTTGGCCAGCCAGCAGCACGTCTTTTACCGGGCCAAATGCCACGTCGTTGCCCAGCTTGCCCAGGCTCAGGCGCGGGGAGATTTCGCCGTACAGTTCGGCAGAGCCGTCGGTGGACTTGAGGTAGTCGCCAAACATGAACAGGTCGCCCCAGGTGTGGCCGCTCACGTGTTCGAAGGTCAGGACGTTACGGGTGCTGTCGTCGGTAGACAGGCCGTAGTTCACTTCGTAGTTCTTACCATGCAATGCAGTCAGGCTGTTGTCGCTCCACAGGGCTTTGGCCTGGGTGCCAGCGGCGAACAGGCCGGTCAGCAGGGAGAGGGATAGGGCGGGCAGGGACTGGGTCAGCTTCATGGTTACCTCTAGTGAGCTGGCGGAATCCTTCCCGACTAAATGAGCGACTAGACGCGGCAGGCGACTAGAAAGTCACTCTCTGGCTAAAAAATAGGCGCGCAATTTACAGGATTTGCGAGGCTATTTCCAAAATTTTTGCTGGCGGCAAATGGATTGGGCTTTGTTGAGTCGTATTTTTTACTTTCGGTCGCCTTGGGGCCAAATCCTTCTACTTAAGGTGCTTAAGTTGGATTTAACTTGGTGGGTTTGGTAGATCTGGGTGACCGATAGCGGTAGCTTTACCAAAGCTCGTAGAGATGTATGCCAAAGATGAAGAATTCTCCTTGGCCCCTGCAAATTCGGGCTACTTTTAAGTGTTCAGAGTACGGGAAGCCTGAGGTGCCAGAGGCCCCGCGCAAACAATAAAAATCTGAGGGGCACTATGACAATTCTTGCCATCGATCTGGGTACTACCAATAGCGCGTGTGCTGTGTGGCGTGATAACGACGTCGTCTTCATTCCAAACAAGCTCGGGGAATTCCTTACCCCCTCTGTTGTAGGAATTGATGACAAGGGAGAGATTCTGGTTGGCCAGGGGGCCAAAGAACGCCTGATCACCCACCCCAATATGACCGTCGCCGTGTTCAAGCGCTTGATGGGCACCAGTCATAAAGTCGCTATCCATAAAACCAGCTTTACCGCGGTAGAGCTGTCCTCACTGGTGATTAAGTCGCTGAAAGAGGATGCGGAAGCATTCCTCAACTCCACTATTGACGAGGCGGTGATTAGCGTACCGGCCTACTTCAATGACAATCAGCGCTATGCCACGAAAAAAGCCGGTGAGCTGGCCGGCCTGCGCGTAGGACGCCTGATCAATGAACCTACCGCGGCGGCAATGGCTTACGGGCTGCACGAGAAAAAAGAGGGAATCTTCGTCATTGTCGATTTGGGTGGCGGCACTCTGGATGTGACCGTGCTGGAGTTTTTTGAAGGTGTAATGCAGGTCCACGCTTCCGCGGGTGACAACTATCTTGGCGGCGAGGATTTTGTCGAGGCCATGGTGGATGCAGCATTGAAAGCCCACGGGCTGAAACGTGCAGACATGACGCCGGAAGAAACTCACCAGTTGAGTATGAAGATGGAAACGGCCAAGCGCCGAATTTCCGGACCGGAACAATTGGTGTCCTATACCGTTGCAGGCACCAGTTACTCGTCAAAGATTGATACCGAATGGTTCAATCGCACGGCCACCCCGTTACTTATCCGCATCCAGAAGCCCGTCGAAAGTGCAGTGCGCGACGCAGGCCTATCGCTAACTGAAATCGACGAAGTCGTGCTGGTGGGCGGCGCTACAAGGCTATCTGTTGTGCGTTCTGCGGTAGGCAGGATATTCAAGAAGCTCCCCGCCTGCACTATCGATCCGGATTTCGCCATCGTGAAGGGCGGCGCGGTGCAGGCCGGGTTGGTGCAAAAGAGTGCGGCACTGGATGACCTGGTACTGACAGATGTTTGCCCGTTTACCTTGGGCGTCGACGCGGTAGACGAAGTCAACGGGCAGTTTGTCGAAGTGTTTTCGCCGATTATCGAGCGCAACACCACGGTGCCGGTGAGCCGGGTCAGTCGCTATTACACGGTGCAGGATAACCAGACAGAAATTGTCACCCGTGTGTTTCAGGGGGAGCACCGCAAGCCGTCTAAAAATGTGTACCTGGGTAGCCTGAGATCCAGTGTGCCACGTAATAAAGCACACCAGGAAGCGATTGACGTGCGCTTTAGTTATGACATGAATGGCATCCTCGACGTGGATGTGACGGTTGTCAGTACCGGCCGCACTTACAATAAAGTGATCAAGAACTCTCCTGCCAGTCTCTCCGATGATGAGTTCAATAAATCACTGGAAAGGTTGCAGAAGCTCAAGTTCCATCCACGTGAGTCTGAACGCAATCGCGCACTGATGGCCAGGGGCGAACGCCTGTTTGAGACGGCGCTCGGCGAAGAGCGCAGTGCTATAGCGGCATTGATTTCAGGTTTTGAGGCAGTGCTGAATCGTCAGAATGCAATGGAAATTTCTAAAGCCCAGGAGGAGTTCGAGCAGGCTCTGGAGCAGTTTGACCTGGAGGAGTGGCACTGATGACGTGTTGGGACGTTTTGGATGTGCCATCGGATAGCGACCGTTCCGCTATCCGCAAGGCTTATGCGCGCTTGATCAAACAATTCAGACCTGATGAGTCCCCCAAGGAATTTCAGGATATCAATGCAGCTTACGAAGAAGCCCTCCATCGGCTGCGCTACCCATATTTGTATGATGATTCTGATGCTGAAGGTTTGGAAGTTGAGGGAGATGAAAATTCCGAAAGAGAGGGCGCTGACTACGAGGAAGTGCCGGAAGAATTTTTTCCTCCCGGTATGACAAAGGAAATTTTTGCAAATATTGACGAGGCTATAAAGAACCTGCCCGAGAATGAAATGATCGTCGAGGTGGATGGGTTCAGGCTAACCCGGGGCGAGAATCCGGAAGATGGTTTTGCCATTGAAAAGCTGTTCGATCCCGATAACGACACGTTCCGCGAAAACCTTGACGCTGGCTCGCGCGTGGAGTTGGATCGTTTGCTGGGGGAACTCGAGCGTATCTTCGAGACTGAAGATGCAGCCAATCCCAGGCACTGGGAGTTCCTGTCGAGCTGCGACCGCTTGCTCGACGCTGAGTTTCGTTATCAATTAACCGGTGAGCTTCTGCGCAATATTGCTCACTACAACCTGGCAAGATCCGCAGCGCAGGCACCGATCGGAATTGTGGCAATGAGTTGTCTCGATCGCTACCTGAACTTCAGCGACGCTTCCTGCAGTGATTATCATCAAATCAGTGAGCGCGAGTGGCACGCCCTGCGTATGCCGCATCGTATGAAAAATGTATTTTCATCTGGAGAAGCGGGAAGTTTTGGTGTTAAAGGTGGTAAATTTAAGCGCAACGGAAAAGGAGGGGGATCGGATGCAATCAATCGAGAATTCATTGAAGTCGACACACTGAAGTTTGTTTTTTCTTGTGGGTGGGTGGCTTTACTTATATTTGGATCAATAGCAATAGTAAAGAATGGTTTTTCAGAGTTTATCTTTGTCTTAGCTTTGTTTGCGGCAATTTTATTTGGGTTGGTTTTGTCGAATATAGAAAATGAAAAATGATAGTAAAAATGTCAGCTCCTAAATTTACCCCGAAGATTTTTTCGGTTGGAATAGCTTCATGAAAGCATCGGACCTGTTTGTACGCGCCTTGGAAGCAGAAGGTGTGGAGTTTGTCTTCGGCATCCCCGGAGAAGAAAACCTGGACCTGCTGGAATCCCTGCGCGGATCCAAGATACGGCTGGTGATTGGCCGCCATGAGCAGGCTGCTGGTTTTATGGCGGCGACTTATGGGCGGCTTACCGGCAATGCCGGCGTGTGCCTCTCTACTCTCGGCCCCGGTGCCACCAATCTGGTGACGGCAGCTGCCTACGCACAGCTCGGCGCCATGCCTATGGTTATGATTACTGGGCAGAAACCGATCAAAAGCTCGAAGCAGGGGCGCTTCCAGATTATCGATATCGTCGACATGATGCAGCCGCTGACCAAGTTCACCAAAGTGATCGTCAGTGGCGACAATGTGCCGGCGCATGTGCGCGAAGCATTTCGGCAGGCGGAGGAAGAACGGCCCGGTGCGACGCATCTGGAATTGCCCGAGGATATCGCCCGCGAACATTCCACCATGCCGGTGCTGGAGCCCAGCTATACCCGTCGCCCGATTGCCGAAAACAAGGCGGTGTGTCAGGCGGTGGAGGCCATCGCCGCCGCGCGCAAGCCGCTGCTGTTAATCGGCGCCGGTGCCAATCGTAAACTCACCGCAAAAACGCTGCGCGAATTTGTGGAAAAGTTTGGTATCCCCGCCGTGACCACGCAGATGGGCAAGGGCGTGATTGACGAAGCAAGCTCGCACTTTATCGGCAATACCGCTTTGTCCGACGGTGATTTTGTACACCGCGCCATTGACCAGGCTGATCTTATTATCAACGTTGGTCACGACGTTGTGGAAAAACCCCCATTCTTTATGCGCCCGGGCGGGCCGGAAGTGGTGCATATCAACTTCAGTTCCGCCCAGGTCGACCCGGTGTATTTCCCGCAGATTGAAGTGGTGGGGGATATCGCCAATAGCCTGTGGCAAATAAAAGAACAGCTCGCACCGCAAAGCCACTGGAGCTTCACCGACGCACACCGTATTCGCGATGCCCTACGCAAGCATATTGTCGACGGCGCGCAGGATGCGAGCTTCCCGGTAAAAACCCAGCGTCTGGTAAAAGAGGTGCGTGAAGCGGTGCCGGATAACGGCATCATCGCGCTGGACAACGGCATGTACAAAATCTGGTTTGCGCGCAATTATCAAGCGCACAAACCCAACACCGTGCTACTGGACAACGCGCTCGCCACCATGGGGGCAGGCCTGCCTTCCGCCATGGCTGCCAAACTGGTGCATCCAGACCGCAGCGTGGTGGCCATTTGTGGCGACGGTGGCTTTATGATGAATTCCCAGGAGCTGGAAACGGCGGTACGCCTGAAGCTCGACCTGGTGATTTTGATTTTGCGTGACGACGGCTACGGCATGATCAAGTGGAAGCAGTCACAGATGGACTTCGATGACTTTGGCCTGGATTTTGGTAACCCGGATTTTGTTGCCTATGCAGAATCCTATGGAGCCAGCGGCCACCGCATTGAACGGACGGAAGATGTTCGTCCCACCATCGAACGCTGTATGCAGGAAGGGGGGATACACCTGATCGATATCCCCATGGACTATAGCGATAATGACCGCATTCTAAACCGAGAGATTCGCGAGCTGTCGGCCAAACTCTGAATCAATCCGCCGGTCCCTTGTCACTGGCTTCGGCTTCTGCTTCTGCTTCGACGTTACGCTCGCGCAGATCAAAGTGCGCTTGGGCCTGGGCGTTGTAGCGTGTCAGCAGGCTGGTGTCGGTGTCCTCATTCGCCAGCTGCACAAGGTCGATTTTCAATCTGCCGTGGGTATCGAATTGACTGGCGTAAGTGCCCATGTCCCGGGTGTCCAGCTGCCAGTCGGTCAGCTTGCCCAGCACATAGTTGCCAAACTGAAACGCCTCGTACTCATTCACCAGCGTCAGGAAGTCACTGAAGGAAAACCCTGTCAGTGCCTTCTGTGCCTTGAACGCCTCCGCATAGCCGGCAGCCAGCGCATCCACCTCGCCGGTATTGTTAGAAAATGCATGTTGGAACTGCAGTGAGTGGCGCGTCTCGTGGATCAGGAATGCCAGCGAGTCATACTTGGGACGCTCCGCCAGCTTGTCCGGGTTGAGGTACACGGTGCCGGTAGACGGGTTCTGTGGGTCAAAATCGAAATACACCATGCGGCCCGGGTAGCTGTGGTTGTCGATCAGCAGGGTGGGTGGGGCAATGCCCATGATCCGGGTCTCGATGGCGAACACGCGCTTGAGGTGGGGAATCTGCTGCTCTATGGTGAGGCTCGGCCAGTCGGCGATGGCTTGCGCCAGTTCTGCGTCCTGTTGGATGGCCGCCACCAGCGCGTCTCCGTGAGCAATGGTTTGCTGGAACGCGGGCGCCAGGAACGCCTGCGCCTCTGGCTGCAGGGCAAAGGCCGCAGGCATCTGCCGCTGTAGCTCGGGGTTGGCAAAAAAGCCCCCGGCGGCATTGGCCCAAGCGCTGCAAAGAATCAAAGTGATGGCGGTGAAAAGACGCATGGCGGCCCCAATATGATGTTCAGCTGGTAAATCTGTTAGGCAGTCTGTTAACAGAAGGCCGCGCATTATAGGTCTTGCCGCAAAAAAGCGGTGTCCAGTGGGTCGAAATGATCCGCGCTGCCGACGCCCCCCCCCAACGCTTGTTATCCGGAACACCTGATTTATGCCCGACGCTCCCAAACCCGCAGATGCCAACCCAGCGACGGCCCTGGGCATGAAGGCAACCTCCATGGCCCGGGCGCTGTGGCCATTCGTGCGGCCCTACAAGCTGGTACTGGTATGCGCGGCGGTTGCCCTGGTGTTTACTGCGGGTATCACCCTGTCCCTTGGCCAGGGTGTGCGATTGCTGGTGGACGAGGGCCTAACCGGGGACTCCTCCCAGGCACTGTCCCAGGCGGTGTTTATTATTATGCTGCTCGCGGTGCTGATGGCCCTGGGTACCTACACCCGGCACTATCTGGTTTCCTGGCTGGGCGAACGGGTCGTGGCGGACCTGCGTAAAGCGGTGTTCGATCACATTGTTACTCTGCATCCGAGTTATTTTGAAACCAATCGCAGTGGCGAGATTATGTCGCGCCTCACCACCGATACCACCTTGCTGCAACAGATTATCGGTACCTCGTTTTCCATGGCACTGCGCAGTGCATTGATGTTTGTTGGTGCGCTGATTCTGCTTTTGTTTACCAATTTAAAACTGAGCCTGATGGTGCTGGTTGGTGTGCCGCTGGTGCTGTTGCCGATCACTTTGTACGGGCGCCGGGTACGTAAACTTTCCAAGGCCAGCCAGGACTCCATTGCCGATGTGGGCAGCTACGCTGGAGAAATTATCCAGCATATTAAAACCGTGCAGAGCTACACCCGCGAACGCCATGAAATGCAGGCGTTTTCCGGTGAAGTGGAAGTCGCGTTTGGCGTTGCCAAGCGACGTGTGCGCCAGCGCTCATTGCTGATCGCGGTAGTCATTTTGATGATGTTCGGTGCCGTCAGCGGCCTGATCTGGGTCGGCGGCAATGACATGATTGCCGGGCGTATCACCAGCGGCGACCTCGCTGCCTTTGTTTTTTATGCGGTGATGATGGGGTCTGCGGTCGCCACCATTTCCGAGGTCTACAGCGAGCTGCAGCGCGCCACCGGCGCCACTGAACGATTGATCGACCTGCTGAATGTTGAAGCGGAAATCCCCGTGAGTGAAATCGTTGCCTCGCAGGCCGCTGCGCAGGATATGACACACGGGAGCGAGAAAGAGAGCGAGAAAGGTGAAGCCGAACTCGCCTTCGAGTCTGTCACCTTCCACTACCCCTCGCGGCCGGATAAACCTGCATTGGAAGAGCTGAGCCTGGATGTGCCCGCGGGCAAAAGCCTGGCTCTCGTCGGTCCGTCCGGCGCGGGCAAATCCACCATGATGGATTTGCTGCAGCGCTTTTACGATCCGCAAAGTGGGCGCATTACCTTAAACGGAAGCGATATTCGTGAACTCGATACCGCCATGTTGCGCAGCCAGATGGCGGTGGTACCCCAGCAGCCCGCACTGTTTAGCGCAGATGTCTGGTACAACTTGCGTTACGGCAAGCCCGATGCCAGTGATGCAGAAGTTATTGCCGCAGCCAAGGCTGCCCATGCCCATGAATTTATTGAACAGCTGCCAGACGGTTACAACAGCCACTTGGGTGAGCAGGGTGCCCGGCTTTCCGGCGGGCAGCGGCAGCGCCTCGCCATTGCCCGTGCCATTCTGAAAGACCCCAAAATTCTGTTGCTTGATGAAGCCACCAGTGCACTGGATGCAGAGAGTGAACATCATGTGCAGCGTGCGCTGGAAACTCTGATGAGAGATCGCACCACGATTATTATTGCCCACCGCCTTGCCACAATTCTGCACGCGGATAATATCGCCGTGCTGGAAAATGGCCGCCTGGTAGCTCAGGGCAGCCATCAACAACTGGTGGTTAGCTCCCCCCTATACAAGCGCCTTGCCGAGCTGCAGTTTCGCGAGACACATTCTCAAGAGTCCTGATTGGCATTCAGCGACGACTCTGCGGCCTGCAGCAACTCGCGACGACTTTGCAGCTGGTACACGCGCTGCAGGTTTCTCTTGGCAGATATATTCGTGTCGTCCAGGGCGATGGCACGGGTATAACTGAGTTCCGCAAGTTCCAGGCTGCCCTGACGGCGATAGAGATAACCGAGGGTGTTCCACACCACGGATGATTCCGGTGATAGCGTCAGTGCCTCGCGCGCGATGCCGATCGCAGTACTGAAGTCCCCGTCCCGGGCCGCACCCAGAGCCAGGTTATTCAGGTAGAGTACCTGCACCTCCTCATCGGAGAGCTCTGCGTGGCGATAGTGTGAGCGCGGCTCAAAATTCATTTCTACGATGCGCGTACTCCAGCCGTAAGAAATTTCTGCGTTGATATGCAAAATGTTCTCTACCAGAACCCGCCCACTGTCGCTGCGCGTGGCACGTCGCTCCTTCGGCGCGTGAACCTGGTTAAAGTGCGCCGGTACGCCGACTTCCCGCGCCAGCGCCACAATCATCGCTGCAAACGAGATACAGTTACCGCGCCGCTGTGAAAACGCTTCGGCGGCGGTGGCTGTGGTATCCAGGTCGTAATCCATATAAAACCGTTGCTGGCGCAGCGTGCGCAGAATCCGTCGCATACGCTGGTTGGGTGAAAGGGATGGGTCGATGGAATCCACAAACGCTTTCATCTCCGCGGATACCGCGAGCAGTTCCGGTGCCAGAGGTTGCAGATCCGTCTGCGCGGGCTGCTGCCCTTCCAGTTCCCCTTCTAGCTCCCTTTCCAGCTCCCAAGGCAAAGGCGGTAGAGCTGTACTCGCCAGCGGCAACGCGCGCCCCACCTCTGCGCTGTGGATAAGTGGCGCAGCGCGCGCACTGAGTTGTTCCGCTCCGGCGGCCGGCTTCTCCGGCAATGTGGTCGAGCTGGTGCATGCAGCCAGGGCGGCACTGGCCAAAATCGCTATCCATCGCATAAGTCAATTCTCCTGAAATTTGGAGTATTGATGCACATAAATATTGATTTGGATGCCTGGCGTCGATGAAATTGCTGAAAATGGGGGTAAAACGAAGGTCCGGCCGGATAAGCGTCGGTGAGCCGAACGGCAGCTGCGGTCGGCCGAAGGGGCTGAAGGTGACTGGATTTAAAGGATTAGTGTCAGTTTCTGGCAGTTCGAAACAACGGGTGCTGGAATATGGAGAAGGTGGCGTAAAAATTAAAGTAGGGAAACGCACACCGGGCTGCGCACCCGCAGCACCGACTCCTGTTGGAAACGTCGCTTGTAGATATCCACAAGCTCTTCCACGGCGGAATCGAACACCGCTGTTTGCCGATGTACCAGCAACAGGACATGGCTGCGTTCGCGCACAATCTCGCCGCTACCGCTGCGCCACTGTCCCCTGCCTGAAAGTACCGTAAAGCCGACGGGGAAGCGTGGTGATACCACGTCGACAAGGAAGTCGCGCCATTCAGCGTCCGATACCTCACCAGTGAGTGTTTCCGTGCCGAAGAAAAGTTGATCGTGAATCTGCAATTGTTCGCTCGGTTTGCAGCTCAACGCCGTAGTAGTGGCGCAGCCGGCCAAGTTCGACAGACAAAGAAGCAGGCTGATCCGGCAAGCAATGGCGACATCATGCTTTTCAATTTGTAAACGTACCTTGACGCGCCAGTGGCGGCTTGCGAAAAAGTTAGTGACGTTGGAAAAACTCATCCTGATACAAGTCTGACCTTGTGTAGCGATAACTGACGGCTGATGGAACCCCTGCCTGGGCAATGAGCTGATTGCAGTTAACAGCGTAACAGACAATTTGTTGCTGCATTCGCCGGGCGTGGCCAATGCGGTAGCGATGCCAGCGAGTTTCGGGTTGTCGACCCCTCTCCTCCTGCTATCTTCCTTTACATAACAATGCACAGGAACGCCCAATGCTCCGCCACCTCACTGCCACCCTGGCGCTGTCTACAGCAATTTTAATACCTACCTTGGGTCTCGTTGGCTGTGACCGCTCCGAGACCGAACCCACGCCTAAGTCCCAAAGTAAAGCTGCGCCGAATGAGCAGGCGCAGGGGGACGCCAAACCCGATTTCTCCATCGAATACGAGCAATTCCAGCTGGATAACGGCCTCAATGTGGTCTTCCACATAGACCGCTCCGATCCGGTGGTAGCGGTATCGCTTACCGCCCATGTGGGGTCGGCGCGCGAGGTAGAGGGGCGTACCGGCTTTGCGCATTTGTTCGAGCACCTGCTGTTTTTAGAGTCCGAGAACCTGGGCAAAGGCGGGCTGGATGCGATGAGTGCGCGCATCGGTGGTTCCGGTGCCAACGGTTCTACTTCGCGGGATGTCACTAATTACTACCAGACGGTGCCGAAAGACGCGCTGGAAAAAATGTTGTGGGCGGAGGCGGACAAGCTGGGCTGGTTTATCAATACGGTGACCGACCCGGTGCTGGCGAAAGAAAAGCAGGTGGTGAAGAACGAGAAGCGCCAGGGTGTGGATAACCGCCCTTACGGCCACACCCAGTATGTAATCGACAGCAACCTCTACCCGGAAGGGCATCCCTACAGCTGGCAGGTAATTGGTTCGCTGGAAGATGTGGGCAATGCCACGCTGGATGATGTGAAGACGTTTTTCCGGCGCTGGTATGTGCCGAACAATGTGACCCTGGTGGTATCCGGGGATTTTGACCCGGAGCAGGCCCGCAAGCTGGTGCATAAGTATTTCGATGAGATTCCCAAGGGCGAGCCGGTGGAGCGCGCAGCCAAGCAGCCGGTGACCCTGAAGGAAACCAAGCGCCTGTATTACGAAGACAATTTTGCCCGCCAGCCACAGCTCACCATGGCCTGGCCCACCGTGCCCCGCTACGACGCCGACAGTTATCCACTGGCGGTACTCGCGAATTACCTTTCTGTTGGCAAGCGTGCGCCCCTGTACCGGGTGCTGGTGGAAGAAGAGCAATTGACTCCGGGTGTTTCCATGTACCCCTATGAATCGGAGTTGGCCGGGCAGATGCAGCTCAAGACACAGGCGTTTGCCGGTGGTGCGCTGGACCCGATTTACGCGGGCATTGAAAAGAGCTTTGCGCTGTTTGAAAAAGAGGGCATATCCGAGGAAGACCTGGAGCGGATCAAGGCGGGCCAGGAGGTTGGCTTCTACAACAGTCTATCCAGTGTGGTGGGCAAGGCCTTCCAGCTGGCGCAGTACCAGATTTATGCCGATGACCCGGGCTATGTAAGCCAGGACATTGCACGCCTGCTGGCGGTCACTTCGGAAGATGTGGTCCGCGTGTACGAGAAATACATCAAGGGTAAGCCCTATATTGCCACGAGCTTTGTGCCGCGCGGTGAAAAGAACCTGGCGCTGGCGAACTCTGTCGCTGCACAAGTGGTGGAAGAGGAGTTGGTCGCCGGTGCCGAGGCGCAGTTTGATGCCTCCGGCAGCACCGAATTCGAGAAAACGCCGTCGACGTTTGACCGCTCCAAGGAGCCGGAATATGGCGAACCGGCGGAGCCCGCGGTGCCGGATGTCTGGCGCGGCAAGCTGGGTAATGGCATCGAAGTTCTGGGCATCGAAAATAGTGAAGTGCCCACGGTGCGTTTCAGCCTGGTGATGGACGGTGGCCAGTTGCAGGAGCGTATCGATAAAACCGGTGTGGCCAACCTCACCGCGATACTGATGGGCCGCGGTACCAAAAATCGTACCCCGGAAGAGCTGGAAACCGCCATCCAAAAACTCGGTGCCGGTATCGGTATTTATTCCGGGCAGGATACTTTCCGCGTTGATGTGACCACCCTGGCGCGCAACTTCAACGAGGTGTTCGCGTTGATGCAGGAAATGCTGCTGGAACCGCGCTGGGATGAGAAGGAGCTGGTGCTGGCGAAGAAGGGCGTCATCAGCCAGATCAAACAGGCGGAGGGCGAGCCCAACGCGATCGCTGGCAAGAACTTTGCCCGCCTGCTCCACGGCAAAGACAACATCCGCGGCTACAGTGGCCTGGGCACCGAGGAATCCGTAACTGCGATTACCATGGACGACCTCAAAGCCTACTACAACAGCTACCTGTCACCCTCGGTGGCCCGCGCCCATGTGGTGGGGGATATCCAGCAGGCGGACTTTATGGCCACTGCGGAACAGCTGGCCAGGCAGTGGCCGGCGAAAGCGGTGGAAGTACCCAATCCGAAATCTGAACCCGCGGAGCCCGGCATCTACTTTATCGATGTACCCGGCTCCAAGCAGTCGGTGCTGCGTATTGGGCGCATGGCGATGCCGGTGGTATCGGAAGACTATTATCCGGCGGTATTCACCAATTACATCCTCGGTGGCGGTGGCTTTGCCTCGCGCCTGACCCAGTTGCTGCGCGAGGGTAAGGGCTACACCTATGGCATCAGTTCCAGTATTTCCGGGAACAAGCACGAAGGGCAGTTCACCATCGGCAGTGGCGTGCGCGCCAATGTCACTGCGGAATCAGTACAGTTGATTAACGAGGTGCTGAAGGAGTACGGGCCTACCTATTCCGAGGAGGATCTGCAGACCTCGAAATCCTTCCTGATTCGCAGTAACGCGCGCGCGTTTGAAACCTCCGGTGCCAAGCTCGGCCTGCTGGAGAGTATGAGCGAGTTCGGCTGGCCGGCAGACTTTGTGCGCGAGCGCGAAGCGGTGGCCAAGGCGATGACGATTCCCAAGGTGCAGAAAATTGCCGAGACCTACATGCTGCCAGACTCGATGATCTGGGTAGTGGTGGGGGATGAGGCGACGCAATTGCAGCGGCTGGAGGATCTCAAGCTGTTCAACGTGAAGCTGCTGAAAAAGGAAGAACTCGCCAAATTGCACTCGCCACCGCAAGACTGATCAGCGCGCGGTAAAAAGGAGAACGCCAGCCCGCGTCTATACTTGCCCCACGCAAAAATTTTCCTCATGGAGTAATGCGGCGGCACAGCGCGGTAACACAGTTCGGAAAAACCCTGCGCCGCTGACATGGATGTTGTAAACAAGTGATGGATACGGAGGTGCACTCCGGCGACCAGCCGCCCACAGGGTGGGGCGAACGTATTTGGTCGCTGGTGCTACTGGCTTTTCCCCTCGGGGTCACGCTCTGGCTGCTGTCAATGATCGGCCCAGTGCGGGAGCACGCGCCAATTGTGTTTGGCATCAGTTGGATTCCAAGTCTTGGCGTTGAGCTGAATTTCCTGATTGACGGTTTAAGCCTGCTGTTCGGCCTGCTGATCAGTGGTGTCGGTTTCTTTGTGGCGCTGTACGCCAAGTTTTATCTGCGGGGTCACCCGCTGATTCAGCGTTTTTTCTTTTATCTCCTCCTGTTTATGCTTGGCATGCTGGGCCTGGTGCTCGCCGGCAATCTCATTACGCTGTTTGTGTTCTGGGAAATTACCACCATCGCCAGCTACCTGTTGATTGGTTTTAACCACGAAAAAGCCTCTGCACGCCGCTCCGCATTACAGGCCTTGCTGATAACCGCCATGGGTGGGCTTGCGCTACTGGCGGGGTTACTGCTGCTGGGAATGATTGTCGGTAGCTACAACTTCACCGAGGTACTGGTCGCGAAACAGCAGGTGCAGGCTCACCCGCTGTACCTACCGATTGTGATTCTTGTGCTGATCGGTGCCTTCACCAAATCTGCACAACTACCCTTTCACTTTTGGTTACCCAATGCCATGGCGGCGCCCACCCCGGTCAGCGCTTATTTGCATTCCGCCACCATGGTCAAGGCGGGTATCTACCTGCTCGCACGTATGTGCCCGGTGTTGGGCGGCAGTGATGTCTGGTTGTTGACGCTCAATATCGTCGGTGCGTTGACGGCGGTGATCGCCGCTATCCTGGCCATGCGCCAGACAGACCTGAAACTCGCACTCGCCTACACCACGGTGGTCGCACTGGGCATCCTGGTGATGTTCCTTGGCTCCGAGGCCAGCGTTGCCATTGCCGCGGCCATCACGTTCATCCTGGTACATTCTTTCTACAAGGCGGCGCTATTTATGGTGGTGGGGATTATCGACCATCAGACCGGCACCCGGGAGCTGACCTCGCTCGGCGGTTTGGGCAAGCGCATGCCAATCACCTTTGGGATTGCCGCGGCCGCTGGTTTTTCCATGGCGGGCTTCCCGCCGTTTCTTGGCTTTATTGGCAAAGAACTGAAGTACGAGGGCGCGCTGGCAATTGCCGAGGAGCCCACTTTTGTTGCCTGGGCGGCGGTGTTTGCCAATGCATTGATGGTGGCCATTGCCGCCACCGTTGCGTTGCGTCCCTTCTGGGGGCGCCTCCCGGAAAAACTACAGTCGGTACGCGAGGCGCCTCCGGGGTTGTGGATCAGCCCGCTGGTCATGGCACTACTCGGCTTGACTTTCGGGCTGGCGCCATCGCTGGTCGCCACCACTTTGGTGGGCCCTGCGGTAACCGCCACTATGGGGCAGGAAGAAACGGTGGTACTGAAGCTGTGGCACGGTATCAATCTTCCACTGGTGATGAGTATTACTACCTTCGCGCTTGGTGTGCTGGCGTTTTATTTGCAACCGAACATTCGCGCCTTGCTTAACCGCATTGCCAACTGGCTGCCGCGAAATTCCGACACCCAGTGGGATCGCGGCCTGAATGCATTCAAGTGGGCCGCGGGTGTACACACCCGCCATATCCAGCACGGCATTCTCAAGCAATATCTTGCCGCCGTATTTGCGGTGACCTCGGTATTACTCCTGTGGGGGCTGATGCGCAGTGGCGGCTTCGACATGGATGTGGATTGGGAGCGGCTGACGGTGAAGGAGTGGGCGGCAATGGCGCTGGTATTTGCCGGCTCCCTGGTGGCCATTGGCTGTCGAGCGCCGCTGACGGCAATTTGTAGCCTGGGTGGTATGGGAGTCGGCATCGCCTTGATCTTCCTGTTCTTCGGTGCGCCGGATGTTGCCATTACCCAGTTGCTGGTGGAGACCCTATTTCTGGTGCTGGTAGCGATGACGCTGCATCGACTGCCGCATTCCACCGAGGTGAGCGGAAGAAGAGTGCGCTTTGTCGATGCGCTACTGGCGGTGTCGGTCGGCACCACGGTGTGCCTCACGTTACTCGCGGTGCTACAGCAGCCACTCATCAGCCCTACCAAAGAGTACTTTGAGCTGGCCTCAGTCCCGGAAGCGTTCGGGCGCAATATCGTCAACGTTATTCTGGTGGACTTCCGTGCACTGGATACCTTTGGCGAGGTGGTGGTGGTGCTGGTGGCGGCGGTCGGTGCCGCGGCCCTGTTGCGCCGCAAACTCAAACCGCGGGTGCCGATCGCCGCAGCAAAAGAGGAGCGGGCATGATCTCCCTCATATTGCAGGGTGCGACGCGTTTACTGGTCGCGCTTATTCTCCTGTTTTCCGTTTACATGCTGATGCGTGGGCACAATTTGCCCGGTGGCGGCTTTATTGCCGGGTTGATCGCATCTGCAGCTTTCGTGCTGTATGCGCTCGCCTGGAGCCTGCGGGAAGCACGCGAGGCTTTGCGGGTTTCGCCGGTGAAGCTTGCGGCCATCGGCGCACTGATTTCCCTGGCATCCGCAGTGCCGGGCATGCTCAAGGGTTTCCCACCGTTTACCGGCCTGTGGTTATTTATCGGTGGTGGTGCCGGCGACAAGGGGATTCCGATCAGCACCGTACTGCTGTTCGACGTCGGCATTTATCTGGCTGTGCTGGGCGCGGTGCTGGCTTTGTTTTTCACCATCGAGGAGGACTGAGGTGGAGTCTGCACTCGTACTTGTAATCGGCGTGATGGTGGCCGCCGGTGTGTATCTCATGTTGGCGGCCAACCTCCTGTGTTATCTGTTTGGCCTGATCCTGCTCAGCAACGCGGCCAACCTGGTGATCTTTGTCGCCGGCCGCTTGACCCGCGCCGTGCCACCGCTGATACCCAAAGGACAGGAGGCACCGGTGGTGCCTGTCGCCAATGCCCTGCCGCAGGCGATGATTCTCACCGCCATCGTGATCGGGTTCGGATTGCTGGCCTTTACCCTGGCACTGGTGGTGGCGTGTTACCGCGAGTTGGACACGATCGATTCTGACCATATGCGCTTGGCCGAACCCCCGCCGGATAGTGGGGAGCATTGATGGGCTGGTTACTGGCTCTACCGTTTCTGTTACCGATCGCCACTGGGCTGCTGGCGATGGCGGCGCGGCGCAGGCCGCGGCAGGCCCGCGCGATCAGCCTTGCTGGTTGCATTGGGCTGTTTGTGGTGGTGGTGATTATTTTTGTGCGCGTGCTTGACCAGGGAACCATCGCGGCACAAATGGGTAACTGGCCGGCACCGTTTGGCATTTCGCTGGTGGTCGACCGGCTCAGCGCCATCATGTTGTTACTGGCCGGGTTAGTCGGCTTGGCGGTCGCCATTTTCGCCCAGGCCGATGTGGACCTGCGCCGGGAAGTCTTGGGCTTTCAGGGTTTCTATCAGCTACTCCTGGCCGGGGTATGCGGTAGCTTTGTTACCGGGGACCTGTTCAACCTGTATGTGTGGTTTGAGGTGATGCTGATTGCCTCCTTTGCACTGCTGATCCTGGGAGGGGAGCGCGCCCAGTTGGATGGCGGTATCAAGTATGTGGCGCTTAACCTGGTGTCGACCCTGTTTATGCTGATGGCCATCGGCATGGTGTACGGCCTTACCGGGACGCTGAACATGGCGGCGTTGCATGTTGCGTTCGCGGAAGTGGACCAGCCGGCAGCGCTGCATATGCTGGCGGTGTTGTTGATTGTGGCGTTCGGGATCAAGGCTGCCCTGTTTCCACTGTATTTCTGGCTGCCCGCTTCTTATCACGTACCGCCGGTAGCGGTAACGGCGGTGTTTGCCGGGCTTCTCACCAAGGTGGGTGTTTATGCTCTGATCCGCACCTTTACCCTCATCTTTCCGGCCGACTTTCGTTTCGCGCATGATCTGCTGCTGATCGCCGCACTACTCACCATGTTGAGTGGCGTAATTGGTGCCGCCTCGCAATTTGAATTCCGCAAGATTCTCGCGTTCCACATTATCAGTCAGATCGGCTTCCTGGTGCTGGGGCTTGCGCTGTTCAGCCCGCTGGCTCTGGCCGGTTCGATCTTTTATATGGTGCATAACATCGTTGCCAAGACCAATTTATTGCTGATCAGTGGAACCGCGCGGCGTATGGCAGGTAGTTTTAAGCTCGCAGAAATAGGCGGGCTATACCGTGCGAGCCCAGTGTTGGCCGCGGTTTTCTTTATTGCCGCGTTCAGCCTTGCCGGCTTTCCGCCGCTGTCGGGCTTCTGGGCCAAACTGATGTTGGTTTCTGCCAGTCTTGAACAGGCCGCTTACTGGGTGGCTGCGGTGGCGCTGATTACCGGGGCACTTACCCTGTTTTCCATGAGCAAAATTTGGAGCGAGGCATTCTGGAAACCACACCCACAGGACGGCGTGCGTGCCCTGGCCAGTCTCTCGGCAACGGAGCGCGTCCAGCGCATGTTGCCGGCGATCCTATTGGTGGCGATTAGCTTGGGACTGGGATTGTTTCCGCAACCGCTGATCCACTTTTGTGAAGTCGCGGCGAAGGAGCTTTTAGATCCCGCCGCTTATGTCGCCACCGTATTACCGGCGCGTGACGGGTAGCGCAAATGGGGTGGTATCTACAGGTGGAGGCGCAATGCAACTTTTTCTGATGAATATCTTGTTGGCCATTAGCTGGTGCGCGCTCACCAGTGATGCCACGCTGGATAATGTAGTGATCGGCATGGTGGTTGGCTTTCTGGCGATGGCGCTGTCGCCGGTGCGCAAGTTCAACAATAGTTATTTCCGTCGCCTGCCCAAGGTACTGATACTGATCGGCTACTTCCTGAAAGAGCTGGTGCTGTCGGGACTACGCGCAACCTGGGAGGTGCTGGCCCCCGCGTCTAACCGGCTTCCTTGTGTGGTGGAAGTGTCTACCGACTTTTCTGATCAAAACCAGTTGTTACTGCTATCGCAGCTCATTTCGCTGACTCCCGGGACTTTGGTAGTAGATATCGACGACGAAAAGAAGCTGCTGTATGTGCACAGTATGTTTACGTCAGATGCGGAGCAGTTTCGTAAGGAATTGCGTGAGGGGCTGGAGAGAAGAATTCGCGAGGCACTTGACTGATGCTACAGGCGATTCTTGATGGCAGCTCTGCAATTCTCGCACTGGCCATTACGCTGGCCTCCTGGTTGCTATTGCTGGCCCTGGGGCTGTGTTTTTATCGGATTGCGCGCGGCCCGACACTGGCGGACCGCGTGGTAGCACTCGACGTGCTGAATATTCTGGCGGTGGCCTATTGCGCGCTACTGGCGATTTCCTCCGGGCGCGATGTCTATTTGGACGCGGCCATTGCCCTGGCCCTGGTCGCTTTTCTGGTGACGGTGGCATTCGGTCGCTTTGTGGAGCGGAATATCGAGGATGACGCCCCGGAAGTCGCAGAAAACGGGGGCATAGATGATTCAGAGCATTCTTGAGTGGGCGCTTGCACTGCTCATTATCAGCGGTAGTTTTTTTGGTTTTACCGCAGCACTGGGGCTGGTTCGCATGCGCGATATTTACCTGCGCATGAGTACATCCGGCAAGGGCGCGACCCTGTGCTGTGGCCTGCTACTGTTGGGGGTCGCACTGTTGTTTCAGGATACGGGCGTCACCGCACGGGCGGTAGCGGCGATTCTATTTTTGCTGCTCACCGTACCCGTTGGTGCGCACATGATCGCGCGCGCAGCATTTCGCACCGGCACACCCATGTGGGATGGTGAATCGCTCAAGCCTCCCAAACCACCTAAACCATCTAGGCCCCTCAAACCGGCCGAGCCGGGGTTACCCAAGGATATCGAATAGTGCGGATGTGATTCGCGTTCGCCCGGTGAGAGAGCACAATGGATTATCGAGTCTACTACTGGGACATCCCGTTTCGTGGCGTGTTTGTGGAGCTGCTACTCCACGAGGTGGGTGCCAGCTATCAGCGCCGGGATGCCAGTGAGATCTATCCGGATAAAAACCTGCAGATTGACTGCCCGGGCATGGCGCCTCCGTATTTGTACGATTACGGAATACAAAAAACCATTGCGCAGTTACCGGCAATCTTGATGCACCTGGCAAGAAAATATGACTATCTGCCAGGCTCCGCAGAAGGGCAGGCCCTGGCCCTCAAGGTGATTCTTGATTGCGGAGACGTACTGATGGAGGTAACCCGCTTTTATGGTCTGCAGATGTGGGATAAAGCAGCGTGGCAAACTTTTCGTGAGGAGCGCCTGTCACGCTGGATGCAGTTATTCGAAAAAACCGGGAGTGACTATGGATTACGGCAAGACCGTGGATTCCTGCTCGGTGCATCAATTAGCGTGGCAGATATCGCGGTAGCGGCACTGTTCGGGACGCTCACACATTGCTTTCCCACTCTGGCAAAAGATCTCAATCGACACGCCCCGTTTGTTGCGGCCCTGGTGCAGCGTGTGGAACAGCGGCCGGTGCTGGCAGCGTTCCTGGCCCAGCAGCGGCGCAAGTATGGGCGCGATTACTGCGGCGGTGAGATTGGACGATCTTTACAAAAGGTACTCGGATAACCCCGCCAGGCCACATCAAGTCCTTCAGCCGCGTCCCAGCGACATTCTGAAAGCTGATGCGTATCACCAGCCTTATTCTGAATCGACCTAATCCGTCGAATTTACTGCCGTACACTGATGAGAGTGATTTGTTTGAAACCACGCCACCGGCATCCATCACACTGGTCCGGGGGTGCGCGGTCGATATACATAACTGGCAACGGCTTGATGACACGGGTCTGTGAGCAAGGTCTGAAGAGGTAACTAAATGGCTGACAATATATTGGATATGGCGGTACGCCATCTGGGTTCGGCGGGAATGAGTGCTCTGGGCAATGCCCTGGGTTTACCGGCGGACAAGTCGGAAAGCGCCTTCTCGACCGGTGTGGGCTCGGTGCTGGCGAGCATGATGAACAAGGCCGGCAGCGAGAGCGGCCTGGGTTCGCTGATGAACATGGCCACCAAGAGCACCGAGATGGACCTGTCCTCGCCGGGGGATGTCTTCGCCGATGCGGGCCGCATGAGTAGTCTGCAGGACGTAGGTGGGAATATTCTCGGCGCACTGCTCGGCGACAAGCAGGCTGGCGTCCTCAATGTAATTTCCAACGCGTTGGGGCTGGACAGCTCCAAGAGCGGCAGCTTGCTCAAAGTTGCCGCGCCGGTGGTGATGTCCATCCTCGGCAAGCTGGTCAAGAGTAAGGGCCTGAACCTGCAGGGCCTAGCGTCACTGTTGCTTGGGCAAAAAGACAGTATTAAAGATTATGTACCCGCCGGCTTGCTCAACGAGCTGGGGGTGAAAAGCCTGGACGACTTCAGCGGCCCCCCGGCCGAGTCTGCCCCGCGCCAGGCCGCGACGCCACCACCGGTGGAGCGCAAAAGTGGTTTCGGCAAGTGGCTATGGCCATTGCTCATCGCGTTGGCGGTGCTCTGGGCACTGAATATGTGTGCCAAGAAAGAGAAGATAGACGATGGCTCCGGTGGCGTGGTGATGGAGCAGGAAGAGGTGGTTATCGAGGATTCGACCCCGCCACCAGCAGACGATAGCGCGACGACCACCCCCGACGTTGGTACCGATACTCCGGTGGGCACGATTGTGGGTAGCGAAGACTTCGCCAGCAGCTTCCGGAGTTACCTGGCCGAGGCCGCACGGGATCCGAACAAGGAATTCCTGCTGAAAATTGTGTTCCCCACCGATGGTTCGATGCCCACCGCGGCCTCGCTACCCGACGTGCAGGCGCTGATCAAGATCATGCAGGAAAATCCGGGTCTCTCGGTGATCATTGAAGGGCATACCGACAGTGATGGTGATGCCGCAGCGAACGAGGAACTGTCGAAAACCCGTGCGGAAGCGGTGAAGAAAATGCTCTCCGATGCTGGTGTGCAGGCGGTACGGGTTACCGCAGTGGGTGTGGGCGCGGCCAAGCCGGTTGCCGACAACAATACCGAAGAGGGTAAGCAGAAAAACCGTCGTATTGCGGTGAAGGTGGATAAATACACCCAGTAAGCAGATGTATTGACGGAAATAAAAAAACCGCGGTTCGCCGCGGTTTTTTTTGTGGGGTTTACGGTTTGTTCTGCCGCGCTGCGCTTAGCCGCGGAACTTTTCCCGATAGGCGCCCGGGGCCAATCCGGTCCATTTCTTGAACGCGCGGTTGAAGGCACTGGGCTCGGAAAAACCCAGGCGCTCGGCAATTTCCGCAACCGCGGTTTCCTGGCCCTTCAGTTGGTACATGGCCATGTCGCGGCGCACGGAATCCTTGATGTCCTGCCAACTGTTGCCCTCGTCTTTCAGGCGCCGGCGCAGGGTCTGTGGCGACGTGAACAGTCGCTCCGCCACATCGTCGAGGGAAAGGTTTTCAATACTGTTGTCGCTTTGCAACATACGGCGAATGCGGCCGGTATAACTGTTGTCCGACTTGTACTGGGTCAGCAGGCATTCCGGTGCGCGCGCGAGGAATTCACTCAGCTGCTGCGCGTCGCGCACCAGCGGCATGCTCAGGTAGCGGGTATTGAATACCAGGCAGGTTTCCTGCTGATCAAAGTAGTGCCGGCAGGGGAACATGTCCGCGTACTCTTCGTCGTAATCCGGCGGCGGGAATGCCAGGTGCACCCGCTCCAGCAAAATCGTGCGGTCGATCAGCCAGCTGAAAAACCGCAGCCAGATCACCGCAAGGGATTCGACAAAGTTCTGGTTGGGCAGCTGTTTGCGATTTTCGTGATGGAAAATAAGGCGCGCCTCTTCGCCGTCTTCCACCAGCTTGATATGCAGGTCATCGCTGACCATGGCAACAAAGCGCGCGGAACGCAGCAGCGCGCGGCGCAGGCTGGGGCTGGTGATGGTGGCGTGGCCCATCATGGCAAACGTGCCGGGTAGCCAGGGCCGAGCCAGATAACCGCTGGACTCATCGCCCAGTTCGTCCCACAGGCGGCGCAACAATTGGGCGATCTGTTCGCGCCCAATACGCGCGTCCGCGGCCTGGGTCTTCGCGAGGTCTACGCCTGAGTCCGCGAGCAGGCGCTCGCAGTCGATACCTTGCGCGCGCGCGGCGGCCAGATGGGCAAATACCGCAGCGGCCAGAATGCCGGATTCCCGATACTGCAAGGATTCTTGGGGCTTCTCTTCTGTCTCCACGGTCACTTTCCCGCTGTGCATTTATTGAATATTTGTGACCGGATTATGCAAAAAGGTACGTGAAAAGTCGCGCTTTGCGGCGATGCATTGGCCGCCGGCCCGGGTGTATCGCGGAAACTTGTGATCTGGTGGGGGGTTGTTTGCGGCTCGCTATGTGCTACAAAGGGGCAGCTTAACTTGTAAACAAGGACGTACCATGTCGCCAGCCCTGAATTCGGGACTCAACCCCACCATCTGCCGTCGCCTGTTGATCGCCTATCTGATCGAGCGGCTGGCGCGCCCGAATAACCCCGCACTGGAAGAGGCCACTGGCTGGCCCCGCCGTACCATCCAGGATGTGATTGCCAAGGGACTGCCGGGCCACGGTACCGTGGTGGAATTTGTACAACAGGGGGTGCGCAATAACGACGGTTACTACGAGATGAAAGACTGGGGGTCTATCGATCGCAAGTGGGTGCAGGAAAACCTGGCGGCGATCGTTGAGGAGCTGCAGGTGGCGCCGGAACAGATTCCGGCGCCTCAGTAAAGACGAGCGGTAAGGTTCAGCGGTAACGTTACTGCTGTGGCGCGGCGGCCTTTTGCAGAATGGTATTTACCTTTTGCAGCAGCTCCGGGTCGTTGCGCAACTGGGTGGCAATGCCCTGATACTCTTCCTTGCTCAGCCCCGCGCTTTTCACTGCGGCGAGCATTTTTCCCTGGGCTTCCACATTGATCGCTTCCGCGGCGGCGGCATCGGCAGCAGCCTTGATTTTCGGTGCGTATTCCTGGCTCAGGGTCACGATTGAACGATAGGCATCGGCAAATTTTTGCAGCTGTGCGTCGGACACTGCGGTTTCCGCGAAGGCGCTGGAAACGGCGAGTGCCAGGGCGAGGACGAGAGAATAAATGGCGGTCGGCTTCATAAGCACCTCTGATGTTCGCATGCAATGGGTTATCGAGCGCAACGCATCTGTGCGGGTTCGCACGCCCAGCGTCGGGTGAGGGCGACAGAGCCTTGATCAGACGGTAGCAAAAGCGCAGATGCAGACACAGGGGCAACCAAAGGGGCAAAGCACTGTCTGCAAAGGGTAGTTGCTATTCCGGCGCGCTCGGCAAATTCGCCGCCACTTAGTGCGCGGTCTGCCGAATTTGTCGATGCGCCGGATCCTCGGCTCAGAACAGCCCGAGGAATTTTTTCCGCTTCTTCAGCGAGGCCTCGCAGCTGTTGAGTTGTCGCTGGTAGGTTTGTGAACGCGCAGATACCTTTTGCGCCACATTTTTTAGCCATTGTTTGTTGCGGAAGGTGCGGCGGTTAAACCCGCCCTGCCCCTCGTGGTAGGCGAGGTACAGGTGGTAGGTATCGTTGGCGCGGATGTTGCACTGGCGCTGGCTGGTATTGTGGTACCAGCCGACAAAGTCGATGGCATCGCCAAAGTCGTCACGGTCGGCGCCATAGCTGCCGGTGGCGCGCTGGTAGCCGCGCCAGGTGGTGCCCAGGGCCTGTGAATAACCATAGGCATCCGAGGGACGCGGGCCAGGAATGATCCACAGTATTTTGCTGCGTGGTGGTTTGGCGTCGTGCACAAAGCGCGACTCCTGGTGCAGTGTTGCCATCATAGTGGCGATGGGTGTGTTCCACTTGCGCGCGGATTTGGCGGCGTCCTGATACCAGCCGTCTTTCTCACGGAAGATCTCACACAGGTCGTCGGTGTTACTGGGCGGGGTGGTGGCACAGCCGGTTGCCAGCAGGGCTGGCAGCACGAGCAGTGCCAGGGCACGTTTCTTATTCTTGTGGGTCATTGCTGTCGATCGCGGGCTTGTTAATACGCATTTAGACTTTGGACTTCACCGTCTTCACGCCGTCGGCGGTCCCTAAAAGCAGGATATCGGCCGGGCGCGCAGCGAACAAGCCGTTGGTCACAACGCCGGTAATGTTGTTGAGGGCGTCTTCCAGCGCCAGGGGTTGGGCGATCTGCATATTGTGCACGTCGAGGATGACATTGCCGTTGTCGGTGGTCACACCTTCGCGGTAAACCGGGTCACCGCCCAGTTTGACGATTTCCCGCGCGACATAAGAGCGCGCCATGGGGATCACTTCCACCGGCAGCGGGAAGTTGCCCAGCACTTCCACCCACTTGCTCTCGTCGGCGATGCACACGAACTCCTCGGAGCAGGCGGCGACGATTTTCTCGCGGGTCAGTGCCGCGCCGCCGCCCTTGATCAGTTGCAGCAGCGGGTTGGTTTCATCGGCGCCGTCCACGTACACCCGGATGCCGTCCACCGCGTTCAGGTCGTACACCGGAATACCGTGGGACTGCAGCCGCTCGGCGGAGGCCTCGGAGCTGGCCACGGTGCCGTCGAACAGGCCCTTTATCTCCGCCAGATAGTCGATGAAGTGGTTGGCGGTGGAGCCGGTACCGACGCCGACAATGGTGTCGGCGTCGAGCATCGGGGTGATGTATTCCACGGCGGCGCGCGCGACGGCCTGTTTCAGTTGATCCTGGTTCATGAGGATTTATGCGTCCTTGTGCAATTATTGCCATCCATGCGCCTGCAAATGAAAATTTCCGTGCGCAAAAACGGCTTTTTGGTGGCTTTGCTGCTGTATAGAGATTAGACTGGCGGGCTTGCAAACATCTACTGGCTGCCGATTTCTGTCATGCCCAAGTCCTATATCAAGCGCATTTTAGACGCGCGTATTTACGATGTCGCCACCGAAACGCCATTGGAGCCGATGCGTCAGCTGTCTCATCGCCTCGGCAACCGTGTTCTGCTGAAGCGCGAAGACCTGCAACCGGTGTTCTCATTCAAGATTCGTGGCGCCTATAACAAACTGCTGCAGCTGCCGGCGGAGCAACGCGCCAAGGGCGTGATTTGTGCGTCTGCCGGCAACCATGCTCAGGGCCTGGCGCTGGGTGCTCAGCAGCTGGGGGTGCGCGCCACCATTGTGATGCCGTCCACCACGCCGGCGATCAAGGTCAACGCGGTGCGTATGCGCGGCGCGGAAGTCGTGCTGCATGGGGATACCTTTGACGAGGCGGCGGCCCACGCCAGGGCGCTGGTAGACGAGCGCGGGCTGGTGTTTATCCACCCCTACGATGACCCCGATGTTATCGCCGGCCAGGGTACCGTGGCCATGGAATTGCTGCGCCAGCACCCGGGCAACCTGGATGCGGTGTTTGTGCCGGTGGGCGGCGGCGGCCTCGCGGCGGGTATGGCGGCATACATCAAGTATGTACGCCCTGAGATCAAGGTCTACGCGGTGGAACCGGAAGACGCAGCCTGCCTGAAGCTGGCCATGGATGAGGGGCATCGCGAGGGGCGCCTGCCGCAGGTGGGATTGTTCGCCGATGGTGTGGCGGTTGCCCAGATTGGCGAGGAAACCTATCGGGTGCTGCGCGAGACCATCGATGGTGTCATCACCGTGTCCACCGATGAGATTTGTGCGGCGATCAAGGATATCTTTGAGGACACCCGCTCCATTGCCGAGCCCGCGGGAGCCGTTGGCCTCGCTGGACTGAAGAAGTACGCCGAGCAGAGCGGCGAGAAAAACCAGGCACTGGCCACCGTGTGCAGTGGCGCCAACACCAATTTCGATCGCCTGCGCTATATCAGTGAGCGCACCGAAATCGGCGAGAAGCGCGAGGCGGTGCTGGCGGTGACTATCCCGGAGCAGGCGGGCAGTTACCTGCAGTTCTGCCGCGACCTGGGTGACCGTTCCATTACCGAGTTTAACTATCGCTACGCGAACTCCGGTGAGGCGCATATTTTTGTCGGTATCCAGGTGTCCACCGATGCGGATCGCGCACAGCTGGTGGCTACTTTAGAAGGCTCTGGCTATCAGGTCACCGACCTGACCGATAACGAGATGGCCAAGCTGCATATTCGCCATCTGGTGGGTGGGCGCGCGCCCGGGGTGAGCAACGAAGTGGTGTACCGCTTTGAGTTCCCCGAGCGCCCCGGTGCCCTGCGTAACTTCCTCGAGCAGCTGGCGGGCCGCTGGAACATCACGCTGTTCCACTACCGCAACCACGGCGCGGCCTATGGCCGAGTACTGGTAGGGCTGGAGGTGGCCGAGGCGGAGCGTCCAGAGCTCAATGCCCTGCTGGAGCAGTTGCACTACCCCTTCTGGGACGAGTCTGAGAACCCGGCTTACCGATTCTTCCTGGCGCAGCGGGATTGAGCAATTGCGGGCCTGGTGCGCAAAACTTGCGGCGAGTAGTGCACAGATTCGGATCTGTCGAACTTGCAATTTGCAAATTGTGAGGGGAATCTCAAAAAAAAGTTGTTGACGGGTTACTATTTGGCCACTTATCGAGTATCTTTTGACCGGTATTTGGCGCTGGTGGCAGGTGTATTTTCCATGCCGCGCACACCGTGAAGGTGTCAAATAACCACTGGCGGCGCAGATCGTCAGGTGTAAAAAGATAGCGAAAACAACAAAAATTTAGATCTTACAGGATGGTCCCCATGAAACCCGACGCATTGACACTCGCGGTAGTTGTCTTTGTTGCGGGCGTACTGCTGAGCAGCAGCGGTCTGACCGAGGTGTTCTCCTCCGATGAAGAGGAAGCGCAAGCCCCGGCGGCCCTCCAGCAAGGTGTGGTCACTCGCTGACCCCAGCGTCCGCAGGCTATCGATGCCCAAAAAAAGCGCCGTTCGGGTCCGGCCGTTTTAC
>NZ_AFPJ01000054.1 GCF_000220505.1 Microbulbifer agarilyticus S89 | reverse complement strand
AAAGCGACCCGCGCAAAAGGTGCATAAGGTAAGCTGTCCCGCGGAGGGCCGAAGGCCCGGAGCAAACTGCCCGGCCTTGTTAGAGTTACTTGGCACTGTCCTTGCCCATTAACTCTCGGAGCCTCTCCAGCCTGATTCTGTTGCTCTCTTCTTCATTCGGATTTTTCGCTGGTGGTACAAATTTACTTAAAATTTCCTTCGCCGCCAGATAATATTTGCAATCCACCGCAGTACTAGGATGTGCTTCTCGAAGGTTTTTTGCTCGAGACAAAAGAACAAATGCACGACCCCTATCCTCTTTCGAAATTTCAAGCTCTAGCATTTCATTCGTATGTACAACCGCTGCGTCAATACGAAAGTCATAGGTTTTTAAAAGAGCTTGCATACCCCGGTCATGAAAAATATCTAAGGCATTTAACACCTCAAACCCAGGATCCAAGGTCATTCCAGCTATTTCACTGAAACCATCTTTTGCCATCTGTGTGCATATTTTTGATGCAATCTCCAGTTTTTCTTCACAACTCTCTTGTGCAGAAGAAAAAATTGGAGTGACCAAGATGAAAATCAATATAAATATATGTTGCTTGGACATTTCAAAACTCTAACGCCCAGCGCAGGCGCAGCCAGCGCGGAGCGCATTTTGTGTTAATGTTTGAGCGCAGCGAGTAACACAAAAGGTGCGTAGCGTTGGCCATCGCGCTGCCGTTGTTTGTTAGCCAGTCAGGGGGTTGAGGGTTTCAATACACTTAGATCCATGTGCTCACCTATTGAAGCCATCTTAGCCCTGGTTGCTGCATTATTTGACAACTCACTCATTGCCTGATAACCCAAAGCATCAAATCCTGAACCTATAGATAAGCCAGCATTCAGCACTGCTTTCGCCTCATTTCTACACTTACGCAATACATTCGTTAAGGTTGCACCAGCATTTGAGATAGCTTTATCGATGACTGCATCGTTAATCTCAAACGCTCTCTTTGCCTCAGGGTGTGATGCCATCGCGGAGAATACCCAAAGCATGAGATCCAACCTTTCCTTCTCAGAGCTATTGGTAATAAGGCAGGTCGAATATGCCTGCGTTACCTCATTACTAGCAAATGTCGGAATTGGTGACGCAAGTAACGCAACACACAAAGCTGACGTAAAAATTTTTCTAGTTTTCATAAATCACCCTATTACTCTTTATGGTGGCTAACGCCTCAATAACCGGCAGCTGGAACGGAGCGAAGCGCAGAGTAAGCTGTCCGGCGCCAAAGGCGCGTAGTTGATTGACTTGTTATGCATTAGTGCCAGATCACAGCGTCGGTTTTCAGGAAATCACACCAAGCCTTTAAAGACCATTTGGAGACTTGATTATCTTCTTTGAGGTCATTCTCGGCACTTACCTTTAGCATATAACCCTCAATCGAGACTAGGTTGTTACGAACAGCTGACTCAAAGTCTATACCTGCACTTTGGGCAAAATAATCATCTGACTTATCTGCTTTGCTTAGCAAGGACTTTAGATCCTCTGCGGCCTTAATTGCTACCTGTTTAGTAAATGCTTCCTCTGGAATTGGCCAGTGTCCCTCCCCAGAGCTTTTTATTGGATCGCATAGGTTTTCAGCAGATACTGAGCCTGAAACTAGTGCAAGTAGGAGCAAATAATTCTTCATGGTTCTAAGATGCATAACGCCCACAGCAGGGGCGGATTACCTTGTGCATGTTTTGCGCAAAAATGGGAGCAAAGCGACCTACGCAAAACATGCACAAGGTAAGACGTCCCGCGGAGGCCCAATGGGCCGGAGCTTCATTGCCTGTGCTTGTTATGTATTGGCGTGGCACTTACTTTGAGTTCTCGGATGACGCTAAGGCCACTAACAGCTGCATTGCCTGCTCGTCAGTAAAACCTTGTTTTTTAAGAGATAGATAAAGCTCCCTATAGTATTTGGATTGAGCTTCTAAAAGCTCTGGGCTGCTGAGCGCTTCTAGCTGAGCCTTCAGCATAGGAACCAGCACTTTCATATTTGGACCGACGCTAGGTGGCGGCGGCATTTGGGTTTGGGCGCTCACCGAGCCGATGAAGGCGCATAGCGAAAACGTGAAAATTGTGGCTAACTTTTTCATTCTTCTTCCTTGATAAGTACGGATACATAACGCCCACGGCAGGGGCGGCTTACCTTATGCGCGTTTTGCGCGAAAATGGGAGTGAAGCGACCCGCGTAAAACGTGCATAAGGTAAGCCGTCCCGCGGAGGCCCGAAGGGCCGTAGCATTATTGCCCGTGATTGTTAGGCATTCGTGCCTCGGTGTACATTTCTTGGAGTTCCGCAGGGATTTCACCATAAATTTTTGCTCGCCGGAACGCCTCACTTGCACCAAGATAATCTCCTTCTTTGAAAAGCCTTTCAGCATCCTTTAAGTGCTGCCTATAGCGTTCCTCTCTTAAACCAGCGCTCTCACCTCCTTTAACCAGCATGCCAATACCAGTAAAAAGAAAGAGAACAAGAAGTCCGCCAATTATGAAGGCTGGATTTGCGAATAAAATTGTTGCAAAAATACTCGCAATGAATAGATAAAATCCAATTTTGGCGATTTTATTATTTCCGCTATCGTTTCCACCGCCAAACTTTCCGCCATACCTCTTAATCTGCATTCTGCTTGCCTAACGCCGCCGGCAGGGGCAGCTTACCTTGTGCGCGTTTTGCGCAAAAATGGGAGCATAGCGACCTGCGCAAAAGGTGCACAAGGTAAGCTGTCCCACGGAGGGCCGCAGGCCCAGAGTAAATTGCCCGGCCTTGTTAGTTGGCCGGAACATGAAAAGCCCACATATATATGAGCCAAGCCCCCAAAAGCATGTATATCAGTGTAAAAATTCCGTTCAGAGCCCACACACTGTACCAAAACAGCCCAGTAAACCGCGATCGTATACGATTAATATCCCATAGTAATGCGACAGATGTTGGAATAACCATAATCGCGGACGCTCCCAATGCAGGAAGCACAATGAACATTATTCCTAACCCAGCTGCACCCGCTGAGGAACTCGGTGTGCTTGGCTCAACTGGAACCAACAGGAAATAGGCAAGTAGCAGTGATAGCAAGGATATGGTTAACCCCGTAACCTGAAGCCCTTTCATGATTCTCCTTAGGACAACTAACGCCCAGCGCAGGCGCAGCCAGCGCGCAGCACATTTTGTGTTAATTTTTGAGCGCCAGCGAGTAACACAAAAGGTGCGTAGCGTTGGCTTTCGCTCTGCCGCTGTTTGTTAGGGCTTGTACCCTGATAGCTCCACGACCTTCTCTACACGAGCGCGCTCTACAGGAATATCAGGACGCTCCAACCAACTATACGAGAACGGCAAAACCAAATCACAGAAGTCTATCTTATTGTTTTTTACAAAGAAGATATATTGCTCGGACATTTTAAGCTGAAGAGAAAAATCACCCTGAATACTTAAGCTCTTCTCTGCACTTCCCTTTAGGACATGTTTGACCGCAACGACGTACTGATACTCTTCCTTCGAATTTTGGTCATACTTTCCTGAAATAACTTGCGCGACGACGACTAATGGCCGTTCATTCCAGAATTCTTCAATACTTCCTGGTTGCCGCGGATCTGCACACTCCCAACCAAAGCTGGCACTCGAAAAGAGAAGTAAAATTATTGGTATTATTTTCATAGTGCCCTAACGCCCACAGCAGGGGCGGCTTACCTTGTGCGCATTTTGCGCGAAAATGGGAGCGAAGCGACCTGCGCAGAATGTGCACAAGGTAAGACGTCCCGCGGAGGCCCGAAGGGCCGTAGCTTTACTGCCTGTGATTGTTATGTTTTTCCGTGCTGAGCGCCCGCAGCAACCTTCCTGGACTGTGATCTCCGGATAACTCCAGGTACTTAGGATTGTACTCTTCATGGCCATAACAGATAGATGCCTCACCTGCTTCATCTGTGAAGATAAGGTAATTAAACCCTACAACCTCTTCTACACCACAACTTGACGAGTCTCCACTAGAACGAATTTCTTCGAGTTTACTCACATTGCCTTTAAAGATTTTTTCAACCTTTATAAGACTCTCTACTTCATACTGCTCGTTAAATTCACTTTTAACAACTTTACCCGCGAAGATCTTTGTTGCCTTGTCAATTTTTTCGCGGTCTGTTAATTCGACGCAAGTACAAGCGTGAGCACAAGTCGAAACTAGATATATGAAGATTGTAAAAATTGCGTGCTTCATGGCTCTCTAAACATAACGTCCACAGCAGGGGCGGCTTACCTTATGCGCGTTTTGCGCAAAAATAGGAGCGTAGCGACTGCGCCAAACGTGCATAAGGTAAGACGTCCTGCGGAGGCCCGAAGGGCCGGAGCTCCACTGCCTGTGATTGTTAACTGGATTCTCGGTGCGCCATCTCGACCACTATTGTAGTGTCATAGCCATGTTCATCTTCAGCCAAAGCGATACTCTTACAGTGTAATTTTTCGAGGCTAGAACTATTTGAATATATCAAATACGCTGTTTCTTTCTCCAGCTCTATGCCTTTGATGTCTAGTTGTAACTTTTGACCTACGACTAGGCTACCCCTAAACACCTCAACCACTTCCATTTTCCCGTTTTTGGGATCTTCGAAAGTAGTGACAACCGCTATGTGGTTAGCACTTAGAGAATTCTCCAAGTGAAATTGGTCTGTGTATATTTCACATGAATTTGCTACGCCAGAAACAAACACCGAAATTGTAGCTATAAGCTTCTTCATAGGTATTTCAGTTAACGCCGCCAGCAGGGGCAGCTTACCTTGTGCGCGTTTTGCGCGACAATGGGAGCACAGCGACCTGCGCAAAAGGTGCACAAGGTAAGCTGTCCCGCGGAGGGCCAAAGGCCCGGAGCAAATTGCCTGGCCTTGTTAACCCTCCGGTGCCCAACGGTTTCTGGTAACGGGATTGCACGGGTATGCTCTTTCTAGACCTTTCCTTACAAGCTCCGGGTAGAGCTCATTTTCTTTTGCCCCATGAACTCTTACCTCTAGAGTGGCCAGGCTGTCCACCAATTCCGAATCTATTTTCTCATATGCATCTGGGCAATAGATATATGAACTCTTTCCAGACGCGCTGTAATCTCCAAAATCAAGCGGGCGAAAGACAAATGCGGCACTCGCCAGACCTTTTGTATACGCTCGAACAGCATCTGGGTGGGTAATTTTTAGCTGCTGAATTTCAGAAAATGTATATGAATTTTCCTTTAGTTCTACAGGTCGACTGATATATAGCGCGGTAGAAGCGAACGCGAGTATGAGTATAGAAAACAACGCAATCTGTTTTTTCATTACTTGCTATCTCGTAGGGTTAACGCCGCCAGCAGGGGCAGCTTACCTTGTGCGCATTTTGCGCGAAAATGGGAGCACAGCGACCAGCGCAAAAAGTGCACAAGGTAAGCTGTCCCGCGGAGGGCCACAGGCCCGGAGCTTAATTGCCTGGCCTTGTTAAGCATTACAGCTTGGCAAGAACAGTCGCGATAGAAATGATGAGGGCTACCGAACTCATCACCAAAGCCAAATATGAGGCTCTTAGCTGCATGCGATTTCTTGCTATTTCTTCAGCCTCATACACTGCCATTGATTTTCTTGTAACTAGCTCATTCCGCATCTGACGAAGATGATCTTCAGCTTCCTTCACCATTCGACCAGCCTGCTGGCTCATCGAGAAATCAATTTCATTGATACTTTGATTCATTTTTTCTATAAGCTGAGTTTCAATAATATCTCTTTCTTTTTCCCAAACTTTATTGAAGTTTCTTAGAAGCATCTTTTTCTCAACATAAGCTTAACGCCGCCAGCAGGGGCAGCTTACCTTGGGCGCCATTTGCGCCAAAATGGGAGCAAAGCGACCTGCGCAAATGGTGTACAAGGTAAGCTGTCCCGCGGAGGGCCGCAGGCCCGGAGCTTCATTGCCTGGCATTGTTAACTTTGTTCACTGCCTAGTACCTGCGCTAAATCTATATAATACCGGTCCTCTACTCTGGCATTCGGCCAGCTAGAGGGCGCCCCAAGCCATTCAGGTAGTTGACGTCTGCATTTTTTGCTGGAGTAGTACAAGTAAAACATGGCTTCTGTACTTGATGGATCTATTCCCAGTAGAGCTTCTGATTCTTGAATCGCGTTTTCGCAATTATTACTAACCATATATTCTTGGAATTTTTCCACTCTTTGATCCCACTCTTTGGAGATTTCCGGAATTTCATGTGCAAATGAAAATGCCGGAACAATTAGAGCGAGACTTACTAATCCTCGAATCATTTGGCTACTCTAAGTTAACGCCCGCAACAGGGGCGACCAATGCTATGCACGTTTTGTGCGAAACTAGGAGCGCAGCGACACGCACAAAACGTGCATAGTGTTGGGCGTCCCGCGGAGACCCGAAGGGCCGGAGCATTCTGCTTGCGTTTGTTATGCATTTTTTAGAACCGCTTTAATTGACGGCCTTGTATACTCGGCTACTGGATCTGTTTCATCTTTATGGATGTACTCGCCCGCATCAAAAGCACAATAAATGTCATAGCACGGTTGAATAATGGGAATATCTTGATTCACGATGTAATCGAGCATGATATTCCATACCTCATTCATGGCATAGTCACCATCTTCATAAGACATTTCTCCAACATCAAACTTTCTGGCAATGTAAAGAGATACCCTGTTGAAAGAGTCCTCGACACTAGTCCCTTCTTGAGTCGAAAAACCTTCAAGGTCCTTATATGAAAGGCCGTTTTTCAGAGTTTTCTTTATTATTTCTTCGATGGTCATCTTGATGCATAACGCCCAGCGCAGGCGAAGCCAACGCGGAGCGCGTTTTGTGTTAATGTTCGAGCGTAAGCGAGTAACACAAAAGGTGCGTAGCGTTGACTGTCGCTCTGCCGCTGCTTGTTATGCATTTTCGAAGAGCCGGAGCACCTTCTCTCCCACCCAAACCATGAAACCGAAAACTAGAGAGCTGACAGCTCCGCCGAATACGGCGGTCACTAGCGCCTTCATCCCGTGTACTTGCTCATCGTTTGCAGTAACAGTACCGAGACCAAAAATCCCTAAAAGGCCAATAAGCACCCAAAACGCGCCGATACTGCAGAGACTGGCTAGAACGCAACGTTTAAATGTAAATTGATTTAGGCTCTCGCTACCAGAGCTGTTCGTGGGACTCGAACCATATAACTCTGAAATTTGGTCATTTAGCTCTTTGACTTGAGCTCTTTTTCGCGAAATTTCCGTTTGTAACTCAGCATATTTTTCAGGATTTTTGTCCTGATCAATCCCCATTATTGCTTCCTGCAATTCTCGGATTGTGTAATCTTCAACTTTTCTCATTATTAACTACTTTCTATGGGTAACTTGGATGCATAACGCCGCCAGCAGGGGCAGCTTACCTTGTACGCGTTTTGCGCAAACATGGGAGCGCAGCGACCTGCGCAAAACGTGCACAAGGTAAGCTGTCCCGCGGAGGGCCGAAGGCCCGGAGAAAACTGCCTGGCCTTGTTATAAGCTTTCCGAAGTGTACCAGTTTCTACTTTCTTCACTATTAAGAAACAAATAGGCTACTCCGAACATTGAAAGTTCGACTACATAGAATGCCTGCGCAATGCCAAAGCCGAACTGAGAAACATCCCACACTATTGATCCAAGCATTATCGCCGCGACTATTAGGAGCGTTAGCTTAATGTCTTTACCCTTAAAAATTTCCCAGACTAGCCAAGCAATGATTAGTGTCCAAACGAAATTCATACCTAAAGTAACTGGATCTCCATAGCCAATCTCTTCAAAAACTTGTCCATCGAAATACACTGCGATCAGCGTACACAAGCATGAAAGTACTAATGCGATAGCTGCTTTTTTTATGTCATTTGGCATTTCAAGATTTCCTTCCTTATGGCTTATAACGCCCAGCGCAGGCGCAGCCAGCGCGGAGCGAATTTTGTGTTAATGTTTGAGCGACAGCGAGTAACACAAAAGGTGCGTAGCGTTGGCTGTCGCTCTGCCGCTGATTGTTATGCAGCGGCCTGATGCTATCCACAAGACCAATGATAGACAGAAACTAGTGCTCTCAATCTGAGCCGGAAAATCTTTCAGGTATTACATTCATAGTCCAAGAATTTTCATTGTTAAGCTCATTTTCCGCCAGCTTCTCAGTAGCAAACAAGCCACCACTTGCTGAACTATATTGCCACTCAACCGGCCAATCCTCATCAAAGTACTCCACCCAGATACTCCAAATTCCGTCGGGTCTTCTATAAATAACAGCAACATGATCATCGCTGCGCCATATACTTCCGACGAACTCAATATCATCAGACTTGGGAATCTCGAATTTCGGTATTTGATTTATCACAAGTATCGATTCCGAGTGGATGCATAACAGTTTTATTCATAAGCCCCAGATATAGACATAATGGCTACATCTGGGCATATCATGGCTACATCTAGGAATTATTGCCAGATATAGCCATGCGGGATTTTTTGTTTATATGTCTACATCTAGGCATTGATCGATCAAGCCTTCAACAACGCGATGTTCGATATTGATGCGCTTTGCCACTGAGCGTTTGGCGACCCAGGCTTTGGCGACGCGGCTCCAGCGGCCGCCCATTCTTCGCACCTCGTTGCGCAGCTCGATTTCTTCGAAGGCGATTTTGATCGCTACCCAGTCGTTTTTATTGTTCGGCTCAGGAGTTGGCTGGGGCCGTTTTTGGACGTAGGCCTCTCTTTGCGCAACGATGATTTCTACCGTGGTATACACGGTTTTCTTACAGGGTGAGCGGCGGTAGCGCACCGCGCAGAGTTGCTCGCCGTATTTGTCCTGATAGCGCTTGCTGCCGTCGTGACCCGGCCTGATTGTTTTTATGATTTCCATACGCCCTCCCTGGCGTTGCGGTGGTTTAACTACAGTCCGAGTTCATCCCAGATCTCGTCAATTTTCTGTGTTACTTCGGGGTCTTTCACAATTGGGCGCCCCCATTCGCGGGTGGTTTCACCCTCCCATTTGTTGGTCGCATCAAATCCGATTTTCGAGCCCAGGCCAGACACCGGCGAGGCGAAGTCCAGGTAATCGATGGGTGTGTTTTCAACCATGACTGTATCCCGCGCTGGGTCCATGCGCGTTGTCATGGCCCAGATCACATCCTTCCAGTCGCGGGCGTTGACGTCATCGTCGGCGACGATAACGAACTTGGTATACATAAACTGGCGCAGGAAGGACCAGACTCCCATCATCACGCGCTTGGCGTGGCCGGGGTACTGCTTCTTCATGGTGACCACGGCGAGGCGATAGGAGCAGCCTTCCGGGGGCAGGTAAAAGTCGACAATTTCCGGAAACTGCTTGCGCAGGATGGGTACAAAGACCTCATTCAGTGCTTCGCCGAGTACTGCCGGCTCATCCGGTGGACGGCCGGTGTAGGTGCTGTGGTAGATCGGGTCTTTGCGGTGGGTGATCTTCTCGACGGTGAAGACGGGAAAGCTGTCCACTTCGTTGTAATAGCCGGTGTGGTCGCCATAAGGGCCTTCATCCGCCATGTCTTCGGGATAGATATAGCCCTCAAGCACGTATTCGGCGCTCGCCGGTACCTGCAGGTTGCTGAGTTTGGCTTCGGCCACCTCGGTCTTGCTACCGCGCAGCAAGCCGGCGAATGCGTATTCGGAAAGGGTGTCGGGCACGGGGGTGACGGCACCGAGGATGGTGGCTGGATCGGCGCCGAGGGCGACGGCCACCGGGAAGGGCTCACCGGGGAATTGCTGTTGCCACTCACGGAAGTCCAGCGCACCGCCGCGGTGGGAGAGCCAGCGCATGATCAGCCGGTTCTTACCGATCAGCTGCATGCGGTAGATCCCCAGGTTCTGGCGTTTCTTCTCCGGTCCGCGGGTAATCACCAGTGGCCAGGTGACCAGGGGCGCGGCGTCGCCGGGCCAGCAGGTCTGTATTGGCATCTTGCTGAGGTCGACATCACCCGCCTCAATAGTGATCTGCTGGGAGTCGGCCTTACTCACGACCTTCGGCCCCATATTCATGACTTGTTTGAAGATGGGCAGTTTCTGCCAGGCATCCCTGAAGCCCTCTGGTGGCTGTGGCTCCTTCAGGAAAGCCAGCAGCTCTCCGACCTGGCGCAGTTCGGCAGTGGACTCTTTGCCCATGCCGAGGGCGACGCGCTCGGGCGTACCAAATAGGTTGGCGAGAACCGGGGTGTCGTAACCGACAGGGTTTTCAAACAGCAGGGCCGGGCCACCCGCACGCAGTACGCGGTCGGCGATCTCTGTCATTTCCAGATAGGGATTTACCGGGTAGGTAATACGCTTCAACAGGCCGCGCTTTTCCAGCAGCTTGATGAAGTCGCGCAGGTCTTTGTATTTCATGCTCTATTGGTCGACGGGAAATTCACCGGCCAGTGTAAAGCAGTCAGCACAAAATAGGGAATCAACGCTGCCAATTCGGCAGAGCTTGAGGGGTATCGGGGGGAGGAGGGAGATAGGGGGAGAACAACCCGCAGTACATGACTGCGGGCTGCCGAACTTCTAAGAGAACTTAGAAGCGGGGACGACGCGGACGGTCTTCGCGCGGCTTGGCTTCGTTAACACGGATGTTACGGCCAGACAGCGGCTGATCATTCATTTCTTCGATTGCCTTACGCGCTTCGTCGTCGTTCGGCATTTCTACGAAACCAAAACCTTTAGAACGGCCAGTTTCCCGGTCAGTGATTACAGTAGCCCGGGAGATTTCACCGAATGCACCAAAAGCTTCGTGCAGTTCGTCAGAGGTTACGCCGTAGGCCAGATTTCCGATATAGATATTCACAAAAAAGTCTCACATGAGTAAGTGGGCTGTCGTGCATTCACAAACGGATAACCAGCACCACCACGTTATCCACTTGAGTTTGGTCCGGAGTCAGACAACTTCCCAGTTATCAGGAACCAATTCGGTCAGTGTTGAAATACCGCACAACACATTTGGTGAAGCCTTTATATGCCTAACACCGTGGGTTTTCAACTTAATTCGGCGTAATTTCACGCCTCATTCAACGCATTGCAAAATTCATCTGCATTACACGAAAAAGGCCGGCATTTAACGCCGGCCTTCATACTAAAAGAGAATTATTTCCGTTTCATGGACAGGAAGAATTCATCATTCGTCTTAAAGTCTTTGAGCTTATCGATAAGGAATTCGGTGGCGGCCAAATCTTCCATATCGTGAAGTAGCTTGCGCAGGATCCAAACGCGCTGCAGCTCGCCTTCCGGCATTAGCAGTTCTTCGCGGCGAGTACCGGAACGACGCACGTTAATTGCGGGATATACGCGTTTTTCGGCGATCTTACGGTCCAGCTGCAGTTCCATGTTACCGGTGCCCTTGAACTCTTCGAAGATCACTTCGTCCATCTTGGAGCCGGTATCCACCAGTGCGGTGGCAATAATCGACAGGCTACCACCTTCTTCGATGTTACGTGCTGCACCAAAGAAGCGCTTCGGGCGCTCCAGCGCGTGCGCGTCCACACCACCGGTAAGGACCTTACCGGAGCTCGGCACAGTGGTGTTGTAAGCACGCGCCAGACGGGTAATGGAGTCAAGCAGGATAACCACGTCTTTCTTGTGCTCGACCAGGCGCTTGGCCTTTTCGATCACCATCTCGGCAACCTGTACGTGACGCGCAGGCGGCTCGTCAAAGGTAGAGGCAACCACTTCGCCGCGCACCGAGCGCTGCATTTCAGTAACTTCTTCCGGTCGCTCATCGATCAGCAGAACAATCAGGTGGCATTCCGGGTTATTGCGGGTAATCGCCTGGGCCATGTTCTGCAACATGATGGTTTTACCCGCCTTGGGCGGCGCTACGATCAGACCACGCTGGCCCTTGCCAATCGGGGCTACCAGGTCAATGATGCGGCCGATCAGGTCTTCAGAGGACCCATTACCACACTCCAGTCCCAAACGGTCATTCGGGAACAGCGGCGTGAGGTTTTCGAACAGAATCTTGTTGCGCGCGTTTTCCGGCTTGTCGAAGTTGATGTCGCTGACTTTCAGCAGGGCGAAGTAGCGTTCACCTTCTTTGGGGGGGCGGATCTTGCCGGAGATGGAGTCGCCGGTGCGCAGGTTAAAGCGGCGAATCTGGCTCGGGGAGACATAAATGTCGTCCGGGCCTGCGAGGTATGAGGAGTCTGCGGAGCGCAGGAAACCAAAACCGTCCTGAAGGATTTCCAATACACCTTCGCCGTAGATGTCTTCGCCACTTTTGGCGTGGCGCTTCAGGATATTGAAAATAATGTCCTGTTTGCGCGAGCGGGCAAGGTTTTCGAGCCCCATGCCCTTGGCAATTTCAATCAGCTCTTCAATGGGTTTGGTTTTTAATTCAGAAAGGTTCATACCAATTGCTTTATTACGGTTTCTTCTGTCGGTTCGCGCGGACGCGCTGGACGTTTCTGCGGAGGGAGTTGAAGTTTCGATGGTGATAATGCCCGATTCGACATGCTGGCTGGATTACTACCCGAAGCAACGCTCACTCATGTCGTTTTCGTTTCTCGCGAACCCAGATCGATCACGACGACCCGGGTGAAACGAATACCCACTTACAACGGCACGATTACCAGATTGCCAATATGGCTGCGGCGGAGATGCCTGTGGGGGATGTTCAACTTGAGGAGTTTGCGCCGGAGAGGCCGCGTCAGCAGCGGGGTTGGCGACTTGGCTCAGGTTTGGACTGAACAGTTAATTTGATTACTAGCCAGTATAACCGCAGTTCGGCATCCTGCAAGGCCTATTTCGCAAGCTTGGGGCGCCATTACCCTGGGCGCAACCCGCTTCTCCTGCCGCCAGGGCCCGATGCCCCAAAACGACACAGGGCGCCATTGGCGCCCTGTGAGATCGATCAGATCTGGCTGTCGATGAACTCGGTCAGCTGTGCCCGGGACAGGGCGCCAACCTTGGTGCCTTCCACGTTGCCGCCTTTGAACAGCAGCAGGGTCGGGATGCCACGCACGTTGTACTTGGCCGCAGCCTCTTTGTTCGCGTCGACGTCAACCTTGACGATCTTCAGCTTTTCGCCGTAGTGACCGGACAGATCTTCCAGAACCGGAGCGATCATCTTGCAGGGGCCACACCACTGTGCCCAGAAGTCTACCAATACCGGGCCGTCGGCCTTCAGTACTTCGGCTTCAAACTCTGCATCGGTTACGTTTACGATGTTCGCGCTCATAATGCTTTCCTGTGGTTCTGTTTCTTCCGGCCAGTGCTCGGACTGGCAGACATAATAAGTAGCGTCTGCAGCCCCCGCAAGGCAATTACTTTCACCATTCTTGGCGTTGTGCCCTATATGCGGCCCATTTTGCGGTTTTCAAGGGCATACCCTGCTCCGCTGCGGCGGCTCAGCTTTCCGCCAGATAGCGCTGCAATATTTCGTCTATGTAGTCATACCCAAAGCTGGTGGTGCCAATGGTGGGCCCCAGCGGCCGCACCAGCTCCATCACCTCGAGCCGCTGCCACTCGCGGCGCAAGGTCTCCAGTGGCAGGCCGGTAAACTGCTCGAAACTCTCCGCCGGTACCCCGTCCTCAAGCCGCAAGGCATTCATCAGGAATTCCAGCGGGCGCTCGCCCTCCGCAACTTCCTTGATTTTGGGCAGCGTAAATTCCACGCCGCCAGCCCCGGTTTCACAGCCGAGCGCCAGATAGTGCTGCGGTGCACGGGTTCGCTGAGTACGCAGGATGCGGCCGGTTTGCGGCAGGGTGACCTTGCCGTGAGCACCGGCGCCGATGCCGAGGTAATCCGCAAAGGACCAGTAATTGAGATTGTGCCGCGAAGCCAGCCCCGCGCGACCATAGGCCGACACCTCATAGCGGCCGTAGCCCTGCTCTGCCAGGTACGCGCGGCCGGCCTTTTGGATCGCGGCAATTTGCTCAGAGCCGGGGGTAACCGGGGGTGCGGAATAAAAGGCGGTATTGGGCTCGATGGTGAGCTGGTACCAGGAGATATGCTCGGCGCCCAGCGCAACCGCCTGTGCCAGGTCCTGCAGCGCCTCGGTCTCGCCCTGCCCCGGCAGGCCGTGCATCAGGTCGATATTGATATTGTCGAAGCCTGCCGTGCGCGCCTGGGTAGCCGCCTTCAGCGCCTCGGGGCCCGAGTGGATACGCCCGAGATTCTGCAGTTGCAGTGGGTCGAAGCTCTGCACCCCGATCGACAAACGATTCACGCCAGCTTGGCGATAACCGGCAAACTTGGCCTGCTCAAATGTCCCCGGGTTCGCCTCCAGGGTGATCTCGATGTCATCGGCAAAACCCACCAGCGACTCGGCGAGGTCGAGAATGCGACCGATGGCCAGCGGTGAAAACAGGCTGGGCGTGCCGCCGCCGAAGAAAATGGAGCCGAGCTTGCGCCCCTGGACCCAGGGCAGCTGGCTGCGCAGGTCGCGCTCCAACTGGTCCACATACTCCGCTTCTGGCAGGTGGCGTGCACCCGCCGGGCTACCCTGGGCATGCTCCAGCATGCCGGCGGCAAACTCGTGGGAGTTGAAGTCACAATAGGGGCATTTGCGCACACACCAGGGGATATGCACGTAGAGACTGAGCGGCGGCAACGCCAACAGGGACTGACCGGTACCGTGTGCGGCCATCTAGAAAAACTTCGTGCCGGCGGCTTCCCTGGCCTGCCGTTCCGGTACCACCATTTCCTCGTGCCACAGCTGCTCAAACTTCTTCACCGCATGCGCACGGTGGCTGAGGCGATTCTTTACCTCTCGCGGCAACTGGGCCGAGGTGAGACCTTCCGAGGGGACGAAGAACAGCGGGTCGTAGCCAAAGCCCTGGTCGCCCGCGGGCGCGGTCTGGATCACCCCAGTCCAGCGCGCGGTGCACACCAGCGGTACCGGGTCGTCGGCGCTGCGCACAAAGGCAAGTGCACAGTGAAAACTTGCCCCGCGTTTTTCTGTGGGCACCTCTTCCAGTGCCTGGAGTAATTTCTGGTTGTTCTCGGCATCGCTGGCACCCACACCGGCATAACGTGCCGAATAGATACCCGGGGCACCACCGAGGGCATCCACTGCCAGGCCGGAATCATCCGCCAGTGCCGGCAAGCCGCTAGCGCGGCTCGCGTGCCGTGCCTTGATCAGGGCGTTTTCGATAAAGCTAAGGCCGGTTTCATCCGCCTCTTCCTGTAAAAAGTCAGACTGCGGCAACACCGCGATCTGCCAGCCGGAAAACAACTGGGAAAACTCTTTCAGCTTGCCCGCGTTGCCGCTGGCGAGGACGATTTTTTCCATAAGGGCGAGTTCCGTTCAACGCAAAACAGCGAACGCGGTGCGCTCGCTGTAATTTAAGTGCTTTGATTCAAGAGAAGGATAACGGAGCGAGATTCAGTTCTTGTGTAACTGGCGACGGAAAGTCAGTTGCTGCTTGCTGCCGTCGGGCATTACCAGATCGATTTTGAACGTCAGGCTCTCTTCGTCCTCGAAGCGGAACGGTGCCAGGTAATACACTGCATCGCCATCGCGTATTTCCTTGAACTCCAGCGCGCGCGACTGTTGGATCAGGTTCATGGCGTTGCCAGAAATGCCGGCGCTCTCACCTGTGGTCCCGCCTTTTTTACCAACGGAAATATTCACAAAGGCACGGTCACGCGCCCGCACCAGATTGTATTCACGCGCGATTTCCGGCGAGATAAAGTCACTGTTAAACACCGAATAACTCACACGATAATCGCCGAAATTCTGATGGTTCTCGATGATTTTGGCTTGTTGCGCCGCGGCCGCTGCAGCCCACAGCAATAAGGCCACAGAAATAAATGCAGCAAAATAACGTTTCACGGCGTCCTCCTAAACTGAGTTTGCGTGCGCAACAAGCCCGTTACGGCCCGCTCGCATGGCGTAAAAAGCGACTCGCTACAGATAATATTAGCGAGTCAGATGGTAAATCGCTGTCTCACCGAATAAATTCGGCAAAAAGTCCTTCAACACACCGGAAACCGGGGACTCCGATACCGCCTGACGGTGCAGAATCTTCCAGTTGTGCTCCCGACACAACACCTCAAAGTCTTTGAAAGTACAAAAGTGAATATTAGGCGTGTCGTACCATTCGTAGGGTAATAAATCCGATACCGGCATGCGGCCGGAAAACGCCAGGTGCCAGCGCGCTTTCCACTGCCCGAAATTGGGGAAGGTAATAATGCACTCGCGCCCGACCCGCAGCATTTCCTCCACCACCAGATGGGGGAAACGCAGGGTCTGCAATGCCTGGGTCATCAGCACGGTATCGAAACTGTGGTCGGCGAAATTTTTCAGGCCGTTATCCAGGTTCTGCTCTACTACGTTGACCCCACGCTCGACGCATTTCTGGATTTCTTGCGGATCGATTTCAACACCGTAGCCGCTGACCTGCTTCTCGCTGGCCAGACGCTCCAGCAACGCCCCATCACCACAACCGAGGTCGAGCACCCGCGACCGCGCCGGCACCCAGTTGTGGATGATATCGAGGTCCTTACGCATCATGGGGTCACCTCGGCACGCGCACCGCCCGCCTGTTCACGGGCGACATTATTCATATACGCGGCGAAAATATTTTCGTAGCGCGTGTTCGGCAACAGGAAGGCGTCGTGGCCCATGGGAGACTCCACTTCCGCGTAGGTAACCGGCACATTGGCATGCATCAGCGCATCGGCGATTTCGCGCGAGCGCTCCGGGGCAAAGCGCCAGTCGGAGGTGAACGACACCAGCAGGAACTTACACCGTGCATGGGAGAATGCCGCCACCGGATCGTCGCCATACTCCCGCGCCAGGTCGAAGTAATCCAGCGCGCGGGTCATCAGGATATAGGTGTTCGGGTCGAAGCTGCCGGAGAACGAATCACCCTGGTAGCGCAGATAACTCTGCACCTGGAATTCCACCAGCTCTTCTACGCCCTGGGCAAAAGTACCGGAGCGCAATTCACGGCCGAATTTTTTACCCAGCCCATCGTCCGACAGGTAGGTGATGTGCCCGATCATGCGCGCCACGGCGAGGCCATGGCGCGGCAGGGTATCTTCTTCCAGATAGCGACCATCGCGAAAATCCGGGTCCGAGGTAATGGCCTGGCGGGCGGTTTCATTGAACGCGATATTCTGTGCAGACAGTTTCATTGCCGAGGCAATCACCACGCAATGGCGCAGGCGCTCGGGGTATTCCAGTGACCAGCGCATGGCCTGCATGCCACCGAGACTGCCGCCGACCACCGCCGCCCACTGCTGGATACCCAGCAGGTCCGCCAGCTGTGCCTGGCTGTGCACCCAGTCGCGCGCGCGCAACGGTGGAAAGTCCGCACCCCAGGGTTTGCCGGTTTGCGGATTAATGGAAGTGGGGCCGGTGGAGCCGTGGCAACCGCCGAGGTTATTCAGCGCAACCACGAAAAATTTGTTGGTGTCGATGGGTTTCCCGGGGCCGATGTAGTGGTCCCACCAGCCCGGGCGCTTATCGCTGACGCTGTGGTAACCCGCGGCGTGATGGTGGCCGGACAGCGCATGGCAGATGAGTACGCCATTGCTTTTATCGGCGTTCAACTGGCCGTAGGTTTCGTAGACCAGGGTGTATTCGTCCAGTACGCGGCCACAGGCCAACTTGAACGGGCCGGGAAATGTATGGCTATTTGGCTCGACGATACCGACGGAGTTGGCGGGCAGCCCTGCCGGTTTTCCTGAGTGGTGAGATTGCGCTTCCGTGGTCAAAATTTTTCGCATTTACTTACTGGGCGGGGCGCCAAGTTTACGAAAGCTGGGGACTGGAGTACACCGGTTAGCGTGTTGTGGTCATTCGTCGCCGTGCCCCCGGGGGCACGGCTAACCGCATAAATTGCGTGCAACTTAGGAAGTCGCCGGCGCCTTCAGCGGCGTCACGTTATCCGCAACCGGTGCCGGTGCAATCGGCTGGGGCGCCGCCTTGGTGTGCTTGAGCAGATCTTCCAGCCCACCCAGCGCGCTGTGGTTGCGTACCAACTCTTCTTCCAAAGCCCGCAGGTCGGTGCGCTTGCTCTGGGTTTTCTGCTTCAGCTCGGTGAGCTTGATCATGTGGCGGTTCAGCAAATGCTTCTGGTACTGCACATGCTGTTTCAGCGGCTCGAGTACCTGTTCCAGCCAGCCATCAACGGAGGAGATCATCTGGCTGTACATGCGGCCCACCTCGTTGGCGAGGGTTGCCACAAAGCGTTCGGTCAGGCGATTGCGTCGCGCCAGCAGCAGCTGCGGTGAACGGCGCAATTGTGCCGCCTGGCGGTGCAGGCCACGCAGCGCCGCACGGAAACCAGCAATATCAAAGTGCTGCTCGTTAGAGACAATATTGTTCAGGGTCGAGCGGTCGTAGATGGCGTCTACCAGACGGTTGGTCTGGTCCACTTCCCGCTCAAGGTTGGACAACTGATTTTCCACGCCACCCATAAAACCGTCGATGGCACGGGCCAGTCCCAGCGGCGACCAGCGCTCGTTCAACGCGGTACGCGTCTCGTCAATCAGCTGCTGCAGCTGCTGACTGGAGACTGGCGCCAATAGGGAGGCGCGCTGGCGGGCGAGCATGCGCTGGCTGGATTTCAGGGTCAGCAGTTCCTGGTGACAGTACTTGTGCTGCTCCTTGGCGGTCGCGTGCAGTTGCTTCAGCTCTTCGAACTGTTCCGGGCTGGCGGAGCCGCGGCGCTTCAGGTGGTCGAGGGTGGCGCGGCCACTGTTGAGGCGGTTCTTCAACAAGTCGCGGGTGTCGGCCATCAGAGTCAGCGCCTGATGTAGCGAACGGTGGTTGGCCACCTTATCGCGGTGCTCCATCAAGCGTTGCACCAGCAGCTTCTCAAACTCACCGAAGGCGCTCTGCTGCAACAGCACCGGGTCCCGCTCGGCACGCGCCAACAGGGCTTTTTTCGCGGAGACGCCGACCACATTTTCCTGTGGCAGCGACAACAGTTTGCTCACCTCGGCGCGCATCTTGCGCAGCATCTGGTCTGAGTCTTCGTCCGGGTCGTCCCACAGCACGTCAATTTTGTTCAGCAGTGCCATCACCGCGGTACCGCGATGCTCCTTGAGCGGCACCAGGTGGGTTTCCCACATATTCAGGTCGGTACCGCTGACACCGGCATCGGCGGAGAGCAGAAAGGCCACGGCCTGTGCACTCGGCAGGGTGGACAGGGTCAATTCCGGTTCGTTACCCAGGGCATTGAGCCCGGGGGTATCAATAATGCGCAGGCCCTGCGCCAACAGCGGGTGCGGCAGGGAGATCAGCGCGTAGCGCCACGCCGGGATCTGCACCAGGTTGCCGTTGCCGTCCAGGTGGCGGCGGTCGAAACCGTAGCGCGCGGCCTCTTCCGGGGTCACCGCCTTGGTGGCGGCGACTTTCATCAGCGCTTCGCGGGTGGCGCTGGCATCGTCCGGGTCAAAGTCGAAGTTGACCCACTTCTGCGGGATGCGGCGGAAGCTTTCCAGGCTGGTATTGGTGGCCAGGGTCTCGATTGGCAGCAGCCGCACCGAAGCCTGCTCGGTGCCATCGCTGTATATTTCGGTGGGGCACATGGTGGTGCGGCCGGGGCGCGAAGGCAGCAGCCGCTTGCCATAGGTGTGCGACAGCAGCGCGTTGATCAGCTCGGTCTTACCGCGGGAGAACTCGCCTACCAGCGCAACGGTGAACTGGTCGTCTACCAACAGCTGGCGCGCCTGCTGCACTACTTGGCGGGCGCCGGCAGAGTTGGGGAAGTGCTCTTCCAGCCACTGGCTAAACCGGTTGAACTGCGTATCCAACCCTTTCTTCCAGAGATCGTAGTCGGCTATATGCTGGCGCAAGGTCACATCTTCCATGTTTGGGAGTTCTTATTCTTACTACTTCAGACAAATTTACAATTTCACCGGACATTTTCCAGCATGCGCGCCCGGAGTTAAACCCTGGTACCGGGATTTCGCGAACTGGATAACTGCAGAAAAGTGAAATGCGGAGGGAGAAAACGCGTGCTGACAGTTATGACACGTTGAGGAACGCGAGGGGCCGGCATGGCGGCCCCCAAAAGTCTTAAAAGGGGATATGCCAGAACAGGTTGTATACCAGTTGCGGCATGCTCGCGCTTTGCGCAAATCCCACCAGCAGCTTATCGGCCACGGTCAGCAGGATGAACACGAAGATCGGGCTGATATCGATCACCCCCAGCGGTGGAATGATCTTGCGCACCGGCGCGTACACAGGCTCCAGCAGCTGGCGCAGCAGCATCAGTGCCGGGTGGGAACTTTGCGGCGCTATCCAGCTGACCACGATCGAGATCAGCATGCCCACAAACAGGATGGCGATCAGCGTCATCAGCACACCCAGCAGCGACCACAGCAGGGCACTCAGCGGATTCAGCATGCCGGCACCGGCAAGAAACCCAGCACCCATAATCATCACCCAACCCACCAGCAGTGCGAGCACCAGCGAAGCCATATCGATACCGAACACGCCCGGTACGATTTTACGCAGTGGGCGCAGCAGCGGGTTGGTCACCTTGACGATGCCCTGCGAAATCGGATTGTAAAAATCGGCCCGCGCCAGCTGCAGCATAAAGCGCAGCAGCACCGCGAACAGAAACAGAATCCCGACGGTGGCGAGAATGAATACGCCAATATTGCTGAAGGTGTTGGCCATTAGGCTTCCTTATTACTTATCCAGTTCTTGCGCCATTTCCGCTGCGCGCGCCGCGCAGTCGGCCATCGCCTGCTCCACCAGTTGTGGCAGGCCGCCCTCCTGAAAACGCTTGATCGCCCGCTCGGTGGTGCCATTGGGCGACATCACATTGCGCTTCAGTTGCGCCACATCCACATCCGCGGCCACCGCAAGTTTCGCCGCGCCCAGAGCGGTTTGCAAGGTGAGGCGCTCGGCGTCGGCGCGATCCATGCCGGCCTTCTCCGCCGCATCGATCATGGATTCCATAAATTGAAAGTAGTATGCGGGGCCCGAGCCGGACACCGCGATGATTTCGTCGATGCCGGACTCCTCTGCCACCCACTGGGCAATACCCACCGCCTGCGCCATCTGCGTAGCGACGGATTTGTGCTCATCGGTGACACCCTCGCCGGCAAAGAGACCGGTCACGCCGGTGCCTACCAGCGCCGGGGTATTCGGCATGGCGCGCACAATGGGCACACCGGCACCGAGCCAGCGCTGATACGCCGATACGGGAATACCGGCCGCCAGCGTAATCACCAGCGGTTTGCGGGCACTCACTTCGGCGGCGATGGTTTTGCACAGGGCCTGCATGCCCTGGGGCTTCACCGACAGCACGATTACGTCGGCCTCTTGTACCGCCGTCAGGTTATCGGTACGCCCATGTACGCCGGTGCGATCACAAAACGCCTTGAGCTTGTGCTCGTCGCGCCCGGTCGCAACGATCTTATCCGCCGGGTAACCGTTGGCCACCATGCCACCAATCACTGCGCCCGCCATATTGCCGGCACCGCCGATAAACACCATCGCTGAATGCTGTTGTCCTGACACCCTTTCACTCCTCTTTGCTGGCCGCTGTGTAAGGCTAGCGGTAGCCATGCATTATCGCTGCTCTTGCACGCGAATTTTCTCGCCGCGAATTATGGCTACTCGGCTGCGCAATTGAAATCCTCGCCGGCCGGTGTCGGCTGACCGCAAATGCGCCCGCTAGCGGTGGTATCCACTAGTGAGTTGGATACCATGGCAATGACAGTACACACCAGAGATTCAAAGAATAAAGATACAAGCAATAAGGAAAGCCCATGAACAAACACCGTATGTTTGCATCGCTGTTGCTCGCGTCGGGTATTGCCTGGTCTGCAGTGGTATCCGCAGCTGTGGAAACCCGCACCCTCAATAACGGCAATCTCGTTCTTGAAGATATACCCGCTATCCCCGACAAGGTCGCGGAAGACCTGAACCGCTACCAGAATGTGCGCTCCGCCGCGGTACTTGGCTGGACCGAGGAAGGCGATGCGCTTTTTGTTTCCACCCGCTTCGGGGACGTAAACCAGATCCACCGAATAGATCAGCCGGGCGGCGCGCGCCAGCAGCTGACTTTCTTTCAGGAGCCGGTTGGGCAGGTGGAGCCACGCCCGGGATCCAATGAGCTGGCATTTACCATGGATGCCGGTGGCAGCGAGGATGCGCAGATCTTCCTGTTCGATGCGACCATCGGCGAAAGCCGCATGCTCTCCGATGGTGAATCCCGCAATAGCGCCATCACCTGGAGCCCGGATGGCTCCCTGCTTGCCTACCAGAGCACCCGCCGCGACGGCCGCGCCAATGACCTGTGGATAACCCGCATGGAAGAAAATGGCGAGACCAGCACCCTCGCCCTCGAATCACCGGACGGCAGCTGGTGGGGGCCGGTATCCTTCAGCGCCGACAACCGCCGATTGCTGGTACAGCAATACATCTCCTCCACCAATTCGCTGGTGCATGTTCTGGACCTGGAAAGCGGCGATTTACGCTTGATCGCCGGCGACAAGGACAACCAGTCGCGCAACTACGCGGCAGATTTCACCGCCAACGGAAACGGGGTTTTCTTCGTATCCGACCGCCGCGGTGAATTTGCCGAGCTGGTTTTCCACGACCTCAGCAACGGAGAAGAGCGCGTAATCACCGGCGATATAGCCTGGGATGTTGCCTCGGTGGCATTCAGCGAGGACCGCCGCCGCGGCGCCTTCACCGTGAATGAAAACGGTATGGATCAGCTGTACCTCATCGACCCCCGCTCCATGCGCTACCGCAAGGTCGACGATATGCCAATCGGGGTCATTGGCGGCCTGGCGTTTAATGACGACGGCAATCAGCTCGCCCTGTCCATCAACACCCCCAAAACCCCGACCGATACTTTTGTCCTGAACCTGCGCAGCAACCCGCTGCGTTACGCCGGGCTACAGCGCTGGACCTACAGCGAAGTGGGCGGCCTGGATACCGACAAATTCGTGGAGCCCGAGCTGGTGCACTACCCCACCTTTGACGAGGTGAATGGCGAACCGCGCAAGATCCCCGCGTTTGTATACCGCCCGCGCGACACAGAAGGCCCGGCGCCGGTGATCATCTCCATCCACGGCGGCCCGGAAGCCCAGTACCGCCCCTACTTCAGCAGCACCTATCAGTTGTGGCTGGAAAAGCTGGGCGCGGCGGTCATTGCTCCGAATGTGCGCGGCTCCGCCGGGTACGGCAAAACCTACGTGGCACTGGATAACGGCTTCAAACGCGAAGACTCGGTGCGTGATATCGGCGCCCTGCTGGACTGGATCGAAACCCAGCCCGATCTCGATGCGGACCGCGTTGCGGTATTCGGCGGCAGCTACGGCGGCTATATGGTCCTGGCCAGTGCCATGCACTATAGCGACCGTTTGCGCGCCGCGGTGGATATCGTGGGCATCTCCAACTTCGTCACCTTCCTGACCAATACCCGCGACTACCGCCGCGACCTGCGCCGGGTGGAATACGGGGATGAGCGCAACCCGGATATGCGCGCCTTCTTGGAGCGCATCAGCCCGAGCAACAATGTGGAGAAGATTCGGGTGCCCATGTTCGTGGTACAGGGTGAAAATGACCCGCGTGTGCCGGTCACCGAAGCAGAGCAGATTGTTGCGGCACTGCGCGAAGGCGGCAAGCCGGTGTGGTACATGAACGCGCTGAACGAGGGGCACGGCTATCGCAAGAAGGAAAACCGCGATATCTATTCACAGGTCACCGCGATGTTCTTCTCCGAACACCTGCTCGAGAAACCGGTATCCAGCTGGCAGACCGAGACCAGCAAAGAGATGCGCGCCGAGCGTTAATTCCGCTCTGCTCTCATACGCAACCCCCGGATTAGTCTGGTCGCAGCATGCGCCCGGGCTAATCCCGGCGGCCGAAGATATCCGTGCCGATGCGCACGATGGTCGCACCGCTGAATATCGCCGCCTCCATATCCCCCGACATTCCCATCGACAGTGTATCCAGTGGCTGATCCGGCAGCTGGGACTTGAGCGCGTCCAGCAATGCCGCCAGCTGAATAAACGGCGTGCGCTGGTCTTCCGATGCGCCGCGCGGCGCGGGGATCGCCATCAGGCCACGCAACTGCAGGTTGGGCAGCGCCGCCACCGCCGCGGCCAATTCCGGCAGCGCCTCCGCACTCACCCCGGACTTGCTATCCTCTCCATCGATATTGACCTGCAGGCACACGTTCAGTGGCGGCATATCCACCGGGCGCTGCTCCGACAGGCGGCGCGCAATTTTTAACCGCTCGACCGTGTGCATCCAGTGGAAGTGCCCCGCCACATCGCGGGTTTTGTTCGACTGCAGCGGGCCAATGAAGTGCCAGGTGATGGCGCAATCGGCCAATTCCGCCTGTTTATCCAGCGCCTCTTGCAGGTAGTTCTCGCCAAAATGGCGCTGACCCGCCGCATAGGCTGCCCGCAGGTCCGCCGCCGGGCGGGTTTTGGACACCGCCAGCAACGTGACATCCTCGGCTTGCCGGTCACAACTGCGGCAAGCTGTGACAATTCGCTCAGCGACGGAATTCAGGTTTTCGGGGATAGACCCTTTGCGCATATACTGGGACCCAACTTTTGCTCGGCGGGCATTCTATGTGCTTGCGGCCCCCGCGTCATATCGACCAGTGAATGTAAGAAGAATAAAGGTAGCAGTATGGACATTACAGAACTCCTCGCCTTCAGCGCCAAGCAGAATGCCTCGGATTTGCACCTCTCCGCCGGCCTGCCCCCGATGATCCGGGTAGATGGCGATGTGCGCCGTATCAACCTGCCGCCCATGGAGCACAAGCAGGTGCACGGCCTGATCTACGAGATCATGAACGACAAGCAGCGCAAGGACTACGAAGAGTTCCTGGAAACCGACTTCTCCTTCGAAGTCCCCGGTGTGGCCCGCTTCCGTGTGAACGCGTTCAACCACAACCGCGGCGCCGGCGCCGTATTCCGGACCATTCCCTCCAAGGTACTCACCATGGAAGACCTGGGGATGGGCCAAGTATTCAAGCAGATCTCCGACACCCCGCGCGGCCTCGTTCTGGTTACCGGACCTACCGGTTCCGGTAAGTCCACCTCGCTGGCGGCGATGATCGACTACATCAACGACAACAAATACGAGCACATCCTCACCGTAGAGGACCCGATCGAATTCGTGCACGAATCCAAAAAGTGCCTGGTCAACCAGCGGGAAGTCCACCGCGACACCCATGGCTTCGCCGAAGCACTGCGCTCCGCACTGCGTGAAGACCCGGACATCATCCTGGTTGGTGAGATGCGAGACTTGGAAACCATCCGCCTGGCACTGACCGCCGCAGAAACCGGCCACCTGGTCTTCGGCACCCTGCACACCACCTCCGCCGCCAAGACCATCGACCGTGTCGTCGACGTATTCCCCGCGGAAGAAAAAGCCATGGTGCGCTCCATGCTCTCGGAATCCCTGCAGGCAGTAATCTCGCAAACCCTTCTCAAGCGCAACGGCGGCGGCCGCGTGGCAGCCCATGAAATCATGCGTGGCACCCCGGCGATCCGGAACCTGATCCGCGAAGACAAAATCGCGCAGATGTACTCCGCCATCCAGACCGGTGCCAACGTGGGCATGCAGACCATGGACCAGTGCCTGCAGGACCTGGTAGAGAAACGCATCATCAGCCGTGAAGTGGCGCGCGAGAAAGCGAAGATGCCGGAGAATTTCTAAACGGCACTTTCAGCGTTAATTGAACGAGCGCTTACAAAGTACGGAAGCAATAATTGAAGGCTGGATGCCGGGTGCGGGTTTTCAGGATCGTCGGTAACAAGGATGTTGCCGACGAAGCGTACAGGGATGTATTCGCAGGGGGGCGCCTAGCCCGGTCCTGAAAACCCGCACCCGGCGTCCGGCCGCCACCGGACACAAACAGAGCAAGTCCGGGCCCCGAATAAAACCGACAGCGGTAAATAAAAATGGAAATCGAACGACTCTTACAACTGGTGAGTGAAAAAGGCGCATCCGACCTGTTCATCACCGCCGGCGTACCCGCCTCCATCAAACTGCACGGCAAAATCGTTCCCGTCACCACCACACCGCTGTCCCCGGAAAAAGCCCGGGAAATGGTTGTCGGCATCATGAACGACCGGCAGAAAAAAGAGTTCTCCGAAAACAAAGAACTCAACTTCGCCATCTCCCTGCGCAACGTCGGCCGCTTCCGGGTATCCGCCTTCTTCCAGCGCAACCTCGTCGGCATGGTACTGCGTCGAATCGAAACCAAGATTCCCACCATCGACGGACTCGGCCTGCCCGAGCAGCTCAAAGAGCTGGCCATGACCAAACGCGGCCTGATCATCTTTGTGGGTGCAACCGGTACCGGTAAATCCACCTCGCTGGCCTCCATGATCGGCCACCGTAACGAAAACTCGAAGGGTCACATCATCTCCATCGAAGACCCCATCGAATTTATCCACCAGCACCGCGGCTGTATCGTTACCCAACGCGAAGTCGGCCTCGACACCGACTCCTTCGAGACCGCCCTGAAAAACACCCTGCGTCAGGCCCCCGACGTCATCCTCATTGGTGAGGTGCGCTCGCGGGAAACCATGGACCACGCCATCGCCTTCGCAGAAACTGGCCACCTGTGTCTGTGTACCCTGCACGCCAACAACGCCAACCAGGCGCTGGACCGGATCATTCACTTCTTCCCGGCAGACCGCCACGAACAACTGTGGATGGACCTGTCGCTCAACCTGCGCGCCATGGTCGCCCAGCAGTTGGTACCGACGCCGGACGGTGACGGCCGCCGTGCCTGTCTCGAAATCATGATCAACACCCCACTGATGTCGGACCTGATCCGTAAAGGTGAGGTGCACAAAATGAAAGAGCTGATGAAGCGCTCCACCGAGCAGGGCATGCAGACCTTCGACCAGGCGCTGTACGAACTGTACGACCGCGGCGAAATCACCTACGAAGACGCCCTCGCCCACGCCGACTCCGCGAACGACCTGCGCCTGATGATCAAGCTCAAGTCCGAATCCGACGCCGAGTACCTCAACAGCGCGGCCGACGAACTAAGCCTGGCCGGCGACAACGACAACAACAGCGGCCCGCAGCTGTATTAATCCACTGCCCAGCGGGAGCCTGTCTACAGGCTCCAGCTTCCTCCTCCACCTCACGAGACGTTCATAGTGAAATTCCTGGAACTGGACGTTCGCACCGCACTCGTCGTACACGGCTACGATCAAGATAATCAGGAAATCGTCGAGAAGGTCAATGAACCCAGCTTTCTGACCAAGCTTATTGCTATCGAGCGAATTCAATCTGTCAGCGAGCAATACATCCTGGTTACTGGGTCCCATGGCCGCATCATGTACTGGGAATACCGAGAGACTATGGATCGACTGCGTGGCCGCCTCGCAGAAGCCGGAATGATACTTCCGTGAATCCCATCGCCCTGGTCACCGGCGGCAGCCGCGGTATCGGCGCAGCTACCGCCACCATACTTGCCACGCAGGGCTACGACCTGTGTATCAGTTATCGCATGCGTGAAGCGGAGGCACATCGCATCGTAGAAAAATGTCGGGCACTGGGTGCAAATGCGATTGCCGTGCAGGCAGATGTCTCGGTAGAGGCTGACGTCGAACGACTGTTTCGCGAAGTGGACCAGACACTGGGCCAGCTGACCGCACTGGTAAACAACGCCGGCATGCTGCTGACACAGTCGCGACTGGAGGATATAACGGCAGCGCGTATCAATCAGATACTGCAAACCAATGTAACCGGCACCATGCTTTGCTGCCGCGAGGCGGTGCGCCGAATGTCCACATTGCGCGGCGGCACGGGCGGTGCCATCGTCAATATTTCTTCCGGTGCCGCTCGCAGCGGCTCGCCCAATGAATACATCGACTACGCGGCCAGCAAAGGTGCCGTAGACACCCTCACCATGGGCCTGAGCAAAGAGGTTGCCAAAGAGGGGATTCGGGTAAATGGCGTGCGTCCGGGTTTTATTCATACCGAAATGCATGCGGACGGCGGAGAACCGGATCGTATCGCCCGTCTTACGCCACAAATTCCCCTCGGGCGCGGCGGCAAGGATACAGAAGTTGCCGCAGCCATCGCCTGGCTACTTAGCGAACAGGCGACATATAGCACCGGCACCTTTATTGACGTGACCGGCGGCTGCTAAACAGGAATACCCCATGACTCTCATCAACACCCTCGCCCTGTTCGGCGCCATGGTCGTGCTTGCGGCCATTCCCGGCCCAGGTATTTTTGCCGTGATGGCGCGTTCCGCCAGCGGCGGTATGCTGCACGGGCTGGTGACCACCATCGGTATCGTGTTCGGGGATTATGTTTTTATCGCCCTGTGCCTATCCGGCCTTGCGTATATTGCGGATGTGATGGGCAGTGCGTTTGTGGTGCTGAAATATGTGGGGGCAGCCTATTTGATCTGGCTGGGCCTTAGCCTGTTGCGTGCACGCGGTAGCAGCGAAGTAAACGCGGCACCGAAAAAAAGCTCACTCGCCTCCAGTTGGCTGCTTGGCCTGACCACAACCCTTGGCAACCCCAAGGCGATCCTGTTTTACCTGAGTTTTTTCCCCGCATTCCTGCCCATCACAGAAATCACCGTCATGGATACCATCACGATCTTTGTCGTCGTTACCCTCGCGGTGGGTGGTGTGATGCTGACCTACGCCTGGGCCACCCTGCGCGCACAGGCGATGCTGCAAAATCGCGCGCAAAGCCGGCTATTAAATTACGTTGGCGGCGCCACCTTGATCGGCAGTGGCATCTGGATGGCGGCGCGCGGAAACTAGCGGAAGCTTAGTGAGGCGGGTGCTGGTTCAGGCCATTGCAAACAGCAGGGACTTGATGCTGGCGAGCAACCGGCGCGAAACCACGGGGCGGTGTGTACACCCCGCCAGGGTTACCCGGTAACCGTCGCCCTCTTTTTGCAGACCGGTGATATGCGCCTTCGCCACGATGGCGTTGCGGTGCACGCGCACAAAACGCTGGCCGAATTCCGCTTCCAGATCCTTCAGCGATTCATCCAGCAAGGTTTCGCCGGCACTGTGGTGGGCAATGACATATTTGTCTTCCGCCACAAAGCAGCGGATATCTTCAATACTAAGCAGTTGCACACCGCGGCGACTCACCGCCTTGATCTGACGACGGCCGCCGGGGGCTTGCGCAGGTTCCGCGCTGCGCTCCAGCAGTTGCGGTTTGCTCAGTCTTCGCGCCTGGGCAATCGCCTGTGCCAGTTGTTCCACATTGACGGGCTTGAGCAGGTAACCCGATGCAGCAACCGCAAAGGCAGGGAGCGCAAATTCGTCGTGGGCGGTGCAGAATATGATCGCGGGTGGATTGGGACGGTTGGAGATTTGGTTGGCGAGTTGGAGCCCGTTTTCTCCGGGCATTTCGATATCCAGTAACAGCAGGTCCGGGTCGAGTGAATCCAGCTGTTGTAACGCGCTTTCCCCATCGGCAGCTTCTCCCAGCAGTTGGCAACCATCAATACTTTGCAACTGTCGGGCCAGTCTGGCCCGCGCCAGCGGCTCGTCATCGACGATCAGCACTCCCAGAGGGCGTTCGGCGGTATTCACAGCGCCACCTCTTGTTCAGCGCCGCGCTCTGCTCGCTCGCTCCGGGCCGGTGCATGCACTGGCTGAGTTGATCTGGTTTCCGCTTCTGCGTTTATCGGCAGGGTTAACGCCACTTGGTAGACGCCACCTTTTTGTTCCGCGCTAAAGCGGAAACGATTGCCGTAAAACGCGCTGAGACGCTGGCGAATATTTTCCATCGCCATACCGTTGCCATCGTGTGTATCAAGATGGGCATTGCGGCCTGCTGCGCTCTCAGCATTCGCTTCTGCAACTGGATTATGAATCGACAATAGCAGCTCGCGTGCTTCGCTGCCAATGACATTTTGACGACCACTGTGCCGCTCGCGCACCGAGATTTTTATCGCACCGCCGCCGCGCAAGCGCGCCACCCCGTGCAACACCGCATTTTCCAGCAACGGCTGCAACAACATCGACGGCACCTGTACGCCATCGCTCTCAACATCGATCTGCCACTGCTGCTGTAATCGATCCCCCAGACGGAGAGACTCAATTTCCAGATAGCGTTTTGCCAGCGCAATTTCCTGCTCCAGCGGCACCATTTTCGAGTCCGCCAGTGATGCGCGAAACAGCGCGGACAAATCTTCCACCAGTTTTTCCGCGCGCTCCGCGTCCACCGCAATCAGGCTGGCGAGGCTGTTCATGCTGTTAAACAGAAAGTGGGGGCGAATGCGCGACTGCAGCGCCTCGATACGTGCACCGAGTTCGGCCTGTTGCTGGTTGTGCAACTGCTGTTGCACATAGGCGTAGCGCAGCACTACGCCCGCGCAGATGGCGCCAACCAGGAAGTTCGCCAGCAGCGACAGCCAGTCGATAGAGGTACTCGCCATATCCGCCGCCCACCAGTGCTGGCCGAGCAGCACCAGTAGCAGCACCGCAAGCACCGCGCAGTAGCTCAGTGCGGCGGCGAGCTTGTGGGTAAGTTGTGCCAGGAATGGGCGCAGGCGGCACAGAATGGCGGCGGCAGGCAGGGTCACCCACTGCACTGTAAGCGACACCAGCCCCAGGCGCTGCCAGTTAAACGGGTGGACACCTTCGGTGGCGAGCACCAGCACCAAAGCCAACAGCTCGCCCATCAGCACCAGGGCCGTCACACCGGTCACGCTGCACAGGTCGGGGAGGAAGTGGGGATATTGGTCGGCGACCGAATGGCCGGGCTCCGGACGCGCAGAATCTTTGCCTGAGGGGGCAATTTTACGAATTTGCTGCGCTATAATGCCCGCCGCTTGCGCGGGCCGGGAAGATGTCATACCACTTTATCTTTATTCTGGAGCCGTTCTAGAGAGTAAAGAAGATACCGCCATCCCGGATCGACTTCCATATTCCAACGCACTTTCGAGCAGAGGCAGCATGAGTAACGACAACGCATCCACCAACAATCCCGCAGCCAAGCTCTGGGGCGGCCGCTTCAGTGAAGCCACCGATGCGTTCGTGGAGCGCTTCACCGCCTCGGTGATGTTCGACCAGCGCATGGCACTGGAAGACATTCAGGGCTCGCTGGCCCACGCGCAGATGCTGTCGGAAGTGGGGGTACTCACCGCGGACGAATTCCAGCAGATCGCCGGCGGCCTGCAGGATATTGCCGAGGAAATCAAAGCGGGGGAATTCCCCTGGTCGGTAGCACTGGAAGATGTGCACATGAACATCGAAGCCCGCCTGACCGACCGCATCGGTGCCACCGGGAAGAAGCTGCACACCGGCCGCTCGCGCAACGACCAGGTGGCCACCGATATCCGCCTGTGGCTGCGCAACCGCATCGACCAGATCGCCGCCGAGCTGACCCGACTGCAGACCGGCCTGGTGGACCTGGCCGAGCAGCAAGCCGATACCATTATGCCGGGCTTCACCCACCTGCAGTCTGCGCAGCCGGTAACCTTCGGCCACCACTTGCTGGCCTGGAACGAAATGCTGACCCGCGATTTCGAGCGCCTGATGGACTGCCGCAAGCGTGTAAACCGCTCGCCGCTGGGTGCCGCGGCACTGGCCGGTACCAGCTACCCGATCAACCGCGCGCGCACCGCCGAGCTGCTGGGCTTTGATGCGCCCACCGAAAATTCGCTGGATTCCGTGAGCGACCGCGATTTCGCCATCGAATTCTGCGCCTTCTCTGCGCTGCTGCTGACCCACCTGTCCCGCGCCAGTGAAGAGCTGGTGCTGTGGACGTCCAGCCAGTTCGACTTTATCGACCTGCCGGACCGCTTCTGCACCGGCTCCTCGATCATGCCGCAAAAGAAAAACCCGGATGTGCCGGAGCTGGTGCGCGGCAAGACCGGCCGTGTAAACGGCCATCTGATTGCCCTGCTGACCCTGATGAAAAGCCAGCCGCTGGCCTACAACAAGGACAACCAGGAAGACAAAGAGCCGCTGTTCGACGCTGCCGACACCGCGCTCGACTGCCTGCGCGCCTTTGCCGATATGGCGCCGGCGCTGAAGCCGAAAAAAGAAAACATGCTGGCTGCAGCCGGCAAAGGCTTCTCCACCGCCACTGACCTCGCCGATTACCTGGTGCGCAAAGGTGTGGCCTTCCGCGATGCCCACGAGATCGTCGGCCAGTCCGTGGCTTTCGCCATCGACAAAGACTGCGACCTCGCCGACCTCAGCCTCGCCGAGCTGCAGAAGTTCTCCGACGTGATTGGCGACGATGTATTCGACGTGCTGACTTTGGAAGGCTCCGTCGCCGCCCGCGACCATATCGGCGGCACCGCGCCGAACCAGGTGCGCGCGGCCTGTGAACGCGCCCGCGCACTGATCGCCGCGCGCTAATACTGGCTGGCGCTGGGCTAGTTGGGAAGGGTTAGTTTTTTGTCAGGGTCCGCTGTACTGGACCCTGATTAACTGGAGCCTCATTAACTGGGCCAGACCTCAGCGTGCCTGCTCGGCAAAGCGATCGTCCAGCCAGGCACTCATATAATTCAGCGCCTTTGGAGCCATGGTTTCCTCGATCACGGCGTACTCGGTAATAGCGCCAGTTTGTGCGGTCTGGAACAGGTGATTCAGACCCTTCAGCTCCACCACCTCAAAATCCTGGTGCGCAGAGGCGCGCAACGAATTGCGAATACCGGTGAGATTTTGCTGGGCAACCACTTGCATATCCAGACTGCCGTTTAGCGCCAGTACCGGCGTGCGCAATTCACTGAGATAAGGCGCCGGATCAAACTTGAGGAAATAGCGGAACCAAGGTGATGAGTAGAACTCTGCTAGCGCCGCTACCTGCTGTTCAATACCATCCGGGTCCGTCATGCCGGCAACCCGAGCAATCTCGCGCAGCTTGTCGAGGGTCGCTGCAGGGAGCGCCTGCCCCTCAGGCAGCTGGTTGATTTGCGCAAACACAACGTGGTCGATTTCACGAATTTTCTGCAACGACGCCGGCGATACACCTGAGGCACCGAGGATTTTACCGCGCTGTTCAATATACATCTCGACAATGTCCACACCGGGCGCGGCCAACATGATGATGAAAGCAAGATCATCGCGCTGACGCGCCACCATCGGCGCAATCATGCCGCCCTCGCTGTGCCCTAGCAGACCAATGGTGTGTGAGGGAATATCTTCACGCCCCTGCAGGTAATCCACCGCAGCGCTGATATCACCAACAAAATCTTCGGAGGTTGCCGTGTTGAATTCTCCGGTGGATTTTCCCACCCCGCGATCGTCGAGCCGCAGCACCGCAAATCCATTTCTGCTCAGGTGATCGGCCAGCACTGCAAAAGGCTTGTGGCCGGCGATAAATTCATCGCGATTCTGCGGCCCAGACCCGGTAATCAGAACAGCGGTCGCTTTGATGGCACCCGCGGGGCGGGTAAGCGTGCCGGCGAGGGTAATATCGGCCGCCGCGTTCACCACCTGCACCTCTTCCTCGCTGTACGGGAATGGCGCTACCGGGGTCTGTGGCCGAACTGGGAGGTTGGCCTGCGCGGCCTGCTTGGTTTGACGGGTAAAGTCGAGTTCAAATGACTGGCCCTGGGTAAAGGTGCCGCGCACCGCGCCAGAGGCGGGATCGAGCGTTCCCTGATAGCGGGCCTTGATAACCGCAATCTCAAACTGCAGCCGCTGCCCATCGACGGTAACTGCAGACATGGGAATGCCCATAGCGCCCTGGGCCGGGGAGTCCAGTGACCCCTGCCAGCCATCTGCGGTTTGCTCGAGGTGTATGACCAGCGGCAGTTTTACCGCGGGCGAGGCGTTGAGCGTACCGACCCAGTCACCGCTGAAGCCTTTGTGCGGCTCGGCGGCATGGCCGAGGGAAGCCAGAATGGTAAAAACAAGCCCGACAAAAAATTGTGGAAAACTTCTTAGCCAGAGAGAGCACTGCATAATTCATCCTTAAATATTGCTGATCGTCCATCATCCACCGAGTGCCAGCGGCAAACCATGCGCTGGGTCACACTAATCAGTGGCAATACAGTGGTTAGAGGTTGAGCGTAACCGAGCTGCCCTGCTGCTCGGTCAACACCCGGTCCAGCAAGGTCGGCAGGTCTTCACCGGTGGTGTTGCACTTCCACCCGGGGTTCTGGAAACTCAGGTGGTAACCGCCAGAGCGCGCCGCCACCCACAGCTCCTGAACCGCACTCTGGCGTGACAGAATCACCTGGGTGCCGTTGTCTTCGAGCACAATCGTGAGCACCGCATCCGCGCGCTCATAATCCATATCCACATCGCAGTTATCCAGCGCATCTTCGATCGCAATCAGGGTTTCTTCGATGGCGGCGTTGTAGCTGGCTTGAGAGGCGGCCTGGGTCATAATTCGGTTACTTTTGTTACTGTGTTGCATTAGAGCGAGGGTCGCTATACTAGCAGGCTTTTCTGGTCTTCTCGTCCCGCGTAGAGCGGCAGGTATACCCAATGCGCACACAGCTGATTTCACTGACCGCCATGGTCGCGCTCTCCGCGACACTCGCCGCCTGCGGCCAGAAGGGCCCGCTTTATCTGCCGCAAGATCCCGCAGCACCCGGCGCAAGCGGCGCTGCAGGAGCAGCCGGCACCGGCGTCACCACATCCGGCGGCCACAGCCATGGGCAACCCGCATCCAGTCGTGAGGAACAGCGGAAGCCGATAGGCTCCGCACAACAAGAACAAGACACCCACCAGCAACACACGGAAGCAGAAGCAGTATCCAAATGAGCGATTTTCACTATCAGCAGGGAAGCCTGTGGGCCGAGGGCGTGAGCCTCGAGCAAATAGCCGAACAGTTTGGCACCCCCACCTATGTATACAGCCGCGCCCACTACGAACGCCAGTATCGTGCCTACGCCGATGCGCTGGGCGACCACCCGGGGCTGATCTGCTATGCGATCAAGGCCAACAGCAACCTGGGTATCCTGTCGGTACTGGCGCAATTGGGTGCGGGTTTTGACATCGTGTCTGCCGGTGAGCTGGAGCGCGTGCTGATGGCCGGCGGCGACCCGGCCAAAGTTGTTTTCTCCGGGGTAGGCAAGACCGCCGACGAAATGCGCCGCGCGCTGTCGGTGGGTGTGCACTGCTTTAACGTGGAATCCGAGTCCGAGCTGGACCGCCTGGAAGCGGTTGCCGCGGAAATGGGCGTGGCAGCACCGGTGTCGCTGCGGGTGAACCCGGATGTGGATGCCAATACTCACCCGTATATTTCTACCGGCCTGAAAGAAAACAAATTCGGCATCGCCATCGAGCGTGCACGTGCGGTCTATGCGCGCATTGCCGATTCGCAAAGCCTCAATGCGGTGGGTGTGGACTGCCATATCGGCTCCCAGCTGACCGAGCTGGCCCCCTTCCTCGATGCCCTCGACCGCCTGCTGCTGCTGATCGACGAACTCGCCGAAGACGGCACCAAGCTGAAGCACCTGGACCTGGGCGGCGGCCTGGGTGTGCGCTACCGTGGCGAAGAACCACCGCAAGTGAGTGATTACCTCGGTGCGGTCAAAGAACGCCTCGCGGGCCGCGAGCTGGAACTGGTACTGGAACCAGGCCGCTCCATTGCCGCCAACGGCGGCGCGCTGCTGACCAAAGTGGAATTCCTCAAGCGCACCGAAGAGCACAATTTTGCGATCGTCGATGCCGCCATGAACGACAACCTGCGCCCGGCGCTGTATCAGGCTTGGCAGGATATCGTCGCGGTAACCCCGTCCAACGGCGATACCGAGAGCTGGGATATCGTCGGCCCGGTGTGTGAAACCGGCGACTTTCTCGGCAAGCACCGCTCGCTGGCGCTCGAAGAGGGCCAGTTGCTGGCCATGCTATCGGCGGGCGCTTACGGCTTTACCATGAGCTCCAACTACAACTCGCGCACCCGTGCCGCAGAAGTACTGGTAGACGGCGATAAGACTTATCTGGTGCGCGCGCGTGAAACTCTGGCGGACCTGGTGCGCGGGGAATCAACCGTGCCCGCCAAAGCCGACCAGTAAGCGAGCGGCAAGGGTAGACGGAACAAACGGATAGGAAACACAGTAGATGCGGCTCAAATTCACCAAAATGCACGGCCTCGGCAATGACTTTGTCATGGTCGACGGCATCACCCAACGGGTGAAGCTGTCGCCGGAAAAAGTCCGCCAGATCGCTGACCGGCACACCGGTATCGGCTGCGATCAGCTGTTGCTGGTGGAAGCACCGCGCAATCCGGATGTGGATTTCCGCTATCGCATCTATAACGCCGATGGCAGCGAGGTCGAAAACTGTGGCAATGGCGCGCGCTGCTTTGCCCGCTTCGTGCGCGACCGTCGCCTGACCAGCAAGGAACACATTCTGGTGGAAACCGCCGCTGGCATCCTCGAGCTCAAGGTGCAGGAAAAGGACCAGGTGAGCGTCGATATGGGCGCGCCGGTGCTGGAGCCATCTGCGGTACCGTTCCAGGCGGACATTCAGGCCGAGTCCTACCCGCTGGACGTAAATGGCGAGACCTACAACGTCGGCGCGGTTTCCATGGGCAATCCCCACGCGGTACTGCTGGTGGATGACGTCAGCAAAGCGCCGGTGGACAGCCTCGGGGCCGCCATCGAAAGCCACCCGCGCTTCCCCGCCCGCGTCAATGTGGGCTTTCTGCAGATTGAAGAGCGCGGTAAAGCGCGCCTGCGGGTGTTCGAGCGGGGCGTCGGTGAGACCCGTGCCTGCGGCACCGGTGCCTGTGCCGCGATGGTATCTGCACGGCTACGCGGGCTGGTAGATGACGAAGTGCAGATCGCCCTACCGGGCGGCACCCTGACGATTCACTGGCCGGGGCCCGGTGAGCCGGTTACCATGACCGGACCCACTGCCTCCGTGTACCACGGTCAGATTGTTCTCTGAGCCACCGCAGCGCAGTGACTGCGATTCCGACAAAACATAACGAACCCGAACATGACCGATCATAGCGACGCCCCCCTGCTCGATAGCCAAGTTGAAGCCAACCTGGACAAACAGGAAATGGCCGACAGCGAAAACCAGCGCAACAAAAAGCTGCTGTCGCGGCAGGTGGCCCGCTACCTGATCCAGAACCCGACGTTTTTTGCCGAAAATATGGAATTGCTGGAAACCATCCAGCTGCCGAAAGAATCGGGTAAGACCGTGTCGCTGATGACACACCAGACCAACCTGCTGCGCGAACGCAATATCGAGATGCGCCAGCGACTCGACCAGCTGCTGCAGGCCGCGCGAGACAACGACCAGCTGTTTATGCACAGCCGCCAACTGGTGTTGGCACTGCTGGAAGCGCGCACCCTGGGCGAAGCCGGCGACGCGCTGCTGCGCAGCTTTGCCGATGACTTCAAGGTAGAAACCACCTCACTGACGGTATTTGGCCCCCTGCCCGGTTCCGGCAAGCAACTGGGTCAGGTGCGCACCAGCAGTCGCGTCAGCGCAGAGAATGCCATCGGCTCCATTCTGCGCAATGGTCGCACCGTGTGCGGCACCCTACGCCCTTCGGAAACCACCTACCTGTTCGGCGACGAGTCCGACAAGGTAGCGTCGGCGGCGGTGGTACCGCTGGCGGGCCAGCTGGGCATCCTGGCGGTGGGCTCCAGCGACCCCAATCACTACCGTTCCAGCCTGGGTACCCTGTTCCTGTCGTATATCGGTGAGGTGCTCGAGCGGCGGCTGCCGGACTTGCTGGCGCAGAGCTAACGCTAAAAAAGTGTGCGGTGGGTGAACCGGAAAACTGGACCCCGGCACGGGCCGGGGTGACGCAGTCAATCTTTGGGTGAGCCCCGTCAATCTATCGTCTTGCCGGCCAGGCCAGCATCCAGTATTTCCTGTTCCAGTGCGCTTAGATGGGCCGACTGCCATACTTCGGCTGCGGCTTACGCGGAGGGTCTGCAGTTACATCTGGCGCCACTTCATCGATGGCGCCGCCTCTGGCGAGAAAGGCCTCGACCTCGGCACTCAGTTGACTGCGGGCCCGCTGGCGGGAGGAAAGCGTGCGCTCCTCGGCAAAATCCTCATTGTCTTTCGCTCGAGCGCTGGACTGGTCGTCTTTCATGTCAATTACCCTGTAACTTGATACCCCTGTTACAGAGGGAATACCCCTGCTGCCGCAGCCAACCTCCGACCAATGTCTGCACTTGTCGGTTGCTTTACCTTTTCACACCACGACAAGAAACTCTCGCGAAGCAAAACAGCAAATAAAACTCGCCAAGCAGAAGATTACCTGCGGCGAAATATTTATAGGCAGTGTCCAAGCAGCCTGCCAGAAAAGGTTCCCTTTTCCGGTAGAGTTTTTTTGTGCGATTTTTGCCCGATTTATTGCTGTTGGTTATGCTTTTTTTCGCGCCACAATTACGACGTCACGCACCGCGGTAAAATGTTTTGGCCGCCGTGCAACAGGCGTCTATGCCACATTTCTTTCGCGCACAAAAAAGCCCCGCAGAGCGGGGCTCATAAAACACTGTGTCCGATTCTTTGATCAGACCGCTTCGCTGCCGGTTTCGCCGGTACGAATACGGATTACTTCTTCGAGCGCAGTGATAAAGATTTTGCCGTCACCGATTTTGCCGGTTTGCGCTGCCTTGGTAATGGCTTCAACAGCGCTATCTACCATGTCGTCGCCAACCGCCAGCTCCAGCTTTACCTTGGGCAGGAAATCTACGACATATTCAGCGCCACGGTAGAGCTCGGTGTGGCCTTTCTGACGGCCAAAGCCCTTCACCTCGGTCACGGTCATGCCCTGCACGCCCACTTCAGACAGCGCGGTACGCACGTCGTCCAGTTTGAATGGCTTTACAACAGCCGTAATCAATTTCATGACTTATCCCCTAATTATGTTTCTTGCGGGTACCGGCCCGAAAACCGGTACCGGAAGATTCCTAGCTGCCGCCGGTATTGGGGTTCCAAGTACCGGCGGACTTCTCTATGAGCAATTACTTGCTCGTAAATTCCGGATAAGCTTCCATTCCGCACTCGGCCAAGTCAACACCTTGTTGCTCTTCTTCTTCGGTCACTCGGATACCGGTGATGAGCTTCAGGGCGTACCAGACTACGAAGGAGGCAGAGAATACCCAGCCAAAGATGGTGGCAGCACCGATCAGCTGACCGCTGAAGGAAGAACCATCGTTGGTAACCGGTACCAGCAGCAGGCCCAGCAGACCAACAACACCGTGCACGGAGATGGCGCCAACAGGATCGTCGATGCGCAGCTTGTCCAGGGTGATGATGGAGAAGACTACCAGGATGCCACCCAGCGCGCCGAACAGGGTCGCCTGCAGAGGAGTCGGGGTAGAAGGCTCAGCGGTGATCGCTACCAGGCCAGCCAGTGCGCCATTCAGCAGCATGGTTAGGTCGGCTTTGCCGAACAGGATGCGACCAGTAATCAGCGCGGCAACCGCACCACCCGCAGCAGCGGCGTTGGTGTTCAGGAATACCAAAGCAACAGAGTGCGCGCTTGCCGCATCGCCCAGCTTCAGTACGGAACCGCCGTTGAAACCGAACCAGCCCATCCACAGGATGAAGGTACCCAGGGTTGCCAGCGGCAGGTTGGCGCCAGGAATCGCGTAGATTTCACCGTTCTTGCCGTATTTGCCTTTACGAGCACCCAGCAGCAGTACGCCAGCCAGTGCAGCAGCGGCACCCGCCATGTGTACGATGCCGGAACCGGCGAAGTCGGAGAAGCCCAGGTCGCCCAGGTTGTACAGGCCGAATACTTCACCACCGCCCCAGGTCCAGTAACCTTCCAGCGGGTAGATGAAACCTGTCAGCGCAACCGCGAAGATCAGGAAGCTCCACAGCTTCATGCGCTCGGCAACCGCACCAGATACGATGGACATTGCAGTAGCAACGAACACGACCTGGAAGAAGAAGTCGGAAGCACCCGAGTACACGGAATCACCGTCGAAACCGTTCTCAGCAGATGATGCGAGTACTTCGTCGAGGCTGAAGGCCTCAATGCCGTTCAGCAACCAGCCGCCATCGTACATGATCGCGTAACCGCTGATCAGGTACATGGTGCACGCAATCGCGAATAGCGCTACGTTTTTGGTAAGAATCTCGGTGGTGTTCTTAGAACGCACCAGGCCTGCTTCCAGCATGGCAAAGCCCGCTGCCATCCACATAACCAGTGCACCACACACGAGGAAATAAAATGTATCAATTGCGTACTGCAACTGAAAAATTTGATTTTCCATTTTTCGCTCCGTTTAACCCAAACTAGTCCGGGTTACCCCGGCAGTTGTTGTCTATTGATCAAAGAATCGTTTTGGCAATCTGTTCTATTAATTAGATCGCTTCGGCACCGGACTCACCGGTACGAATGCGGATTGCCTGCTCGAGGTTTGCAACAAAGATCTTGCCATCGCCGATCTTGCCGCTTTGCGCTGCCTTGCCAATTGCTTCCAGCACGGCATCCACCTGGCTGTCTTCAACGGCAATTTGCAACATGGTTTTGGGCAGAAAGTCCACTACGTACTCAGCACCACGATAGAGTTCGGTATGTCCTTTCTGCCGCCCAAAACCTTTTACTTCACTCACGGTAATGCCACTTACACCGGCTTCTGCCAGGGAATCGCGCACTGCGTCGAGCTTGAAAGGTTTAATAATTGCGGTTACCAGTTTCATGGTCTCCCCCCTAAATAAGTAAGCCCACTCAGTGAGCGGGCTCATTTTTTGCTGTTACCAGCTGTAAGAAGCACCAGCCAGAACGGTCGGCTCGCACCAGTCAGTGAAGAAGCACTCCTGGTCGCTTACGTCGGTACCAACCAGGGAAGCACTCAGGGCCAGGCCACCGAACTCTTTACCCACAGATACGGAGTAATCGATGTAAGAATCGGAACCGTTCAGGAAGATTTCTTCGTCAAACAGGTTCAGGCCAGCGCTCAGGTCCAGAGAAATGTCGTTGGCCAAGCTGAAGGAGTAACCGGCGCTCAGGTAGTAGAACTCACCACTCTGCAGCCAGTAATCGTCGGAGTACGCAAAGCCAAAGGAAGCATCACCCAGGCTCAGGCTACCGTAGATTTCCTGATAGTCTTCGTCCTGATCGCTGCCGTGGTAGGCGTAGTAGATGTAGCCAACGTCATAGCCAACACCGCCAGCAGTTTCGCCGGCATAGCCGCCGTAGAAATCCTGCTCGAAATCGGTTTCGTCAGTGCCGTACGCGAAATCCACCTGGGAGGCCCAGGTACCTGCGTAAAAGCCGTTACCCAGGTCCAGGTCTACACCACCCTGCACAGCCGGGTTGCTGTCGGTCTGGGAAATGCCGCGGAAACGGTAGTCAGTAACAACACCAACATTGGCGCTGAGACTGGGGCCAGATTCTTCGGCGGTAGCGGCGCTAGAGATGGCCATGGCCAGGACGCTACCGGATACGATCGCTGCAACTTTTTTATTGAATCCCACTTTTAGGTTCTCCTAGATCTCTGTGTGAAATATTGTTTGTATTTTTATTATTCAGCGGCGCTGACTACGTCGGGGAGACGACACTCACCGCTCTCGCCCGGGTGCTTCACTCGAAGACCTGTTCCCTGCCTTCGTTACCAGGGCGATTCGCGGAGACTACTTGCAGAGTTAGTGCCAACTTTTAAAAGCCCATACAAATCAACAAGTTAGACCGACATTCAAACCTGTTTCACAGAAATCACCGGGACCACCTCACGCGGCTGCGCAAAAATAGTGCGCACCAAAATGGAACCTGCACCCAAAGTGGGCACCGATCTGTGCCGGCGTGCCGGTGTGTGACCTAAATAAGAGCAGCGCCTGATTGCCTTGGTGGGAAATCCGGGCTGCTGTACTATTTGCAGCTACGAATATCGAGTTTTGTAGTGGAGAATTGCGCTTGGCCGCGGAAAAATTGCAACAGTTACTCAATGAGCTGCAACAACAAGGGGCAGTGATCAGCAACGATTTGAAGGATGCGCTGGCGGTAGCGCTGGGCAAACTCCCGCTGGTAAGCCAGCAGGAGTTCGATATCCAGGCCGCCAAGCTGGCGCGTGCAGAAGACAAGCTCGCGCAACTTGAGCAGCAGATCGTTGCGCTGGAAGAACAATTGGCGCAACAGCGGTAAGGTCCGCAGTAACTGCCACACCCGGTTACTCAGAAAAGCTGCGGGTTAATTTAGCTCGCAGCCGCTCGCAATGAGCAAAATATTTCACGGAAGACATTTTTTCAGGACGAAAAGTGAGCCTATCCATTACCTATGCCCGTGCCCAACTGGGGGTCGCGGCGCCACTGGTCACCGTAGAAACCCATCTCGCCAACGGTTTGCCCGCATTCAATATTGTCGGGCTGCCAGAAGCCGCCGTGCGCGAGAGCCGCGATCGCGTGCGCAGCGCCATTATCAACAGCCATTTTGAGTTTCCCCAGCGGCGCATCACCGTGAACCTGGCTCCCGCCGATTTGCCCAAGGCCGGCGGTCGCTACGACCTGGCGATTGCGCTGGGTGTCCTGGCGGCCTCCGGCCAGATACCCGGGGAAATCCTGGCGCAGTTTGAATTTATCGGCGAGCTGGCCCTGTCTGGCAGCCTGCGCCCGGTGCCCGGGGGGCTGCCGGCGGCCATGGCCTGCGGCGATAGCGGTCGCACACTGGTGATTTCGGCAGAGTCGGCAGCGGAAGCGGCGCTGATCAAAACCCCGGTCAAATCTGCCACCAGCCTGCTGCAGGTCTGTGCACAACTGCACGGGCGCGAGCCCTTACCCGATGCCGTTGTCGATGACGCCATCGACGAAGCACTATATGCAGACCTCGCCGACGTGCGCGGGCAGCTGAAGGCGCGACGAGCGCTGGAGGTAGCCGCTGCGGGGTCGCACAACCTGTTGTTTTATGGCCCCCCGGGCACCGGCAAAACCATGCTAGCCAGCCGCCTGCCGGGAATACTGCCGCCGCTGACCGAGCGCGAACGCATCGAGGTAGCCGCGCTCTACTCAAGTGCGGGACTCGTGCGCGAGCAACAAAGGCCCTTCCGCGCACCACATCATTCCGCTTCACCTACCGCACTGGTGGGCGGTGGCAGCAACCCGCGCCCAGGGGAAATCAGCCTCGCCCACCGCGGCGTACTGTTTCTCGATGAGATGCCGGAATTTCCGCGCTCGGCGCTGGAAATACTGCGCGAGCCATTGGAAAACGGCGAAGTGCGTATTTCCCGCGCCCGCGCCCAGGTCACCTTCCCCGCTCAATTCCAGCTGGTTGCGGCAATGAACCCCTGCCCCTGTGGCTATCTGGGAGAATCCCGCTGCCGCTGCACGCCGGACCAGATCGACCGCTACCGCAACAAACTCTCCGGCCCGCTACTGGACCGCATCGATATGCAGGTAGAAGTCGCCAGCATGAGCGCGGCCCAGTTGCAGGATTCCCTCACCGGAGAATCCTCAACAGTGGTGCGGGAACGGGTGCGCAGCGCACGCCAGGCACAATTGCAAAGGCAAGGGAAGATCAACGGCGAGCTGCAGGGCAGTGAACTGGATGAATACTGTCGTTTGGGGAAAGCCGAGAGTGCACTGTTGCGCGCCTCGGTAGAAAAGCTGGGGTTGTCGGCGCGCAGTTACCACCGGGTACTGCGAGTGGCACGCACCCTGGCGGACCTGAGTGGAGAGGAGCATATCGGCACGGCACATCTCGCTGAGGCGTTGGCCTATCGCAACCTGGACCGCAAAACCGTCTCGCCCGCCTGAGGATCCAGGCTATTTCCCGCTAGAGTAAAAAGTGACTCGGAAAAACGCGCTTCCTGAAAAAACCTGCCCGGTTTGCGGGCGCCCCTTTACCTGGCGGCGGAAATGGAAGCGCTGCTGGCACGAAGTGCGTTACTGTAGCGAACGCTGCCGACGACAGCGCCACCGAGTTTCAACGAAAAGCAGAAACGAAAACTAGCGGCGGAGGCTAAATGAAACTGGTCTGGTTTCTCCATAATTTGCGCAGCCATGACAATCAAGCGCTGACTCAAGCCTGTGCATCGGCAAACGGGGATACGCCGGTCATTGCTCTCTACTGTTTTGATCCGCAATTTTTCAGCACCGATCCGTTCGGGTTTCCCCGCACCGGTAAATTTCGCGCGCAGTTTCTCCTGCAGAGCCTGGAAGATTTGAAACAGCAGTTAGCCGACCTGAATATACCCCTGCTAATTCGTCAGGGTGCGCCGGCACAGGTGATTCCAGAACTGGTCACCGAGCACGCGGTAACCGAGCTGTTTTTGCAACGGGAGTGGACCCGCGATGAGCGTACCGTGCTGACGTCGCTGCAAGCGGCACCGGCCATGGACGCAGTGCACATCCACACCGATTACGACCAGTTTCTCATCCACCCCGATGATCTACCGTTTGCAGAGGTCGCAGAATTACCGGAAGTGTTCACCCAGTTCCGCAAAGTAATCGAGCAACAATTACCAATACGCTCGCCATTGCCCACCCCCTCGCCACGTGCAGCAAAGAATCTCACCGCCGCCGGTGGCAGTTCGTCAATACCATCCATCGAAGGACTTGGGCTGGAACAACCCAAAGCGGATCCACGCAGTGCTTTCCCCTTTAGCGGCGGTAGTTCCGCGGGCAAGCAACGTATCGAGGAATACTTCTGGAACAGCGAAAACATTACTCGCTACAAACAAACCCGCAACGGATTAATCGGCACCGAGTACAGCAGCAAGCTCTCCGCCTGGCTGGCCAATGGCAGCCTGTCGGCACGGGAAGTGTATGCCGAATTGAAACGTTTCGAGCGCGAGGTAACGGCCAACGAGGATACCTACTGGCTGCAGTTTGAACTGCTGTGGCGCGACTACTTCAAATACATATCGCTCAAGCACGGCGATCGTCTGTTTGCCCTGAGCGGTATTCGCGCGCGGAAGTACACGTGGCAGCTTGATCCAGAAAAACTCGCAGCATGGATAGACGGGCGCACACCCTACGACTTCGTCAACGCCAATATGCGCGAATTCGCCGCTACCGGCTGGATGAGCAATCGCGGACGGCAGAATGTAGCGAGCTACTGGGCGAAGGAATTACAGCAGGACTGGCGCGCCGGCGCCGCCTGGTTTGAAAGCCAGCTTATCGACTATGACGTGCACAGTAACTATGGCAACTGGATGTACAACAGCGGCGTTGGAAATGATCCGCGTGATCGCCGATTTAATATCGAGCGACAGGCGGAAAATTACGATCCGCATAAACAGTATCGCAGGTTATGGCTAGGTAATTAGCTGAAATTAAGCACGCACAACGATCACACAGACCTCGATAGCCGGTACAACACATGCTCCTGCATCGGGTGCCCGGCGGGTAATCCCGGATGCAAAAAGTTAGCTTCCCGCACCATGCTCAGCTTTTCCATCACCGCGCGCGAACGCAGGTTGCCAACTACGGCAAACGAGACAATTTCCTCAAGCCCTAACCGGGCAAATCCATAAGCGAGACTCGCACGCGCGGCCTCGGTAGCGTAACCCTTGCCCCAGGCTGCGGGTGCCAGGCGCCAGCCAATCTCCACCGCAGGTGCAAACGGCATATCGTCGGTAACATTTTTGATGCCGACAAAGCCAATAAATCGCTTGTCCGCCAGAGTCTCTACCGCCCAGAAACCCCACCCGTGCTTGTCGATATGCGCAATCTGGCGATCGACGCCGGCATCACTCTCTTCACGACCTAGCAGCTTGGGGAAATGTTCCATCACCACCGGGTCAGCGTTCATTGCGGCAAACGGTGCCCGGTCGCTGTCGCACCACTGGCGGAGTTGCAGACGCTCCGTTTTAGGTTGTGCAATCTCCACAGTCATTGTTATTTCCCACTGCGACGACACTGCACCAACCAGCGATCCAGCTGATCGGCAAACGCCTTGCGCTCCTGTTGCCCGAGTGGCGGCGGCCCTCCGGTATGCACGCCACTGGAGCGCAAGGTCTCCATAAAATCGCGCATATTCAGGCGCGCGCGGATATTGGCTTTGGAATATTTTTCACCGCGCGGATTCAGCGCGGTGGCACCCTTGTCGATCACTTCCGACGCCAGCGGGATATCCGCCGTAATAATCAGGTCCCCCTCCTCACAGCGCTGCACGATTTCGTTATCGGCCACGTCAAAGCCTGAGGTTACCTGCACCGCACGGATGTATTGGGAGGGCGGCACGCGCACATACTGGTTGGCCACCAGAGTCAGCTCCGTCTCGGTGCGCTCGGCGGCGCGAAACAGGATTTCTTTGATAACGGTGGGACAGGCATCGGCGTCCACCCAGATCTTCGGCATTAATTGGACTCTCTCGATTGTGAGGGCGGTTGTTCATCCAAGGGGGCACCTTCGTCGCACTTTTTGCACTGGAGCTTGAACCCCAGCATCTTGGCCCGGCCCTCCGGGGTAGTGACCCACGGCCGATTCTGCCACGGCGGGTCGTGACGTACATGCTGGTTGTGGCCACAGGCCAGCTGCGCCACCCAGTGGCCCTCGTCATCGCGATGGTAGCCGGTTATCGGCTGCTGCATAGCGCTCCCTCTTGCTGCTCAACCCCACCTGGCTTGGGCGCCCTTTATAGACAAAATCCTGTTGCAGGTAAAAGCGGCGGCCTGCTGGTCACAATAAAACCTCGCCACAGGCACAGCCAAGCCGCCCTTGCGCTGGTAAAATCGCCAGATTCTGTCGCCCAACCCAGCTGTATCTCGATCCTGTTTCGCTTATGACCAAGCTCAATCCACGCCAGGCGGAAGCCGTCAAATACATCGACGGCCCCTGTCTGGTACTGGCCGGTGCCGGCTCCGGCAAAACCAGTGTAATTACGCGAAAAATCGCCTATCTGATCGAACAATGCGGCTATCAGGCGCGAAACATCGCTGCACTCACGTTTACCAACAAGGCCGCGCGGGAGATGAAGGAGCGGGTCGGCAAGCTGGTCACCGGCCCCGATGGCAAGAAATCCAAGGCCTCCCACGGCCTGACCGTGTCCACTTTCCACAACCTGGGCCTGAACATCCTGCGCAAGGAATACCACGCCGCCGGCTTCAAGCCGGGCTTCTCCATCTTCGATGCCGAGGACGCCCGCGCCCTGATCAAGGAGCTGATGCTGCGCGATGGCGACCTGGATACCGACCTGCTCGACCGGGTACAGAACCAGATTTCCAACTGGAAGAACGACATGCTCACCCCGCGCAAGGCGCTGGAAATGGCCCAGAGCCCCGGTGAGCAGGCCATGGCGGTGGCCTACGGGCGCTATTGTGACGCCCTCAAGGCCTACAACTCCGTGGACTTTGACGACCTGATCATGATCCCGGTGGAGCTTTTCGACACCGACCCGGAGCTGCTGCAGCGCTGGCGCCGCAAGATCCGCTACCTGCTGGTGGACGAATACCAGGACACCAACAGCTCCCAGTACCTGCTGGTGAAAATGCTGGTGGGCAGCGGCGGCGGCCTCACCGTGGTAGGTGACGACGACCAGTCCATCTACGCCTGGCGCGGTGCGCGCCCGGAAAACATGAGCCAGCTAAAGCAGGACTATCCCAACCTGCGCCTAATCAAGCTGGAGCAGAACTACCGCTCCACCAGCCGCATCCTCAAGGTGGCCAACCACCTGATCGCGCACAACCCGCACGAATTCGACAAGGCGCTGTGGTCCGACCGCGGCCTCGGTGACGAAATCCGCGTGCTCAAGGTGGCTAATGAGAACGAAGAAGCCGAGCGCGTCGCCAACGAGATCTTCCTGCAGAAGGCCCGCCGCGGCTGCAAGTTTATGGACTTTGCCGTGCTCTACCGCGGCAATCACCAGGCGCGCCTGATCGAGATGAAGCTGCAGGAAAACCAGATTCCCTACCAGCTCTCCGGCGGCACGAGCTTTTTTGCCCGCGCCGAGATCAAGGACGTGATGTCTTACCTGCGCCTGCTGGTCAACCCGGACGACGACAACGCCTTCCTGCGCATCATTAATACCCCGCGCCGGCAGATCGGTACCAGTAGCCTGGAGGCTCTGGGCAACTACGCCAAGGGGCGCGAGATCTCGATGCTGAGCGCGTGTAGCGAACTCGGCTTCAAGGAGCACATCACCGAGGCGGGCTACGAACGCCTGAATCGCTTCGCGCATTGGCTCGAAGGTGTTGCGCGCAATTGTCGCGACAACAGCCCGGAGTCGGCACTGCGCGAGATGCTGGACGATATCGACTACGCCGGCTGGCTGTCGCAGAACGCCAGTAGCGAAAAGGTGGCCGAAAAGCGCATGGAGAATGTGTACTGGCTGCTCGACTCGCTGATGAAAACCATGGACGGCACCGACGACGAACTGGAGCAGGACGTGCGCCTGGAGCAGGCCATCTCCAAGCTGATTTTGCGCGACATGCTCGACCGCCAAGAAGAGGAAGAGGCCACCGACAAGGTCAGCCTGATGACCCTGCACGCGTCCAAGGGTCTGGAATACCCGCACGTATTTATGATCGGTATGGAAGAAAACCTGTTGCCGCACCGCAACAGCATTGAAGATGATAATATCGAGGAAGAGCGCCGCCTCACCTACGTGGGTATCACCCGTGCACAGAAAACCCTGACTATGACCCTGGCCGGCAAGCGCAAAATGTTTGGGGAAAATCAGGACACCACGCCGAGCCGCTTCCTCGAGGAGCTGCCCGAAGAGGACTGTATCTTCGAGGGCTTTGGCAAGGCGTCGCCGGAGCAGAATCAAGCCAAGGGTAACGAGACTTTGGGATCGTTGCTCAGTATGTTTGACTGAGTTCTCCCCACAAGCAGACCAACAAAAATAAAAAGGAATTCGAAAAATGAAATGGAACTTCACCGCGGCAATCGAGCGTACCGTCCTCATCTGCTTTCTTTGCCTCAGCGCAATCTCATCCGTAGCCCATGCGCAGGTTCCCCACGTTGAAGGTCAGCTCAACGTCTCTGTTCAGCAGGGCACCATCGATGCGGAAATCACCATCAGTAATCTGCCGCGGGAGCAGGACCACCTGTTGATGCTGAATGCGGGCCTGAATATCCAGCACATCCGCAGTGCCGACGGCGAAACGAATTACTATTACGGTCTCGCGGATAGCCCCACCGCGCTATCCGAAGCCCGCGCTTACAGCATTTTCGACTACACCGGCAAAGCGGACTTCGCGCCAACCCCGCTAATCTGGAAATACACCGGGAAATTCCCAGTAATTAGCGATATGGCGGACGCACGACGCAAAGACTGGAAGGGCAACGTCGCGTTTAATGGCAAAACCCTGCGCGCGGATGGAATGCAAAGTGCGTGGTTCCCGCAGTTTTATAACAAGAAAACTGACCATCGTTTATATGAGGTCACTTACGATATCCAGCTGCGCTGCAGTGACTGCAAAGCTTTGTATATCAATGGCAACAAGCCGGTAAAGGGACAAGCAGCCCGGCTCGTATCCACTACTCCTGTGGAACCGCTGTTGTTTCTCGGTGATTTCAGCTTCTCACAGCACGGCAATCATCTGGTACTGGACAGTCCCAGTTCCGCAGCAGTTACCGAATGGGCACTCGTCGAGGTCCAATCCTATCAGGAAGAGATCAGCACCCTGATGGGCCATCCATTTGGCACCGACGGCCTAACGTTCCTATTTAGCACTCCACTTAGCCGTAACGATAGCTGGGGCTGGATGTCGGCGCCGACCATGGTGGAAGTCGCTCACGCGCCGAATACTTTCGATAGATTGCTCGCGGAAAATACCAACAAGCGCCTGGGCTCCGCGCTATTTGTTGCTCACGAGCTGGTGCACCTCTATGCCAACCAGTTCCGTCCGTTAAACTCAAAGCTGAGTTCAGCCCTGAGCGAGAGTATCGCGGAATATATCTCTTACGTAGTCGTGGCGAACAAGCTGGGGGAAGAAGCCGAGCGGAAAATTGCCGAGAGCAAGCTACGCCACATTCGCAACGCTCAGCCACAACCGCTATCTGAGATTTTCCGTACCTCTGATGAAGTACAGCTATTGGACCAGTTTCTGCGCTACGAGCTCATCAGCGGAATCTGGATCGAAATGGAGAAAGAACTCGGGCGCGATACATTGCTCGCCTGGGTGAATGCGCTGCTGACCGAGCCAACACAATACACCGACTACGCATTTATGCAGCGTACTCTGCGGCAAACCATCGGTGACGATGCCAGGGCCGACCAGATCATCACCAAGTACTTCGACACCACGGATTACCTGGCGGCCCATTGAGACGGATCCTGCAATAATCCGACTTAATCATGAAATTGCCGCCTCTGCGAAGGGTGGGCCATAGCACAATCGCCGCATCTTCTATATTTGGGCAGTTGATCCAATCGGAGCACCCTGCCCATGCGCCTCCAGTTCACCCTGCCCGCATCACTCTGCGTCCTCCTGCTTGCCGCCCTTTTTAGCCCAATGGCGCTGGCGCAGGGGGCGAAGCTCGAGCCGGCACCGAAAGACCGTGTTTATTCACCCTACCCCGCAGAGAATTTTCCGCGCCGGGTCTATTTTGGTGACACCCACCTGCATACCAGCTACTCCACCGATGCCGGCATGGCCGGGCAGGAAAAGGTCGGCCCGGAAGAGGCCTACCGGTTTGCCAAAGGTGCGGTAGTGGAGTCGCAAACCGGGCAAAAGGCGCGTCTACGCGCGCCGCTGGATTTCCTGGTGGTCGCCGATCACGCCGAGCTTCTAGGCCTGGCTCCGTTTATCCGCAAGTCGGACCCGTCCGTGTTGAATGATCCACTGGGCAAGAAATGGCACGACATGGTCAAGGCCGGCAAAGGCTACGACGCCTTTATCGAGTGGCTGAATTTCGGTTCCGAGAGGCCTTTCGACAGCCCAGAGATGACCAAGTCGGCGTGGGGCGAAATTGTGGATGCCGCAGAAAAACATAATCAACCGGGCGCATTTACCGCATTTATCGGTTTCGAATGGACCTCACACCCGGAGGGCAACAATCTGCACCGGGTTGTGATCTTCCGCGACGACGGCGACAAGGCCAAGCAAGTGGTGCCGTTTTCCGCCTATGACTCGGAAGCACCGGAGGAGCTGTGGAAATATATGGACCGCTACGAGCAGACCACCGGCGGCCGTATGCTCGCCATTCCCCACAACGGCAATCTGAGTAACGGCCGCTTCTTCGAGAAGAAAAAATTCGACGGTTCCAAATGGGATCGCAACTATGTGGAAGCACGGGCCAAGCGCGAACCATTAGTAGAAATCACCCAGGCCAAGGGCACCGGCGAGACCCATCCGTATCTCTCGCCCAAAGATGAATTCGCCGATTTTGGTTTGCTGGACAAAACTAACCTGCAGGGTTCCGCACCCAAAACCAATGACATGCTGGAAAACGAGTATGCGCGGCAAGCATTAAAAGATGGCCTGGCACTGCAGGAAACCTATGGTACCAATCCATTCAAATTCGGCTTGATCGGCAGCACGGATAACCACACCGGCCTGGCAACTTCGGCAGAAAACAACTGGTTCGGCAAGGCACATCTTCTGGAGCCAAGCCCGGAGCGCTACAAAGATGTGCTGATTAAATCCCTGGTGGACCCGAGTCTGAATATTTCTGCCGTGGACTTGCAGGCATCGGGACTGGTGGCGGTATGGGCCAACGAGAACACACGCCCCGCCCTGTTTGATGCCATGGAGCGCAAAGAGGCCTACGGCACCAGCGGTACCCGCCTGCAGGTACGCGTATTTGGCGGCTGGGATTTTTCCGAAGGCGATCTCGCCAGCTCGGAATTTGCAAAAATCGGTTACGACAAGGGCGTGCCCATGGGTGGTGACCTGAACCGCGCACCGGGCGGCAAGGCACCGACCTTCCTTGTGCGCGCCATGCGTGAAGTGGAGGGCGGCAACCTGGATCGCATCCAGGTGGTAAAAGGCTGGCTCGACAAGGATGGCATAACCCATGAGCGCATTTACGACGTCGCCGTTTCGGGTGATCGAAAAATTGATAGCGACGGACGCTGCAAGACAGCGGTAGGCAATACCGTGAATGAAGCCGATGCGAGTTTTACCAATACGATTGGTGCGCCCTTTTTACAGGCCTACTGGAAAGACCCGGATTTTGATCCGGAAGAAAAAGCGTTTTATTACATCCGCGTACTGGAAATCCCCACACCCACCTGGCTGGCCCACGACGCAAAGTACTACGGCCTGAAAATGCCCAAGGGCACGCGCCTGTCTTCGCAGGAACGCGCCTACACCTCGCCCATCTGGTACAACCCGAGTTAGCGCCCCACAAAAAATACATTCCAGAGGCATCCCATGATCAAAAAAATAATCCAAGAGCCACTGCTGCATTTCGCTGTTATCGGTGGGCTTATGTTCGCGCTCTATGCGATGGCACCGAGCGATACGGACATGGGGGAAAAGCAGATCGCGGTCTCCGCCCAGGACATTGAGCGGCATGTGGCACTATTCGAGCGCAAATGGCAGCGGCTACCCACCGCCAAGGAACTCTCCGCGCTGTTGGAGAATGATATTCGCGAAGAGATCTTCTACCGGGAGGCGCTGGCACTCGGGCTGGACCGCGATGACGCACTGGTGCGACGCCGGCTCGCGCAGAAAATGGAATTCATTTCCGCCGATATCGCGCAGATGCGCCAGCCCACTGAGCAAGACCTGCAAGACTATCTGGATAGCAACCCCGGCGCATTTGCTGCACAGGCACGCTATAGCTTTGATCAGGTGTATCTGGATCCGGCCCGGCGCTACAGCAGTGCGGATGTAATGGCACTACTCGAGCAGTTGCGTGCGCCAGCACCGCCGGACCACCGCCAGCTCAGCGACCCGATCATGCTCCCGGCGCAGCTCGTAAATAGCGACACTCACACAATAGGCCGCACCTTCGGCGAAGGTTTTGCCGCTGCGCTGGCAAATGCACCCACCGGCCGGTGGCACGGTCCCATCCAGTCCAGCTATGGCATGCATCTGGTGCGGATTGCCAGCCACCAGCCAGGCCGCGATGCCAAGCTGGCCGAGGTACGCGATGCGGTGGAAGGGGCCTGGCGACAGGCAGAGCGCAAGCAGGCACAAGCGACTCTCTACCATTCACTGCGAGCGCAGTATCAGGTGTTGATACCGGAGGCGGCGCATCACTTGCTGGCACCGGTGAAGGTTGAGGTCGCGGCCGAATGAGACGGGTATTGCTACTACTGGGATTGGGAACCCTAGTGTCGCTCGCGCTTGTGGCCAGCCCGCCAGGCCATGCCCACGAAATAAAGCCCGCGTATCTGGAACTCACAGAAGCCAGTAACGATATATGGGAGGTGCTGTGGAAAATGCCCATTAAGGGCGGCATCCCCGCCCCCATGGAGCCTACCTTGCCGACAAACTGCCGTGAACAGGGCGAGCGGGTTAGCTTTGAAGTCGCGGGTGCGCGCGTGTACCGCTGGCGACTGGCCTGCGCCGGCGGTATCGACGGCCTGCCAGTTGCCATCGCTGGCCTGCAGCACTCGATGACCGATGCCCTAGTGCGGATTGCCGGAATCGACCGACCAGTGCAGACCGTCAGGCTGACGCCCCGGCAAAACAGCACCCTTGTCGACGTCACACCCGGTGCCGGAGCCATTGCCTGGAGCTATTTCAGCCTCGGCGTCGAGCATATATTGCTGGGCATCGATCACCTGCTGTTCGTGTTCGCATTACTACTGATCGTGATTGGCTGGCGCCGGCTGCTGGCCACCATCACCGCATTCACCGTGGCCCACAGCATCACCCTCAGCGTCGCGTCGCTGGGTCTGGTGCAGGTACCACAGGCGCCGGTAGAGGCGGTGATCGCCCTCAGCATTCTGCTGCTGGCCGCAGAAATCGTGCGCACCCAATTCGGACGGCCCGGTCAGACCCATCGCAGCCCATGGCTTGTGGCATTTGGCTTTGGCCTACTGCACGGCTTTGGCTTTGCCGGCGCTTTGACGGAAATCGGGTTGCCGGCGACGGATATCCCGCTCGCGCTGCTGTCGTTCAATGCCGGCGTGGAGATCGGCCAGCTGCTGTTCGTGGTCGGGGTGGTCTGCGTTGGTTATCTGGCGATCGGAGTCGCGCAGCGTTATCGACAACTGGTACGGCTGGCCGCCGCCTACAGTATCGGCAGCGTCGCCATGTTCTGGACCATCGAGCGCGTAAGCGCGTTTTACCTATGACCTGGGCAACAAAAAAGGCCGCTCAATGAGCGGCCTTTTTACTGGATCGGTAAGCGAATAGCTTACTTGCTGGCATCTACCATGTGGTCGACAGCTGCCTTGATCTCATCGTCGGAACAGGTCATACACAGGCCTTTCGCCGGCATCGCACCGATACCCTTGATGGCGTTGGTGTACAGCGTGTCCATGCCCTTGGAGATACGTGGGGCCCAGGCTGCGGCGTCCGCAAACTTGGGAGCACCCGCAGCGCCGGTCATGTGGCAGGCTGCGCAGTGGGCACCATAGACATCACTGCCACTGCGGGCACCACCGGTGGATGCACTGGCCGCAGGCGCTGCCGCCGCGCACTCATCACCCTGCATACAGGTCTTGCCGGCAGGCGCCAGGCGCTCGGCAATCTCTTCATCAACAGACTGGGTCTGGGCTACCGCTACTGCTGCGCCCGCCGCTACGGCCAGGGCCGCTACAAAATTGAATACAACCTTCATCCATTCCCCCTAAAGGCCAGATACGGCCCGCAGATTCCGGCGCGATCGCCACAAACCTCTACCAAATTGCCGCGCATTATAAGCATTGCGCCGCCCGCTGCGAAGGGCCGTGAGCCATAAGTGGGCAAATCTCCCGGATTTCCTTTGCCCTGCCATAGCCCTTCTGTATAATCCGCGTCCGCGCCAGACAACGGTAAACCCTTGATTTGGCGCCGTTTTGACCACCAAGGTCACCCCAATCCGCCCGTAGCTCAGCTGGATAGAGCGTCGCCCTCCGGAGGCGAAGGTCAGAGGTTCGAATCCTCTCGGGCGGGCCATATATAAAAAAAGGCGCCACCGGTACGGC
>NZ_AFPJ01000055.1 GCF_000220505.1 Microbulbifer agarilyticus S89 | reverse complement strand
GAGTGGTAACAATCTGTCCGCAACCAGCGACAGCTTCACCATGGGCACCGCTGCCAGCTTGCAAGTGGCGAGTGACTTCGATGCGACCACCGCCAACGAGCAGCGTTACGCACTGGTGGATGTAGATGGCAATGCAGTTCTGACCGCCGGTGGCGATATCGCCTTCAGCGAAGCCGCTAACATCGGTGCCGACCTCACCATCGTCGATGGCGACAACCTGACCATGACCGACCACGTTGCGGTCACCGGCACTGCGAACCTCACCCTGCGCGGTGACGTCACTCAATCTGCCGGACAGCAGTTCACCATCGGCAACGACCTGACCGCTTCCGCGAACAGCTGGACCATGGGTGACAACGCTCTGCTGCAGGTTGGTGGTGCAATCGATATCGCCACTGTGGCAGGCATGCGTCTGGCGAGGGTGGATAGTGGCAGTGCACTGTCCCTGAGCAGTTCTATGTCTGACATCCAGCTGCGCGATCACCTGACTGCCGGTGGGCCTGTGCTGTTGTCTGCAGCGGGTGCTGTCAGCGTAGATCCCACTCTGGATGTGGTGAGTGGTGATGCATTTACCCTGAGCGCCAACAGCTTTGTGATGGGGCAGGGCAGCCTGTTGCAAGTAGCTGGAAATACTCAGCTCGATAGCGCGGGCGATGTTGTATTGGCCGAATTCATTGGCCAGGGCAACACCGAAATTACCGCCGGTGGAGCGCTTCAGCTGAATGAGCGTGCGGAAACCTTCGGTAGCATGAAGTTGGATATCGCCGCTGACATGGCTCAGGCCGAAGGTCAGCATCTGGTCGTGCATGGCGATCTGTCTGCATCGGCAGCAAGCTGGCAAATGGATAGCGATGCGCGCCTGCAGGTTGTCGGTGACGGCGATGTTACGCTGGTTGGCGATGCGGACCTGCAACTGCTGAATGTCGGTGGTGATTTCGCGCTCATCAATGGTGGTGACGTAGCGCTGCGCCGCGACGCGCATACCGGTGGCGCGCTGACCTTGCACGCTACTGGCGACATTGCCCAGTCTGCGAGCACCCTGGTGAGAGCGGGTGGTGCTGTGGCAATCGATACCAACCGTTGGACCATGGGCAGTGGTAGCCGCCTGGAGTCGCAAGGTGGTATCCGCGTGCACAGCTCCGAAAGCATGTTGCTGTCGGAACTGAGCAGTAGCTGGAGTGGCGATTACGCATTTGACCTGCTGAGCGGCAACGGCCGTATTGACGGACGCAGCGATGCCGACCTGCACCTGCAGGGTGTGGCCGGTGGTCGCAGCTACCTGAGCGCGGCAACGGGCATCGGCGATCCTCTGATCATGGATGTGCCCTGGTTCTCCGCTGTCACCGATGAAGGTGATATCAACCTGATCCTGTTAAACGACGCGCATGCGGAACTGCTGTCTGCGCAGAATGGCGACATCCATATGCGCGCCTTCGGCGATGTAGAAATTGCCGAGCTGATTGGTACCCCGCATCTGTGGATCGACGGCTTCCTGCTGGCGAACCAGATGACCATTCCAGAAGGCAGCTTTATCGCCGAGGAGGGTATCCAGATTGATCAGGTGTTGATGACCGCTTCTGGCGAGCTGGAGCTGCGGGCACCAACCATCGATATGAACGTGGATAGTCAGGGCAACCCGGAGCTGTTCCTGACGTTGACCAACATCGATGGCGCAGCCGCTCAGTGGGTAGGCGTCAATGTGGAAAACAATGAGCGTTTGACCATCGACCGCCTGATGACTGATTACGGCGCAATCTCCACCAGTGGTGACCTGCGGATTGAAAGTGCAGAAGTGATCTCTGAGCTGGATATGCAGAGTGGCGTGTTGAGTTTGACCCTGGATAACGTCGACCTGTCACCACAGGACCTGAATGGCCAGCTAGTTACGCCTTATGGGGAGTTCTGGTTGGATGTGCAGGGCAACTTGCTGCTCACCAACGCGCAGGTCACTCGCTATCGCGATCCTCTGGTTCTGACCTATCAGGGTAAAGACGGTGAGTATGCGATCGGTGACCCCGGCTTCAGCCGTCTTTCCATCGAGCACCAGCTGGAAAATTCCATCGACGGCGAACGTGCCGAAGGTCGCGACTTGTGGCGCTTGTGGTTCAGTCGTCCGCTGGATTATCTGAATGCGGAAGAGTACTTCTGGAACCCGGTCGATTGGCTGGACCCGGATGAGTACAGCGAGATGGATCCGGAAAGTGACGAACCCGGTTATGCGGAAATCTCTCGGGACGACACGCTGGCCATGCGCTAATTCTCTCCCCCTCGCTTGAGGGGGTAAGCGCGAACGACGTTTATATAGACGTTTATATAAAAAGATGTAATACGGCCGTTCCGGCGCGAACCGGCGGAAATTGGCGATAAACCTGAATGGTGGTGAAAGTGGCAAGGTTGGAATTTGGAAAACTCGCGCAGGCACTGGTGCTCGCAGTAGCGGCGCCCTGTGCCTGGGCGCAGACGGAAGTTGATCTGCCCGACCACATTCCAGGGGCTGATGCCGGCGAGCAGGCCGCGGAGATCCGTCGTCGCGAGCAGTTGCTGATGGATCGCCCTGCGATGCCCGCTTTGCGGTTGATTGATGAAGTTGAAGTGACCGGTGATCCCCGGGAGCTTGAGGGGCCGGTGTTCGAGTTGCGCAGCGTACGCTTCAGTCCATCGGAGCTACTTACCGAGCAGCAGCTGCGGGACATCGTCCTGCCGTACCTGGGGCAGCAGGTAGCGCACAGCCAGCTGATGGAAATCGTCGAGTCGGTTAACCGCACCTACCGCGAGTCGGGCGTCTACACCGCCGTAGCGGTCTTGCCGCAGCAGGAAGTAAAAGAGGGCGTAGTGTCGATTCGCCTGATTGAGGGCAAGCTGGGTGAAATCCGCTTTGAAGGCAACGAATACACGCCGGATGCCTTCTTCTCGGAATGGATGGTCAAGCACCAGGGGCAGGAAACCGTGGATATGCCGCTGCTGCAGGCGGATATCCTCGAGTTCAACCGCTTGCATGACGAACGCATCCGGGCGGAACTGCGCCGTGGTGAATCCTTCGGCCTGACCGATATTGTGGTCACGGTCCAAGAGCCCGAACGCGGCTTTTTCCAGACGTTCGCCGATAATTACGGTTACGAGAGTTCCGGGCGCGAGTCACTCGGCTTTATGTATCGCCGCCAGCACCTGTTGTCTGGTGGCGACCGCGCCATTGCTTACCTGTCGGGTAGTGAGGGGGCGCAGTCCCTCAGTCTCAGCTACAACCGGCCTCTGCCGGGTACCCTTTGGCGTGTCGGTGGCAGTGCGTCACTGACCCGTACCGACCTGACCGAAGGGGATTTCGCCACTTCCGATGTGCAGGGTGATTCTCACCGCCTCGGCCTCGAGTCCTCCTGGCTAGCGTGGTCCGGCGAGCGCGGCTGGCTGAATGTGCTTGGCGCCGCGGGCTATACCCGTTCTACCACTGAAATTGCTGGGGTTGTCTTTAGTGACGACGCTATCCTGCAGGGTCAGGTTGGTGTGAGTGTGAACTGGGTGGGGCGCAACTGGCAGCTGACCGGTCGCCAAATGCTGGCCTACACTGATTTTGACGACAAGTCGGACGTGGGGTCTGCGCGTCAGGCTACCCAGGAAACCCTGTATAACGGCGCCCTGACCGGATATCTGCGTGCAGGTACTACAGGTTTCTACGGCATTCTGCTTTCCTCCTGGCAGTACAGTAATGACGCACAGCTGCCGGGGTCGTTATCGTTCTCGCTGGGTGGTCCTACCAGTATCAGGGGCTATCTGCCCAGCGCTGTCAGCGGCGACCGAGGGTGGTACGGGCAGGTTGAGCTGCACTACGATGCCTGGCAGCCATGGGGGGTGACCGTCGAGCCGTACCTGTTCTTTGACTACGGTGAGGCCAAGTCCCTGGACCGCAGTCAGGACGGCTCCGGCAATATCAATGTCGAGACACCTCTGGGTGCCGGTGGGCTCGGAATGGCACTGTCCGGGTCTTCATGGTCACTGTCGATGAACTACGCGGAGCCCACCAAGGAAGCGATTCCGGAGCAGGAATCTGCCGTGTTTTATGCCCGCATGAGTGTTCGCTATTAGCGGTTGACAGCTCAAAACTTCGCCCGTAGAATTCGCGCTCCTTTTCGCCCGCCCTCGGGGTTGCGTAAAAGGACGTTCTTTAGTTTTTATTATTGGAGTTTGATTCCATGCAGGGTCAACGCATCCGAATTCGCCTGAAGGCGTTCGATCACAAGCTGATCGACGCGTCTACCCAGGAGATTGTTGAGACGGCCAAGCGCACTGGCGCACAAGTACGCGGTCCTATCCCGCTGCCGACTCGTAAAGAGAAGTACACCGTACTGATTTCTCCGCACGTCAACAAAGACGCGCGCGACCAGTACGAAATCCGTACTCACAAGCGTTTGCTGGACATCGTAGAACCTACCGAGAAAACCGTTGACGCGCTGATGAAGCTCGATCTGGCGGCCGGTGTTGAGGTTCAGATTAGTCTCGGCTAACACGTTAAATTAACTACCGAATCCCAGGCGAAAACGGTCTGGGTAGTGTAACGCTCTGAAATTGGGCGGCCGCAGTGGGTTAAAGCCCCGTGCACTGAGAGGTTGAAAAGATGACTATAGGTATTGTCGGCCGCAAGAGCGGCATGACTCGCATCTTCACCGAAGATGGCGCTTCTATCCCGGTAACTGTTATCGAGGTAGCTCCGAATCGCGTCACTCAGGTGAAAACTGTGGAAACTGACGGCTACTCCGCGGTTCAGGTAACTGTGGGTTCCCGTAAGGCTTCCCGTGTCTCCAAGCCCCAAGCGGGCCACTTCGCCAAAGCCAACACTGAGGCTGGCTCTGCACTTTTCGAACTGCGCACTGACGGTTCTGAAGAGTCCTTCGAAATCGGTTCTGAAATCACTGTATCTGGCTTTGAAGCTGGTCAGAAGATCGACGTAACCGGCACTTCCAAAGGTAAAGGTTTCCAGGGTGGCGTTAAGCGCTGGAATTTCCGTACCCAGGACGCTACTCACGGTAACTCCCTGTCTCACCGCGCTCCCGGTTCTATCGGTCAGTGCCAGACTCCTGGTCGTGTGTGGAAAGGCAAGAAAATGGCCGGTCACATGGGTGCTGAGCGTGTAACTACGCAAAACCTGGAAGTGGTTCGTGTTGATGCCGAACGTAACTTGCTGCTGGTTAAAGGTGCCGTACCTGGCGCTCCCGGTGGTGACGTAATCGTTCGTCCGGCAGTTAAAGCCTAAGTCTGAGGGGAAATAGATATGGAACTGAATATCGCTACTCCCGAAGGCGCTAAAGGCACTGTTGCAGTCTCTGAAGTGGCTTTCGGTCGTGAATTCAATCAGGACCTGGTGCACCAGGCAGTCGTCGCCTACATGGCTGGCGCTCGTCAGGGTACCAAGGCTCAGAAAAACCGCTCTGCGGTTTCCGGCGGCGGCAAGAAGCCGTGGCGCCAAAAAGGTACTGGCCGTGCTCGTGCCGGTACTATTCGCAGCCCGCTGTGGCGTTCCGGTGGCGTAACCTTCGCCGCTGAGCCGCGTGATCACAGTGTAAAGCTCAACAAGAAAATGTACCGCGCTGCACTGCGCTGTATTCTTTCTGAGCTGGCTCGTCAGGAGCGTCTGGTTGTAGTTGAGTCTTTCGACGTTGAAGCGCCGAAGACCAAGCAGCTGGTAACCAAGCTGGCACAGTACGATCTGTCCGACGCGTTGATCGTGACCGAAGAGGTTAATGAAAACCTCTACCTGGCCGCGCGCAACCTGCACAAGATCGATGTTCGCGATGTACAGGCTATCGATCCAGTAAGCCTGATTCGCTTTGACAAGGTCGTGGTTACCGTTTCTGCACTGAAGAAAATTGATGAGGTGCTGGGATGAACCAAGAGCGAATCTACAAAGTATTGCTGGGTCCGGTAATTTCCGAGAAGGCTGCTGTACTGGCGGATGCCGCCAACCAGGTAGTGTTTAAGGTGACCACCGATGCCACCAAGGCTGAAGTGAAAGCTGCGGTTGAAAAGCTGTTCAACGTTTCTGTTGAGCAGGTTCGCACCGTGAACGTTAAAGGCAAAACCAAGCGCACCCGCTACGGCATGGGCGTGCGCAACGATTGGAAAAAAGCCTACGTTCGTCTGGCCGAAGGCAGCGACATCAACTTCGAAGCTGCTGAGTAAAGGGGAAAGTTGCAATGGCTATTGTAAAAACAAAACCGACCTCTGCCGGCCGTCGTCACCTGGTTAAGGTTGTTAACTCCGACCTGCACAAAGGTGCGCCTTACGCTCCGCTGGTTGAGAAGAAGTCCAAGACCGGTGGCCGTAACAACAACGGTCGCATTACCACCCGTCACATCGGTGGTGGTCACAAGCATCACTATCGCGTAGTGGATTTCAAACGCAACAAAGATGGCATTCCAGCCACCGTTGAGCGTCTGGAATACGATCCTAACCGTACTGCGCACATCGCTCTGGTGTGCTACGCCGACGGTGAGCGTCGTTACATCATTGCGCCGAAAGGCCTCAAGGCCGGTGCCAAGATCCAGTCTGGCGACGCTGCGCCCATCGCTGTAGGTAACACCCTGCCGCTGCGCAACATCCCGGTTGGTTCTGTCATTCACGCCATCGAGCTGAAGCCTGGTAAAGGTGCTCAGCTGGCCCGCTCTGCCGGTGCCTCTGTACAGCTGGTTGCCCGTGAAGGTCAGTACGCGACTATCCGTCTGCGTTCTGGCGAAATGCGTAAAGTTCTGTCTGAGTGCCGCGCCACCCTGGGTGAAGTGAGCAACTCTGAACACAGCCTGCGCAAGCTGGGTAAAGCTGGTGCCAAACGCTGGCGCGGTGTTCGTCCTACCGTTCGCGGTGTGGCGATGAACCCGGTAGACCACCCGCATGGTGGTGGTGAAGGTCGTACCTCCGGTGGTCGTCACCCTGTGACACCTTGGGGCGTTCCGACCAAGGGTAAGAAAACGCGTAAGAACAAGCGCACCGACAACATGATTGTACGTCGTCGCGGCAAATAAGCCGCGCGATGTCTGAGCTGCTAGAGAGGAATCGACAGTGCCACGCTCATTAAAGAAAGGTCCCTTTATTGATCTGCATTTGATCAAGAAGGTGGAGGCAGCGATCGAGAAAAATGATCGCCGGCCGATTAAAACCTGGTCCCGCCGTTCCATGGTTATGCCGGAAATGGTGGGCCTGACGATTGCTGTACACAACGGTCGTCAACACGTGCCCGTTCTGGTCAACGAAGAAATGGTTGGCCACAAGCTGGGCGAATTCGCCGCTACCCGCACTTACCGTGGCCACGCCGCGGATAAGAAAGCGAAGAAGCGCTAAGCCGAGGTTATAGAGATGGAAGTGCAAGCAAAACTACGCGGTGCTCGTCTTTCGGCACAGAAAGCGCGTCTGGTAGCTGATCAGATTCGCGGCAAAGGTGTCGAGGAAGCCCTGGATATCCTGGCTTTCAGCCACAAGAAGGGTGCTGCGATCGTCAAGAAGATTCTGGAATCTGCAATCGCCAACGCCGAGCACAACGAAGGTGCCGACGTCGACGAGCTGAAGGTTTCCACCATCTTCGTGGATGAGGGTATGACCATGAAGCGCATTAAGCCGCGTGCAAAAGGTCGTGCCGATCGTATTCTGAAGCGTACTTGTCACATCACTGTGAAAGTAGCCGAGAAATAAGAGAGCAGGCGAGAAAACCATGGGACAAAAAGTACATCCTACCGGCATTCGTCTGGGTATCGTTAAAAAGCATACTTCTGTTTGGTATGCCGGCAGCGACGAGTACGCAGACAAGCTGTACACGGATCTGAAAGTTCGCGAATTCATTCGCAAGAAACTGGCCCACGCTTCTGTGAGCCGCATCGAGATCGAACGTCCGGCCAACACCGCTCGTGTGACCATTCACACTGCGCGTCCGGGCATCGTAATCGGTAAGAAAGGCGAAGACGTAGAGCGTCTGCGCAACGAGGTGAGCAAGCAGATGGGTGTGCCCGTGCACATCGACATCGAAGAAGTGCGCAAGCCTGATCTGGACGCCACTCTGGTTGGCCAGAACGTTGCTCAGCAGCTGGAGCGTCGCGTTATGTTCCGTCGCGCTATGAAGCGTGCCGTACAGAACGCCATGCGTCAGGGCGCAGAAGGTATCAAGATCCAGGTTAGCGGCCGTTTGGGCGGCGCCGAGATCGCGCGTACCGAATGGTACCGTGAAGGTCGTGTACCGCTGCACACTCTGCGCGCCAACATTGACTACGGCACCGCTGAAGCCAGCACTACTTACGGCATCATTGGTGTGAAAGTTTGGATCTTCAAAGGTGAAGTCATCGGTGACGAAGTTGCCGAAGAGAAGCCAGCGAAGCCTCGCAAAAAAGCTAAGTAAGGGGTGCGCAGATGCTACAACCAAAGCGTACAAAATTCCGCAAGGTACAGAAGGGTCGCAACCGCGGTCTTTCTCAGCGCGGCTCTAAAGTGAGCTTTGGCGAGTTCGGCCTCAAGGCCATCGGTCGTGGACGCATTACTGCGCGTCAGATCGAAGCGGCTCGTCGCGCAATGACTCGTCACGTTAAACGTGGCGGTAAAATCTGGATTCGTGTGTTTCCGGACAAGCCCATCACCAACAAGCCTCTTGAGGTTCGGATGGGTAAAGGTAAGGGTGGCGTTGAATACTGGGTTGCCCAGATTCAGCCAGGAAAAGTCCTCTATGAAATGGAAGGCGTTTCCGAAGAATTGGCTCGCGAAGCATTTGAGCTCGCCGCAGCCAAGCTGCCTGTAAAGACAACTTTCGTTAAGCGTTCGGTGATGTAATGAAGACTGCAGATCTACGCTCAAAGTCAGTTGAAGAACTGAACCAGGAACTGATTACTCAGCTTGAAGCACAGTTCAAGCTGCGTATGCAGAAGTCCACCGGTCAGCTGACTCAGACCCATCTGCTGAAGCAGACTCGTCGCGACATTGCTCGCATTAAGACTGTGTTGACCGAGAAGGCAGGTAATTAATCATGGCTGAAGCAAAACTGAAGCGTACTCTGACCGGTAAGGTTGTGAGTGACAAGATGGATAAAACCATCACCGTTTTGATCGAGCGCCGTGTTAAGCACCCGATCTACGGCAAAATCGTGAGCAAGTCCACCAAGCTCAAGGCACACGACGAAAACAATGAATGCGGCATCGGTGATGTTGTGACCATTGAAGAATCTCGTCCGCTGTCCAAGAGTAAGTCCTGGTCCTTGCAGACTATTGTAGAGCGTGCGGCGAAGGTTTAATCCTGGGCCCATTGACTGTGAAGACCTAAACAGGTTTTCGGAGAGGAACAATGATTCAAGCAGAATCCTACTTAGAAGTAGCCGATAACAGTGGGGCTCGCCGTGTCATGTGCATCAAGGTGCTGGGCGGCTCCCACCGTCGCTACGCTGGCGTTGGCGACATCATCAAGGTAACCGTTAAGGAAGCAATTCCCCGCGGTAAAGTGAAAAAGGGTCAGGTAATGACCGCTGTTGTGGTTCGCACCAAAAAAGGTGTGCGTCGCCCGGACGGCTCCCTGATCAAATTTGACGATAACGCAGCGGTGTTGCTGAACCAGAACCAAGCTCCGGTTGGCACCCGTATTTTTGGCCCGGTAACTCGCGAGCTGCGCGGTGAGAAGTTCATGAAGATCATCTCACTGGCTCCCGAAGTTATCTAAGCCACGAGCGGAGAAGAGTAATGCGCAAGATCAAGCGTGACGATGAAGTGATCGTTATCGCCGGTCGCGACAAGGGCAAGCGTGGCACCGTACGTAAGGTGCTGAACGATGGCCGTCTGATCGTGTCCGGTGTTCAGATGATCAAGAAACACCAGAAGCCGAACCCCCAGCTGGGTGTTGCCGGTGGAATCGTTGAGAAAGAAGCCGCTATTCAGGTTTCCAACGTAGCCATCTTCAACCCGAATACGCAAAAAGCTGACCGGGTAGGCTTCAAAGTACTGGAAGATGGCACTAAGATCCGCGTCTTCAAATCCAGCGGCGAAGCCGTTGACGCATAAGTCAGGTGGAAAACATGGCAAGGCTTAAAGAGCTCTACACCAAAGAACTCGCGTCCAAGCTGAAAGAAGAGCTGGGACTTGAGAACGTAATGTCCGTGCCGCGCATCACCAAAATCACCGTCAACATGGGTGTCGGTGAAGCCATTGGTGATAAGAAGGTACTGGAACATGCAGTCAATGACATGACTGCAATCACTGGTCAAAAACCTATTGTGACCAAAGCGCGCAAGTCTATCGCGGGTTTCAAAATCCGTGATGGCTGGCCGATCGGCTGTAAGGTAACTCTGCGCGGTGAGCGCATGTATGAGTTCCTGGAGCGACTGATCGGTATCGCTATCCCACGTATCCGCGACTTCCGTGGCATTAGCCCGAAGCAGTTCGACGGTCGTGGTAACTTCTCAATGGGTGTAACAGAACAAATTATCTTCCCGGAAATTGACTACGACAAAGTAGACAAAATCCGCGGCCTGGATATTTGTATCACTACTACAGCAGCTACCGACGAACAAGGTCGTGCACTGCTGAAAGCATTCAACTTCCCTTTCAAGGGTTAAGAGGATTCCATGGCGAAGAAATCCATGATTGCGCGTGAGAACAAGCGCGCTCGAACCGCAGCTAAGTACGCCGAAAAGCGTCAAGAGCTGAAGGCGATCATCGCCAGTGCCAGTGCTTCCGATGAGGAGCGCTGGGAGGCTCAACTCAAGCTGCAACAAATGCCGCGCGATGCAAGCCCGGTACGTCAGCAACGTCGCTGTCGTATCACTGGTCGCCCCCACGCTGTCTACCGCAAGTTCGGCCTGTGCCGTAACAAACTGCGTGAAGCCGCTATGCGTGGTGATGTCCCCGGTCTGGTTAAGTCCAGCTGGTAATACGGCAGACTTGAGGAGTCTTAAGTAATGAGTATGCAAGATCCGTTGGCAGATATGCTGACCCGCGTCCGCAACGCCTTGGCGCGCGGCAAGGGCAGTGTTTCTATGCCTTCTTCCAAACTGAAAGTAGCCGTAGCAAACGTCCTCAAGGGCGAAGGTTATGTTACTGACGTAGCTGTCAGCGAAGGTGCCAAGCCTGAACTGACTATCGAATTGAAATACTTCCAGGGCAAGCCGGTAATTGCTGAGCTGGATCGGGTTTCCCGTCCAGGCCTGCGTAACTACGCAGGTAAGAAAGCATTGCCGTCCGTTCGCGGTGGCCTGGGTATCGCAATCGTCTCCACCTCCAAAGGTGTGATGACCGATCGTGCTGCCCGTCAGGCTGGTGTCGGCGGCGAAGTGCTCTGCACCGTATTCTAAGCGGGGGTTAATATGTCTCGAGTAGCTAATAGTCCCGTAAGCATCCCCGCTGGCGTGTCCGTGAGCCTTTCAGGTCAGGACATCGCTGTGAAAGGTGGTAATGGCAACCTGAACTTCTCCGCACACAGTGACGTTGAAGTTAAACAGGAAGAGAATCAGCTGACCTTTGCTGCACGCAACGGTTCCAAGCAGGCTCGTGCCCTCGCCGGCACTACCCGCGCGCTGGTTAACAACATGGTGGTCGGTGTCAGTCAGGGTTTCGAAAAGAAACTTCAGCTGAACGGTGTAGGTTACCGTGCGAAAGCATCTGGTAAGACCGTTAACCTGACTCTCGGTTTCTCGCACCCGGTAGATTACGCACTGCCGGAAGGTGTTACTGCTGAAACCCCGAGCCAGACTGAAATCGTACTGAAGAGCAGCGATAAGCAGCTGTTAGGTCAAGTGGCCGCTGAGATCCGCGCATTCCGTCCGCCGGAGCCCTACAAAGGTAAGGGTGTCCGCTACGCCGATGAGCACGTGTATCGCAAAGAGGCCAAGAAGAAGTAAGGCATAGATATGAACGTTAAGAAGCAAACTCGCTTGCGTCGTGCACGTCGTGCCCGCGCCAAGTTCCGTGAGCTGGGCGCCGTTCGCCTGACAGTGAACCGCACTCCCCGCCACATTTACGCACAGATCCTGACCGCCGATGGCGACAAGGTATTGGCCACCGCCTCTACTCTGGATAAGGACCTGCGTGAAAGCAAAACTGGTAACGTCGACGCTGCTAAAGCTGTTGGCACCCTGATCGCTGAGCGCGCGAAAGCCGCTGGCGTTGAAGCGGTAGCCTTCGATCGTAGCGGTTTTAAGTACCACGGCCGTGTTAAGGCCCTGGCAGACGCTGCCCGTGAAGCCGGTCTGAAATTCTAAGGGTTGAGTTATGGCTAGAGAAAAAGTCGAGAAGAGCAACGACGAAGGCCTCCAGGAAAAGCTGGTCCAGGTCAATCGTGTTGCCAAAACCGTTAAAGGTGGTCGTATCTTCGCGTTCACCGCTCTGACCGTAGTTGGCGATGGCAATGGCCGCGTTGGCTTTGGTCGTGGTAAAGCACGTGAAGTGCCAGTAGCCATCCAAAAGGCTATGGAAGCTGCGCGTCGCAACATGATCCAGGTAGATCTGAATGGAGACACCATCCAGTACGCTACCAACGGTCGCCACGGCGGTTCCAAGGTATACATGCAGCCCGCTTCCCAGGGTACCGGTGTAATCGCCGGCGGTGCTATGCGCTCCGTACTGGAAATGGCTGGTGTCCACAACGTACTGGCCAAGTGCTACGGCTCTACCAATCCGGTAAACGTCGTACGCGCCACCTTCAGTGCGCTGGGCAAAATGAGTAGCCCAGAAGACGTTGCTGCCAAGCGCGGCAAGTCTGTGGAAGAAATCCTGAACTGATTCGGCTCGGGCTGCAGTGATCTGCTGCAGTCCGGTCTGAACTTGCTTTGAGTGAATGAGTCATGGCTAAGAAGACCATCAAAGTAACCCAGGTTAAAAGCATCAACGGTCGTCTGAAAAACCATCAGGCATGTGTTGCTGGTCTGGGTCTGCGCCGCATTGGTCACACTGTGGAAGTGGAAGACACTCCCTCTGTGCGCGGCATGATCAACAAAGTGAACTACCTCGTTAAAGTGGAGGAGGCGTAACATGCGTTTGAATGAACTGTCTCCCGCTGAGGGTCACAAGCACAGCGCCAAGCGCGTTGGTCGCGGTATTGGTAGCGGCCTGGGTAAAACCGGCGGTCGCGGCCATAAAGGTCAAAAATCCCGCTCCGGCGGTAGTGTTCGTCCGGGCTTCGAAGGCGGTCAGATGCCTTTGCAGAAGCGTCTGCCGAAGTACGGTTTCACCTCTCGCGTTGGCCGCTTTGTTGCGGAAGTGCGTCTGGCGGAGCTGGCGAAGGTAGAGGGTGACACTATTGATTTGGCAGCGCTGAAGAATGCCGATATTATCGGCAACCACATTAAGCGCGCCAAAGTGTTCCTTTCTGGTGAACTGACCAAAGCGGTTACCGTTAAAGGTCTGGGTGTCACCAAGGGTGCTAAAGCAGCCATCGAAGCTGCTGGCGGAAAAGTAGAAGACTAAATCGAGGCCCCAATGGCACGACCAGGAACTGGTGTTAACTCCCTGGGCAACGGCAAGGGATTAGGCGAGCTTTGGGCTCGCCTTCGTTTTCTGTTTCTCGCGATTCTTGTTTATCGCATAGGGACCCATATTCCGGTGCCCGGTATTGATCCGGAGAAGCTGGCGAATCTGTTCAATCAGAATCAGGGAACGATCCTGGGTCTGTTTAACATGTTTTCCGGTGGTGCACTGGAGCGGATGAGTATCCTTGCGCTCGGCATCATGCCTTACATCTCCGCGTCCATCATCATGCAGTTGATGACCGCGGTAACGCCTTCTCTGGAGGCGTTGAAGAAGGAAGGTGATGCAGGCCGTCGCAAAATCAACCAGTACACGCGTTATTTGACCGTGTTTCTGGCCCTGATCCAGGGTATCGGTATGACCTTTGGTCTTGCCGGTCAAAACCTGGCTTATTCCGCAGAGCCGGCATTCGGTTTCTACTTCGTGGCGGTAGTGTCACTGGTAACCGGTGCAGTGTTCATGATGTGGCTGGGTGAGCAGATCACTGAGCGCGGTGTGGGCAATGGCATTTCGATGCTTATCTTTGCCGGTATCGTTGCGGGTCTGCCCAGTGCCATCGGTCAGGCTTTCGAGCAGGCGCGTCAGGGTGAATTGCACATCCTGATGCTGCTGGCCATCGGTTTCGTAGCGCTGGCGGTTGTCTACTTCGTAGTGGTGATGGAGCGCGGTCAACGCCGTATTACCATCAACCACGCACGTCGCCAGGCGGGTCGTTACTCGCAGGCGCCTGCGGCACAGTCCAGCCACTTGCCGCTGAAGGTGAACATGGCCGGTGTGATCCCGGTGATCTTTGCTAGCAGTATCCTGCTGTTCCCTGCGACTCTTGCGCAGTGGTTCGGTCAGGGTGGCGAAGGCATTGGTGCACAGATTCTGCAGTGGATGGCACTGCAGCTGGGCCCGGGTCAGCCTTTGAACATTATTCTGTTCGCTCTGCTGATCGGCTTCTTCTGCTTCTTCTATACGGCGTTGATGTTTAACCCGAATGAAGTTGCAGACAACCTGAAGAAATCCGGTGCCTACGTACCCGGTATTCGCCCAGGTGAACAGACCGCTCGTTATATCGACAGCGTTCTGACTCGCTTGACCCTGGTGGGTGCCTGTTACATCGCATTGGTATCCCTGCTGCCGCAGTTCCTGGTAGTTGGGCTGAACATTCCGTTCTATCTGGGCGGTACATCACTGCTGATCGTTGTGGTCGTTGTGATGGACTTCATGGCGCAAGTGCAATCGCACCTGCTGTCCCACCAGTATGATGGGTTAATGAAAAAGGCAAATCTGCAAAGCTACGGCCGCCGTTAATCGGTAACCCGGGCAGCAGGATTGAATTGAGGTAAGGTCATGAAAGTACGCGCTTCTGTTAAAAAGATCTGCCGTAACTGCAAAATTGTACGTCGCAAAGGCGTTCTGCGGGTTATCTGCAGCGCTGAGCCTCGTCACAAGCAGCGGCAGGGCTAATCGGCACCGCTTGCCGATTAGTGACTCACCAGGGACGGTGAGTTCCGGTGTCTAGACATCGGAGAGGTTAGGAAACCAATTGTTCGTCAAAGAATTTGCCTCTTGGCACAGCCCCGTGTTAAAAGGCGCACCGCAGATTTAGATCTGTGGTGAGACTGCAAAGTCAGCGAAAGTTGTCTGGGCAGTCTCAAAAAGGGGGCGTTGACTGTCGTCCGTTTCACCCTGAGTTTCGGCTCTGGGAAGGCGGGCTATTGCAATTTGGTGTATGAAAAGCTATTCTTGCGCGCCTTTTTGGTGGTGCTGGTGGCTTTTTATTCGCTGTCAGCGCCGAATTAAGAATTGAATCGCGCCACAACCAAAGTTGTGCGGTTCACAATACGTGGAGTACGCCTCTATGGCACGTATTGCTGGTGTAAACGTACCAGACCACAAGCACGCCGTGATCTCCCTGACCCATATCTATGGTGTCGGACGCACTACGGCCAAGTCTATTCTGGCAGCGGTAGGTATCGCTGAATCCACCAAACTTCGTGATCTGTCCGAAGACCAGATCGAAACCATCCGCGGTGAAGTTGCGAAACTGACCGTTGAAGGTGATCTGCGTCGTGAAGTATCCATGAACATCAAACGTCTGATGGACCTGGGTTGCTTCCGCGGTCTGCGTCACCGTCGCAGCCTGCCGCTTCGCGGTCAGCGCACCAAGACTAACGCCCGTACCCGTAAGGGTCCGCGCAAGCCGATCCGTAAGTAATTACTTACATCGGCAAGTCTTCACAAGTACAGGATTTAGGATATAGGTATGGCTAAGCCAAAAACTACTGCTCGCAAAAAGGTCAAAAAGACCGTTGTCGACGGTGTTGCCCACATCCACGCATCGTTCAACAACACGATCGTGACGATCACTGACCGTCAGGGCAATACTCTGAGCTGGGCTACCGCTGGTGGTTCCGGTTTCCGCGGTTCTCGTAAGAGCACCCCATTCGCAGCCCAGGTTGCTGCTGAGCGCGCAGGCACTGCTGCTCAGGAGTATGGCCTGAAAAACCTTGATGTCGAAGTTAAGGGCCCTGGCCCCGGTCGCGAATCTGCTGTTCGCGCACTGAACAACTGCGGCTACAAGATCACCAACATCACCGACGTGACGCCGATCCCGCATAATGGTTGTCGTCCGCCCAAGAAACGTCGCGTGTAAGAGGGGGTTGACGAAATGGCACGTTATATTGGACCAAAATGTAAGCTTTCCCGTCGGGAAGGTACCGATCTTCAGCTGAAAAGTGGCGTTCGCCCACACGACTCTAAGTGTCGTGCAGAGACCAAGCCGGGTGTTCACGGCGCTGGTCGCGGCCGTCTTTCCGACTACGGCATTCAGCTGCGTGAAAAACAAAAAGTACGCCGTATCTACGGTGTGCTGGAAAAGCAGTTCCGCAACTACTATAAGGAAGCGGCGCGTCTGAAAGGTGCAACTGGTGAAAACCTGCTGCAACTTCTGGAAAAACGCCTGGACAACGTGGTTTACCGCATGGGCTTCGGCTCTACTCGTGCTGAAGCACGTCAGCTGGTATCTCACAAGGCGATCCTGGTGAATGGCGCTACCGTAAACATCCCTTCTTACTCTGTTAAAGAAGGCGACGTTATCTCCATTCGCGAGAAGTCCAAGAAGCAGATGCGTATCCAGAACTCCGTTTCCCTCGCTGCACAGCGCGGTGACGTAGAGTGGGTAGACGTGAACGCGAGCAAGCTCGAAGGTACCTTCAAGCGTGTTCCGGATCGCGTAGATCTGCCGGCAGAGATCAATGAAAACCTTATCGTGGAACTCTACTCCAAGTAAGGCTCTGTTCCATTTAAGGAATAAAACTGTAATACAGGTATGGCTATGCAGACTGCTGTCAACGAGTTTTTGACACCTCGTCGTATTGACGTCACCGAGTACAACCAGAACCACGCTAAAGTGGTTCTGGAACCGCTGGAGCGTGGTTTCGGCCACACTCTCGGCAACGCGCTGCGCCGCATCCTGCTGTCCTCCATGCCGGGCTGCGCCGTCACTGAAGTTGAGATCGACGGTGTTGAGCACGAGTACAGCGCAATTGAAGGTGTGCAGGAAGATGTAATCGAAATCCTGCTCAACCTGAAGGAAATTGCGGTGGTGATGCACGGCAAGGACCAGGCAGTGCTGAGCCTGAGCAAGAAAGGCCCAGGTGCGGTTACCGCAGGCGACATTCAGGTGGACCACGACATCGAAATCGTGAACCCCGAACATGTGATCGCAAACATCACTGGCGATGTTGAGCTCAACATTCGTCTGACCGTTGCGCGCGGCCGTGGCTACCAGCCCGCCGACGCACGTCGCGAAGACGAAGAAGAGACCCGCGCCATTGGCCGTCTGCAACTGGACGCATCTTTCGGCCCGGTTCGTCGCGTGTCCTACAGTGTGGAATCCGCACGTGTGGAACAGCGTACTGACCTGGACAAGCTGGTTCTGGACCTGGAGACCAACGGTACTCTGGACCCGGAGGAAGCGATCCGTCGCGCCGCCACTATCCTGCAGCAGCAGCTGGCAGTATTTGTGGACCTGGAAGGCGAGAAGGATGCCCAGCCTGAAGCGAAGGAAGAGGAAGTTGATCCGGTGCTGTTGCGCCCGGTCGATGACCTGGAGCTGACCGTCCGTTCGGCTAACTGTCTGAAGGCAGAAAACATCTACTACATCGGCGACCTGATTCAGCGTACCGAAGTAGAGCTGCTGAAGACTCCGAACCTGGGTAAGAAGTCTCTGACTGAGATCAAAGACGTTCTGGCCTCTCGCGGTCTCTCCCTGGGCATGCGTCTCGAGAACTGGCCGCCGGCCAGCCTCAAAGGCGATAGCAAGCTGAGCCCCCTGTAAAGCGTTTGTGGTGCGGGTGTTGAGCCCGGCCCTGTAAGAAACCCGAGTGGTGTGTGCCCATAGCAAATACCACTCACAAACGACTTGCTGAGAAAGCAATTCTAGTCGTGAGGAATTGAGTTATGCGTCATCGTTATAGTGGCCGTAAATTCAGTCGTACTAGCTCTCACCGCAAGGCCATGTTCAAGAACATGACCGCCTCTCTGGTAGAGCACGAGCTGATCAAAACCACACTGCCTAAAGCCAAGGAACTGCGTCGCGTTGCCGAGCCGCTGATCACCCTGGCCAAGAAAGACAGTGTTGCTAACCGCCGTCTGGCTTTCGCCCGTATCCGTGATAAGGATGCAGTGCGCAAGCTGTTCGACGAGCTGGGTCCTCGTTACGAAGCCCGTCCTGGTGGATACATCCGCATTCTGAAATGTGGTTTCCGCGCAGGCGACAAGGCGCCGATGGCCTACGTCGAGCTGGTGGATCGTCCGGTTGCGGACGAGACTGCAGAAGCTGCAGAAGCTTAAGACCTCGAGTCTTAAGTCATCGGTAAGCTACCGGTCTTAGGGCCGGTGGTCTCCGAGCAAAGGAAAGCCGGTCATTGACCGGCTTTTTTTTGGTGTGTCTGTCTCGTTGAATACAAAGGGGATTCGAAGATGTTTCAGTCGCTCGATGAACTATTGAAAATACTCAATCCGCAGATTGTCGGCAGCTTAAAGCGGGCAATTGAGTTGGGTAAATGGCCGAATGGTGTGGCGATAACCGCTGAGCAGAAAATGCTGTGTGCGGAAGCGGTTGCACATTGGGAGCAGCAGCATACGGACCCGAAAAGCCGTGTGGGTGTGGTTCCCCCCAAGTCGACGCCCTGCGCGGACAAGCATAATGACGATGAGTCTTCCATAACCTGGGTTGATTCTTGAACGTTGTTGACTCGTCGGCATAGCGCATTCGCGCTACTGACTGCCTTCCTTTCCCTGCTTGCATGGTGTTTCGTGCCAGCAATCCGTGCGGCTGTATCCGCATCTGTCCTCTTGCCGCGTGCCTGGCGTTCATGTATCGATATATCAACCGAGCGTCTGATCCTGGGTGAGTTGAGCCATTAGTGCGTGTTTGTCTCGCAGTACTCTATGGGCTGTATCCAGTGTTACACGGGTGAAGTTGATACGGTCATACGGTTTAAGCTGGCCAAGCAGGTGCTGATCGGCGCTGATCACGTGGCCAATACGCGGATACCCGCCGATTGTTTGCGCCTCGACAAATGAAATAATGGGTGTGCCACTCGGTGGAACCTGTATGGTACCGGGGCAAAGGCAGGATGAGGTCATTTGCGGTAAACCGCTGGTTTCTAACGGCCTACACGCCAAACGAATCCCCATGCGATTGCTTTGGGGTGAGACCTCGTAAGTCGCGCCGGTGAAGCGCTCACGTTCGCGTGGACTCAAGTAATGCGCCTCAGCACCGTCAATTATGCGCAGCTGGGGGCGCCCGGCGTAATTCAGTCGATATTCGGCCGGTAATCGGCGTTTGGCCGCCAAGCGGGTGTTACTCAGGGGGACTTTGTCGCCGCCCTTGAGTGCGCGGTTGTGGAAGCCGCCAAGACCAATCTGTAACTGCGTGGCAAGGCTACCGAAGACACGGGGAACCTGTATGTCTGCCGATATGGCGAGATAAGCACGGGCACCGCTGCGTAACCTGCCAAAGTTGAGGGTGTCACCCGGTTGGACATGGATGACAGTGTCGTTTTCGACCGGTATATCATTGAGTGTCAGGTCAAACCGTGCCCCACACACGGCAAGGCACAATTCCGCCTCGAATTGAATGCGCGGGCCTACCATGGTGACTTCAAGGCAAGCCGCTGCTGGCCGGTTGCCCAGCAGTCGATTTGCCAACGTCATGGCCACGGGGTCGGCCGCACCACCTGGCGCAACGCCATATCGCATCAAGCCACGATACCCGCCGTCTTGAATACTGGTTTGTAGTCCACCCGACAGGACAGTCAGCATGATGGTGTTTTCCCAGGCTGCTCCTGCGCCGGATCTTGCGCCGACTCCTGTGCCAAGATCAGAGCCAGGGCCTTAAATTTTTCTGCCGAAATAGGGACAAACCGAACACGATCTAGGGGGCGCGCGACAAAAGGGTATTCTCGCGTTGGATCAAATAATCGAATCGGTGTGCGGCCAATGATCTGCCAGCCGCCAGGCGTCTCCTGTGGATAAATACCCGTTTGGCTACCACCAATGCCAACCGAGCCTGCCGCGAGCTTCACTGCGGGTTGCGACTTGCGCGGGCAGGTAAGTTCTGGGTCAAGGCCACCAAGATAGAGAAACCCGGGTGTGAAACCCAGCATATGCACCAGGTAGCAGGGGGCGCTGTGCCGGCGAATCACTTCATTGCGGGTAAAACCGACGCGTGCGCACAGCGCATCCATATCAGGCGCGTAATCGCCTTCATAGCAGACCGGGATTTCGATCGTAGTGCTACCTGCCGACGGGCTGGGAACTCGGGCTTTATCGCTTGTAACAATGAAATCGCGCACCAGCGTATGCAGCCGCTCCCTCAGCGGCGGCTGGTCTTGAGGAGAGGGCTGCAGCGGGTCGTAGCATACAGTGAGGCTGCGGTACGCTGGAATCAGTTCGATAACTTCGGGCCAATCACCGCTCGCTATCTGTTGCTCAAGATGGGTTTCGAGACCAATAATTAGCGCGCTCAATGCCTCAGATACTGCGCCGTCAAAACAGATATCCCAGGCGGAGTCGCCGTTGCTCTGAAGAACGTAGCCGGGGAGTTGCAGTGATTCGATCATGTGCCGACGTGGATGCCTTCGCGCTGCAGGGCGCCCACCAGCTTTTCCGCTATTTGCACAGCATTGGGATTGTCACCGTGCAGGCAGATGCTGTCTGCGGTGAATGAGAGCTCAGTGTCGTCGATGGAGGGGAAACCGTGGCCGCGGATGAGCCCCAGAGTTTGTTGGATACAAAGGTCAAAGTCTGCGATCACGGCGCCGGGCATCGACCTCGGGGACAGCCGCTGCTTGTTGAGATAGCGGCGGTCCATAAAGCCTTCACGAATAAATGGGTGTGCGAGCTCTTTTGCGGCTGTTTCCATCGCGCCGTTTGCAAGCCCAAGAATACCCAGGTCGGGAAACTTGCGATGGATCAGGTCGGTGAGAAGTGACGCCAGTTTCGGATCGGCCTCGGCATCGTTGTAGAGAGCGCCATGCAGTTTCACGTGATCAAGCGTGACGCCCTGTTGCCTGGCGAGAACCGTGAGAGCCTCGATTTGTGTGGATACCGATGTGGCGAGTTCTTCTGCTGAAATATCGAGACTTCTACGGCCAAAATTCTCGCGATCGGGATAGCCAGGGTGCGCACCGATGGAAAGGCGATGTTCCAATGCATTTTCCAGTGAAATGGCCATGGTTTGCGGGTTACCCGCATGGCCACCACAGGCAATATTACAGCGGGAAATATAGGGCATGAGTAGCGCATCCCGCGCGCAGTCCTCCGCGGTGCTCCCCTCGCCGAGATCGCAATTGATATCGATATTCACGCGTAGATTCCTCCCCCAAATGGCCTTCCAAAGTTCCAGATTATGCAGCCAGCGTACTGGGGCGCGTAAATCTGGATGGAGGAGCTGCAGTGCGCGAAAGGCCTCTCACTCCCCGGATTGATTCGACTCTTGTGCTTGCACAGGATGCGCCGGCCTGGGCCTGAATCCCATGCGGCATTTCTCTCTCAGCAGCTGACAGGCAAACGCGCAATTGGTTACCAGGTAGCGACGCCACATGCGGCGTGGCTCTTGCAGCAGGCGGAATAACCACTCCAGACCAGCCCGTTGCATCCACTTGGGTGCACGCTGCACCTTGCCTGCCACCACATCAAAGGTGCCTCCAACGCCCATAACAAAGTCGACATTGAGTTGATCACGCCAGCGGTGGATAAAATTTTCCTTGTGTGGCGATGTGATGGCAACGAACAATAATCTCGCCCCGGAACGGCGGATATCGTCGACCACCGATTGCTCGTCTTCCCAGAAGTAGCCGTGGTGCCAACCGGCCACTTTAAGCTGTGGATAGCGCGATTTTAGCCGTAATACGGCTTTTGATACTACCGCCGCACGGGCGCCCAGAAAATAGACAGGGAAGCCCTTTTCCGCGCTCATTTCCAACAGACTATAAAACAGGTCGATACCCGCTACCCGTTCAGGAACATCGTGACCAAGAAAACGGGCACCCCATACCACGCCAGTGCCATCGATGTTTATGATGTCACATGACCCGACCGACTCCGCGAGCGCGGGGTCACTCTGCATGTGGATCAGCTTTGCAACGTTGACAACCACATGCTGGGTAAATGTATGGGATTGAATCCTGTCGCCAATCAGCGCTACCGTATCTTGCCGCGATGCAATATCCATGGGCGCACCGAGCAATTCAATTCTATGCATGGGGGATCCTTTTTCTTTACGTATTCGTGTAACCCACAAGAGTCAATGGCATACGCATATGCGGGGCCATTGCGGAGGGTGAACTATTCGTGGAGTGCCTTTCTGGCCAACGCGATGGCATCCGCTTGGGCGGGCGGCGGCCGGTGATAACCCGATAGCTGGAGCCCCTCGCTGTACACGTCTTGCAGCCAGCTATTCAGCTGGTTGAGGCTGAAAGGGGTAAGGGATTTCGGGTGCCCCATCGCGATGAAACATTCCTGCCGCTTGCGCCTTGCCTCGCTGAATGCGCGCTGCAACAGGCTTGCTTTAAAGCCATCCACCGATACAGCCATGTGCGAATAATGCGTGAGCAGGTGCAGCAGATCCGTACGGCTGTTGCCCAGCGCGTAACCATCCCCGAAGCGTGTGTGGTATTCGCCGCGCGCGAGCAGCCGGTTCAGGGCAAAGCGCCAGTAAAAGAGCGGGGATACCCGGTGAGAAGAGATCGCCACCTCGGTAAATACGCCGTTAACCATGGGGCGGCATGGATCGCGATCAAATTTCCAGCGCGCACCGGTGGGAGCAGAGCGGAAGTCAAATTCGTGTGCTTGCGAGCTGGCGCCACCGCCGTGATAGACCGAGCTGTCTATGTGGATGCCATTGTCGATCAGTGGTTGGGCAAGTGGCATAAATGGTTGTACACACCAGCCGCCGGCACGAAACACAAATACCTTGTGTTGGAGGTGCCGGTTCAACTCCGAGGTGCATCGATCAATAATAGAGACGATATCCTGCTCAGGCCATTGCGAGAGCCTGTAGCGGTCGATCACTGTATGCCACTGCTGACCGTCGTGCCATGAGTCAAACCAGTGCGGATGTATGTGCAGCTGAATTTGATGGCCGCGCGCTTCCAGCTGGCGGATGTGCGCTACCACCGCAAGATACTCTTGCTGCAGGTGTGGAAACTGGTGTGTAAATTCGCGCAGACGGACCAGATAACTGGCGTCGACAAAGAATACCGCGGGTGCTGAATATGCCTCGAGGACACGTAACAGGGCATCGCAGGGCTGAATCAAGCAAGCGTCAGGGGTTCCTGTCTGCCTGCCAAAGAACAGCTCATAATCCAGTGTTAATGCGATATCCATACGCGGCAATCCGGCGTAGCTATTCAGATATTCAGCTATTCAGCTATGTCAACTATGGTCGTACAGCTAGCCACAGGCTCTGCCTGTTTCTCGAGCCGCGGAAGTAACCCGCGTGTATCGACCACCGTTTTCCCAGCGAGCAGACCACTGTCGATATCGAGAAATGACGAGTGATCGACGAGCACTACAACGATATCTGCGTGGGCCAGCGCCTCATCAAGCGACACAAGGGCGACTCCTTTTGATGAGAGCTCCACTGGTAAGCTGTCGATATTTGGTTCTACGGCAAGCAATTGATTATCACTGCGCTCCGATAGTTCTTTCACCACGTCCAAGGCCGGGCTTTCCCGCAAGTCATCGATATCCGGCTTAAATGCGAGCCCGAGACAGGCGATGATTGGGTTTGCATGCTTCTGTGTCGCTTGGAACACCTGGTCCGCTACGTAAGCCGGACGCGCATCATTGACTTTGCGCGACTGTGCGATGAGCTTTGCCTGTTGCGGCGCACTACTGACAATAAACCAGGGATCCACGGCGATGCAGTGACCGCCCACCCCCGGCCCGGGGTTGAGAATACTGACTCGCGGATGCCGATTGGCCAGCCGAATCAGCTCCCAGACATTCACACCGAGCTCATCGCAGATAAACGCCATCTCATTGGCAAATGCGATGTTTACGTCCCGGTACGCGTTCTCCGTCAACTTGGACAGCTCGGCCGTGCGTGCATCGGTGATGATGCAGTCGCCTTCAACAAATAGTTGATAAAGGCCGAGTGCGGCAAGACTACAAGCCTCACTCACCCCGCCAATGATTCGATCGTTAGCGACCAGTTCCTCGAGCGCTTTGCCCGGCAGGATGCGTTCGGGACAGTAGGCAACGTGCACATCTGTCGCCCCGAGTTCACCTTGAACCGGGAAAGAAAGATCAGCGCGCGCATTGCGCAACCAGCCCATCAGCTTCTCTGTGGTCCCCACCGGAGACGTGGACTCCAGGATAACCAAGTCACCCGGTTTCAAAACCGGTACTATCGACTCTGCGGCGGCCTGGATATAGCTTAAGTCGGGCGCTGGCGTTTCAGACTGTTCCGCTTCGACGAATGGCGTTGGTACCGCAATAATGAAAGCGTCAGCGGGCTCAGGGCGCGTTACTGCGCGCAGTTTTCCCGCGCCAACCACCTGGTTTACCAGTCGCTCCAAACCGGGTTCGCTAATATGCACTGTGCCTGCATTTACTGCTTCCACTGCGGTAGCTACGACATCGACCCCAACGACATCAATGCCTCTTGACGCAATAACCGTCGCGGTGGGCAGGCCTATATAACCAAGCCCAATAACGGAAATCCGATTAAACGGCAACTTCCTGCGTTGCATGCAAAATTCCTTTCAATATCTTCTCGCAGGCGAATCCATCGCCGTATGGGTTTACTGCTGCACTCATTGCCTCATAGGCAAATTCATCATTGAGCAGCGTGTTCACCCCGGCGACGATTTTCGCACTGTCGGTGCCCACTAGCTTCACCGTCCCCGCCCTCACCCCTTCGGGACGTTCGGTGACATCGCGCATGACCAGTACTGGCTTTCCTAAAGATGGCGCTTCTTCCTGAATTCCGCCGGAATCGGTCAAAATAAGGTGCGCACGGTGCATCAGGTAAACGAAGGGAAGGTAGGTAAGTGGGCTTATCAAATGCACATTGTCGAGCTCTGATAGCATTTGATTGACCGGCTCCTGTACACGTGGGTTGAGATGCACAGGATAGACAAACTGTACGTCATCTCGTGCGGCGAGCTCACGGATAGCGTGGCAGATATTCTCCAGACCGGTGCCAAAGTTTTCCCTTCTGTGACCGGTAATCAGGACAATCTTTTTGTCCGGATGCAGGAACGGGAACTGAGACTCGAGTTCTGCGCTCAGCTTGTCATCCGTTTCAATGCGGCGTACCACATCAATGAGTGCGTCGATGATGGTGTTGCCAGTGACCGTGATCTTCTCTTCTGACACAGATTCATTGAGCAGATTCTGACGAGACAAGGTGGTGGGCGCGAAATGGTATTCAGCGATGGCCCCGGTCAGCTTACGGTTCATTTCTTCCGGCCAGGGACTGTAAATATCGTCCGTACGCAAGCCGGCTTCCACATGGGCAACGGGTATCTTGCAATAGTAAGCTGACAGGGAAGCGGCAAGGGTGGTCGTCGTATCGCCATGCACGAATACTCGGTCGGGCTTGCAATCGTTCAGTACATCCCGCATACCCAGCAAAATACGTGAGGTTACCTGAAAGAGATCCTGGTTCGGCGCCATAATATCCAGATCATAATCTGGCTCAATCTCGAATAGCGACAACACCTGGTCGAGCATCTCCCGGTGTTGTCCGGTGACACAGACCTTGGTGTCGAATCTTGAGTCTCCACGTAACAGATTCACCAGTGGAGCCATCTTGATTGCTTCGGGTCGTGTTCCGAAAACAAGTAATACACGCATAACTTGTCGATTCCAGCCTAGGGAAATGTATTAACACCGCTTCTTTCTTTATAGCTGTGAGCCGTCCGCTTGGCCTGTTTTATTCCGAAAAACCTGAGGGAATAAATGCCCTTATTTTTGGGCGCATTTTCTTGTTTACTGGAAGTGGATGGGGAGAAGGACCACTAAATCGAATCGATGTTGCGCAGGGCACATCATGAATGATCGAATTAAATACAGCAGAGAGGCTGCGAGGGATAGGTGCCTGTAGCCACGTATATTCGTGACTACAGGCAGGTGTGCTTAGGGAATACATACTTTACCGGTGACGCACCCGCGCGATGTATCCCAGTGGATCACTTCTTGGCTGCACGTTTGGCGCGGGCACGCTTTTTACGTTGTTTCCTTTTTGCCCGTGATCGTTGACTTCTCGGGGAGCGAGACTTCTTTTTTGGCTTGTCGTCACTAACGGGATTTGTCTCCTCCTCGATCTCGCCCTCTGCAGAGGATGTATCGTCTGCGCACTCATCAGAATCAAATTGCGGCAGTGTGAAGCCTTCGGCGTCGGTGAAAAACTCACGCTCAGTCGTAGCCTCCGCTGTACTCTCTGCTTGGGAAGCGAGCATGCCAGACGAATCGCTCGCGGTGATATTGTCCGCAGTGCCATTTAATCTGCTTGCAGTTGTCGTCTCCTGGAAAGTTTCTTGGGAAGTTTCCTGGGAAGTTTCCTGGACAATTTTTTGGGTAGTTTCTTGGGCAGTTTTCTGGACAGTTTCTTGAGTATTCTCCGCGATAGTCTCTTCGATGACCTGCGGAAGAGCGTCTTGCGCAACTTGTTGTGCAGTCTGTTGGGCAAGATCCGTATCGACACCCGTATCAATGGCCACATCGTCACCATTGATAAATTCATCCGGTACGTGATCCTCGGCACGTACGACTACAATTTCCTCGGTCTCTATCGCAACCTCTGCGGTGAGTTGATCCTCCTCTACCACTGCGGCATCCGTCGCTGCTAACTCGACGTCTTGCGTCATCGCTAGCTGTTCTTGCGACTCATTATCTGGTGCAGAAACAACGGCAACATCGTCATCAAGTGCCAGGGTAGTTGACGCCCGACTATGCGCGGTAATATCGACATTACCCGTGTGCACCGATGTGCGACTATCACGCTTTTCTGGGCGAGAGAGAGCATGGGCATCGTCCGTGGCGGCCGCCGTGAATCGGGCAGACGTTGAGCGTGGATGCACATCAGGGACGAAGGACGACTCAGTCGGCTGGGAGCTCGCAGTAGACACGTTCACTGGCGCACTGTCGCGTCGGCTGTTGCCATAGTCGTAGTCATAATACTCATCGGCGTAGATCGCGTCCTTGCTGGTATCTACGTGCGTGAGCACTACTCCATCTATCTTGCTGTTGAGCTTGGTGAGTCGTTCAACGCCGCGTGAAACAGTCCGCTTATTGGTGGAGTCATACTTCACCACGTAAAGCAGGGCATCCGCCAGGCGTGAAATGATCAGTGCGTCGCTTACGGCCTGGACCGGTGGGCTATCAATGACAACCCGATCATAGTCCTGAGCCAGCGTGCTGATGGTTTCCGCAAAGCGCGCAGACACCAACAACTGTTGTGGGTCTGGCAGGTGGCTCCCAGATGGCATTACATGCAAGTTACTGCCAATGTCCTTGTAGACGCAGTCTGCCACTGACTTGTTACCCTGAATTAAGTCAGTAATTCCAGGGTGGTTGGAGCCAATACGAAAATCTGCGCCGACTGTGGGCTTGCGTAGGTCCAAGTCTACCAGCAGCACACGTTCAACCTGGCTGAGAGCGAAAGCAAGATTCTCGGCGACTGTTGTTTTGCCCTCTGCGGGAACGGAGGATGTCACCAATATGGTGCGCATGGACTTGCCCAGGCCGGTCAGTACGACTCCAGTACGCAGTGTGCGGACCGCCTCACTAAATGTGTAATGATCCGGGTCGAAAAAGGTGCGCAGATTTAGTTTTGAGCCTTTGGGCGTACTGACTTCTGGCAGCAAGCCGATCAGGTTCTGACCGAGATGCACCTCGACATCTTCCGGGCTGCGTACTCCCAGGCGAATGAAGTCGAGTAACAGGGCGATTGCCGTTGCAAACACGGCGCTCAGGGCGAGTGCCATCATTGCCAAGAGCTTTTTGTTGGGCTTGGTCGCGGTATTGGGAGGCACCGCTGAATCAAGGAAGCGCGCCGGAGCGATTTCGAAGCCAGATGCCTCGCGTGTTTCGTTCGCCCGGGTGAAAAAGGTGTCGTAGAGCTGACGGTTGACTTCTACTTCTCGCACCAGCTCCTGATAGCGGAACTCTTTTTGTGAAACGTTCTGGTAGGCAGCTTTTGCCCGTTGCACTTCCTGTTCTTGCGCTGCAACTCGTGCCTGCGCCGTGTTGTACTGGCTTTCGATGGATTCCGCCAGAATGCGGACTTCACTGGCTAACTGCTCGCGGATCATGTCCAGTTCATTACTGGCCGCAATCATCGTCGGGTGCTTGGGTTTGTAGCGCCTGGCCAACTCCGCAACATTGCGTTCAGCGGCTGCCTCATTGCGCTTTATCTCTTGGATCAGCGGATTACTGATTACCTCTGGCAAATTGGCTAGCGCCAGCTCATTGCCTTTGAGACGCTCAAACTGGTTGAAGATACTGGCAATTTGCTTGAATTCCCGTCGTGTTTCCTGGAGTTGGCTGGTAGCAGAATTCAAGTCCTGCTCGGAAAGACCACGCACACCACTAAGATCAACGAGATCTTCGGTCTCGCGAAAGTTTTGTAAGTTCTTTTCCGATGCTTCCAGCTTGGAACGCAGGGTTTCCTGCCGCTCGTTTAGCCAGGATGTTGCACGATTTGTGAACTGCTCTTTCGCTTCCGATTGGAAAAATATGAACTCCTCGACCAGGGCGTTGGCAACGTCGGCAGAGAGCTTTGCCGATTGGGCTTCAAACTGCACCTTCACCAGGTTCGTATTGCGCGCTGGAGATATAGTCAAACGCTTGAGAAATGTCGAGGTGACCTTCTCGAGCGAGGCCGTTCCTTTCGCATCCGACACCGGGCTGCCTGTCGTATTGCGGCTTGCAAATAAAGTGGATAGCCCGGACTTCTCCTGTGGCGCGAATTCAGGGTGATTTACCAGGTCGAGGCGTCTGATGACCCGCTCGGCCAGCTGTCGTGACTTTAGCATCTCTGTTTGTGTGAGAATGTAGTCACGGCGCTGTGCGCCAAGATCGTAGATTTCCTCGACCGAGACCGGATTGGCTTGATCCACTTCAAAAACCAGCGATGCGGTGGCCTGATAGCGCGATGGCATTTTGTAAATAAATGCGATCGCGACAGCGGAAATAGCCACACTGAGGCCAAAGATCAGCCAGCGCCTGGCGAAGAGAATTTTCCAGTAGCGCAGTAGATCCAGGCTTTGTTCCTGTGGTAGTTCGTCGCCACCATTGCCCTGTGCATAGTTCATATGGTTTCTCTACTAAAAAAAGCTCTGCTTTACGGTAATAATGTCACCGGGATATAGCTTGGTATCCAGGTCCGCTTCGATCGTGATTTGCCCGTTGCCCTGGCCGCGCTTGATCAGAATCTTGTCTCGTGATGCGCGCGGGGTAAAACCACTGGCCATTGCGACGGCTTTGTTGATCGTGAGTCCCGGCAAGTAGGCGTAGCTTCCTGGCGTGTTGACCTCGCCATCCACAAAGAATGACCTGTATTGGGTGATCGTGACCTCGACGCTGGGATTCACCAGATAGCCGTCAAGCAGTCCGGCTGCAATTTTTTTCTCGACAAGTGACGCACTGAGGCCGGCGACCTTTACCTCGCCAAGGAAGGGGTAGTTGATAACCCCGCTATCACTGAGGCGCACTTCAAGCGAAAGCTCCTCTTCGCCAAATACACGGATGTTAATGACGTCGCCGGCACCAAGTTGATACTGGTCATCAAGTAATTTTGAAGACACCTCGGCATTCGCCTGGGTGATGATTGCAGCTATAAACCATGGAGCTAGTAAGCACATGGTCCAGCGGATTCTATATTTGCGCATAAAATCTCCTCACATCTTTAGTAGGACGCGTCAAATCCGATGAATACTTGGTTGCGTTGGTAGGAAAACAGTTGGCTGGTTGCCCCTTGATTCAGGGTAGATATGCCAGTTCGAAGGTCCATCCAGGGACGGAATTGGTAACGCAAGGTGGTACCCCAGCGACGGATGTTTTCAGTCAATTGCGTGCCGGTAAAATCGGCCTTCGTGTAACGGAAGAACAGATCGCTTTCGATTTTTTCATTCCACGAATGTCTCCACGCGACCGAAGCGGAAGTTGCATCTACAAAGTTTGCGATACCAGCTGCCGAATCGACAGGACGCCGTTCCGCAGTGAGTAGTAATTCACTTGTCTCCAATGGGCTCCAATTCAGCGATGCTTGCCAGCGTGGCCGGCGATAGTCTGTGATCGCGGAGTCGGTGTAGCTCTTTTTGACCAGGCCGCCGAGAATTGTGGCGGTGATTTTTTCGGTTTCGCGCTCAATACCGACCATCAGGCTGGTTTCATCGTTATCGCGATCTAGTAGGTCGCCCACAGGCGTGTCGTAACGGATTCGCCGTCCTTCGAGATTCGCGAGAAGCGCGGTTTTACCGCCGATGTTTGCGGAAAATGTACCGTTGATAAACGGAGAGCGTCGATCACGTGCGACGATTTCTTCCCGGTAGTCTCGGTTACTGGTACCCAGGGTGACGCCGAGAAATCCACGTGCGCCTTCTGCACCGAAGCCATAGGACACGTACAGGTCGGACTGCCGATAGCGGTCTCGCTCGAAAATGAGGCTTTCGAGGTCATCTACCACTTGATCGTTGAACTCGTCATTGATGCTGAGGTAGGCAGCACCGAAGGTCAGGTTGTGCCTTCTTCCCAGGTCCCAATCCGCAGTACCGCTTAGTGCGTGATCGGTAAATGAGCTGCGTCCACTATTCAGGTAATTGCCATGGGAAAGTGCATACTCCATCGAGTAGACAATAGCCCCGCGATCGTACTCGAGCCCCATGCGGGGTGTGGTGAGTAACAGAAAGCTGTCGATTCCATCTTGGGGCGCGTTGTTGATGTTGTCGTCGTATCGCAGATCCATACCGACGGCGGGCGTCAGCAGTATTCCAGATCCAAGTTTTATGGGATCGGCAGAGGCGACAACACAATATGCAGAGAGCGCGGTGGCAATAATACCTGTTGCCAATGAGCGGGTACTGGAGAGCATATATGTCCTTCCTGCTTGCGATATCGCGTTGAGGCGGGGACTGCTACTAACCCGTCTATAACAATTGCGGTGGTTCTTTTCTTCTGAAACCTGAGTTTAGAAGCACCTGCGAAGTGTGCACATCAACTGCACAAAAACAGCCAATAATCGGCGCGGTGTTAATTCAGTATGCATTTTTGCCGACGAAACCACGTGACACAGTGAGGCATAAGATTCGCAGGTCGAGGAATATCGACCAGTTGCGAATGTACTCCAGATCGTGTTCGACACGTTTGTGCATTTTTTCCAGCGTATCGGTTTCACCGCGCCAGCCATTGATTTGTGCCCAGCCGGTAATACCGGGCTTCACTTTATGGCGCAGCATGTAGCCGCTGACGATGGAGCGAAATTGTTCGTTGTGCGCTACCGCGTGAGGGCGTGGGCCGACGATGGACATAGAGCCACCGAGCACATTGAATAGCTGTGGCAATTCATCCAGTGAAGTGCATCGCAAGAAGCGACCGAAGGGGGTAACTCGCGCATCGTTTTTTTGTGCCTGTTGGATGTGAGGCCCATCTTCGGTGCACGTCATGGAGCGAAATTTCCAGACGTCGATGGTATGCCCGTTCAGACCATAGCGACGCTGCTTAAACAGCACTGGGCCCGAGCTGGTGAGTTTTACACCAAGCGCGATGAGTAACATTAATGGGCTCAAAAGGACTAATGCCAGTGTCGAAACCAGAAGGTCTTCGAGCCGCTTTAACCAACTGTTGATTCCTTGAATAGGGCTGTCATAAATACTCAGGACCGTGCTGCCTCCGATCCGCTGCCAGCGCGTTTGCAGTAAATTACTACCGAAGATGTCTGGTAGAAGAAAGACGGTGGCCGTGGTATCCCCTAAAGCCGCCAGCAGTTCGCCAATATGACGTGCCTCTCCCATTGGCAACGCGATGTAGATCAAATCGAGATCGCCAGCCCTTGCCGCGGATAACGCCTGTTCTAATTCACCTGCGAGCAGGTGGGCGTTTTCATGCGTGATCGCATCAGTGTCTCCGTCGTACCCGGGAAGCCGGTAGATACCCTGTAGTCGAATACCTAACTGGGGGTTGCGCTGTAATTCCTCGGCCAGCCTGACTGCCGCCTGATTGAACCCAAGAATTGCAGCGGAACGGGTATTGTGATCATTGACCCTCAGGTAGTGGAGCAGTTGCCGCAAAGCGAAGCGCCATAACCCCAGCCCTAGCAGAGTCAAGCAGAACCAACTGCCCACCACGAGACGAGAATAAATAGCTGCCTGCGCAGAGAAGTAGCCGATGAGTAGCAGCAGCAGGCAGACCACGGCCCAGGCGAGTGCGGTCGTCAAAAGCATATTGCGAAAGCTTTCTGTCCGCCATGATCGGTACAGCTCGAGTGATTCCCCGATAAATGCAAACAGTATTACCGCGGTAAGGCCGGCAATGAGCCAATCCTTATCGAGAGCAATACCACTGACGAGTGTGCAGACCAATAAGGCGCCGAGTATCAGCGCACCATCAAGCAGACGATAAACAGCGGCCAAATCACTTTGATGGGTGCGGATCCATCCCTGCTGCACTGCGCTACCTCCGGGATTACTTCTACAACTTGCTGCTGATAATTCAATCGGGTTGGTTGCCAATTAAACCGGTTGAGCATCTTTTGCACATAATATTGGACGAGTATCCGAAGCCCGCAAGGGTGTCTGGAAAGTATTGTCACCAATGATTGCGTGTGCGTGGATTCCGCCAATTTTTCTGTCTACACCAACGACGCAGGCGTCTCCTTACTTCCCTAGCCAGCCACCAGCCAACAGGGATTCCAGCGATACCAGCAAAGAAATCGGCGGTGGAAGCGGCACGCCGTGCCAGCAGTGCGCCCTGTGCCGCCTCAATGAAAATCGCTGCGATGAACAGCGCAGCGATGACCCAGTGGCGCAACGGTGGGCGGAATGCGAATACGGTGACATAAGCAACACCCGCACAGGCACTGAAGTGCAGTAACAGATCAAAGTTACGAAAGAGTTGGGGAATCGGGTTTGGCCGCAAGCCGGCATATAAACAGATGAGCAGTATCGAAAACAGTAGTAGTCGCCACTTTCCCTGGTGGCGTTCAGAAGTATCCTGGAGGTTGAGTTTCACGCTTGAAAGTTACCGCTTACAGCAAGGGAGTAAAAATCGGGTCGATAGTCATTAGTGTATGTGTCACCAGGTGAAAAGTGTGGGCTGCTATCTATGTCCAGCCGCCACTTTATCGAGCGCTTATCGGTGTGGGGGAATTGACCATCCTAAGGAAGGCAGCAGGTCTATCCTGACTAGGTTGTGTACAAATATCGCGATATATGGGTAATAGGTGCTGAACGTGAAGTTTCCGGTGATTTTTCTCTACATAGGTTTGTTACTGACATTTAGCGCGAACCTTTTCGCCGACTATCACGTTGATGGAAAAAATGGCGACGATAACAACCGTGGTACGGCGGATTCACCCTGGGCGACGCTTGAAAAAGCGCGCCGCACACTCAAAGGACCGGCACGAGTTGTTGTGCATGATGGTGACTACCGTGCATTTGTCGAGAATGAAGCCAGCGACTCAAGCGCGTTTGTCGAGTATGTGGCTGCGCCAGGTGCTCGTCCGCGACTGGAGGGAATTGAAATTCACTATCCAGAACCCGCGGATAGCTTTATTTCTTTTGATGGATTTGACATCTTCAGTACGCGTCGTCTGCGACTGGTGCAGGTCATTAATGCGCGCTATCTGGTAATCCGCAACAGTACATTACACTCGGATCATTGGTCACGCGGCCCGGATGATGGCGTGTATGCGATAAACCTGCGCCGTACTGAAAACGTGCTAATCGAAGGGAACAAGTTTTATGAGGTATTTCGAGGGGTTCTGATTCGCAAGTCAAATGACGTCACGGTTCGGGGAAACTTTATCACGGTCACTGGATCTTCGGGGATCATTTATATGAGCCGGAGCCGCAACGGGCTCATTGAAAATAACCATATAACCGGCAGGGATTTCGTGCGCTATCCCGAGGACCCTTTGGCGTACCATAAGCCCCATCAGAGTATTATCGCGATTAGCGCCAACGACCTGGTCGTACGCGGTAATCTCTTGCATGGCATCGGTAACTCCTCTGGCATGATGCTGTACCAAAATGACATCCCCGCTGATGTCACGGCCTATCGAAATATTCTGATAGAAAGTAATGCGCTGTACGATACATCGAATAACAGCGCACTGCGGATCTACAATCTCGGCGAGAACGTTGTGCTGCGCAATAATTTTTTCTTTTCGAAAAAACGACCCGGCAAGTGTAACGGTGTGACAAATGATGGCCATTATCGCTATAACGTTGCGTTAAACGTCCACTCCATTGCCGAGGGATTCGACGGGTCCGGACTCAAGCTTTACAACAATATTTTTCTGGGGGCAGCCATGATTCCCCCGGCTGCAGAGGAACGCAGTAATTTCTTCTGGTCCCTGAAGCGCGGTAAAAAGTGGCAGATCCAGCCTGTAGACTCTGCGTCACACCTAGTTGTTGGGCGCGACCTCGGCTGTGGGGAGCATCCGATGCTGATGGAAAATGGCAAGTTTTTCCGCGTGCGAAATGATTTAACCTTCCCGGAGAAGTCGATACTTGATTTGACGTTGTCTGGTGGGGAAGAAAATTCGCAAAAGGTGGCGGCAGATCAACTGCCGGAATACTTTCTTGCGCCGCTACAGGACAGCGGGTTCCTGGGTGCGCCCGTGGCGCGAAGCCGGGTTCTACGGCCGGTGCCGGGACCTGTGCAGTTTACTGCATCAGCAGAAGCGGAAACTTCTGAAGCGCAGTCTAATAATGCCAGTCCATGACTCCCCGCCAGAGGACTGGCTAAACCTGAGCCCGCTGGCTGGATCGCGTCTTGCGCGCATGTAACGCAGAGCGAATACGTTTGATCTGATCCTTGAATTCCACCGGCAGCATGCGGCGTATTTCTTCCGAAAGAAAAAGCAATTTGGCAAACCCTGTGGCGCGGTTGAATGGTGTATCCAGCAATTCAGGCCAGAGGTGCCGGTAAACGGCGGGAATCAAGTCTCCCTTGGCGCGCACTTGTTCAGAGACGGACAAAATCGCCCGGTAGTAGCGTGCGCTATTGAAAGGGCTGATAGACGGGAAGGATATATCGTGGCCAAACATGCTGGGACCGGCCCAGCAACCCAGCCGCAGTTCGATATAGGCGAGGTCGAGCAGATTCCCGGCGCTGATATCCGCTGGGAATTCAGCTATCCATGCCTCTGCCAGTCTGGTGGTGATATCGTTTTCGGGGAATTCAAACCGGCGCAGTAGTCCCTGAGTCGTCAGTGTGGCCAGGTTTTCATCTCCCGGGTACCAATAGGGGCTTTTCAATGCTTCGCCGCAGGTGCCGGTCATTTCGTGGCAATGATTATTGTGAATGCGCGCGGTAGTACACAGCTGGGTTACTGCGTCCTCTACGCAGTAGCCGGTACGTTGACGCCATGCATGGACTTCTTCGTCTGTGGGCTGCTGAAACTGCAGAGTACTGTAATTGAGTCCAAACTTCTTGGCGATTCTTCCGGCGATATGGTTATCCAGACGTGTGCCGACATCATCTGCGCTCACCGTCTGGAAGCGCATTTGGTCACAAAGATCTCTGGATGCTGCCAGTATCATTCTGGAGTCGACACCGCCGGTTAAGTGGGCCACATTATGTCCTGCGTGTACCAGTGCCGCGACGTTTTGCTTTACCCAACCAGCGATCATGCCCGTAACATTATCGATATCTGAGCCGTCGATAAGTGATGCACATGAATAGGGTGCGCTTGAATGGATTGAATCCATTGAATCTATCGAATCGATGTTTCGATTGCTAGCGCTGACAGAGTAAGGATATATCCGCTCGACACGCCAATCACTCAGCGTAAGTCGATGGTTGGGGAGTAGTCGCGCGACGCCGTGATAGGGGGTAACGCCAAATGGCAGCCATTTCTTCGGGCTGCCGGCTGTTAGCGCGTCGAAGGTTAACTGGTCAAACCTCAGTTCCTGAATCAGTTGCAGCACGGCTGGGGTTGATGCAGCCGCTTCCAGCTCGGCACTGTAGACCAGTGACATCATGCCGCCAGCGTCCGTGATTACTGCTAGTTGCTGGTGGAGCGCGTACAGGTACACAAAGCGCCCACAAAACGCGTCATACTCCACTGCGACGCCGTCAGTCTGATTGGTGGACTGGATAACGTCGCCATCCTGTAGCAGTTTTCCCTGCCAGATCACCCAGCCAACGATTCGTCCGATCGAGTTACCGTCGAGGTCCTCAACCGTAACCAACGGCACTTCCTTGGCGAGGGATAAGCACCACCCCAGATATTCAATGTTGCGCCAACCGGAGAGCGCCGAGACGGGTTGCTTCGTGATCAGGTATTGCTTGGGTAGGTGCATGGTGTTTGTTTCAGATGTCATTGTTGATAAGTGATTGTTCTGGGGACTTTGTGTCACGCGTCCGTTGCCAGAGATGACGACACTCTCTGCGCAGGTGGGGATCTGTCAGCGCAAGAAGGCTGGCCAGGAGCAGGGCGATAGCGCCACCATAGAGGAGCTGAAGAATGAGGCCCGAAAGCCCACCGGCTGTTGTCTGCGTGGGGGCCAGTCCAATCGTGACGGTCGCAATTGCAACACCGCATGCGGAAAGCAGGAGTAGTCGCCGTACGAACACGACTTTTCCATGTTTGATCGGCGCTAGATACACCGAGATACCCAGTGCAACGGCCTCCCCGGCAATGCCACAGGCGGCAACAGCCTGCACTGAGTGCCCGGTGACGGCGAGGTAGGCGGCAACAGGCAGCGCCAGACTGCGAAAGATATTCGCGATCATCGCATTCTCTGTGCGTCCCTGACTGTTGGCGATGATGGATGGTGCGATACGTAATACCCGTAAAGCCTGCATGATGCTCAGTATGACGATAACGCTAGCTGCCTGAATGTATTGGTCACCAAAACTCAGCTGAATCAATGCGGAACCCGCCAGAGCAAACCCCAGTACCATGAGTAGACCAAAGGCGGCGCATGCGGTGAGGCTCATGGTGCAGCAAGGAACGAATATTTCACTGTTATCGCGATTGCGGGAAAGTATTGGCATCAGTATGGATGCGCTGAGTTTCGCGAAAATGATTGTTGGCAGCATGCAAAGTGAAAAAGCCACGCTGTACCAACCCAGCGTATGCATATCGAATTGCGAGCCGATGATGACACGATCCCCCTGGAAGATTCCGAACATCAGAAAACCATTGATTAGCAATGGCCAGCCGAACCGCAGTTTGCGCCGCGCCAGCAGCCAGTTGAAGGTCCAGCGATACGGACGGCGTGCGAGCAGATGGGATGCGACCACACTGAGCATGGCCTGCAGCAGGATCACCGTGAGCATCACGCGGTAATCATCGAATACCAGGGTCGCCAGCAGGGCGACTAACAAAGTGAGTAGCTCAGGCAAGGTGTCGAATAAGGCGGTTGGGAAAAAGTCCAGTTTGCGCTGTCGCACGACAAAATCGAAATGCATCAATCCGTGCAGAGCGGGGATTAGGGCCACCAATTGAAACACATGAACCAGATGGGGTAGGCCAAACAGGTTCGCCACCGGGCCGGCGATCGCGACCAATACCAGCGCGATCAGGATTCCTTTGGTGAACTGCATCAGATGCGCCGAACTCAGCATGGCGTCACTGTCGCCTTCATCATCCTGCACCAGCACGCGATCCAGTGCCAAATTACTGGTCATTTCTACCAGCGAAATGGTCAGCGCAAACGTCGTTGCAATACCAAAATTCTCACTATCTATATGGCGGGCGATAATAATGTTGCGCAGCATTGAGCTGATCGCAACGATTCCCTGGCTGGCACTGAGTATGGATGCGCCTTTGACAATGCTTGAACGAACGGACAAACCTGACTCCCGCGTGCAGGGCACATAGTGATGGTGTGGCTTTTGTGCATCGTCCGACGACGCACTCGTAGGCAATGCTCAGGACTACCCACCAAGACCCTCGCTAGTTTAGGTCCAAAAGCAATTTTGACGGGCTAATAAATGCCAACTATCCAGCGGGAAATATCTCGTCAATTTCGAATTGCGCAGCGGCACATTTTTCGAAATATCTTTTATCCCCGTATGAACTAATCTTCTGCGAGTGCAAATAACTATTGCCGATCGCAACCGCTGTGCACAGTGTCGTGCGTATCTGTGTCGGCAAAGTACTCCAAAAGGCAAATCTCCAATGACCAGCATTTCACTACTGGGTGCTGCGCCGGATACCGGGAATCTCGGTGTGAATGCGCTCTCGAACTCGGTCGTACACGCTATTCAGGAACGTATTCCCGGAGCGGACTTATGCGTATTTGATAATGGAAAAGGTATCCGTCGCAGAAACCTCCGTATTGGTGATAGCGAATGGTCACTGCGTGGCTGTGGGCTGATCAATAGTCGGCGTGTCTACAAACGTGAGAGCCTCGCGCACATGCGCCTGAGTCAGGTATTCCCGGGGTTGATGAATCCCGGGATACAAACTATCCAACAGTCCCGCGTCGTGCTTGATATCAGCGGTGGTGACAGCTTTACCGACCTGTATGGCAGTCGCCGCTTTGAATTGATTAGTCGACCGAAAGAGATCGCACTGGCCGCACGCAAACCACTGATTCTACTGCCGCAAACCTATGGTCCGTTTCGTACGAAAAAAGCGCATGCGCGCGCGGCCGAAATTGTCCGGCGGAGTCATGCAACCTGGGCGCGGGATGCCCGTAGCTTCGAAGTCATGGTGGACTTGCTCGGTCCGGAGTTCGATAGTGCACGACACAAATGCGGTGTTGATGTGGCTTTCCTGTTGCCCGCAGTATGTCCCCGACAACTGGAAGGCGCGGTTGCAGACTGGCTGGGGCGGGACACACATGGCGCCGGCCCCGCTGTCATAGGCATAAATATCAGCGGGCTTATTTACAACGGCGGTGACTCCGCCGCCCGCCAATATGGGATATCTGCGGACTATGCGAGGGCGGTGCAGTGTTTGGTCGAGCGCCTGCTAAAAGAGTCCGACGTCAATATTTTGCTGGTGCCACACGTCAATGTTCCTCAGGCTGAGGTCGAGTCCGATTTGAGAGCCTGTCGACGGCTACAGGATCAGCTGGGTGGGAAAGCGGCGGATCGTGTACGCGTGCTCACCGGGCAATACAGCGAAATGGAAATTAAGTGGATTATTGCGCGATTACAGTGGTTTTGCGGTACGCGCATGCACTCAACCATCGCTTCCCTATCGTCCGGTGTACCCAGTGCAGCGATTGCCTATAGCGACAAAACGCTCGGGGTCTTCGCGAGCTGTGGCCAGCAGGAGCAGGTATTTGACCCTCGGATTACGCAAACACAGGAACTGGTTGATTGCGTATTCGATTCTTTTGCGCAGCGGGCGCAGATTGCGCCGGTGCTGCAAGAAAAGCTTCCCCGGGTACTCTCCATTGCCCGATCACAGATGGACACCATTGCCGACTGCTGCGCAAACCTGTGAGGTGACGCCACAGGTTAGGTAGCCGGTGAGCACGTGCTGGTTATATGCGCCGTTTTCTATGCGCGGCACCGAGCAAAACGCGGGTTGAGCTAATATTTTCATGGTCTATAAGGTCTGGGCGATGCCGCTGGCATCGATGCCGACTTAGTTTTCTGACTGATGCAGTTACGAAGAAGTCTTTCGGATATAGAAGTTCATGCAGAAAATCAACACGATTGAAGATGTACGGAATTATCAGCTGTGCACCGGTTGCGGTGTGTGCGCAGAGCTTGAGAGTAACCGGTATTCCATGGTGGATGTCCCCGGTGAGGGGATTCGTCCAACGGTAAAAAATGCCGATGTTGAGAGCAGCGGAAAAGCATTTTCGGCGTGCCCAGGCGCGCAGCTAAAGCATGAAACCAGCGTGAAAGACCCACAGCTGCATGAGGATTTGAGAGCCGGCTGGGGGCCTGTCTACGATGTGTTGGAAGGTTACGCTGCGGACGAAGAGGTGCGGCGCGGTTCCTCCAGCGGCGGCGCAATCACTGCGCTCGCCCTGTTTTGCCTCGAGCGGGAGAACATGCGTGGCGCGCTCCATACTGCTGCCGATCCGGAGCAACCCTATCGGAACCGCACGGTGTTCAGCCGGGATCGCACATCGCTACTTGCGGCAGGTGGTTCACGCTATGCACCCTCGAGTCCCTGCGCGGAGCTGCAACAGATATCTCAAGCCGATGGTCCCTGTGTGTTTATTGGCAAACCGTGTGATGTAGCGGCGGTACACGCGGCACAAAAGGTATCCCCAGCACTGAAGGAAAATCTGGGTGTCAGTATCGCTTTATTCTGCGCCGGTGTGCCTTCAACCAATGCGTCTTTGAAGCTTGCCGAGATTCAGGGGGCAAAATCGCCAGAGTCGATTCGTTCGCTGCGCTACCGCGGCAATGGCTGGCCAGGTGTCTGGTCACTGGAGTTTATGGACAGTAACAATGAGCTCCAACGGCGCGAGATGACTTATGCGGAATCCTGGGACTATTTACAGCGTCATCGGCAGTGGCGCTGTTACATATGTCCCGATCATACCGGTGAATTTGCCGATATTGCCGTGGGCGACCCCTGGTATCGGGAGATCGCCCCGGGCGAGCCGGGCAGCTCTCTGATCGTGGTTCGCAGCCAACGGGGCAAGGAGATTGTCGAGGCAGCTATTGCCGCGGGCTATCTGAAAATTACCGCGCGCGATGCATCATTACTGCCGCGGTCACAGCCAAACCTGCTTGCGGCGCGCGGCAATTTATGGGCGCGTTTACATACTCTGCGACTGTTTGGTGCTGCGGTACCCAATTACGTAGGGTTTGCATTTTTTCCATTCTGGTTGGGCGAGCTCAAACTGATGGACAAGTTGCGTTCGTTCGTGGGAACGATAAGACGAATTTATCGAAAGCGGCTGCGTGAGCCTGTTGTTGAATCGCGCTAGTGCGTCGAAATCACAAGGAGCGAAATCCGGGGCATGGCAATGGGCGCGTTTTTCTGAGATGTGTTTATGGAAGGTGTATCTGGAAGGAATTTCTGGAGTAATCGTGGATGACTGAACGTGTAATGCCGGAGCATTTTGGGGGCGCCCTTTGGGCGGACCAGACAATGGTCCACCCCATAGGACTGGCCGCGCTGCTGGCCGCCCTGCTCGCATTATTTGTGCTGCCGCGCCGCTTCCAATTGATACCTCTGCTACTGATCGCTATCGCGTTACCCGGTGCCCAGCGGATCGTTGTGCTCTCCCTCGATTTTACCTTTGTACGTATCATGATTATGGCCACGCTCACTGTGGCAATGCTGAATGGGCAGCTACGCACCATACGTTGGGGGCTGGCGGATTCTCTGATCCTGGCGGCCACGATGTGGAATATGCTCGCATCGGGGATGCTCGTTGGCAGTGTCGATGGCGTGATTACCAGTGCCGGCGGTGCCTTTGATACCTTCGGGGCCTATTTAATTGGCCGGGCGTACTTACACTCGTTCGCCGATATGCGGCGATTGCTGCTGTGCTTTGCGTTCGTATCCTTGCCGATGCTCGCATTCTTCATGCTGGAACAGCTCAGCGGCCGCAATGTGTTTTCCATATTTGGTGGCGTGCCAGCGGAGACGCTTGCCCGCTATGGCCGGCTGCGGGCCCAGGGTCCCTTTATGCACCCGATTATGGCGGGCATTTGCTGGGCGACGATTCTGCCGTGTCTTGTCGCCCTGTGGCAGGGAAAAGTCGGTACCCGCCTGCTCATTGCTGCCGGTATTGCCAGTATGCCGTTGATCGTACTGGCGACTGCGTCCAGTACGCCAGTGGTAGCCCTAATGTGTGGTTTCGCCGGACTCGCCTGCTACGCATTCCGCCATTATATGCGCGCGATGGCCCTGAGCATGGTTGCCGTGCTTACCATTCTGCATTTTTCCATGGATACCCCCGTCTGGCATTTGCTCTCAAGGATTGATATTACCGGTGGCTCGACGGGCTGGCATCGCTACAACCTGATTCAGCAGTCCATCAATCATGTCGGCGAGTGGTGGGCCTTCGGCACTATCGCAACCGCACATTGGGGCTGGGGCATGCAGGACATTACGAACCAGTATGTACTCGAAGGTGTCGATGGCGGGATCGTCCAGCTGTTACTGTTTTGCTGCTTCCTGTTGACCCTGTTTGTCCGCCTTGGCCGTGCGCAGCGATTTACCCGCTCTCATGCGCAGAGCCGGCTGCTGTGGGGTATGGCGGTGGCGTTGTTTGTACATTGTGTCAGTTTTCTCGCCGTATCGTATTTTGGCCAGATGGTGTGCCTGTTCTATCTTTTCTGCGGTGCGGTTGTTGCGGTAACCGAACTCCGTCGCCCACTGCCTGGTGGGGTGAAAACAGCGCAAAACGCGCTGGTCCCAGCGACGTCAAGCTAGACGTTATTTCAATAAATTCTGGAGATGGGTGTGTCCAATATGACCCGGCTCAATATTGTTATTGTCTGTTACAACTGTGGTGCCGACATTGTCAGGTTGCTTAGGGACATCGATGACGGTGACTTGCCTCCGGAAGTGATCAAGTTCATTGTTGTCGACAACGCTTCGATGGATGATTCGCTGGCTATCCTGAGCCCCCTGTCTCCAAAAATTCAGCTGATCGAATCGGAGCGGAACATTGGCTTCGCCGCTGGCTGCAATCTCGGTGCCGCGGCAATTGATAATCCGGCGCCGATTCTGTTTCTCAATCCTGATGTACGCCTGCAGCACGATAGCCTGGCTAACTTGCTGGCCTTCGCGACGGCCACGCCCGGTGCCGGGATCTGGGGCGGTGTAACCTGTGACGAGCAGGGGGCCTATGACGGCAAGTCCGCGTGGCGGGAACCTTCCCTGGTCGACTTGCTGAGCTGGAGTCTCGGTGGGGACTTCCTGTTGCGCAGGACCCTCGGACGCACTAGCGGTGGCTATTCTCCGCGTACCTTGTGCAAGGGGGCAGGGGTAGATGCGGTATCTGGCTGCTTTCTACTGATCGATCAGGCTCTGTTTCGAATGTTGAATGGATTTGATGAGGAATTTTTCCTGTATTCCGAGGAAATAGATCTTTGTCGGCGGGCGCGTGCCCTCGGTGCCCAGCCGCGGGTCACCGGTAGTGCCGTGGTATTGCACGCAGGTAGTAAGACGCTCTCTGGCATCAACAAGCTCAACCACCTGTATCGCGCGAAATTCCAGTACTTCGCCAAGCATGGCTCCCCGATGAGCGTGGCGGTTGCGCGTGGGTTGGTCGCGCTGGGTTCCGCGTTGCGCTTTGCGGCTTTCTCGACGCTGGTGTACCTGGGCAAAGGAAGTAAGGAGCAGCAGTCCGTGTGGAGAAAGTTTTTGGATGACCAGTGGCAATGGCACAAGGCGCGCCGGAATGCTTGACCCGCACAAGCCTGCGATCATTATCCCTGCATACAACGAGGCGCATTCGATCGCGACCTTGTTGGAAGCGGTGAATCCCGGAGTGTTGCTCGGGCACTATTCCGTGCTGGTTGCCTGTAATGGCTGCACAGATGCCACTGCGGAGATAGTCCGCCGCGAGTTCCCACAGGTACATTGCCTGGATATTCAGCGTGCGGGCAAAACGCATGCAATTAATGAGGCAGAAAAACTAGATCTCGGTTATCCCCGTATTTATGTCGATGCGGATGTCAGTATCGATGACATATCACTGCTGCACCTGCTGGATCAGTGCCGCGAAAACAGCAGCGATACGGATCCGGTCGTGGTTGCGCCCGAAGGCATAATGGATATGGCGCGCAGTAGCTATCTGGTACGTTGCTACTATGCCGCCTGGCAAAAAACGCGCTTCTGTAGCGATTTTGGCTATGGTGCGGGGGTCTATGGACTGAACCGCGCCGCGCGTGAGCGCTTTACGCAATTTCCGGATATTATTTCTGACGACGGCTATGTGCGCGCGGTTTTCGGTTATGAAAATATTGTGGTGAGTCGGAAAAGTCAGAGCCGCGTCGTTGCACCAAAAGGTATCCTGGATCTGCTGAAGATCAAGACCCGTAGCAAACTGGGCAAGCTGCAGCTATTGCAGTTGGCTGAATGCCATACGCCCAAGACGCGCAGTCATGCGGTGTTTACACAGCGCCCGAGCATGTTGGAGTTGCTGGTATATTACGGGATTAATGCTCTCAGTTACCTGAATGCCTGGCGCTACCGATATGGAAATGCGCGGTATCGCTGGCAACGGGATGAGTCCAGTCGCGAACTTGCCTAGTCGGTGCGGGGTACCCGTCGCCGCCAGATACCGTTTCGCTATTTGCTGCGATGCTCGAGACGACGGCGCCATTGGCGTTTCGTCCAGGCCATCAGACCGCTTTTCACCAGCAAAGCGCGCACCCACTGCTTGCCCACCCGCGTCACCCCATCCGCCAGTCGCGTGATCTGCGCCGCGATAGAGTTGCTGTAGAAGTGCAGAGTGACTTCCCTGTCATTCTTATTGCCGTATAACGCCTTGTAGCTCGCATCACCAAAACCAAAATCAAACCAGCGCACGCCCTCGGCTTGTAGTTTTTCCAGGATCCGACGCAACAGGTAACCACCGGGGGCAATTTCACGATGTTCGGGCAGAAAAGAGGCGGCCATATAGCAGAAGCAGCCGTTGCACAAACCGCCGACCGCATACGCAATGTTCTTCCCATCCGCTTGTAACAAGAAGCCCCTTAACTGGCCATTGTCTGCAAGAATACGCAAAACATTCCGCCAGTGAGGATTGTCGCGCACGCCGACACCCAGGCTGCCCTGATAGCTCTGGTCACCAATGTTGCTGGCTGCGGTGATCAGGGACCTTATCTGGTCAGCGTGAGTGATTTCAACGATATGGATCTTGTTGTCGAAGTGCCGCTCCAGCTTGCGATCTTTGCGCCGGAAGGAACCGCGTGTTTTCGAGGAGTTGGTGATCACCGCCTCGCCGTTGCAATCGGTTAGCTCGGTGTACCAATGCTCCGTATGAACCGGATTGCCTTCGTCTGCCTGGCGCAGACCGTGCGACAAGGCTTCCCCGGGTGCACTGTCGCAGCGAAGATGGTGTACTGCGACACAATCGATTTCCTTGCTGGCCAATAGGTCGCGAAGGTACTGCAGCTGCTGTTGTGCTACCTCGGGACTGTCGGCGATGAATCCGCCGTGTACGATTTCCAGGGTCTTCAGTAGTGGCATTGGCAGCGAGACTGGTCCCAGCGAGCACTTGGCTCTGGTCATCGCGATACGGGCGATTAAAATTCCTCGAGGAGCAGTAGCGGAATCCCAGAGAACCACACGCGGACTTCGGCAAGCGCTATTGGATGTAGCGAAAGGTAGATAGAAACTGGAATGTGCGTGGAGTGAGCTGGGTGCATCGCCGTACGACGGGGAAAATGACTCCCAGCGCCACAATAGCAGGCGCGCCTCATCCTCTGTACAAGCGACCTGTGGTGCGAAGTCATCATCAATCGATGCACTCTGCGTATCTGCTGTAGCAGAGACGAAGCTTGCTTGTTCAAGTTCGGCGCTCGTCTCCGGCTGCATAGTCGTTTCAACTTCCGACGGCATTATCAGGTCCTTTCTGATTTAGTTTTGGCATATCGATGAGCAATTCACATGCGCCTGATTACCGAATGCGTTCTCCCTCCAGAGGCTTCAAAAACTCCCGACGGCTATGGTGTAGCTGCCTGCCGGACATACTCCACCACTGTAGCTCCAGCAGTTTGGCAATGGTGTCTTGCGAAAAACGATAGCGTACGACCCGTGCCGGGTAGCCGGCTACGACTGCATAGGGCGGCACGTCTTCGATAACCACAGCACCTGCGGCGATCACTGCACCGTCCCCGATTTTTTGCGTTGGGTAGAGTATTTTTGCTCCGTCGCCGATCCATACATCGTTGCCTACTTCGATATTGGTGCGATCAAGTTCGTAACCCGTACTGAAACCAAGACGGGAATGATAAAAAATGCCGTGGGTAGACAGGGTATTGCGGGGGTGGTCTGCGGTCTGGAATTGGACCGTCGGATAAATTGTGGAGTACTTGCCAACGCGGGTGTAGCGCTTCAACTTGGACGGTTCAAACCGGACACTGGTGAAGTCACCCACCTGAATATCGTAATACTTGCGATAGAGGTCCCGCATGGTCAGGCTGAATGTGGAGCCGCCCTCCAGTTTCAGTATCAGCTTCTGTAAGGCGGTACGTACCAGATGCCGTTTTATTGCGAACAACGGCGCCAGCAGCCTGCTCGCAATTTTGGAACGCTGCATCTTCATGCCATGGGGAAAGCTCGGTAGATCACTAGCCTGCTGGTTGTCGCGCAAACGCGTCAGGATGCTGTTGACCTGCAGCTCCGTTTTCTCATCGATGGTTGCCGTGGCAAGCACTTGTGCCTCGGTTTTTCCATCGCGGAATTGGGAGATGGCCTGTGATAGTGCACTGACACTGGGGAAGTCGAACAATAGTGTCGGTGGCAGCTCAAGCGCAAAAAGCTTGTTCAGTTGTGCAATCACGTTGAGTGCTGAAAGGGAGTGACCACCTAGATCGAAGAAACTGCTTTCCATACTCGTTACGGAGATTTTGAGCTGACTTTCGAATACATCCCGAATGATTTTACTGATTTCTTCGGAGGTTGCTGCTGCCTTGGAAGTTTCACCAACTGTTTTGCTTTGTTGTTCGATCACAGTGCTGGGTGTAGGGTGCGGCTCAGTGGATTGAACATTTGCGCCAGTATCCGGAGCAGTAAACGCCTTGCGGTCCACCTTGCCATTGGGAGTGAGCGGAAATGACTGCACCGCGATAAACAGGGATGGCACCATATACTCCGGGAGGGTGAGGCGAAGCTGCCGGCGCAGGTCCTCACTCGTGGGTATATGGAAGGAAGGTATGTCGGAGGAAGGTATGTTGGCAGTAGTTGGCTCGGAATTCTCTGGGTGCTGGCCGAGCAGATAGGCTGCCAAGTATTTTCCACCGGACTCGTCGTCGTGTGCGATGACCACACACTGTCGCACCGACGGGATTTCGGCAATGCGTGCTTCGATTTCGCCAACTTCGACTCGGAATCCGCGGATCTTAACCTGATGGTCCATACGTCCGAGATATTCGATACGGCCATCGCGATGGCGCACCGCCAAGTCGCCGGTGCGGTATAGCCGCTCACCATCGAGGGCCTCGCAAGAGAAAAATCTTTCTCGGGTGAGCTGCTCGCGTTTGTAGTAACCGATCGCAACCCCTGCGCCGCCAATACATAGTTCACCTGGTACACCCACCGGCAGTGGCTGGGCTGCGGAATCCAATACGTAGAGTGTGGTATTCGCAATGGGCATGCCAATAAATGCCGCGTCCTCCGGAGATTCCACGGCACAGACGGATGACCAGATTGTGGTTTCGGTGGGCCCGTAGAGGTTCCAGACCTCCAGTCCACAATCCAGCAGCCGGCTCGCCAGGTCCTTGCCCATGGCCTCGCCGCCACACAGGACTCGCACTGCAGGATCACCTTGCCAGCCGTGGTCAAGGAGCATGCGCCAGGTAGACGGTGTCGCCTGCATCACGCGGATATTCTCGCGCTGCAAGGTTGCCTGTATTGCCTTGGGATCGCGTGATTGCTTCCAGTCCTGAATCACCAGCCGGCCACCGCTCAGTAGAGGGAGGAACAGTTCCAGCAGGGCGATATCGAAGCAGACCGTGGTGAGTGCGAGCAGCGTATCGTCCGCGGAGAAGCCAGGTTCTTTCTGCATGGAACAGAGAAAATTTACCAGGCTGCGCTGGGATATCTGCACGCCCTTCGGGCGGCCGGTAGAGCCGGAAGTGTAAATAACATAGGCCGGCGCATCTGGCTGAGCTTGCGGCGAAGAGACTGCCTGTGATGGATGCTGTTCACAGGCTTTGAATTCGCAGTTTTCGTCCAACAAGATTGTTTCACCGGTGAACGCGGGTAGCTTGTCGCGGCTGGCATTGTCAGTTACCAGCAACTTGGTACCGCTGTCGTCCAGGATGTGGCCGAGCCGTTCCGCGGGAAACATCGGGTCCAGAGGAACAAAGGCACCACCCGCCTTCCACACCGCCAGTAGCGCCACCATCAGGTTGGTCGAACGCTGCATACATATGGCGACCAAAGCCCCGGGCTTAACCCCGCGCGCGCGTAGTTCCTGTGCAAACCCTTCCGCGCGCAGGTTGAGCTGTTGGTAACTGAGCTGGGTATCCGCGCCGATTACTGCGGTTTTGTCTGCATGGACCTTCACCTGCTGGTGGAACTGCTGTGGCACCGTGGCTTCCATGGGGAGCTCTGCCTGGGTCTGGTTCCACTGCTGGGTTACCTGACGGTACTCTTCCGCAGCGAGTAATGGCAGTTCTGCGAGTGGCTTGTCAGGCATGGCCGCGATACTGCTCAACAGTTGTTCCAGATTGAGCGCAAGATTTTTTGCTGTTTGCCGGTCGAACAGTGCCGAGCGATATTCCAGTGTGCCGGCGAGGGTCGAATCTCCCTCCAGTATCGAGAGCGTGAGATCAAATTTTGCGCCGCCAGCATGGGTAGTTAGTGGCGTCACACGAAGCCCTGGTAGTTTCCATTGTCCGGCGCGTTCTTTGCGGTGAATAAACAGGTGGCGGAAAAAGGGCGGTTCACCGGAGCCGCGGGGTGGATTCAGCTCGGCTACCAGATCCTCAAACGGGACCTGATCATTGCTGAAGGCGTCGATGGTGGTTGAGCGCACCTGCCGCAACAAATCCCGGAAGCAGTTGACCACGGAAAAATCCGTGCGCATCACCAGGGTATTGATAAACAGACCAATCATGTTTTCGGTCTGAGTATGTGGGCGGCGACCACTAGGAGTGCCAACGAGGATATCGTTCTGCTGTGTATATCGATGTAGTAAAAGCTGCCACGCGGCCAGTAATAGCATAAAGCTGGTGGCGGACTCCTGGCGGGCCAGGAGCTGTAGCTCTGCGGTCAGGGTTGCGGGTAACTTGAAGGTCACCATGCCGCCACTGAAATCCGGTGTCGCGGGGCGTGCGCGGTCCGAGGGAATATCGAGGGGGGAGGGCAGTGCCGCAAGTTGGTTGCGCCAGTAGTTCAATTGCTCGCGATAGGTTGGCGATACTCCCCTTTGCTGCTCCCAGTAGGCATAGTCTGCGAACTGCAGTGATTGCGATGGCAGTGCAATTGTTTTTCCGGTATCCAGTGCGCCGTACAGCTTACCCAGTTCCGTAAAGAATATTCCACTGGACCAGATGTTGTCGTAAATGATGTGGTGGAAACTCAGGGCCAGGATCGCCGTTTCGTCTTCAATCCGAATCAGGTGGGCGTGAAATAACGGGCCCTGCGCCAATGCGTCCGCTTCTCGCAGCAGTTTCTGGCAGTAGGCAAGGGCGCGGGTGGCGCGCCCTTTTTGTGGTTCCCGGCGCAGGTCGATGGTGTTGAGACTGAACGAGGTGCGCGGCAAGACCTGTTGATAGGGCCCGTCCGCGTCTTCCGGGAATACCGTTCTCAGTATGTCGTGACGCTCCAGTACGGTGGCAAGCGCTTGCTCCAGCGCAGTGATATTCAGTGCTCCACGCAGCAATACTGAGTTGGAGATCTTGTAGGCGCGGCTATTTCCCCACAGTTTTTCTGCTAGCCACATGCGCTTCTGCGCCGAACTCAGTGGAATGCGTGTGCCCACGGGTGCTGGGGCAATCCCTTGTTCAATTCCGTGAATCTCACTACCACTGTCGCTACCGTTGTGTGTGCTGCTATTTGTGCTGCTGCGTTTGCGGGCACCTGCGTGAGTGGTAACAAGGGTGTCGATGTGGGCGGCGAGTGCGCTAAGATCTTTTTCCTCGAAGATACTGCGCATACTCAAGTTCACATCAAACTGCTCATTGATGCGCGCCAATAATTGCGTGGCGTTGAGTGAATGGCCACCGAGGGCAAAGAAGTTGTCGGTGATACTGACGGCGTCTTTGCCGAGGAGCTCCTGACAGTACTCGACCAGGCGGGCTTCAGTTTTCCCCTGTGCGGGCATGTAGGGTGTGCCGGGTAATGTAAGGCTTTCGGTTACCGACGGCAGCGCGTTGCGATCGACCTTGTTGTTCGGAGTTTTTGGTAGTTGCTCGAGCTGCACGTATAGCGTCGGGATCATGTAGTAGCTGAGTGTTGCGCTCATATGATCGCGTAACTGCTGCACGCTTGGTGCTCTGCCTGCCACCGGCACCAGATAGGCCACCAGTTGCGTTTCCCGCTGGTGTTCGCGTGCAACGATGACGGCTTCGACAATATCTGGATGTGCCAACAGTCGTGCTTCGACTTCGCTGACCTCCACGCGAAACCCTCGAATTTTCACCTGAAAATCCCTGCGTCCACGGTGGTGCAGCAGGCCATCGGCGTCCATCTGGCCGAGGTCGCCGGTGCGGTAAATCGTGATTCTCGGGTCCTGGCGATCGCGGCTAAATGCCTTGGCGCTGGCCTCCAGGTTTTTCCAATAGCCAAGTGCCAGGTAGCGACTGCGTGCAGTAATTTCACCGACCTGTCCCGGCGCGACTTCTACACCGTTTTCATCCAGCAGCAGTATGTCTACACCCTCTACCGGGTAGCCAATGGGCACGACGTCGCCATCGAGCGCGGTGTCTGGGCCTATGTGGTAGTAGCGGATGGTGCCGGTCTCGGTGGAACCCAGCCCGGTATAGAACTCGATGTCGGGGGAAAAGACTTTTCTCGCCAGCTCGATGTCGCTGGTCAGGACTCTTTCACCGCCGAAGGTCACAAGCCGAATAGCGAAGTGGTTGTCTTCTTCCGGCCGGTACTGGGCGGCGAACTCCCGGAACAGAGAGGCCACCGAGTGATAAATCGTGATGCGCCGTGACTGCATCCAGTCCGCCAGTTTTGCCACACCCTCTTTGTGGAAATCGTAGGGAAACAGGGCCGCACCATTGAGCAGGGCGCCGAAAATACAGTAAACCGAGGCGATGACGCTGCAGGAGTACAGCAACGTCATGCGGTCTTCGGGGGTCACATGTTGCAGGTTACTGCGCCGCATACAGCCGTGCAGCAAATTGCGGTTGTTCTGCACCACGCCTTTTGGGGTGCCGGTAGAGCCTGACGTGTAAATAATGTACGCCAGCGTGTCCGGCGAGACGGAGACGCCCGGGTTGTTGCTGTCGTTATGCTCGGGCACGGCATCGAGATTGAGCACTGCGGTGTCATCGCCAGCCAGTTCCTGTGCCGCTGCCAGGCTTGCGCCATTGCTGATGATCAGGGCGGCCTGGGACTCCTGGTAGATGTATCGATTGCGCGCTTGCGGAAAGGCGGGGTCGATGGGGACATAGGTGTGGCCGCATTTGAGTATGGCCAGAATGGCGGCAATCTGCGGAATCCCTTTTTCCAGATACAGGGCCACCCGCGCCGGTTTCTCGGCGGGAACCCGGGCGATAATCTGGTGTGCAAAGCGGTTCGCCAGCTGATTGAGTGCGCTGTAGGTAACCGACCCGCTGGTGTCGGTTATCGCCAGGCGTTCTCCGTAACGCTCTACCAGTGTTTCAAAACGCTGGGCGACAGATTGCTCGGTATCTGCGAGGGTAAATTCGGTGGCGTTCTGTGCGGTTGCTTCGACAGTAGTCATACGGTGGCCTTTCGATAAATAGTGCAGTGTTCGCGAATCCATTCGCGAGAGCGGCGGCTGAATGGTTTTCTGCCCCAGTAGGCGCCAGCCCAGCCGTCACCGCGGTCACGGCGGGCATCGTTGTGAATTTCTTCGATCAGGTAGTCTTCCGGTTGCAGCCGGAATTTCTTGGTGAGCTGCACGCGCATGTCCATATCCATGCCATTGACAAACAGCGCACCGCCCGGCGCAACCAGCTTCTCCAGGTGCGCAAATGCCTGGCGGGCGTTGGCGGCCGGCAGGTGGAACAGGACGTTTTGGGCAAACACCAGATCCGCTTGCCCGAGTTCCGCGATGAAGTCTTTGTCCAGCATGTCGCCGACATGGAACTGGATGTTTGCCAGTATCTCGGGTTTTACCCGGTATTCTTCGCCCTTGATATCGAAGGTTCTGCTGACAAAGTCCTCGGTGACAAATGGACCCTGGTAGACCTCTTCATGGGAATAGACCGGGTTTTGTGCGCGCTCGATTACTTCCGGCACTATGTCGAATGCTTCGATACGAAAATCGAGATCTGGGAAGTGGCGGCGCAAGGTAGTGGCCAGGGAGATTGGCTCGGCGCCACTACAGCAGCCGAAAATCAAGACGCGTAATTGCGCAGCTGGAGCGGGGGTTATTTGCGGCAACACACGTTCCACAAGAGCGCGGTACTGGTGCGGAAACCGGTAGAACTGGGTATAGACACGGTTGGTACGCGGCGTGGTTTTCACGACATACCAGTGCTTCAAATGCCGCAGCAAATTTTTGATAGGCGATGGGTTTTCCATGTAGGAGAACATCCTTTGTCGGCTTGTCACGGTAATACGCTTCCGCGCCGGCAATTACTGTTATTCGACGGGAAGATTCGTAAGAGCTTCGTTGCTTTTTGGGGCGCCGGAGATGATTTGTGTAGTGTGGGAAGATCACGACTGTGCGCGTTTGCCGCTCCGGTTCACCGCGAAAATTATAGATATTGGTTGCGGTATCACCGGCGCAGTAGATGAATGACCGGACAATTAATTATTGGCGGAATTGACCGGCCAGACAGGTTCGCTGCTTTACCTGTCGCGCAATGGGCACGAAACTGACGACTTATTTGCAATAAGAAAATAACAATGCGCTTGCTCACATCTCTACTGGCCGCTTCCGGCTGCCTTGCAGTAGCCTGGTATGCCGCCGAACAGAATTTGCCGGCCTCGATCGACGCCACCTTGCGTGCCCAGATGGAAACGGCCGCGGACCGCTACAATGCGGAGATCCTGCGCGACGAATGGGGCATTCCGCATGTGTTTGGCGTCAGCGATGCCGATGCATCGTTTGGCCTTGCCTACGCCCATGCCGAGGATGATTTCGCCACCATTCAGGACGTAATCCTGGCAACGCGCGGCCGCCTGGCGACGCACAAGGGCTGGTCCGCGCTCAAGACGGACTACCTGGTGCAGTGGATGGGGGTATGGGATGCGGTAAACAGCGGCTACCAGCAGCGCCTGTCACCGGAAGGGCGGGCCATGGCCGAAGCCTATGCGGCGGGTATTAACCTGTATGCGGTGCAGCATCCGGATGCCGTGGCACGCGCGCTGTTGCCGGTTACCGGGAAAGACCTTGTCGCCGGCTTCACCTTCAAGACACCAATGTTCTATGGCTTCGACAAAGCTCTCGGCGAGTTGCTGAACAGTGAAGAGCCCCTCGAGCTTGCGGTGGCCGGTGACGACGCGCTGAGCTGGCAGCCGCGCAGCAACCTGCCCATTGGTAGCCAGGGCATTGCCGTGGCCCCCCATCGCTCGTCGGATGGCGCGACCCGATTGCTGGTGAACTCGCACCAGCCGCTGACCGGGCCGGTGGCCTGGTATGAAGCGAGTATTCACTCCGATGAGGGGCTGGATATGGCGGGGAGCACTTTCCCCGGCTCGCCGGTGATTATTCACGGCCACAACCGCGATGTTGCCTGGGCCAACACGGTGAATAAGCCGGACCTTGTGGATATCTACCGGCTGAGTATTAACCCGGAAAACGCCAACGAGTATCGGTTGGATGGCGAGTGGGTAGAGTTTGAGCGCGAATCTGCCTCGATGACGGTGAAGTTCCTCGGGCCATTGCACTGGACCTTTGACAAGGAGGTGCTGCGCTCACAACACGGGCCGGTGATGGAAACCGAGCACGGTGTTTATGCACTGCGTTGGGCGGGTATGCAGGAATCCCGCACGCTGGATTTTATGCTGGCACTCAATAAGGCGGAGAACCTGCAGGACTTCGAGGCCGCGTTGCGGTTGCAGGCGATGCCCAGCATCAACTATGTGTTCGCCGATCGCGCGGGGAACATTGCCCATTACTACAACGCCCAGTTTCCGCAGCGGCTTGAAGGTTGGGACTGGTCCAAGGTCTTGCCCGGTGATCGCTCCGAGTTGATCTGGCAGGGGTACCGCCCGTTTGCGCAGATGCCGAAAACCGTTAATCCCGTTTCCGGTCTGGTATACAACGCGAACAACCCGCCGTTCCAGGCAACCGATGGCGACGACGACCCGCGCGCTGGGCAGTTCCCCGCATCAATGGGCATTGAGTCGGTAATCACCAACCGCGCGTTGCAGATCGAAGCCCTGTATGGCGATAGCGAGCAAATCTCTCCGCAGCAGTTTGAAACCTTCAAGTACGATGCCGACTATCACCCGGACTCTTATCAGTTAACCGGTTTGAACGCATGGTTAAGTGGTGCCCACGAGCGATTCGCTGATACCGACTATGCCGCCGCGCTGGAGGATTTGCGCAGCTGGTCCGGCAGCTTTGCGCAGACCGATAATCTGGCGGCGCTGGCGGCGTTGACCCTGGCCCCGTTCCAGGCTGCGAACTCTGCGCAGGTTGCCGACGCGTTGGTGGACGAAGCCTTCCGTACTGCGGTGGATGACCTGGTTGACGCGCACGGGCAGTATCGGGTGCCTTTCGGCGAGGTTAACCGGCATGTGCGCGGTGATCTCAGCCTGCCACTGAGCGGCGCTGCGGATACGCTGCGCGCGGTTTACGGGGGCGAGTTAAACGACGAGGGCTTCTGGGAGAATCGCGCCGGCGACAGCTACGTGATGTTTATCAGCTGGCCCGCAGGTGGTGAGGTGCAATCGCGCGCTGTGCATAACTTTGGCAGCGCCACGCTGGATACTACCTCACCGCACTACGCGGATCAGGCAACCCTGTTTGCCAATGAGCAATTGCGTGCGGTGTATTTTGATCGCGCAGAGATTGAGCGACAGGCAGTACGTCGCTATCGCCCGCAGCAGTCGGATTCTGCTGCAGGCGAATAAGCCCAGATCTTAAACCAAGCTCTTAAACAGAGGTCTAACCGAGCATCGGCCCAAGGAAGCGGCCGGTGTGGGAGCCCGCTACCTCGGCGACGTCTTCCGGCGTGCCGGTGGCAATAATCTGGCCGCCGCCGGAGCCGCCCTCCGGGCCGAGGTCGACAATCCAGTCCGCGGTCTTCACGACATCCAGGTTGTGCTCGATCACCACAATGGTGTTGCCGTGATCGCGCAGCCGGTGCAGTACATCCAGCAACAGCTGGATATCGGCAAAGTGCAGGCCGGTGGTGGGTTCGTCGAGGATATACAGCGTTTGCCCGGTATCCCGTTTGGAAAGTTCACGGGAGAGTTTTACCCGCTGCGCTTCACCGCCGGAAAGTGTGGTGGCGGCCTGGCCGAGCTTGATATACGACAGGCCCACATCCATCAGTGTCTGCAGTTTTTTCGCGATGGACGGAACCGGGTCGAAGAATTCCCGCGCGTCCTCCACGGTCATTTCCAGGACTTCGTGGATGTTCTTGCCTTTGTACTGTACCTCCAATGTTTCCCGGTTGTAGCGTTTGCCTTTACAGGTATCGCAGGGCACGTAGATATCCGGCAGGAAGTGCATTTCCACCTTGATCACGCCGTCGCCCTGACATGCCTCGCAGCGGCCGCCCTTGACGTTGAAGCTGAAGCGCCCGGGTTTGTATCCCCGTGAGCGGGCTTCCTGGGTACCGGCAAACAATTCGCGGATGGGGGTGAAAATACCGGTATAGGTGGCGGGGTTGGAGCGCGGTGTACGGCCGATGGGGCTCTGGTCGATATCCACACATTTGTCGAAGTGCTCGAGCCCCTCAATTTTTTTGTGCGGCGACGCCTTGAGCGTGGTGGCCTTGTTCAGTGCGGTGGCAGCCAGCGGATACAGAGTGGTATTGATCAGTGTGGATTTGCCGGAACCGGAGACACCGGTGATACAGGTGAACAGACCCACCGGGATTTCCAGATTGACCGACTGCAGGTTGTTACCAGT
>NZ_AFPJ01000056.1 GCF_000220505.1 Microbulbifer agarilyticus S89 | reverse complement strand
TGTAATCAGCGACAGCTTCACCATGGGTACCGCTGCTAGCTTGCAAGTGGCCGCTGACTTCGATGCAACCACCACCAACGAGCAGCACTACGCACTGGTGGATGTAGATGGCAATGCGGTTCTGACTGCCGGTGGTGACATTGCCTTCAGCGAAGCCGCCAACATCGGTGCCGATCTGACCATCGTTGATGGCGATAACCTGGCCATGACTGATGATGTTGCGGTTACCGGCACTGCGAACCTGGCCCTGCGCGGTGACGTTACCCAGTCTGCGGGCCAGCAGTTCACCATCGGCAAAGACCTGACGGCTTCCGCGAATAGCTGGAGCATGGACGACACCGCACTGCTACAGAGCGGCGGCGCCATGCAGATTGATACTGTTGCCGGTATGGATCTCGCACAAGTCGATAGCGGCAGCACCCTGGCCCTGACCAGCGGCGCCGAGATCGCACTGCGTGAATCCATGAACGCAGTCGACAGTATTGCTCTGCAAGCAACTGATGCCATCACCCTGAGCGACGCCGCACAGCTGGT
>NZ_AFPJ01000057.1 GCF_000220505.1 Microbulbifer agarilyticus S89 | reverse complement strand
ATTCCAAAAGCCCTGATCGCTAACGCGGTCAGGGCTTTTTTCATTGCAGCCTGCCGATGACCTACCGCTGCGCGGTACGGTCAGGTCACTCGGGCCATCCCTGGCCCTCGCCCTTCGGGCAGCCTTCGGCTGTGCAAAACGGCTGTCGTGCCGTTTTGTCAGGCTTCTAAATATCAGCTCGGCACTCTTTTTACCTATCCACAGCTTTAAATTTAGCAAGCCAGCATCGGTTTTATCCCCAAACCGCAATGACGTTTTTTTAGCCGTCTTCGCAAAGCCAGAAACCACGCCACTCCCATCGAATATCCCGTAGTTACCCACAACTCTGTCCAAGGTTTCTGTGTGTAACCGGCTGTGTATAACTCGTAAAAAGCACGATAAATCAGTTGTTAACCGATACATCGCCAGAGCTATATCAACAGGGCTCGGCAAGTAATCTCCTGGAAAAAGAAAGCGCGCAGATTATCCACAAAGAAGCGAGGTAAGCAGCGCTGCAAGGCACGGAATCGTACGGAAAGAGTGTGCAAATACAGCACTAAAAAGCCGATGAAAAAATAGACGAAAAGGCGAGCCCAGCAACCACGGGGGCCCGCGCTCCTTTTCAGGAGTTATCCCCAATGCTATCCAGTATTTCTGTGCACAAAGAGGATTCTCCCATCGCTGTGGATGGAATATTAGGTTTAAACGAGTGCCGCAGATAGGCCGCTTAAAAGAGGACGCTCCAGCCCAGGGATGCAGACTCTAGCTGGTATTCGCCACGTGTCGCATCGCCTCCGATCTCGGGGAATAGCTCCCACTCGGCGCGGATGGTCCAACGATCGCGCAGTCGATAGCTGACACCAGCTCCGTAGCCCCAGTGAAAGCCGCTGGTACTATCATTGAATTCCCCTTCCACAGGAAATGTCACCGCCTGCAGGGAGCCATCTTGTAGCTGTACCACTGCCAGGGTATCGCCGCGCTGCAGTGAGCGCACCTGATTGAACCAGAAGCCACCGCCGATTTTTCCGAATACGCTAATCCCTGAACGCCCCAGCGGCAGATGACTGACAAAAAATGCATTCCCCATACGGGTGGTGACGCGATCTTTTACAAACAGGCTTGGGAACTGTGGATTACTGATAGCGAAATTCGAAGTAGCACTGGTGGATTGGCGCAAATCCGCTTCGACTGCGAAATTCGGGCTCCAGCGCCAGCCGGCGTAAAGTTTTACACCTTCGCCACTGTCGCTACAGTTGGACAAAGTCGCGAGTTGATTGGGGCTATTCAGGCCATTAACGAACGATTGGGAATTGCCACAGACATCGTCGAGCGCCGTGCTCTGGATGGCTAGCCCGCCATAGCGATGGGAATAAAAGTCAGCATTTGCTGGGCTAGCGGCCAGCAATGAAAGGGGTACCACAAGCAGAAGGAGGAGCCTAACCATGGCGATACCTGCTTTGGAAAATGGAAATGGTCTAACGAGCGCCCGCAAACTTCCTGGCGGGACTCACTGCTACGCGAGGGCGCAGCAGCTAGATCACATCATATTTTGAGTTGTGCGCGCAACTCCGCCAATTTTTTGGCGTTTTCGGCTTTGGACAGCGGTTTGGCTGGCTGATGCTCCAGTTGAACTTGCTGGGGGGCGGGCAGGCTCTCGCCGGCGAGCAGGCGCTCACAAATCTTTTTGTAATGGCTGGCAAACACCGGGAAGGCGGAGGATTCCGGATTGTTGGCCAGGAAAAACCAGTCTGCGGCACGCCCTGCGTGGTACACCGCCGGATGGCTCCATTTCTGGTTGGCTTTGGGGCTCGGCGCATTGCAGGCCTCGCGATAGGCGGCACGTGGGTCCGGCAGGCCGTTTTCGCCTTCCGCACACAGCTGCAGCATCTTGTGTACAGTGGGCAGGTATTCACACTGCTTGATGGCGCGCTTTGCGCCCGCGAGGATCTGCTCCGGTGAGAAGCCGGCGAGAGATTCCAGCCACAACCGCTTGGCGTGGTTCAGGGTCTGCACATCCTGGAAAGCCGAGTTAAATTGATTGTGATAACTCAGCTTGAGCAAACCGAACACCTCGTTAAGTGCCCGCTTGCGTGCTTCCAGCTCGGCGTTACCAGTTTGTGTCTGTGACGATGTCCCAGACTGATGTATCCCTGGTGCGTTGGTTGCTTGCATTCCCGGGCTCTTGTGGCTTGCCATGGTGTTGTCCTATCGCGAACTTGTTGCGCTCGGCCCACTGGTGGCGGGCGTGACGTACGAAGACGGAATCCCAGCTTTTGCGGGCGGCACCCTGCTCGCGCCAGTAGAGGCGGAACTCCGGTACCAGGCCAAGGGCAAATTCGCGGTCAATTTCACATTGATTCAACAAGTGGCCAAGGCAGTCACTGGTCGGTTGCCAATTGCGCGAAATCGGCTTGGCCACCGGATTTTTCTCGATGCCCTGGCAATAGTATGCCCACTCGGTGCGCGCATACTCGATGAACTGCTCGCCCCAGCGGGCGCTATGACCACCGCGCTCCAGCCACTTGTAGATAAACTCCGGCAGTAATTCTGCAGCAAAACTGGGGTTAATGGCCAATCGGCGCAGCTGCTCCCAGGTGTTTTCGCTGGGCTGCCAGTCCCGTGTCATGGGCTCGGGTTTCCGTTTCTCGATAAACGGTGTGTCCTGCTTTTCCCAGTCCTCGGTTACCCAGTCATTGAACTCAAGGTCCCAGGAAATAGATTGCTTGCCACTGTTGCGGTGGTACTCCACAAAACGTTTAAAGCAACGCTGTACAAAAGTGCTGGGAACCCCCTCGTCAGAGAGTTTGCGCAGGGTATCTTCCCCTGGTCGCCAGTGGTCCGGTAGCGGTTGTTTACGACCCTGTGTTGCGCGATATGATTCCCACTTGGTTTTAACCAGCTTGAGGAACAGCGAGCCGAAGGAGTGTCTGCTTTCACCGCGGTCGCGCCAGTAAGTCACAAACTCTGGCAGCTGTTCGCGCACAAAGTGTTCCGGCACGCCCAGTTGCGCAATACGCGCCATGGTTTCGCCATCCGGTTGCCAGCTGGGGGAAATGATATTCGCCGCGCGCGTTACTTGAGTCGGGGGCGGAGGTGTCTGCGCTGCCGGAGTATTACTGCGTGCCTGGGCCGCTGGAAGCGCGAATTTCAATACGGCGCTACTACCGTAGGGCGCGGCACCCAGCAACAGGGCTCCCTGATTGCGCAGGCTTGTGGATACCCGTTGGATGTCGTTCGGCTCCCAGAACGGCAAGAGCTGCTGTAGCTGCTCGCCCTCTGCGGTATACCAGTCCCGGCCCGGATGTGACTCTACCGGCAAAAAGGGTAACAGGTCCGTCAATGCGCCCAGCAGCACCGCCTCCTCCAGGCCGAGCGTGGCGGCCAGAGTGGGGGAGACAACAAGGGGGCGTTCTGGAAGCAGGGGGTGATTCATCCGGCGATGATACCACCCCGGGGTGAGTCACCGGGAGTAGAATTAGGTGTCTAGTTGGTCGTCAGCTAACGCGACACAACCCTTCCAGACCAGTCGACCGGAGCGCGATGGACTATGGCGAACCAGGCTGCGCTGGTAAGACACAAAGCGCCACCGAGCAGCAGGGTCCACTGGCTTCCCAACAGCGCCAGCACACTGCCGAGCAGCGCGATGATGGCATTGCTGAGACAAAAGTTTGCGGTCAGTAGGCCCATCACCTTGCCCTGACCGTAGCGCTCGAAACGCTCCGACATGAGCGCCGGGAAGATGCCGTTTACGGTGGCGATACTGGCGCCAATCAACGCAAACATCACCAATGTGCCCTGACTGTTTGCCAGTGGCAGTAGCGCCAGTAACCCTCCGAGAGCCAGGGCGCCTCGAAACACCAGGGGATTCGCTCCGAAGCGATTCTTCAGTGGCGGCACCGCCAATGCACTCACGGTAATCATGACCGCGGTGGCAACCACGGTATTCCAGGCAATTTCGTGGGGGACAAAACCAAATTTCTCCACCAGCCAAAACGGATAAAATTCGTAAAAGGCGTTTACCCCGAGGCAAAACAACAGGTTGAAGAGGGCCAGTGCGCGAATTGCCGGCTCCCGCCACAAGACAAGGGAGTTTTCCGAGCGAATGAGTTGCAAGAAGTTGCCACGTGCGGGCGTGGGCCGCCTGTCGACGGGCAAAAACAGCTGCGCCAGAAGAGCACACACAAGCACTGCCGCAGCACCGGCCCAAAAAACCACTGACGGCCCAAAGACCGCCAAATAGCCGCCGCTCAGTGGCCCGAGGAGCCAGCCGGCGTAGGCGCACGACATTGCCAGCGACAGCGCGCGGGTGCGGTCAATTACCGGATGAAGGTCGGCCGCCATGGCGCGGGCAATAGCGATGTTGCCTTCGCATAAGCCCGTGACAAAGCGTGCGGCAACGAATAAGACAAAGTTTTGCCAGTTCAGCGCGAGCGCCGCCAGCGCATAGCCCAGCGCTGCCAAAATGAGTGTGAACACCAGCGTACGGCGGCGCCCAAACTGGTCGGACATTGCGCCCAATACGCTGCTGCCAATTAACAGGCCTATAGGGAATACTGCAAGCGCGAACCCGAGCAGCAGTTTTGGCGGGAGTCCCAGAAAGTGGGTGAGTGGATTGGGTGGGCCATCGAGAAACAATGGTGCAAGCACCGGGTAGGGCAGCGCAATTCCGGCCGAACCGATCAGGGTCACCAGCATGACGGTGATCAGGGTGGCCTTTGCGTTGTTCATTGATGCCCAGATAAATAACAAATTTGTTTTTTACTAAGGTAGCAGCATTCAACCGTAAAATAAGTGCATACTTTTTTATTGTAATAATAGCGCTGGGCAATACATCGCATAGGGAGGAATACATGGGAAATTCGCAGGATGGAAACCCGGCCAACGGTGCGGGTGTCGCCTCCCAGACATTCCAGTTACACGGTGTGAGCTGCGCCGGGTGTGTCCGTAAAATTGAGAGCGCACTGGAGGGCGTTGTTGGGGTTGACGAGGCACGGATAAATCTGGGCGATAAGACCTTGGTCGTTCAGGGCAACGCGGCCCCCGAGGACTGTATTGTTGCGGTGGAATCCGCCGGCTACGGCGCCGAACCGGTGCGCACCAGTGCCAGGGCGCTGCGCGAACAACAGCGCGAGGAAGAGCAGCTCCACTATCGGCATCTGATGTGGCGAGCTGCGCTTGCACTGGGGCTCGGCGTCCCGCTGATGGCTTGGGGGCTGGTAACCGGTGAGATGGGTGTCAACAACACGTTCCAGCAGTTCGCCTGGGGTGGTGTGGGCTTGCTTACTCTGGCAGTGCTGGTGTTTTGTGGTGGCCATTTCTACACCGGCGCCTGCCAGGCATTCCGCCATCATTCCGCCACGATGGATACCCTCGTCGCACTGGGCACCGGCACTGCCTGGCTATTTTCCATGTCGGTTGTTTTATTCCCGCAGTTATTGCCGGAGACCGCGCGCCATGTGTACTTCGAGGCCAGCGCAATGATTATTGGCCTGATCAATCTAGGGCAGGCGCTGGAAGTCCGTGCGCGTGGGCGCACCGGTGCAGCTGTGGAAAAACTGTTGCAGCTACAAGACACCCGTGCCCGGGTAGTGCGAGATGGTGAAGAGCTCGATCTTCCCGTCGAGCAGGTGCGCGTGGGCGACAGGCTACGGGTACGCCCCGGGGAAAAAATTTCCGTGGATGGCTGCGTGGTTGATGGTAGCAGTCTGGTGGATGAATCCATGCTGACCGGTGAACCGGTACCGGTGAAAAAATCCCCGGGCGACTTTCTCACCGCCGGTACTTTAAACAAGAATGGCAGTCTGCTGTTTACTGCGGAAAAAGTCGGTGCCGATACGCGCCTGGCGCAAATTATCCAGATGGTAAAAAACGCGCAGAGCTCACGGGTACCCATTGCCCGTCTCGCGGACACTATTTCCGCGATCTTTGTACCTGCAGTAATGATCATCGCGGTCTGCGCCGCGCTGGTCTGGTACAACTGGGGTCCGGAGCCGAAAGTCGCTCACATGCTGGTGGTGCTGACCTCAGTACTGATTATTGCCTGCCCTTGCGCACTCGGGTTGGCCACGCCCATGTCGGTGATGGTTGGCGTCGGCAAAGGGGCCGAAAACGGTGTATTGGTGCGTAACGGCAAAGCACTGCAGCAGGCCACTGACCTGAGCGTCTTGCTGGTAGATAAAACCGGCACGCTCACTGAAGGTACGCCCAGGCTTACCGATATCGAGAGTAGAGGCGATACCAATGCGCTGCTGCAAAAATTGGCGAGTTTGGAGAGCCACTCCGAACACCCACTGGCAGAAGCGATTGTTGGTGCGGCAAAACGAAAGCAGCTTTCCTTGAGCCAGGTTTCTGACTTCGCAGCAATCACCGCCCACGGCGTAAAAGGAAATGTGGATGACAGTGTAATCCTGCTTGGCAACGGCAAGCTAATGCAGCGCGAAGGTGTAGTAATCGGGGAATGGCAGCAGACATCGGACGACCTTTCCAAGCAGGGCAAGACCGCAATGTACGCTGCGGTGGATGGTGAACTTGCCGGCGTGATCGCGGTGGCCGACCCGATTCGGGAAGATGCGGCAGCGGCGGTACAGCGCATCAAACGACTCGGACTGCGCATAGAAATGCTCACTGGTGACAATGCCACCACCGCAAATGCCGTTGCCAAACAGCTGGGTATCGAACAGGTGCATGCGGAATTATTGCCAGAGGACAAGGAAAAGATTGTCGTCGCGCAGCAAAAAGAAGATGCCAAGGTTGGCATGGCAGGCGATGGCATTAACGACGCCCCGGCGCTGGCAAGGGCCGATGTGGGCTTTGCCATTGGCGCCGGTACCGATGTGGCCATCGAATCGGCGGACATCACCATGATGCGCTCCTCGCTGCACGGTGTCGCCGATGCGGTGGAGCTTTCCCGTGCAACGCTGCGCAATATTAAACAGAACTTGTTCGGGGCGTTTATCTATAACACCCTTGGTATTCCCATCGCCGCCGGAGTCCTATACCCGGTGACAGGCATGTTGTTGAGCCCGGTAATCGCCGGCGCGGCCATGGCCTTTTCTTCGGTGACAGTAGTGACGAATGCCAATCGCCTGCGCATGTTCAAGCCAACCCGTGTTGCACCAGAACAGAATAGGGGCGCAAAAAATCCACCGGCTCGGGAGAGAACTAATGGCAACGTTGCTGATTAACCTGCTGGGACTAATTGCTATTGTGGCCATCGTTTGGTGGTTTTGGATTGCCCCTAGAAAACATCGCACAATCGACGATTCAATTAAAACCAGGCGTGCAGACCGATAACCCAGGTGGTTTCGTCGATATGCTCACCAGCGTCGCGCAGGAAGTCTGCGGTATTGCCAAAGTTCTTCTCGTAGTTCACCCCGAAGTACGGCGCAAATTTCGGGGTAAACTCGTAGCGCAGACGCAGCCCGGCTTCAATATCGGAAAGCCCGGAACCGGTGCGGGTTGTCGGGTCGTTCTGTCCGTAAAAATTGACCTCGACTTCCGGGCTGAGAATCCACTTTTGTGTGAACAGTATTTCGTACTCGGCTTCCAGTCGCAGGGCGGTGTCGCCATGGTCGCCGATAAACAGTGCGGTATCGACTTCAAAGAAATAGGGCGCGAGTCCGTGCAAGCTGATGGCTCCCCACGTCTTGCTGTCGCCGCCCTGTAGTTTGAAGTCGTGCCGCACGCCCAATTGCAGATCCCAGTAGGGTGCCACGGCGCGGCTATACAGTGCCTGCAGTTCTGCATCGGCGGTTTCTCCCTCCTCCCGTTCCACTTCCGTTTTCAGCCACAGCTTATTCAGGTCGCCGCCAAACCACAGGCTGCCTTCCAGAGCGCTACCCTCGTGCTGACGCGCCTCTAGCTGATCGATGGTGACTTTGGTGAGCAGTACCTCGTGATTCATCACGTGCTCAGGATGATGGGGCTGGTATGCCGGCGCGGGCTCGACCGTATGTGCGGGCTCCGGCTCTGAATGGCCGTGATGCTCGTGCTGGTGTTCGTGTATTTGCGTATTGGCATAGGAGACCGAAGTTGCGAAGGCCGCACAGATGACACTGACGGTTTGAGTGAATTTTTTCATTCTTAGTGCCTCCCTTAAACCACCCGCACTTCGCGGAACATGCCCGGCATGTGGTACAGCAAATGACAGTGGTAGGCCCAGCGGCCGTACGCGTCGGCAGTCACCAGGTAGCTGATGGTTGAGCCCGGTTGCACCAGTACCGTGTGTTTGCGCGGAATATATTCCGGGTCACTGGTTTCCAGTTCACTCCACATACCGTGCAAATGAATGGGGTGGGTCATCATGGTGTCGTTCACCAGGGTCACCCGCAGTCGCTCACCGTATTTGAAAATCAGCGGCTCGGCGTCGCTGAACTTGATGCCGTTAACGGACCACATATAGCGCTCCATATTGCCGGTCAGGTGCAACTGAATTTCCCGTTCCGGCTGGCGACGGTCGAGGGTGGGGGTGAGATTGCGGATATCGCCATAGGTAAGCACTTTGCGCCCATAGCGCTGCTGGTGATCGCGCAGGCCGACACCCGGGTCGTGCAAGCCGTTAGCGGGCATGAACGCGCGCATGTCCACCCCAGGGCCGTATTCCGAGGGCAAATGTTCCACCGGCGCGTTGCTGCCGTATCCGGCGAGGCCGAGGCCGGTGGTGGTGCCGATATTGTTACCGACGTTGTTACCGGCTTTGGTGCCGGGCATCTGGTGCCCCGCGTGCTGGCTGTGGTCCATAGCCTCCATAGAGTGTGCACCGTGATCCATGCCGTGATCCATTCCGTGATCCATACCGGGCATGTCACTCATGGCGTGCGCCGAATGGTGCATACCCATATCGTGATGGCCCATATCACGATGAGTGAGCACCGGGGCGTAATCCATTGCAGGTACCTTGGCCTGTAGGCGCGGATCGGAAGTAAGGGTGCCGCGGGCGTAACCGGAGCGGTCGATGGTCTGGGCAAACAGGGTATAGGCGGTATCGTTTTCCGGCTCCACGATGACGTCGTAGGTTTCTGCCACGCCGATGCGGAATTCGTCCACGGTGACCGGCTCGATATTCTGGCCGTCGCTCGCCACTACGGTCATTTTTAGCCCGGGAATCCGGATGTCGAAAATCGACATGGCGGCGCCGTTGATAAACCGCAGGCGAATTTTCTCACCGCGCTTGAACAGGGCTGTCCAGTTAGCGTCTGGCGTCTGGCCGTTCATCAGGTAGGTGTAGGTGTAGCCGGTGACGTCGGCGATGTCGCGGTCCGACATGCGCATCTCGTTCCACATCTTGCGGTCGCGCCAGGTCTGGCTGACACCCTTCTGGCGAATCTCTTCCCACAGGTCGCCAACGGTGCGGCGACGGCGGTTGTAGTAGTGCCCTTCCTTTTTCAGCGTGGCGTAAATGTCCTGTGGGGACTGGTCGCTCCAGTCGGTAAGCAGCACCACATAATCGCGGTCGTAGGCCACCGGGTCCGGTTCGGCGGGATCGATCACGATGGCCCCGTAATGGCCGCGCTGCTCCTGAAAGTCGGAGTGACTGTGATACCAGTAGGTGCCACTCTGTTTTAGCGGGAACTGGTAGGTGAAGGTGTCCCCGGGGCGGATACCATCAAAACTGAGGCCCGGTACGCCATCCATATTGCTGGGCAGGATCAGGCCATGCCAGTGGATGGAGGTGTCGTGGGCCAGGTGGTTGGTGACATTGATGGTGACGGTGTCACCTTCTCTCCAGCGCAACACCGGCGCGGGCACGGTGCCGTTTACCGCCACGGCGGTGCGCGCGCGGCCGGTAAAGTTGACCGGCAGGTAATTCACGTGCAGGTCAAACTGGTTGCCGCGTAACTCGCTTGGTAGAGGGTTGCTCGCCTGTGGCGCTTCAGCGCTGGCTGGCAGCCCGGCGAGGGCGGCGCCACCGGCGAGTCCAGACATGATACCGGTGACAAACCGGCGCCGTGAAATCGGCGTGACCAATGGGGAAGAATCAAGATATTTGTTCACGGCGCGCCTCAAAATTGCTGCTGGGCATTTTCAATACGTGCATACACGCTGTGGCCGCCATCTTTGTGCAGCAGCAGAATCTCATAGGGCGTGAAGCGGTCGCCCACCTCCATACCCGGGCTGCCCAGTGGCATTGCCGGTACCGCGAGGCCGCGCGCGTTGGCCGGCGGATTCTGCAGGAACTGGCGGACAAACTTCGCCGGCACGTGACCCTCGAACACATAATTGTTTTCGGACACGCTGGTGTGGCAGGACTGGAACTGCGGCGCAATACCGAAGCGGTCCTTAACGCCGTTCAGGTCATCGACGTTTTGCGCATCCACCGCAAAACCCTGCTGGGTGGCGTGGTCCACCCACAGCTGGCAGCAGCCACAGGTAGCGGACTTGTAGGTGGTAAGGGATGTGGTGAGGGCGATGGTTTCCCCTTTTGCTGCATCAATGGCTTCACTGCTGTGGCTCTCACTCTCCATTGGTTCGCTGCAGGCACTCACGGCTAACAAGGTGAAAGCCCCGAACAGTAGGGCGAGGGCGGATGACTTGCTGTCGCGTAATAGGTGCATTGCGTTGTTTATCATCTTCATGATCTTTTCCTGATCTCTTTCATATTCGGGGGCGCAGCTCGCATAGCGGTGCAATGGCCGAGGCACAGCGATGCGCAGTTTGCGCTGGTAATTTTTCAGTGGGTATTCGGGTAAGCGAGTGCTTGGGTGGGATGGAAAATGCGCCAGGCTCGGGCGCACCTATCCCGTATCAGGTGGTAATCGGCGGGCGAATAGCGGATTCCGGTGCGGGGGTGGAATCCAGTGGACGGTAGGCCGTCACGGAGCGGGCAAAGGAATGAAATTCCGTAACTTGTAACGAAGCGGGAATACAATTTGCGCAGTGGCCGGGACAGCAGGCGCAGCTGCCATCGCAATCAGTGTGCGAACTCGGCTTGGTATACGTGTCGGTATGTGTGTCGGTATGCGGCTCGGTGTGCTGCGTACCGCATTGCCCATGGCTGCAGCTTGCTTCTTGCTCGGCAGTGCCTGCAATAGTGTGCGTGGGCGCTGGTTCGGCGACCGAAGTCGCTTGATGATGGCTAGCCTCCCTATGCTGCGCTTTCTCCGACCCACCACAGTGCATAGCCACCGCCTCGCCGGTGACGGCGAGCAGCGCGAGTAGCAGCAGGGTTTGCAGAACATTGAGCATGGTTTGGCGTAATCTGGTGTTTTGGATGAGCAGTTAGTATCCGCCCTTGGCGAAGATGTTATGGGCTTGGGCCTTCGCGCGCAAGCGTGTCTGGCGACGTGCTTGAACTGAGGGAATCATGTCCCAAAATGCGCCTCAGTCGGGCAGCCCCCGGGTAATCTGTTCCGCGCTGATCTCGGCCAGCGCAGGGTCCTGCCCGGCCAGGGCCATATGCAGATGGTTGCCCTCTGCTAATGGCAGCATCAGGTAATTGAACTGCCAGGGCGCCTCGCTATCGGCCATGCCAGCATCCAGGCGGATACCCTCGCCCAGGTGGAATCCCGCCAGATTGATACGTCCGAGTCCTTCGGAAATGCCAGTACCGCGCGCCTTGAAGAAGGCTTCTTTCATGGTCCACAAACGGTAGAAATGCACCGGGAGCAATTCCGGTGATGCATCGTCCAGCAGCGCACATTCGTCCGGATGAAAATAGTGGTGGGCAATGCGCAAAAAGTCCCGCGGCTTTTGCGGCTGCTCGATATCAATTCCCACCGGTGCCTCGCAGGAGACCGACAGGGCGATCCACTGGCCGCTGTGGCTGAGGCTGAAATGCAGTTCGGGGGTTGCAGCCAGTGCGGGCTTGCCGGAGTCACTGATCGAGAAGTCCAGCGACTCCGGTGAGTGGCCACTGATTTTGCCCAGCACGGTGCGCAGCAGGCCGCGGCTCAGCAGGAACCCGTGACGGGCCTGATCGCTCGCGTAGCGCAATTGGCGCGCGTGTTCCTCTTTCGACAACAGACTGTCGAGCGCTTTGGCGTGCTCACTACCGGGGGCGATATCGTCGCGATGCAGAATCCAGACGGCGGGTAGGGACATTGTGCTGTTTACATTAATAGCTGCTGGGCAACCGTATTGTGGTTAACCGTAGAGTAAATACAAACGCATCATACGCTGCAACATAGCAGTTGCCCAAAGTGAATACGCAAAAGTGCAAGGGAAATTGTAACGCAGACCTGTATTTTTCAGCGGCAAAGCCGTCATGTAGACTGCCAGCCTGAATCAATAAAGTATTTAGTTCCGGCAGTCTGTCGCCGGGCACCAGTCAGAGATCACCCTTTTGGCCAAGAAATCGAAAACAGCGTTTGTCTGCAATGAATGCGGAGCCGACTACAGCAAATGGGCTGGGCAATGCAGTGCCTGCGGGGCCTGGAATAGCCTGAGCGAAGTGCGCCTCGGCCCCGAGCACACCGACAGTCGCGCGGCCAATTTTACCGGCGCCCAGTCGGGCTATGCCGGTGCGGCGGGTCAGGGCAAGGTACAGAAGCTTTCCGAGATTGATCTCAGCGAATTACCGCGCATCCCCACTAATGCCAGTGAGCTGGACCGCGTGCTGGGTGGTGGGCTGGTGCCAGGCTCGGTAGTGCTGATGGGTGGCCATCCCGGCGCGGGTAAATCCACGGTGCTGTTGCAGACGCTGTGTCATCTTTCGCAAAACCTGCCGGCTCTGTATGTGACCGGTGAGGAATCTCTGCAGCAGGTTGCCATGCGTGCAAAGCGTCTGGGGCTGCCTGCGGACCACCTGCAGATGTTATCGGAAACCAATGTCGAACAGATTTGCCTCACCGCCGGTGAAGTGAAACCCAAGGTGATGGTGGTGGACTCGATCCAGGTGATGCATATGGCCGAGGTGCAATCTGCCCCCGGTTCCGTGGCGCAGGTGCGAGAAAGTGCGGCCTATTTAACACGCTTTGCCAAACAGACAGGTACTGCGCTCATTCTCGTCGGCCACGTCACCAAAGACGGTACCCTCGCCGGCCCGAAGGTGCTGGAGCATATTATCGACTGTTCCATCATGCTTGAAGGCACCCATGATTCCCGCTTCCGCACCCTGCGCGCACATAAAAACCGCTTCGGTGCGGTGAATGAGCTGGGGGTGTTTGCGATGACCGAACAGGGTTTGAAAGAAGTCTCCAATCCATCTGCGATTTTCCTGCAGCGCGCCGATGAAATCGCCGCGGGCTCCGTGGTTACCTCGGTTTGGGAGGGCACCCGTCCGCTGCTGGTGGAGCTGCAAGCGCTGGTGGACGACAGCAGTCTGGGCAACCCGCGTCGGGTGGCAGTGGGTCTCGATCAGAACCGCTTGAATATGCTGCTCGCGGTGTTGCATCGCCACGGCGGCGTGCTGATCGGTGATCAGGATGTGTTTATCAATGTGGTCGGGGGCGTAAAGGTGATGGAAACCAGCGCTGACCTCACCCTATTGATGGCCGTGGTTTCCAGCTTCCGCAACCGCACCCTCGATCGCGATCTGATGATCTTCGGTGAAGTAGGTCTTGCCGGCGAAATTCGCCCGGTACCTTCCGGCCAGGAACGCCTGCGCGAAGCCGCCAAACACGGCTTCCGCAAAGCCATTGTACCTGCGGCGAATCGTCTGAAGGATGATATTGAAGGGATGCAGGTTATTCCGGTGAAGACACTTTCTGAGGCGTTGAATGCGCTCGACCTAGGTTGATTTGGTGCAATGGCAGGTGCAAGAGTAGTGAGTTAGTCGTCGCTGCTTCATTCTCTTTTCGGAAAATAAAAAGCCGGTACAGAAATTTGTACCGGCTTTTTATTTTTTGCTGCGATTACTTGGTCAATCGCAGCATGACCTGCATCATCTTTTTCGCCACATTGCCGTAGGGCGGCATTAGTAGCTTCAGCGGATCAAGCGGCCCCTGATAAAACACCGGGCGCAGTTTGGAGAAGGTAAGGAAACCTTCGTAGCCGTGGTAGTGGCCCATACCGCTCTCACCCACGCCGCCGAAGGGAATATCGTGCTGGCCGACATGCAGCACCGCGTTGTTCACGCTAACGCCGCCGGACATCACATGGTCGATATAGTAATCGCGCAGGGATTTGTCATTGGTGAAGGGATAAATCGCCAGTGGGCGGTCGCCGCTATTGATATAGCTGGCCACTTCTTCGCGGTTTTTGTAGGTCTTGATTGGCAATAGCGGGCCGAAGATTTCCCGCTGCATTACGTCCATTTCTTCATCGACGTTGATCAGCAGGTGCGCGGGGAATTTCTTCAGCGGGTCGTCACGGCTGCCCTGACCGTCGGTCAGGTCGATGGCCTTAGCCCCCTTCGCGGTGGCGTCATCCAGGGTCTGCCAGATGCGTTGGAAGGAGCGCTCGTCGATCACCGATGTGTAATCCGGGTGCTGGATATCCGGATAGCGCTTCTTGAAGACACGCTTGGCCTTCTCGACAAAGGCATCCACCTTGTCTTCCGGGAGCAGCAGGTAATCGACGGTGGTGCAGATCTGGCCGGCATTGAACAGTTTCCAGAAAAGCACCCGCTCAACCGCCGTATCGGTGCTGTAGTCCGGGCCCACAATGGCCGGTGACTTGCCGCCCAGCTCCAGGGTAACCGGGGTCAGGTTGGCCGCGGCCGCGGCCATTACCTTGCGGCCGGTGGCGCCGGAGCCGGTAAAGATCAGGTGGTCAAACTTGAGCGTGGAAAACTCGATACCCACGCCGCCGGTTTCCTCCAAAAAGACCAGCTTGTCGGCGGGGAAGTAGTCGCTGCTGATACGCTGCAGCAGTGTGGTCAGGTTGCGGGAGTTTTCCGACATTTTCACCATGGCGCGGTTGCCGGCGGCGAAGATGTTGATTAACGGCCCGAAGGACAGGTTGATGGGGAAATTCCACGGCACGATTACGCCCACCACGCCCAGCGGCTGCGGGATCACCTTGGTGGACGATGTGGGGAAGGCGGTGAAATCGGTGTGGCGGCGCTGGGGCTTCATCCACTTCTTCAGGCGCTTCATGGTGTCCTTGATGGAGTCCAGCGCGGGGAAGATTTCGGCAAACAGGGTTTCGTGGTGGGAGCGGTTGCCGTAGTCAGCACTCACTGCCTTTACCAGCTCATCCTGATGGTCGCGGATCATACGCGCCAGTGCCTTCAGGTCATTGATGCGCTCTTCGCGGCTGGGCGCGGGGTTGGCCAGGTAAGCCTGGCGCTGGCTGTCCAGCAGGGATTGCAGGTTGCTGGCCTGTTGGTTTTCGATGGCTTCGGCGATCTCGGTCATGCTTGTGGCTCGACTGGATTTGGTTATTGAAATAGTTCCGATGTTGGATCGATTGTACGGAAGTATGCTTCCTTACTTAGGGATATTGCGGACGGATTTCGAAAATACGAGGGGTTGGGCCGCCGAAATTACCCCGACACCAGGGCAGGACTGGCGTCGGGGTGCTAGACCAGTTGGTCAATTGGCGTTGGCAAGCTATGGTGCGGTGTTACTTCTCGGCGCCGTCTGCATTCTCTTGACTGAGTGTGGCTAGTGCGGCGAGCAGGGGTGAGACGCGCGCCTCGCTCAGCTCGAGCGCGATGGCGTCCAGTTGCTGCTGCATGTGGCTGCGTTCGCCCGGCAAATTCATTGGTTCCTCCTGCAGGGGGATCGGCAGTGGTCCGGGGGCCGGGGGCATGGTTGGCGTGTCCGGGATTTCGGGGCTCGCTGCGGGCCGTTCAAAATCGCCAAACAGAGAGTTGGCGCGGTAGCTGCCGAAGTCTGGGTCCAATGCCAGCGGACTGGATTTGGCACTGTTGCTGCCGCCATCGGTATCGATGCTCAGGTCGTTGCTGAAGGTCCGCGCCCAATCATTGGGGAAGCGCATGCCGTCCACCGGGCCGAAGGCCGGGTCGAAGTTGCCCCCGTTGCGGCCCCCTTGCAGATTGGCGCTCACACTCTGGGTTTCCGCAGAAATGATACGGCCGTGCATTTGCGCAGTTTGCCGCTCCCACTCGCGGGAGGACTCTACGTAATCCGGGTGCAGGTCGGACAGGGTGATGTTGTCGACATTGGTATCGTTCCGAATACCGATTTCATCGGTGTCGGAATTGTCCAGGATATTTTGATCGGGACCATTACCGCCATCGTCGGTGATGACGGCGGCATTGTCGATCTGCTGTACCGTGGCGTCCAGCGGATAGTCAATAACGACCGCGAATGTGATGGTGGCCACTTCCCCCGGTGCCAGGGTGCCGACATCGAAAGAGAATGTATCGCCGTTCTGTACCCAGCCCGGTGTCGAGCTGGCAGTATCGAAGCTTGTGTTGGGAGGCAGGTTTTCGGTAATCACCACACCGTTTGAGGTCGCAGTGCCACGGTTACCATACGTCAATGTATAGACAATTGTGTCGGTAGGTTCGGGTACGGCACCGTCGTACTCCTTGTCGATAAACAGATCGACGTACTGTATTTCGAGTGTTTCATCGTCGCGGTTGTTTTCCGGTGTCGGGTCCTCGCCATTATTACCATCATCTTCCACCACGACTGAATTCGTTTGCGGAGGAATATTAGGAGGCACCGACTCATTGACCACAGCGCTCAAGCTCAAATTGACGGAATCCCCGGCAGCAAGATTGCCAATATCCCAGGTCACAGTACCGGCAGTCAGATCGATTACGCCACCGTCACTAGCAATGAAAGAATTGAACAGACTAGTATCCGGTAGGAAGTCCGTGACTACTAAACCGGTACCGTCCTGATTTCCCTGGTTGGTGACCTCTATGGTCCATTCGAGCGTATCACCCGGG